>CAWBPF010000014.1:0-84178 GCA_963790515.1 uncultured Alphaproteobacteria bacterium | reverse complement strand
CGGGTGCCGACCTCACCGACGCGAACCACAGCTTCGCCTACGGGGTGAGCACGGTGATGCTGCAGGTGCTGAAACAGTGTGACGGCGACTTCTCCCGCGCCAACATCATGAAGCAGGCGGCCAACCTGCACGACGCGCCCGACCCCGTGCTCCTGCCGGGGATCAAGGTGAACACCAGCCCGACAAACTTCCATCCGATCCGAGCCATGCAACTGCAGAAATGGGACGGCAAGACCTGGGAGCGGTTCGGCGACGTGATCGAAGGTTCCGGATCGTAAACCTCGCCCGGCACCCAGGCGCCAAATTAACCGCCTGATCTGACGACCGGCCTTCCCTCCGTCATGGTCGATACCGGCAGACCATGACGGCTTGTTCCGGCCCGTCGACGTGGGGTCCGAACCCCCACGTCGCCAGCGACCGGCGCGCCCGTTCAAGCCCGTAATAATCGGCGCAGGCCGGACCCGCACAGCTTCACCCGGTCAGCCTTATTGGTGAAACCTCCGCCTGCACTGATCAGGGACGCGGCGCTATGCCACGGTTGCGGTTATGTGCCTCTCAAGGAAGCGCAGCGGGCGCAGGGTCGCCCTACCGTCGCCGCACCATACCTCGATCGCGGCGCCTAATTCAGCCGCAGGTCGACCAGGTGCTTCGGGTCAGGCTGTAACTCGCCCTTCTCCACCCGCTTGACGATGTCCGTCAGGGCGGCATTCGCCGGGGTCGGAAGTCCGATCTCCTCACCCTTGCGGACGATAAATCCGTTCAGGAAATCGATCTCCGTCCGGCGGCCCTTCACCATATCCTGCCCCATCGAAGGACGGTGCTCCCCGCCGCCGGCCTTGTTGACCTCGGCCAAGCGGTGCTCGTCATAGTCGCGCGTCGCCGCCGGGTCGCCTTCGCCGGCTCGGGCAATGACCTCAGGGTCGATGTGATGGACTTCTTCCAGTTCATACCCCAGCGCCTGACCAACCCGGATGGCCTCGCTGCCCAGCCGCGCGCCAAACCGCCGCAGCGTATCGTTGCGAAGGATGTCCTTGCTGATCAGCCCGGTGCTGGCCGACATGCCATTCGCCATCGCATTGGTCACCAGCTTCGACCAGCGCTCCCCCCACAAATTCGACGTCACCAACGCCGAAATCGGTCAGCGCCACCAGCCGCTTGATCTCCTCTACCCGCTCAGTGATGCGGCCATGCACCTCCCCCGTCCTGAACACCGTATGCTTGTCCCCGCTCTTGCCCGCCGCCCGGCGCACATGCCCGGGCTCACACAGATCCACGGTAATGGAACTCGCAATACAGCCGACAACCTTGCCCCAGCCGACAACCCCGGCAATGGTTTCCTCATTCATACAGTTTTGTAATGAAACCACGAACCCGGCCGGTGCCAGATACTGGGCAATCATCACCGTCGCCCATTCGGTGTCGTACGACTTCATGCACACGAACGCGATATCGAACGGCTTCTCCTTAGCCGCCTGCTGCAGCTCGGTCAGGTGCAGCGCACGAACCGGCGTCGACCATTCCGGCACGTCGCGAATGTGCGAAACCTTCAAGCCATGAGCCTTCATCGTCTCCACATTCGCCGGCCAGGGATCGATGAAAGTGACGTCCTCGCCGGCCCGAGCCATGTGAGCCCCCGCATACGCGCCAACAGCACCGGTGCCCATGATCGCGATCTTGTAGCCCATGTTTCTCTCCCCCGACTGACGGATGCTCCGCAACAGTCTGCCGTGACGCGCCAGAAACGCAACCGGCCCGCGCCCCAGGGCCTGATATACCGGTCCGCCAACGTCATGTTGCGCTGCGGCAAGTAATTACGGTTCGTTACTTACCTCACGTTCGCAGTAGCAGGTGGAACGGTCCCTCCGAACGGCCGGGTTGCCATCTATATCGACACCCAGCACGCCGCATCGGCTTAGGCGCGGCGCAAACAGACAAGGCGTTGCACGACACCACGACAGTTTCGTCGGCAACGACCGCGGCCGCGGTGTCCACCAACACGGCCGATTTCAAGGCGGAGAGATGATGACCATCAAGCGTGGGATGGAAAAGCGTATCTTCGGGCTGATCGCCCTGGCCACGGTCGCATGCCTTTTGATCACCTGGCGTCTCACCGCAAGCCAGGCAGCAGCGGCAACCGATCCGCCACCGCTGCCCGAGGTTCCCGTCACGACGGCGACTGTTCAGACCCGGGACATGCCGGTTTTCCTCAATGGCCTCGGCACCGTCCAGGCCCTGAACACGGTCGAGATCAAGGCCCAGGTCAACGGCACGCTGATCGCGATACCGCCGAAAGAGGGCCAGGAAGTCCATAAGGGCGACATCATCGCCGAGATCGACCCACGGCCCTACCAAGCCGCGCTGGACCAGGCGATGGCGCAGCGAAACGAAGACGTGGCAACCTTGCGCAGCGCCCAGCTCGACCTGACCCGCTACAAGAACCTCGCCAAATCCCAGTTCGCGCCGGTCCAGCAAGTGGACGACCAGCAGGCGACGGTGGACAAGCAGATCGCGGCGATCGCCGTCGACAATGCCATGGTCGAAACCGCGCAGATCAATCTGGGATACTGCGTGATCCGCGCGCCGTTTGACGGCCGCGTCGGCCTGCATCAACTCGACGTCGGCAACCTCGTGGAGGTCGCCAGCCAGACCGGCATCATCTCGCTCACCCAGGACAAGCCGATATCGGTGGTGTTCACCTTGCCGGAAAGCGACCTCGCCAAAGTCCAGGACGCCCAGGCAAAGGGGCCGGTTCCAGTCCAGGCCCTCAATACCCAGGACCCGGACCATCCGGCACGCGGGACATTGCTGACCCCCAACAACACGATCGACACGACAACGGGCACCATCTCGTTGAAGGCCAATTTCGACAACACGGACGACCGGCTCTGGCCGGGTCAGTTCGTCAATACCCGCGTGCAGGTCGACATCCTGCACAATGCCGTCGTCCTGCCGGTGCCGGCGGTGCAGCATGGGCCGGACGGCCTGTTCGTCTATGTCGTCAAGCCGGATCAGACCGTCGCCCAGGCTAATATCCAGGTCGGCTACCAGGACGACAACCAGGCGGTGGTCATCCAGGGTCTTACCGCGAACCAGACGGTTGTCACCTCCGGCCAGTCCCGGCTGGCGCCCGGCGTGAAGGTGAAGGCAACCAATGCGCCCCCGCCCACCCAGACCGCCAGCGGAACGAATTAGCCCGGCCCGAATCAGCCAGGTCCAAATAAGCTCGGCCCGACCTTCATCAGGACGCCATTCTCGATGAGTATTTCTACGCCATTTATCCGGCGGCCAATCGCCACGTCCCTGCTGACAGCAGCGATCTTTCTCGCCGGACTGGTCGCCTACCCGCTGCTCCCGGTCGCGCCCCTGCCCAATGTCCAGTTCCCCACCCTGACGGTCACCGCGCAGTACCCCGGCGCCAGTCCGGAAACCATGGCCTCCACCGTCGCCACCCCGCTCGAAACCTATTTCGGCCAGATGCTGCCGGGCCTGTCCCAGATGACCTCGGCGAGTGTCCTCGGCACCACCCAGATCACCCTCCAGTTCGGCCTCGGCACCGACCTCGGGAACGCCGAGACCCTGGTGCTGGAGGCGATGAACGCCGCCCAGGGCTCATTGCCGAAAGCAATGCCGAACCCGCCGACATTCCGCGCCATCAACCCCGCCGACAGCCCGATCCTGATCCTGGCGATGCAATCCGATCAGGCGCCCATCACCGAAGTCGACAGCTACGCCGAAAATCTGGTCGAGCAACAACTCTCCCAGCTCCCAGGCGTCGGGCAGGTTCTGGTTGCCGGTCAGCAGACCCCGGCGATCCGCGTCCAGGTCGATCCGGCAAAGCTGGCCTCGATGGGAATGACGATGGAAGACGTGCGCACCGTCCTGACCAACACCACCGTCGACAATCCCAAAGGCAGCGTCGACGGACCAACCCAATCCTATACCATCTACGCCAACGACCAGTTGACCCAGGCCGCGCCATACAACGACGCCATCATCGGCTACCGTAATGGTGGCCCGATCCGCATCCGCGACATCGGCCGCGCCGTCGCCGGCCCGCAAAATCGTGAGTTGGGCGCCTGGACCAACGGCAAGCATTCGGTTCTGCTGCTGGTGTTCAAGCAGCCCAACGCCAACGTCATCGCCACCGCCGACGGGGTAAAAGCCAAGCTGCCGCAACTTCGTAACGACATCCCCCAGAACATCCAGTTGAACGTCGTATCCGACCGCACCCTCACCATCCGCGCATCCGTGAGCGACGTGGAATTCACCCTCCTGCTCTCCGTCGGGCTGGTCGTGATGGTGATCTTCCTGTTCCTGCGCAACATCTGGGCCACGATCATTCCCAGCGTAACGATACCAGTGGCGCTCGTGGGCACCCTCGGCGCCATGTACATCTGCGGCTTCAGCCTGGACAACCTGTCGCTGATGGGCCTCACCATCGCGGTGGGCTTCGTCGTCGACGATGCCATCGTCATGCTGGAAAACATCTTCCGCCACATGGAAGAAGGCATGGGCCCGGTCGAGGCCGCCGTCCAAGGCGCCGGCGAAATCGGCTTCACCATCGTTTCCATCAGCTTCTCCCTGATCGCCGTATTCATCCCCCTGCTGCTCATGGGCGGCATCGTCGGGCGCCTGTTCCGTGAATTCGCCATCTGCGTCTCCATCACCATCGTGATTTCGGCGCTGGTGTCGCTGACCCTGACGCCCATGATGTGCTCACGCTTCCTGGCCCCGGAAACACGCGAACACGGCCGTATCTACAAAATGGTGGAGGCGATGTTCGACGGCATGCTCCGCTTCTATGAACGCACGCTCGATGTCGCGTTGCGTTTCCGCTTCATCACCCTGATGGTGTTCGTTGCGACCGTGGCGCTAACCGGCGTGCTCTACGCCATCATTCCGAAGGGCTTCTTCCCGACCCAGGACACCGGCATCATCATCGGCATCACCGACGCCGCTCAGGACGCCTCCTACACCCAGATGGCGGCGATGCAGGCCAAGGTCGATCAGCTTGTGCTGCACGACCCAGCGGTCGGCGCGATCGTCTCGTCCGTCGGCGCCGGCGCTGGCGGCCAGACCGCCAACAACGGGCGTATCTACATCACCCTGAAACCCTGGAGCCAGCGCGCCGACACCGTCACCCAGGTTATCGCTCGGCTGGACGAGAAAATGAAAGCCGTCAGCGGCATCCGTCTGTTCCTGCAGCCCGCCCAGGACGTCAGAGTCGGCGCCCGCCTGGGACGCACTCTATATCAGTACACATTGCAGGATTCGAACCCAACCGAGCTCAACAGTTGGGCGCCGAAGATCCTCGCGAAAATGCAACAGATTCCCCTGATAACGGACGTCACGTCGGATCAGGAAAACGCAGGCACCACCGAAACCCTGACCTATGACCGCGACCAGGCGTCCCGCTTCGGCATCCAGCCCGCCGCGATCGACGACATCCTCTATGATGCGTTCGGGCAACGCGAGGTCGCCCAGTACTTCACCGGCAACAAAGCCTACTACGTGATCCTGGAGGCAATGCCCGACGAATTCGGCAAGCTCTCGACGTTGCAGAAGCTGTATGTGCATTCGTCCACCGGCGCGACCGTGCCGCTGTCGACCCTGGTGCACGAAACAACCGTTCCGGTGCAGCCGCTGGCCGTCAACCATCAAAGCCAGTTCCCAGCCGTTACGATCTCCTTCAACTTGAAAGGCAACGCCTCGCTTGGCGATGCGGTCACCCAGGTTGGGAAAATGCAGGCCTCGATGGGCGTGCCGCTGACTGTGCAAGGCAACTTCCAGGGCACCGCTCAGGCTTTCCAGGCGTCGCTCAGCACCGAGCCTTATCTGGTTGCCGCGGCACTGGTCGCCGTCTACATCATCCTGGGCGTGCTCTACGAAAGCTACGTGCTGCCGCTGACAATCCTGTCGACCCTGCCGTCAGCGGGCGTCGGCGCGCTGCTGATGTTGTTGCTGTTCCACTACCAACTGACGGTGATCGCATTGATCGGCATCATTCTGCTGATCGGCATCGTCAAGAAGAACGGCATCATGATGGTGGACTTCGCCATTGGCGCTGAACGCCGCGGCGGAATGACCCCGCAACAGGCGATCCGCCAGGCGTGTTTGTTGCGCTTCCGCCCTATCCTGATGACCACCATGGCGGCGCTGCTGAGCGGATTGCCGCTGATGCTGGAGAACGGCGCCGGATCCGAACTCCGCAAGCCATTGGGCTTCGCCATGGTCGGTGGCCTGCTGCTGAGCCAGATACTGACGCTGTACACGACGCCGGTCATCTACCTGTATCTCGATCAACTGCAACACTGGCTCGTGCCAGCCCGCCGCTCGGCACTGCCCCGGCTCGCCGAAAAGATGGGCGCGGCGACCGGGAACTAGCGGTCCGATCTCACCGCCTGTTTCCCAGGCGGTGGGTGAAGCGGCCCACCAAATCAATATTCTGCGGTCCCATTCGTCCAATCTCATCCACCAGAGGCCCGAGCCCACCGCTCGGGCATCGAATCAGTCTGACCATGCGATAACACGGGGTCTATCACGCCACCTGGTCCGACCCCCGCCGCTCCGCGGATGCGTCAGCGCCAACGGGACCGGCGGAGCAGCGAAAGCCGGCTATGGCCACCAGTCGGACCTCAGTCCGTTATTGTGCGACAACGCTCGACAACCGCGCTGCCACGCACTCCGACCGACCGACCGTGTCCCGATTGGCCAGCCGGGTCGGCGGGTACAAACCGAACAGATGCCGACACAATAACATAATATCATTGCATAGCCGGTCAAACGAGTGCCTAGTTCGTTGTCAAACACGCGACATAAAAATCAATTAGACGAGACCAGCAGGAACTTCTTGACCTGTTGATCACAATCGCTTTATCCGGACCCCGCTGTAGCGCTCTTCCCGGAGGTCCGATGCCGCAGGCCACATCCATCCCAAAACAATCGGTGTCCGACACAAATTCCGTCGCCACCCGATGGTGCAACGGACTGATGGACCGTCGTCGGCCAGCCCCCGATCAACGGCTGGTAGATAAGCATTACGGTACCGTCAGTAAATCTTATCCGCTAGAAACGACCGCCCCCGGAACCGAGTCATCGCCGGAACCCAGCCGTCGGCCGCCATCCGACTGGTTGCATATAAATAACAACAGACCAGCGATCCCCTCTACCTAAGGATGACCCGATGACCTTCGACCGCGAGGGGCGACGATTTCGCCTGCTCACAGTCCACTACGTCCTTTGGTCGCTCGCCATGTCCCTGGCCAGCGGCTTTGTCGGTGCCTACCTGATGCGTCAAGGCTTCGGCCTCGCGGCGACGCTTGCTCTGTATGGACTTCTCCTCACCGGCCGCTTCTCAATCCGCGGTGTGCTGCTGCCGATCATCCGCCGCCTCGGCATGCGCAAGGCAATGCTCCTCGGCGCCTCGATCGCCGCATTCCAGTTCCTGCCGCTGATCCGGGCAGACCAACCGCTTTGGCTGTGCGTCTGGGTGCTGATCGTTTCCGTAGGGGAATGCCTCTACTGGCCAATCTGGCACGCCGCCAATGCCATCGCCGGTGGCGGCGGCCGCCGCGGCCGGCAAATCGCCATCAGGCAGATGGCCGGCACCGCCATCTCGGTGGTCGGGCCGGTCGTCGGCGGAATGGTCCTGACCAACGCCGGGCCCGCCGCTGAATTCGGCATGGCCACCGTATTCTGCCTGTTGTCAACAGCGCCCTTACTGTGGATGGGTGACATCGACCTCGGCACCGTCCCAACCATCCGCCAGTCCTGGAAGATCGCCGACCCCGTCGGACTTTGCGCCTTCGCCGCGGACGGCTGGATGTGCGCCGGCCTCGGTTTCGCCTGGCCCATGATCCTGTTCTCCAGCCTTGGGTCATCCTACGGCGCGCTCGGGTGGGCCAGCAGTGCCGCCGGAGTAGCCGGAGCCCTGGCCGGCCTCGCCTGCGGCGCCGCGATCGACCGAGGCCACCGTTCCCGCCTGTCACGAGCCGTCACCGCCGGCCTGATGGTCAGCGTCGCGCTACGGGTCGCATCCGGCTGGGCGCCCTCGGCCGCCTTCGCCGCCAATGCCGTCGGCGCCGCCGTCGGGGGCGTCTACTATCCTGTGCTCATGAGCGTCGTATACGACCGCGCCAAGCGCTCCGGATCCGCCTACCAGTTCCATCTGTCGACCGAGGCCGGCTGGGATGGCGGAGCCATCCTTGGATGCCTCGCCACCGCCGCCGTCGCCTGGAGCGGCGTGCCTGCAACCCTGGCCATCCTGCCTTCAGCGCTCGGTGTCCTGGTGATCCAACGCTGCGTTCGCGCCGAATCCAAAGCAACCGCCCAGGCAGCCGGCCTGCCCCAACCCAGTCCAGTACCCGAGGCCAAACCACCGCCGGAAACTCAGCCGCTGCCGCAAGCGGCGTGACAACCCGCCGCGGGACGACCGCCACTTGCACACCCAGACAGCCCCCGATAGGGTCCAGCTCCCAAGCAACACCCGCCCGCAAGGCCCACGCACAAGAAACGAACTTGCCGATGATCTCTCGTCGTTTCGCCCTGTCCGGGATGACCCTCGCGCTGACGCCCGCGGCCTGGGCCCGGTCGCCACTCTGGCTGAACCTACCCCCCACGCCAAAACTGCCAAAGGCGGAGCGCAGCGGCTACGCGCCGGTGAACGGTATCAAGCTGTGGTATGCCGTCTTCGGCCATGGCGACCCGGTGATCTTTCTCCATGGCGGCCTCGCCAACGCGGATTACTGGGGCCTGCAAGTGCCCTCCATTGCCCAACACCACCAGGTCATCGTGATGGACAGCCGGGGCCACGGCCGCAGCACCCGCGACGGCCGCCCCTACGGCTACGACCTGATGGCCGACGATGTCGTCGGGCTCCTGGACTATCTGAAAATCCCGCAAACCGCCGTGGTCGGCTGGAGCGACGGCGGCATCCTCGGACTTGATCTTGCCATCCGCTATCCCAGCCGGGTCTCGAAAGTCTTCGCCTTCGCCGCCAACACCGACCCGTCGGGCGTCATCGATGGCGTCGAGAAAAACCCCACCTTCGCCGCCTATATAGAGCGCGCCGGCCACGAATATGAAAAGCTGTCCGCCACCCCGGCCCAGTACAAGGGATTTGTCGAAGCCATCAGCAAAATGTGGGAAACCCAGCCGAACTGGTCGGCCGATCAGCTAAAGGCGATCAAGACGCCGACGCTGATCGTCGATGGCGACCACGACGAGGCTATCAAGCGGCCGCACACCGAACAGATCGCGGCAACCATCCCGAACGCCGACCTGCTCATTTTGCCCGACACCAGCCACTTCTCGTTTCTTCAGGACCCCGATCAGTTCACCTGGCACGTCTCACACTTCCTGGGCCAGAAGCTGTAACAAACACGCCGCCCGTCACGCCCTATGCTGAAAACCCTCCATAACCCTGTCGCCGACACGCTCGCGCATCATCTCTTCAACGTGCCCGATAACCCTTTCCACGCTGATGTTCTTGGCCCGCTCGCGCAACACCCGCGCCCACGGATTGACCACCAGGCGCGGCGGCAGCATCTCCGGGTAGATCAGCAGATGCTGCTTGACCGTCCCGAAATGCGCCAGATGCGACAGACCATTGTCGATTGAAACGAACATCGCCGCGTCCCGCATCACTTGCAGCACAGCCGGCAATGGCAGACCCATCAGCGGAATTGCCCCGGCGTCGGCAAACCGGTCGGCAGCTTCACCGCCGGCACCCATCACGTAAACCGGCAGATCCTGACTTGCCGCAAGATGTCGCGTCAGCCCCAGCCAGTGCGACAGCGGCCAGATCTTGTACCAAGGGTCGGGCGATCCACTGAACGGGCTCAGGACAATGCCCGGCGGCAACACCACTGATACCGTAACCAAATCCAGCGCCACCGGCAGCCGAGGCACCGGCACACTGGCAATCCGGCACAGCGAAGCGACCATATGCAGGTTCAGCAACCGCCCCTGCGCATACGCCCTCGAGACGTCAAGGCGGATGTTGATGGCATCCTCCCCGTCCGGCACGCCAAACCGGATCGGCAAGCGCTGTGTCAGCGCCTTCACCGGCTCCGCAAACGCCCCAATCACATGCACCTCGGTGCCAGCAAGCTCGGCCAGTTGCAGGATCAGCGGGACCACGCACAGCGTGTCGCCGATCTTGCCCTCGGAATGGACGATATCGACACAGATCGGACCGTCAGACATGCCACTCAGCCGCCAAGGTGCCGACCAAAACCGGCCACCGATAATGGTCCCGACAGGGCGTCGTCCTCGGGCTCGGCACCGTTCGTCGTCATTCCGCGTTGACCAGATTATCCGCTGGAACGGACGCCTCGATCGGCCCGGCCGAACCGCGGTTGATCATCGACATGTCGTTCCCGGCGATTTGCCCATTGGCGCGAACCCGCACCGCACGCAGGTCCGTCAACGCCACCCGCAGTCCGCAACGCTGCACGAGGAAACGCAAGAAGCTCTCGGCGTGCATGCCGCGCATCGCCAGACAGGCTTCCCCAAACAGCCGCATGCGCGTGGCGTAAAGCTTTGCCGCCCGTCCGTTGCAGAACGCGAACCGGTCATTCAGCCCGCCCCAATTCTGCCAGCCCGGCACGATCAGGTCCGCACGCCCGTCCAGCAGCGGCGCGAGGTGCCTGACAGGATCGAGCACATCGAGATAAAGCAGATCCGGCCGCAACAGCAGCACAAGATCATCATCGCCGGCCCCAAGCAGTTCGAGCACCGACCACAGCCGGGCCAGGCTCCGCAACTGGTGGCAGAGATTCGCCAGACTGCGATACTGATCACCGAACGCATCGGGAAACCCACGAGCAATCTCGAATTCCGCAGCGATCGCCGCATCGGCCTGCGGTTCAACCCAGCACAAATCCAGCTCCAGCAGCGCGCTCTCCGCGCGGTTCGGCAACACTCCAAACTCGCCCGAACGGGGATTGGTAATCATCTCCGGCAAGTTGAAGTGGCCGCCACGCAGCATCGTCACACCCGCCTGCCGGAGCGGCTCATAAAACCCCGTATGGATCGCGCCAGCCGTATGAGGCAGCGACCGAGTGAGGCCAAAAAACCCGATAAAACAGCGCATGAGCCATGTATGCACGCCAGAGGTTAACAAAACCTTTCCCCCGCGCCGCTGATCCCAGTCGAAGCCCAGGCATGCACCAGATCCATCAGCCGGGCATTTCCGCGCCGATGCTTCACCAAATCTTCCTTTGTCTATCCGAAGTCCCAGGAACTATCGCCCTGTCACGCTCCCTCGCATCCTTCACCAACGGTTTGTCGGACCCATCGGGGATGCGCCAAAACGGGAGAAGCCACCTTGCAATGTAGTCAAACTACAATTTGACAGTTATCAATAAATTGTTGACGCATGTATAAGTATGCATCAAGCTCTCCTGGCTTATATAAGTGAGGGGAAACAACATGTACCGACTTCTCGCGACAACCACAGCGTTCTGTCTGGCTTCGACTTTGGCCATGGCTTGGGATAAACCAGACGAGGCCATATTCAAACTCGTTCCGAATCCGGCGTTTTTGACCTGCCTCAGTGGCGGCGGCACAGCGCCAGTCGCGAAAGTGGTGGTCAAGCGCGGTGACCTCAACGATACCGCGCTTATCGTGGTCAGGGGCCTAAAGCCGGACCTCGACTTCGACCTCTTCACTGTCCAGCGGAGCAATCTCGACAGCAGCGGCAAACCAGTCAGTGGCTTCAAGGGCTTTGGTCTTGCCTGGTACCAGTCGGACCTGCACTCGGACAGCGACGGCAATGCCAAGGTCGTGATCAAGACGATCCTGCTCGATCAGATTTTTGGCTTCGATGCGGATGCGGTATCCAGCGGCGGCACTGTCTTGAAGCCGACCAACACGTTCCACATGGGCTTTTGGTTCAACAATCCACAAGACGCAGCCCCTTGCGGGTTTGACGTCACCAAGCCGACCCCCTTCAACGGCGAGCACAAAGCCGGCCCGCTGGCGATGATCTCGCTGCCAGTCGAACCGGCCAACCTGGGGCCACTCTGCACCAGTCCGACCGGGGACACATCCGCCGAGGACAGCGGCGTCGACCCCAACGATCCAACGAAATTCGCCTGCAATCCCTGATCGTCCGACCCGCCCGTCTGGTTGGTGTGATGGGCGGGTCTTTCCCGGATGGCAACGCCTGAACGCCCACGTAGGGCATCCTGTGCGGCAGGGTGCCCTCAGGCGGCGTGGACCCGCAAATCGAACCAATGTAGAGCCAACATCATCCGAATAAAGAGAGTCTCTCTTTACACCCTGGATTGGGAGCGAAGACATACGACATCTTCGTCACCGTTCAGTTACCATTCGTTACGTCTCATTAGGACTTTGTTTACGCCGGTCCGCCAGCTTGACCGAACACAAGCAAGGAGAGCGGCTTTGCCCGCTGCAGCCGATCCACCGCCACCGGCAAGCCAGCCACTACAGCCAGTGCAAACAGCCGCCACATCACGATGATCAGTCTGGCGCCATCGAACGCCGCCTGACCAGCCACAATCTCCTGAAGATCGGACAACCAAGCCATGCCGACCGCAACCTACATCCCACCATCGGCAACGCTCCGGTCACCTACCCGGCCATCGACACGTCACCGCAACGCGATGGGTCAACCGCAATGAGCGGCTCTTTCAACTACCTGAGTTCACTGTTCAGCGCCTCATCCGGCGCCGACGACCCGCTGCTCGACGCAATCTACGGAATAGGCAGCAGTTCTCCGGCGCAAAATCCGGTAACCGCGCTGACATCGGCCGAACAGAACCAGACCCAGGACGTCAAGGCCACCGCCGCGCAACCGACCGTCAGCCAGGCGATAACCGCCTTCACCCAGGCGGTCAAAAGCGCCACCAGCGTCGCCCAGATGCTCGCCAATCCCGCCGTCATGAATGTCCTGCTGACCGCGAACGGCATGAGCGACCAGATCGGCTATACCGCGCTCGCGACCAAGGCCCTGACCTCGAACCTGAGCGACACGAACTCGCTGGCCAACACCCTGACCGACACACGCTGGAAGACAGTGGCGACAACATACAACTTCGCCACCAACGGCCTGAAATCGATCCAGACCCCCGCAGCCATCGCCAGCATCGCCAACGCCTACGCCCTGGCCACTTGGCAGACGACCCAGGACTCCGTCACACCCGGCTTGACCAAGGCCCTGTCCTTCAAGACCAGCGCCTCGACCATCACCACGGTCGATCAGATCCTCGGCGATCCCACGATGCGCGCCGTCGTCACCACCGCGCTCGGCATCCCGCAGGAAATCGCGTTTCAGTCACTCAACGCCCAGGAAGACGCAATCAGCACCAGGGTCGACATCAAACAGTTCCAGGACCCGAAATTCGTCGAAACCTTCATCCAGCGCTACCTGATCAACAACAGCGCCAACGCCGCCTCGTCGTCCTCATCCACGCCCGACCTCACCTCCCTGGCTATCCAGGGCCAAGGCATCCTGGTCTGACCCAGGGCGCCGTCAGGCATGCCCGCCCTCCAGGTACGCCGCCCTTATTTCCGGCCGAGCCAGAAGCTCCGTCCCGGTGCCCGCCATGGTGATCGACCCGTTCACCAGCACATAACCCCGGTGCGCCAGCCGCAGCGCCTGGAACGCGTTCTGCTCCACCAGCAGCACCGTCAGCCCGGTGGACCGGTTCAGCTCCCGTATCGCCCCAAAGATCTGCCGCACCACCAGCGGCGCCAGCCCCAGCGAAGGCTCGTCCAGCAACAACAACGTCGGCCGCGACATCAGCGCCCGCCCGATCGCCAGCATCTGCTGCTCGCCCCCCGACAGCGTGCCGCCGCGTTGCCCGATCCGCTCCTTCAGCCGCGGAAACAGTGTGAACACCTGCTCCAGCAACGCCCCGATATCGGCCGTCCGCCCGGCAACCTCGGCCCCCATCAGCAGATTCTCGTGCACCGTCATCCGCCCGAAGATCCGCCGTCCCTCCGGCGCCTGAGCGATCCCCCGCCGCATGATCTCGTGCGTCGGCCACTGCGCGATATCGACACCGTCGTGCACGATCCGCCCCGACCGGGCGCGCGGGCTGCCGCAGATCGTCATCATCAGCGTGGATTTGCCCGCCCCGTTGGCACCGATCAGAGTAACGATCTCGCCCTGCTCCACCGTCAGGTCGATGCCGCGCAGCGCCTGGATCGCGCCATAGAACGCCGTCACCCCGGATAGCGACAACAGCGCCGTCATGCCGGCACCTCGTCTTCCTCGCCCTCACCCAGATACGCCGCTATCACCGCCGGATCAGCCCGCACCTCTGCCGGAGTCCCGTCGCTGATCTTCTTGCCATGATCCAGCACCACGATATGGTCTGAAATCCGCATCACCACGCCCATATCGTGCTCGATCAGCAGCAGCGAGCAGCCCCCGTCGCGGATCCGCAACAGCAACTGGTTCAGCTCCTCGGACTCCCGAGGGTTAAGTCCCGCTGCCGGCTCATCCAGGCAAAGCAGCACAGGGTCGATGCACATCGCCCGGGCGATTTCCAGCCGCCGTTGCGCCCCATAAGGCAACGCCCCGGCCGGATCATCCGCCCGCACCGTCAACCCGATCGCATCCAGCCAGTACCGAGCCTTCTCCATGCCCGCCGCCTCGGCCGTCCGGTACCGCCCAAGCCCAAGCACCGCCAGCACCCCGAACCCGGTCGCTGCCATCAGCGTATTGTGCTGCGCCACCAACAGGTTCTCCAGCACTGTCATCCCGGCGAACAAACGAATATTCTGAAACGTGCGCGCCACCTTCGCCGCCGCCGCGATCCGATGCCCGGGCATGCTCTGCAACGGAAAAGCCGCACCGTCCGGATGGGTCAGGATGATCGACCCCCCGGTCGGCCGGTAAAACCCGGTTATGCAGTTGAACACCGTCGTCTTGCCGGCCCCGTTCGGCCCGATCACCGCGGTGATGTCCCCGACCCTGGCCTCGAACGACAGATCGTCGACCGCTCGAAGCCCGCCAAAACGCATCGTCAGGTTGGCAACCGACAGCACTAGGACCGCCCCTCACGGCACGACGACATGCCGCAATAGATGGAAACCAGCTGAACCGCGCCACGCGCTGCCCCGCGACCGGACACTAGCCGCGCCCCTGCGCAACCAGCTCCGCCGAGATCTCCTTCGGCGCCGTCAGCGCCACGCTCGGCGTCCGCCCCGACACCAGCCCCCTTGGCCGCAACACCATCATCACTACCAGCGCCAACCCAAAGATCAGCATCCGATAAAGCGGCAACTCGCTGGCGATGCCGGAAAAGAAATCACTGCTCATCTGGTCGCCCAGGAAACTCAGAAAATCGCGCAGCGCTTCCAGTCCTCCCACCATGACGATCGCCGCCAGGGCAACCCCAAGCTGACTGCCAAGCCCGCCCAGCACAACAATTGCCAGCACTGTGGCGGACTCGATAAACGTGAAACTCTCCGGACTGATAAACGCCTGCCGGGTCGCGAAGAACGCCCCCGCCAATCCGCCAAACCCCGCGCCAATCGCGAACGCCGTCAACTTGGTGTTGCGCACATTGATGCCCAGCGACCGGCAGGCAACCTCATCTTCCCGCAGCGCCTCCCATGCTCGGCCCAGCGGCATCCGCCGCAGCCGCAGCGACACCCAGTTGGTCAGCAACGCAAGGCCCAGAATGACATAGTATAGAAAGATGATCCGCTGGATTGTTTCTGGCTCGATGTTGAAGAACCCGGCAAACGTGCCGTCGCCGCCGTCCATGCTGAACCGCAACCCGAACAGCGTCGGCCGGGGAATCCCGGTGATCCCATTCGGCCCGTTGGTCAGCGACACCCAGTTGATCAGGACAATGCGGATGATCTCGCCAAACGCCAGCGTCACGATCGCCAGGTAATCCCCCCGCAGCCGCAGCACCGGGAAACCCAGCATCAGCCCCGCGAAGGCCGCAAACAGCCCGGCCAGCGGCAGGCAAACCCAGAACCCAAGATCGAAGCTTGTCGCCAGCAACGCATAGGAATAGGCGCCCACGGCATAAAACGCGACATACCCAAGATCGAGTAAACCCGCCAGCCCGACCACGATATTCAGGCCCCAGCCCAGCATGATGTAGGTCAGCACCAGCGTCCCAAGATCGACATAATACCGCGACCCGGTAAACGGCAGCGCCAAGGCCGCGAGCAGTAGCACCGGCGTGATATACTTGCCGGCACGGGTAATCCGTTCGGCAAACGCCCGGTTCGCCTGAGTGGCCTCCGCCCGCGTCCGCCCCCGCCATGACAGGATCGCCAGCCGCCCCAGGAACACCAGCCCCACAACAACCGCCGTCGCAACCGGCCTAGCCCGCAGCGACAGCCCATGTTCGCCGCTGGTGGTAACCAACCCGACAAGCGGGCCAAACAACCCCAGCGCAACCACAGCGGACAGAAAAGCGTCGCGCAAACCCATCATCGCCGCCAGCCCACCACACCCCCGGCCGCGTGGCTCATACCTTTTCGACCTCCGCCCGCCCCAGGATGCCGGTGGGCAGGAAGATCAACGCCACGATCAGGATCGAGAACGCCGCCACGTCCTTATACTCGACACTGAAGTAAGCCGACCAGAACACCTCGATCAGCCCGATCAGCAATCCGCCCAGCACCGCGCCCGGCAAACTGCCGATGCCGCCCAGCACCGCCGCGGTGAACGCCTTGATGCCGGCGATGAAGCCGATATAGAAATCAATGACCCCGTAGTACAGCAGGAACATGAACCCCGCGACCGCCGCCAGCGCCGCGCCAATAACGAACGTAAGGCTGATCGTCCGGTCAGTATCGATCCCCAGCAGGCTGGCCATCTTCAGGTCCTGCTCGCACGCCCGCATCGTCCGCCCAAGCGGCGTCTTCGTCACCAGCCAGGTGAAAATCCCAAGGATGGTGACGGTGATCACCACAATCGCGATCTGCATCCACGAAAGCTGCACCGCGAACCCGCCCCGGTCCATCAACTGAATCCCGCCCGGAAGCACCGCATCCATCGGCTTGACCCGCGCACCCTGGCTGACCTGCACGAAGTTCTGCAGCGTGATCGACATCCCGATCGCACTGATTAATGGAGCCAGCCGAAACGACCCGCGCAGCGGCCGATACGCCACCCGCTCCACCGTCCAGCCATACAGCGCGGCAATCCCGGCGGCGAACAGCAGCGTCAGCGCCAGCGCCAGCGGCACCGACGTGATGCCCAGGGCCGCCAGCCCCAGCAGAGCAATCAGTGACAGGAACGACCCCACCATGAAAATATCGCCGTGGGCGAAATTGATCATGCCGATGATCCCGTAAACCATCGTATACCCAACCGCGATCAGGCCGTAGATCATGCCAAGCGTGACGCCGTTGATAAGCTGCTGCAGGGCGTAGGCCAATCGCGCTCCAATTCCGTGCTCAGCGCAATGCAACCATGCAACCAGCGTATAGCGCAAGAGCGATCAACGCGCCGCGCATCCCGCTTTTCCCCCATCCGGACCCTGAACACAGCAACCCGAAACGAATTCAACCGTTCCCCCAAGGCGCCCGGCAATCCACAAGCCGCCGAAAGGAACACGACTTTTCATGACCGCCTGGATCGCCATCATCCTGGCCGCCACGCTGCTGGCATTCATCTTACAGGACGCGTTCGAGGTGATGCTGCTCCCCCGCCGCGTCCACCGCCGCCTGCGCCTGACCCGCTTCTACTTCTCCGCCGCCTGGACCGCCTGGTGCGCCATGGCCCGCCTGAAAACCGGCGCCCGGCGGGAGCGTTTTCTCAGCGCGTTCGGCGCATTGTCCATGGTGGTGCTGTTCGTCCTCTGGGCCACCGGCCTCATCGCCGGCTTCGGCCTGCTCGAATGGGCGCTGCAGGGACCGGCGCAATCCCCCCTGACCGAGCAGCTCTACCTGAGCGGCGTCACCTTCTTCACCCTGGGCTACGGCGACATCGTCCCCCACACCGCCGCCGCCCGCGCCGTGTCGGTGATCGAAGCCGGCTTCGGCATCGGCTTCATCGCCGTCGTCATCGGCTACCTGCCCGTGCTCTACCAACTGTTCTCCCGGCGGGAGGCGCATGTCATCCAGCTCGACGCCCGCGCCGGCTCCCCGCCCACCGCCACCACCATGCTCAGCCGCCACGCCGAGGCCAGCGGTCTGGACAAGCTGGACGACCTCTTGCGCGAATGGGAAATCTGGGGATCGGAACTATTGGAAAGCCATCTGTCCTACCCGATGCTGGTCTATTACCGGTCGCAGCACGACAACCAGTCCTGGCTCGCCGCCATCACCGCCGTCATGGACAGTTGCGCCCTGATCCTGGTCGGCGTGCGAGGAGATGAAGCCCCTGCAGGCCCGCATGACCTTCGCCATGGCCCGCCAGGTCATCGTGGAGATGGCCCGCTCTTTCGATATTCGCCCGTCACGATACGACGGCGGCGACCGCCTGACGCACGACGATTATCTCCGCATGGAAGCCATCTTCGCCGAGGCCGGCCTGAACTGGAACGGCGGCCCCCACACCGAGGAAACCCTGGCCGCCCTCCGCGCCACCTACGAGCCGCTGCTGGACGGCCTGGCATCCGCGCTTCTGCTGCCGCTGCCCACCTGGATCGCCACCGATGACGCCGCCGACCACTGGCAGCACGGCCATCGCGGCCTGATCGCCAGCCGCCTGATCGAACAACTGTCCGATCGCACCAACCCCACCCAGCCGTCCGAATCGCCCCTGGCCCGCCCGGCCCAGCGCCTTCGCGCCAGACTGAAACGATAGGCGGTCCCGGGGGATGGTGCGCCTTACAGCTCGTGGCGACAGAGCGGTTGACGACATATTCAGGCCGTGCTTGCAAGTAGCAGCCTCGGGGCTGAGGCAGAAGCCCGCACGTCTTGCCATGCCGAAGGCGAATACGGGAATGAGACCTGACATGATCTTGCCCAAGCCTTGATTGGCGTGGTGGCGGACGATTTCACCTCCTTGGCTGGGGTTGGAGCGTCAGCCACCGACTTTGATGGTGAGCCTTGGCAGGGTCGCTTGATCGGCACGGTCTCCCGGTCCGCGCTCGCAGTCGTTTCTGGACTCTTGCTCCGCTTTGTGTATTCGTGGATACCAAATCCCGCTCCTCAGGTCGTGCTTCTTCAATTTGCCGGCAAACAGTTGAATGTCATCGGCTTTCAGCCCTTGCAGGCTGGTGAATGACCATGAAAAGAAACCCCAATCTACCTAATATGGTGTGCAGCCTCATCGCCGCGGAAGGTTCGGAGCCGAGCAAAGGCGCGCGGTCAGCACATGGGGCGCCCCTCAAAGCTTACTCCTCACCAACAAACCGACGCTTGGGGGTGGAGGGCGGAGGTGCTATCCTCAGGGAACCGGCGAGGAACTACCACGTCGGATGAACGACAATTTCGAAGCTGCGTGCATGAAGTCTGAAGGGATAATGTCGAACTTGTAGGCGACCGCACGGATCGAACCTGAATGTCAATTGTGTCGTGGCCCTCTACCAAACGGGCACAAAATGCAACCGCTTTAAGGTATAGTATGGCTGATAAGCAATCACATCTTTCACAGCGCTTTCGCCACTGCCTCTTCGATCTCAAATTCGAAGATCTTGAGGATCGGACACTGCCTTGGATTCAGGGAAAAGATCGAGCGGACTACCTACGGCGCATTGGCCATAGTGTGATTATAGAACAAAAAGATATCCAAGTTGATGACGAGATACCATTTATAGAGCTAACGACCTTTACTGCAAATAAGATAAAACAGTATCAGCAAAGCTGGACAGGTTATAATATCGATGCTTGGAATAGTGAAGATGCAGCATATTATCGAGAAGTAAAAGCTCAAGCACGGAAGCGCCTCGACCGTCCATTCCGTAAGGCAAACAAACAGATCCGGGAAACTCGCGAGGTTCTAAACCTACCAAGTAGTCATGGAATGGTATTGGTTGTGAACCAGCTCGCAGGGAAACTAAACGATGGTTTGTGCTGCCTATTGATGGGTGAGATTTTGGAAGCCCGGACAGATAACGGTGAGCCGTGTCTCCCAGACGTAGATGGCTTCTTCTATGTTCAAAATCTACCAAAGGGACGGAAGACATACGATGGCAAAGAAAGCATATTTTTTTCTATGCTACGCAATGTTCCTAGGTCGGCTTTGATAGCGCCGCTAGTCAAGGAAATTCATGCCAAGTTCTATCCGGGATCGAATGATCTCCGACACCCAGCTGAGATATTTACAAGTCAAGTATGAGGCGCTGAACACCCGTACCCCAACGCGGCTAGCCAATTAGGAGCCTAGCTTGGTCGGGCAGTCCTGATCAGCCTAAACCTACTGCATGCTGAACGATATGTTTAAGAGCTGCATTGAGGACGTGACCTCATTCCGCCCGTATTTTTATAGAGTTACGAGCAATTAAAGTTGCACGTTAATTGGCATTGCCCCGTAGCTCTGATTGGTGCGCGGCGGCCTTGCTTTTCATACTCCATGGAGTGAATGGGACTCGTCTCAAAAAAGCTACTCACTTGACCGAGGATTGATTGAGTTCCAAACATATGACGTGCCCCGCAATCAAGGACTTTCCTATCAAATGGCCAACTTAGAGCATGTCGCGCTCCTTCGAGCGGGGGTCGAAAAATGAAATCGTTGGCGGGAACGCCAAAATAATATTGATGTGGATTTGTCAGGGGCAAACCTTGCTGGTTGGAAGTTGAATCGCGCTAACCTATTACGGGCGAATTTGACGGACGCTTTGCTGGCCAATGCACAACTCGAACATGCTCATCTAAGTAAAGCTGATCTTTCACGAGCGGTGATCGATCGCGCAAATCTGGAGCACGTGAACGCACGCGACGCTATTTTCGATAATGTTTCGGCGACTGATGTAAACTTTGAGGTCAGCACGCTTCGTGGGGCTAGCTTCAAGAACGCTCAGCTTTACAGGGCCCGGTTCCATCGCGCCTACCTTCGCGACGCGAATTTGCGTGGTGCCAATTTGACTGCAGCATGGATGCGATTCGCAACGTTCGACGGTGCTTGCTGCCAGAAAACCACCTTTACCCGAGCAGACTTGCGAAATGCCTCCATGGTGGAGACCGATCTCAGGGGTGCAGACTTAACTGACGTTCAAGTATATGGGATCTCGGCTTGGAAGCTTATTACCGATGCGCACACTCTTCAGGACCTCGTTGTGGGCAAACCAAAGACGCCAGGGTCCGCACCCTTGCGCGCGCCAGATCTCCATACCGCGCAACTGCTGGCATTAATGCTTGATGGTACAGGAATTCGGCATGTTTTCGATGCCGTGTCCTCAAAGTTGGTTTTGATCCTCGGAAGCTTCGCTCCAACAGAAAAGCCTGTTCTTGACGCTTTACGTATAACCTTGCAAGAGCGAGGCTATGTCGCGGTTACCTTCGACTTTGAACGGCCTTACGATCGTGATTACTCGGAGACAATGGTTATACTGGCCGGCTTGTCGCGCTTCATTGTCGCTGATCTTACCAACGCGAAGGAGGTTCGTTCCGAGATAGTTCAAGCGCGAAGTCAGTATCGCCGCATCCCGATTATCCCGATTGCTAAGAAAGCCGCATCACTTCCGATCACCATGGCAAATTCGTTTACGGAAGAGGATTTGCAACTACTCGTGCGGTATGAGACGATTGACGATTTGCTACAAAACATTGAAGCCCGCGTGATTAACCCAGCGGAGGCGCGCGCAAGATTAATTGCGGAAAATATCGCGAAAGTAGAACACATTCTTCGTAAATCCTAAATAACATACATTAGCCCAGTCCGAAGGAGAAACTCAACTGAAGTCATGAAACGAGTGAGGCCGTTGGGGCCGTGGCCCGATGGGCGAACGCAGCAAAAGCTTGCCGGGTAAGTGATAGAAATCGGGGATCCCTCGACTCACTAAATGTCCGTTACACGGTCCGCCAGCTTCGGCCTATATGCAGACGCGCGATTAGTCGCCAAAATTATTTACTTACTAGAACAAACGCCACAATCCCGAACTCGAAACCCGAATCGCACGACCCAACCCCACACCATCACAAATCCACCGAAACCACCCCACCCCAGCACCAACCCCGCCTCGCCAAACAACCAGCCCCTAATCCCGCCGATCCGCCTCAAACAACGCCATCAATTCCTCCGTCGCCTGCTGCGTGCTCTGGATCAACTGCTTCTCGTCCCGATAGATCGCATGCGTCTCCAGCAAATTCCGCTCGTCATGATCCCGGAACAACGCCACCGACCGCGCCGCTTCCTCGGCCGAAATCCCCAAGGCCAGCAACGAATCCTCCGCCATCTTCAGGCTGGAGTGAAACGTCTCCCGCACCAGCCCGTCGACCCCGCGGTCCATCAGCAGATACGCATGCCGCCGGTTGCGCGCCCGCGCCAGGATCTTCAGTTGCGGGAAATGTCCGCTTGGCCACTTCGACGACCCGCAGCACGTCCTCCATATGATCCAGCGCGACGATCAGCAGCTTCGCCTGCTCCGCCCCCGCCGACCGCAACAGGTCAGGCCGCGTCGGATCGCCGAAATAGACCTTGTTGCCGAACCGCCGAACCACATCGACCTGGCCCAGGTCCCGCTCCAGCGCGGTGAACGTGATCCCGTGCATCCGCAGCACACGCCCGACGATCTGGCCAAACCGCCCGAACCCGCAGATGATCACCGGCGCATCCGCCGCCTCGATCGTGTCGTAATCCGGCACCGGTTCCGCCTCCAGCCGCGGGATCACGAACCGCTCGGACAACGCGAACAGCACCGGCGTCGCCGCCATCGAGACCGCCGCGACCAGCGTCGCCATCGCCGCGCTGCCGGCATGCCAGCGCACCCAGCTGCCACCGCCGCGCCGAACAGCACAAAGCTGAACTCGCTGGCCTGCGGCAAAGCCAGGCTGAACCGGATCGCGTTCGGCAGGCTCTGCCGCGAGATCAGCGCCAGCACGAAACACACGACCGACCTTCGCCAGCAGCAACGCACCGGCCGCCCCGGCCAGCAACGCCGGATGCGCGTAGGCCAAACCCAGATCCGCCGACATCCCGACCGAGATGAAGAAGAACCCCAGCAAGCAGCCCCTCGAACGGAGTCGATATCGGCCTCCAATTCGTGCCGGTATTCCGACTCCGACAGCAGCACGCCGGCCATGAACGCCCCCAGCGACATCGAAAGCCCGGCCAGCGTCGGCGATGTAAGCGGTGCCCGCCACGATCAGCAGCGACGCCGTCGTGAAGATTTCCGCGCGTCCGCGCGCCCCCAAGCGCTCGGATCAGCCGCGGTATCACGAACCGGCCGCCAACCAGAATCACCGCGACCGCCGCAACCGCCCGCGCGACGTCGTGCCACGGCACATGGTCCGGCAGCGTCTGCTCCGCCAGCAGCGGCACCAACGCCACCAGCGGAATGAACGCCAGATCCTGGAACAGCAGCACCGCGAACCCGTCCCGCCCCGCCCGGCTTTTCAGCAGGTCGGCCTCGGCCAGCATCGGCAGCACGATCGCGGTGGACGACATCGCCAGCCCGGCGCCCAGCACGATCGCGCCCGCCCAGCGGCACCCCCGCCACATGCGCCAGCACCGCCAGCACCGCGCGCGCTGATCACCACCTGCGCTCGACCCCAGGCGCGAACACCGCCCGCCGCATCACCCAAAGCCGCCGCGGCCGCAGTTCCAGCCCGATCAGGAACAGCAGCATCACCACGCCCAGCGACGCGATATCGGCGATCTGCTCGACGTCGCTGACCAGCCCCAGCCCGGACGGACCGATCGCCACGCCCGCCAGCAGATAGCCCAGCACGCTGCCCAGCCCGAACCGCCGGGTCAGCGGCACCGCGATGGTCGCGGCCCCCAGCAGGGCAACAAGTGTCGGCAGCATCAGTAGCCGCGCTCGATATCGTAACGGTTGGGCAGCGGCCGCCCGTCCCGCCAGGCCCGCAGATTGTCCAGAAAGATGTCCAGGCTGCGCGGGTTATAGGTCGCCGGATCATCCGCCGAGGTGTGCGGGCTGATGATCAGATTCGGCGTCGACCACAGCCGGTGCCCGGGCGGGATCGGCTCCGGCGTGAACACATCCAGCACCGCGCCGGACAGGTGCCCCTTGTCCAGCAGGTCGCACAGCGCGTCCTGGTCGATCAACTCGCCACGGCCGATGTTCACCACCCCGGCGCCGGAGGGCAGGCACTCCAGCCGCCTGCGGTCTCATCAGCCCGCGCGTCGCATCGGTCAGCGGACAGGCCAGCACCAGGAACTCGCGTCTGCCGGCAGCACGTCGTCCAGCGCGTCGGTCCCGACCACCCGCTCACAGGCCGGATGCGGCGCCGGATGCGCCCGCACCCCGGTCACCCGCATGCCGAAACCGAGCAGCGTGTTCGGCGGTCGCGCCCCCCAGCGTGCCCAGGCCGACCACCGTCACGCTGCGTCCGGCCAGCACCGACCCCCACAGCTTGCGCCAGACACCCTGCCGCTGGTTCGTCACCATGGCCGGAACCCGGTTGGCCAGCATCAGGATCGACATGATCGCGAACTCACCCGACTTCGCGGCATGGGTGCCGCGGTTGTTCAGCAACACCACCCCCGGCGGCAGCCAGTGAACGGCGCCAGCCGGTCCAGCCCGGCATTGGTCAGGAAGATCAGCTTCAGACGCGGCGCCTCACACGGAAACAGCGCCTTGATGACGCTGGCGTCGGTGACCAGCGCCTCGGCCTCCCGCATGGCACCGACAAAATCGGCCGGGGTCACGCCGATACTGACGTCATGACCCGGTCCGATGTCCGGCGCGCGCGTCGCGGCGGCGTCCCACATCGCTCGGGAAAAATCGAAAAGCGGATCGTTCGCCGGGTTCTGCAGATGAATGCGCATGCCGCCAAAGGTGCCATACCCCCAGGCCGATGGCGATGCCGTTTAGACCGCGATCCTCCGAGGTTGAACCAACCCCAACCGCCCCCCCTCCAGCCTAACCGCCCACCCCCGGCGACCCCACCCCCGGCGACCCGAGCCACCGCGCCAGAAAAGCCCGCACTCGCAAATAACTGTCCTCCGCCGCCGCCCGGTCATAAAGCAGGGCGTGCCCCTCAACCAGACGAACCAAGTCCTGCCGAGGGTTGTCGAACCCATGCACCACGCCAGGATAAGTATGGATCTCAAATGGCTGGTCCGGCCGCAGCGCCCGCCCGAACGTCCGGCACGTCAGCGCCGGCTTGCCCCAGTCATCCGCCTCGCCCGCCAGCACCAGCAGCGGCACGGTCCCCTGGGTAGCCGGGTTCCGGCATACCCCGTAATAGTCGATCGAGGCCTTGAGCAGCCCCGGATAGTCCCGCTCGTAAACGGCCTGCGTGACCCAGGCGGCGGTCGCCCCGCCATGCGAGGCACCCAGCACCGCGATCCGGTCGGGATCAACCCCGGCCTGCCCCCGAAGCCACAGCGCCGCGCTGACCACATCCGACGCCCGGTCCGACGGCAACACATGATATTGGTCCCCGGGCGCACACACCGTCCGCAAGCCCCGAGGCCCGAAACTGTCCAGAATAAACGCCGCATAACCCCAGGAATTAAGCCGGTCGGCCCACAGCCTCTGGTTGCTCCCGACGCCGCCACAGCCATGCAGAACGATGACAACGGGGAAGCGGCCGCCACCCGCCGGCAGTTTCAGCGTCCCGTCCAGCCCATTCTCCGGCCCACGGCCGCTGGCCACCGAATGAAACGGTATCGGCCCGCCCGGACCACTCGTGCCACAGCCAGCCAGCAACAGGGCCACCAGGCCTAATGTCCGCGCCCTCATGCAAACAACGCCGCGTCCCGGGCCGAACCCCGGTCACACATCACCGGCACATCAACAACAAACATGCGTCCCAGCACCCCGCCCCGACATTCCCCGGTGACAAAATCCCCGCCAATGACACCCACCTGCACGTCCTCGGCGCAAGTCCAGCGCGCGACTTGTCTTGCACCGCCAAACTTCGACACGCCCGGCCACAACCCTATTCTCCGGATGACCCGCCAACCGGCTGCAAAACAACATCATCATCCGGCAACGCCAGTTGCGCCACCACCGCCCCAAGATCCCCCGGCGCATGCCGCTCGATCGTTGCCAACTGCGGACACCGCACGCACGCCGCCGGCCCCTCCTGATGAAACCACAAACAGCTCGGCCGTATCGCACACCGAGGCATCGCCGACACTGCTGGCGCCATCATTGTCGCGACCCGGGTCGCCAGCCGGCAACCTTCACCGTTCCAGTGCGGGCAACGCCCCTCGATACAATGCGCCGCCACACGCAACACCTCATGCGGTGCCGATCCGCCCGCCAGCGCCATCACTTGCTCGGTGATCGGTTGAGTCTCAGTCAGGTAAGCAAGTTGTCGCTCACCCCGGTCGGTCCGCACCTGCACCCCAAACAAACGCGCCCCCGGCGCGGCCGTGTGCGCACTCGGACACAACAAAGGACCAGACGGCTTCGATTTGCCCATAACAAAACCCCTCAATATCGGGCGCTTTTCAACGCCCGGACAGCCCGCCCGGGCAGACCTCGCGGAACCTGCACATCCCGCGAAATCCACAAATCCAGGCGGGGCACGAGACCGGCCCAGAGCGCGATCGTTTGAGGTTGATCCAACCCCAAACGTTACCCGCCCTCTCAGACAAAGCGCGATCGTCGAAGGCTGATCCAACCTCAAACGTTACCCGTCCTCTCAGATAAAACGCGATCGTCGAAGGCTGACCCCACCGCAGACGCCAACCGCACTAATGCGCGACAATCTGCCCGACAGCGACATTCGCCCCGACCGTGACTTGGGTCTGCGGATTAAGGAAGGCAAACGCCGGCTGCCCCTTCCACCACCACGACTTAACGCCGGAAAGCACCACGCCGCCCGACCCGGCGGCAATCTTGCTGGCTTCCTCCAAGGTCAACGACAGCGGCGCCGGAAGATCAGTAGTCACGTCTGTCTTTGCCATCTACTTTGCTCCTCTGTATTGTTTCACCGCCGCGACACGGCCGGCGGCAGGGATGGACTGTCACGCCGCACGCCTGCGAGACGGAATTACAACGAATAACCCCGCCGTAACTGTGAGGCAGCGCACTATCCGCCTCCCAGTCACGGAAAATTCGTGCCAACCAAACCGCCGCCGAAACCCGGATCGGCAGCGCGGATCCGCTCACTCCGCGCAATATCGCGACTTTGAGTGTCCCAACCACACGCTCTCCATTATCCAACCACGCCGAGCCAACCGCCAGGCAGCTCGGCCCGACCCCCAAGGTCATCGCAATATTGGAGTGTAGGTGTGAAAGTCGAAACCTCGGTTATCATCGACTGCCCCCCGGACCGCGTATGGCCCGTCCTGATCGACGTCGAGCGATGGCCCGAATGGACCGCGTCCGTCACCGCCGTCGAACGCCTCGACAAAGGCGAATTCGGCCCGGGCAGCCAGGCGCGCATCCGCCAACCCCGGGTACCCACCGCAATCTGGCGTGTGACTGAAATCCAGCCAGGACAATCCTTCACCTGGGAAGCCAAAAATACCGGCCTCAAGAGCGTTGCAACTCATACTTTGCAAACCAATGGCCAGACCACAATCGCTACTTTGACCTTTGTTCAGACCGGCTGGCTGGCAAGACTTGTGCAGCCATGGGCAGAACCACTGGCCCGACAGTATATCACAATGGAAGCCCAAGGCCTTCGCCGCAAATGCCAAACGTGAAGCCAGCATAACAAAGTATAACCCGACGCATCCCAATGACCCGGACAAGCCCACCGCCCGCAGCGTCACCACGACAAACCTCAACCCGGCCGCCGCCACCCCGACCAAGCGCCGCACAACCCGTCCGCAACCATAACCCACACACGCCGCGGAATTATCGCCTGGGCTTCGGAGCCGCGATCAACGCCATGACCACCAGCGCCACGCCCAACTCAATCAGAGGCTCGATCGATTTCAGCAAACCGACGACTGCCGTCGCCACCCCAGCGCCGACAATCCAACCCGATCGGCTCATGGCACACCGATCCGGCAATGGCTGAAGTATCCCATCGCGTCCTGTTCTTGTCCGTGCCGCAGTCCGAACCAGCACAGTCCCAAAAGGCCGAGTATCGACCAACCCTGCCTGACCCGCGCCTTCGCCGCCGCGCCCTCCGGCCCCAATCCCCACGCCCGCCAGCCTCGCCGGAACCGCTAGGCCGGCAAAGTCGCTGATGCAAACAGTGAAGCGGCAGCGCGTTGTCAGCCTGAAAGTGCTGCAGCCTTGCGCGTCTGCCAGGCCGCAAGCGTCACCTGCGCCTGCTTGGCAAACCGTTCCGAATCACCCTCCGCCTCCGTGCGAACCGTCATCTCCAAACGGTGCCCGCTCGGATCAAAGAAATAGACCGACTGGCAGAAATGGTGATCGATCGGGCCGATCACCTCGACCCCACGCTCACGCAGGCGGCGCACGCCCTCCTGCATGGTCTCCATGTCCTTCACTTCCAACGCCAGATGCTGCACCCAGTTGGGCGTATTGGGATCGGGCTGCATGTCCGGCAGTTCCGGCAACTCAAAGAACGCGATGGAAGAGGCGTCCTCCATCTCGAAAAACACATGCAAATGCGGGTTCCACGCCTGCGTGGACGGCACTCGGTCCTGCGCAATCGCGTGCGAGAACTTCAAACCAAGCACGTTAGTATAAAAATCGACCGTTTCCGTCGCATCCTTGCAGCGATAGGCGACGTGATGAAGCTTTTTCAGCATTGTTGCCTCCCTCTCTTCGGATCCAGGCGACCACCTTCGAAGTCGCGCACTGACCAGCGCGGCAGCGCGACATCGCCTCCTCAAAGGCAGTCGCCAACAACTGAATAAATCAACTCGTAATCCGGTCAACCGCCAGCCGGCTTGCCGAACCCTACGACGCCGCCCGGTTCCGCCCCACCAGTGCCCGCACCGCACTCTCAACCTGTCCAAGATCGTTCGGCACCACGGTAAACCGCTCCGGCCGCTCGAACAGATCCGCCATCCGCGGCGGCAACGCCGGCCGATGCCCCGTCGCCCGCTCCATCGCATCCGGGAACTTCGCCGGATGCGCCGTCGCCATCGCCACCACCGGCACCCCGCCGGCACACGGCAAAGCCCGCGCCGCCGCAATCCCGATCGCCGTATGCGGGTCCGCCAGATACCCCGTCGAGGCATGCAGACGCCGGATTTCCGCCTCCGTCCCATCGTCATCCAGCCGGAAGCCATGGAACAACCCGCGCGCCCGGTGCCAGATCGGATCAGCAACCTTCATCCGCCCGGTTTCCCGGAACGCCAGCATCGTCTGCCCGCGTCGCATCCGGATCACGATCCAACAGCTCAAACAACAGCCGTTCGAAATTAGAACTGACCTGAATATCCATGCTCGGTGACAGAGACGGCTCCACCGGCGCCATCGACATGTCGTTCGCCGCAAGAAACCGCGCCAGGATATCGTTCCGGTTCGACCCGATGATCAGCCGCGCCACCGGCAGCCCCATCCGCCGCGCCGCCCACGCCGCCAGGACATTGCCAAAATTGCCGGTGGGAACGCTGAACGCCACCTCCCGGTCCGGCGCCCCCAACGCCAGCGCCGCCGCAACGTAATACGGGATCTGCGCCGCGATCCGCGCCCAGTTGATGGAGTTCACCGCCGACAGCCGCATCTCCGCCCGGAACCCGGTATCGGCGAACATCGCCTTCACCATGTCCTGGCAGTCGTCGAACGTGCCCTCGATCGCGATATTGCCGACATTCGGCGCCAGCACGGTCGTCATCTGCCGCCGCTGCACCTCGCTGGTGCGCCCATGCGGATGCAGGATCATGATGTCGACCCGATCCCGCCCGGCGCACGCCTCGATCGCCGCCGATCCGGTATCGCCCGAGGTCGCACCAACGATCGTCACCCGCTGGTCGCGCTGCGTCAGCA
Source organism: uncultured Alphaproteobacteria bacterium (assembly GCA_963790515.1). Taxonomy (GTDB): domain Bacteria; phylum Pseudomonadota; class Alphaproteobacteria; order Acetobacterales; family Acetobacteraceae; genus Rhodopila. Next base: position 54,290 of record CAWBPF010000014.1, on the reverse strand, counting down.
CATGGTCGAACAGGCGCCCCAGCACCTGCATCGCCAGGTCCTTGAACGCAAGTGTCGGCCCATGGAACAACTCCTGCGTGAACAGGCCCGTCTCCAGCTGAACCAGCGGCACAACAGCCGGATGCCCGAACCCGGCATAGGCCTCGTGGCAGATCGTCCGCAGCACCTCGAACGGGATCGACGTCCCGACGAACGGCTGCATCACCCGCGCGGCCAGCTCCGCGTACGGCAACCCGCGCATCGACCGCCAGTCGGCCGGACCGAAATGCGGCCAGGTTTCCGGCATGAACAGCCCGCCGTCCTCGGCAAGCCCGGCCAGCAGGACGTCGGCGAAATCACGGCGGGCGCCTGCCCGCGGGTGGAGATATAGCGCATAGCCAGCCCTTCTACGCCCTTACCGCCGCTGCGCCCAGATCGAAGCCGCATCCGTCCATCGCCTGCACCGCGGATCGCCCGTCCGCCCCATCGCCAGCAGCGCCAGCGCGATCGTCGCCCGGATCGTCGCCAGCGGCGTTTCCGGCGCCGCCGCCCGGTCCAGACCGCCGCGAAGCGCAGCCGGCGTGTCCTCGGCCGCCGGGATGCGCCGCAGCCCCTCCACCGCCGGCAGCAGCGATCTCCTGCCGCCCCGCCGCCAGATCCCAGACCGACGCGGTGGCCGCCTTCAGCGGCACCCGCTCCGCCTCTCCGCCGCCGCCCTTCAGCACCAGCAGCCGCCGACGGTGCATCCGCTCCGCAACCCCCAGATGCACATCGATGTATGGCGGATGGAACACGCCATCGACGCCGAACGGCGCATCCCCCGGGTTGAGCAGCCTCGCCGCGGTATTCACCGGGGACCGCAGCCCAAACAGCCGCCGCATCTCCAGCAGCCGATCCATCGCGGGCGCCATCGCCCGCAGCGGCAGATAGGCGAACCGCTGTGCCCGCAACGTCCCAGCCGCCGCCCGCAGATCCGCATCCGGCCGCAGCCCGAGCGCCGCCATCCCGTCCTCCACCGCGATCCCGGAGGAAAAATCGTTCGATCCATGCATCAGCACAGCGACACCCGACCGGGCAAGCGCCAGCGCCGCCAGCAAAAACCACGGCGCCCCGCGCGTCCGGCCAGCGCCATAGGACGGCCAGTCCAGATCGACCCCCAGCGTCCGCTGTCCCAAGCCCGCGTGTGCCCGGGCCGCCTGGACCATGCCGGTGATTTCCTCAGGATCCTCGCCACGGAACCGCAACAACATCAGAAAAGCGCCAACCTGATGCGGGTCAGCCTCGCCCCGCAGAACCATCCCGAACGCGGTCCGCGCCTCATCGCGTGTCAACGCGCGCGACCGCCCGGGACCACGGCCAAGCGTTGCCACGAAAACAGCGAACTGGGATTCAGGTGATTGGCTCATACGAGGCTATATAGCGCGTTCCCCGCCACGGCACGCAACGCCGGCAAATGCGCCCGCCCGACATCCTCGGGCAGGACCCACCCAAAACGTTCGACCTCCAGGCCCGCTCCCGAGTCCAAGCCAATCCGGCACCGTGGCAGTAACGAAATCCAGCCACATCCGACCGCCACGCGAACAGCATGCAAGCCGCCGCCGAAGCCAACCCCAGATGTTCCAAGGCCAAGACAAACCCGGGCCGTACCAAGACGCCGTAAACCCGTAGCGAATCAACGGCCACCGATCCAAGTCCCGGTCTGTCCCCAGGACCGCCCCGTCAGCGCCATACGTCGCCTAACCCGGATGCGACACCATATCGCGCCACCGCTCAGCCATCGCGCCCGTATAACGGGCCCGGCGCGTAGGTCGGCTCCTTTGCCAGACATGCATACGGACTTTTGTAGTTGGTCCGGACGGTGACAGGTGTCGGATCAGGCCCAAATGCTGAAATATTCAACATCAAAACCGACATTTTCGCGCGAACACGATACGAATTCACGACCCGGCACGGTAGATTAACGCCGACGTCACTGTTTTTAGACGCGGCTACCGTATTGAGGCCAGAGTTGACATACCCTGGCATGCTCACTCGGTCCTAACGCGCTGATCCATATGCCACCCGGCGCCAAACTCGGCAAGACCAAACGCTGCAAGACCAGACGCTGCAAGACCAGACGCTGCGAGAAAGGATAACCGGAGGTTGAGCACAGACACATCAGACCAGACATTGGGTGCGTTGCTGCGCGAATGGCGGCGCAGGCGTCGCATGAGCCAGCTCGATCTGGCCTGCGATGCGGAAATCTCCACCAAACATCTAAGCTTTCTGGAAACCGGACGCTCCCGCCCCAGCCGCCAGATGTTGCTGCATCTGGCCGGATGCCTGGACGTGCCGCTGCGGGACCGCAACGTCCTGCTCGCGGCCGCCGGCTTCGCGCCGATGTTCCAGGAACGCGCCTTCAACGAACCCGCCCTGGACGTCGTGCGCCGCAGCGTCGAGACCATCCTCGCCGCGCACGATCCCAACCCGGCGCTGGCCGTCGACCGGCATTGGACATTGCTCGCGGCCAACCGGGCCGTCGCCCACCTCGTCGCCGGCGCCGAACCCACGCTGCTCCGCCCCCCGGTCAACGTCCTGCGGCTGTCCCTGCATCCCGCCGGACTGGCATCCCGGATCGTCAACCTGACCCAGTGGCGAACCCATGTGATCGCCCGCCTGCGGCAGCAGATCGATGCCAGCGGCGACGCCATGCTGATGGATCTGCTGGAGGAAATCCGCGACTATCCGGGCGTGCGCGACCCCGGTACGGCGGCGCAGGAAGACGAAAGCGGGATGATCGCGATCCCCTTCAGGCTGGCGACCATCGACGGCATGCTGTCATTTTTCAGCACCACGACCCTGTTCGGCACCCCGATCGACATCACCGTCTCCGAACTGGCGATCGAGGCCTTCCTGCCAGCCGACACCGAGACCGCCGACATCATGCGGCGCCTCGCCCAACGCGGCGACAAACCGACCGACGCCCGGTCACCAACGGGCGGACCCATGGCGATCGCATCGTAACCCCGCCGCCGCCTCACGCCGGCGCGGCCAGCAGCACCCGGTTGATCCGCTCCAGCGCGCCAAATGTCTGCCGCCACGCACTCCATGAAGGCGTCCGGCCTGGTGCCCCGGCCCGCCAGAATCGCGCCGATCTGCGCCGACGCTCCGCTTGCCGTCGATCAGCGGCAAAATCGCGGTCGCCAGCGACGGCAACGCGACCTGGATGCGCAGCCCGTCGAACGTGACCGCCAGCATGCCATCCGCGCCGCACCCCGCGCGCCAGGGTCTCGCCCTCGATCTCCCGGCAAACCGGAACCGCCGTTTCGGCACATGGGTCGGGCCGATGCGGCGGATCCTCCGCGCGCACGCAATACACGATATGAACCGCCATATTCCCCGCCAAAGCCTCCGCCACCGCCGCCCGCTCGGTCGCATCCATCGCTGTCCAGCCGTGCCCGCAGCTTCGGATCAGGCAGCATCGGACCCGGATCGTAGCGGATCGGCTCCACCCAGCAGGTCACCCGAAGCCCCACCTCCGCAAGCAACGCGACTGAGCTCCGGCACCGTATACGCCCGGTCGCGCGGGTTCAGCAGCAGGTCGTACAACCCGGCGTCGCCACCGTTGATATGATCATCGAAGTTGCGGTTATGACGAAGCCATTGCGTCTCCGGCAGATGCTTCATCACCCGGCGGGCGATATCCAGCCGCTGCGGCGGCGTCTCCTCCGGCGGCGCCAGCCGGCGCAGCGCATCCTGCATCATGTAGACGCCCGTCCGCCCATACGGCGCATAAACCATCAGCCCCATGCCGCCGCCGGGCGCCAGCACCGACAGCAGCGCCCGCAGTCCCGCCGCCGGATCAGGCAGATGATGCAGCACCCCGCAGCAATCGATGTAGTCGAACGGCCCCAGCCCCGATCCGGGCAGATCCAGCAACGACCGCTGTTCCCAGACGATGTTGGCCAGCCTTCGCGCCTCCGCACGCCCCTGGGCAATCGCCAGCGCCGCGGTCGACCGGTCAAGCCACGTCACCGTCCCGGGCCGCCCCAGGCTGGTCATCTGCTGCGCCAGCATGATGGTCGCATCGCCCGTGCCCCCGCCCGCGACCAGGGCACGTTCAACGGCCGGTTCGCCGGCCGCGTCGCCCCGAACACCCAGTAATCGATTTCCCGGATATGGCTCGGGCTTCCCACCACCAGCCGTTTCGCCTCCTCCCGCGGGTCCCGCTTCGGGTAGGGATAGGCCTCATACTGGCCGGCCAGAAGCTGATCTGTTGCGTCGATCATGCCACCGGCATAGACCGCCCGCATGGTTGAAGCCAGAGCAAGGGGTTATTTCGGCATCGGCGCGGAAGGCGTCTCCAAATCCGCCAATGTCGGGGCGCTGCTGCGCACCGGCCACGCCTTCGGCGCGTCGTTCTGTTTCACCATCGGCACCGGCTGGGATGCCCGCGCCGCCCGCACCGCCGATACCGCCGACACACCGCTGCATGTGCCGATGTGGCGATACCCACTCGCTCGCCGACCTGTCGCTGCCCCAGGGCTGCGCCCTGGTCGGGATCGAGCTGCTGGACGACGCGTCGACCTCCCCTCCTTCCGCCATCCGCTGAACGCCGCCTACGTCCTGGGACCGGAGCGAGCCGGCCTGTCGCCCGAACTGCTGCAGCGCTGCGACCATGTCGTGCGCATACCAACCCGGTTCGCGCTGAACCTTGCCGTCGCCGGCGCCCTGGTCCTGTATGACCGGCTGCTCCAGCACGGACGCTTCGCCGACCGTCCCGTCGGCTCGCGGCGGACCCGTCGACCCGCTTCCGCCCACCGGTCACGGACCGCCACGCTTCCGCAAGACAATTCCAGCCTGGCTTCCCGCCAACGCCAGGAAACCCGGCGCAGGGAAGCCATGAAAACGTCGTGCTTGTTCCGCGTGCGCGGCGGCCTTATTGGTGCGCCCATGAACACACGATTCCACTGTTTTCTGACTGTCGCGCTGCTGCTGGCCCTGCCCGCCGCGGCTGAATCCAAGAAGCCGGCGCCCCCCGCGCATGCCGCCGCGGCCTCCGGGCCGAAGTCGATCGGCAAGTTCGAGGATTGGACCGCGGCCACCCATTCCAGGAATCGGGACAGACCGTCTGCTATGCCTTCACCCGGGCGCAAAGTTCCGCGCCCGTCCTGTCAGGCCGCGGCCCCGTGGTGCTGACCGTCACCGAGCGCGCGTCGGGTCGCGACGCCGTCGCCATCGAGGCTGGCTTTTCCTACGCCGCGAACGCCACAGTCACCGTGCAGGTCGACCAGACCGGGCTGGAATTCTACACCTCCGGCCGAAACGCATTCGCCCGTGAGGGCAAGGCCGCGGTCACCGCGTTCGGCAAAGGCAGCCGAGCCATTGCCCGCTCTCCCGCACCCAAGGAAGTGACCGACACCTTCAGCCTGAAGGGCTTCAGCGCCAGCCTACGCCGCCATCGTAAAGGCATGCCCGCCAAGTGAGCGACCTCTCCGAACGCGACCGCGCCAGGGTTCTCGCCAAGTCGGCCCTGTTCGACCCGCCGGAAGTGGTGCTGCCGGACGGCCGGCGCGACCTCGTCGGCATGGACCGGAGCCGAACTGGCAGCGGAAATGGCGGCCATCGGCGAACCCGCCTTCCGCGTCAAGCAGTTGTGGCACTGGATCTACCACCAGGGCGTGACCGACTTCGCCCGCATGTCCTCGATCGCCAAGCCGCTGCAGGCCAGACTGGCCGAGAAACTTCGTCATCGGCCGCCCGCGAGGCCGCCATCGTGCAGACCAGCGTCGACGAGACCCGCAAATTCCTGTTCCGCTTCCGCGACGGCCAGGAGGCCGAGACCGTCTACATCCCCGACCCCGTCGAGGACCGCGGCGCCGTCTGCATCTCCTCCCAGGTCGGCTGCACCCTGTCCTGCCGCTTCTGCCACACCGGCACCCAGACCCTGGTGCGCAACCTCGGCGCGCCCGGAGATCGTCGGCCAGTTCATGGCCGCCCGCGACTCCTACGGCGAATGGCCGTCGCCCAAAGGCGAAACCCCGCGCCTGCTGTCCACCATCGTCCTGATGGGCATGGGCGAGCCGCTCTACAACTACGCCAACGTCGCCAAGGCGATGAAGATCGTCGATGGACGGCGAAGGCATCGCGCCTCTCCCGCCGCCGCATCACCCTGTCCACCTCCGGCGTCGTGCCGATGATGGACCGCGCCGGCGAGGAACTCGGCGTCAACCTCGCGGTCTCCCTGCACGCCGTCCGCGACGACCTGCGCGACGAACTCGTGCCGCTGAACCGCAAATACCCGATCGCCGAGGTGCTCGCCGCCTGCCGCCGCTACCCCGGCGCCTCCAACGCCCGCCGCATCACCTTCGAATACATCATGCTGAAGGGCATCAACGACTCCGAAGCCGAGGCGCGTGAACTCGTCCGCCTGATCGCCGGCATGCCCGCCAAGGTGAACCTGATCCCGTTCAACCCCTGGCCCGGCTCGAAGTTCGAACCCAGCAGCAAGGCGGCGCTCGACCGCTTCGCCGCCATCGTCAACGCAGCCGGCTTCGCCGCCCCGATCCGCACCCCGCGCGGCCAGGACATCCTCGCCGCCTGCGGACAATTGCGGACCGAAAGCCGCCGCGACCGGTAAGGCTTTAACGACAAAGCCACTGGCTCCATCATGGGATCCCTCCGGAGCGTCCCGGCCACCTTGACCAGCGGGTGGACCCGGCGCCGGCGGCTCCAAACGTCGGGAACCACGCCCCGCCCAGGCCGCACGGAAGAACCGCTCCGGATCGTCTCCAAAGCGGCTCTCCGGGCGACCGAGGCGCCTTATGCCAGCGTCTGTTGACCCACGAATGTATCAACAGAAGCTGGTATCTTGGCAATTTTACCCGCGGCCGCCCCGCTAACCCCAACGCCCATAGCGGACAGCCCTTCGCGCCGCCGGCGTTACCTCAAGCCGCCGGCACCAGCGTATTGAGAATCGCCGTTCCGTCCGGCGTCCCCAGGCCGGTGCACGCATCCCAGCCTTTTCCCGCCTGGTAGCCCTTGATCGTGTTCTCGATCGCATTCGTCCCGGACGTGACATCGTTCACCACGCCCTTCGCTGCATTCGAGTAAAAGAACGGGTTGAGGAACCCCACGTTCGTCTTGGTCGCCTGGTTGAGCCGCGCGACGAGCGATGCCATCAGCGGCGCCACCGCGCTTGTTCCACCCGAGGCACCTTCCGATGTGTCCACGCGGGTGAAATAGTTCGTCGCACTCATGGCGATGTCCGGCACGCCTCTGCCCGGCTTTCCGTTGTCGATCGAAACCGGCAGGTTCGCATTCGCCTGGTACGACGGCACGGCAAAGATCTCGCTGATCCCACCGCCGCTCGCCCAGCCGCCGCCGCCCGGTGCGTTGACGTCGAACGGCGTGCCGTCATTCCACACCACGTCCTGGTCACCGGCGACCTGCGTTCCGCCGCACGCCAGAACCAGGTCATCGCAGGCCGGATGATCCACATGAATCTTGTTGGTCCCAGTGGCTCGCATCCAGGTCGGCCGTGCCGTGATCGCCCGACGCGACGCACACCGTGATCCCCATCGCGCCCGCCGCCGCGAACAGTTCGTGATACGCATCCACGCCCTGCTGGTCGGTGGAAACTTCCGGACCGCCCCAGCTGATCGAGATCACACTGGGTTTTCGTTGCGAATCGTGTACCGCCGCGCTGATCGCGTCAAGAAACCCTTGGTCACCATTGTTTGGCGCGAAATACACCACGAAATTCGCCTTCGGCACCACCGCGCCCGCCACCTCGATATCCAGCATCACCTCGCCATCAGCCGAGTTAGCGGTCGACGGCGCATTCCCCGCGTGGTCCACCGACACCGACGAGATCTTCGGTGTCGGCGTACCGATCTCGTGAAAAAACACCTTCAGGTCGCTGCTGCGATAACCGCCCCCCAGCTCAATGATCGCAATGGTCTGCCCGCTGCCGTCCAGCGCCGTGCCATTGAGATTGGCGGGGAAATTGTAACGGGTGGCAAAGTCCGTTGCAGCCACGCCGTTCTGGCCACCCGGCCCGCTAAGCGCCACACTCTTCTGACGGTATGGCGCCCGGTGCTTTGGGCGCGTATCGAACCCGAACACACCCGTCACGATCTTGCTCAGCTTCTCCGGAAGGGTGATTTCACCCCGCCGTCCGCGGTAAACACCCGTGGCGTGGTGGTAGCTCTGCACATCGGCATGGAAGGCCGCCAGCAAATCGCCCAACCTGCCCTTCAACACCACCGATCTTTCCGCCGCGTTGCGATGCACCACACGAAGGTCATGCTCCTGTGCGAAATGCTCGATCGCGTCCAGATCTTCCTGGCTGGCTCCGTGCTGGCTCTCCATCTCCGCGTGGGTGAGGTATTTCCGCTCCGCAATCGGCGTCTGGGCAAGATCATAGGCTCTCTTGGCAAGCGCCTCCGTGTCGCCCATCGACCGAAGGCGCACGGTCACGCTTGCGATCTCCGACGGATTAATCGGGCCTGCGGGACGAGAATTCGGTAACAACTCCCGTTTGCTGCCGGGTAACGGCACGTAGACAGTCATGGTGCTTCTCCCTTTTATATCATTAAAGAAATAAACTCCCGGATAGAGCAAGCAGCCCCATCCGACATTGACTCGTTTTCATCCACCAAGTCGAAACAATCAGACGCCGACCAGCCGGCAGTCCAATTCCGAGCGGCTCGATGTTTAACGCGACAGATCTTGCAAAATAGAAACGGTCAGCCCAGAACGTTCATGAAGTAAAAGACATTCTGTTCGTCCGGAACGACATCCGACGCCCTCGTTTCCCGAGGCTGCATTCCGGGACCACCGGGGAAATAGCGAACCAGACCAAGAAATTCAAGAAACTGTCAAAAACTTTCTCGTTATAGGCACGGCACCCGGGCACCCCCCGAATTCCCGGCATGACAAGAGCGGCCGACAACCCGAAAACAAAGCTGCGCACAGTGGCTCCGGGGCTCGCTGAAGTGCAACCCCGCCAATCGCCGAACACCCCCACTGCTGCAGGCAACCAGATCCGGCCACTCGCCGCCCCGGAACAAGTCACCCATCCTACCGCCTGACCACCAAGCGATAGGTCAGCCGACCCGCCAAACCGAACCCCTACGGCTGCCGCGACCGAGGCCCATGACTACGAACCTTCCCAGCCGTCCGCGCCGCATGCGCCGACCGCGCCGCCACCTTGGCCTGTGATCCGGCCGTCCGCGCCGGCGCCGGCGCCGCGTGATGCGTATGGGCCGGCACATTGGCCCCGTCAGCCGGCAAAAGCGTCACCTTCTGCCCATGCGCCAGGAACATCGGCACCGCACTGTAACTGAACACGTCGAAATTGGCATTGTAGGCCTGCGCGTCACTCCAGGATTCCTGCGGCCGAGGCACCGTCGTGAAATGCCCGTTGATCACCTTCGCGCTGATCTCGAACGTCATGAAACCATGCCGGCTGTCGATCCCCGACATCAGCTCAGCCTCCGTCTCGGGATCCTTGTAACCCGGCGACGCGCCAAGATGATGCAAATTCCAGTACCCGCCGTTACCAATGACGAAGAACGGTATCGTATGCTCACCCACGGCCAACTCGATACGCTGGTAGTTGTGTACATGAGCCGACAGCACCATGTTCGGCAATCGCCCCGACTCGTTGATCGCGTCCTCCAGCTCCTTGGCCATGTTTGGGCTGCCGCTGTGATACGTGTCGAACGAGTAAATCGGATGGTGCACCGAAACCACCAGCGCCTTCTCCTTGTCCGCCGCCTTCATCTGTGACCGAAACCACGCCCGCTGATCATCATCCAACTGACCGTGCTCAGGCACATTACTGTAGAGCCCAATAAAGGTGGCAAACGGCGTTTTCAACGCCCAGTAGAAGAACGGCTGATGCATCGCCGGCCGGCCGCTGTCACGCGACTCCTGGGTATAAACCGGCTCAGCGCCCGGTTGCGCCAGGAAGTTCCGATAGAACCCTTCCAGGGTCTTGGCATTCTCGTCCACCGGTTCGCCGTCGTGATTGCCCGGTATCCCCATGATCGGCAGCGGATAGTTCTCATAAGGCTCGTAGTATTGGTCGTAGTACAGCGCGACCTCGCCATTGTAATACACCACGTCGCCGATATGGTAACAGAACGCCGGCGCCATTGCCGCCCCGCGCAGGGACGGCGCGATAGACGGCCCCTTCAGCGATTCCTCCAAACCCCGGGCGACCAGTTTCTGCGGTTCCGGATTCTTCACCCCACCGGTGTCGCCCACGCAATGAAATGACATGCTGCCGGCATCGGTGATCTCCGTCACCTCGTCGGCGGGCAGAACGGCCGACAGATCCATCTCGAACGGAGGCGCCCGGCCCGCCTTGTAGTCGTCCGGAATTGGCTGGAACCTGGTGATCCGGGGCACCGGGTGATGCGCAAGCGACGCGCCCGGTTGGCGGGGACGGTGAAAAAGGGCCATGTTCCGCTCCTTGGACTATTTCGGGCGACACAAGCTTCATTGCAGCAGGCGTTGCTCGTTCTTCGATTGGCCATACCATCACCGTCGTCACCAATCCCTGCAACACTAAAAAGACCTCGATTACATAACAGTTTTATGTCGCAGTCCCGGTCGCACAGGCCGATCTCCCCTGACCGCCGCCGCCCAACCCCGCTTGCATCCGCGCCCTCGGCATGTGATGCAGGCACCGATCAACGCTGGTGTCCTCCCCAAAAGCCCGCCGCATCACGCCACGCGGACCCAGGGGACAAGGCCACCAAAGACAAAGGACACAGTCATGCAGCGCGAGGTTTACATCGTCTCCGGCGTCCGCACCGCCATCGGCGATTTTGGCGGCAGCCTAAAGGACATACCCCCGACCGAGCTCGGTGCTCAGGTCGCCCGGGAAGCCATGTCCCGTGCCCAGGTCGCGGGCGATGAAGTCCAGCACGTCGTATTCGGCAATGTCATCCATACCGAATCAAAGGACATGTATCTCGCCCGCGTCGCCGCGGTGAACGCCGGCATCACCCAGGATGCCCCAGCCCTGACCCTCAATCGCCTCTGCGGCTCCGGCCTGCAGGCCATCGTCTCCGCCGCCCAGTCCGTGACCCTCGGTGATGCCGATATCGCCGTCGCCGGCGGCGCGGAAAGCATGAGCCGCGCTGGCTACCTCGCGTCCGGCATGCGGTGGGGCGCGCGCATGGGCGACACCGCCATGATCGACATGATGACCGCCGCGCTGCACGACCCGTTCCACGACATCCACATGGGCATGACAGCCGAAAACCTCGCCGAAACCCACCAGGTCACCCGCAAGCAGCAGGATGAGCTTGCCATTCAGTCGCACCAGCGTGCCGCTCGGGCGATCAAGGAGGGTCGTTTCAAGGCCCAAATCCTGCCGGTGACGCTCAAAACCCGCAAAGGCGAGACAATTTTCGACACCGACGAGCACGTCCGCGGTGACGTAAGCGCCGCCGACCTGGCTAAATTAAGAGCCGTGTTCAAGAAAGACGGCACCGTCACCGCCGGCAATGCCTCCGGCATCAACGACGGCGCTGCGGCGGTCGTGCTGATGGATGGCGACACTGTCGGCAAGCGCGGCGTTCAGCCGTTGGGCAGGCTGGTCGCCTACGCTCACGCCGGTGTCGACCCGAAAGTGATGGGCATCGGTCCGGTGCCCGCAACCCGCTCGGCGCTGAAGCGGGCCGGTTTGTCGCTCGACCAGATTGACGTGATTGAATTCGAACGAAGCGTTCGCCGCGCAGGCTTGTGCCGTGGCGAAAGACCTGGGCTTTGACCCGGAAAAGACCAACCCCAACGGTTCAGGCATCTCGCTGGGTCATCCGGTGGGTGCCACCGGCGCCATGCTGACGGTCAAAGCGCTATACGAGCTTGAACGGATCAATGGGCGCTACGCATTGGTAACGATGTGCATCGGTGGCGGCCAGGGTATCGCGGCGATCTTCGAACGCCTGCACTAAACCGCCACTCAATCAGAAGGTCGCCGTCCACCGGACGACCTCCTGATCCAAACGCCAGGAATTGCTTCAGCCGGACGGGAAACCGTTCGGCTGATCAAGCCGCCCGCGAAAATAGTAAGCCAGACCACTTACAGCCAGCACGATCCGGCAAATACCCAACTCGTGGTTCCCACGCGGCCGGTGACTTGGCCCGCCAATGCAACCGCCGTTAGTGTCCGATCGTGAGGAAGCGCCGGTCCCACACCGAACGCGTTGCGCCGCGTCAATCGGCCACTTCCAGCCTATCGCCCGTCTTTTCTGGGCGATACTAGCTGTCGGCAGCCGCCGTAACCAGCGGCGTGAAGAAATAACCGCCGTACCGCACCGTCTTGATGAACGACGGATCCTTCAGGTTGGTCTCGATCTTCCGCCGCAGCCGGCTGATCTGCACGTCGATGCTGCGGTCGAACACCGCCGCCGCGCGCCCGTGCAGCAGATCCAGCAGATCGTCCCGCGACAGAACCTTCCGCGGATTGCTGGCAGAAGATCGACAGAATATTGAACTCCCCGCTGGTCAGCGAACGCGGCCCGCCATCAGGCGCGAACAACTGCCGGCGCGCCATGTCCAGACGCCAACCCTCGAACATCAGAACCTGCGGCGCTTCCGCCGGCGGCGCTTCGATCCCGTTGCCGCGGCGCATAACGGCGCGAACACGGGCCACAAGTTCCCGCGGATTGAACGGCTTCGGCAGATAGTCGTCAGCCCCGAGTTCCAGCCCGACAATGCGATCGGTGTCGGTGCCGCGGCCCGTCACCATGATGATCGGAACAGAGGATTTCCCGCGCAGGCGGCGGCAGATGCTCAGCCCGTCCTCGCCCGGCAGTCCAACATCCAGGATCACGCAGTCGATCTTTGCCGCCGGACATGACCCGATCCAGGTCACGGCCGCTGCGCGCGGCCGCCACCTCGAATCCATTGTCGGTCATGTAGTTCGTCATCATCCGACTGATCTCGGGATCGTCCTCGACGACTGCGATGCGGGAGAATGAATCCATGGCCCACCTTTCCACGACAGACATTGGCATTCAGGCTCTGTTCACAAACAAGTGTAACCTGAGCTCTGGACACAAATTGATACGTTGGTAGGTCACCAAACGAGTCGCTTGCGCCATCCAGTGTGACAGCCCCGAGCTGGGGTAGCCGTCCGCCTACCGATCAGTATAATCCCCCCGCCTGAACCGGATCGCCGCCGTAGCGGCGGTCGCATAGGGGAGTGAAGCATGAGTTTAAAAGGTGCGGCCTATATCGCCGGGGCGTGGGAACATCCCACCCGCAAGGCGCCGGACAAGTCCATCGCCTTGTTGCACGCGGAATGTGCCAAGGGCGCGCTGGAAGACGCGGGCCTGACCAAGGACGACGTCGACGGCTATTTCTGCGCCGGCGACGCGCCAGGGGGCCTCGGCGCCGCTGTCCATGGTCGACTACATGAACCTGAAGTGCCGCCACGTGGACAGCACCGATGTCGGCGGCTCGTCCTACCAGGTCGCCGTCGGCCACGCGCTGGAGGCGATCGCCGCCGGCCGCTGCAACATCGCGCTGATCACCCTGTCCGGCCGGCCGCGCAGCGAAGGCCAGGCCACCGGCACCGCGCCGCGCCCCGGCAACCCGACCGCGCCCGAGATGCAGTTCGAATATCCCGTACGGCCCGGCCACGGCGAACCTGTACGGCATGTGCGCCCAGCGGCACATGTACGAATACGGCACCACCAGCGAACAGCTCGCCTGGATCAAGGTCGCCGCGTCGCATCACGCGCAGTACAACCCGAACGCCATGCTGCGCGACGTGGTGACGGTCGAGGACGTGGTGAACTCACCGATGGTCTCCACCCCGCTGCATCGGCTGGATTGCTGCGTCATCAGCGACGGCGGCGGCGCGCTGATCCTGACCAAGCCGGAGATCGCCAAAAGCCTGAAGCGGCCGCTGGTGAAAGTCATCGGCGTCGGCGAATCGCCGAAGCACCAGGCCGGCGGCGAGATCGACCTGACCTACACCGCCGCGCGCTGGTCCGGCCCGCCGGCCTGGGAGATGGCCGGCATCAAGCCGTCCGACATCAAATACGCCTCGATCTACGACAGCTTCACCATCACCGTGCTGATGCAGCTCGAAGACCTCGGCTTCTGCGAGAAAGGCCAGGGCGGCAAGTTCGTCTCCGACGGCAACCTGATCTCCGGCGTCGGCAAGCTGCCGTTCAACACCGACGGCGGCGGACTTGTGCTCCAACCATCCGGCCAACCGCGGCGGCATCACCAAGATCATCGAGGCGGTGCGTCAGCTTCGCGGCGAAGCGCATCCGAACGGTGCAAGTCCCCAACTGCGACCTCGCGATCGCCCACGGCACCGGCGGCGCGCTCGGCACGCGCCACTGCGGCAGCACCGTGATCCTGGAACGGGAGTAATCGACATGGCCTACGTTGCAAGAAAGATCCCGTTCGTCGGCACGCCCGATACCAACCCCGAAACCAAGCCGTTCTTCGACGGCGCGGCTGCCGGCAAGCTGATGGTCCGCCGCTGCACGAGCTGCAAGAAGGCGCACTGGTATCCCCGCGCGCTCTGCCCGTTCTGCTTCGGCGACTGCGAGTGGGAACAGGCGTCCGGCAAGGCCAAGATCTACACGTTCAGCGTGATGGAGCGGGCCAATCCGCCGTATGCCATCGGCTATGTCACGCTGGCGGAAGGTCCCAGCGTGCTGACCAACTTCGTCGACTGCGACTTCAAGGCGCTGAAGATCGGCCAGGATGTGAAAGTAACGTTCATCCAAGACCGAGAACGACGGCCCGTCGCTGCCGTTCTTCACGCCCGCCTGATCGATACGTCTGAATTACTGAACAAGCGGCGCCGGTCACGCTATGACCGGCGCCGTTTAACGTTCACGAAGGTTACCAGCATGATTCTGACACGACGCACCGTCCTCGGTGCGACGGCAGGCCTTGGCCGTGCCGCGCTACGGCTTCGCGCAAAAGCCCACCATCCAGATCGGCGTCCTGAACGACCAGTCCGGCCCGTATCGCGATGACGGCGGTCCCACCGGCGTGGTCTGCGCCAAACAGGCGCTGGAGGATTTTGGCATCTCCGGCAAGGACTGGAATGTCGAGGTGCTGTCCGCCGACCACCAGAACAAGCCCGATGTCGGCGTATCGATCGCCAGGCAGTGGCTCGACCGCGACGGCGTCGATGCGATCGTCGACGTGCCGACGTCATCCGTCGGCCTCGCCGTGAACACGATTTGCCGCGAGAAGAACAAGGTCTATCTCAATTCCGGCACCGGATCATCCGACCTGACCGGCCCGCAGTGCAGCCCCAACACCGTGCACTGGACCTACGACACCTACATGCTGGGCAAGTCCACCGGCGGCGCCACCGTGAGGGAAGGCGGCGACACCTGGTTCTTCATCACCGCCGACTATGTCTTCGGGCAAACCTTGCAGCGTGACACTGCAGGCATCGTCACCAAGGCCGGCGGCAAGGTGCTCGGTAGCGTTGCCTATCCGTTCCCCGAAACAACCGACTTCTCCACCCACCTGATCCGAGCCCAATCCTCCGGCGCCAAGGTGCTCGGTCTGTGCATGGCCGGCGCCGATACCGAAAACTGCATCAAGCAGGCGCACGAATTCGGCATCAACAATTCGATGAAGCTCGCCGCGCTGCTGATCCAGGTGCGCGGCGTGCGGGCGATCGGCCTCGATACCGCGCAAGGCCTGCGCTGGAGCGAATCCTATTACTGGGACCTCAACGATCGCACCCGAGCCTGGAACGATCGCGTCAAGAGCAAGACGCCGAACGGCGTGTGGCCGAACATGACCCAGGCCGGCGACTACGCAGTGACGCTGCACTATCTGAAGACGGTCGCCGACATGGGCGTCGCCGCCGCCAAAGCCGACGGCCGCGCCGTGGTGGAGCGCATGAAAGCCATGCCAACCGACGATGATTGTTTCGGTCCTGGTAAAATCCGCATTGATGGCCGGGCACTGCATCCGGTTTATCTGCTGGAGGCAAAGAAACCGTCGGAAAGCAAACAATCCTGGGACGTCGCCAAGGTCATCACCACGACACCGATGGACGAGGCGTGGCGGCCGCTCAACGAAGGCGGCTGTCCGCTCGTGAAAAGCTGACGACTGGGGCCGGCAGCAATACATGTCGGTGCTTGCCAATCCCATGGGGTTAAAGTGCGATCGTCTGAGGTTGACCCAACTTCAGCGTGAATCGCCCTCTCAAATAAAGAAGTCCTAGAGCCTGATAGGTTCAACCTGAACCTATCAGGCTCTAGCGGCCTGTCCGCGTAAAGCCCCGCGCATCCCGCCGTTGACCCATAGGCCATGGGTCAACACGGATGGCATTCGCGCGGGGTTCGACGGGACGGATGTGTGGCAGACGATGATCCACGCCCGACCGGCTGCCCTATCGCGGCACGTCCCCCTGTAGCATAACGCGGTACAAGTAACGAGTCTGACCCATGTCATAGTCGCCGTTCGCCTTGTGCAGCAGGCATCGGTTATCCCACATGACAAGATCACCGCCCCGCCATTCATGCCGGTACTGAAACGCCTCCCGTGTCGCATGTTCCAGCAACTGGTCCAGTAACGGCAGCGCTTCGGCATGGGCCAAGCCGACAATCCCCTCGATCCGGATGGGATTGATATAGATCGACTTCCGGCCGTTCTCCGGATGCGTCCGCACCAGCGGATGCAGCACCGCGTTCGGCACACGCTCTTTGTTTTCCTCAGACAGGCTCATGAGCTTTCGCGCGCTGTGGCTGCTCTGGTAGACATGGATCGCCATCAATCCATCAATCCGGTCCCGCATCGCCGCCGGCAGTGCCGCATAGGCCGCGGCCATGTTGGCAAACTGCGTGTCGCCACCGCGATCCGGCAGCGTCACGGCGTGCAGCACGGTCGCCTTTGGCGGCCGCGCGTCGTTGGAATGGTCGGTATGCCAGCCCTCGCCCGGAATATAGCGGGTGCCATCCGCGAAGCTGTCCTGATTGGAGATATAGTGGATCCGCGGGCACTCCGGGATCGCGAAGCGGGTGTTGTGTTGCTGAAAGACCGACCCGAACCGTTCGACCGCCGTCAGCATCTGCTGTGGGGTCAGCCGTTGATCCCGGATCACCAGCACCCCGTTCTCAGTAAATGCGCGATACAGCGCAGCCTGCATGTCAGCCGGAATCGCCCGCGACAAGTCGACCCCCAAAGCCTCGGCCCCCGCGCAATGTCCCAACCGCCTGATGTCCATGGCCCGTTCCTCCCTGCATCGACGCTAATCCAGCGCCGGGTTCACGTCACGGTTGGCAGCCTTGAACCTCACGCGCCCATCCCTTCATCCACGCCTGGAGGTGCTCACATGGCCTGGACTGACGAAGATAAACGCTGGATGCAACGCGCGATCGCCCTGGCCAGGGAGGGCAACGCGGCACCGGGCAAGAATGGTATCGGCTGTGTCATCGTGCTCGACGGCGAGGTGATCGGCGAAGGCTGCAACGAAGTCGAGCTGCGGCACGACGCGACCGCGCATGCCGAGATCGTTTCGATGCGTCGCGCCGGCCAACGGCTGGAGGCCGATGAACTGCGCGGGGCCGTGCTTTATTCGACTTTGCAGCCGTGCGGGATGTGCACCATGGCCTCGATCTGGGCGAAGATCAGCCGCATCGTCTACGGCGCCGGGCGGGACGATGTTCATTCCGAGTATTTCGAGGATCGCCACCTGGACACGATGGATTTTGTCCGCGACGCCTTCCGCGACGACCTGTCGCTGGAAGGCGGCCTGATGGCCAGGGAATGTGCCGCGCTGTATGTGCCGCCCGAGGCTGAGATTCCGAAGGAAGAACAGTTCAACCAGTAAGGTTCATCCCTCGGCCCGCAGCACCGACAGATCGCAGCCCTCGTCCGCCTGCAACACGTGGTCGGCGATCAACCGGTCCCAGCCCCGCTTGGGCTTGGCGGGGGGCGCCCACGCCGCCCGCCGGCGTTCCAGTTCTTCGGCCGGCACCAGCAGATCCAGCGACCGGTCCTTGACCGACAGCCTGATGCGGTCGCCGCTTTCAACCAGACCGAGCGGACCGCCGGCTGCGGCTTCCGGCGTGATGTGCAGGACGATGGTGCCGAACGCGGTGCCGGACATCCGGCAGTCGCTCATGCGCACCATATCCTTCACCCCGGACCGGGCGAGCCGCGACGGGATCGGCAGGTAGCCCGCCTCCGGCATGCCGGCCGGGGTCAGCGACCCGGCGTTCTTCAGCACCAGGATGTCGTCCGCGGCGACATCCAGGCCGGGATCGTCGATCCGGTTGGCGAGGTCCTCCAGCCCATCGAACACCACGGCGCGCGCCTCTTTCTCAAACAGTGACGGCGTCGCGGCGCTGCGCTTGAGGATGGCTCCCCTTGGCGCCAGGGACCCGAACAGCGACACAATCCCGCCGACCGGCGATACTGGTTCCGACCGCGCGCGGATATAGCGCCGGTCGACAAACGGCGGCTCGACCAGGCGTTGTTCGAGCGGGACGCCGGTGACGTCGATCGTATCGAGATGCAACAGGTCGCGCAGTTCCCACAGCAATGCGGGCATGCCGCCGGCGGCGTGGAAGTCTTCCATATAGCCCTCGCCGGTTGGCTTGAGGTCGACCAGCACGGGGGTGGAATCGGACAGTTCGTTCAGCTTGCGCAGGTCGATCTTGACCCCGATCCGGCCGGCGATGGCGGTGAGGTGGATCAGCGCATTTGTGGACCCACCGAGCGCCAGCAGGACGCGCAGGGCGTTTTCCACCGAGTGGGCGGTCATGATCTGGGATGGCTTGATCGGGTTCTTGATCAACTGCACCGCGAGGGCGCCAGCCTCCTCCGCGGCGCGCAGCCGGTCGGCATGAACCGCCGGGATTGATCCGTGACCCAGCGGGACCATGCCGAGCGTCTCGGCGATGCAGGCCATGGTGGAGGCGGTGCCCATCACGCCGCATGTTCCGGCGGTGGTGGCGAGGCGGCCTTCGATCAGGGCGATGCGGTCCTCGGTCACTGTCCCGGCCCGGTACTGCGCCCAGTAGCGGCGGCAGTCGGTGCAGGCGGACAACCGCTCCCCCTGGAACGGGGTCGCCAGCATCGGACCGGTGACCAGTTGCACCGCCGGCACGTCAGCCGAGGCGGCGGCCATCAACTGCGCCGGGACGGTTTTGTCGCAGCCGCCGACCAGCACCGCCGCGTCCATCGGCTGGGCGGTCAGCATCGCCTCGGTGTCCAGCGCGGCGAGGTTGCGGTAATGCATCGAGGTCGGGAACAACGACGGTTCGCACAAGGACACGGTCGGGAACGGCATCGGCAGCCCGCCGGCGCCGAGGACGCCGCGCTTCACCGCCTCGATCAGTTCCGGCACCGTGCGGTGGCAGTTGTTGTAGGCCGATCCGGTATCGACGATCCCCACCACCGGGCGGTCCAGCATCGCCTGGGAATAGCCCATCGACTTGGCGAAGGACCGGCGCAGATACAGCGCGAAATCCTTGTCGCCATAGTTGGCGGTGTTGCGGGCGAGGCCGTGTTTGGCAGCGGCGGGCTTAGCCGGAGGGATGTTTGTCATAGCGATTATGCTAGCCCCGACCGCATCGAGGGTGAAGGGTCCCTACTTCCAACCGTTCAAACATCTGTGACTTTGCCACCGTCATCGGCTACCACACGCCGGCAACGGAAGGAGCGCGGCGGTTTGAAGTTTGCTCATTTGATTTCGGCGGTAGTTCTGTCGGGTGTCGCGGCGTGTGGACCGACTTACTCGCCGGATACCTATGCGAGCAATGCGGCGCAGCAGGCGAACAAAGTGGATCAAGGCGTGATCGTCGGCGTGCGCACGGTTGCGGTCAGCGCCGCCGGCACGGTCGGAACGGTGACCGGCGCGGCGGCCGGTGGCATCGCCGGGTCGCAGGCGGCCGCCGGGCCGGTCAGCGCGTTCACGGCGCTAGGCGGCTCGTTGGTTGGTGGCATCGCCGGATCGACCGTGGAGCATGTCACCGCGGACACTCAGGCATTTGAATATATCGTTCGCAAACCGAACGGTGATCTGGTGAGTGTGACCCAGAAAGACAAGACGCCTTTGGCGCTTGGGCAAAAAGTCCTAGTGATTGCCGGAACCCAGGCCAGGGTGGTGCCGGACTACACGGTGCCGCCGCTGTCGCCGACAGCCAAGGCCGTCGAGACGGTGAAGGCGGAACCGCCCGCGCAGGATGCCAAGCCGGGTGATACAAAGGCGGGTGATGCGAAGGTGGGCGACGTTCAGCCGGCGGCGGCCTCGCCTATAGCGGGCGTGGCGATCGAGGCTGCCAAGCCGGCCGAGACCCTGACGCAGTGATCGCGGATCAGGCAACCGGGCCGGGGGGACCCTTCAGCTCGACGACGTTGCCCTCTGGATCGGACACATAGATCGACGGTCCCTGGCCCTCGGCGCCGTAGCGGGAGGCGACCGGGGCTGGATCGGCGCCATGCGCTTTCAGGTGGGCGATGATGGCACCGGCGTCGAAGGGTTCGACCCGAAGGCAGAAGTGATCGAGGTTGCGTGCCTCCGCGCCTGGTGCCGCGCCGCCCTTGGCGCCCAGCGGTCCGTCCACCGGCACCAGGTCGATCAACGCCGAGCCGGCGCGGAGCTGGTATAGGCCGAGGTCCTCCTGGATTTTCTCCACCGGGCAGCCCAGCACGTCGGTGTAAAACGCCATCATGGTGCGCAGGTCCCTGACCCGCAGGACGAGGTGGTCGAGGTGCTTGATGGTCAACATCACTTCTTGCCTTTCAATCCGCCGATCCAGGCCGCAATATGCAACTATGTCCCGACGCTCGGTGGAAGTCACGACGGACCTTGTGCTGCGCGCTTATCGCCACGGTCTTTTCCCAATGGCAGAGGGGCGGGCCGGTGACCGGCTGTTCTGGCTGGACCCGATCAAGCGCGGTGTCCTGCCGCTGGACCGGTTCCATCTGTCACGCCGGCTGCTGCGCACGGTGCTGTCCGACGCGTTCACGGTGACGGCCGACCGGAATTTCGCCGGCACCATCGCCGGCTGCGCGACGCCGTTGCCTGACCGCGCCGATACCTGGATCAATCCGCAGATCGAGCGCCTGTTCACCGACCTGTTCCGGATGGGGCACGCCCACTCGGTCGAAGCGTGGCAGAACGGCACCCTGGTCGGCGGGCTTTACGGGGTCGCCCTCGGCGGCGCGTTCTTCGGCGAGAGCATGTTCAGCTTCGTCCGGGACGCCTCCAAGGTGGCGCTGGTGCACCTGGTCGCGCGCCTGCGCCTGGGCGGTTTCCGGCTGCTGGACACGCAGTTCGTGACCTCCCATCTGGCGCAGTTCGGTGCCGAGGAGATCCCGCGCGAGGTCTATAAGCAGCAGCTCGCCGGGGCGGTGGACCATCCGGCCGTTTGGCTGCCCGATCCTGACCGGGCCACGCTGGACGACGAGTTTCGGTGGCTGGCGGCGCGGGGGTGAGATAGCCGCTTTCAGTTGGCCGGGGCGAGTGTCGCCCAGTGGCGGCGTACGGGCGGTTGTTCGGCGCAGGCGCCCAGGTACAGGCCGAACGCGGCGAATACCAGCATGAGCAGGTCAGCCGTGGCGGCCAGGTCCGGGGTTCGCAACTGCGCCATGTTGGTGCCGAGCATCAGCAGGACAACCGCCCGGTGCGGTTGCATCGCCGGCCGCAGCGGGTTGCCCTGTTTGCCTTTGGGGCGCCGGAACAATATCCGCAGGCTGACCAGTGCGACGAGACCGAGCAAGAGGAAGCTTAAGTGGAGGAAGGCCGAGATGGCGTCCCAGCCGATCACGGCGTCGGACAGACAGCGCGTGCGGGACACGATCCAGGCGATTGATGCGAGGTCGAGACAGAAGCAGATGGTGCCGCCGTTGCTCAGGCCCATCCGGCGGGTGATCAGATCGGACGCGGGCTGAAACAACCGCTCGATCAGCAAGTCGTCGAGGCGCGCGAACGTCTTCCGCATGAAGTTGTTGTCCTCACGAAAAGGTGATCTAGGACATTTTTTGGCCTCCTCAGTCAAGCGAATCAGAACAGATTGAGCGTCACGCCCAGCGCCGCGACGGCGGCGACCGCGCCGATCACGCCGGCTCCGATGGCCAGCGGGCGCATACGGGTGACCACCGAGACCGATGCCAGGACGATGGCGATTTCCAGCGCGCCCACGGCGTATTCGTAGTTGTGGTAGCGGTGGAAGGCCTCATCGCGCAGGACTTCCTTTTCGTGCGCCTGGGCGGCGAGCTGCTTCATGCCGTCGCCGGTTGTCGGTTCATCGCGCATGCGGGCGCTGTAATCCTGCGCGTCCTTGATCCGCTTCTGGATCGCGGGATCGGATGCGTTGGGCAGGCTGGCGAGCAGTTCGGCTTCGGATGTGCGAACCACGGCGCGGAGGTTCTTGGCCTGGTAGAAAGCCCAGTCGTTGGAAAGCGACACGTGGTGCGTCAGATAGGCGTTCTGGGCGGACTTGCCGCCGATTTCGGTCAGTGCCAGCGCGGCGGCGAGGAACGACACCAGTATTGCCACGCCGCGCGCCCACGGGTCGGTGTGGCTGGCGTGATGCTCAATCGTTTCGTGCGCGCGTTCCATTGATTCGCTCATCTTCTTCTCCTGCAGCGACGCTTGCGGCAAGCTTTGGTCATAAACGGGAGAAACGACCAAATGAAAGTGCTGGATGGCGTCCGTGTGGTCGATCTGAGCCGTGTGCTGGCGGGGCCGCACTGCGCGCAGCTGCTGGCGGATTTCGGCGCCGACGTGATCAAGGTGGAGGGGCCGGGCGGTGACGAGAACCGCGGCTGGCCGCCGCATGGACCGGACGGCCAGAGCGCCAATTTCGCTTCGGTCAACCGCGGCAAGCGTGGGCTGGTGCTGGACCTGAAGACGCCGGAAGCGCGGGATATCCTGGTCCGCCTGGTGCGGGATGCGGACGTGCTGATCCACAGTTTCCTGCCAGATACGGCGGCACGGCTGGGGATCAGCGTGGAGCGGCTGCGGGCGGATAATCCAAGATTGGTGGTGGCGACGATCTCGGGCTACGGCGCGGAGGGGCCGCTGGCGGACAAGCGGGGCTATGACCTGATGGTGCAGGCGTTCGCCGGCGTGATGTCGGCGACCGGGACGCCCGGTGGGTCGCCGATTCGCTGCGGGGTGTCGTTCATCGACATGTCCACCGGGATTTCGCTGTATGCCGGCATCGTCACGGCGCTGCTGGCGCGCACGATGACAGGCCAGGGCACGTGGGTGCGGGGTTCGCTGCTGGAGACGGCGGTGTCGTTGCTGGGGTATCACGCCGTTGCCTGGATGCAATCCGGGGTTTTGCCGGTGCCGCAGGGATCCGGGAGCGGACATCTGGTGCCGTATCAGGCGTTTCGCTGCCAGGACGGATTCATGCTGGCGGGCGCACCGAATGACGGCGCCTGGGTGCGGTTCTGCGAGGCGTTGGAATGGCCGGAGCTGGCGAGTGATCCGCGGTTCCTGGGCAATGTCGCGCGGGTGGAGCAACGCGACGTGCTGATCCCGCTGCTGGAGGCGCGCTTTGGCCAGCGCGCCGTCGAGTACTGGGTAGAGCGGTTCGAGGCGCGGAGCGTTGCGTGCTCGCCGCTGCATACGGTGGACCAGGTGATGACGCATCCTCAGGTGATCGCGAATGCGATGCGGGTGACGGCGCGGGATGCGGACGGTGTGGCGCGGGATCTGGTCGGTACGCCGTTCAAGTTGGCGGAAGGCGGTGGGGTGGCGGAGACGGCGGCGCCGCGGCTGGGTGCGGACACCGCGGCGGTGCTGGCGGATCGGCTGGGATTGTCGACGGATGCGATCGAGCGGCTGCGGGTTGCGGGTGCATTCGGGTAGTAGGATGTGGGTCGGGGTGGAGTGCTGGCCCGGGTCAGCTTTGGATCGGGGATCGGCCTTGGAGCGGGGCGTTGCCGAATGTGGCCGGCCCGGACGGCGGGGTGTTTATCTCTGACAGCAGGCTGTTAGCGGTGGTGGTCAAGGCGGCTGCCCGGAGCGGGGCGGCCCGACGCTCCAACGGGGGAAGGTTGGCGATGCCGGACGTCAGTTCCGCCGCGACGTCGGCCATGGCAGCGGCCCATGCGGCCTGGTTTCGCAGCGATGCTGTTGCCAACATGGGGGCTGTTGCCGAAGCCGGGGGTGTGGGCGACTGGGCTGCTGGTGTTGGTGCCGGTGCCGGGGCCGCAGTTGGGGCTGTGGGGGTCGGGGTGGGGCCGGGGTCCGGTTGAGGCGCATGCAGGTGAGCCTGCGTGTCGGCGGCAAGCTGCCGCACTGTCGCGATGTCGTTGGCCAGCGCGGCTGGGTCTAAGTCCTCGATTTCTTTGGGGGCGGCTACGGGGGAGGGTTCGGGGGCGGCTTCGGGTTTCGCCCAGGGCGGGGCGGGGTGTGACATCGTGTTGCCGGCGCGGCTTTTTTCCAGCGCCCGGCGGTTATGCTCGGCGGCGCGGTTCAGCGACACGGCGTTGCCGCGCAGGCGCAGCGTCATGGACAGGGAGATGTTGTCGGCCATCGACAGGCTAAGGGAGCCCAGCGCGGTGAGGCCGAAGCCCACGATCTGGGCGATCGACACGAGGTCGGCGTGGTTGCGGGCGCGGTAGGCGTTGACGGTTTCAATCGCGGCCAGGCGGGCGAAGCCGATGTCGCATGTGCTGGCACCGAGAAACATCGGCGCGAGAACGGCGACGATGAAGTCCATCAGGATATCCGAGGGGTCGGTGGGGATATGGGGGACGGCTTCGGGTTGTTGTGTGGTGAGGATGGTCGTGGTGTCGGTCATGCCGTCCGGCCCTGGATGATGTGCTGGGCGTTTTATCCTAGCTGGTTGAATCTGTCAAGGAATTATTCCTATATCGACGTGATCGGCATTGCAGCAGGTGGGCAGGATGTCTTTGCAGGATTGTCGAACGATGCGGATCGTTATTGTCGGCACCTCGGGCGCGGGCAAGACCACGCTGGCCCGGGCTGTCGCGACGGGACTGGGCGTGCCGCATATCGAGCTTGACGCGATCAACTGGCAGGCGGGTTGGCGGGATCTGGCGCGGCATGATGCAGCGCGGTTCGTCAGCCGTGTCACCGAGGCGATCCGGGGAGAGGGCTGGGTGGTGGACGGTAACTACAGTCTTGTGGCTGACCGGGTGTGGCGGCGCGCGACCCATCTGGTCTGGCTGGATTATGATCGTCCGGTGATCATGGGTCGGGTGATCCGTCGATCGGTGCTGCGTGCCATGCTGAAAACCGAGCTGTGGGCGGGCAATCGTGAGAGGTGGCAACATTTCCTGCGGCCCAGCCATCCGATCCGGTGGGCGTGGGATACCTGGAGCCGGCGCCGTCGCGAGACCGCGGAACGATTGCAGCGGGACGAATATGCATCGCTTGTGGTGCTGCGGCTACGGCATCCGAGGGAAGTGCGAACGGTGATCGGTTTGATTATGGGGGCCGGCGGGATCGACGCGGGGAGCGTTGATGCACGATGGGTTCGGGTTGACCCGATCGAGCGCTGATTGGTTGCAACCCGCCGGCATATGAGGCAGCCGGTCTTGCGTGTGACCGACCTGATCATTTTCCGCGATCCGGCCTTTGCCAAGCGTTGATCACGACGGGCGTGTGGTGAATTGTGTGGCCATCGAACGGATACGCGATCGTTTTGATGACAGACAAACCTGACGGGCGGTGCCGTGAGGTTTTATCATCCGTTTCGGGAAGCGCAGGTCGCACAGCGAACGGGTTTCGTCGTGGGCGTCGGCCATTTCCGGCATATCGCCCTGGTCTCAGGGGCGATACGAGGCGTTTATTTGGCGGGCCGGTTCACCCGGCGCCGGGGGGTCGGACCGGTGGATGGCGTCCCGTCCTTGTGCCGGGTCGTACCGATGGGGCCGGGAGGTCTTCAGCGCAGGGCTGAGACAAACCGGTTGGTGACGCCTGAAGTCCCAGGTTGACCACTCCGCGGCAGGATCAGTATAGCGGGCGCCGAATGCGGCGGGAGTCTGAATAAAGGGATCCTGTTGTTCTGTGTGTGGTCGTCAATTTCGTGGAAGGACTTATTCCGCACTGCCGGTTGTTGTGGGTTGTTGCGGTGCGGTGCCCGGGGGCGTCAGCATGGTATTGTTGCCGCCCTTATAGAAATCGTACAGCAACGCGGCAGCCGGCAAACCGATAAGCACTAGCGCGAAAAACAGGCTCATTCGTGTCTCCCTGATAATTTTTGATAGAGAGTTACTGTGTGTTTATTGGTGAGTGCTCTTGGGGAATGCAAGGCGGCGCCGGGTCGTCGATCGAGCGCTAAAGTCAATGTGTCAAAGGCTTGATGGGGTCGTCAAGGGATTGCGCCATTGGCGTCGCTGTTGGGTCCGTCGGCCTTCGCCGTGGTTGCCGTCGGCTTTCGCTGTTGCGGGCGTGATGCTTTGACCGATGCCGGGGTTGGTGCCGGTGGCTTCGGGTGGACGCCCGGCCGGGCTGTCCGGGATTGCCGCCTGATGCGGTAGGTCCGCGGTTGGGGAGGGGTAATTTGCGGCCGCAGACCTTTGTCGCCGCAGGAGATTTTCCGGCTGGGTGCATCGGCGGGGCGCGGTCACTGCAATTTTGCTTGCTCCAAAATGTGATCGGACGACACTCCGTCTCGTCGTAAGAGAATGTGGGAGGAACAATGAGCGATTCTTATGCAGGGGCGTGCTTCTGCGGTGCCGTCGAAATTCGGGTGAACGGCAAGCCCAATGCGATGGGGTATTGCCACTGCCGTTCGTGCCGGTCGTGGTCCGGCGGTCCGGTCAATGCGTTCACGCTCTGGCCGACGGATGCAGTTGTGGTAACCAAGGGTGCGGAACACATCCTGACGTATCACAAGACGGATTTGAGCCATCGTCAGTCTTGCCGGGTTTGTGGCGGGCACCTCATGACGGTGCATCCTCCTTTACAGATGATCGACGTGTTCTCGGCGACCATTCCGGATCTGAAGTTTGAGCCGGCGGTGCATGTCAACTATGCCGAGACGGTTCTGCCGATCCGCGACGGGCTGCCGAAGCTGAAGGATTTTCCCAGCGAATTTGGTGGCTCTGGCGAGTCCGTTCCGGAATAGGCGGGTTCGTCGGGAGGCGATCAGACCATGGGCTTTAGATGTGGTCTGATCGCCGACGCTACCCTGGTGCTTTAGTCCGCGTGCCCGCCTGGGTACGAGGGACGACCATTTGCGAACAGGTGATGCCAGCCCCAGGTGGCGATGCGATCCGCCATTGGGCGCAACAGCAAGTCGGCCACCGTTACCGCGAGGGCCAGCCAGAAGATTTTGGGCCAACGCGGCGACGACCAGAAACAGCACCACCGCCTCGATCGTCTTGCGGCCCAATGACGTCCAGAAGTGCCATCGTTGTGCGGAACCGGCTTGACCGACCAGTCGAATGAGTGTCCGGGCGCGCACATTGTCGTTCGCCTGCTTTGGCTGGTCCGGCCTCGATCGTTCCGAGCGCGACGGTTTGGTTGGTCATGCGGTCGATCAGGATGAATGAGCCCGAGTTCGCGGTCCCGACTGTAGGCGGTGGCGGCGATCGCCTTGTCGAAGCGTCAGATCGGCCACGCCGATCGCGTTCATCGGCAGCGAATCGGCCGGGTGGTTCTGAAAGCTGTGGATATCGACCGCATGGCGCAGACGCGACGATTTCGGCGTTGGCCTCCGTCGTCCCAGCTTGATGATGAAGCCTTGGCCGGGGTGCAGCGGCTGATCGGCCATCCAGAGCAGCCGGGCCGTTGTCGCTCTTGCGCGCCCGCATGGCGGAGATTTCGTGCACGATAACGTCGCCGCGCGACACGTCGACCTCGTCCGCCAGGGTAAGTGTCATCGCCTGGCCGGCGGAGGCGGCGGGGAGATCGCCGTCCGCGGTCACGATGCGGGCGATCGGTGCTGTGACGCTGGCTTGGCAGCACTGTTACGTTGATCGCCGACGCGGACCGTTCCGGTGGCCAGGGTTCCGGCATAGCCGCGGAAATCGAGGTTGGGCCGGTTGACCCATTGCATCGGAAAATGGAATCGTCTTGGCCTGATCGGGGGCTTCGGCCGATCGTTGATGTTTTCGAGATACTGTCAGCAGTCGGGCGCCGCTGGTACCAGGGCGTGCGCGGCGAACGGCTCGGCGATGTTGTCGCCCTCGCGCGCGCAGAGCGGGATCGGGACGATCGATTCAAAACCAAGGGAGGCGACTGCCTCGGTATAGGCCGCGACGATGTCGTCGTAGGTCGCCTGGTCGAAGCCAACGAGGTCCATCTTGTTGACGGCCAACACGACGTGCCGGACGCCCACCATCGATACGATGAAGGAATGACGTCGGGTCTGCGGCAGGATGCCTTTGCGGGCGTCGACCAGGATGATCGCGAGTTCGGCGGTCGAGGCGCCGGTCGCCATGTTGCGGGTATATTGCTCGTGGCCTGGGGTGTCGGCGACGATGAAGGACCGGCGGGGGGTGGAGAAATACCGGTAGGCGACGTCGATGGTGATGCCCTGCTCGCGTTCCGCCGACAGCCCGTCGACCAGCAAGGCGAAGTCCCGTGCCTGGCCGTCGGTGCCGAATTTTCTTGAGTCTCGATCCAGGGCCACAAGTTGGTCGTCGAGCACGGAATTTGAATCGAACAACAAACGGCCCGAGCAGGGTGGATTTGCCGTCGTCGACGGAGCCACAGGTGAGGATGCGGAGCAGCGAGGCCTCTCGTGCCGCCGGCGCCGTGACGGCAAGCGCGGCGCTCATCAGAAATACCCTTCCTGTTTCTTCTGTTCCATCGATGCGCCGCCGTCATGGTCGATCACCCGGCCTTCGCGTTCGGATGAGCGGGAGCCGCGCATTTCGGCGATGATCTCGGGCAGGGTGGCGGCGTTGCTTTCGACCGCGCCGGTCAGCGGGTAGCAGCCGAGGGTGCGGAAGCGGACCCAGCGGTTTCGATCTGTTCGCCGGGGCGCAGGGTCATGCGGTCGTCGTCGCGCATGATCAGCGCGCCGTCACGCTGCACGACGGGCCTGGGAGCGGCGAAATACAGCGGCACGACGGGGATGTCTTCCTGGGCGATGTAGTCCCAGACGTCGGCCTCGGTCCAGTTCGACAGCGGAAAGACGCGGAAACTTTCGCCGGCGCGCTTGCGGGTGTTGAACAGGTGCCAGGGTTCGGGGCGCTGGTTTTTCGGGTCCCAGCGATGTTCGGCGGACCGCAAGGAGAAGACTCGTTCTTTGGCGCGGGATTTCTCCTCGTCGCGGCGGGCGCCGCCGAAGGCTGCGTCGAATTTGTAACGATCCAGTGCCTGCTTGAGGGCCTGGGTTTTCATGACGTCGGTGTGCAGCCGAGACCCGGAGGTGAATGGATTGACGCCGGCGCGCAGTCCGTCCTGGTTGATGTGGACGATCAGGTTGCAGCCGAGTTCCTTGGCCCGGCGGTCGCGGAACTCGATCATTTCGCGAAACTTCCAGGTCGTATCGACGTGGAGCAGCGGGAACGGCAGCGGGGCCGGATAGAAGGCCTTGATCGCGAGATGCAGCAGGACGGCGCTGTCCTTGCCGATGGAATAGAGCAACACCGGATTTTCGGCGGTGGCGAGACCTCGCGAAAGATGTGGATGCTCTCGGCTTCCAGGCGCTGGAGATGGTCAGGGCAACGGCGAACCGTCGGATGCCGCGGACTGGCTTTTGCCGTGCAATCCGGACTGGGGTCGGCCGCGGATTCAGGCACCTCGCGGATGGCCGGAAATGGCGATTGAGAGGCAAACGATGACGAATGGCACTCATCCCGGGGCCTCTCATGACGTGCGCACCAGGCGGCCATCCGGCGTCAGATGCAGGCCGCATTCGCGGGTTTGGTCCTGTTCCCACCACCAGCGGCCGGCTCGCTCGGGCTCGCCGGGTGCGACGGCGCGGGTGCAGGGGGCACAGCCGATCGACAGGAAGCCTTGATCGTGCAGTTGGTTGGCGGGATGTTCGTCGTCGCGCACCAGGCTTGCGACCTGGTCGCGCGACCAGTCCAGCAGCGGATTGACTTTCAGCAGTTGGCGTTCGGGTCGAAGGATGCGAAGTCCAATGCCTGCCGGTTGCCGACTGATCCGCGCGCAGTCCGGTCAGCCATGCCGCTGCACCGAGCAGCGCGCGGTTCGAGGGTTCCACCTTGCGGACGTCGCAGCAGGCGTGGCGGGCCTGGGTCGAGTGGTAGAAGCCGTTGATGCCGTCGTTGCGCACCAGGGCGCAGGGCCTCAGAGCGGGGATGGTACGCCTCAACCTGGATGCCGTATCGATGCTCGGTTTCGGCCCAGACCGCGTGGGTTTCGGGAAACAGGCGGCCGGTTTCCAGGGTCACGAACCGGCAGTCGATGCCGGACTGGACGATCAGATGCGTCAGCGCCTGATCTTCCAGGCCGAAGCTGGTCGTGAACACCATCGGGCCGGAAACCGAGCGGGACAAGAGCGTGAGCCGAGCGTGGGACGGCCAGACGTGCAAGAGTGCGTCGTTCAGGAATTCCCGGCAGACGTTTCTGTAAAAGTATCTTCCGCCGGTATGACGCAATCGACGTCATTCCGGTGGTCATTAGACCAGTCAACCACCGTGTTTAGCCTCGCGATCCATCAGCCGCGTCGTGGATCCTCGGCCTTGAACGGCATATACGAGCCCTAGCACAAAGATGAAATCACGATTTGACTCGCGCAAAGATCGGCGCTGACGGCGCTGGAGCGGCTTCGGGCGTTTGCCAGACCATACTCCGCTGATCCGGATCGCTGGTTGTTTTCACTCCTTGGCTGCGCTGTCAGACAGTAATGCTGTTGCGATTCGGGGGAGGCGGGCGCGGTGGACGGGGCTGCCAGATCCTGCGGATTTTCATGGCGGGTATGGTCTGGGCGCAACACTGGGCCGGCTTGGGGTGCTGGTGGCGGCCGAAATCGTCCCGCCTTGCCCTCCGGGCTCGCAAACCCTTACTCAGCCGCGCAGTTCCGAACCTAAGGAGGCCGCGATGGCGACCGAACGCACTTTTTCGATCATCAAGCCGGACGCGACGCGGCGGAACCTGACGGGCAAGGTCAATGCCGTGCTGGAGGAAGTCCGGCCTGCGGATCGTCGCGCAGAAGCGGCATGCACATGACGCAGGCGCAGGCCGAAGCGTTCTACGGCGTGCATGCGGCACGGCCGTTCTTCCGTGACCTGGTGACGTTCATGATCTCGGGCCCGGTTGTCGTGCAGGTGCTGGAGGGCGAAAACGCCGTGGCCCGCGTATCGTGACGTGATGGGCGCCACCGATCCGAAGAAGGCGGATGCAGGGACGATCCGGGCGCAGTTCGCAGAAAGCATCGAAGCCAACTCGGTGCACGGTTCGGACAGCGCGGAAAATGCGGCGACGGAGATCGCGTTCTTCTTTGCCGGGACCGAGATCGTCGGATGAAGACAAGCTCCCTGGATTGGGTCGGGCTGCTGGGACGGGTTCTCATGAGCGCGATCTTTATCCACGGGCGGGTATCACGAAGGCGATGGCGCCGGCGGCGACCATGGCGATTATTTCGCCAATCAGGGGCTGCCGATGCCTGGCGCGGCCTATGCGCTGACCCTGGTGATCGAGATCGGCGCCGGCATGCTGTTCCTGGTCGGGTTCCGGGCCCGGATGCGGCCCTGGTCCTGGCGGCGTGGTGCATCGCGACGGCGATGGTGGCGCATTACCATCCGGGGACGCGGGGCAGATGATCCACTTCATGAAGAATGTCTGCATGGCGGGCGGCTTCCTGCAGGTGGTGGCGTTCGGGGCCGGACGGCTCAGCGCGGACCGTGGATAGCGGGCTGGTGTTGCCGGGTCGCTGTTGCCGAATTCGGGGGGCAATCGCACGCTGACAAAGCGGGCTGGCGGGTGTAGAGCGCTTCTGCACGTTCTTAACCTGAGGCAGCCACAATGCCCGACAGCATCTACCCCACCGGCGATACCCTGATCGTCGACATGATCCGCCGTTTCTCGCAGGAGCGGCTGGCGCCGCTGGCGGCGGAGCGGGAGCGGCAGAAGCGGATCGAGCCGGAGATCATCGCCGAACTTGGTGAGTTGGGGGTGTTTGGCGCGACGACGCCGGCCGAGTGGGATGGCAGCGAGATCGATCCGGTCACCTACGCGCTGCTGCTGGAGGAGATCGCGGCCGGCGACGGGTCGGTTTCGACGATGGTGTCGGTGCATAACTCGCCGACCTGTATCGTGGTGAACAATTACGGGAATGACGCACAGAAGGACCGCTGGCTGCGCAAGCTGGCGACCGGGGAGCATGTCGGGTCGTTTGGGCTGACGGAGCCTCAGGCGGGGTCGGACGCGTCCAACCTGAAGACGCGGGCGGTGAAGAAGGGTGACCGGTATGTCGTCAACGGGTCCAAGCAGTTCATCAGCAATGCGGCGCATCCGGGCAGCCTGGTGTTCTTTGCGGTGACCGATCCGGAGGCGGGCAAGAAGGGGTTGTCGTGCTTTGTGATCGAGAAGACCCATCCTGGGTTCTCGATCGCGCGGACCGAGGAGAAGCTGGGGCAGAAGGCGTCGGACACCTGCGCGCTGGCGTTTGACGACATGGAGGTGCCGGAAGACCAGCGGATCGGGGCGGAGGGCGAGGGCTACAAGATCGCGCTGTCGACGCTGGAGAGCGGCCGGATCGGCATCGCGGCGCAGAGTGTCGGGATGGCTCGGGCGGCGCTGGAGTATGCGATCGGGTATGCGCGCGACCGCAAGGCGTTCGGTGGGGCGATCATCGATTTCCAGGCGGTCGGGTTCCGGCTGGCCGACGCGAAGACCAGGCTGGAGGCGGCTCGGCAGCTCACGCTGTATGCGGCGCGGTTGAAGGCGGAGGGGAAGCCGGCACTGGAGGCGGCGTGCATGGCGAAGCTGTTCGCGTCGGAGGCGGCGGAGGCGATTTGCACGGCGTCGATCCAGACGCTGGGCGGGTATGGGTTCCTGGCGGATTATCCGGTGGAGCGGATCTACCGGGATGTCCGGGTTTGCCAGATTTATGAGGGCACGTCGGATGTGCAGAAGCTGATTTTGCAGCGGATGCTGTAGGCTTCGTGCTGCATCACCTGCTTCAGGGGCTTCGGCGGCCGCTGACCGAAGCACCGCCGCCGGTGGATCCGGAGATGGAGGTGCTGGCGTCCACGCTGGATCAGACGGCGCGGGACCGGCTGGGGCGCAGCCTGTCGATCCGGCAGGTGGACGCAGGGTCGTGCAACGGGTGCGAGCTGGAAATCCATGCGCTGAACAATGCGTTCCTGGATCTGGAGCGATATGGGCTGCGGTTCGTGGCGTCTCCGCGGCATGCCGATGTGTTGCTGGTGACCGGGCCGGTGACGAAGAACATGCGGGAGGCGCTGGAGCGCACATGGCGGGCGACGCCGAACCCGAAATGGGTGGTGGCGGTGGGCGATTGCGGCGCGGATGGCGGGATGTTCGCCGGGAGCTACGCTGTGGTCGGCGGGGTTTCGACGGTGGTCCCGGTGGATCTGGTGATACGCGGGTGTCCGCCGACGCCGAAGCAGTTGCTGCAGGGGTTGCTGTCGCTGCTTGGGCCGTGACGACGGGCGGGCGGTAGCGCCTGAGGGCTTCTCGTCCTATCAGCGTATATAGTTTTCTGGCTTTTGGGGGTGGTGAGCGGGCATAGCTTCGGCCGGCGCTTTTGGTGTGCCTAAGGGGGCGGGCCGGGCGTATCGCAGGAGTTTTGATGCGCTTATCCGTCATGTTGCGTTGGCCGGCTTTGTGTCTGGCAGCTGGAATTGCGTTGCCGATGGCCGCGCTGGGTCAGATTTCCGGGTTGGGTCAGGTACCCGCGCTGGGTCAGGCTGGCAATTCTCCCGCTGGCGGGTTGGGCATCGCGCCGAGCGGGATCGGGACGAATGGTGAGATGTCGAGGCCGATGCAGGGTACGGCCGATCCTGTGGTCGGCAGTGTTGAGGGGCATCTGATCTATCTGAGCGAGCTTGGTGAGGCTTCGAAGACGTTGCCGGAAAATCTGCGCGGGCTGCCGTTCGATACACTGTATCCGGTGCTGCTGGACCGCATGATCGATCATCAGGCGCTTGTGATCATGGCGAGGCGGACCGGCCTGGAGGAGAAAAAGCAGGTTCAGCACGAAATCCAGACGGCGGTGGAGCGGATCCTGGAGGGCGCTTATCTGGGGGAAGTGGCCGCGCCACTGGTGACCGAGCAGGCGATCCAGGCTCGCTACAGCCGGCAGTTCGCCAATCGGCCGGCGACGGAGGAAGTGCGGGCTCGGCACATTCTGGTGACGACGGAGGCGGAGGCGAGGAAGGTTCTGGAGGATCTGCAGAGAGGTGGGGACTTCGCGACGATGGCCCGGGTGCTGAGCAAGGACCCGGATGCCGCGAAGGGCGGAGATCTTGGGTTTTTTCGGCGGGAGCAGGTCTGGCCGAGCTTCGCGGATGTCGCGTTCTCGTTATCTCCGGGGCAGATCGCCCCCAATCCGGTCAAGAACGAGTTTGGCTGGCATGTCGTCAAGGTCGAAGAACGGCGTCTTGTCGCGCCGCCCGGGCTTTCCGATGTGCATGATCAATTGCGGCAGGAACTGCTGGCGGCAGCGGTGCAGCAGGCCATTGAGGGGGCGCGGACGCAACTGGCCGTACACCGGTTCAATCTGGATGGGTCTGAACTGGAGACCGGGCCGCGACTGAGTGTCTCCGGGGCCGGCGGCGCTTCGACCCGGTAGGCGGCGCGGGTGATATCGGTCTGACCGCCTTGTGAGGTGTCCGGGCTTCGGTCATAAGCAGGCCATTCACGTTCAGGGGTTTACTGATGGCCTTTTTCCCGGACTGCTCATTTGGGCCTCCGGCCCGCTTGTTCGCCGCGGTTGTGTTCGCCGGCGTTTTGTCGGCTGGGCCAGTGTTGGCGGAACCAGATCCCGACCCGGTGCTGGCGAAGGTGAACGGCCAGCCGATTCACCTGAGTGAGGTGAAGGCCGCGGCGGAGACGTTGCCGCCTCAGGCGCGTGGCATGCCGCCGCAGCAGCTTTATCCGATGCTGCTGGAGCAGCTGGTGGATGCGCAGGCGCTGGTGGTGGAAGCCAAGAAGACGGGCCTGGACAAGGATCCGGACGTGCAGCGAACGATGCGGATGACGGAGGACCGGGCGCTGGCGTCGGCCTTGCTCAATAAGGTGGTCCGCCCGCAGGTTTCCGATGAGGCGCTCAAGGCCCGCTACGACCAGGAATATGCCGGCAAGCAGGGCGATACCGAGGTGCATGCAAGGCACATCCTGGTGCCTGATGAAGCCACGGCGAAGAAGATCATCGTGGATCTGAAGAAGGGCGGTGACTTCGCGGCCTTGTCGAAGGAATACAGCAAGGACCCTGGCGCGGCGCAGCAGGGCGGTGACCTGGGCTTTTTCAAGAAGACCGACATGGTGCCTGAGTTTGCCGATGTGGCGTTCGCGCTGAAGGATAACGAGGTGTCGCCGACGCCGGTGAAGACTCAGTTTGGCTGGCACGTGATCCAGACGCTGGGACGCCGGACATCGCAGCCTCCGAGCTTCGAGCAGGCGAAGGATGAGATTCGCCAGCAGGTTGCGCAAGCCGCGGTGCAGAAAGAAGTGGCGCAGGCCAGGGGTGACGTGACGGTGGAGAAATTCAATCCGGACGGGTCGGCGGTGAAGGCGACGGATACGGCGGAGCCGCCACCGGCGAAGTAACGCCTGACGCCAATGCAGCGACTTCTCCAGGTTGGCGGCGCCGCCTGGAGAAGACATGCAGTTTTGATTGATGGCGGGATTGACGCTGGACCGGCGTTATACTCCATCCAACGACGCTTTAAGAAGACGAAGGTAGGAAACGATGGCAACCGCCGTGTCACCGCTTGCTGTTCCTCTGCCGGAATTGCCGCCGCTTGCCGGTGTGCGTCTGTCCGCGACCGCGGCGGGGATCCGGTATCAGGGTCGAACCGACGTGGTGATGATGGAGGTTGCGCCGAACAGCACGGTGGCCGGCGTGTTTACCTCCAACAAGTGTCCGGGGGCGCCGATCGACTGGTGCCGAGCGGCGCTGAAGGGTGGCAAGGCCCGGGTGGTGGTGGTGAATGCGGGCAATGCCAATGTGTTCACAGGAAAGGCCGGCCGCGATGCGTGTGCGGCAACGGCGGCGGCGGCGGCAAAACTGGCGGGATGCCAGCCGAAGCAGGTGTTTGTCGCGTCGACGGGTGTGATCGGCGAGGTATTGCCGTACGAGAAGCTGGTCGCGGCTTTGCCGACGCTGCATGAAGGGCTGTCCGAGGATAACTGGGAAGCGGCGGCCCGCGGCATCATGACCACGGACACGTTTCCGAAGGCGGTGACGCGAACCGCTCAGATTGGTGATGCCACCGTGCGGATCACGGGGTTTGCCAAGGGCAGCGGCATGATCGCGCCGGATATGGCGACGATGCTGTGCTTCGTGTTCACCGATGCGAAGATCCCGGCGGATGCGTTGCAGACGATGCTGAACAAGGGCGTCGATGCCAGCTTCAACTGCACGACGGTGGATTTGGATACGTCGACGTCCGATACGGTACTGCTGATTGCAACGGGGCAGACGAAGCATCCTCGGATTCCGTCGGCTGATGGCAATGCGGCGCGCAACCGGATGCTGGCTGACTTCGCCCGGGCGTTGAACGAGCTCTTGCTGGACCTGGCGTTGCAGGTGACGCGGGATGGCGAGGGGGCGCAGAAACTTGTGAAGATCGACGTCACCGGTGCTGCCAATGCGCGGTCCGCCAAGAGGATCGCGATGGCGGTGGCGAATTCGCCATTGGTGAAGACGGCGATTGCCGGGGAGGATGCGAACTGGGGCCGCATCGTCATGGCGGTGGGCAAGTCCGGTGAGCCGGCGGACCGGGACAAGCTGTCGATTGGTGTTGGCGGCGTCTGGATGGCCAAGGAGGGTGCCGTGGTCCCGGACTATGACGAAGCGCCGGTGGTCGCCCACATGAAGGGGCTGGAGGTCGAGATCGCGATCGATATCGGCCTGGGGCGCGGCAAGGCGACGGCCTGGACCTGCGATCTGACGCACGGATATATTGATATCAACGGGTCTTATCGAAGCTGAGGGTGGGGCCGACGGGTTTTCGGCGCCGTGTGCCACTCGTCCGTGACTGCCAGGGAATGATCTTGTGCGGTGCCGAGACGGGTATGTTCGCAGAGTTGGGGACGGGACACGGTAACGGGCGGCGGTGACGGTCTGCCGGATTTAGAGTGCGGTCGTCTGACGTTGACCCAACTTCAGACGTGAATCGCCCTCTCGGGCTGACCGGAAATGGACAGCGCGCGCACTCCCTGTGTTTGAGCGAGCGGCTTTACCACCCGGACTGTTCCAGTCAGAGGGTGATGTTGCTCTAGTTACGTGCTGCCATCGATGCCGACTGAAACGGTACCGGATTGCCGATCTTCGCTGGCGCGTGGTCTTTCTTGTCTTGCCGGTCGTCGGTCACGGCGGCGAAGCGAAGGGTCATTGATGTGCCCTCCATCGGACGCACGTCGACGTCGAGAGCGCCGCCGCGCATGGCAACACGCTCCATCAAACCGCGGATGCTGCCGACGCGAACCGCGGGGTTGGCGCCCGGCATGTCGTCGGTGACGCCGATATAGATCCGGTCGCCACGACGGGTTGCGGTCAACAGCAGGCTGCAGGCGGGTGCTGCATGAATTGCGGCGGTGAGTAATTCTTCGAGCAGATCGGTCAGCGCAGGCGCCCGCATGCGAACCAGCAGTCCCGATGGCGCGGCGATTTCGGCCTGGACGGACCGGCTTGCCATGACAGAATCGAGACGTTTCAACGCCACGCGAATGGCGTCGCCTACGTCGGCCTGGGCCTGGCCGGTGCCTGGGTCGATGTCGGGTTCGTTCCATGGCGCGCCGGCCGGTATCCCGCCGCTGCCCTGGTCTG
The DNA here is from genome assembly GCA_963790515.1 of uncultured Alphaproteobacteria bacterium. Lineage (GTDB taxonomy): Bacteria > Pseudomonadota > Alphaproteobacteria > Acetobacterales > Acetobacteraceae > Rhodopila. The sequence continues at coordinate 16,437 of CAWBPF010000014.1, read as the reverse complement.
GGGCGATCGAGGCTTGTTTGCTGCGCCGACCCGCGAGAATGAAGACGCTTGATGCGGCCGCTGCAGCCAGGAGATACGTCAGCCAAGTCGTAATCACGCTGCATGACCCGAGGTTTGGTCTGGATACGTAGCAGCCAGACCCTAACAACAGGTAAACAACTGGGCGTGTGGCTGTCTAACTTTCTGAATAAAGTGGTTACGAATGCGCCTGGGGGGCGTCCGGTTCGGCGAGAAAGGGAAACGGTCCGCGATAATCGTCCGTATAAACAGTATGCGATACGAAGCCGCTGTCTTCGTCCCATTTATGCAATTGGAATGCTGCGGGTTCGAAATTAAATGCCCCGGTGTCCGACGGGTCGAATGTCAGCTCCACCTGATGGGCGACGGACGACGAGATGGATGCGATCGCGTGGGCGCATTGACCGACAATGGGCCGATGATGATGACCGCAGATGATGCGGCCGACCTGGCGATGCCGGGCGATCACCATGCGGAATGCTTCAGCGTTCAGCAACGCGATCTTATCCATGTGGGGAATGCCGGTCACGAACGGCGGATGATGCATGGCGACAAGGGTCGGCTTCGACGGCTGGGCGGCCAGGGTCCGGTCGAGCCATTCCAACTGGGCGGCGGACTGTTCACCGTGGTTGGCACCTGGGATCAGGGTGTCCAGCATCACCAGGCGGACGGGAAAGTCCTCGATCGCATACTGGACGAAGTGAGGGTCGCTGGTGACGCCGGGCAGATGGGCGAGAGCGGCCCGCAGGTTCTCGCGTTGGTCATGGTTGCCGGGAATGACGAAGGTGGGAAGCGGCAACGATCGACCGAGCATGGCGGACAGATTGGTGTATTCGGTGTCGAGGCCGCTTTCGGTCAGGTCGCCGGTGATGATCACCACGTCCGGGCGTGGGCGAAACGCGGCCACCGCGCGCAACGCCCGTTCGGTAAACATGTTGGTTTCCGACACCCGATTGGCGGCGACGCCCTGCGGACGGATATGCAGATCGGTGAGTTGGCAGATCAGCATCCTGGGTACTCCCGCATTTTCTTGTTTTCGGTTGGCTTGTTTTCGGTTGATGGGCTTTCCATCGGCTGGCTTTCCGTTGGCTGGTTTACGTTGATGAGTTCGGACGATGGCAGTTCCAGGCGATGCGAAGTGTGTCGTAGGTTACACTGTTCATGGATTAGTCTGATCTTAGATTACTCTGACCTTAGATTACTCTGGCAGCTTTAAGGCAGTCTGTTCGACATAGGGGCGTATCAGGGCGTCGGCTTCCTGCTGTGCTTTCGCCATCGCGGCCTCCGGCGTTGCCTTGCCGGACAGCACCGCCTGAACACCATCCTCCAGCGCCTTGCGTACGCCGACGACGTTGTAAGTGGAGAACCAGCCGCGAGCGTACACGATTTGATCAAGTGCTACCTTGGCATCGGGGTGTTCGGCAATGAAGGTTTTCATTTCTGGCAGGTCATAGGCGGCGATGCGGGGTGCGAAGTAGCCGGTGAAACGGCTCCAGCCGCCGGCGATCTCGGGGCTGGTCAGCCATTTGATCAAGGTCCATGCGGCGGCTTCGCGGTCCGGGGTGTTGCCTTTCGGCAGGATCAGCCAGGCGCCGCCGATGGGCGCGGCGTTGACCAGTTCGCGGGGCAGGAAGGCGGTTCGGTAGGGGGTCTTCATGTTGTCGCGCACGAACGAGAGCGACCCGGTGGACAGGATCATCATGCCGGTGCGGCCCTGGAAGAACGCGGTGGTGACGGCGTTGGCATCGGTCACGCCCTCGGGCATCACCTTGGCCTTGTGCACCAGGGCGTCGAGGAACCTGCACCGCGCCGATGGTGGTGGGCTCGGTGTAGTAGACCTCGCCGCCGTAGTCCGGGTTGTAGTACTGGCCGCCGTTGGACATCGCGAGGCCCGAGGTGATCCAGCCGCAGATAGTCGTAGGTGCCGGGCATCATCAGGCCCCAGCGCGTGGTGGCGGCGCCGTCGCGTTTGGCCAGTTTTTTCGCGGCATCCAGCCAGTCCTGCCAGGTGACCGGGCGGCTTTTCGGGATCGAGCCCGGCGTCCTTGAACGCATCGACACTGTAGTAGAGCAGCGGCGTGGAGTTCTGGAACGGCACGCCGTAGACGTGGCCCTGTTCGGTCGCGTTCAGCTGCAGCGCGGGCCAGAACTGGTCCATGAATGCGGTTCCGGGTCTGCCGTCCTTGGCGATCAGCGGGTCGAGCTGCACGATCTCGTCGTTGATGACGTATTCGCGGACGAAATTGGCGCTCATGATCACCGCGGCGGGCGGCTTGCCGGCCTGGATCGCGGCGTGGGTCTTCAGGTTGGTGTCGTCGTAGCTGCCGGTGTAGACCGGCGGTGACGTGGATGTCGGCGTGGTCCTTGTTGAACGACCTCGATCAAGGCGCTGCATTTCGGTCGCGAGCTTGCCCTGGACCGGAACCGGGAAGAACAGGTCGATTTCGGTGGCGGCGCGGGCGGTCGTTGCGGCGAGGCAGGTGGCAACGCAGAGCAAGCCGCCAGGGTGCAGGCGAGGTAACGTCGCATGATTGTTTCGCTTTGTTACTTCATAGCGGATTACTTGATGCCGGAGAAGGTGAAGGAGGAGACGAATTGGCGCTGGAACACCAGGAAGGCACCAGCAGCGGCGCGGCGACGAAGAATGTGCCGGCGGCGATGACGCCCCATTCCGATCCGGCCTCGGCGCCTGAGGTGAAGGTGGCCAGGCCCACGGTCAGCACCTGGGTGGACGGCGAGGAGGTGGCCATCAGCGGCCACAGGAACTCGTTCCAATGGGCGGTGACCGAGACGATGGCGAAGGCGGCCAGGCCGGGGCGCGCACAGCGGCAGCAGCACGCGGGAGATGATGCGCAGGCGCGAGGCGCCGTCGACCAGGGCGGCTTCCTCGTATTCGCGGGGGATGGTTGCGAAAGGTCTGGCGCATCAGGAAGACGCCGAACGCCGAGGCGAAGTAGGGCGCCATGACGCCGGGCAGCGTGTCGTAGAGGTGCAGCGCGACCAGCGTGTCATGTTGGGCACGATCAGGATCGGCGGCACCAGCATCAGTTGCAGCAGGAACAGGCGAAGAGGGTGTCTCGGCCGGGGAAGCGCAGGCGGGCGAAGGCGTAGCCGGCGAGGCTGACGGTGACGCACTGGACCGCCAGGATGCCGCCGCACAGCAGGATCGGTGTTGAGGTACCAGAGCGGGAAGTGGCCGGATGATCCAGGCCTCGGCGAAGTTGGCCAGGCTGAATGGGCCGGACGGGATCAGCGAGGCGAGGTCGGCAGCGCCGGCACCGTCATGGCGCAGGCTGGCCACGGCCATCCAGGCGAACGGGATGAACCAGAGCATCGCCGCGGCGGACGGTCAGCAGCAGGCCGACGGCGTGTGGTCTAGGCTTCATAGTGGATGCCGCGCTCGAGGCTGCGCAGCGAGACGATCGAGAGGGCGAACAGGAAGCCGACGCTGACCACGGTGGCGGCCGAGGCCATGCCGATGTCGAAGTTCTGGTGCGCCTGCTGGTAGATGTAGAACAGCACCATCGCGGTCGCGTCGGACGGGCCGCCCTGGGTCATGACGATGACGTGGTCGACCTGGGTCAGCGCGTTGAGGATGGCGATGACCAGGACGAAGGCGAGGGTCGGACCGAGCAGGGGCAGGGTGATGCGGGAGAAGCGTTGCAAGGGGCTGGCGCCGTCGATCCTGGCCGCATCCAGCAAGTCCTGCGGGATGCCGGCGAGGCCGGCGAGGAAGAACAGCATGTAGTAGCCGCAGTTCTTCCAGACGGTGATGGCGATGATCGAGCCGAGCGCGAGGGAGGGATCGCCCAGCCAGTTGGTTTCGGCGACGCCGAGGCGAGCCAGGTAGTGGTCGAGCAGTCCGGCGTTGGGCAGGAAGATGAAGGCAAACAAGCGACGCGGCGGCGACCAGCGGGATCAGCATCGGCAGGGCGATCAGGGTGCGCAGCGTGCTGGTCAGGCGGGTGGTTTCCTGCAGCGCCACGGCGAACAGCAGTGCCAGGATCAGGCTGGGGATGATGGTGCCGGCGGCGTAGATCAGGTTGTTGACCACGGCGGTGGAGAAATGCCGGTCGGCGAACAGGCGGGTGTAGTTGTCGAAGCCCCAGTGGGCGGTGCCCCGGAAGCCGCGAACGGTTAGACTGCCGCGGACGACCTGGATGACCGGCCAGTAGGTGAAGGCGAGCAGGAAAACGGCTGACGGGAGAAGGAGCGCGTACGCGGTTCGCGCTGGGCGTGCGCGGTTGCGGGTCCTCGGCAGGGGTCGGGCGGGTAGTCGAGCCAGGGCAGTCATTCCGGGTTTGTTGATACGCGAGAACGATGAGCAGTCGATGACACTTGAGTGTCAGTGGGATGACAAGCCGGGTTCTGGTGCCGACGGGGGCGAGCCTTTATGCTGGGCGCATGCCCCATCCCGTGAATGCGCTGTTCGGTCCGAACCGGTTCAAACTGGGGATTTTCAGCGCGAACTGCGACGGCGGCCTGACGATGAGCCTGGCGCCGGAGCGGTGGAAGGCGGACTGGGACGACATCGTCGCGATGACCCAGATCGCCGATGCGGCCGGGCTGGAGTTCATCCTGCCGGTGGCGAAATGGCGGGGTTACCAGGGCAAGGCCAACATCTATGGCCGGTCGTTCGAGACGCTGACGCACGGCGCGGCCTTGGGCGCGGTGACGAAGCGGATCGCGATTTTCTCGACGGTGCATGTGCCGCTGGTGACGCCGGCGTTTGGGGCGAAGGCGATCGCGACGATCGATCATGTGACGCATGGCCGTGCCGGGCTGAACATTGTCTGCGGGTGGAACCAGGCGGAGTTCGATCTGCATGGTGTGACGATCGATCCGGAGACCCGGTATGACCATGGGCTGGAGTGGTTCCAGATTTGGGCGAAGCTGCTGGAGGGCGGGCCGGAGTTCGACTGGGACGGACGGTTTTTCAAGTTGAAGCGGTTGCAGACCGATCCGGTGTCGGTGCAACGGCCGCGGCCACCGGTGATGTCGGCGGGATTTTCACCCAAGGGCCGGGATTTTGCAGCCCGAGCGGCGGATGTACTGTTCCTGAATGTGACGGAGCTGGATCAGTTACCGGCGTTGCTGGCGGATGTGGCACAGCATATGGGCCGGTATCAGCGGACGATCTCGGTCTTCACCATGGGGCATGTGGTTTGCCGGCCGACGCGGCGGCAGGCGGAGGAATATTTTTATTATTTTGCGGAAGAAATGGCCGACACTGAGGGGCAGGATTATTACCGGCGCAATCGCGGTGTCACGGTTCCCGGTGTCGACGCCGCGCCGATCGCTCGGCCGCTGGAAAACAGGTTCACGCGGGCGGGCGGGAAACGTTACGCGGGTGGGTATCCGGGGGCGTATCCGTTTGTTGGCTCACCGGACGATGTGGTGGAGGAGATGGCGCGGATGAGTGCGGCCGGGCTGGCCGGGTGCACTGTAGCGTTCGTGGATTATCTGCGGGAGATCCCGTTTTTCGTGCAGGAGGTCCTGCCGCGGCTGGAGCGGTTAGGGCTGCGGGGCGCTAGCTGACCGGAGGGGTAGCTGACCGGGGGGGCTAGCCGACTGGGGCGATACAACGATTTCAGCCAAAAACGCCTGAAATACGAATTCGACAGAAAAATCTGTGCGGTGTTGACCAGTCCACAGCCGGCTGCGGGCGAGGCGGGTAGGGTTCTCCTCATCGAACAAGCCGAACCACTGGGGTTCGGATGCTCAGGAAGGATCATCCCATGCGTTCCATGCTTCTCGCCGGTTTCGCCGCCTTCGCCGCTCTCGCCGCGGTTTCCGTCAGCCCCGCCAGTGCTCAGCAGAGCGGTGGGATTTCCATCACCCACGGCGGCGGCAACGTCAACACCGCCCGCGGCGCGTTCAGCCAAGCTGATCAGTCCGCCACGACGCTTGGCGGGTCGGCGTTCGGCCGCGGCCGCGTCATCACCAACGGCGGCAACAACCGCAACGCCGCGGTGGGCGCGTTCAGCTTCGCCGGACAGGACACCACGACGGTTGGCGGCACCGCGTTTGGCCGGGGCCGGGTGGTTACCAACGGTGGTGGCAACAACAACCTCGCCCGTGGCTTCGGCAGCACTGCCACGCAGTCCAACCTGACCCTGGGCGGCACCGCGTTCGGCGGCGGCCGGTCCATCACCAACGGCGGCTTCAACTCCAACCTGGCGGCCGGTGCGTTCTCCTCGGCGGATCAGCAGGTTGCCACGATCGGCGGCACCGCCGGGCGGCACGGGCTGAACGTGGTGTCGGGCGGGGCCAACCGGAATGCCGCGCTTGGCTTCGGGTCCAGCGCATCGCAGCAGGTGTTCACCGGCGGGCAATAGGATTGGCCGGCAACCGGCCCTGCCTTTGGGTGGGGCCGGTTGGTTGTTTCATCAGGGGAGGTCTGCCATGACACGCGCAACAAGTCTGACGCTCGTTCTTTTTGCCATTACTGCAGCGTTGCCGGCGGCAGCACAGGAACGCGGCGGGTTGCATCTGGGTGGCAACTCGCTGGCAACGCTTGAGCAGATCGACGCCAATCGGGGCTGCCCGCTGTCCAGCACCAGCGTCACGGTAGGGGTCAACAAGGCCTTTGCGACGGGTTCATCAGCTACGCAGCAGCTGGGAACGTTTGCCGGTGCCTCGGGCAACGGTGGGTGCCGGCCGTTGATCAACACGCAGGTGGCAGCGGGGGTCAACCTTGGCCTGGGCCGCGGTTCGCAGGCAGGACAGTCGATCTCTGTCCAGGGGCAGCGTGGGGTGCTGGCCACCAACAGCTACACACGCGGGGTGAACATGGGGGTTGGCGCCGGCTCTGTTGCTGCCCAGCGTATCCAGAACCTGACCGGTCGCTGAGAATGGCGGAGCGACCAGCGGCTTGAGACAGAAGCTGAAGCCAGATCCGGTCCGAAATTAAAGTGGATGAAACAGTTGGACGGCGTGCGCCTCGTAGCCCGCGGATTGCGGGTCGCCGTTCCGCAGACGAACCCGTACGTTGTTGCCTGTCCGATCAGCTCTACACCGGTGTCTCGCAGCAGCCTTGCGATCGCCGAATCGTGGTCATGAAACACGATCCCTGGGGTCGAGGTGCCGGCGGTGGTTGGCATGTCGGCGGTGAGATCGTGGTCGTTGATGGCGATCGGCGTATCGAGCAACAGGCCGTTCTGCGGTCAGATCGAGCCCGAATTTCCGCTAAGATCGGGATCGCCCGCGGTCATGCGCTTCCGCCGCCGCCGGGCCGATAGGGTGGGGGGAGCAGCAGCAGCCGGGTCACGCTGTCGGGGGCAGGCGTGGCGGGGCCGCCCTTTTTCGGCATGCCATCAAGAAACGGGCGGACCTGCTGCTGGAAGATGGTGAAGATCCGCCGCAACTCGGCGACCGGATAGCGATGCTCGTCCACCCGCAGGTCCGCCATTGGATAATCCTCGGTGTCGTAGACGATCATCGCGGCCGACTGCTTGCCGCGCTTGTCGCCGCCTTGCGCCTGCCCTGCTTCCAGCGCCAGGAGCAGGCGTTCCGGCAGTTCCAGCGCCTCGCTCGCCAGGAACGCCGATTCCATCGCTTCCAGGACCTCGGGGCCGGTGAGCATGTTGCCCTGGATCGCGCATCCGGGTGTGTTGCGATGACCAAACCATGGCGTGCAGTCGGAGCCTGACCAGCTTGCCGAACCGCCTTTGGTGTCGACGACCCCAAGCTGACGAACGTCGCGAGCGGGATCAGATTCGATGACGATGCGGAGGACATCGGGTGCGTCCAGGCCATCGGCCAGCAGGCGAATGGAATCGAAACCGAGATACGGGTTGACCCAGGCCTGGGTGGAGACGGCGCCGACACAGGGCCGGACATGCGGACAGATTGCGCCGACTGCGGGAACCGCCGTACTGACACTGACCCCCAGCATCCCGGTACGGGCGCAACGGGCGGCGATGGAAAATGTATTGAGTTGCATGAATTACCTCCGCGCGATCGTCAGACGGCGAGATGGTCGTGGACGCGTTGCAAAACGCCGGGATTGGACGTGTCGCCGCCGTCGATGATTTCACCACGCGCCAACACCGCATAAGTGTCAGCCACGGCGAGCGCGAACCGCACATTCTGTTCGATCAGGAGGATCGACAGGTCAAGCTGCTTCAGCTCGGTCTGCAGGACGGTGGCAAGCTGGGCTATGATGGATGGCTGCAAGCCTTCGGTGATCTCGTCAATCAGCATCAGCCGCGGCCGTGACATCAGCGCCCGAGCCATCAGCAACATTTTCTGTTCACCGCCGGACAATGTGCCGGCGCGCTGGCGGCGGCGGGTGGCCAGAAACGGAAAGAAAGTGGCGACGCGGTCAAGCTCACGCCGATAGGTCCGATCACTGGACAGACCAAGCCGGAGGTTCTCGTCGACGGTCAGGTCCTGGAAGATGGCACGATCCTGCGGACTGTAGGCGACTGCCCTGGCAGCGAGGCGATGCGGCGCGAGACCTGTGGTCTCTTCGCCATGAATTCGGATCTTGCCGCTGTGCACCGGCAGGAAGCCCATCACCGTCTTCAGCAGTGTGCTCTTGCCCATTCCATTTTTACCAAGCAACGACAATATCCCGCCGTTGGGGACCGACAGATTGACGTTGCGCAGCACCATGGCCTCGCCATAACCGCTCATGAGGTCGGTGATTTCCAGCGCAAAGCCGGGTCGAACGGCTTGCCGGGGATTGCTCTCGGTCATCGCGTCGCCACCTCGGTCCCGGGGCGCTCCCCGGTGTAGATTGTTCGCACCAGCTCTGAGCCGGCAACTTCCTCGACGTTGCCATCCAACACGATCCGGCCCTGGTGCAGCACGATGATCCGCGAGCTGATTTCTCGCACGAATTCCAGGTCATGCTCGATCAGCAGCACGCATAATCCGTGGTTCTGAACAAGATCCGTCAGGATCTCCCCGATCTGCTGGCGTTCCGGCCGGGACAGGCCGGCGGTGGGCTCGTCAAGCAGCAGCACCCTCGGCTCCATCGCCAGCACCATTGCCAGTTCGAGTGCCTGCTTGCCGCCATGCGACAGATGCCGGACCGTCGTTCCCAACTGGTCGGCCAGCCCGGTTGTGCGGACCACGCGCATGGCCGCTTCGGGGATGTGGACTTGGGCCGCGCGATGCCAAAGCGACAGTCGCTCGTGACGCGCGCGGGCCATACGCAATGACTCGGCGACGGTCAGGGTGTCGAAGATGTTGGGCGCCTGGAATTTGCGTCCAAGGCCGAGACGCACGCATCGTTCGGGCGGCATGCGGCCGATATCGACACCCTGGATCGATACCACGCCACTGCTGCGTTCGTGACCGTCGCTGATGCAGCGGATCAGCGTGGTCTTGCCGGCCCCGTTCGGCCCGACGAGGCTGACCAGCTCACCGCGACCGGCGGTGAACGAGATGTCCTCCAGCACGCGCAAACTGCCGTAGTGGCGGGTGAGATGATCCACGCTGATGGCGGCACCATGGTCGCCGGCGGCGGCGATTGCGTCCTGCGCGAGCGAAAGCGTGGCGGCCGGGGGAGGCGCGGGGGCCCGGGCGAGGACTCGCCGCAGAACAGTGGCGACCGCGGGCCCAAGCCCCTGCGGCATGAGCACGATCACCACGATGAAGACCGTGCCCACGAGAAGTTGCCAGACGAATGGAAGACTGCCGCTGAGATAGGCGCTGACGAAGTCGATCAGCACCGCGGCCAGGGCGGGGCCGATCAAGGTGCCGCGGCCGCCGAGTGCAGCCCAGATCACGAGTTCCGTGCCGAACTGGAAGTTTCCCAGGTCGGGTGCGATGACATCGGTATAGGCGGCATAGGCGTAGCCCGCCAAAGCGGCGACGAAAGCCGACGCAACCAAAAGCAGTGTTTTGATCCGCCGCCGTGGGTATGCCGAAATAGGTGCAGCGCTGTTCGTTGTCGCGGATCGACGACCAGCAAACGGCCGGTATCGCTGCGAACGAACGATCCAGCCAGCCGCGATGACCAGCACAAGCGCCACCCCGGCGATCCAGAACCAGCCTTCGATCGAAATGTCGAAGGTGTCGAAGCCGGACAGGCCGCTGCTCGATCCGGTGAAGTTGCCGCCGGAATAGATCACCTGCACGAAGATCATCGATTGGACCAGCGTGATGACAGAGATGTAGAGCGGCGAGACGCCGTAGACCGAAGGCCAGCCAACCGACCAGGCGGCGCCAGCCGCCGCGGCGGCCAGCGCCGGCCAGCAAGCCACAGATTGCGACCGGCCAGGCGAGAAGCCGAGCTTGCGTGACGCCAGGCCGAACGCATAGGCGCCGATGGCGAAGAATGCCGCCTGGCCGAACGACAGGATGCCGGTGAAGCCCCACAGGATGTCGACCGTGACCGCGATCGCAGCCGTAGAGGAACGACCGGATCAGGATGTTGACGGAATAGTCGTCGAGCACCAACGGGCCCGCGGCGACCAGGCGAGCACCCAGGGCGCCGAGCAGCCGAGGCGGCCGAAACCCGACCGGCAGGCTGGACACCAGGTCGGCTTTCCGGGTCATCGCCCGGTCAGGCACGGGCGAACCCTGCCGGGCGGATCCGCAGCAGCACGGCCGCCAGCACGACGATGGTCAGTGCGCCCAGCACCGGGCTGCTGTAGGTGCTGACCACGACCTGCGCGCCGCCGAGCACCAGCAGGCGAGCGCCAGGCTGACCAGCGAGGTGCCGGAGACCATTACCAGCATGAAAGCGTTCAGCAGCCACGGCACGCCCATCAGCGGATCGACGCTGAGCAGCGGCGTGATCAGCGCGCCGGCCATAGCCGCCAGCCCGGCGCCGATGCTGAAGGTGGCGAAGCGCACGCGTGGCGCTGTTGATGCCGAGGCTGCTGCGCCAACGTCTCGTTCATGATCACCGCCCGCGCCGAAAGGCCGAGCCGTGTGCCCTGCATGACCGCGGCGATCACGCCGCCGACCGCCACCGCGACGCCCAGCATCAGCAGACGATACAGCGAATAACTCGTGCCAAGCAGCGGCACCGCGCCATGCACCGGACTCTGGCACGAACTGGACGCCGCGCCCGAAGCCGATGGTGATAAGCTGCACGACGACGATGCCCAGCCCCCAGGTCGCCAGGATCGCATCGAGCGGGCGGCTGTAGAGTGGGCGGACGATCAGCGCGCTCCACGACCATGCCCAGCACCACACCCGCCGCCAAGGCCACCGGCGCGGCGAGCCAGCGGCGACCAGCCCAGGCTGTGTCACGACCAAGGCGGAATAGCCGCCGATCGTCAGGAACCCGCCATGGGCGAAGTTGATGATTTTCAGCACGCCATAGACGATCAGCAGCCCGACCGCCACGACGTAACAGGATTCCGGCCGTCGTGACCATATCGAGGAAGAGTTCGATCATTCGACGGCTTTTTCCCCTGTCCCAGCGTCAGTCTATCGCTCTATTTCAGCTTGGGACACTGATCGCCGGGATCGACGTCCTTGAAGGTCTCGATCACCTTCAGCTGCCGTCCTTCTCGACCTGGCCGAGATAGATGGTCAGCGGCGCGTGGTGCTGCTTGTTCATCTGGATCAGGCCGCGGGCGCCGACGAAGCTGACCTTCGGCAGCGCCGCGAGCACCTTCTGCGCATCGGTGCGACTGGCCGTCTCGACCGCCGCCTTGTAGAGGTAGATGCCGTCATATTCGGGCTCGGACAGATCGTTCGGTGTCTTCATGTCGTCGCCGAACATCTTCTGCAGCCCGGCGATGAATGCCTTGTTCTGCGGCGTGTCGATGCTGCGTGAGGTAGGACTGCGCGATATAGACGCCGGTCGCATCGGCGCCGATCGACTTTGGCGGTGCCCTCGTCGACCCCGAGATTGCCGAACAGAATGTCCATCCCGGAGGCGCGGAGCTGCTTGGTCAGCGTAACGTTCGGCGCGCCGCCGGCGGTCGAACTGATCAGCGCGTCGGGCTTTGCCGTCCGGACCTTGCTGAGCACCGCCGTCCAGTCGGACTGGCGTCCATCGGCAGGTACTCCTCGCCGACCACCTTGCCGCCCTGGGACTCGATGTATTTGCGCGTGAACTCCAGCATGCCGCGGCCGAAGGCGTAGTCGCTGCCGACCAGGAAGAAGGTTTTGGCGCCCTTGTTCTTCTGAAATAGTCGATGACGGTCGCGACCTGCTGATCGGGCACCCAGGCGTCGACGAACAGGTATGGGCTGCAGGAGCGGCCCTCATAGGACGATGTGTAGATGAACGGCGTTTTGCCGCGGGCGACGACGGGCAACCCGGCGTTGCGCGCGGCGCTGGTTTCCATCGTTATGATCACGTTCACCTTCTGCTGGAAGATGAGTGAATTATACGCCTTGACCGCGCCATCGGCACCGCTGCCGTCATCGGCGACCGCCAGTTCGACCTTTTGGCCGAGAATGCCGCCAGCCTGGCGTTGATTTCCGCTGCGGCCAGTTGCGCGGCCTGAACCACCGAGGGCGCCACCACGCTGTTCGCGCCGCTCAGGCCGATCGGGATCCCGATCTTGATGGTTTCCTCGGCGCTGGCCGCCGTCATGGCGAACGCGAGCGCGGCCACAGCGGTGCAGAAGATCCACCGGAGGTTTCCTGTTGGTTGCATGGTTTGATGACCTTTTCGTTGCTTTGCCTGGGTTTGGACGTGCCGTGGACACCGCCGCCGAGTTTAGTGATCCACCGTTGGTTTGCATGCATCGTGCCATATAGACTGATCAAGCGTCACCGCTGGCTTGCGACGTGACGACAGCCCGGCGACACGCCGCAGCGCCGCGATTTGACGATATGGTCGTCGCCGAACCGTGCTGGATTAAGCAGGCCAAGCCCAGTTTGTAGGCAATCCGCCATGGTATTTGCTCTCTTGCGCAACCGTTCGTGATTTGGTGGTTTTCTTAGTCTGTGCCGATGGGCTGCCTTGGGGCGGCTCGACGGTTTCCCGCTGCTCGAATTTGCCATCGCCGGCGGGGCCGAGCCTAGCGGCGTCCCGACCATTTCGTTACGGTTGATTGGATGGTTCGCCGCCTGCCGCACACGCAGATCGTTGGACGGCGTGCGATCGACGCGCATGCGATAATCCCGGTTTATTCGGGTAAGACACAGGCACGATCCGCGTTCCCGCAGGCTTCGGGTTGGGGATTGAGTTCAGGCGACGGCGCCTTGGTTCGCGTCGTCGCTTGCGGCGCAGGGGAGCGGCCGGCGGCAAACGCCAGCGGTGCGCAATGGATTTCAATAAACGGATCGCCGATCGCATCGGAGCGTCTCCGCAGGTCTGCAATATTTGTTGTACCGGCCAATACGTCGAATGGGCGGTTCAATCGTCGGAAACGGTGCAAATCCATGCCACCATCCGTGCGGCGCGATGGCCTATGGTTTGCTTAGCGAGACTGAAGGCGACGAAGCACGACCCCGGGGAGATTAACCGTGAGCAAAGTCCGGATCGCACACCTGGCGGGATCCACCGCGCCAATCCAGAACACGCCCCCGCTGGTCACCTCCAAAAAAGCGCGCTGCCAGTATGGGCTTCCGGTGCGGCAGAACCCCTTGGCGAGCCATAGTCTACGTCGAATTGCTTTCGGAAGATGGACGCTATCCGCTGCCTTATGTGGTGCGGCCCGCCGAATTGTCCCCGCGGGACGAAGAATGCGCAGGCCCCGGCTCGCTGTTTGTGCGCCAGGGTGTTGGATACCCGTTGATCACCTCTGAAATCGAAAGGAATGTGCAATGACCGTCGACTCCCTGCATTACCTCAGCCTGATGGACCTCTCGGCCAAGCTGAAATCCGGCGTTGTGACGCCGACCGCCGTGACCGAGGCACTGCTGGCTCGCATCGTCAAACATGACGCCGCACTGAAATCCTACACCACCGTCCTGGCCGATCGCGCGATGGCCATGGCCCGCGCCGCCGAGGACGAAATCAAGCGCGGCTTCTGGCGCGGCCCGCTGCATGGCGTGCCGATCGCGGTAAAGGACCTTTGCTACACCAGCTTTGCCCCCACCTCGGCCGGTATGTACATCCACAAGGACTGGGTGCCCCCGTACTCCGCCACGGTCGTCGAACGGCTTGAAAAAGCCGGCGCCATTCTTCTTGGCAAGCTGTCGATGACCGAGGGTGCCTTCGCAACCCATCACCCCAAGATGCTAACCCCGGTCAATCCGTGGAACGCCGAGGTCTGGACCGGTGCGTCCTCCAGCGGTTCCGGTGCGGCAACGGCGGCTGGCCTTTGCTATGGATCGCTGGGCTCCGATACCGGCGGATCGATCCGCTTTCCTTCGTCCGGCTGTGGCCTGACCGGGCTAAAACCGACCTGGGGCCGGGTCAGCCGCTACGGCATCTGCCATTTGTCCGAATCGCTCGATCATATCGGCCCGATGACCCGCACCGCTGCCGACTGCGCCGCGATGATGACCGCGCTCGCCGGCGCCGACCCGCTCGATAGCACGTGCCTGCTCGCCCCTGTGCCGGACTACCTTGGGGAACTCGGCGGCAGTATTCGCGGCCTGCGCGTCGGTATCGCCGAAGCCTATGCTTTCGACGGTGTTGATCCGGAGGTTCTTGGCGCGCTCACCAACGCCAAGGCGGCGCTGACCGAGCTTGGCGCACGCATGATCCCGGTTACCTTTCCGTCGCTCGCCGAGGCCTCAACGGCGTGGGCGCATCTCTGCGCCGTCGAAACCGCGATCGCGCACGAGGCCACCTATCCCATCAGAGCGGCCGAATACGGACCGGGCCTGGCGGGTTTTATCGACACCGCCAAGTCCGTCAGCGCCATGGATCTGGGCAAGGCGCAGATCACCCGCGGCAAGTTCGCCGGCCAGGTTGCCGCCACCTTCCAGGACATCGACGTATTGCTGATCCCGGTGATGAAATCCGTCACCCCGACCGCCACCGGATGGCTTGAAATGGTAAAGGGCCCAATTGCCGAGCTGCTGATCTACACGGCCGAGTTCGACTTCACCGGCATGCCGTCGATCACGATGAATGGTGGCTTCGACAAGCGCGGCGCGCCCATCGGCTTCCAACTGGTCGGCAAGCATCTGTCCGAGGCGCTGCTGCTCAAGGCCGGTCACGCGTTTCAATCCGTCACCGACTTCCACACCAGACATCCTGCGCTGGCATAGGTGTTTCGCTTACGTGCGGGCGTGGTGCAGGGGTCAGAGCGGGATAAGTAACAGCCCCAGTGTGGACATAGCCCGGGCGGCCCAGTCCCAGCCTGCGGGTTGAGGACATGCGCAGCCACGTCGACCTCCGTCGCCCGACGTTTGTCGATACCCGAGCGCAGCCCGCCGCCGATCACCGGTTTCCGGCCCCCGATCGGCGGCTCGGCGATACTGGCGTAGGCGCTGTCCTGGTCGTCGTCGCCATCAGCGATGAGCGCGAACAGCGAGCCAGCGACGTGGTCAAGCCGCATCGCCAAACTCCTTGCTGGTCAACGTCGAAGCGTTAATCTGGCTGAAGTTCGGTCATCGGCAGACCGCAGTCACTCCGCCGCGGCAGGTACCGATTTCGCCACCTCGACGAGTGTGTCGGAGAACGTCGGCGCATGACCATAGTCCGCAAAGACTGGCGGATTGATCGCGTTTACTGTGCGTCGCTGGCGGTTGTTGCGCGGCCAGTATCCCATCGGCGCCACCACTACGCCCGCTGTGACGTCGTCGGAGACTTCGGCTACGGCTTCAAAGGCGCCACGGTCGTTGAAGATCCGGACAAGCGTGCCTGCGGCAATTCCGCGCACGGCCGCGTCTTGCGGGTTCAGGATGATTTTCTGTTGGCCGGCGTGATGCAGTTGAGTTTCCATGTTGCCGTAGGACGAGTTCAGGAACGCGTGGCTCTTTGGCGACAGAATGTTCAGCGGAAAGCGTTCCGCCAGTGCCGGATTGGTTGCAGGTGTTTCGTTGGGCGGGATATAGTTCGGCAGCGGATCGATCGGTTCCCCCGATTGCTCACCCATATAGCCCTGGCGGAACAGCGGCAGCACCATGTTGCCGCCCGCTGCGATCGACGATTTAAACTCGCATTTACCGGACGGGGTTGGGAAATTGCCTTCGCGATGCGGCACGAAGCTCTCTGGTGTCCCAACCTTGAGCCGCGCGTAGCCGGTCTTTCGCAGCGACGCCAGGTCGATCCCGTTGAGAACTGGACTGCTCCAGTCTACCGCGGTGGCCGCCATCTCCTCGTCGCTGCGTTGCCAGTGCGGGTCATCAAACCCCATGGTCTGGGCAAGTCGGCGGAACAGTTCGGTGTTGGGCACTGCCTCCCCGAGCGGGGCGATGGCTGGCTCGTTCAGGGTCAGGTAGAGGTGGCCCCAGGAGAACATGATGTCGAATTGTTCGAGCTGTGTTGTCGCCGGCAGGACGATATCGGCATACAGAGCCGTATCGGTGAGGAACTGCTCGCTGACCACGGTAAAAAGGTCGTCCCGCGTAAGACCGCGTTCCACCAATTCCTGTT
>CAWBPF010000013.1:0-164169 GCA_963790515.1 uncultured Alphaproteobacteria bacterium | reverse complement strand
GGCGTTCAATCGTATCCATAGCAACTTGTCTCCCTTAACGTATTGCTAAGCGATTTTCCAAGTCCTCCTGGTCCAGGCTAGTTCCGGTCGCGTCGTTTCATCACCGACATGGATGTGCCGGTCAGCGACGTCACAGCGCGATCCCGTCAGATACCTCGTCGTCGATTTCATTTTTTCAGATTCATGGCGTGCGCCTTCCCTACGGCACCGGTTGTCCCGGCGCTGTTTATCCGGGCGGTTGTGCCCGGTATGCTGATAACCCTGCTCGCCCGTCGGCGAATAACCCTGGTCGCCCGTCGGCGAACGGGTGCTAGCAGACCACCGAGAGCACAGGCGTGTCTATCCTATTCTTTTTCTCGGCCGCGCGTGAAATACCGCCTCTGACAGTAGAGTAGAATGCGCCGGCGTCCGCACGGGCGGCGACGCGTCCTGACAGGACTGCTACGCGAATATCTCGTTGTCCGTCTCGATCTTGGCAGCGTCGAGTTCCATGCCCAATCCCGGTTGCTCAGGCGCGTGGATCAGCCCGTTCACTGGCTCGATGGGATCGCGCAGGAAATGCTGGTGGATCGTGTTCCACTTTACCAAAAACTCCTGGTACGGGGTGTGGATCGGCGACTGCGTAACCGAGAAGTGGATGGTGGCGGCACTGGAATGACCGTGCGGTATGACAACAAGGTCGTGCGCTGTCGCGTAGGCGGCTATCTTCAACGTCTCCGACAGGCCGCCGCACCAGTAGATATCGGGCTGCAGCACATCAAGTGCCTCGGCGTCGATGAACCGCTTGAAGCCCCAGCGGGTGTATTCGTGTTCTGCGCCGGCGAGCGGGATGTTCGTCCGCTCCTTGATACGGCGATAACTGTCGATCCGGTCAGGCATGACGCATTCCTCGAGCCAGCGCGGCCGGTATTCCGATATCCGCTCCGCCAGATCGACCACATAGCCGACGTCCATCGACTGCCAGCAATCGAACATCAGGTCATAATCGTCACCCACGGCCTGGCGCAGGGTTTGCACGAGTTCGACGTTTTTGTGCAATCCTTCGGTGCCGCTCATGGGGCCATGCCGGAAGAACCATTTCTGTGCCGTATAGCCCAATGCCTTGTACTGCTGTGCCCGGTCGCGCACCTGCCCTGCGTCGAGCACCGCGAAGCCCAACATCGACGCATAGGCCGGCATAGCCGCTCGGGTAGGTCCCCCCAACAGGCGGTATACCGGTTGCCCGAGCCATTTCCCTCGCAAGTCCCATAGTGCGCAGTCGATCGCACTGATCGCCAGCATCGCGTCGCCCTGCCGGCCGTGCACCATCATGCGGTGCATCTGGTCCCACACCTTCTCGCCGGCAATCGGATCCTGTCCGATCAGCAGGCGCCGCAGACTGTGGGCAACGATATACGCCACTGCCTCTGGAACCGGCCCGGCACGCCCGTGGACGCCGGCATCCGTTTCGATCTCAACAAACACCGTGGAGAGGCGAAATCCGTCGGCGGTCTGAACGCCGCCCTCATAATCCTGCCGATGCCGATACTCGTCATAGATATCAATCGGCCGCACCAATCGCTCCTCCCAGAAATCGGCGCTTGTGGGCACGACCCCGGTCACGCGGCGCAACCGTACGGCAGTGATCTGCATCGTCTTCGTTTCCTCCAGCCGATTTCGGCCAATTCGTCCAGCCGAATTCGGCAAAGCTATCAGCACCGCGGTAAAATGCCACCGACCGAGGTCGCTCGCGCCTGTGTGCGCAAAAGTGTCCCCGACGCCCGTTGCCCGGCGACACGCCACCGTATTAGCGTCCGCCCCAACAAAAACCGGAGGGAATGACGATGGCCAACCGCAGGAAACTCCTGCAAGGCGCAGGGGCGGTATTGGCGGCGTTCGGCATAGACCCAGCCCTGGCACAAGAGATGGGCAAGGTCGCGGGTCGGTCCGACAAGCCGTTGAAGGCCGCCTTTTCCAATGCCGGCCTGCAGGCCACGTGGTGCGCACAGGGCAAGCAGGCGGCGGAGGTACTGGGGCAAGCTGTTCAATGTCGACGTCACCTGGTTTGACGGTGAACTGGCGGCGCAGAAACAGCGCGCCGCGATCGACAACCTCGCCTCGCAGAAATGGGACTTTGTCGCCATTCAGGCTTTCGGCATCGGCACGCTGACCGCCCCGGTGAACAAGCTTATCGAAGCTGGCACGCCGGTCATCGATATGGACACGCTGATCGCGCCGCTCGATACGATCGATGTGCACAGCTTCCTGGCTCCGGACAATGAATTCATGGGGGCATCGGTCACTCAGGCGCTGGTTGATGCGATCGGCGGTGAAGGCACGATGATCATGACCCAGGGTGCACTCGGGCACACCGGGGCGCAGGGCAGGGCGCGCGGCTTTCAGTCGATCATGAAAAAATATCCGAAGATCGAAGTGCTGGACACTCAGCCGGGCGACTGGGATGTCACCAAGGTCGCGCGTATCTGGGAAACGCTGCTGACGAAGTATCCGAAGATCAGTGCCGCCTACTTCCACAACGACGATATGGCGCTCGCCGCCTACAACGTGATGAAGGCGCACAACCGGACCGAAATCAAGATCGGCGGCTGCGACGCGATGCCGCCCGCGCTGGCGGCGGTCAGCGATGGACGCATGCTGGCCACGGTCCGCAACCCATCCTGCCGCATCCATGGCGGCGCGATCATCGCGGGGGTTGCGGCGTTGGTAGCGGGCGAAAAGACCGGGCAGGGCGGCATCCCCAAAAACATCATCGTCGATGGTCCGGTGGTCACCAAAGCCAACGCCCCCGGGATGATGTGGATGGAGACGCATTTCCTGATCTGACAATGCCGGCACTGCTGCAGCTTTCCGCAATAACCAAGACGTTCGGCGGCGTGGCGGCTTTGCGCGCCGTCGATTTTTCCCTCGCTGCAGGTGAGATTCACGGGCTGGTCGGCGAGAATGGCGCGGGTAAATCGACGCTGATGAAGATCATCGCCGGCGTGCATGCTGACTATCATGGGGAGATGCGCCTCGACGGACTCAGGGTTCGCTTTGCCTCACCCCGAGATGCAAGGGCCGCGGGTATCGGCATGGTGCATCAGGAACTTTCAGTGGTGCCCGAGCTAAGTGTGGCTGAGAACGTCCATCTCGGGGCGCAGCCGCTGCACCGCCTCGGGCTGATCGACTGGCGCGGGATGCGCCGGGCCGCGGCCGAGCATTTGTCCAACCTTGGCATCAATGTTGACCCGCGCACCCGAATGGGCGGCCTGCCGCTTGGTCTGCAGCAGCTCGTCGAGGTTGCGCGCGTCCTGTTCTCCGGTGCGCGCATCATCATCCTGGATGAGCCGACGTCGGCGCTGTCGCCGCCGGAAGTGGAGCGGCTGTTCAAGCTGCTGCGACGCCTGCGCGATGCAGGTCGCAGCATCATCTTCATTTCACATTTCCTCGACGACGTGCTGGCGATCTGCGATCGCGTAACGGTTTTCCGCAACGGCCGGACGGTAGCGAGCGCGGCGTGCGGGCAAATCAACAAGCGCTGGGTTATCGACCAGATGATCGGCGCCGGGCATCAGGAACTCGAAAACAGCTATCTCGCCGACATCCCGCTGCACAGCCCGCCGGAGGCGAAATCAGTGCTGAATGTCGTCGGACTGACCCGCCAGGGCGCCTACCGGGACCTGTCCCTTCACGTGAACGCGGGAGAAGTCCTGGGTATTTACGGCTTCCTGGGTTCGGGACAACTGGAACTGGCGCACACGTTGTTCGGGGCGCTGCGGACGGAACATGGCAGCATCCTGCTGGATGGAAAGCCGCTGCGGCTGTCTTCGACGACAGCCGCGCGACAGGCCGGCATCGCCTTTCTGCCGGAGAGCCGGAAGATGATGCTGTTCGGTACCGAACCTGTGTTCAAAAATGCCACGATCGCAATCCTGGGCCGTATCAACCGGCTGTGGCTACGGCCAAAGACTGAGCGCCGAATTGCTGGTGTGCACGTCGAGCGCCTGCGGATTCGTCCGCCCGACGTCATGCGTGCACTCGAAACCTTGTCGGGTGGCAACCAGCAGAAAGTCGCGCTGGCGAAGTGGCTCACGCACCTGCCGCGCGTCCTGATCCTGAGCGAACCGACCAGGGGGATGGACGTCGGCGCCAAGGACGACGTGCTGAAGATCGTGCGCGGTCTGCGAGAGCAGGGCATCGCCATTGTCGTTGTATCGAACGAGCCGGAGACCGTGCTGTCCCTGGCGGATCGCATCCTGGTCATGAAAAAGGGCAGCATAGTGCGGGAATTCGTCAACGAACCGGTCAGCAAAGACCGCTTGCTGGAAGTCGCATGACGAACGCTGTGCCGAACTGGCTTCGTGGACAGTTACGCAATGTTGCCCCGTTCGCCACCCTGCTGCTGCTGGTTGCGTTCTTTTCAACAGCCAGCGATTCCTTCGCCACACTCGGGAATCTGCAGAACATCCTGACGCAGATCTCGGTCACCGGCATCATCGCGGTCGGCCTGACCTTCGTGATCCTGTGTGCGGAAATCGACCTCTCGGTTGCCAGCATCGCCAACGCGACCGGCATTGTCGTCGCATATTTCACCATGCAGGATGCCAGCGTAACGATTGCCAATATCCCGCTGCCGGGATGGGCGGCAATTCTGATCGCGCTCGCGGCCTGCTTTGCGTTGGGGGTGGTGAACGCCTTCGGACTTACCCGGGTCGGCATCCCAAGTTTCATCATGACCCTGGCGATGTTGCAGATCGCAGCAGGCATTTGCGCGCTTTTGGTGCGCGGCCAGATTGCCTATTCGGTGCCGCCGCTGATCCTGACCCTGGGATCGCGTTCGGTAGGTCCGGTTCCATGGATCGTGATCGTCACCGCCCTGTTCCTGCTGGTTGGCCATGTCGTCCTGACGTACACAAGATTCGGCCGTTACGTCTACATGACCGGGGGCAACCGGGAGGCGGCCGCCTACTCGGGCGTCAATGTCCGCGCAATCCTGTCCGCGGTGATGATCATTTCCGCGGTGTGCTCCGGCGTTGCCGGCATGCTGGGCGTCGCCTATTTCGGCAGCGCCCAGCAGAATGAGTTCGATACCTACCTGCTCGACAGTATCTCTGCCGTAGTCGTGGGCGGCACCAGTCTGTTCGGCGGCCAGGGCGGCATAGGCAACACCATCATCGGCCTTTTCGTGCTGGGTGTGCTGAACAACGGCCTTGACCACATCAACATCGACAGTTTCCTGAAGATACTGATCCGCGGGCTTATTCTACTCGTGGCGCTGGTCATCAACGTTTACGCGCAGCGCATGCGGACGGTACGGGAAGGGTAGGGATGTAAACCGAACGGCCAAAATCAATGCCGGACGTCAGCCTTTCAGATATCAGAAACGTTTAGGGAATAAAATATGAAACGGATCCTCGCTTCCGCATCGGCATGTGCCATCGCCATCGTGCTGGGCATCACGCCCGCGGTGGCCCAGGGCAAGAAGCAGCTTGCACTAGTCACCAACGCCGCTGCTGACTTCTGGACCATCGCCAAACGCGGCGTCGAGAAGGCCCAGAAGGAGCATCCCGACTACAGTATGGAAGTGGTGATCACGGGCCAGGCCACGGCCGCCGAACAACGCCGGGAACTGGATGATCTGCTCGCACGCGGTGTCGCCGGTGTGTCGATCTCGGCGATCGATCCCAAGAATTCCACCACCGAATTCAACAAGGTGGCGGCGAAGGCCGTGCTGTTTACCACGGACAGCGACGCACCGCAGTCGAACCGTGCGGTCTACATCGGCACTGACAACGTCGCCGCTGGTCGTCAGGCCGGTGAGGAGATCAAGAAGGCGCTGCCCGGCGGCGGCAAGGTCATGATGTTTGTCGGCACCATGGACGCAGACAACGCCCGTGAACGGGTGCAAGGCATCAAGGACGTCCTGGCCGGCAGCAAGATCGAGATCGCCGATATCCGCACCGATGGCGTTGATTTTGCGAAAGCCAAATCCAACGCGCAGGACGCCCTGGCAAAAGGCGGTATCGACTGCCTGGTCGGCCTTTATTCATACAACACCCCGCAGATTTACTCGGCCGTGAAGGAAGCGGGAAAGGCCGGCGCGGTTAAGATCGTCGGGTTCGACGAGGATCCGCAGACCCTTCGCGGTATTGCCGACGGCACCATCCAATCGACCATCGTCCAGCAGCCGTTCGAATTCGGGTATCAGTCGATGACCGACATGATCAAATACATCAACGGCGACCGGACATTCATTCCGGCGAACAAATTAATTATCATTCCGACCCGTGTGATCGAGAAAGCCAACGTCGCCGACTTCCAGGCTTCCATGAAGCAGTTGCTGGCGAAATAGTTTGCCTCGAAACGACATGCTGCTTGAGCTTGCCGGGATCACCAAGGTGTATCCCGGTGTCACGGCGCTGGACAACATCAGTCTGGGCATTGGCCGGGGCGAGATACTGGGGTTGATTGGTGAGAACGGCGCCGGCAAATCGACGCTCATGAAGATCCTCGGCGGTGTCGTGGCACCCACCGCCGGGACGATCCGCATCGATGGCCAGGACCACGCGATGCTGAGCGTGAACCAGTCGATGCGGGCCGGTATCGCATTCGTCCACCAGGAACTCAGTCTGTTCGATAATCTGGACGTCGCGGCCAATGTCTTCATGGGGCGCGAACCGCTTACGTTCGGCCTGGTGAACCGCAAGCGCCTACGTGCGCGCGTGGCGCCTTTGCTCGCGCGCCTGGGCGCTGATTTCGGCCCTGACACGCTGGTGGAAGGCTTGTCGATTGCGCAGCGCCAGTTGGTGGAAATCGCCAAGGCGCTGTCGATCGACGCGCGCGTTATCATCATGGACGAGCCGACCTCCAGCCTGACGTTGCGGGAAACCGAACGGCTGCTGCAGGTGATTGTCGAGCTGCAGGCTCAAGGTGTTTCGGTTATCTACATCTCGCACCGGCTGGGAGAGGTGAAGGCCTGCGCGAACCGCGTCATCTGCCTGCGCGACGGGCGGGTCGTTGGCGAATTGTCGCGCAACGAGATCACCCATGCCGCGATGATCCGGCTGATGATCGGACGGGACCTGAAGGCGCTCTACATCCCGCCCAATGCTGCGCCACGCGACGGCGGGTGCGAGCTTCGTGAAGTCATAGCGGAGGCCTTCCCTGACCGGCGGGTGACATTGTCGGTGCGTCGGGGGGAAATTCTCGGGCTGGCAGGGTTGGTCGGTTCCGGCCGCACGTCCCTGGCCCGCGCGATTTTTGGGATTGACCGGATATTGGGCGGGGAGATCAGGCTAAACGGGGCGGCGGTAAAAATCACGTCGCCACAGCAGGCGATCCGTCATGGCATTTACCTGGTGCCAGAGGACCGCAAGCGCTCCGGCCTGATCCTGGAGATGCCGGTCGTCGAAAACATCACGCTCGCCAGCCTGCTGGATTACACCCGGATGCTGCTGGTCAAACGGAACGAAGAAGTGGCGGTCTCTCGCACCCAGCGGATACGCCTGTCGATCAGGGCGCCCGGTGACGATACCCAGGTTGTTACGCTCTCGGGTGGCAACCAGCAAAAGGTGGTGTTGGCTAAATGGCTGTCAATGCAGCCAAAACTGGTCATCTTTGATGAGCCCACGCGTGGAGTGGATGTAGGGGCCAAGAACGAGATCTATACGCTCATGCGTGAACTTGCCGATCGTGGGGTCGCGATCCTGATGATTTCATCGGACATGGAGGAGGTGATCGGGGTGTCCGACCGCATTGCCGTGATGCACGAGGGCGTCGTCAGCGGGATTCTTGAACGTCCGCAATTCAGCGAATACAACGTGCTCCATTTGGCGATCGGTCAGGGGCTGGCCCCGGCGGAGGCACATTGATGCTGCCCAAAAAAGAACTCGGACTGCTTGTGCTGCTCGTGGTCATCAGCGCGATCACGGGTGTACTCAATCCGCGCTTTCTGTCAGGCGTAAACCTGCTGGATATGGCCAATCTAATCGGTCTGTTCGGAATCTTTTCAATCGGTGAGGGCTTGACGATCATCACTGGAGGAATCGACCTGTCCGTCGGGTCGATGTTTTCGTTCCTGGGTGTGATTTTCATCGACCTGGTGGCGAACAGAAACGTCTCCTGGCCGCTTGCCTTGCTCGCGGTGCTGGCCGGTGGTCTTCTGCTTGGGGGCATCCAGGGCCTGCTGATTACGCGGGCGCGCATGCAGCCGTTCATCGTCACGTTGTGCGGCCTTTTGATCTACCGTGGCGCAGCACGTTACTACACCGACGATTCGACGATGGGCTTCGGCTATGGCAACGATGCCAATACACTGAGCTGGCTGGCGTCGGGCCGTAGTTTCGGACTCCCCCACAGCTTCATCTTCCTGATCGTCGTGGCGATCATTCTGGGCGTGGTGCTGCACAGGTCAGTTTTCGGGCGCTACCTCTTTGCTGTTGGCAAGAACGAGGAAGCGGCTCGGTATTCTGGCATCAGTCCGAAACTGGTGATCGCCGGGGCCTATGTATTGAGTGGCCTACTTGCGGGTATTTCAACGATCTTTCTGGTGTTCTACACGAACTCCGTTTCCCCATCGACCTTCGGCAATTTCTATGAGCTGTATGCCATCGCCGCCGCCGTGTTAGGCGGTTGCAGTCTGCGCGGCGGTGAAGGATCGATCCTGGGTATCGTCCTTGGTACTGCGTTGCTTCAGGTCTTGCAGAACCTGGTCAATATCCTTGGAATCCCAAGTTCGCTGAACTTCGCTGTGATGGGGACCGTTATTCTTTTGGGCGTGTTTGCCGACCAGCAACTGCAGAGGCGGCGGGAGATTGCGATCTCTGTCGCTGCGCAAAAAGCTCGTTCGTCAGTGCTCGCGCCGTCAGCGAGTTCCCCAACCATCAGGCCTTGATGCCAAAGGTTGGGCCTATGGCGCAAGGAGCCAGAGGGTTTCAGGCTGGTTGTATAGCCCGAACACTCTAGCTCCTTGTTTCCACGAGCAGAACTGCCAACCAGATGGTTTGAGTCTGCTTGGCGTTGTTTTAGCTGCCCGTGGCGGAAGACGAGGTGGCGCGCTGGGACACGCGGGGTTTCACTGTATGGGCGTTGGTCGTCGGGTTGCTATCCGGAACCGAGGACTGCAGTCTTGCAGCGCGGAGTTGGTCGGCGGTCCATACGGAGCCATAGACCGGCGGGGGCTGAGGAATTCCCTGTGCGAAGGCGGCTGTCGCGCCAAGCAACATCGCCGCGCTCAGCGCGGTAAGTAACAAATTGTGCAAAATACATCTCCTGGATTGGCCGCGATGGGCCACAGCAAGACGGGCAGATGTCCAGCTTTCTTGCGCGCCCAGTTAGACTATTTCATCGGATTTGATAACGATGAATTTGGTATTGGATTTATGCAATAATGAGGGGACTGACCCTATTGTATTTTGCTGCGCCGCACCATGTCGTGGCATTCGGTCTATACAGGACGGCTAAAAGCGGTTCGCTGACATACACTGGCAATCTAGTGCCTGAACTGGCATTAGATCCTGCTTCCTGAATCGCTTCAAGGACAGAAATCGTGCAACCCGTCTCATTAAACCGAGCGAATCTCGTTGGGCTGCAACCCCCCGTGCAGCGTCCCGGCTTCGATCCCGCGGGCGTCTCTCCAGGAATTGTTCACCTTGGCTTGGGCGGGTTCCATCGCGCTCACATGGCGCGATACACCCACAATCTGATGGATATGCGCGCTGACATGCTCAATTGGGGCATCGTCGGGGCTGGCTTGATGCCTGCTGACCGCCGGATGCAGGAATGCCTTGCTCCCCAGGACAATCTCTACACGCTGGTGGAACGCAGTGCCACGGAACAGACGGTGACGGTCATCGGGTCGCTGTCCGGTGTGGTGTTCGCGGGCGAATCCAGCGCCGCCCTGCTGGATGCCATTGACCGGCCGGAAATCCGCATCGTCAGTCTGACCGTCACCGAACACGGCTACTGCCTCAATCGTTCGACCAAGCAGCTTGATCCGAACCACAAGCTCATTCGCGCCGATCTCGCCCATGCCGAGGAGCCGTCCAGCGCAATCGGGATCATTGTGGAGGCCTATCGCCGCCGCCGAAAATCCGGTGTGCCGCCGTTTACCGCGCTGAGTTGCGACAACATCCAGCATAACGGAACGGTGCTGCGCGAGGCGGTGCTAGCGCTGGCCACGCTGCGCGATCCCGCACTGGCTGCCTGGATCGCCGAACACGCCAGCTTTCCCAGCACGATGGTAGACCGCATCACGCCGGTAACAGCCGACCAGGATGTGGCCGAACTGGCTGAACGCTATGGCATCATCGATCGCTGGCCGGTGTTTGCCGAGACATTCACGCAATGGGTGATCGAAGACCGCTTCCCCACCGGTCGCCCGCCATGGGAGGACGTTGGCGCGCAATTCGTCGACGACGTCGCCCCCTACGAGTTCATGAAGCTGCGGCTTCTGAACGCGAGCCACCTCGCCGTTGCCGGGTTGGGCCGGCTCGCGGGGTATGTCACCGTCGACGAGGCGATGGCCGATCCGTTGATAGCCCGTTACATGACCGTACTGATGGATCGTGAAACCGGACCGACACTGCCCCCCGTCCCAGGGATCGACCTGCCGCGCTACAAGGCGACACTGGTTGAACGCTTTGCCAATCCCGCCATCAAGGACACGGTCGAGCGGGTCAATACGGACGCGCCGCTGAATATACTCGTTGACCCGATCCGTGACCGGCTGCGTGCTGGCGAATCCGTGGAGCTTCTCGCGCTTGGCCTTGCCGCCTGGTTGCGTCGCGTCCGCGGCGAGGATGAGCGGGGTCAGCCAATCGAGATACGTCATCCTCTTGCCGATCAGCTACGCGAGAGGGCAATCCAGGGCGGTTCTGATCCCAGGCCATTGCTGGGTATTGTGCCGCTGTTCGGTGATACCGGCGCGGATCTGGGCCTGATTGAACCGGTCGGTCGTTGGCTGGAATTGCTCTATGTCAAAGGTAGCCGAGCCACGTTGGCCGAAGCATCACGGACGCTTGGCTTTTGATCCGCGGCGGCAACCTGACAGTTCATTTGAGCGTTGACGACGTCGCGGGACAGTGAGACCGTTTTAAGGAACCGCTGAGCAAAGCGGAAAAACGCCTGGGAGACGTGCCATCGCTCATCATCTTTGGGGCAGCCCCAAGGCTGCCATATCCGCCACATTACTGCTGTTTGCCGGAACGACTGTTGCCCGCGCCGATGCGACGATCACCATCGCGACCGTGAACAACGGCGACATGGTGGTGATGCAGAAGCTGTCAGCGCAGTTCGAGAAGCAGCATCCGGACATCCATCTTCGTTGGGTCGTGCTGGAAGAAAACGTGCTGCGCCAGCGCGTGACCACCGACATCGCCACGAAAGCCGGTCAGTTCGACGTGCTGACGATCGGCAACTACGAAGTGCCGATCTGGGCCAAGCAGGGCTGGCTGGACGCCGATGGACAACCTGCCCGCCTCCTACGACGTCGATGACCTGCTGAAGCCGGTGCGGGCCGGCCTGACCTACGACGACAAGATCTACGCCTTGCCGTTCTACGGCGAGAGCGCGATGACCTATTACCGCACCGACCTGTTCCAGAAGGCCGGCATCAAAATGCCGGATGCGCCGACCTACGAGCAAATTCGCGGTTTCGCCGACAAGATCACCGACAAGCCGAACCAGATCTACGGCATGTGCCTGCGCGGCAAACCGGGCTGGGGCGAGAACATGGCCTACGTCACCTCGCTGGTGAATGCCGAGGGCGGCCAATGGTTCGACATGCAATGGAAGCCCACCGTCGACTCGCCGGCGTGGCACAAGGCGATCGGCTTCTACGACGACATCCTGAAGGCCGACGGGCCGCCCGGCGCGACCTCCAACGGCTTCAACGAGAACCTGGCCCTGTTCGCCAGCGGCCATTGCGGCATGTGGATCGACGCCACGGTCGCGGGCGGCATGCTGTACGACAAGAAGCAGTCCACCGTCGCCGACAAGGTCGGCTTCGCGCCGATGCCGACCGGCAGCTTCACCGGCGCGCCGACCTGGCTCTGGAGCTGGAACCTCGCCATCCCTGCCACATCGAAGCAACAGGACGCCGCCGAACCTTCATCACCTGGGCGACGTCGAAGGACTACATCCAGCTCGTCGCCAAGGAAAACGGCTGGGTGTCGGTGCCGCCCGGCACCCGCAAATCCACCTATGACAACCCCGACTACCAGAAGGTGGCGCCGTTCGCGTCGTTCGTGCGGAAGGCGATCGAGGTTGCCAATCCCAACGGCCAGACGGAGCAGCCACGGCCTTATACAGGCGCGCAGTTCGTGGCGATCCCGGAGTTCCAGGGCATCGGCACCCAGGTCGGCCAGACCATCGCGGGGACGCTGACCGGCCAGACCTCGGTCGATCAGGCGCTGAAGACCGCCCAGGCCGCGACCGAGCGAACCATGCATCAAGCCGGCTACCCGAAGAAGTAGCTGTGTCCGCGACACTCACCCCAGAACCCGAAGTGTTGCCGGCCCGAAAGGTCGGCACGCTTCTGGTCATGCCTTCGGTCATCGTCCTGCTGGCGTGGATGATTGTTCCTTTGGTAATGACGCTGTGGTTCTCTTTTCAATACTATAATCTTATTGATCCGAGCACCGCCGGTTTCGCCGGTCTGGACAATTACCGGTACCTCGTGACCGATCCGGACTTCTGGGTATCCCTGGAAAACACGCTGATCCTGCTGGCAGCGGTGCTGATCATCACCGTGGGTCTGGGCACCCTGCTGGCCGTGGTGTTCAACCAGCCGTTTCCTGGCCGTAACATCGCCCGCGTCCTGGCCATCTCGCCGTTCTTCGTCATGCCCACGGTCAGCGCGCTGATCTGGAAGAATTTGCTGATGCACCCGATCTACGGCGTGTTTGGCGCATTCGCCCGCACCATGGGTTTCCAGCCGGTCGACTGGTTCGCCGAATTCCCGCTGGCGTCCGTCATTGCCATCGTCTCCTGGGAATGGCTTCCGTTCGCGCTGCTGATCCTGCTGACGGCTGTCCAGTCACTGGATCATGAGCAACGCGAGGCCGCGCGAATGGATGGCGCCGGGGTGATTGCCCAGTTCTTCTTCATCACCCTGCCACATCTGTCCCGCGCCATCAGCGTAGTGATCATGATCGAAACGATCTTCCTGCTGACGGTGTTCGCGGAAATCTTCGTCACCACTTCGGGCGGTCCCGGCAACGCCACCACCAATCTCGCCTTCCTCATCTATGCTCGGGCATTACTTCAGTACGACATCGGCGGCGCATCCGCCGGCGGCGTGGTTGCCATTATCCTGGCCAACATCGTCGCGTTCTTCCTGGTGCGCAGCATCGCCCGCCGGCTGGAGGTCTGACGATGCGTGCAACGCCGCTGCAACGTTTGCTTGCGACTATTTTCGGCTGGGGCGCTGCCCTGCTGCTGTTTTTCCCGATCGCCTGGATGGTGCTGACAAGCTTCAAGTCGGAGGCGGATGCGATCTCTCCCCACATGATGTTTTCGCCGACGCCGGATTCCTACCGCGATGTCTTCGCCCGCGCCGACTACGTCAGCTTCGCGTTGAATAGCATTATCATCTCCGTTGGCGGCACGGTGCTGGCGTTGCTGTTCGCGATCCCCGCCGCCTACGCCATGGCCTTCCACCCGACGCACCGGACCCGAGGCACCCTGCTGTGGATGCTGTCGACGAAAATGCTGCCGCCGGTCGGGGTGCTGGTGCCGATCTATCTGCTGTTCCGTTCGGCCGGATTGCTCGACAGCCGGAGCGGCCTGGTGATGATCTACGCGTTGATGAATTTGCCGATCGTCGTCTGGATGCTGTTCACCTTCTACAAGGAAGTGCCGAACGAAATTCTCGAGGCCGGCCGGATGGACGGTGCGCAGACCGGCAGCGAGGTCTGGTTCCTGCTCCTGCCGCTGACGTTGCCCGGGGTCGCCTCCACCGGCCTGTTGTCGCTGATCCTGTGCTGGAACGAAGCCTTCTGGAGCCTGAACCTGACCTCATCCGGCGCGGCGCCGCTGACCGCGTTCATCGCCTCGTTCTCCAGCCCCGAAGGCCTGTTCTTCGCCAAGCTGTCCGCCGCATCGACGATGGCGGTCGCCCCGATCCTGGTGTTCGGCTGGTTCAGCCAGCGCCAACTTGTTCAAGGCCTGACCTTCGGCGCGGTGAAATAAAGGACCAAGCGCATGGCAACGCTGACATTGCGGGATCTACGCAAGAGCTATGGCTCGTTCGAGGTCATCAAGGGCATCAATCTTGCCATCGCCGACCGCGAATTCGTGGTCTTCGTCGGCCCCTCCGGCTGCGGCAAGTCCACCCTGCTGCGCATGATTGCCGGGCTTGAAGAAATCACCTCGCGGCGAACTGCAGATCGACGGCAAGCGGGTCAACCAGGTCGGACCGGCGGACCGCGGTCTGGCCATGGTGTTCCAGTCCTACGCGCTCTACCCGCATATGACCGTGCGGCAGAACATGGGCTTTGCCCTGCGCCTTGCCCGCGTCCCCAGAGCCGAACGCGACCGCAAGGTCGACGAGGCTGCCCGCATCCTGCAACTGGAACCGTATCTGGAGCGGCGCCCCAAGGATTTGTCCGGCGGCCAGCGCCAGCGCGTGGCGATCGGCCGCGCCATCGTGCGCCAGCCCAAGGTTTTCCTGTTCGACGAGCCATTATCCAACCTTGATGCGGCGCTGCGCGGCCAGATGCGAATCGAGCTTTCGCGGCTGCACGAAGACCTCAATGCGACCATGATCTACGTCACCCACGATCAGATCGAAGCGATGACCATGGCCGACAAGATCGTCGTGCTGCAGGCGGGACGTGTCGAGCAGGTGGGGTCGCCGCTCGAACTGTACCATCATCCCGCCAACCTGTTCGTTGCCGGCTTCATCGGTTCGCCGCGCATGAACATGCTGCCCGCCCGGGTGGTCGAGACATCCAGCCAAGGCACTATTGTTGCGCTGTCTTCGGGTCAGAGTATCGCCGTCCCGATCGAGGCCGGGACCGCCCGCCCGGGCGATGCGGTCACCCTGGGGATTAGGCCCGAGGCACTGCGCATCGACGCCTCCGGACCGATCACAGCCAGCGTGACCCTGGTCGAGCGGCTTGGTGGTCTGACCCTGCTGCACGTGCGGGCTGGCGACGAAGATATGACCGTGCAGATCGAAGGCAGCGATCCAACCCGAGCGCACGAGCAGATCCGGCTCGCGATCGACACGGCGGCGTGCCACTTGTTCGACAAAGCCGGTCAGGCCCTGACGCGGCAGGGTCGCCATCCGCTTGCTGCCTGATCGACCGGGAGGCCGGCGTGTTCCTCGGTCTGGATTTCGGCACCTCAGCAGTCAAGGCGCTGCTGGTGGATGGTGCGCAACAGGTGGTCGGCTGTGCCAGCGAACCGCTTTCCGTGCAACGCCCGGCGCCCGGGCATAGCGAGCAGGACCCTGAAACGTGGTGGCGAGCGATGCTCGACGCGGTCGATGCGCTCGGCCGCAACCACCCCGGCGCTTTGTCCGCAGTGGAAGGCATCGGGTTGTCGGGGCAAATGCACGGCGCCGTCCTGCTGGATGACGCCGGGTCGGTGTTGCGCCCGGCCATCCTGTGGAACGACGTCCGCTCCGGCGCGGAATGCGCGAAGTTTGAAGCGGCTTTCCCCGCGTCGCGACAAGTGACCGGCAATCTGGCGATGCCCGGCTTTACCGCGCCCAAGCTGCTATGGGTTCGAAAACATGAACCTGCGTTGTTCGCCCGGTTGCACACCGTGCTGCTGCCCAAGGCTTACGTCCGCTACCGTCTGAGCGGTGAGATGATCGAGGAGATGTCTGACGCATCCGGCACGCTTTGGCTGAATGTGGCCGCGCGTGACTGGTCTGACGAGGCCCTGGCAGCCACGGGTCTGTCGCGTGAGGCCATGCCGACACTCGTGGAAGGCACCGCCCAGGCGGGCACGCTGCGCCCTGAACTGGCGGCCCGCTGGGGCATGACGCGGCGTCCCATTCTGGCAGGCGGGGCAGGGGACAATGCGGCGGGGGCGGTCGGTCTTTCCGCCATCAATCCCGGCGATGCCTTCGTTTCGCTCGGCACCTCCGGCGTGTTGTTCGCCAGTACCGACACGTTCCGGCCGTACCCGAAAGCGGCCGTCCACACTTTTTGCCACGCGTTGCCCGGCGCCTGGCACCAGATGGGGGTCACCCTGTCGGCCGCCGCCGCACTGACATGGTGGGCCGGCATCACCGGACGGTCCGAAGCCGAACTGCTGGCGGAGCTTGATCCGCCCAAAATCCCCAGCCCGGCGCTGTTTCTGCCCTACCTCGGCGGCGAGCGGACGCCGCACAATGACGGCACGATTCGCGGCGCCTTTGCCGGTCTTTCGCATGCCACCGACCGCCGCCTGATGACCCAGGCCGTGCTCGAAGGTGTGGCCTTCTCCCTGCGCGACTGCCTCGACGCTTTGGCTGCCTCCGGCACCCGCATCCAGGCGGCGGACGTTATTGGCGGCGGCTCGCGTTCGGCTGCATGGATCGGCATCATTGCGGCGGCGCTGAATATCCCGTTGCACCGCCTGGCAGCGGGCGAGCACGGCGGTGCGTTCGGTGCGGCTCGGCTTGCCCGGATGGCTGTGACCGGGGAAGCGCCCGAGGTGGTGTGCACGCCACCCGCGCGGGAGGAAACGATCGTTCCCGATCCTGGCCTGGCATCGGCCTACCTGGCTCGGCTGGCACAATACCGCGCACTGAATACCGGAATTTCCCAGGTGATCCGCGAGGCATGAAATGAAACTGCAAGGCAAGATCGCTGTCGTGACAGGTGCCGCGCGCGGTATTGGACGGGCCATCTGCGAACGCTACGTCGCCGAGGGCGCGTTCGTGTTCGTGACCGATGTGGACGAGGAAAAGGCCCATGCCGTCGCGGCTTCGATGGGCGTCCAGGCTGCTGCCCTGAAGCTTGATGTGACCAGTCAGCAATCGATCGACGACATGATCCGGGCGGTGGTCGCGCAACAGGGGCGGCTGGACATCCTGGTCAACAATGCAGGACTTTTTGACCTCGCACCGATCGTGGATATCACCCATGAAAGTTATCGCCGTATTTTCGCGGTGAATGTCGAAGGCCTGCTGTTCACCCTGCAGGCGGCGGCACGGCAGATGATCGCTCAGGGGCAGGGCGGAAAGATCATCAATTTTGCCTCCCAGGCCGGACGCCGGGGTGAGGCACTGGTCGCGGTCTACTGTGCGTCCAAGGCCGCGGTCATCAGCCTGACGCAGAGTGCGGGCTTGGATCTGATCAAGCATGGCATCAACGTCAACGGAATCGCACCCGGCGTGGTGGACAACGAACACTGGGATCATGTTGACTTGTTGTTTGCCCGCTATGAGAACCTTCCGCCCGGGGAAAAGAAGCGGTCGGTTGGCGCCGCGGTGCCATTCGGGCGCATGGCGCGCCCGGATGAGATCGGTGGACTGGCGACGTTCCTGGCTAGCGCCGACGCCAACTATATCGTGGCGCAAACCTACAATATCGATGGCGGCAACTGGATGAGCTGACTGTTTCCGGTCCAGCGGTCCGCCGCCGGCGAACGTGGCCGATGCCGTTGCAATCCGGGCACGACTTGACCCAGATCAAAGACATCCGTCCATCGCGGCCGGATCATGCGGTGGAATTCCGGAGGGTCTGCCAATGTCCATTCTCGCTGCCGATATCATGACGTCGCCGGCCGTCGTCGTTAGCCCTGAAACCAGCATGGCCGCGATCGCATCGCTGCTGGCCAGCAAGCACCTGAGTGCGGTGCCGGTCTGTCATCGCGACAACACGCTGGCCGGCATTGTCAGTGAGAACGATATTCTGAAGCCGTTTCGCGAGTTTGTCCGCACCCGGCGTGACTGGTGGCTTGGCATGATTGCCGAAGGTGAGGAACTGCCGCAGGACTTCCTGGATTATCTGCGGCTCGATACGCGCACGGCTGCCGATGTCATGGTCCGTCACGTCCATACCGCGACGGCGGATATGACCTTGCCGCAACTCGCGGAGCTGATGATCAATCACGGTATCAAACGCCTTCCGGTGCTGCGTGACGGCAAGGTTGTCGGTATCGTCAGCCGAGCCGATTTGGTGGCTGCGATCGCTCGGGCGCCTGCGATGCTGGTGTAGGCGGGCTGGTACCGGGTCCGCTGATGAGGCAATGTTACACTGGAAGCGGTGGATCGGTACTACGAGGGTTGCAGTTAAGCGACGCGGGTTTCTCCATTAGCGGCAATGGTCCGCTTTCGGGCTGACTGCGCGGGTTGAAAAGCGGATTCGCGATTTTTATGCCAACCGCGCTGACAGCGATTTACTGCCCGCGCCGGATTCCCAACGATGCAGGGCACGGTTCGACCCAACGACTGCGCTTCGCAGGCGCGGGAGAATGGAACTGGGTCACTGGTCAGCATCAGCCGAACTGAGCATGTCGCCGCAGAGCTGCGTGCCTTGGCTTCGAAGAGCGCGAATGCCGTCCGGGCGCGACGCATGCTGACGCTTGCAATGGTCATGGAAGGCGTTGCCGGGCAGCTTGAAGCAAGTACCTTGCGGATCGCCAGCTTCGGGCCGGGATGATCATCCGAGACCACCAACCCACGCCGTGCAGACCGCGCTGCTTCAGGCCCGGCGGGACGTCACGCCAGCTCGACACGCTTTCCCGGTTGACCAGTTCCACGGTCAGGACCTGGGGGTGACCTTCACTGTCGATTGCGATCAGCGCGTCCTGGCTTGCGACCGCCCCGCCTTCGCGTGCCCGTTCACGGTGGGCGTCCAGGAAAGGGAAATGCAACTTCCAGCCGTCGCGTCGCGTACGCCTTTAGCGCCGTATCCAGGGTTTGGTTCATCTCACTGAAGGAGGAGGCCGAGATGCTGTGGTCGGACAACGGCTCCGGCACCGCCTTCACTTTGCGGGTCGAGACACCCTGGACACACATCTCCGCCAGCGCGCTGACAGCCCTCGGACAGCCCGGTCGAGAACAGGCCGTAGCGGTTGCGCAGAACGCGGACCTCAATCGTTGCGACGCGGGTGATCAGCGGGCGGCCATAGAAGCCGCTGCGGTAGCCAAGACGTCCGTCCAGGCGTTCACTCTGCTCCGCCCAACACCTTCTTCCTCCCCGCCTCCCGCGCGCTCCGGATCGCGGCTTTCGCCGCTCTCCGCAAAAATCATCATCGCCTGACAGGATCGCTTTGAGCTCGGTGGCTTCGCCCCTAACTTGCCGCCTGGTCATGGCGCGCGCCCTGTCCGCAGGATTGGTGACCTGGAACATCACCAGAATGCCGTCGCTGCTTCGACCGATCCAGCTTTTGCACGACAGTCCGGACAGTATCAAAAGGACAACGCCAACCGCATGGAATTTGCGGGAGAAGCAGATTTCTCACCGCCATCGATAGCAGCTGTTCCGAGTTTCCTGGCTATGTATGTTATCGGCCATGCTGAGGCCCGCTATTCATCCCGACCGATCGCGGGCGATATGTATGAGGGTTGTGTGACAGGTTCACAGAAAGTTCTTGGCAAGTGGACGGTTTTAGAACATAGTGGGTACAAACGTCGGCAGGGGCAGCAGGTCTCATGCCGATCCTATGCACGTGTTGGTTGCGCATAGACATCTTTTGCGTGTAAGCAGATGACTGACTGTGCGCTGGTATCAAACAAGGATTTGCGGAATGGAAAAGAACAAAGCGCTTGATGCCGCGATGGCGCAGATTGAACGGGCCTTCGGCAAGGGCTCAATCATGCGGATGGGAGCGCGGTCTGGAGACGAGCAGATCGAGGTGATCCCCTCAGGCTCGCTTGGCCTTGATCTCGCGCTCGGTATTGGTGGTTTGCCGCGCGGTCGCATCGTCGAAATTTATGGCCCGGAAAGCTCCGGCAAAACAACCTTGGCGCTCCATGCGATTGCAGAGGCGCAACGGCGCGGCGGCACCTGTGCATTTATCGATGCTGAGCACGCGTTGGATCCCACGTATGCACGCAAACTTGGTGTAGATGTCGACAACCTGTTGATTAGTCAGCCTGATGCCGGTGAGCAGGCGTTGGAGATCGCCGATACTCTGGTCCGGTCTGGCGCGATTGATGTGCTGGTTGTCGACAGCGTGGCCGCGCTTGTCCCACGCGCCGAGTTGGAAGGGGAGATGGGTGATAGTCACATGGGCCTGCACGCCAGGCTCATGAGTCAAGCGCTTCGCAAGATCACTGGCAGTGTGAGTCGGAGCAACTGTATGCTTGTCTTCTTGAATCAAATACGCATGAAGATTGGCGTGATGTTCGGGAATCCGGAAACGACAACCGGAGGCAATGCGCTTAAATTTTATGCGTCCGTCCGGCTGGAAATCCGTCGTATCGGCCAGATCAAGGATCGCGAAGAGGTCGTCGGGAACCAAACTCGCGTTAAGGTCGTCAAAAACAAGCTGGCCCCGCCTTTTCGTCAGGTGGAGTTCGACATTATGTATGGCGAGGGTATCAGCAAGGTAGGTGAACTTTTGGACCTTGGCGTGAAGGCGGCTGTTGTGGAAAAGTCTGGTGCATGGTTCAGCTACGACAGTCAGCGCATTGGACAAGGCCGGGAGAACGCAAAGCAGTTTCTCCGCGATCATCGCCCCCTTGCCGAAGCCATCGAAGCGAAGGTGCGGGAGCACTCAGGCGTCATCGCGAACACGATGCTAACGACCGTCGATGACAGCGAAGAAGCCGAAGCCGCTGAGTGATGCGATTCTGCCGGATGTAGTTCTGACAGCGGACGACCATGAGCTGATTGCTGCGGCAAACGCTGCCTTGAAGATCCATTACCGGCCGTTCTGGCACATGGTTGCCGCAGCAATCCGTTCTCAGGACGGCCGCATTTGGACTGGACTCCATATCGGCACGACAGTCGGGCGTCTTTCCGTCTGTGCGGAAGCCGTCGCATTTGGTCGCGCACTCTTGGATGGTGATGGAACCATCCATACTGCTGTGGCGGTGAGACACCCGAAGCCGGAAGAGGAAAATCGCGAGTTGGCGGTTGTGTCGCCATGCGGTGCCTGTCGGGAAATGATTCTGGATCATGCACCTGGTGCAATGGTGATCGTGACAGACGCTAATATCCTCATCAAGCTACCGGTTCGAACGCTTCTGCCTTTGCCGTATCGGCGTTAGACGCCACCGTTGATCTGGAGCGCGCCCCTGCGGGTGGGTGGACAGAATCAAGCTGGCGTTTTGACCACCGTCTGTCGGGCGTGTTGATCCTCGGAGCGGGCTGGGCTGGGGTAGGCTGGCGGCATCGTCTGCCGCGCTGCTGATGCCGCCAGTCAATCGGCACGGGAAGATCCAGAGGTCCGAATCAGGCGGGACTTTTCCCATTCTGACCGGCTGCTCGATCGCGCAGGGCAAACTTCTGGATCTTGCCGGTCGATGTCTTCGGCAATTCGCCAAAGATGATCCGCTTGGGCACCTTGAAGCGGGCCAGCGACTGTCGGCAGAACTGGATGATCTCGGTTTCGCTGATCTCCGCCATACCTGGCTTCAGTTCCAGAAATGCACAGGGTGTTTCACCCCAGGTAGGGTCCGGCTGGGCCACCACGGCCGCCGACATCACAGCAGGATGCCGCGACAATACCTCCTCAACTTCCAGGGTGGAAATATTTTCGCCACCCGAAATGATAATGTCCTTCAAGCGATCCTTGATCTCGACATAGCCGTCTGGGTGCCATACTGCGAGATCGCCCGACAGGTACCAGTTGCCGACAAGGGTTTTCCCCGTCGAGGCCGGATTGGCAAGGTAACCCTTCATCACCGTATTGCCGCGCATCATCAGCTCACCCATGGTTATGCCGTCGCGCGGTACCGGACGCATGGTTTCCGGATCCGCAACCATCAGTTCGGCCACCGTAGGGTAAGCAACGCCTTGGCGCGCCATGTTGCCGAAGCGCTGTTCAGGCGACATCGCTTCCCATTCCGGCTGCGCAACGCACGACAGCGCCGGGCCATAGCTTTCGGTCGCGCCGTAGAGGTGGGTGACGCGAAAACCAAGATCTTCCATTGCGCGCAAGACGGATGACGGAGGCGCTGCTCCACCGGTTGCGCAAGTAACGGTGTGGGTGAACGCGACGCGCTGCGTGGCCGGCGCCTGGGCAAGCATGTTGAGCACGATCGGCGCACCGCAGAGATGTGTAACGCGATGCTGTGCGATCAACAGGAAAATCATGGCTGTATCGACTTTACGCAGACAGACCTGGGTGCCGCCGACGGCGACCACGGCCCAGGGATAGGACCAGCCGCTGCAGTGGAACATCGGCAAGGTCCACAAGTAAATGCTGTCGAAACTCAGGCCAAACATCAGCGCGTTGCTGAGCGCCTGGAGATAGGCGCCACGATGACTGTAGACGGCGCCTTTCGGATCTCCGGTCGTTCCGGATGTGTAGAGCAGGCAAATGGACTGCCATTCGTCATCCGGCTCCCGCCATTCAAACTGCGGATCGCCGCTGGCCAGCAGGGCTTCATAGGTGAGGTCGCCAATGACGGGAGCGTCGGGCACACCCGGATTTTCGATGTCGACCACCATCACGTCATGGTCGAGCTGGCCACGTGCGGTGGCCACCAGTCCCGCGAATTCCCGATCCACGATCAGCACTTTTGCCCGACCGTGATTGAGCGAGAACGCGATGGTTGCGGCGTCGAGGCGTGTGTTCAGCGGGTTGAGTACGGCGCCCAGCATGGGGATGGCGAAATGGGCCTCGATCATCTCCGGAATGTTCGACGCGAGGATCGCCACCGTGTCCAGCCGCTTGATGCCCCGGGCCGCCAAGGCGGATGCCAGACGGACACAACGCTCGTGCAGTTCACCATAACTGAAACGACGCTCGCCGTCGATCACGGCCGTCTTATCCCGGAACGAAGCAACCGCGCGCCGCAGGAAACTGACCGGCGAAAGCGGCACGAAATTGGCGGGATGGCGATCCAGTCCGGCCTCGAACGGATGTTCCGTGATTTGCTGGTCCATCGTGTCCTCCTGATTGCTTTTCCGCTTACTTGGGATCGGTCGAGACGTGGTGACTAAAGGCCGCTGACGAGATGCCCGCCGTCCACCGCGATGATGCTGCCAGTCATATAGGAACCGGCGTCCGAGGCGAGCAGGAGCAGCGGGCCGTCGAGCTCTCTTGCCTCGCCCAGGCGCCGTTGCGGGATACGCCGGATCAGCGCCTTGCCGGCATCGCTGCTGAAGAACGCGTCATTCAGATCGGTTTCAATGTAACCCGGAGCGAGCGCATTTACCCGGATCCCGTAACGCGCCCATTCCAGTGCAAGCGCCTTGGTCATCTGGACCACCGCGGCCTTTGAGACCGCATAGGACGCGACGCCACCGGCCACGCGCAGGCCCAGAATGGAGGCGATATTGACGATACTCCCGCTTGCGGCGTGGTGGATCATTCGGCGCGCGGCGTGCCGAGCGACCAGCCATGTGCCCTTCAGGTTGGTATCGATCACGCCGGACCAGTCGTTCTCTTCCACATCCAACGCCGGGCGGGTCATGGTTACTCCGGCGTTATTAATAAGGATGGTGACCGGACCGAATTCGGTTTCGGCCTGTGCAAAGGCCTGTTCGACACTGCTTGCATTGGTCACGTCCATCCGCACGGCGTGCGCCTGGGCACCGGCGTCGCGGATCGACGTCACCGTTTGCGCCAGAGCTGTCTCCCGTCGTGCGGCGACGGTGACTTTTGCTCCTGCAGCCGCAAGGACACCGGCGAAGTGGCGACCGAGCCCGCTGGACGCCCCTGTCACCAGCGCGTGCCGCGCGTTGAGCCCAAAAAGAGCGGCCATGCAATTTCCCCTTTTTGCTCGATCTACTTGGATACAACCTTATCCCAGACCAGGATCGACCGGCCTTCCTTGCCGTCGGCGTAGCTGCGATACGGTGCGGTGGTTATTGTCAGGGTATTGCCGTCGAGTTCGAAGAAGCGGACCTGATCGGTGCCAGTCCAGCCCTGGTTCCACGAGATATCGATGTGGTGAATGACCTGCTTGTCACCGAGGGTGTAGGTGCCAGCATAGGCGACCATGGAACCCAGCAACTGGACGCCTTCTTCATCGGTCGGCACGACGTCGCGTGGCGTGATTCGATCCTGACGGGTGAAGATGGCATACATCCGGCCATCCGGCGCATATCCCAGATAACCGTCGGGCGCATCGCCGAACTGGTTGTGCCGGCGACCGGTGGCGATTTCCTCCCGCTGATACGACCGCAGTTTCCAGGTCCCAAGGACTGGGCTAGTATTTTGTGTCAATGACATCTCCTGTTGTTGGGGCGTGATAGAGCCGGTGAGACGTGCGCGGATGGTGCTGGCATGGACCAGCGCGGGATCGACCCAGCGCGCCGCCGCGGCTACACCCGGGGCGAGATCGAACGCTTCCGCCAGATCAATATTCGTGTCGCGTGCGGTCTGATTACGGCCCAGCACATCCGCCAGCGAGGCGCCCGTCTGCCGCACCTCCGCGGCTGCCTGTTCAACGAGGTGGTGTGCCTTCTCTCGTCCGAGCTTGGCACCCAGTCGGCCTGCGGCCGCGTCGGCGAACAGCAGGCCGTGGGTCAGGTCGATATTCGCGCGCATCCGATCGGTATCTACCACCAACCCCTCAGCCAGCGTTCGTGCCTCCCGCAGCGCACCTGATACCAGGCCAAACAGCGACGGCAGGGCAGACCATTCGGCGTGCCAGAGACCGGCCGGACGCTCATGCGCGGCGGCCATCGCTTCGAACAGTGTGGCGGCGTGGCCCTTGGCGGCGGCATGGGCGGCCAGAATGACAGTGGCACCCACCGGGTTGCGCTTGTGCGGCATAGCCGACGAACCGCCTCGCCCGGGCATATGCGGTTCGGCGACTTCGCCCACCTCGGTTGAGGCGAGATGAGCCACGTCTGTTGCCATTTTGGCCAGTGCGCCGGCCAGTTGCACTAGCCAGGCGCCGGTTTCGGCCATGCGGCCCCGGTTGGTGTGCCAGCACAGCGGTGTAACGCCGAGGCCAAGAGCGCGAGCGAATCCGTCCAATACCGGTTGTCCGCTGGCGCCCAGCGACGCCAGGGTGCCAACGGGGCCGCCCAGCGAAGCAACCAGGATACGCGACCGCAG
Organism: uncultured Alphaproteobacteria bacterium; assembly: GCA_963790515.1. Lineage (GTDB taxonomy): Bacteria > Pseudomonadota > Alphaproteobacteria > Acetobacterales > Acetobacteraceae > Rhodopila. The sequence continues at coordinate 139,062 of CAWBPF010000013.1, read as the reverse complement.
ATCCGGCAGGCGATCCGCCGTGTCGGCGATCCCGGTCAGCCAGACCGCTGCCTTGTAGCCGAAGCTGAGCGGGGCAGCGTGCTGCAGGTAGCTGCGTCCGACGCAGGGAGTTGTGCGATGTCGGTCGGCCAACTGCCCCAGCCCACGCATGACCGCATCCAGATCGATCGTGATCAGGTCCAGCGCGTCTCGCATCCGCAGCACCAGCGCGGTGTCGATGATGTCCTGGGTCGTCGCGCCCTTGTGGAAGGAACGCTCCAGCTCCGCGCTGAGCCGCGCCTGCACCGCCTGGACGAAGGGAATTGTCGGCACGCCGGCAACGGCGGCACGAACGCCAAGTGCTTCGATGTCGAGATCCGTGGAGGAAATTGCCTCGATCGCCGGTGCCAGAGCTTCGGGCGCCAGTCCCAGGTTGCCTTGGCTTCGCGCCAAGGCGGCCTCGATCGCGAGCATGCTGCCGACCCAGGCATGGTCAGAGAAACAGGCGCGCATGGTGTCGGTAGTGAACAGCGGCCCGAACAGCTCGGAATCAAGCGGTGAGAAGCTCAAACGATCCATCCTCCTGATCTGTATCCTGCAGGTTCCGACTGGGTTCTTTCAGCTCGTCTGGTCACGAAGTCGCCAATCAGGTCGGCCATCTCCTCAGGGGCTTCCCAGATCGCGCGATGGCCGAGATCAGCTAGCATCTCGAGGCGCGAACCGGGGATACGCGAGGCCAGGATCATGGAGTTACGCGGCTTTACCAGAACATCCTGTGCACCCGTCACCACAAGTGTCGTTGCGTTTATCTTCGGCAGATCAAAATAGCTGTCGAATTTCCGCAGTGCCTCCATTTGCCGCTGGGCCACGAACGTTGGCGTGGGATGCTCCAGTTCGCGCCGCATTTGCTGTTCCACCGCCAGAATGTTCTCGGCCAGGTAGTCGGGCGAGTAGGTTACTGGCCAGGCCTGCCGCGCAGCCTCTTCGGGCGTCTGCTGTTCAGTCGTCAACAGGCATTTGAACACGGAGTATGACGCCGGCTCTGCCCAGATGCCGCCACAGAACGTGGCGAACAGGATCAGACGATCAATGCGGTCGGGGTGGCTGATGGCAACTTCCTGGGCGATCGCCCCGCCCATCGAAAAGCCAAGCAGATGCACGCGGTAAAGACTTAAATCGTCGAGCAAGCCGATGACGTCCTTGGCCATGTTGCTGAGTGCATACCCAATGGCCGGTTTTTCGCTGCGACCCGCGCCTCGGTTGTCGAACAAGATGACAGTGCATCGGCGAGACAGCCGGTCGATAAAGGATGACGGCCAGGCCATGCTGCTCAGGCGATAGCCGTTGATCAGGCAAACAGCCGGCCCGTCTCCGACAATATCATAGTAAAGCGCTATTCCGTTGCTGACACAAAAGGGCATCAGCGCGCCTTGGCTTTCGGGCGTGCCCGGATGGTCATCATGTGCTTCATTCAGCGTTCCAGTCGTGCTCTTCAACAAAAGCATGGACGGCGGGTGCGAACAGCGCTTGCGACCGACCGCCGACGAACACGCCGATATGGCCGCCGGGCAGGGCCAGCTCAGTGTAGTTGGATCTGCCGAGCTTCGGACCCAGGGCGCGGGAGGTGGCGGGCGGGATGATGTGGTCGTCCTTGGCGTAGACATTCAGCACCGGCATACGGATTTGGCCGAGATCGACCTGTCGCCCGTCAAGTTCCCATTCGTTGCGGATCAGCTTGTTCTGCTGATACAGGTCCTTCATCCATTGCTTGGCGGCTTCGCCGGGATGATCCGGCCGATCGGCAATCCACTTCTCCATGCGCAGCCAGTTCATCAGCCGCTGCTCGTCATCGACGATTTCCAGCAGGTCGAGGTTGTATTTCAGCAGACTGCGCATCGGCGACATCTGATTGAAGACCGCGCCCATGAATTCGCCTGGCAGATTACCGTTGGCGTCGATCAGGCGGTCCACGTCCTCCGGCGACAGGCTGCGGGTCCAGATATTGATGAAGCCGTGGCCAAGGCGGTTATCGACGGTATCGGCGTGGAAATCGATCGGGGTGATGGTTAGCGTAAGGGTGTTGATCCGTTCTGGTTCCAACGCCGCATAGGCCGTGGCGAACACGCCACCCTCGCAAACGCCCAGCAGATTGATCTTCGGCACGCCGGCCCGTTTGGCGATTTCAGAGACGCAGTCACCGAGATAGCCCAGGATGTAATCATCCAGCGTTAAGTAACGGTCGGCTCGTGATGGATTTCCCCAGTCTACAACGTAGAGGTCAAGACCGAGGTTCAGCAGGTTGCGGACTAAGGAGCGATCTTCCTGCAGATCCGTCATCGTCCAGCGGCCGATCAGGCCGTAGCAGATCAGCATCGGGATGGCGACCCGCTTTTCCACCAACGGTCGAAAGTGAAACAAGCGGACCTTGTCCTGACTCCAGACCAGATCCTTTGGCGAGGTCGCAATCTGCACGTCCGCATCACGCAGGTCGTGCAGCAGTTTCCCGCCGGTCAGCATCTTGGTACCGAGCCTGGCTGCTTCGGATACCGCAGTTGAGGGATTGACGCGCGTTTGGGTCACTTCGGCGCTCCTTTTTGCCTGACCGAGGGCAGGCGCGCGGGACGTGCACTTCGTAATGGCTTGGACTTCGACGACATCCGGCCGCTTCGGTGCCTCGGCCAGTGGCGGCGTCCGTTGTTCCCGCCGCATCGCACGCAATTCTCGCCGCAGCTCGGTCACGCTGCGATGCACGTCGTCCAGCTCCGTGCGCGTTGGGAAGCCGAACTGCTTGCCAAGATCTTCGACAAGTTCCTGCTGCGCCATGCGAAGCGCGGTAGTGGCGCGGACCATTGCCGCCTGGGACTGCAGGAACGGTTCGGATCGCTGCGTTTCCAACAGTTGCTGATTGGCTGTTTCCGTCCACAGTGCCAGCGCTGCCTTTGCATCCAAATTCCTGGTGCCTGCGCCGGTTTGACTGGCCAGTTGTTCGCTGAACCGGCGTCCGGCCTGCAACCATGCTTGCAGCACGACCGCATTATGCTCAAGGCCGCGGCGGCGTACGTTCATCCACGCTTGCAGGACGCCGGCATAACGCCGCTCGGCTTCCCACAGGTCGGCAAAGCGCGGCCCTTCAGCCATGCGGCCCAGAACATCGTCCAACTCACCGGTGCCGCCGAGCCAGCTGCGTGGATCGACGATTTTACGGAACGTTGCGTCGACGATGCCATCGCCGCCCGCAGTCGAAGCGATGTTGGTTGCAAGCGTGCCGCAAACCTTTGCCGCAGCTGACCAAAGGTCCATCACGGATTTGCTGGCTTGCGTCAGCTCGGCGGCATCGGCGGAAAGATCGGTCGGCATTTCAGGCATCATCGGAAGCTTGCCCGATGTTACGGCCTTCATACCCTCGACCAGCGCCATGCCCGCCTGTTCCTGGGCTTTCAGCAAGGCCTGACCTTGCGCAGCCCAGAAGGTGGCGGCAGCCTTGGAATAGTCGAATGGATTCATCTTAGGAACCTGCCAATGGAGCGGATGGAGCCATCCCCCGGTGGTGGCGTATTATGCGGGGCGGCAAAGCGCCGCATGCAACTTGCGATCGAACTGCTATTCAACTTGCGCTTTCCTGACATTGGTTGTGTGCCGACGGTTCAGTACTTAAGCGTCGCCACGCTGCGCAATTCCTCCGGCGTGCTCGTGCCAAAGCCAAAGAATTCCAGGTAGGCCGGAATCATTTCGAACAACATGTCGGTGCCAACCTGGACGGCACAGCCCTTTGCCATCGCCGCACGAAGCAACGGCGTGAATTCCTCCTTCATGACGACTTCGCCAACGAACATATCCGAGGTGATTCTGGAAATATCAACCGGCAGCGGGTCGCCAGGCTTCATGCCGAGCGGCGTGGCGTTGACGACGATGTCGTAATCAACTGGGTCTTTCGATCCAGTGCTGATCGCCAACGCCGGGTAGTGTTGCCGCAATCGATCGCCCAACGCCTCAGCCGAAGCAGTTGCTGGATCGAACAGGCCGATCGCTGCTACCCCTGCCGCTGCCAGCGAGGCCGCAATGGCGGATCCGACACCACCACAGCCAACAACCAGGGCGCGCGCACCGGCGATTTGCTTGCCCTTGCGCTCCACGCCGCGGACGAAGCCGGCCCCGTCGAACATGTCACCGAGCAGCGATCCATCGGCGCGGCGGAGGATCGCGTTGCAAGCTCCGGCGATCTTTGCGGTTGTCGTCATCTCATCCACGAGGTGCGTTGTCGTGACCTTGTGTGGCATCGTGACGAGGGCACCATGGACGTTGGTTGTCCGGAACAGTGCCTTCAGCACATCTGCATAGTTCTGCGGTTCAACTCCAACCGGCACGACGACGGCCTCGATGCCCTTCATCTCGAACCAGGGATTGTAGATCATCGGAGCTTTGAAGGATTCGGTCGGATAGCCGAGATGTACAATAAGCTTGGTTCTGCCGGTGATCATGGTTGAACGCTCCAAACCGAGTGTAGCTTGCAGACAGAGTGTTTAATCGTATTTGTCAGACATCGAAAAACACGGTCTCCTGGTCGCCTTGCAGATGGATGTCGAACACATAGACGACAGCGCCGTCGCGGTTTTCGCGCCGAGCGAGCAGGGTCTGCCGCCGGATGGCGGGTTCGATCATGCGCAATACCGGGTCCTGTTCGTTCAGCGCGGTCTCGTCATCGAAGTACATCCTGGTAGCCAGCCCGATGTTGATGCCCCGCGCCGCCAGCCAGATGTTGACGTGCGGTGCCATGGGCTTGTAACCGCGGCGCCCGATCACCGAGCCGGGCTTAATGGTTTCGAACTGATAAATGCCTGTGGCGAATTCCGTGCCTGTGCGACCCCAGCCACGGAAGCTGGGATCAACCGACTTGTCGCGTTGCTGGTCGGCCGGGTGGTTGTAGCGACCGGCTGCGTTGGCCTGCCAAATCTCCAGCAGGACGTCCCTGCAAGGCGCGCCCAGGCCGTCCAGCACGCGTCCTTCGATGCGGATGCGCTCGCCTGCCGTGTTTCGCCCGGCCACGACGTTGCCGAACGGATTTTCGAAGATGTCGAACCCAGCCTGATGAGGGATCAGGCCGATGTGTACATAGGGACCAGCGGTCTGGGATGGGGTTTCGTGGAGGTAGTCGAGCTTGCCGATCATAGCGCTAATTCCCCTGCAGCTTGTTTTCGAACAGCGTGGAACGAACACCTCGGAGCACGATATCAAAACGATATGCCAGACTGTCGATCGGCACTGCGGCATTCAGGTCCAACGGGGCGACAAGACGTTGCCGTGCGGCGGGATCGGGTATGGTGCCGAGAATGGAATCCATCGGTATCAGCGGATCGCCCTCAAAATACATTTGAGTAATCAATCTCTGGGCGAAGCCAGAGCCGGACAAGGAGAAATGAATATGCGCCGGGCGCCAAGAGTTCACGTGATTGCGGAACGGATAGGCGCCGGGCTTGACGGTACGAAATGCGTAGTGCCCGTCCTGATCCGTGATCATGCGGCCGCAGCCACCGAAATTCGGATCGATTGGGGCAATGTAGGTGTCGTTCTTGTGGCGATAACGCCCGCCGGCATTGGCCTGCCATACCTCGACCAGCGTGTTGGGGACACCGCGGCCATTTTCGTCCAGCACGCGGCCGTGCACGATGGTGCGTTCGCCGACAGGATCGCCTGTCTTAGCATAGTTCCGGATCAGGTCGTTATCGAGCGGTCCCAGTTCGTCTTGACCGAAAACCGGTCCGGTGAGCTCTGAAAGGGAGTTTTGCAACGACCACAAGGCAAGCCGTGGCGAGCGCAGGATGCTGGTCTTGTAGTCCGGAGTCAGCGCCGGAGGGTGTTGTCCCCGATCACGCTGAATAAACTCGTTTTGCGGAACCATGCCTTCGGGCCTCCAAACGGGGTTGGTCAGAGCAAGTCGACAGCCGCAGGGTGCCGGCGACTTTGTGCCGCCGCGCGGACAGGGGCGTTGACGGCGCCAAATCCTGCGTAACCGGTGCGCCGCTCCACCGCCTCGAAAAAGAAACGATCATGAAAAGCATCGGTATAGAGATGCCAGAACTCTCCCGCCTCGTCGCGGTCATAGAGCAGTCCATGACGTCGCAGCGCCGCCAGCGTCGTGTCGTCCAAGTCCCAGCGGGCTGACAGATCGTCGTAATAGTTGACGGGCACCATGAGCCGAGACACATGTCGCGCTTCGAGTGCTGCCGCGGTGCGTGCGATATCGGCGGTGGCGAAAGCCACGTGGTGCACGCCCGCCCCTGCATAGGCCGAGACAAACCGGCCAGTTGCCGTGCCCCGACTTTCAGAAGCATTCAACACCATGCGGACCTTGCCACCCGGGCTTGTCAGCGCGCGGCTTTGCACCAGCCCATACGGATCGGGCGTATCAAGCTGAGCTTGCGGCACCAAGCCAAATAACCCGCGCCAGAACAACACGTAGGTCGCCATACGCCCGGCCGGCAGCGCGAGCACCACATGGTCGATTTCCTCCAGCCCGGCCGAAGCGCCATCAGCGGCAATCAGCTCGAAATCATCCTCCCAAAAGCTGCGCTCGCCGCTTTCGGACTGCACCAGATAAATCAGTGTACCGTCGGGCGCGCGCACGGCCGGGATTTGCCGCTCACCGGCGCCGATACGCTCCTGCCATTCCGGGCACAGCAGGGCGCGGGCACGTTCCAGCGTACGGGCGGCAGAGTCCACCCGGATCGCCGTGGCACATACGGACGGACCGTGTAACTGGAAGTGTTCCGCAGCAGCACTGTCCTGTTCCGCATTCAGCACGAGATTAATATCGCCCTGCCGATAGAGATTGACCGCTTTCGAGCGGTGCCGGCCAGCGTGCCGGAAACCCAGCGTCTGCAGAAAGCCGGCAAGTTCCTGCTCGCTCGCCTCATCGACTGCGAACTCAAGGAACTCGATCCCATCCAGCACGGGGCTATCGGGCAGCCCGAGACCCTTGCCTGCCTGTGATTCTGTCAAGATCAGGGAGCGTAAGCCGTCGCGCGCGACGAGCCGCGCGGGGGCAGCGCGGAAGTCGTCGTTGAACACTTCCAGGGACAGCGGACCCGTATAACCAGACGCGAGTACGGCACGCATGAAACCGATCACGTCAAGGTCGCCCTGACCGGGGAAATTGCGAAAATGCCGACTCCAGCTCAGCACATCCATCGACAGCTTGGGTGCATCCGCCATCTGTACGAAGAAAAGCTTTTCAGCCGGGACCCGGGCTATCCCGGACGGATCGTCGCCCAGGCTCAAGGTGTGAAACGAGTCCACGATCAGTCCCAGCGCCGGGTGAGCGGCTTGCTGCACGATGCGCCACGCATGGCGCCACAGGCGGACATGGCGGCCCCAGGACAAGGCCTCATAGCCGACGCGCAAGCCACGACGAGCCGCGCGTTCGGCCATTTCCGCAAGATCGGCCACGGCACGAGCGTCATCGTCAATCGCAGCGGGGTGGGTGTTGCTGCAGACGAGCACCTGGTCGGTGCCCAGCGCCTGCATGACATCGAACTTTCGCTCCGCCCGATCCAGGTTGCGGGCACGCTGCTGCGCTGGCATTGATTCGAAGTCACGGAACGGCTGATAGAGGTCGATCGCAAGGCCAAGCCCGGCGCAGATGCGCTGCACATCGGAGGCCGAGCCGTCAAATGACAGCAGATCGGCCTCCATGATTTCGACGCCATCGAATCCCACCGCGGCGGCGGCTTCAAGCTTGTCCGGGAGACTACCGCTGAGTGCCACGGTGGCGATGCACTTGCGCAACCTGGCTTGGGCGGAATGAGCCGCCGCGTTTTCGGTCAGCGGGTGCCCTCCGCCCAATGCCTCGGATGCCACCGGCTTTTTTGGCCCGGCTGCCACGTTACTTCGCCTTTTCGTCGATCAGTCGCGCGATCCGCCGCAAGGCCAGCAAATAGCCCTGCGTGCCAAAACCTGCGATGACGCCGTCCGCGCGACTTGAGACGAAGGAGTGGTGACGGAACTCCTCACGCTTATGGACATTGGAAATATGGATCTCGATCACCGGCGCGTCGAAAGTATTGAGGGCATCAAGGATCGCAACCGAGGTGTGGGTGAACGCAGCCGGATTGATCACGATTCCGCCTGCGGTTTCCCGAGCATCATGGATCCAGTCGATGATTTCGTACTCGCGGTTGCTCTGATGGAACCGCAGTTCCAGGTTGAGCTCCTGGGCAAGTGCCTGGCAATCACGCTCCACATCAGCAAGCGTTTCGTAGCCGTAGATGTGCGGCTGGCGCTTGCCGAGCAGGTTGAGATTGGGGCCATTCAGTACATAAACCGTTCGGCTCATCGCGGACTCCTGCGGGTGCGGGCTGCACGGTTGCAGCGCCGCCGATGGTTTCACCCCAAACCAGACCTGTGTGGGACGCCACGGTTGGTTAATGGTTGTTTCACGCTGACACTTGCTGGACGTTCGAGCCAGAGGTGGCCTGGGACCGCAGTCGATCGTAGACTTCTTTATCGACTGGGACCGCAGTGGGTTCACCGAGATCCGTAAGATGAATTCGATAGGTTTCCCTGGCGCTCCAGGCCGCGACCGCGGCGATAACCGTTACGGCAAGAGTGATTGCGCCGATGGTCAGAGGAATGTTGGTCGAGCCGGGAGGTGCGACGGACGCAAACAGTGCGGGCAGCAGGGCGGTAATGGTTGTTCCGATGTTCTGTGCAATCGCCATCGATGTGACGCGCGTACGTGTCGGAAACAGTTCTGGATAGAAGCTTGGAAAAACAGCGTTATAGCCTTGGTAAACCACCCCCCACATCAGCAATGACATGGCAATCGCCAGTGGCACGTTGGCGATGCTGATGGCATAGAGGTAGCCGAACGAAAGCAGCCCTGATGCGATCGCCCCAACGATGATTGGAGGGCGGCGGCCGATCCGGTCCGACAGGTTACCGACAACGGGGATCACAACCACTGCCAGGACATTGCCCAGCACCGGGATCCACAGGAATATGTCCTTGCTAAAACCGATTCCGTACCCTGGCTGAACCGCATAGGCAGCACCGAAGATCGCGGTGACAACTGGAATAACATTCATCAGGGCCATGCAGACGACCCGGATCATATCCTTCCAGCTCTGTACGAAAGCCTGAACGATTGGTGCCCTGGGGACCGATCCATGCTCGCCTTCTTCGGCAAAAGCCGGTGTTTCCTCTACTTCGCGACGGATGATGTATCCTGCGATAATAACGACCACGCTTAGCAGGAAGGGTATCCGCCAGCCCCAGCTGTTGAACGATTCGGAGGGCAGATAGTGCGCGAGCGGCAGGAAGACGGCGGCGGCGAAGATCTGCCCTGCTTGTACCCCCTGAAGGCTGAAACTGGCAAAGAAACCTCTCCGCCCAAACGGCGCATGCTCGAGAATCATCGAGCTGGCACCGGAGATTTCTCCGGCGACGGCGAAGCCTTGAATGAGCCGCAGGATGACCAAGAGCACTGGTGCGAGCACCCCAACCTGCTGGTAGGTCGGCAGCAGCCCGACCGCCATTGTCGAAAAGCCCATGGAGAACATACATACCAGAAGTACGGTCTTACGGCCGTGCGTGTCGCCCCAGTGACCAAGGAAGAACGCGCCAATCGGCCGGGCAACATAGCCAACCCCGTAGGTCGCCAGCGAGGCGACGATTGCGACGGTGGGATTGCCGGAGGGAAAGAAAATCTGTGGAAATATCAGGGAAGCCGCAGTGGCATAGATAAAAAAGTCATAATACTCCAGGGCGGAGCCGATCCAGCCGCTAGCGGTTGCCTTCTTCGCCTGGTGGGTGCCGTGCGGCTCATGCTCCGTTACGCTGGCCATTCTCGTTTCCTCCGTTTTTATCGGTTATCATATCCTTGGGTTGTTCGACCCTTGTTGGATAAAGACCGCCCGTGCGCGTTCGCTAAGAAGTCCGCTTGGCGTGCGTGCCGGCGACGGTCAGAGCTAGTTCAACCGACACCGCTGTTAGTTCGCCGACCAGTTGTTCGCTGCCAAATCGACAGTAGGTGGTGAGACTTGAATAGAGAGGGTCAGGCACAAATTTCTGTGAGGAAAAGATGGGATCTCGGTTTCCGGGAGCACGTCAGATTATTTCTTGTCGCATGAATACGACAGCCATTTTTCTATGATTGACCAAGGCTGAAAATGAGACTTTTGCGCCGATAAAGAATGCAATTCGAAACAGATAGAGTGACTTGCTCACTTATCTAAACGTTTGCCAAGACAACGCGCCGGGCCAGAAGAGGTTGCAGTAATTGCTCCTGGCCCGGCGATGAGTGGGTTAGGCGATCTTACCCAAAGTTACTCCGGTGATCCGGGCGCGTTCAGTGATTGGCTCCAATGCCTGCTGAGACAGCTTCACTGAGGCCTGGGTCAGTCGTCCACCTTCGGACAGCATAATTTCCAAGCTGTTGCGGGTTGATCTGGACTGCAGATCGATCGCTTCCCTGATGGACTTCACCGTGCCGAGGGTCTGAAATACGTTCATGGTCTCCTGAGTGCAGGCCTGAACCGAAGCGACGGCCTGCTTTGAGAGGTCCAGCACGCCATTGACCCAAATCTGGGTAGACTTAATCAACGCTTCGATGTTGGCCTGACCAAACCGAATGATCTCTTCGGCTTGCTTCATGGCGGCCTGAGTGCCTTCCTTGAGCTTCGCCTGGGTCTGTTCGGCGCCGGTGGATGCCCGGGCCAAGCCATCCGTCAGGCCGGCAACGGTCTGCTCGAGGCTTTTCGTGGCAATGGCCGCCGTGGCAGCGCTGATGGTTTCGGCCGAATATGCGGTATTCACGTCGTTCATCTGGTGTTCCTGACTTAACGGTTGTTCCGTGCCCCCCGCCTGCATCCCTGCGCGGCAATTCCAGGTGGGTGCTAACCGGTCTCAAGTTTTGCTGCATTGCAGCATGACGGGAGATAATGGAAGGCCCCGCAGATGACAAGATTGAAATTTGTGCACTGCACAATTTTTTCTGTGCGGCGCACAAATCGCTCAAACTCGGGAAGCTTTCGCTTGGCGGCCAATGGCCGTCGCCGATCCCACGATCGGGCCGGATGCTGGGGAGACCTGGATGCAACCAAGTCCGCACGCCTGCCTTGGGCCACCTTATGTCGGGGGCTGTGCTTGCTACGGGAAGCGGGGCTCCACCTCGAATTCGAAAGCACTGCGGGTCAGCGCATCAAATCGTCTCGCAGTAAACATCGCCCTTTCGCGCCCTTCACGATCTGTGCTTCGTTGTCTTCCGTGAATGCCTCTCCGGTTGAGACGGCAACCGCCGTCCATACACAGGCCGCAGGCAGCCCGACCAAATGTCAAATCCCTACGTCACCCTCTCCAGCCGCATCGCATACGAGAACCGTTGGACCCGGGTTCGAGAAGACCGCATCCGGCGCCCCGATGGCTCCGACGGACTGTATGGGGTGGTCGAGCGACCCGACTTTGCAGTGGTCGTCCCTTGGCAGGATGGACGCATCACGTTGGTCGAACAGTATCGTTACCCGGTTCGCGAGCGGATGTGGGAATTCCCGATGGGCATGTGGGAACAGAGTCCAGGTGTCGATCCGGCGTTGCTGGCGGCGGGGGAGCTGCGAGAGGAAACCGGATTGATCGCCGGGCGCATGAGTCATGTCGGCGAGATCTTCCAGGGACCGGGGTACTGCAACCAGCGCGGCCATATCTTCCTGGCGACCGAGCTGACACAGGGGGAAGTTGATCGGGAAGCATCAGAGCAGGATATGATCTGTCGAAGCTTCACCCTGGCCGAGTTCGAGACGATGATCCGCGACGGTTCGTTGCGGGAGGCGATGACCCTTTCGGCGTTCGGCCTGCTGCGCGTCAAGGGCCTGCTCTGATCGGTGTCAACGCGGCCCGTTATCCTCGGGGGGCGCCACGCGCTCGATCCAACCGGACAGCGAGCGCAGGGCGACATGCGCGAAGAACACCACAACCGTCAGGGCGATCGCCTGGATATACTCCATTACCCCGGTTGCTATTCCGATCGCGGCAACCGCCCAGAATGTCGCAGCCGTCGCCAAACCTCTGACATACGGTCCCTGCCGCATGATGACGCCGGCGCCAAGAAAGCCGATGCCGGTCGCGATGGCGCCCAACGCGGCTCCGGGGTTGCTGCCGCCGTACGTGACCGCGATGTGGGCAAACACGCTGGCAGCGGCCGCTACCAGGGCGCAGGATCGCAGGCCGCCGGGATGGCGCCGCCATTCCCGTTCTGCTCCGATCAAGGCACCGAGGAAAGCGGCCGCTGCCGTCGGCAGCACCGCATGGAATTCAGCGGTGATGGCCGCAGGATCCATGTTATCCGATCGCCCTCATTGGATTACATTGGAAACGACCATGCCGCACCCTACGGTGTTCGGACTTGGCGCGTCCAGGTCGCTTGTACGGCCTGACTGTCAGGTCGGTTCGTCGATCCGCGCGATCGCGTCGCCGAGGTGCACCCGTCCGCCGCGGATGATTCGAGCGGTGATGCCGCCATGGCCGCGAACTGCATTGTAACCGCCGGTGCCGAAGACCTCCTCCATGCGTGAGCAGGGGTGACACGCGCCGGTCTCCAGCAGTTCCGCCGATCCAAGGCGAAACCTCCGGCCCTTTAGCGCGAGCAGGTTGATGCCCGAAACCACGACGTTGCGGCGCAGCCTGTCCGGATCGATGTCGCTGATGCCCAAGTAAGCGCCGATCGCCGCGATATGCTCGGTTTGGATCAGGGTCACCTGCCGGGCGTGGTTCGTGCGGCTTCTATAGTGGTCGCCGATCAGGCCGTCCTCGGCGTCCAACTCGGCCTGGGGAACAGGCGTCAGCGGCTGGCGGCGGTCAGGCCTTAGGCCGATCCATGTCACCACGCCCGGGCGCATGGGCGCCTGCAGCAGCCGGGCGAGCGGTGAACCGGTGGCCAATCCTGTGGCGCTTGCTGTCATGACCTGGCTGTTGAACTCCGTAACGATGTTTTGTGACGCCTGTCGGCAGCGGGCGCCGTCGTTTTTCGCTGCGCCCGGCTGATCGATGAGACGGCGGGTAGCACCAATCCCTCGGTCGGAGAGCCACCTGGGACCGCGGCGCCTTCGACCCACACTGCCCCGTTGCGCCATGATTGGCGCCGGCATCGCGCGGCAAGAGAACGTGGGCGATTAACGCTTCTGTTCCAGAATGCTGGACTGCATGGCAAATGCGGCCGGCGAGATGCGGAAGTCACTTCGAAACGGGCTGTCCAGCGAGACGATCAGGACGATCACCAATGCGCCGGATGCACCGAGTCCGCCTGTCATCAGAAGATGAAAAACGAAGCTTCGGGAGTCCAGGAACGCACTGAACAGGATCATGAAGGCGCCGCCGACGAGAATAACCGTCCAGACGATGACTGGCACGGTTGGTTCGACGGCCGACAGGCGGCCCTGCCGCGCGGTGCTGATATTGCCCAATTGAGTCAGCAGCTGCCGGACAAAGGCATCGTTGTTCGCTGACGTCGAATGAAGCTGGCCCAGCTGGCCATGCAAACGCATCAGCCATCTTTCTCCACTGAGGTTTACCTCGCCGCGTGCCTGGGACGGCCATTCCGTGTCCACCACGGCCCGCACGTAACCGTCGATGGATGCACCAAGGTCGGCGGCTTCGGCTGGCGCGAGCCCGACCGTCAACCGGCGCATCTCCGCCACCGCACCAGCTTCGGCGAATGTGTCGTCGCGAGCCTTGTTGAAACCCTCCCACGTCAACATGGCAACGAACGCGAGCAGGACCGCATAGGTGACACCGATCACGGAAAAGATGGCCGCGGCCGCACCGATGTGCTGGGTCCGGACCCGAAGCGGCAGCAACTGGTGCACGATCACCTGGACCAGCATCGACAGGATGACCGTTATGATGACGATCAGACCGCCGGACAGCCAGGTGGGAACCTCGTACACGATCTCGGGGCGCATCATCATCATGGGCGCAGATCTTGATAGCGCGTCATACTGGAAGCCCCTTTACGGTGGATAAAATGGGCGATGCTTCGCCGACAATGAACGCTTCTGTCCTGCCCGCGAGAGGGACATCCGATCAACTGCTCACGCTCACCACCCTGGCTCCGTGGGGCGCAGGCCCAGCAACACCTTCCCAGCCGATTCATAATGGGTTGGAAAGGCTGCGTTATGCTGCGTAGCCACGTGGATGTCCCGGAAGTGCCGCTCGAGCGGATTGACGGTGAAAATCGCCGTGGTTCCGGCCGTGTGGAACACCAGGTCGACGGCACGAACAAACTCGTGGATCGCATGCAGGATGGCAAGCCGCGCCTGGGCCAACTCCTTCGCCGGATCGACGTCGTTGGCGTGCTGGATGGCCCAGAAAGACCGCAACGAATCCACGACATAGCACCGCGCGCCGTTGACGATTGCCTCGGCATGGGCCAGCTGCTCCTGAACCAAAGGCCGATCCCGGAGCAGGACGGTTGAGTGTGTTGTCGCTTCTCGGGATGCGATGTCGACCAGCACATCGATAGCGCCGCGTGCCATGCCCAGTGCATTCGCGGCAAACATGGAGAACAGCAAGACGGGAAGGCCGCGCGGGCGGTACAGCGGGCCCTGCTCGAACGGCGGATCAGTCAGCGACGCTGCGTTGAGGTCAGGGACGAAAACATCGTCGATGACGAAGTCATGGCTGCCGCTGCCGCGCATGCCCATGACCGACCACGTGTCGAGGAACGTCGCGGCGGTCGCAGGGATCCACATCGCGCGTGCAACCGGCGTTGCCGACGTGGTCAAGCGAGGCTTGTCGCCATCCATGACCACGCTGGTGCAGTACAACCAGTTGGCGTTGTGCAAACCGCTGGCGAAATTCCATTGGCCCTTGACGCGATAACCGCCATCCACGGGCCAAGCTCGCCCTTGCGGCCGCAATGATCCTGCGGCCCGAAGGTCGGGCGGCGCTCCGACCATCCGCCTTGCGGCAGTGGGGGAAAGCCATCCGGTGAACAACGCAGGAGCGTTCGCGTTCATCACGCACCAGCCGACCGAGCCGTCGGCCTTGGATACCTCTTCGACGACTTCGAACACTGTCGCTGGTGGCAGCTCCGCGCCACCCAGCGACCGGGGCAAATACATTTGGTACAGGCCAGCGGCAGCTAGTTTTTCCGCAAGCCCTGCTGGAATATGCCGTAACCGTTCCGCGTCGGCACGGCTGGCGACAATGTGGGACGTGAGCTTTCGCGCGGCGGCGACAATGTCGGACGTAGGCGTATCGTGGTCTGATTCCACCGTCACGGCAGTGGTTCCTTCCAGGCTATTGCCGGTTCGCCTGGATGCTACGATGGACGCTCGTTCCAGGCCCGCGGCGCTACGATGCGCACGGGCGAGGCTAGCATTGGGCTCGGTCTCCGACAATTCCACGAATGCCAATAATCAATCTGGGCCAAGGCGGCACGGCGAATTGCCAATCGCTCTCCTATTGATAGCGGAACGACGGCGTTTGTTCTTCGTTGGTGAACCTAACGATTTGGCTGTAGGCAGCACGCGCCGGTCATGTGCGGGTGCGGTTTCCCCGGAACGGGAACATGCCGCCCGTCAGCCAGCCGGCACAGGCGACTAATGCTGCTCCGACGCTGCAATCCTGACCTGAACGGCGTTGACTGGAAATAGCCAGGCATCCTTTGGAGGCAGGGACGTCAGGGTGGCGGTGCGGTTCGGGGCCGTGCAGAACCATACGCCGCCGCTCACGGGATCGTATCGGAATTGATCCAACGCAAAGCCGGTGCCATCAGGTTCAGCTATTCGAGAGTCCCTCGGCCGACCTGACGGTTGCGCAAGCCAGCTTCGACGAGGCAGCCGCTTGGGGGAAGGCCATGTTCCGCGATATCCTGGTGCATCCGGACGGTGGCCAAGCCTCCGGTCAGCGGGCTCGATTTGCCGTTGATCTTGCGAAGCGTTTTGGCGCGCGGCTGACGGGCGTGCACGTGACGCCGCATCCAGATGTGCCTCCTCTCTTCAAAGCCGGCCGAGTCGACGATGCGGCCGCTTCGATCGGCTCGCGACTGGTCTCGGACGCCTGTAGCGCCGCAGCGATCCTTGATGAGGAAGTCACTCAGCGGATGATCGATGCCAGCTGGTTCCAGCCGGTCGGTGACATTGTCCAGGGTATCAATGAAAGGGCGCGCTACGCCGATCTTGTGATCCTCGGCCAGTACGAAGCGGGAGCGTCGTCGATACGGCATCCTCTGCCAATCGCTCATTCGGTCGTCATGTACTACGGACGGCCAGTCCTGGTCGTGCCTCCTGCCATACGGCCAGGGACTCTTGCGCGGGTCGCCGTTGCCTGGGACGGAAGCCGAGAAGCCGTCAGAGCGGTTCATGACGCGCTGCCGCTACTGCGCCTGTCTCCGTCAGTCAGGGTCAGAATGATGGTTTCCGCCTCCGTGGAGGGCAGCGAGGCCGATGCGCACAGTCTTTCCTCACACCCGGCCGGCCATGGGATCCAGCTGAACGTGCACATCCACCCCATTGCATCAGCGGAAGAGAACCAGGAACTTCCCGCTGGAATCGAACAAGGGCTCTACGACCTGTTGGTGATGAGCGGATACGCGCATCCGCCGTGGCTGGCATTCATATTCGGCGGCGTCTCCAATTCGATTCCTTTGACCTCGACTATATCTGTTCTTTTATCGCACTGATCGGGAGAAAATTATGCAGGTCTCCCAGGAAGAGATTGTCAAATACCCGTCCGAAACCGAGTTTCGAAAGCTTTGGCGCCGCCTCAAGGAGCATCCGTTGTCGCGAGTTGGGCCCGGCCTTATTACCGGTGTGGCCGATGATGACCCGAGCGGCATTGCGACGTATTCCCAGGCGGGCGCCCAGTTTGGCCTGAATATGCTCTGGACGATGCCTGTGGCTTTTCCGCTCATGGCCGCGGTGCAGTCCATGTGCGCGCAAATCGGCCGGGTCACCGGGAAAGGACTCGCCGCCAATATCAAGGCTGCGTTCCCGCCGGTAATACTGCGGAGTGTTGTGTCGCTGTTGCTGATCGCCAACACCCTCAACATCGCCGCCGACGTCGCGGCCTTGGGGGAAGTCGCGGAACTCGTCAGCGGTTTCAACCGCCACCTGATGACGTTGGTCTTCGTGGTCGGAACGCTGCTTCTACAGGTGTTCGTGCCCTACCATCGCTACGTCTACTTTCTGAAATGGCTCACTCTCTCGCTGTTGGCCTATGCCGCGGTCCTGTTCACGGTACACGTCCCGTGGGGGCAGGTGGCGCTGCGCACGATCTGGCCCGATCCTACGCTGACCGCCGGGGCTGCCACCGTGGTGGTGGCTGTCTTTGGGACCACCATCAGCCCTTACCTGTTCTTCTGGCAGGCGTCGGAGGAGGTCGAGGACATGCAACGGCAGCATGGCGCCCTGCCGCTCATTCAAGATGCTGGCGCAGCAGCGCCGGAACTTCGCCGTATCCGATGGGACACCTGGAGCGGCATGTTCTACTCCGACCTATCCGCCTACTTCATCATCCTGGCGACCGCGGTCACGCTGAATGTGGCCGGCGTGACAGACATTGAGACGGCGGCTGAAGCGGCAAGCGCGCTGCGGCCCTTGGCAGGCGATTTTGCCTTCATTGTCTTCGCGTTGGGCATTCTTGGTGTTGGCCTGATCGGTGTACCGGTTCTCGCAGGCTCGGCAGCCTACGCTCTGTGCGAGGCTATGGGGTGGAAATGGGGGCTTGAACGCACCGCGACGGATGCCCGTGGATTTTACGGTGTCATAGCCATCAGCGTGCTTGCCGGGCTTGGCATCCAGTATTCCCCGATCAGCCCGATGAAAGCGCTGTTCTGGAGCGCGGTTATCAACGGTGTCGTCGCCGTGCCCCTGATGGTGGTGATCATTCTGCTGGTGTCCAAGAAATCCGTGATGGGCGCCTATACGGCAAGTCGACCGATCATCATCCTTGGATGGATTGCCACGGCGATCATGGGCGTGGCCGCCGTGCTTATGTTCGTTCCGGGTTAGTCTTATGCCAACCGCAGTAAACACTGTCCGTTGCCCAGCCGCGGGAGTTAAAGGATCGGGTGCGGTCTGGGTCGTTGACCATGAAGTTCCAGGCGCTGAGTCAGGCTTCCTGGATCGTTTCGTAACTATCCCACACCCAGGCACACAGTATCGACGGATTGGTATCGCCCCCTCAGCCCGGCACCTTGCCCGAACTCACCACCGAGCACATTAGCGAATTGCATGTGCTGGTCGTGGTCGGCCCAGATCCACAAATCCATAAGGTCATAGGCTGGTATTATGTTGATCTACGTGAGGCGGTGGCACGCCCAGCCCGCGGCCTCGGCGCGGCGATCATCGCACCTTCCGCCGATACCGAATGCATAGACCTGCATCTCGAACAAATCAGCCCACAGATCGCATGCGGTCACGTCGGCGCGCTGTTCCTGGATGGCGCTGGCTGGCACCAAACGGGCGGCAAGCCGAAGGTGTCCGATAACATTGTCCTCATATCTCTGCTGCCATGCTCGCCGGAATTGAACCCGATGGAAAGCTTCCGCGACCATCTCGGTGCCAACGACCTCTCGAGCGCGGTCTGGGATGACAAGGACGAAATCCTCAAAGTCTTCTCAGACCGTCTGCTCGCCTTACTCGGATCCTATGCGAACGCCTTTCTCTGCGGCAGATCGTTTCATCAAAAGTACAGCAAGCACAAGCGCGACCATGACGAGGGCCAGCACCCAGAAAACATCGAAGTAGGCGAGCGCCGACGCCTGTTGCTGGCGCAGGTTTGCAAGCGCCTGCAAGGCCAGTTGCTGCGCGGCGACTGGATCACCGGTCTGCTGCAGGAACGATCCGGTTGCCTGATCAAGGAAAGAACGCGCAGCCGTGTTGAAAGGATCGAGCAATTCGCCAAGCCTCAGGCTGTGGAACTGATCACGGCGCTCCTGAATTGTCTGAGCCATCGAAGTCCCCACGCTACCGCCCTCATTGCGGAGAAGGCTCAACAGCCCGACCGCCGCCCCGCGCAGCGCGACCGGCGTATAGAGATAAGCCGCCACGTTTGCAGGGGCGAAGCACATCGCCAGCCCAACGATCAGCACCACCCGCGGCCAGACGGCCTGCCCAGGACTGATGTCCAGGTTCATCTGCGACATCCAGTAACTCCCCGCGGCCATGGTTAAGAGGCCCGCGGCAATCATCCAGCGCGCATCGGTTCCACGCCCGAGCGCACGTCCCACGAAGGGCATGGTGGCGACGGCAAAAAAGCCTGCCGGCGACATGACCAGCCCGGCGCTTAATGCATCGTAGCCGAACAGCGACTGGAGCAAGGCAGGCAATGAGGTGCTGGAGGCATATAGCACCGCGTAGGCGCAAAAGATGATGATGGAGCAGGCAATGAAATTCCGTTCTCGTAACGGTCTGAAGTTGACCACCGGACTCGGATGGCGCAGTTCCCAGAAGATCAGCCCGGTGAGGCCCAAGGTGAACAGGATCACCAGCGTCTGCACGCGCCAGAACGGGTCATCCAGCCAGTCCCATTCCTGGCCTTTGCTGAGCGCCACCTCCCAACAGACCATGACGATGACCAGCAACGATAGGCCAACGCCGTCGAAGTTGAATGGTCGCTTTCGTAACGCAGTGCGCTGTTCAGTGAGGTAATCGGGGTCCCTAAGTGTGATTGCACACGCACCCAGCGCTAGAAGGCCGACAGGGACGTTGATCCAGAACACCCACCGCCAGGAGTAGCTGTCGGTTATCCAGCCGCCAAGCGTCGGTCCAACCACGGGCGCGATCAGCGCCGCCAGGCCGAACAGCGTCATGGCCATGCCTTGCCGCTCGGCCGGGAAGGCGTCCAGCAGCACCCCCTGACTTGACGGCTGAAGACCGCCGCCGGCAAGACCCTGGAGCACGCGGAACAGGATCAGCTGGCCGAGACTTGTGGCCATGCCACACAGCCCGGACGCGAGGGTGAAAACGGCGATCGAAAGCAGAAAATAGTTCCGGCGACCAAGGTGCGCGATCAGCCAGCCGGTGATGGGCAGGATGATCGCGTTGGCGGCGAGATAACTGGTGATGACCCATTCACCGTCATCAACCGTGGCCGACAGCCCGCCCGCGATATAGCGCAGTGCCACGACTGCGATCGTGGTGTCGAGTACCTCCATGAAGGTCGGCACCACGACAACAGCGGCGACGACCCAGGGGTTTATCGCCGCGTGCGATCGAGAATTCAGGCTCGTCGACGCCAGCACTACGGCGGTCATTGCCCATTGTCCGAGGTATTGGTGCCCAACGTATTGTTGCCCGACGCGTTGGCGGCCGGACCAAGGCTCGGAGATCGCGATACGTAAGCCTGGAGAAACTTCCCGGCATTGGGGCCGGTGGGCGGTTTTTTGAAATTGACGTAGGGAACGACCGAGGTGCCGATGAACAGCGGTGTCTGATCGGCGTCGTAATCGACGAGATCGATCCGGACCGGCAACCGCTGCACAACCTTGACGAAATTGCCCGTGGCGTTCTCGGGCGGCAGCAATGCCAGGGTCGATCCGGTTCCCATGGTGAAGCCTTCGACCCGGCCCTTGAAGACGTGTTTACCGCCATACATGTCAACGCTCAGATCGACTTGCTGCCCGATGCGCAGGTCGCGCAACTGTGTTTCCTTGAAGTTGGCGTCGACCCAGATTTCATTGAGCGAGCGAACCGCCATCAGGTTCTGGCCGACCTGGACAAAGTTGCCCGGATTGACGTTGCGCCGCGTGACGACGCCGTCGATCTCCGCAATGATATCGCAGTAACGAAGATCCAGTTCGGCCTGCGCGAGATCACGCCTTGCGGTTTCGAGTTTCGCCTCGGCCTGCTTGACCGCCGGGGCATCGGCCACGAAATGGGCGAACGTGCTGTCGACGTCGCCCAGTTTATAGAACTGATCGAGCATCGCTTTCGGACCCTGGTCGAACGAATGCACGACGCCAAGCTGAGCGGCACTTTGAATAAGCGCCGCCTGCGCCTCGAGGACGGACGAAAATGTCTCGTCGAGATCGGGCGGCACCTGGCCGAGATCGGCGTTCCCGTCAGGCTGCGCCGGGAGCCCAAGTGAGACGCGAATCTGATGGACTTCGGCCAGGGTCTGGACGAGTTCCGCTCCAGCCGTCGTCAGCTCCGCTTGCCGTTGGTCGTACACCTCCCGCGGCACATCGTCCCTGCCGACAAGCTGCCGCGCCCGATTGAATTGAAGCTGCGCCAGCACCAATGCGGCCTTGCTCTTGTCGATAGCGGCAACGCGCGCATGCAGGAGCGCGACCTGGCTGTCGACGCCCTCCACAGCGCGTTGCAGGTTCCAGCGTTGGCTCATAGCCTGCGCTTCGATCGCGCGTGCCGCAGCGTTGGCCGCTTGCAGCTCTGCAGTGGCAGTATCGACCGCAGCCTGCTTCTCGGAGACCGCGACCCGATACGGCTCCTTGTCCAGCTCGGCGAGGAGATCTCCCGCGTGCACACGGTTGTTGTCATCCACCAGGACGCGGAAAATCTGGCCTGCCACGCGGGGTGCCACAAACGTCACGTGACCATTCACGTATGCGTCGTCCGTGGAGACGGTGTTGAGCATCTCCTCGACCCACGGGATGCCAAACACCAGGAGAACTGCCAGGACGGCAACACCAACGCCGGCCAACAGAAGCTTTCGCTTCGGTGTAGCTCTCCGAGGCCCCTGCGGAACGGGGCCGGCATCCGGCGGTGTCGTGGCTCTCGGGTCGTTGGCAGCCGCAGCACCTCCGTTCGCTGTCGGTTGCGCATCGCTTGAACCTGTCATGCTGTTTTTGCTCGGTCATGTCTGGCACCCGGGGCAAGGAGGCAAAGTATAGCTTTGCTATTACGCGCTGAGCAGTTCATAATTGTGGGCCGTTGCAAGCATTTCCCGTTCCTTTCAGCGTATCGATCAGAGCCTAGCAGCCGGGCCAGACCAAGCCGGGTTCTTGCCGGTGATCAACTGGCCGTCGGCGCCTGTGTAAATCCCCCACTTCTTGACCTTGGAAAACGATGGCACCAAGCGTCATCGTTTCGCCCTCGACTAGGAAGGGCACCGCCTGGGTAAAATTCACCTCGTCTTCCTCGCCATCGGTGAAGCCGGTCGAGGTCGCGCCCGCAACGAGCAGCCTGCCGCCTGGGATCTTGACGTGACGCAACGCGCCGGTCGAGTTGCAGACCGCAGCGACAGTCTTACACGGAAGTCGTCCCCGAATGTGTGGTCGATGTCCGACTTCCAACCCAAGTCGCCACAGAACCGCTTGGCGCGATCGAGGTCTGCGACCGGGGTGACCGCCACCAGCTTCATGTCGACCGTGCCCCCGGGTAAAAATCTCGATCCCGAGTTCGTGCCGTTGCTCATCGCTGGCTCCTTTGAGGCGACTATTATCGCTTCCGCGTCGACCGCTTCCGGTGCGCGCCGATGCCGTATGTGTTGTCTTAGTGATCTTATGGCGACGGGGCATGAGGCCGCCATTGCACGAAGGTGTCGCCGATACTTTAGTATCGGCAGACATAATGCGCGTTTACATGGATCAGTCCCTCTGGGTCTGATGTCATCGCCATAGCCTCATAACCGCCAGTGTTCGTCGGGCGGTGCGGAAGCCTCCGTAGTCTGGCTCTGGACATATCAGCCGTTTTACCCGTCCTTGGCTCTGCTCCACAGTATTGTTCCACTACGTCATTTGTCGCGGTCGCGATCGGCGCCACTGCCTGCCGTCCTCGCTGATTTCGGCAGCGGCCGTGGATATAACGCATTCTTAACCACAGTAATGGTGTGCGGCGCAAAGGGGGCCGGCAGCGCGAGAAACGTGCATGCTGCATCCCCTGCCGAGCACCTCGTCCACATAGTGGCGCGGCTGGCAAAAACACATCAGGTTCGTGCAAGACTCAGTCTCCAACTGCCGCTCTGATCGGCCGGTATCGCTCGATCAAAAGGAGGCTCCCGTGACCTTCGATCCGCTGTTCCTGTCGCGCCTGCAGTGGGCGTGGGTGATCGGCTGGCACATCCTGCTGCCGGCGTTCACCGTCGGCATGGCCTCATATCTCGCCGTGCTGGAGGGTCTCTATTTCTTTCGCCGCAACGAGATCTGGCTGCGCATGTCGCAGTTCTGGACCCGGATCTTCGCCGTCGCATTCGGCATGGGCGTGGTAACCGGCATCGTGATGCCGTTCCAGTTCGGCACCAACTGGTCGCGCTTTTCCGATGCGACAGCCAACGTGCTTTCGCCCATGCTCGCCTACGAAGACCTGATGGCCTTCTTCCTGGAGGCAACCTTCCTCGGCGTACTGCTGTTCGGCCGCCGCCTAGTGCCACGATGGGTGCATTTCCTGTCCGCCTGCATGGTCGCGGTCGGCACGCTGATGTCGTCGTTCTGGATCCTCGCCGCCAATAGCTGGATGCAGACCCCGGCCGGTTACACCATACGCGACGGCCGCTTCTTCCCGGTTGACTGGGTGGCGATCGTTTTCAACCCGTCCTTTCCCTATCGGCTCGTCCACAACGTTACTGCGTTCTACATAACAACGGGTTTTGTCGTGCTCGGTGTCGGCGCCACGTTGGTGCGCCGCGGCATCTCCACCACCGAGGCCCAGCGCATGATGACAATGGCGCTGGGTTTCCTGGCGCTCTTCGTGCCGCTGCAGATGGTCCTCGGCGACCTGCAAGGCCTCAACACCCGACAGTATCAGCCGGCCAAGCTCGCGGCGATTGAGGGAAGGTGGCAGACCGCCGCTCCCGCGCCGCTGACGTTGTTCGGCATCCCCGACCCGGTCCGAGAACGTATGGATGACGCGATCGAGGTCCCCTGGCTCGGCAGCCTTATCCTGACTCACTCGCTTGATGGCACCGTCCAGGGGCTGAGCGATTTCCCAGCCGACCAGCGCCCACCGGTGTGGCCGGTGTTCTTCGCCTTCCGCCTGATGGTTGCGATAGGGCTCGGGATGTTCGGTGTTGTCGCACTCGGCTGGTGGCTGCGACGTCAGGGCCGCCTGTTCCAGACTGTCTGGTTCCTGCGCCTCTGCCAGTGGTCGGCTCCACTCGGCTTCCTGGCCGTGCTTGCTGGCTGGACGGTAACCGAGGTCGGCCGTCAGCCCTGGACAGTCTACGGCGCGCTGCGGACGGCGAATTCAGTCTCGCCTTCATTGACCGGCCAGGACGTTGCCACGTCGCTGCTCGCCTACATGGCTGTCTATCTGGCGATGTATCCGGCCGGATTCGCCGTGATCGCAGGGATGGTCCGGCAGGGCTGCACGCGTGCTGACAGCCCGCAGCCGCAAGTCGCAGGCCTGCAGCCGCAGGCGCCATTCGCAACCCCGGCGGAGTAATCGACATGGGCGACGCATCAATCGACCTTGTGCCGATCTGGACTGCGATCATCGCGCTCGGCGTGTTTCTCTATGTATTGCTCGACGGCTTCGATCTCGGCGTTGGCATCCTGCATGGCTTCGCGCCGGAACAGGACCGCGATACCGTGATGAACGCCATCGCACCGGTGTGGGACGGCAACGAGACCTGGCTTATCCTCGGCGGTCTGGCGCTGCTCGCCGTTTTCCCGCTCGCTTTCGCGATCATCATTCCGGCGGTCTACTTCCCGGTGCTGCTGATGTTGCTGGCACTGGTGTTTCGTGGTGTTGCGTTCGAGTTCCGCTTTCGCCAGCCCTGGATCGGGCGCCTGTGGGCGCGTGGTTTCTGCCTTGGATCAGCGGTCGCAGCCTTTGCGCAAGGCAGCGTCCTTGGTGCCTTTATCCAGGGGTTTGGCGTCCAGGATCGCGTGTTCGCCGGGTCATCCTGGGACTGGCTGACGCCATTCTCCGTCCTGACCGGAATCGCCCTAATGCTGGGTTATGGCCTGCTCGGTGCCGCCTGGCTCATCATCAAGACCGAGGGGGCGTTGCAAGCATGGGCACGTCGCGCGGGACGCCTTTGCCTGTGCGGGGTCGTCGTGGCGATCGTCGCCGTCAGCCTATGGACGCCGCTCGCCCATCCCGTGGTTGCCCAGCGCTGGTTTTCGATGCCAAACATGATCTTGCTTGCCCCGGTGCCGATCCTGACCGCCGTCGTCGCATGGCTGGCGTGGCGCGCGCTGTCGGGCTGGGGCGGCGATGCCGCAGCGTTCCTGGCGGCGATGGGGCTGTTCCTGATGTCCTATCTCGGTATCGCCATCAGCTTGTGGCCGATGATCGTGCCCGGGCATTACACGTTGTGGCAGGCGGCCTCCTCGCCTAGCACACAGGCCTTCCTGCTGATCGGTACGCTGCTGCTGCTGCCTGTCATCCTGATGTACACCGCCTGGTCATACTGGGTGTTCCGCGGAAAGGTGCACGGCGATGTTGGATACCGTTGAGCCTGGCGACGACTTCTCGAGCCCAATGCGACGTCTCGGCCGAGACGGGATCTGCGGGAAGCCTCCCCGCGTCGACCTATGCCCCGTAAGCGCACACGGGTAACGTGAACTGGAAGATGGCACCCCGGGGGACGCAAGTTGAAACCCACAGTTTTCCCCCGTGGCCCTCAACGATCGCGCGACAGATCGACAGGCCCATCCCCAACCCCTTCGATTTTGTACTGTAGAACGTGTCAAATACCCGCGCGCGATCCGCGGGGTCCACGCCTGGACCAGAATCCTGCACCGTGATCAACACAGCGTCCGATCCAACTCTGGCGGTGCTGATCCGCAAATCGCGCAGTTCATCGCCGGACGAGCTCATGGCCTCGACCGCGTTGACGACCAGGTTGAGCACCACTTGTTGCAGCTGGACCCGATCCGCCTGAATAGACGGCAGGTTCTCTGCGAGCTGCGTTCGGAGTGAAACGCCATTCTTCACAACTTCGCCCCTCGTCAGAGCGACGACGTCGAGAATTGCCTGGTTGATCTCCAGATTTTCCCGCCGCGGCGCCGCCTTGTTGATGAGCGCACGGATCCGGTGGATGACGTCCGCGGCTCGATTCCCGTCCCTCACCATGCGATTGAGCGCCAGCCGCACCTCATCGACGTTAAGCGGTTCAGCGCTCAACCGGCGCAAAGCCACTTGAGCATTGGTGACAGCCCCGGCGATCGGCTGGCTGACCTCATGGACGATGGACGCGGACAATTGCCCTGTGATCGCAACACGGTTCACGCGCGCCAACTCCGTCATTGCTTCCTGGCAGCGTTGCTCGCTGTCGCGTGCTGCTTCCTCCGCTTGCTTGCGATCGCTCAGGTCGACGACGAAGGCCAAGCGCTGACCGGCATCACGATGAATATTGGTATTCGTGACCAATACCGGTACTCGGGTGCCGTCTTTTCGAAAGAATTCTTTCTCGTATGGTAGTGCGATACCGATCCGGCTCAAACTGACCAAAGACTCTGCGTCGGCATCGCGCCATTCTAGCGGCGTCAGTTCCGTCCAGGTCATACCATTTGAAACGAGACTTTCGCGATCGTGCCCGCTGATGCGGAGAAAAGCTTGATTGGCGCTGGTGATTCGATCGTCGAGATCCCAGGTGAAGATGCCGATTGTCTCCAATTCGAAGACCTGGCATTCCGGAAGATCATTGCGGCGCCGGGCGTTTGGGAGGGCGATTGCCGATTGCGATGCCCGGCGTTCCGCTACGGAAGCCCGGGCGGGCGTGTATCTGTGCCATGCAGTCCTGCTCTCGATGGAGGCGTCGCGGGCGGTGATGGCCCGGATCGCGGTGGCGAAGCGACCCTGTCCGAAGACCTCGGTTACGCGGCCAATCTCCTGCGCCAGCTTATTGATGCTGTGCCCGAAGTTGCTTCGGTCATGCACGCTAGAATGGCCGAACCGGGGAAGGACGGGCGCGGCAGCATGAAATCGGTCAACGAGCTGTGGAACGAGATCGCGGAACATGTGGCCAGAAATCGGCAAACCGGGCAGCAGTGGTTGCGCCGGTGCGTGAGCCGGCCCTGCCTCGCGATAGAAGACGTCGAAGCCTTCGACGCCGGCCTTCCTTTGGTGGATCTGCTGCATTGGGGACTTTCCTCCTCCTCGGTAATTGCCTTGGCATCCATAGGAACGTTGGATTTTCGCGTAACTCATTGAGCTGGCGCGAGCCCCGGGCCGATTGGCTACGGAGGACAACCGCATTGCGCGGAACCCATCATCGATCCGCTTCCTGTTTTGATTGCCCGCGAGGCAGCACCGCAGCCAAATTCATTCGCGAGCGATTGCAGGTCGTGTGGGTTTTTCTAAAAAGTTCTAAAGGCGCCCTCCGCACCCTGATCACCGCGAAGGTCAGGCCTCGCGATCACGGCCGCGTAATTTGCCGTTGGCGGTGATGATGGGGCTGCTGGCGTCGGTTGACGTTGGCATGAGCAGGATGCCCAATTTGCGAATTGATTGGCATCCTTGCTGGTGGCATCCGACCGGTTTTCCGCCGAGTTGAGTGCGCTAGATTTATCACTACGTCACCAATTGACGCCGCCACGCACAGGATGGTCAATTTCAGACTGCACCGAAGAGGGTGAAATCGCGATTCGTGGCCATGCTCGACGACCAAGGCGTTCGACCGGTTTATGCCTCTGGCGAGTGTGAGATCGATCTCACACGTCGCGAGCTGCGCGTCCAGGGGGCGCCCGTCCCGGTCGGTGGGCGGGCGTTCGAGATTATCGAAGTTCTGGCTAAGTCGGCCGGCGAGCTCGTCAGCAAAGACGACCTGATGAACCGGATCTGGCCGGGCGCGATCGTCATGGAAAGCACGCTCTACGTTCACGCAGCGGCCGCCCGCAAGGCGCTCGGTCCCTATCGGAGCTTGCTGAAGACCGAATCGCGCCGCGGCTATCGCTTGCTGGGTGACTGGAGCGTCCGGCATCATGATGCGGCAAGACCTCCTGTCGGTCTGCTGCGGATGCGGCTCGACGGCGACTCGCCGGTGACCAACTTTCCGGCGACGGTCACACGCCTCATTGGCCGGTCGGCGGCGATCACACGGCTGCGGGACCTGATTTCCGCGTATCGCGCGGTGACCCTGACTGGACCGGGCGGCATCGGCAAATCCAGCCTCGCCGTGAAAGTTGCGCGCGGTATTGTCGGCCAGTTCGCCGGCGGCGGCTGGTTGGTCGAACTGGCGTCGCTGTCCGACCCCACGCTGGTGCCGGCCGCGGTGGCGGGTGTGCTGCGGCTGCGGCCCGGGCCCGATAGTGTCACTGCCGAAGCCGTCGCACGTGGCATCGGCGACAGCGAGCTGCTTTTGGTGCTCGACAATTGCGAGCATCTGATTGGGGCAGTGGCGACCCTGGCCGAAACGCTTCTGGCGCACTGCCCGCGCACGACGATCCTCGCGACAAGCCGCGAAACCATGCGGATCCAGGGTGAGACGGTCTATCGCGTGTCGCCGCTCGAAGTGCCGGCGATCGAGCAGACTGAAGCGGACCAGATACTCGAGCACAGTGCGCCGGCGCTGTTCGTCACGAGGATGAGAGAGTTCGAAGCGGAGCTTTCGCTCAATACCCGCAGATGCATCGATGATCGCGGCAATATGCCGCCATCTTGACGGGATACCGCTCGCCATCGAGTTCGCTGCCGCCCGCGCGGCGACACTCGGCGTCGAGCAGGTCGCGACCGGATTGCGCGATCGATTTGCCCTGTTGACAAGTGGGCGCCGTACCGCACTGCCCAGGCACCGGACGCTGCGCGCGACGCTCGACTGGAGCTATCAGCTCCTGACAGTGCCGGAGCGTGAACTGCTGCAGCGCCTGGCGATTTTCGCCGGCCCGTTCGCACTGGATGCCGCCTGCGCGGTGGCGGACGAGGGCATGACCGCCGCTGATGTCGCCGATGGCATTGCGGATCTGATCGGCAAGTCACTGGTCGTCAAAACCGCTTCTACCGGTGGCGGCGGAATTTCGCTTGCTCGAAACGACCCGCGCCTATGCCTATGACCGGCTGGCTGAAAGCGGTGCACTCGCCCACGTCGCCGGACGCCACGCGGCGTACTTGCTGAAGGTGCTCGGCAACGATCGAAGAAGAGCGGCGGTCCAAGCCACAAGACGAATATCTGGCCGCGTTGCGCCGTCGCGCCGATGAGGTCCACGCCGCCCTGGAATGGGCTTTCTCCGCAGCCGGCGACCCCGGGACCGGACTGGCGCTGACCATCGCGGCAGTGCCTTTGTGGTTCGAACTATCCCAGAATGATGGTTGCCCGCAGCCGCGTGGAACACGCTCTGCGCTATGCCGAGGCAGGCTCCGAACAGGAAATGCAGCTTCGGCTCGCGCTTGGTCACGCGCACTGGTATCTCGGCTCCGGGACACGACGCCATGGAACCGGCCTTTGCCCGTGCGCTGGAAATCGCCGAGCGCATCGGCGCGAATGCGGTGCGGACTCGGGCATTGTGGGGGATGTGGGCGGCGCGCCGCGGCCGCGGCGATAATCTCGCCGCGCTTAAGGTCGCGCGCCGATACGCCGATGCCGCCGTCAACGCGGGCGACTTCGGCGCCATTCATCTCGCTGACCGCATCCTGGGGCTGACCCATCATGATCTGGGTCACCAGCCACGCGCGCGAGAATTCACCGAACGCGCGCTCCGCCAGCCGCATCTCCTCGACCCCACATCGGGCATTGGCTACCAGGTCGAAACGCCGGTCGCGATGCCGGCTCAGTTGGCCCGCATTCTGTGGCTTATGGGCTTCCCGGAGCAGGCGACGGCCGCGGCGCAGCAGGCGGTGACAGCTGCGCGGCACAGCGAGCGCCCATTTCCCGTTATCTATGCCGTGTCCTTCGCCGCACTGCCGGTCGCGCTGTGGACCGGCGCAGAGGATGAGGCGCGGAGCCTGCTCGCTTTGCTCGTCGCCCATGCCGCCGGCAATCCGCGGGCGGAACAATGGGGTCTATGCTTCGAGCGTGCGCTAAAATTGCGTATAAGAAACGAAAGTGATGCGCTGATCGCGTCGTTCATCGAGTCGCGCGCGGATCCTGCCTTCGTCCCCCCGTTCGCCGATCTGGGGCCCGACGCGAATATTGGCGTGCCATTGCCAGGCCCGGAAATGGTCGACATCCACTGGAATACGCCGGAGTTGCTGCGCGTCGACGCCGAGTTGCTGCTTTGGCACGACGCGCCTGGTGCCGCCGCCGCCGCCGCCGCCGCCGCCGCCGCCGCCGCCGCCGCCGCCGCCGAGGGGAAGCTGCTGCGTGCCCTGGAGATCGCGCAAGGGCAGGCGGCCTTGTCGTGGGAACTTCGCGCCGCGACGAGCCTCGCAAGGTTGTGGCGGCGTCACGGGCGAACCGCCGAGGCGCGTGACCTGCTGGCCGCGACATATGGAAAATTCACGGAGGGGTTCGGCACAAGTGACCTGGTCCAGGCGCGAAAACTGATGGTGGATTTGGAATCGGATCAGCCAGCGGTGTGACTTGCACAAGGCCTCGCACCGACGCGTTACTGGGGATGGTTCCGACGAGCCTTGGGGTTGCTGCGGCAACGATCTGGTAATTTCAGTGACTCGTCAAACATCGAAATCGCGGATACTTTGAGCGTAATTTATCGGGACAGGCCTCTGCCTCGCCTGGAAATCTCGAACGGGCCCGGAGGCGCGACTGTTCTCGGGCCGCCATTTGGTCCCGCCCGCAAGTTCTGGCTCCCGCCTGCGATTACGCGATGTCTACATGTGATCACGAAAGGACAACGCGCCGATTGACCGATGGTGATACGAGACGTTCGATGTTGCCGGTGCCGCTAGAGATCGAGCTCGACTGCGGTTGTTGGGGTAGCGCAGCAGATCAGCACATTGCCTTCGGCGGGTGGGTCCAGCGGCTCTGGCGCATAGGCAAGTTCGCCTTCAATCAAGCCACTTTCGCAGTTGTGACATATGCCCGAACGGCAGGACCAGCGCACCGGAACCGCACAGGCTTCGGCCAGTTCGAGCAGGCTGCCGAAGCGTGTGTCCCATGGCACGGTGAGACCGCTTCGCAGGAACGTCACCATGGGCCCGCGGCCCGCAGAACCGTCAGGAGCATGCGGCGGGGCGGCGGCGACGCTGGAGATGCCCGGCGTGAGACCGGGCGCCGGCCCAAACACCTCCAGATGAATCCTGGATTGGGACACGCCCCAGGCGGCTAGCCCGGTCTGGAAATCCTCGAGAAAGCCGGGCGGGCCACATAGGTAGAAGTCGGCATCCTGGGGAATCCCGATATCCTGGAGCAACTGCGGCGAAAGGTGGCCTGACCGATCGAAGTCTTGACCCGGAACGTCACCTGGTGCGGGCCGACTGTAGGCCACGCAGCGCCGGGATGCCGGGCGTGCCGCGAGCAGGTCGTCCGCTTCCTCGGCAAATGAATGGTGCGCCCGGTCGCGGGCTGAATGCAGCCACCAAACCGGCCGGGAGGTCATGGCGTCCATCGCGGCCGCACTATGCAACATCGCCAGCATCGGGGTGACGCCGATACCGGCGCTGATCAGCACGGCGGGTGCCGCACCGGGGGCCAGCGTGAACGCACCGCGAGGAGCGCTGACGTGCAGGCGACTGCCCGCCCGGATGCTTTGGTGGAGAAAACCGCTTGCAAGACCGTGTTCGTTCTTGACGCCGATCTGGTAGTTTGGGCTCCCGGGCGGCCCGCACAGCGAATAGTTTCGTGTGACCGCCGGAGCATTCGGGTTCGGTTGTACGCGGACTACGATATGTTGGCCCGGTAAGGCCGGTGGCAGTGGCAGACCGTCTTCATCGGCGAGCTCGAATGATCGGACGTCCGCGCTCTCTTCGCGCGATGCCACGACCACGAGCGGGCGGAAGCCACGCCATGCGAGAGGCGCCGACGCCCCGGGCCCGAGGCCGGCGTTGCCGGTTGTGCCTCCTGCTTCAGCAGCGGCGGCCAGCCTCCGCATTGAGCCTTGCCAGCCTGGGCTGAGTGCTGGAATGCGGACTGCTCGGCGCAACGCTTCGAGCGGATGCTCAGCCGAGTAAAGGAGCGCATCGATTTCGGCGACCGTCACGCGTTCGGGGCCGTCCGAGAGTTTTTCGACATGATCGCCGGCGCCGATTTCGCCTTCCTGAATGACGCGGAAGTAAAAGCCGGGCCGGTGGTGCGCAACCACCAGTGCTGCCATATCAGGACGTTCCAGCCTGATGCCGAGCCTGTAGCAGGTGTCGCGTGGCTGGGTGACCTCGAAGATGGCACTGCCAATCCTGAAGCGGTCGCCGATGCAGACCTCGGTGTCGGCGAGACCGTCCACTGTGAGATTCTCGCCGAAAATCCCGGGCACGAGATCCGACCGCCCAAGGTAGTTCGCCCAGTAGCGGTAGGATTCGAGCTGGTAGACCATGACCGCACGTTGCTCGCCGCCATGGCCGCGAAGGTCCCCTTGCCCGTCGCCATCGAGATTGAGCCTACCGGCAAAAATCCGCCCCGTCACAGGCTTCTTCCAGATCCCGGTCCGGACGGTCCTGCCTTGCCAGGCAACATCCTGAGGAAGTCCGACATTGACCGAAACCACCACATTCATCATGGAACCTCCGGAGGTGCACCTGAGTTCAGTTTAACCAGCTCGGGGAATAAAGCCCGGCACGCCGGTCCGTACCACCGTGTTGAACCGGACGTTCGTCGTTATGCCGTCCCTAATCTCCTGCATGGCGTCTTCAGGCAGCGTCGAAATCTCAAAGTTCTGTTGGATATTGTCAGGTTTGGTCGAAGTGGTCAGGAAAGCAGTGCCGCGTTGCACGGCCCAGGCCAGCGCAACTTGAGCAGGCGTCTTGCGGACGCGCCGTGCGATGGCTGTTATCACAGGGTCGTTCAACACTTTCGGACTCAAACCGTGTCCCAACGCGGCGAATGCAAGCAGTACAATCCCGTGCTCCCGACAGAAATCGAGCAGGTCCCATTCGGGGAGATACGGATGGGATTCGACTTGCACCACCGCAGGCTTTATCCGAGCAGCCGCAACGATTTCTCGCAGCTTCTCCAGAGTAATATCTGATAGGCCGATCGATGCGCACCGACCGTCGTCCACGAGGCGCTCGAGCGCTTGCCACGTCTCGATCAGCGTCAACCCGGAATCGTAGATTACCTCACCGAGTTCGTCCCTCGGGTCCTGCTCGTCGCCGGGTCGAAAGGCAAAAGGGGTGTGGATGAGGTAGCAGTCGACATAGTCGACTTGCAGTCGCCGGCGGCTGGCATCAAAGGCGGGCTTGACCCGCTCAGGGCGATGATTGGTGTTCCATAGCTTTGTAGTAACGAAGACGTCCTCTCGCCGACACGTCCTCGCCCGGAATGCTTCCTGCATCGCATCACCAACCGCCTTTTCATTGCGATATCGTTCCGCACAATCGAAGTGTCGAAATCCAACCTCCAGTGCGGTCTTGGTCGCTTGTTTGGTTACGACAAGATCGGGTATCAGCGTGCCAAATCCGACAGCGGGAATTGTCCCCGATCCGTGGGAAAGTGGGATCCTCGTATAGCGGAGCGTATCGGGGGCTGCCATGCTCATACTCCCTGTCTGTTGGTCGGGTGCGGCGTGCGGAGAAGCCGGCTTACGATCAGCACGACCTCGAACTGGTTGATGCCGCCCACAAAACCCGGCTGTGCGAAGGATCAGGTGCACCCGATTGGTGAGCGGCAAAGGTCCCCGATCAGACGCAGATTGGCTCTTGTGCTAGTTGGTCAACTACTTCACCATCCCACGGATGCATTGGAGTTCGTCATAAAGCCACGCCGGGGGTACGGTAGGCGATTTTGGTGACCGCGTAACGAACGTCGAGGCCTTTCCGCGTCACCTCGGTCCGATCGTGGCACCACGCGGTGCGGATGTAATCAGGATTTCGCGGTACGCCGGGTCGCATTTAGCCAGGCCTCCGAGAGGCTTGCTACGAAATCGCGCGCACCGCCTCCACGATATGTCTCGCCGAAATGCCGAAGGCGTCAACGAGCTCATCCGGCTTGCCGGAGTGCGGCATCTCCCGCACCGCGATGAGCTGCGACTTGGCAGGGGCGACGCCGGCCTGCGCGAGGGCGGACAGCACCGCCTCGCCTATTCCCCCTTCCGCCCAGTGATCTTCCACGGTGATGAGCCGACCGCCTGTGGCGGCAATCTGCTTGGCGAGTTCCTTTCCGTCGATGGGTTTGACGCAATAGAGGTCGATCACCCGCACGGCTGTGCCTTCTGCCTTCAACTGATCAGCGGCCTTTAGCGCCTCGTGCAAGGTGACTCCCGCGCCGATCACCGTCACTTTGTCTTGCGGGCTCTGTCGCAGCACCTTGAATCCGGGAATCGGAAACTTCTCGTCCTTCGAGTAAAGGATCGGAAATTTCGGCCGGGACGTTCGCAGATAGTTTATGCCTGCACGCCCCGCCATGGTTTCCGTAAGTCTCTCCGTGGAGATGGCATCGCTTGGGTAGAGAACCGTCGAGGAATGAACGGCGCGAAATATCGCGATATCCTCCAGCGCCATCTGAGACGGGCCGTCCTCGCCGATCGAAACGCCGCAATGCGATCCGCACAGGTTGATGTTGCTCCGGCTGATGGCCGCCATGCGCACCTGGTCATAGGCACGGGCCAGGAAGCACGCAAAAGTATCGAGGAAAGGCACCTTGCCGCGCGCGGCGAGTCCTACGCCCACACTGACAAGATTCTGCTCGGCGATGTAGCCCTGATAGAAATGATCCGGGAACGCGTCGCCAAATATTTCCGAGAAAGTCGAGTTCTTCACATCGCCCGAAATAGCCACGATGTGCGGATTGACCGCACCAAGTCGCTTGAGGGCAAATCCGTAGGCCTCCCGCGTCGCGACAGGATTTGGAAGATCGTAGTCCGGCTGCGCAGGAGCCCGGAAATTAGGCGGCTTAGGCAGTGACGTCCTCGCGTAGGACCTGCCGGGGTCGTGGGGAAGGTCGATTGCCGGCCCGATTTCCTCGATCGCAGCAGCGAGCTGAGCCTTCGGAATCGCCCTGCCATGCCAGTGCTCCTTGCCGGCGATGAAGCTTACTCCGTGACCTTTGATCGTCCGCGCCAGGATAGCCTGCGGTCGGCCCTTCGTCGCCTTGGCGTGATCGAGGGCGGCGGGCACGGCAGCGACATCGTGGCCATCGACGATTTCTGTCGCCCAGCCTTCCGAGTCGAATTTCTTGCGGTAGATTTCCATGTCGTGCCGATACATGGTCGGCTCACTTTGGCCCAACCCATTGACGTCGGCCAGAACCGTGAGGTTATCGAGCTGATAATGTGCAGCGAATGCTGCCGCCTCCCACACCTGGCCTTCAGCCATTTCGCCGTCGCCCATCAGCACGTAGACCCGCGTTGGACTTTATCCATACGCGCGCCGATCGCGAGCCCGGAACCGACAGATAGTCCCTGACCCAGCGAACCCGTCGCGGCGTCGACGCCGGGAATACGCGGTGTCGGATGGCCTTCCAACTCGCTTGAAAACTCGCGCAACGTCATCAGCCGCGACTCCGGGAAAACGCCTGCCTCAGCTAACGCGGCGTAAAGAACCGGCGCGGCGTGACCTTTGGAAAGAACGAAACGATCGCCATCCGGCGAGTTGGGATCTTTCGGGTCAAACTTCATCGCGTAGAAAAACGTTCCAGCCACCAACTCTGCCGCGGACATGCAGGATGTCGGATGTCCGGAACCAGCCGCGGTTGTCGACATTATCGAAAGAATGCTCAACCGTTTTGCTTTTTGCTGGATCGCTTCAATAGTTTCCGCGGATAGCGTGGCAGTGGCAATCATAAGACCTCTCCCTCAGGTTCCGGCTCGCAATTTTACCGTTTCAGGATGGCACGCCGAGCGACGGACATTTTTGCGGTGCGCGTCGCACGGGACGTCGCGAATTTCCATCCAGCCAATCGACTATCTGGCGTCCTTCGGCGTTACTTCCCTGAGTTCGCCTGTTAATAGATCGAAAACAAATCCACGAATCACTAGCTTGGACGGAATCCATGGGTGCGACCTGAGTTTCAGGACTTGCTTTTGTGTTGCCGAATTCACGTCGGAGTAGAAGTGGAATTTATCAGGAGATACTGCCCACACGCCGCATTGTTTATGGAGGTGGTTCTCAAAGTCTTCTTCGGTAAACATTTCCATTCCGCAGCCAGTATGCCCGATGATCATGACCTCTTGCACGCCCAGCACGTGAATCGAAAACATCAGGGATCGCACGACATCTTCCGTTGCTGCCGTTCCAACGTTCCGGATCACATCCGCATCGGCGGGTTTGATGTCCAGCCATTCGAGCAGTTGGTTCAGGCGGGGGTCCATACAAGTGAGGATTGCCATTTTCGGAGCTGGCTTATTTGCCAGCGAACGATCATGGTGCACAGCTTGCTTGCGGCTCGCCGCAATTGCGCTTTCGATCAAGCTCATTTGGATTCTCCTAAATCGTGTTGCAAGTCCGGGATTGGGTTTGCAACAACGCGTCGTGGGATGTTGTTTGTGCGGATTCAACTCTTCGGTGCGAACTACGCAGTCTGTTGTCGACGCTCCGAAGAGGACGAAGCCTCAAAATCGCCACTCTCGTTTCTGATACGATCGACAACTCGTCTGAGCGGCACGGTTCAAGACTGATCATTTTGGGAACTGCCACCGGGCAGGGACCCTCATGACGGCGCCCCGAACTGCGTATCCGCCCTATTCCTCGGCACTGTGGCCTGCATGCTTTTCTTCCAGGATTTTGTTGTTGATGTGGATCGTTTCGGCCGACACTTTGCATTACGGAGTTGGTCGCACCCAAGGTTCGTGCCGCCATGCAACCAATCTCCCTGATAAGCGAGTGATGGCAAAGTACAGATCGCCTTCTGTCGATGCTTGTCGGAGTCCACGGCTTTTTGCGTAATCGCTGCACCAAATTCCTCAACACTCGCTGGTGATCGCAGGGCGGCATTGCCGCCGTAACCGGACCTGACAGCCGTTCGCGCGGACAAAACTGTGGCATGAACCCGCCGGTTGATCCCACTGTCGCCATCGGGTCCCGTCCGGCTTCGTGTTCAGCCTCAGCCTGTCGGATGTAGACCTGATCCTGGGGTGATTGCGGCATCGTCGATGCCTACGAAATCGTGCCGCGCAGGCGATTGGCGCGGGTCGCGCCGATTGTTGCGCCACTGCCGGCCACGAGCAGGAAGGAAGTGGCACCTCGACGACGTGTTCGTTCGCGTCAGAGCCTGCAGCGCTATCTCTGGCGTGCCGTCGATCAGGTTGGTGTTATGCTCGACCTCATGGCCGGCCCAGCGCGATGCGAACGCTGCAATGTCGTCCTTCAAGCGATTGCTGAAGGGTCTGCAATATGTGCCGCGGGTGATCGTCACCGACAAGTTGCGAAGCTACGGGGTTGCTCAGCGTCAGCTTCTTCCGGGCGTCGAGCATCGACGATTCCAATATTCGAATAATCGACGAGCCGAAATATCCCGTCCGCCAACACGACGACAAGACGGCAGGCGCGGTGGTACAAGTAATCCGAACAAGACCGGGACTTCGTGTTCCCGCGCTGATCCTCTACAGTCACTTCTATCGGTGCCAGCATCAATACGCACCCGACGTCTATCGCGCCTTCCGATCAAAGGCTTTCTAAATCTGGCACCATGCGATATGCGCCCAATAAGCGCGATGGTCGACATGCTACGACATCAGTCAGCCTCATCGCCGCTCACGCGAGGTCAAAGCGACAAGTCCGACCAGCTGCAGGAAGCGACTTTCGGCGACCCACCAAGGTCACGTGACAGTTGGATTGCGCTTCACGCCAAATGCCCAGGCAAGGCCAATCACGCCTCCCTTCGCGAACGGCAGCAGAGCGAGTGTCGCGAGCGAGAAAATGGGGAGTGCCACGGCCGCCTCAAACCAGACCGACATTTCCCACGCGCGGTCCGCGAAGAAAAGGACCGGCACCATCAGATGCAGTACGAGGAATATAGTTACATACGGTGCGAAATCGTCCGACGGATACTGCTCATTATCGTTGCCGCACACGGCGCAGATCGGACGCACGGCTAGATAGCCGCAGAAAAGCTTCTCCTGGCCGCATGCCGGACAAAGGCGACGTAAGCCGCGACGCAAGCCAGTCAGAAGGTTCGGCGTCGACCGTAATTTGACGTCGGGTACCGACGCCCCTGCAGGTCGGTGGCCGAATTTTGCTGTGTCGAACGGCATGTCAACTAATCCTCATGGTTGATAGCGGGAAAGCGGTAAGGGCTCCGTCCGGGCAGCTTGCGTCAAAGGCAGGCCTGACTCGCACATGACGATAACTGGTATTCCATTGCTATATAATAATAAAAAGTCCCCTCGCCGCATCGTCCCTACCAATTATGTTTCGGTGACTGGACGCGCCTTACGGAGAAACAGCACAAGCGGGCTCACGA
This sequence comes from uncultured Alphaproteobacteria bacterium, assembly GCA_963790515.1. Taxonomy (GTDB): domain Bacteria; phylum Pseudomonadota; class Alphaproteobacteria; order Acetobacterales; family Acetobacteraceae; genus Rhodopila. The sequence goes on along the minus strand of CAWBPF010000013.1, from coordinate 100,806 downwards.
TCAGCATTGCGATCATCATGACCTCGAATTGGTCGATGACCCCGACGAAGGCCGCCTGGTCGGTGATCATGTGATTGAGCGTGGCAAGCCGTGGTCCGGCTATCGAACCCGCGACATGAGCGGCAGCGCGATAGGGGATGAGGTCCTTTGCGAGCGCGACATGCATGGCCTGAGTATTATCGTAGAAGAAGTCGAGGACCAATGCGATGCCGATCGTGCTGCCATAGAGGCGCGACAGATTGAACAAGGCAGTGCCTTCCGGGCGGAATGTCGGATCGAGCGTGCTGAACGCCGTCTTGGTGAGTGCTGCCAACAAGATGCCCAGGCCGGCACCTTGAACCACGCCTGCGACGACAACGGGGCGCCAGTCCATTGAGGGTGAATAACTGAGCATCCGCCAGTTGGCATAGATGACGAGCGCCATTCCAACAGCCACGAGCAGCCGATTGTCGATCCACGCCGGAACGCGTCCCGTCAGGATCAACGCTCCCACCAGCGCGATGCTGCGCGGAATCGCCATGTAGCCGGTGGTGTCCGCCGGGTAGTTGAGCAGTTCGTCCAGCATCGGCGACGTCAGGGCGATTGTCGGCAGCAGTACGAAGCCGAACGCGAAATACATGATCGCGGAAAGAACGAAGTTGCGATCCTTGAACAACGCCTTATCGAGGAAATGAGCCTTGCTGGTCAGGACGTGCACGAGATAGAGGTAGAAACCCAAGGCCGAGGCAGCCGCCTCTAGCCAGATCTCGGCCGAGTTGAACCACTCCATGCGCTCGCCCCGGTCGAGCATCATTTGCAACCCGATCGTTCCGAAGGAGAACGTCGTCAGGCCGAAGAAATCGAAGGGCGGGTTCTGCGCGGCCCGCTTCTCCGGAAGCAAGATCGCCATGGCCAGGAAAACGAACCCTGCCATCACCAGGCTGAAGTAGAAAAGCGAGCGCCAACCGTGATATTCGCTGAGCCAGCCGCCGATGCTGGGTCCGCTGAGGAGGCCAAGCAACAGGGTTACAGCCGCCACGAGGTTTATACGGGCATGCCGAGAGGGCGGCAGTATATCGAGTAGGATCGCCAGCGACAGCGGCGCGAGGGTGCCGCTTGCGCCACCCTGGACGACACGAGCGCCGATGAATTGCATTGGGGTCGTCGCACGCGTCGCGAGCACGAGGCCGAGCGCAAAGATGGTGATCGAGAGCTGATAAACGGACTTTCGGCCATAGCGGCCTGCGAGCCAACGCGCCATGGTCATGGTGGTGACGCTCGACGTAATATACGAAGTAAATATCCAACCGACCTCGTCGTCGGCCATCGATAGCGTACCTTGAATATGGAGCAAGGCCGCGTTGGGCAGCGAAATGGTGACCGCCTGCATGTAGGTCGCCATCAGCGCCGCGACGACGACCGTGCGATGGCCATCGGCTGCAGTGCCCGAAGTAAGTGAAGCGCTCATTTGGCCGCCTCCGTCGCGAGCGCGGTTTGTAGCGGATGGCGCCACGTGCGGCGATAGCCGGTATCGACTCGCACGGTGACACTAATGCCCGAGAACAGCGGCCGGGTCGGATCGAACGCGTCAAACTCAAGGCGTACCGGCAGACGCTGGACGACCTTGACCCAGTTGCCGGTCGCGTTCTCTGGCGGCAGGACCGCGAAATCCGATCCGGTGCCCGGACTCATGCTGATGACATGGGCCCTGAACGTGCGATCCGGGAAAGCGTCGACATCGATATCCGCCTCTTGGCCCGGACGCATATGGGTCAGGCCGGTTTCGCGGAAATTCGCCTCGATCCAGATGCGGCGGCTCGACATCAGCGAGAACACGGCGGCTCCGGGATTGACGAAGTCGCCGACCTGCAGGTCATCCACCCTTGCCACGATGCCGTCGTCGGGCGCTGTCACCGTCGCGTAGGAAAGATTGAGCCGGGCCTGGTCGAGTTGGGCTGTCGCTGCGCGGACCGTCGGATGGCGATCGACATCAATGTTCGGATCGCCGTCCAACGCGGCGACGGTGTTGGCGATCTGCTGTCCGACCGACACGATGTGCTGACGGGCGACTTTGAGATCCATGTCGGCTCGGTCGAAGACCTCGCGCGGCGTCCAACTGTCAGTAACAAGCGCTTTCCGTCGCGCATATTCACGCTCGTCGAAGTCCGCGGTAGCCCCCGCCGATTGGAGCTCGGCCAATTGCTGGCGATAGGTGGCCTTGAGCTCATTGATCTGGAGGCGCGCGGTGCCGAGCTGCGCCTCGGCGTGATCGACGGCAATCTGGTAAGGCTCCGGGTCGATCTGGAACAACAGCTGGCCCTTCCGGACGCGCTGATTGTCCGCGACTGCGATCTTCACCACCTGACCGGCAACCCGGGCGTTGATCGATTCCTTTGCTGCGCGGACGAAGGCATCGTCCGTCGAGACGTACGGCTCCTCGGCGAGATAGTACGCCGCGCCAACCGCAATCAGTATGACCGGAAAGGCAATCAACAACAGGCGACGCAGTCGTTCCCGCAATGGCATCTTCGGGACCGCGGCGCCGCGGCTGGCTACCGGACGGTCAAGTGTTCGGCTCAACTTGGCCTCGACCTCGACGGGCTGCTCCGCATTGCCTTCGTGGATCACGATGCCGGAAGTCATCAAGGACCCGGCTGGTGCGGCATAGGGCTGCATGGCGAGCCTCATGGTTGTTGGACTTTGTCCTGAGCCGCTGTCACCTAACATCACGGCCTCGACAACGATTGTGCAATACCGGCCCTTTTTGACATATCGGGCGACCAGAACCCTCCCGGTCGACGCCTGTCCAGCGGCCCTGGAAACCAGCTAACAATTGGAACCTCCTCGGACGCTTGGCAGGGCGCACCGCAACTCATCGAGCAGGCGCGTGATGCGAAGTCGGATTGCATAGTGGACCTCATAGACGTTGAATTTTGTACCGTGTCGCACAAATATGGTGACGGAAGAGTTCCGTCAAGGATTTTTGTTCGATATGGTACAAAATAAGGACGCAGAGCCGAGGCGCCGAGGCAGGCCGCGCGCCTATGACCCGCAGGCGGCGCTCCAACAAGCGACGGATTGTTTCTGGAGACGTGGCTATTCCGGCACATCGCTCGACGAGATCTGTGCCGCGACCGGTATGAACCGGCCGAGCCTCTATGCGGCATTCGGGGACAAGCACACGCTCTATCTCAAGGCGCTCGAGCGCTACTGGGAACTCGGCCTTGTTGCGATGCGCGAAGCGCTCGCGGACCGCAGCCGGCCCTTGGGCGAGGTCCTGATGGGTGCCTACGACGCACAGCTGTCGATCTACTTCTCCGGCGACGGGCGCCCACGCGGCTGCTTCGCGGTTGGAACCGCAACAACTGAGGCCGTGGAAGATACTGAGATCCGAAGCGCTCTCGCGGAAGGACTCCGTGCACTTGATGCCGATCTCGAAGCGCGTCTGCAAATGGCAAGCGAGGGGGGCGAGCTGAAAAACGATGCCGATCCCGTGGCGCTCGCCGTGGTCGCATCCGCCACGCTGCACACCATCGCTATCCGCGCCCGCGCCGGTATCCCCCGCGCCGAACTGAGGGAGATTGCACGCAAGGCGGTGAGTGTCATCTGCGGCTGAACGGGGGGCACGGGCGGCACAAGCCTCTCGCCCCGTAGAGTTACGTTTCTTATCTATTAAGCGCCTGCGCGCCGCTGACGAACCCATTGCCCCTAACGTAGAAGCGCAGCGGACTGTCGGCTGCGCGGGTGATGCCAATGCGTTTGCTCTGCCCGATTTCGTCCGGCGCCTGACCGTCAAATCCCAGCCACAGCGGGCCCTCCCGGCAGAGGTCGATCCCGTCCAGCCCGCGATCAATCCTGAGGGCCGCGCACAATCGTCCCGGCCCACGCGCCAAGTCCCGCACCCGCTCGGTGCCGCGATTTCGCTGCATGATTGTGATGCCAGCGGTTGGCTGGATGGCCCTGATCAAGACGCCCGCGCCCACGCCCGGCGTCTCGCTGGCTACGTTCAACATGAACGACGTGCCATAGGCGAGATAAACATATGCATGCCCACGCTCGAGGAAAAGCGCCCGATTGCGGGGGGTGATGCCGCGATAGGCGTGACCCGCGGCGTCGCCGATGGAATATGCCTCGGTCTCGACGATGCGACCGCCCGCCAGGCCTTCGGCCAATACCCGCATGAGCATTTTGCCGATGAGGAAACGAGCGAGCTCGGCTGTATCGACGGGCAGCTCCGCCCGGTCCAGCATGCGTGGGGATGCTGCCGTGGCCGCGATTTCATCCCATCCGCTCAACCCACTGCGTGCGTGAAGGTCCGGGCTCGAACGGGTCGCCGAAGTATTGGGTTTCACGGGCGACCTTGCCATTTAGGAACTCCATGACGCTCACCGAAAAGGACGGGCGGCCATCATAAGACAGAATGAACTCGGTGACCCAGAGGTCGCCCGCCCCGACGATGCGCCGCACCTGGAAGCGCTTGGAATTCGGCTGTGCGGTGCGAGAGGCCTGGATGTTGTGCCGGCCTCTGATACGCTCGCCCGACTGGGGGTACTCGAGCACTGCGTCATCGCGGTATATGTCGTGCTCAACATCGAAGTCATTTGCGTCGGAGGCGGCCCAGTGGCGATTGAGTGCCTCTCGAATTTCGTTCTCGTCCATACTGCTCCTCCTGTTTGGGCCTATCGAGGCCCGGCCCCATCGCGCGATCGCACGTTTACGCCCGCGCGAACGAAGTTTGGTTGCCGATGACTTCCGTGAGTTTCTCTTCGCTGTGCGCGAAGCCAAGAACGCGCTTGCCCTTTGGGATCGGCGGTTGTCCACCGTGGGCGAGGCAAGCATCGGCTTGATCCCACCGTCGCTCAAAAAATCTCGGATGAAGTGGCGAACACCGGTTGAGCCGGAAGCCGGTCTTGCGGCCGGCGTCGCTGAGCCTACGATGCGAAATTGGCGCCATCAGGGTTTCCATGTCTTCTTTCCGCCGCCGTCAGGTACGTTTGGTTACTTGATATTTGGCCGCAATGTGCGAGCGGCGTACGTCATCTCGACGCCGATCGGGTCAATCAGAATTCCACGCTGGCTTTGAAGCCGAGAACGACCGCATTATGAATATTCGCCTGGGCATTCGGGCGGATGATGTATTGCAAGTCCGGGCGAAAATCCACGCCGCGATACACGTGGATATTGTAGTTGGCTTCGAGAACCATTTCGTTGGTCTGCACGCCGGTGGCGTTGTTGCTGATCGGCAGTCCCAGTTCCAGTTGCTCTGCCTGCACCTTGCCGAGCGGGCCGCTTATGGTAAAATAGCTGAACAGTAATGCGAAACCGTCCTCGGGCCGGGCGTGCCAGAAGCCCCGGCCCAGCAGGCCGGCAAAGTATTGCTGTGCGTAGGCCGAGTTGTCGGCATTATTGACCACCACGCCACCGAGGGCGATCAGACCGTCCTGGTCGCCTTTGCCGATGCGCACCAGCATCTGGTCGGCCAGTCCCCAGAACTGGGTGTTGCCGCGGCGCGTCGTTGCAGACGTTCCGGCAGGCATCGGCAGAGCGCTGGAGAAGTTCTTGAAGCGGGAAGAGTTGTAACCGAAGCCGGCTACGTAATGACCGGGTAGCATTTCCGGCCCGAGCTTCGGTTCGTAGCTGATCTGGACCGGCACATAAACGCCGCTGTCGCGCGGCACGCCGAACTGGAACCCGCTGCGATCGGCGTTGCTGTAGAGATCCTGGTTCACCTCATAGACTCCGGCCGTGACATAGGTGTCGGCTGAAAGACGGACACGGACCCGGCCGGCCCACACGGCATCGGGGTAGGCGCTGTGCCCGATATCGCCGCCCGGTAGCGCCTTTGGGTCGCCGCACAGACCGTTATTCATGTAATTGCAATACAGCGGAGAACTCGCGAAGTCGTTCTCCACGTTCATCCAGCCTGCCGCAAGATCCAACCCGCCGCCCAACAGCGATTCCTCTGCGTAGGCTGAAACAAGATGCGCCGCGACATCGCCGCCGGCTCCATAAATCTCTTGCACCGGGGTCACGTTATCGCCGAACAGATGGCTGGTGTTGGCGCCGGAACGGTTGACGACAATCAGATGGGTCGAAAAGCCGGTGACCCCGGCCAGGCGCTGCCAGTCAACATCCGTGCTGAAAGCGATCTGGTTCGCCGAGGTCGCGCCCCGTTGCAGCCCGCCGCTGACATTGCCGGCGAACTCGGCGATGGCATTAAGGCGCACATAGATGCCGCGGTTCTCAAGGTCGGTGCGCATGCCGCCGAGATCGCCGAACACGTGCTCGACCTTCGATTGGACGTAGGCCGGACTGTTCGGTTGCTCCGCGGGCTCCGCCGCTGGCGCCGTCTGATCCTGGTGCGGAGCGCCTGGCACGGTCTGAGCCGCCACAGTTTGGCCCGGCACTGCTGGAGTAGGCACGGTCTGGGCCGCCGCAGAAAGCGCCACGGCCGGGCCGGACAGCAGGGCCAGGGCAGCGATGGCCGACCTCACAGCACGCTCGTCTTGCCGGAGGGCAGGCGAGCGTGCGTGGTGTCCAACGCTGCCTCGATCTGTTCCAGCGTGCGGCCCTTGGTTTCGGGTACGAGCATCGCGATGAAGACCAGCGCCAGCAGGCTCAAGACCGCGTAGACCAGAAACGCGCCGGCGCTGCCGACCGCCGCAACGATGTCAAGGAACGTTACTGCGACCACCAAATTGAAGCCCCAGTTGGCAACGGTGGAGAGGCTCATGGCTCGGCCGCGCAGATCAAGCGGGAATATCTCGGCGATCAGCAGCCAGAAGACGGGTCCCAGCCCGATGGCGAAGAAGCCCACGAAGGCGGCGACCGACACCACAGCGATCCAGGCGAGCTGGCCGGATGCGCCGGCGTGGAAGGCCGCGCTCAGCACGAACAAGGTAACAGCCATGCCGCCGAGGCTCCAGTACAGCAACTGCCGTCGACCGAGCTGGTCGATCAGGCGGATGGAAACAAGCGTCATGATGACGTTGACCGCGCCAACGCCGGCGGTCGCCAGAATGGAGGTTGCCGCAGACGATAGGCCGGCCGATTGGAAGATGGTGGGCGCGAAGTAGATCACCGTGTTGATCCCGGTGATCTGCTGGAACATTGCCAGGCCGACGCCGATAATGAGGGGCCGGCGCAAACGCGGGCTCAGCAGTTCCGCCACGCCCGCGGTCTGGCGGCCTTCACGCAGGATGTCGGTTCGTAAGCCATTGAGTTCGTCGGCCACGTCGGCGGTGCCGCGCAGCCGCCGCAGGACCGCTTCGGCGTCCGGCCATCGGCCACGCCCGGCCAGCCAGCGCGGACTTTCCGGCAGCACCAGCATGCCGCCCGACAGAATAAGGCCGGGCACAGCCCCAAGCCCCAGCATCCAGCGCCATCCGCCCGTGCCACCGGCTAACGCGAAGCCGACCAGGTAGGACACGAGGATGCCGGCTGTTATGCAGAGCTGGTTTAGCGAAACGATCGCGCCGCGGTCGCGCGCGGGTGAGATCTCGGCCAGATAGAGCGGTGTCAGCATTGACGCGACGCCAATTGCCATACCAACCAGCAGGCGGCCGGCCATCAGGACGGTGACATCCTGAGCGATGGCCGAGACCACGGCGCCCGCGATGAACAGCAGCCCGGCCCCCAGGATAACCGGGCGGCGGCCGACCCGGTCAGAGATGTAACCGGCGACCGCCGCACCGACGGCAGCACCTGCCAGTGCAATCGCCACGACCACACCTTGCATCGTGGGCGAGAGTGTCATGACCTGGCGGATGAACAGCAGCGCGCCCGAGATGACACCGGTGTCGTAACCGAACAGTAGTCCGCCAAGTGCCGCGACCGATGCGATCAGATAGAAATACATCTTGTTTCCTCTCTTTCGAATTTCTCTCGCCACAGCGGAACCCGGTCACCAGCCGAAATGTCACGCTGTCTCAGGGGCCGTACGCGGTTTCCGAGGATGCGGCTGACTGACAGGCCAGGACCGGGGCGTCCGTGATTCTCTCGATGACCAGGGCAGCGGCGCGTTTCGGCGGCCGGCTGGTTTAAGCTTCGCGAATATAGTTTCTTGATCATTATTATCATCCGCCTGGCAGGTCGCCTGTTCGCCTTGGTTATTGTCGGACAGTGGGTCAGCTGGAACACGATCAAAGGTTGCGACGTTCCAATTCGGCCGAATGAATTCGGGCCCGGGTCGGTTGGAGGCGATCACATCGTCGTTAAAATTGCTGAGGTTGCCTGGCTCAATTCTAGATCGATCAGATTTCACGCCAGGACTACACGACATAAAGTGCCTCACAAAGGCGGGCTTTGCAGCGGGCCTGTCCCGGGTCGGTCGGCACATTCGGTCTCGGTCGGTCATGGATGCTCAATTCAAGGTGCACATGATCCAACCTGCGGAGCATTTCGATTGGACGATGGTATTGGCGATACTTTGGTATCCCCCGCGCTCCGGACCGTTGCTTGACTTAACCGTCGATGGCGGCTGGCTGTCTCGGATTCAACAACGACTGATACCAAAGTATCATAGCCGTGGCCGCAGGAATGGCGCATTTGCCCAACCGTCACGAAAGGATCCGGTATGGAGACCGAGCTCAATCGGGTCGTCAATGCTCTGCCCGGACTGGTCTGGACGGCGTCGCTCGATGGTGAGATCGAATACCTCAATCAGCACTGGTTCGACTACACGGGGTTTAGCCGGGACGAGTCCTACGGAAGGAGGTGGCAAGCGGCGATCCACCCCGAGGAGTTGGACGAGACGGTGGGACGCTGGGAGGCGATTGCCAGCTGTGGCAAGCCTGACGAGATGGTGGTCCGGCTGCGGCGGTTCGACGGTGCGTATCGGCGGTTCCTGATGCGGGTTTCACTGCTTACCGACGCGGCCGGACAAGTCGACCAATGGTGCGGTATCGGCATCGATATCGAGGGCACGGGGCCGGCCGACGCCGTGCGACACCTCAGCTGGTGGCAGTCGGCCCAAGGGCGCGAGAATCATTTTCGCGCGATTCTCGATGGCCTTCCGGCATTGGTCACACTCATGACGCCGGCGGGTGAGTTGGAATTCGCCAACCGGCAGACGCTGGACTACTTCGGCGCAACACTGGATGAGGCGAAGCGCTGGACGCCCGCCAGCACATTACATCCGGACGATCGCACGGAGGCTGTCGCGGCGTGGGTCGCGGTCGGTCGGGTGCGGCGTGCCCTACAATTTCGAGGGTCGGCAACGTCGGGCAGACGGCACGTACCGATGGTTCCAGTTAAAGGGCTTTCCGTTGCGGGACGCCGATGGGGCCATCGTCCTTTGGTATCTGCTGCAGACCGATATCGACAACAGAAAGCGGGCCGAAGCATTGCTGAGCAGTGAGAAGCGGCTGCTGGAGATGGTGGCGCGGGGTCTGCCGCTGGCGGTCGGGCTCGACGCGCTGTGCGAACTGGTCGAAGGGACCATTGGGCCCTGCTACTGCAGCATCTTGCTGGTCGATCCCACTGCCACCATTTTCCGACAAGGCGCGGCGCCCAGTCTGCCACCGAGTTTCAATGCGGCGTTCGACGGCATGAGAGTGGATGCCGCCGACGCGGCGTGCGGGATGGCGGTGACCAGCAAGATGCCGGTGATTACGGCCGATGTGGCTGCGGATCCGCGTTGGGCGGCATCGCCCTGGTGCGGCCTGATGATGGAACTCGATCTGCGATCGTGCTGGTCCACGCCGATACTGTCCGGAGATGGGACGGTGCTGGGGGTCCTGGCGATCTATCGGCGTGGGCCCGAAACACCGACGGCGCTGCAGCATGATCTGATAGAGCAGTTCACCATCATTGCCGGAATCGCGGTCGAGCGGGCGCTGAACGACGCCGCCCTCAAGCATAGCGAGGCACGCAAGGCGGCGATCCTCGACTCGGCGCTGGACTGTATCGTTACGATCGATCACGAGGGCTTCGTCACCGAGTTCAACCGGGCGGCGGAGCGCACCTTCGGGCACCGCCGGAAGGATGTCTTGGGTAGACGACTGGGGGATATCATCATCCCGCCTTCGCTGCGCGAGCGGCACAGGCTTGGCCTGGCGCGGTATCTGGCGACGGGCGAGGCGCGGGTAATCGGCCGGCGCGTCGAGATGACAGCGATGCGGGCCGACGGAGTGGAGTTCCCGGTCGAGTTGACGGTCACCCGGATTGTGTCGGACGGGCCGCCGTCCTTTACCGGTTATCTGCGCGACATCACTGACCGCATAACCTGGGAGGAGAATCTGCGTCGCAGCGAAGCCTATTTGGCGAAAGCCCAGACGCTGAGCCGGACGGGGAGTTTTGGCTGGAAAGTGGCGACGGAAGAGCACTTCTGGTCGGACGAAACGTTCCGCATTTTCGAGTACGACCGGTCGACGCCTATTTCGCTGCGAGCAATTCTGCAACGCGTTCATCCCCTGGACGTTCAACCGGTCACGCAGGTTATCGCGCTGGCGGCCAACGGCAGTGATTTTGACTACGAATGCCGCTTGCTGATGCCTGGCGGCGCAGTGAAGCACGTTCACATCGTAGCCCATGGGATGCGGAATCCGAATGGCGACCTCGAGTATATCGGCGCGATCCAGGACGTGACCGAGCAGCGCCTGTCGGAGGAGGCTCTTGGCGCGCTTCGAACCGAGCTGGCGCATGTGGCGCGGGTCACGAGCCTGGGCGCGCTGACCGCGTCGATTGCGCACGAAGTCAATCAGCCGCTGTCCGGCATAATCACTAATGCCAGCACCTGTCTGCGAATGTTGGCGGCTGATCCGCCCAACATCGACGGCGCGCGAGAAACGGCCCGGCGCACGATCCGAGATGGCAACAGAGCATCTGATGTGGTCTCGCGTTTGCGGGCGCTGTTCAGCAAGAAGAAGGCCACGACCGAACCTGTGGATCTGAACGAGGCTGCAAGAGACGTGATCTCGCTTTCGTTGCGCGAGCTGCAGCGTGGGCGGGTCATCGTGCGGGCGGAGCTTGCCGATGCCCTGCCATCCGGTCACCGGCGATCGTGTCCAACTGCAGCAAGTTATCCTGAACCTACTGCTGAACGCCGCCGATGCAATGAGCACGTGTCGAGGACCGCCCGCGGCAACTGGTGATCCGGACGGTGCGCGAAGACGACGGGGGGCGTGCGCCTGACGGTGCAGGACAGCGGGGTAGGGTTCGAGCCGAACGCCGCAGAGAAGCTGTTCGAGGCGTTCTACACCACCAAGACAGGCGGCATGGGGATCGGACTGTCAGTCAGCCGCTCGATCATCGTGAGCCATCGTGGCCGCCTGTGGGCGACGGCGAACGATGGTCCGGGTGCTACGTTTTCGTTTTCCATCCCCGGCGTTGCTGAGGCTGCACCCGTTGCCGCCGATCGGTGATTGCAGCGGGTTCATCAGGCATAAGGAGTGTGAGTATTTCGTGATGGTCAATCATTCACTCGTGTCGGTCGTCGATGACGATGAGTCCGTGCGCGAGTCGCTGCCCGATCTACTAAGGGAGTTTGGTTTTGCAGCCCAGGCGTTTCCGTCCGCGGAGGCGTTCCTTGCCTCGGACTATGTGGATCAGACACGATGTCTGGTTCTCGACATCGCAATGCCAGGCATGTCGGGACCCGAGCTGCAGCGTGAGCTGGCGCGACGCCGACAGACGATTCCGATCGTCTTCATCACTGCCCTGGCAGACGAGGCGGTTCGTGCCGGTCCGCCCGCGGTGGCTGCTGCAGCGTGCCTGCTGAAGCCGTTCAGCGACACAGCATTGCTGAATGCGTTGAACACCGCGCTCGGCAGCGGTTGACGTTGCGGCGGTGGCGGCCTTGCGCCTGGCTGGCATAACGGTGAGATTATGACCGCATGCACCTGACCATGACGCGAGGCCATCGCCCATGTCACTGCCCACACCGATCGTGTTTGTTGTCGACGATGACATCTCCGTACGTGAATCGCTGGAACTGCTGATTCGCCATGAAGGCTGGGTGCCGGAGACGTTTGCGACCGCCGAGGCATTTCTCGCGCGACCTCAGGTGCCGGTCCCCAGCTGCCTGGTGCTGGATGTTACGTTACCCGATCTGAATGGTCTCGATCTGCAGAAGCGCATCGCCGCCGACCGGGTCGAGATGCCGATCATCTTCATCACCGGGTATGGCGACGTGCCGATGACGGTGCGGGCGATGAAGGCGGGTGCTGTCGAATTTCTGACCAAACCGTTTGGCGACGAGGTGTTGCTGGCCGCGATCCGCGGCGCCATTGCCCGCAGTGCCGTTGCGCTACGGGAGGAAGCGGAGATGCGGGCGCTGCGGGACCGCCACGCCTCGCTGAGCCCGCGTGAGCGGGAGGTGATGGCGCTGGTGGTCTCCGGCTTGCTGAACAAACAGGTCGGCGGCGAGCTGGGTATCAGCGAGATCACTGTAAAGGCGCATCGTGGCCGGATGATGCAAAAGATGCAGGCGTCGTCATTGGCGGATCTGGTTGGGATGGCGGCGAAACTGCGGGTCGCACACTGACGTCAACGCGTCGTGACCTTAGCTCTCCTGTTGCTTTGTCGTGGCCTGGACGCGTGTTCGGGCAAATTACAGCCGCACGATCCGGCATGGGCGGGTTGAACAAACAGCACGGACCATGGCGGTTTTCGCTCGATCGAATGAAACGGACTGATACTTAAGTATCGACGATACTAACGTCCAATCGATTTCTGCCCGGCGTGGTGACAATTATCTGGCACAACGCAGCGCCGCCAATCGGCCGCGCAGGGGATAAGGAAGTCAGTCATGGGCACCGAGGAAAAAGTCGCAGTCATAACCGGCGCTTCGCAAGGCATCGGCGCGGCACTGGTCGAAGCGTATCGCGCACGCAATTACCGCGTGGTCGCGACTGCTCGATCCATCAAGCAGCCGGACGACAGGAATATCGTGGCAGTGCCTGGCGACATTGGCGAGCGAAAGACGGCGGAACGAACGGTTTCCGAAGCGATGGCCCGGTTCGGCCGGATCGACACGCTGGTGAACAACGCCGGCATTTTCATTGCAAAGCCGTTCACCCAGTACACCGAGGCCGATTTCGCCGCCATGGTCAGCGTCAATACGGCTGGGTTCTTCCACATCACGCAGCTTGCCATAGCAGAGATGGAGAAGCGAGGCAGCGGCCTTGTCGTCCAGATCACCACGAGCCTGGTGGACCATGCGAACTCCGCTGTGCCCTCGGTGCTCGCCTCGCTGACGAAGGGTGGCCTGAATGCCGCGACACGGTCGCTTGCGATCGAGTATGCTCGGCGCGGCATTCGTGTGAACGCGGTCGCGCCTGGCGTGATCAGGACGCCGATGCATCCGGTCGAAACTCATGAGGCATTGGCCGCGCTGCACCCGGTCGGGCGCATGGGCGAGATCGCGGACATCGTCGAGGCGGTCCTTTACCTGGAAGCCGCGCCTTTCGTGACCGGCGAGATCCTGCATGTCGACGGGGGCCAGAGTGCCGGCCATTGACACTTGAGTGCAACCGAAACGGCAAGTTGCTTCGTCCGGCCTGAAGGAGCCAAAAGATGGAAACGGACATCGAGGATTATACACCGCGCATAGGCGCGCCGGCCGCCATCTCGTTCGAGGCGGCCGGGCTGCTGCAGGATTTACAGCAGATGATAGAGCGGGACCCGCACAGCGCGCACTCGGCGGCCTTGCGTCTGGTGGCGCTGCTGAGGCAATCGGAAAATGCCGGCCCGACCGCACCGCGGGGCGGACTTGCGCCATGGCAGATGCGCAAGGTCGATCGCTATCTGCGGGCAACCCTGGATCATTCGATGCGGGTAAAGGATTTGGCCAGACAGGTGTCGCTAAGCGCCAGTCAATTCAGCCGAGCGTTCAAGACAAGCTTCGGCACGACGCCACACATGTATATCATCCGTTTGAGGCTGGAACTCGCACAAACGCTGATGCTGACAACGCGGGAATCATTGAGCCAGATCGCATTGCTCTGCGGCCTGGCGGATCAGGCTCATCTGTCGAAGCTGTTCCGTCGCGAGGTCGGCGAGACCCCAGGTGCATGGCGGCGGCGAAATCTCTAACGCGATCTTAATCGTGACGCCGAGAATGGCTTACGCTTCCCCGCCGCCCTGGCTTGACCCTGTCCAGCACAAGGCCGGCTCGATCGCTGCGATAATCGACAGTCAAACCATGAAGTGTTGGAAAAGCGACTGTCTTGTCGGTCGAGAGTCGTTTCGCCCTCCCATGATCCGACACGAACCAGTACCTCAAGGCTGGCGCCCCGCGCCCGTGCCTGTGGGGGTTCCGCCTTGACCCAGTGCCGCCCGTGGCGGCGTAGGTTATTGGTCGCGGGTCGGGCGCACAGCCGGTTCAAAGATCGTCGAGACGGAAACCCACGCCGGCGACGAGGTCGCCATTTTCCGATTGAGGTGACAGCCGCCGGAGATGCGAGCTTAGACCCGATCCAGTGTGTCCTGCCATATCTTGACGCCTGCATCCGAGGAACGGCCGCGCTCCACGAACAGCAGTTGCCCTCCGGGGCATTGAAACTCATGTCGGGCCTCGGTCACATCAGGTTCGGGTTTTCATTGAGCACCGCATGGACTTGCGCCGGGTCCATGGTCTCGGCGTGCCGTGGCAGCACCCGCCTAACGCGCGTCCTGGCCCAAGACGCGGAGGCGCCCAAGCCATCTTTCGCGCCGCTTCTCGCCGCCTACCTCTACCATCCCGATCAACGTTACGCGCACTGGGCGTATGCCGGCGAAACCGAGCAGGCTCCAGCGCAGACTTCGGACGCTGTGGGCGCCGAAATAGAAGCGGTAGATCAGGGCTGGCATGCCCATCGTCACCACAACCCGCGCGGACCGGCCCTTCAGCAGCTTGCCCCCCACAGTGCAGGCTCGCGGAATGGCGAAGCCCGGGCGGGCGACCTGCTCGAAGAAGGCCTTGAGGAGGGCAGGCATGTCACCCAGCCATAGTGGATAGATGATGAAGAGATGCTCTGCCCAGCGGATATCATCCTGGCAGCGGCGGACTGTTTCGGGGACGGTCTCGCTTTCCCACTCATCTTTCGACATCAATGGCATGAGGCTCAAGCCGGCTACTTGGATCCGCCTGATCTGATGTCCTCTGGCCTCAGCCCCATCTGCATAGGCATCAGCCAGAGCAACACCAAGATGCTGTGACCTTGCGTCTGGGTGACCTTGAACGATGAGGACGCGTTTGGTCATCGGCATAAGTCGTTACATCGTTCGACGGCCATCTTAGCGTGGCGCAACCGGCCGTCGCCGCGTAGCCAGCGCGCGGCGTCACTGATCAGATCGATGATGACGAAACTGATGACCGCTGCCCCGGCAGCCTCCGCGATTTGTCCAAGGCCAAGGGGGGCGAACCCAAACAGGCGGCGTAACCAAGGCACCTCCAGAGCCAGCACCAAAGCCACCACCGTCACCGCGAGGACAAAGGCTAACGCAGGGTTCGGCCGCAGCAAAGCCCGGAATGCGCTGGAATCCATGGAACGATTTGCCAGGACAAGTCCCAGATTGCCAAGGACGAGGGTCACGAACGCCATGCTGCGCGCCATGTCCTCGCTGTGTGCGTCGGCGACGCCCAGCAAGAAAACCAGCAGCGCAGCCAGCAGAACCATCGCGCCCTGCAGCAATCCCCGGGTAAGCAGGGCGACACCGAACAGCGGGGCTTTGGGGTCGCGGGGGGCGCGCGCCATCACGACCGCTTCCTCGGGTTCAGCCTCGAACACGATGGAGGACACCGGATCAATGATGAGTTCCAGGAACACGACATGGATCGGTCCTAGCAGCAGTGGCCAACCGAGCAGCACCGGCACCAAAGACATGCCCGCGATCGGCACATGAACGGCGAGAATATAGCTGATTGCCTTGCGCAGATTGTCGTCGATACGACGTCCAAGCCGCACGGCGGTGACCAGACTGGTGAAATTGTCGTCCAGCAACACCAGCGATGCGGCCTCACGTGCCACGTCGGTACCGCGGCCGCCCATGGCCACGCCGATATGGGCCGCTTTCAGCGACGGTGCGTCATTCACCCCGTCGCCTGTCATCGCGACCACCTCTCCGTCGGCGGCGAAGGCCTGAACCAGGCGTAGTTTCTGCTCCGGCATGATGCGGGCGAACACGCTGGTTCGACGCAACCGGGCGCGCAAGGCCGCGTCATCAAGATCAACCATTTCCTGGCCGGTCAGCACATCGTCGGCCGGAATGCCCGCTTGGCGGGCAATAGCCAGCGCGGTGGCCGGATGGTCGCCGGTGATCATCGCCACCCGGATACCGGCTGTGACGCAGGCTGCCACGGCATCTTGCACGCCCGGCCGCAGTGGATCAGCCAGACCCGTCAGCCCAAGAAATTCAAAGTCAAAATCGTGCTGACCGTCGGGCCAGTGATGGCCGGCAATACACCCCTTTGGCAACCGCGAGGACACGCAGGCCTTGCGCCGCCAATGCAGCGACATCGCGCCGGATCGCGTCGAACCGATCGCTGGTGAGGTGGCAAAGGTCCGCCACGGCCTCCGGCGCCCCTTTGGCGGCGATGACGTAACCGCGAACCGGCCTTCGCCTGCCAGACCTGGGACATCGCCAGCAAAGCCGCCCGCAGGGGGTAGCCGTGGGCCAAAGTCCAATCGGCATGCAGGTGTTCAGTGTGGTTAAGGAATCGCTCCCCAAGCTCATTGAACGCCCGCTCCATGGGATCGACGGGATCCGGACGACTGGCAAGTATGGAAAACTCGACGAGCTCGTGAAACGCTTCAGGGAGCTCGGTGACCTCTGCGGGCGAGGACAATTCTTGGTCGCCCGCCATTAGCTTCGCCACGGACATCCGGTTCATCGTGATTGTGCCGGTCTTGTCGGTACAGAGGACAGTTGTTGCCCCGAGCGCCTCGATGGCTGCCGACCGCCGTGCCAGTACTTTGCTCTTGGAAATGCGCCATGCGCCGAGCACCAGAAAGATGGTCAGCACGAGCGGAAACTCTTCCGGCAGTGTCGCCATCGCCAGCGTGATCCCGGCCAGGACGGCCTGCAGCCATTCGCCATGGAGCAGACCATAGACGACGGCCAGGAAAACAGAGGATCCGATTCCGGCTGCCGCGAACAGCCGCACCAGGCGCCGTGTCTGCAGTTGCAGTGGCGTCGGCGCGCTCTCGACGGCACCCAGCGACGTTCCGATCCGGCCGATCTCGGTCCGGCGCCTGTCGCTGTCACCGCGCGCGTTCCGCTGCCACGAATTATCAGACTTCCCGACCAGACATTTGGCGTGTCGTCCCCTCCCGGGCGCGCGTCCGTTCGTCGCCGACCATGTTGCGCTCTTGCGGACCGCGACAGATTCGCCGGTCAGCAGAGATTCGTCCGCTTCGAGATCGCCGCGTCGAGCAGACGAGCATCGGCGGGCACCCGGTCGCCTTCCGACGACGATCACCAGATCCCCGACCACGACGTCGCCTGGCCGCGAATGCGCTGGCGCGTTCCGTCCCGCATGACGAGGGCCGCTGGGACTGGTCATGTCTTTCAGGGCCGCCAACGCGCTTTCTCGGTCCGGCTCTCCTGATACCACCATGAGGCCGACATTGCAGACCGCGAACGCGAGCAAGTATCAGCGCCTCTGCCAGGTCTCCGAGGACGAGGTAGATGACCGCCCGCCGCCAGCAGCAGTTGAAGCATTGGCTCCCGCACTGGCATCGAGGACAATGCGGAGTCGGACCGCGCTGTCGTTCCTGGGGAAGTTCGTTGGGCCCGTCACGTCGCAACCGTTCCGCCGCGACGGCGGCGGCCAGTCCGCCGGTGTCAACTTTCGGATCCGGAACGGCATCGGGGCCAGGTTTCATTTCACGCCTTCCGTCCGGAATTCCCCGCCATGGTCGGCAGGTCGCGCCACTCGTAGAGTGGCAGGCTCGCCCAAGCCGCGCTCGATGTACAGCACTTCGACCGCAACCATCAGAAACAGGGTCAACGGCGCCGCCAGCGGCACTGCAAACGGCCCGAACACGATACTGAACGCGACAATCGACAGCAGTGACAACACCGGCGGCAGCGACGAGGCCTCGGCCTGCACCAGCGGCGTGATGAAGTTCCCCTCGACGAAGTGGACGCCGACATACATCCCTATCACCGACAGGGCGTAGGTGGGTCCCTGCGTCAACGCCACCAAAGTCGCCGGAACTGCCGCGAGCACGGCGCCCACAAAAGGTATGAAGGTCAGCAAACCCCCGACGAGACCCAATGCCGGGGCTGCTTCGATGCCAAGTGCCCATAGGCCGATGCCGGACAAAACACCAATGGTCGCCATCACCACCAGTTGACCTAGTAGCCACCGCTCGAGGATATTTGCGGTCTGGGCGAACAGCCGCTCTGCCGGCCCACGGTATGGGGCCGGGATAAGCCGCAGGCACAGGCGACGATACCGCTCCGGCTGGACAGCGAGATAGATCGCGACAAAAAATGTCAGCAGTGCATAAGCCAGCCCGCGGGACAGCGAACGCATGACGACGGTGAGCACCGAGCCTACCCAGCCGGTCGCACCCGCGCTGCCCAGATCACGCGCCTGCGCCAAAGCGTAACGGCCGTACGGGTGCGCCTGAAGCCGCTCGGCCAGTATTCGCAGGCCAGCGGGAGCCTGTTGGGCGATCTCATCCACCTGGTCGGCGATGACGGTGCCGAAGAACCAAAGCGCCCCACCAAAAATGCCCAGGAACACCAGCACTACGATCACGAGCCCACGTGCTTCCGGGACCCCGGTCAACCGCTTGAGCCCGCGGGTCGCCGCCCGTAGTCCGACCGCGATCAAAACAGAGCCGAAAAGCAGGATGACAAGATCGGAGATACGCCAAAGCATAAAGGCCAGCGTCCCGACGAACAGAACCACCAGCACACGCTGCGTAAACTCGCCGAGGCTACGGTTGCTCGGCCGGACTTCGGGAACGATCACCGGCGTTAAGCCTCCCCTTGCGCTCAGTCACTATGTGATCAGGCGGCATTTGCCCGAAGGGCGCATTGATGTCCCTCAAGGCGAGGATCGACGCCGAGGACACAATGCCAGGTAACACGATCTGAAGTGGGTGCCGGGTTCGAATCAACGCGCAGTAGTTGACACACCTCAATGCAAGGACTTCGGCAACAGCGCTCCATGACACCGGCGAAAGCAAGGTGGTGGGAGTGCAGGCGTAATGATAATTCCTGTTGTTACGGCAAAGGCGGTATGCTGGCCTAAAATATCGCGCAGTTGATCATGAAGCGTCACGTTGGTGGTATGCCAGTGGTAAATGCCTTCGCGCATTTGGTTGGCATCATTGCAGACGGCGATCTTTACTGCAGCGCCGAGCTTAGTTCGTTTGGGGTCTCGGCGCTCGACCAGGGGTCATTGTTGTTCAACGTCTGGAATGACGATGTGGCTGCGTCTGGCCATATCCATCGTGACGTGATGGGCCACCACCTTTATTGTCGGAGAAGCAGCGACAACTCTGCGTCAGATCGCTGATGTCCTCGAGGCCGAAGCGGGATCAACCGCCTGCCTGCAACGGCCGATGGCGTTCTCGCGGAGATCATGCGTCACGCCAATCTCGATCACGGGCTAGCCTGCCGCTCGATGGACAAAGCCTGGATGCCGAAGAGAACTGGCGCACGCGTGATTTGATGATATTCGGGCTTATTTTTGCTCCCCGGCGGTCTGTCATCCGAGTGGCGTGTGATCGTCGCAGACCGTGTCGTTTATCTTTGGAGATTGGTCGCTTCCCTTGCCGCATCGACTGCATTACCTCTGGCTGCGGAGGGTGAGCTGAATATCGAGTGCTTGGTAGGTCGCACATCCGGACGTGACGGTCACCCGCCGAATTTGGGTACATCGAGATGACATAGGCAGGCCTTGCACCCAACATCACACCAAGCCTTGACTTGCCGACGACCGAATTGTCGATCCAAGTAAATTTGAAATTACTTCACGTTCAACAAGTTTTATCTGAATCATCACGGAACAGGGCAGATGGGGATGGGAATCTATAATGAGCGCTGAATTGACTCTCGCGGCACCAAACGATGCAGGTCGGCGCAATCCCAAAAGGGACCATTTCGGTTCGTTGCGCTATGCCTTAAAGCGTTCATTGAACGAACGGGATAAGTTTGCAAAGATATTTCGTGAAAGGCTCACCGAACCTCTGCATTTGAATGTTCTTGCTTTCTTCGTGCTTCTGTTCGGCAAGTTCCAACATAAGGTGGCTTTTGATCTGGTGGTTCGCCAGCAACTGGCGTTCTCGATCCTCCATGCTGCCCAGCAGGCCGCTGTCCAGGGGATCCGCGAAATAACCGTGGCCGAGTTTGGTGTCGCAAGCGGTACGCGGACTGTTGAACATGTGCGCTATCGCCACCGAGGTTATGCGCGCGACTGGGGTAAAGATTGAGATCTACGGCTTTGACGCGGCCGTCGGCATGCCACCGCCCATCGACCACCGTGATCATCCCGAGCATTGGCAGGAGGGTGACTTTCCGATGGATGTCGAACGCCTTCGCAAAGCTCTTCCGCCATTCGCACATCTGATGATTGGCGACGTGGAAGCCACCATTCCCGGCTTTCTGGCCACACTCTCCCCCAAATCGCCATTGGCCTTCGTTTCGCTTGATCTGGATTTTTATTCTTCGACCAAAAAAGCGCTTGAAGTATTCAAAGGGTCTTCGGACTTATATACTCCAACCGTCGTGATTTACCTCGATGATATCATCGAGGAATCGGCGAACCCCTGGTGCGGCGAGCTTCTGGCCGTGCGCGAGTTCAACGAGGAAGACCTGCCGCGGAAGATTTCCCCCTATCCATGTCTGCGGGCAAAGCGAATCTTCAGAGAATCCTCTTTGGATCGACCAGATTTACCTGCTTCATGTCCTGGACCACGATGACCGTCAAGTCAGGATTCGGCGCGGACAGAATGTCTTACTCAACGAATATTTGGCCGGGTAGCCCGGCCGAACGTCCCCGACCTGTGGACGGAATCGGATACGCGCCTCAGACGGCAAAGTGATGCACGGGATTTTCCTTAAATCCAAACGCCGTATGAATTTAAAATTACACATGTGACATTCGCGGACTCCTGGTCGCATGCTACCCGCATAGATAGACTCAGGGCATGCATCCAGACGCATCAAAAAAGGCAGTGCGTTCAAACCGATTTTCCGAGCGTCGTCGGTCGCGATTGGTTCCTGAGCGCCTCGCAATTGAGGTCTGACATTTTGGGCGTTTTCCGACCGTTAATGAGTGCACTCTTGCGATGCAGGACTGTCGACGGATGTATATGCCATGCCGGTAACCGGCCAATCGCTTCCTGGCTAGCCCAGCGTCGCTTTGCCGCGCCCACGAACAGCCTGCCTGGCACGCGATCGATAGTTGAAAACTGGCTCAATGCGCGCTTGGGGCGCCTGACTTTCGGCCGCCAAAGCCTTCTCGAACGTGGAGGAATAGACCGGGCTGCGCACGGAATTGCGAAACGCAAATTCAGACATTGGCCGTTACTTATCTTCCTGTCCGTCGTCTCGATCGTTCCGGCACGAGCCGAACCGGCACCCACGGCGCCATCCTGGGGCTTTAGCTGGTTTGACCCAGCCAATTCGCCATTTATTCCGATCCCCGAGGTTGGGACCGATCCGAATAGCGGAACGACGGTCGGCTTCCTGCCGGTCTTCCTGTCCACGGACGATGAAAATCACATCCGGCAAATTGTCGCGCCGGATATTATAAAGACGCAAAATTTTGGCTACGGTGTTCGGGGCCGGCTTTTCAGTTATCCGTCCGAGGACACGCAATGGTCCCTCGTGGCCGGCGTGAAACAACGGGTGGAGCGTGAATTCGACGGCGTCTATTCGACAGGAATCACACGACAAGACCAATGGTCGATTTTCGCCCGCCTCGTCTATGACCGGAGCGGAACCGCCCGATTTTACGGCATCGGCAACGAGTCACGGCGGTTGGACCAAACCAACTACACAAACGAACAAGGCTATGTTGAAACCGAATTCGGATTCAATCTGTCGAGACAATGGCAGATCGCCTACATCGCCCGTCCGCACGTGGTTGACGTGGAACCGGGGACGCTACCTGGGTTGCCATCGGTCGAGCGGCTTTTCCCCGATCTCAAGGGATTGGGAAATGTTCACGAGTTTTTCAACCGTTTCCAGCTGACCTATGATACCCGTGATTCCACGAACGTTCCCCGACATGGCGTGGATTTGGTGGCGCTGTTCGGTTTCGCCGACCGCAGCCTCTTGAGTTCCGTATCCTATACAGTCGTTTCTGTCGACGGGCGTGGTTACTGGCCTATCGACGAAGCGACAACCTTGGCGACACGTTTGGCTTTCCGCTATATGCCAACCGCGGGCGATGCGCCGTTTTGGGCGTTGAGTAGCCTGGGTGGTGACCGCGCGGTGGTCGGGGATCAGCAGCCGCTACGGGGCTTCGGCGAGGATCGTTTCGTCGATCGGCACTCCGTTGGTGGTAGTGTGGAAGTGCGCCGACGTGTTCTCGATCTACATCTTTTCACGACAGACCTAAGCCTTGAACTGGCACCCTTTCTTGATGTCGGACGGGTTTTTTCGCGCCTCGCTGACAATCCCTTGGACCGCCTGCACGTCGCAGGCGGACTGGGATTCCGCGCGGTCGCGAGTCCGTTTCTGGTTGGCTACGTCGATATCGGCTATGGCAGTGAGGGGACCGCTATCTTCTCGGGCCTCAACTATCCATTCTAACATGCTGATCTCGAGCACTGGGAAATGGTTATCTTGTCGAAAATAAAACACGGTCAACAAACGATTGGGCGGGGACAGATTGGTCGCTGCAATGAATTTGTACAACGCTTACGACTATAAATCATGAGCCGCCCATTCAGTCGACCAGGGTTATCGGTCGCCTAATACGCACGTCCCAAATACGCTTCGGCAGCATAACGACGCATCATGCGATGGGACGTAAAGACCGCTCCGGCTTTACTGATGGCGCCCTTCATCACACGGGTCCACCCAACACTGTCGTTATGAAACAATGGCAGTACCGTATGTTCCAACGTGTCCATCAGAGCCGCCTGATGATCCGTTGCGGCGTCGCCATCACGGCCGATCGCCCATCCTGTCACACCCTCGATGCAGCCCTCCACCCACCAGCCATCCAGCACACTCAGGCTGGGCACACCGTTCAGCGCTGCCTTCATGCCGCTGGTCCCCGAGGCCTCCATTGGCGGTTGCGGAGTGTTCAGCCAAACATCCGCGCCGGCAACGAGCTTCCGCGCTAAAGCGAAGTTGTAGCCTGGAACAAAGGCGATCGGGACGATGCCTTGCATGCGCAGGATTTCTGCATGGATCTGTGCGATCAGTTCCTTGCCGCCTTCGTCGCGCGGGTGGGCCTTTCCCGAGTAGACGATCTGTAATGGGAAGCTCCGCGAAATGGCCGATAGCCTGTCCAAGTCATCCAGCAATAAATTGGGCCGCTTGTAGCTGGTCATGCGCCGGGCGAAGGATAGAATTGGCAGCTTAGGATCCAGTTCGGAGCCGCCTTTGTCGCGAATGGCTCCGATCAGTTCAGCCTTTGCCTGGGCGTGCGCCATTCTGATGGCGTCATCCGGCAAAAGATCGGCCCGCCCAAGCAATTCTGGTTCGTGCGGCCAATGGGCCCCCAGGGTCTCGAAAAGCCGTGCGAAAGCGGGGTGCACCCAGGTTGCCGGATGCACGCCGTTGGTGATTGCGCGGATCGGGTAACCTGAAAACATCCGGGCAGCGGTCTCCCGGTGTCGTTCAGCCACGCCGTTGACATAGGAACTGAGGTTCAGCGCAAGACGCGTCATGTTCAGCCCGTCCGATCCGGCCAGTTGCCGCAGTACGGCGGGATCGACGAAGTCGCCCAGCAGGCGGTCAACAAGATCATAACTGAAGCGATCTTGACCTGCTTCGACCGGGGTGTGCGTTGTAAAGACGCAGCGCTCCCGCACAGCATGGAGGTCGTAGGGGAAGGCGCCTTCCACCGCGACCGTGGATTGAGAATGGCGTCGCAAAAGCGACAGGGTGAGCAAAGCCGCATGACCCTCGTTGAGATGGAACGTTGAGATTTCGAAGCCCAGGGCGAGCAGCACTCTCTCGCCACCAATTCCCAGCACCATTTCCTGCTTCAGGCGAAGCTCGGCTTCTCCACCGTAAAGGCGGTTGGTGATCTGACGATCGGCTGCCTCGTTCTCAGGGACATCAGTATCAAGAAAGAGGATCGGCACCTCGCCGCCGGTGGGACACGCGAGCACGTGCATCCAGGAGCGGATCCACACTGTCGTGCCGTCTATGTCGATGGCCACCATGGCGTGCAACGGCACCGCCCGGTCCTGGGGATCCCATGGATCGGGCACATCCGTCTGTCGGCCGGTCGAGTCCAAAACTTGCTGCAGATATCCTGACCGGCTGACAAGCGTGACGAACACCATGGGCAGTCCAAGGTCTGCCGCAGTCCGAGCCGTGTCGCCGGCCAATATACCCAGTCCGCCGCTATAGGTCGGCACCTCGGGCCACACTGCGATCTCCATCGAGAAATAAGCGATCCGAGTGCGAGGAATGAATCTGTCAATCTTGGACGCGACTGATTGCATCCTCCGACCCGGATCTCCGCTCGTTTGAGATGCATCGGTATCTACGATAGATGTTTGTGACACTGGTGTTACT
The DNA here is from genome assembly GCA_963790515.1 of uncultured Alphaproteobacteria bacterium. GTDB lineage: Bacteria > Pseudomonadota > Alphaproteobacteria > Acetobacterales > Acetobacteraceae > Rhodopila. Next base: position 76,179 of record CAWBPF010000013.1, on the reverse strand, counting down.
CCATTAGAGCGGCAACCGTCCTATGCGATGAACACAGATCCTGCATGAACGCATTGGATATGCGATACATAATACTTCGCATATCTCTAACATCCTTTGTCACGCGTTGATCTGAATCAACGCGCATGCCTCCACCAAAGATGTAATCGGATCGCAACAGGAGGGGTAAGGCATGCAGGCGCGAGACGTAATTACCACGAACGTGGTGACGGTGAAACCGACCGCGGGTGTTCGCGACATCGCCAAGCTCATGGTGGAGCATTGCATCAGCGGGTTGCCGGTTATCGATGCATCGGGACACCTGGTCGGGATCGTGACTGACGGAGACCTCTATCGCCGGACCGAACTCGGAACCGACAAGAAGCGGAGCAACTGGCTGGAGTTCTTCGGCCTCGACAGCACGCCGGCCCAGAACTACGTGCAGGCGCACGGACATACCGCCAGCGACATCATGACCACCCGAGTGTTTGCGGTGACCCCGGAAACCCCGCTTCGACAGATTGCGGATTTGTTTGAGCGGGAGCGTATTCGCCGCGTGCCGGTGGTTGCGGATGATCTGGTGGTCGGTATCGTGAGCCGGGCGAACCTGGTGCAGGCACTGATCTCAACCCCAGCCGAAGATACTCGGGCCCACTTGTCTGACCAGCGGGTCCGGGATCTTGTGATCGCAGAATATAAGCGCCTTCCCTGGGGCATGCCGGCAGAAGGCAACGTCATCGTGACAAACGGTGTTGTGCATCTTTGGGGGTTAGTCGCCTCCGGCGTGGAACTCAACGCGTTACGTGTGGCCGCTGAAGGCATCCCCGGCGTTAAAGGTTTCGAGGACCACACGTTTCGTTACTTCGGGGATGTGGGGGTACGTCAGCGCGTCCCATCGCAGCTGGTTGTCGAAGAACCCGACTATGTGGCTGCAGAACAAGTGCCGGAATCAAATGGTGCTCGGCATGCAGCGGAACTGGGATAGGCCGCAGAGAAGTCATCGGAGAGCGCTCGGCGGTCGCCTATTGTCGACGGTGCCGTTAGAAGGACCGCGCAGCCCCGAAAGCTGGGGCGCATGACGATGTGCGGCATCCAGAAGGGCGAGGCGTTCACACCGGCTCATAACGCCGCGGGCGCCCCACCGCCGCGAGCGTTTTCGACCAGCCATTTGGCATCCTGCTCACCCCGATCGTCGCAGTGCTACCGATGGCCTTGACCTCGGTGTCGGCGGTTCCTGATCCATCACACCCGCGGGCGTTGCGGATGTGACCCTTCTAACATCCGCAGCCGGCGATCCCTGTCTCCTTTGCGACGGAGCTTTTATGTCCGCCTCGATTTCACGCCGATCTCGCATTCTTCTTCTGGTCCCGATACTCAGCTTCCTGTTGGCGGGGTGCGGCTTCAACAACATCCCCACCTATGAGGAAGAGGCCAGGGCGAAATGGTCGGATGTGCTGAACCAGTATCAGCGGCGGACCGACCTCATTCCGAATCTGGTCGAGACGGTAAAAGGGTTCGCACAACAGGAGCGTACCGTGCTGGAGGCAGTCACAGCCGCACGGGCCCAGGCGACATCCATCAAAGTTGACGCCAGCACCGTCACCGATCCAGAGGCATTCAAGAAATTCCAGGACGCCCAAGCCCAATTATCCGGCTCGCTTGGCCGTCTTCTGGCAATCTCGGAGAAATATCCTGATCTGAAGTCGAACCAGAACTTCCTCGCCTTGCAGTCGCAACTTGAGGGCACTGAGAACCGTATCGCTGTTGCCCGACATGATTACATCGAGGCGGTTCGTCAGTATAACACGGAGCTGAGGACCTTCCCTGGGCGGATCTGGGCGATGATCTTCTACACAAGTAACAAACAGATGGAGGAATTCACCATCGCCGACAGCGCCAAGGCACCTCCGCAAGTGAAGTTCTGAGCGGTCGCACCATGGCACGTCGTATCGGCGTCTTCGTCGTTGCGTGGATTTGCTTCAGTTTCGTGAGCGTCGCCCAAACGCCCACAACGCCCCCGACGACAACGCCCCCGTCCATAGTTGCCGCGCCCGCGTTTCCCGTCCTCACCGGGCGCGTGGTCGACGAAGCCGAACTGCTTTCCATGGCGGATCGCGCCGAGCTTACGGCGTCCCTCGCCGATCTGGAAGCGAAGACAACGGCCCAGCTCGTAGTCGTCACTCTGAAGTCGCTGCAAGGCGTCACGATTGAGGAGTACGGCTATCAACTTGGACGCCACTGGAAAATCGGTCAGAAGGACAGGGACTTCAGGCGTATTGCTGATTGTGGCAATCGCTGAACGAAAAGTCCGGATCGAGGTGGGCTACGGCCTGGAAGGCATTCTGACCGACGCCGCCACGAAGCTGATCATAGAGAATTCCATCGTGCCACGGCTTAGAACCGGCGATTTCGCCGGCGGCATCAAGAGCGGAGTCGCGGATATCATCAAGCTGCTCGGCGGTGATGCCGAAGGCGCGAAAGCTGGACCAACGCAAACATCGGCGCTGGATAACCGGCCTCCGGTCAACAATGCTAAGGTGTGGCAAGCCATTGTCCTAGGGCTGATTGGACTGGCACTGGTTGTCGTTTGCACGTTGACGAGCGGACGGGGCGTGTGTCGCGCTGTTCTGCAGATCTTATTCATCCTGGCTCTCTCGGGAAGAGGCAATTCATCGCGCGACCGGCGGTCGTTTTCAGGCGGCGGCGGGTCGTTTGGCGGCGGCGGAAGTTCGGGAAGCTGGTGAGGACGGCAATATGATCGCTGAATCCGACAAGGCTCGTATCTCCGCCGCGATTCGCGAAGCTGAATCACACACGGCGGGAGAAATCTTCTGCGTCATTGCCCGTCATTCGAGCGAGTACCGCCTTGTTCCGGTGGCGTGGGCTGCGACAATTGCCATGTTCACGCCGCTACCGTTTTTGGCTCTTACGAACTGGTCGGCGCCCGTCGTCTATCTTCTGCAAATCCTGTCCTTCCTCATCGCAACGATTGTGCTGTCGAATCTGAAAATGCGGTTCCATATTGTACCGCGCGGGGCCAAGCACGACCGAGCCCATGCGGAGGCGATGCGCCAGTTTTTCGCGCAAGGCATCGATAAGACCGAACATCGAACGGGCGTGCTGATTTTTGCCTCGGTAGCAGAACGATATGTCGAAGTCGTCGCCGATGCGGAGATCAACAATAAAGTCTCCAGCTCGGTCTGGGACGATGCAGTGAGGGCCTTGGTCGCGGCAATCGCGGCCGGGCAGCCGGGCGACGGATTCGTTGCTGCGATCCAACAATGCGGCGCGGTGCTGGCAGCCCATTTTCCGCCCGGCGCATTGAAGCGTGATGAGCTGCCAGACAAACTATTGGAAATCTGAATCCCTGCGATACCGTCTGCTCGGTCTGCACTTGCATCCAGCGTCTTTGGACCGGGGAGGCACCAGTTGACGTGGCTCAATGCGCTCATTTCATCTTCGATCTTCTATAGTCCGGGCCATGGAGAGCAGGCATGCGAGCGCAAGATATAATGACAACCGACGTCATCACCGTGACCCCAAATACAGCCGTGCGGGAGGTTGCCAAGCTGATGACCAGCTATCGTATCAGCGGCGTACCGGTCATCGATGAAGCACATCAACTCGTCGGAATGGTAACGGATGGCGATCTATTCCGGCGGGCCGAACTCGGAACCGAAAAGCAGCCCGGTAATTGGTTAAGATTTTTCGGTTTCCCGAGCGAGCGCGTCGCTGACTACGTGGAAGAACATGGGCATACCGCCCGGGACGTCATGACAACGGATGTCATCGCGGTCGCTCCGGCGACAACGCTGCGTCAAATTGCCGATCTCTTCGAGACGAAGCGCATCCGCCGTGTGCCGGTCGTTGCCGACGGTGTCGTGGTCGGTATCGTCAGCCGGGCAAACCTTGTGCAGGCGCTGGCCACGATCGCCACCCATGACGTCCAGGGCGCCGACGACGATCGAAAGATCAGAGATCTGGTGATCGCTGAATACAAACGGCTTCCCTGTTGTCCGCCGTCCGAATGGAATGTCATCGTCAAGGATGTCGTCGTGCATCTTTGGGGCATGGTCACGTCCCCCGCGGATCTGGCCGCGCTACGGGTGGCGGCGGAAGGCGTTCCGGGCGTCAGGCGATTTGTGGACGGCACATTCGGATATAGCGGCGAAGTCGGGAACCGCGAGGATCGCCGATCGAACGTCACAATCGTACAGCCCGCGGATGCCGCTTCGGCGTAATGCCCACGTTGCTCCGTGTGAGCAGCCCGACCGCATGCACAGGCCTTCCGGAGCATCGGTAGGCTTCGGGCTGGGCTTGTGCCCAGTTTGCGAAGTTTTCCAGCTCCGAGAGACTCGTTACACGTCCAAATTCGCCACCTTCAACGCATTCCCGACGATGAAGTCTCGCCGCGGCTCCACCACATCGCCCATCAGCGTGCTGAACACCTGCGCCGCATCCTCGGAATCGCCCACCTTCACCTGCAGCAGCGTCCGGATCGACGGATCCAGCGTGGTCTGCCAAAGCTGATCGGGGTTCATCTCGCCCAGGCCTTTGAAGCGCTGCACCGACAGCCCGCGCCGTCCATGCGCGATGATCCGGTCGATACGCCGTGGCCGGGCCCGGCGACCGACGGCTCCTGCGAATCCAGCTTCAACTTGCGCCGGCACGCTGAACCGCTGCGCCAGCGCCGTCGGCCCGCTCCGCCAGCCAGCGCGCCTCGGCGCTGCGCAGCGCGGACGGGTTCCAGCGCATAGCGTTCCGCCACGCCGCGCACGGTGCGCGACAGCGTCAGGCCGTTGTCCGCGCTGACGACCCAGCCCTGCTCCGTCGGCAGCGACACCGCATTCAGCCGCGTGGCGAACATCGGGCGCGGCCGCGGTCGCCCGCACCGCGTCCGGGGTCAGCACGCCGGCGATCGCCGCCTGCTCCAGCAGCGCCACCGGAATGACCGACGACAGCCGCTTGCAGATTGCAGCGACGCCTCCCGCAGCAGGTTGCACCTCACGCCGCAGGTCTTCCTTCTCGTGCACGTCGCCATTGGCGTAGGTCAGCCGTGCATCGGCCAGCGCCTTGTCGAGCAGGAACGATTCCAGCGCGTTGTCGTCCTTCAGATAGCGCTCATCGTTGCCGCGCTTGGCGCGGTACAGCGGCGGCTGGGCGATATACAGATGCCCGCGCTCGATCAGTTCGCGCATCTGGCGGAAGAAGAACGTCAGCAGCAGCGTGCGGATATGCGAGCCGTCCACGTCGGCGTCCGTCATGATGACGATGCGGTGGTAGCGCAGCTTGCCGGCGTCGAAGCCGCCCTGCTCGACCGCGCCCGGGCCCGATGCCGGTGCCCAGCGCGGTGATCAGCGTGCCGATTTCCTGGCTGCCCAGCATGCGGTCGAACCGGGCGCGCTCGACGTTCAGGATCTTGCCCTTCAGCGGCAGGATCGCCTGGAACTTGCGGTCGCGTCCCTGCTTGGCCGACCCGCCCGCGCTGTCACCCTCGACGATGAAGATTTCGCACTTGGCCGGATCGCGTTCCTGGCAGTCCGCCAGCTTGCCGGGCAGTGTCGAGATGTCCAGCACGCCCTTGCGCCGGGTCAGTTCACGCGCCTTGCGGGCGGCCTCCCGCGCGGCGGCGGCGTCCATCACCTTCTGGATGATGCCCTTGGCTTCCTTCGGATGCGTCTCGAACCAATGCGACACGGCATCCGCCACCGCCGCCTGCACCACCGGCTGCACCTCGGACGACGACCAGCTTGTCCTTGGTCTGCGAGGAAAATTTCGGGTCCGGCACCTTCACCGACAGCACCGCGGTCATGCCCTCGCGCATGTCCTCGCCGACCAGTTCCAGGCGAGTCCTTCTTGCCCATGCTCTGGGCGTATTTCGTCACCACGCGGGTCAGCGCCTGGCGGAAGCCGGCCAGATGCGAGCCGCCGTCGCGCTGCGGGATGTTGTTGGTGAAGCACAGCATCGTCTCGTGGAAGCTGTCGTTCCACGACAACGCGAACTCCGCCCGGATGCCCTGCTGCGTCGGCCGGCGTGCGCAGGCTGATCGGCGGCGTGAACACCGCGTTCTTCGACCGGTCCAGCCATTCCACGAAGGCCACCAGGCCGCCGTCGTAGCGCATCACGCTTTCGACCGCCGGCGCATGCCGCTCGTCGCGCAGCACGATGGTCATGCCGGAGTTCAGGAACGCCAGTTCCCGCAGCCGCCGCTCCAGCAGGGTGTAGTCGAACTCGGTCTTGGTGAACGTCCCGGGACTGGCCTTGAACGTCACCTCGGTGCCGCTGCCGCGGTCGGCCGGGCCCGACGATTTCCAGCGGCCCGTCCGGCTCGCCGTGCTGGAAGCGGATGCGGTGCTCCTGGCCGAGGCGCCAGATGCGCACCTCCATCCACTCCGACAGCGCGTTCACCACCGCCGCGCCGACGCCGTGCAGGCCGCCGGACACCTTGTAGGAGTTCTGGTTGAACTTGCCGCCGGCATGCAGCCGGGTCAGCACGACCTCGGCCGCGGAGACGCCTTCCTCCTGATGGATATCGGTCGGGATGCCGCGGCCGTCGTCGCGCACGGTGACGCTGCCGTCGCCGTTCAGGGTCAGTTCGACATGGGAGGCAAAGCCGGCCTGGACCTCGTCCACCGCGTTGTCGATGATCTCGAACGCCATGTGATGCAGGCCGGAGCCGTCATCGGTGTCCCCGATATACATCCCCGGGCGGCGGCGCACGGCATCGAGGCCTTTGAGGACCGAAATCGATGCGGCGTCATACGCTTCGGGGTCAGAATCGGGGGGCGGCGCGGCGTTGTCAGACATGCCGAGTGACGACTCCATACGATTGGATTGGTACTCTAGATATATAGCATCTAGCGGAAGCGGCGGGACAGGGGCAGCTTCGATTTCGGGGCGAAGAAATCGCCCGTCCGGGTGACAGCCCACCGCCGCCAGTGGCAAACGCCTCGGCCTGATCGGCCAAGGGGCAGGAAGGTGTCGCCGTCCGTGCCGGTTACGACGGTCTGCGCTGGAAGTGACTCCAGCACGTTCCATAGCGCGTAACGCCGGTCCGCGTCCAGATGAACCGCCGGTTCGTCCAGCAGCAGCAGCGGGGCGAAACCGCGGAACGACGCGATCAGGCCGGCATGGGCCAGGATGACGCCGATCAGCAATGCCTTTTGCTGCCCGGTGCTGGCCAGCGCGGCCTGCGTACCGGTCATGACATCGGTCAGCCGCATATCGGTGCGGTGGGCGCCCCAGGACGAGTGCTGCCAGCGGCCGCATCGCGCGCCCGGTCCGGCCTCCAGTTCGCTGCGCAGCCAGTCCTCCACCGCCAGCGCCGGTTCGCTTTGCAGGCGTTCGGCGATCGGGCACGCCAGGTCGATCCGGGCCGGCGGGAAGGCCGTGCCGACGCCTGCCTCGATCTGGGCGTTCAGGCGGTTCACCAGATCCATGCGCGCGGCCGACGCGGCAACGGCGTGACGGGCGATCTGATCCTCCAGACCCGACAGCCAGGCACGGTCGTGGCGTCCCTCGGCCAGCAGCCGGTTGCGGCTGCCGACCGCGGTGTCGTGCGCCGCCATCTCACGCGCATGGCCGGGTTCCAGTGCCCAGACCAGGCGATCGAGGAAGCGCCGGCGGCCGGACAGGCCTTCCTGGAACAACCGGTCCATCTGCGGGGTCAGCCAGACCGCGGCGACCAGACGGGCGATGTCGGCCTGATTGCGCGGGGCGGCCCCATCCAGGCGGAAGATGCGCCGATCGGCATTCGGCTTTCGCACCCCGTGCCGATGCTGGTCTCGCCGTCCGGGGTGAGGAACCGGGCATTGACTGCCCAGCCGCCTGAGCCGCCATGCCGCGGCAGGTCGGCGTTGCGCGCGCTTCGCAGGCCGCGGCCGGGCACCAGCAGCGACAAGCGCCTCCAGCAGGTTGGTCTTGCCGCTGCCGTTCGGGCCATACAGCACGCTGATCCGCGCAGCCGGCCGCCAGGTCAGTCGCGGCGTAGTTGCGAAAATCGGTCAGGGTGAGGCGATGGAGGCGAAGCACAGCGGCAACATGGCGTCGTGGCCTCACCGCGTGAAGACGTTTTGCGGCGAAGTCGCCAACGCTCCGGTCAGATAGCGCTGCAGCGTTGGCCCGATCGTGGCGATGATCGTCTCCGGGGGCATTTCCACCATCGGCGGAACGGCCAGGATGAAGCGGCATAGGGCCAAGCCGATGATCTGGCTGGAGATCAGGCCGGCCCGTAGCGCCTGTTGATCGGGTGCAACCAATCGCACGGCTGGCAGAACCTGTTCGGCGAACAGCGCGCGGATCCGTGCGGCAGCCTCCGCATTGGTCACGCCGGCGCGCAGCAGAATCCGCAACGACTGATCGTTGGGATCACCTTCCCACCGTTCCAGGAAGTGGCGGATCAAGGTTTCGCCCAGGCAGTCGGACGTAACCGTGGTCAGGTCCGGCAAGCGCAGGTCGAATGTGGAGGCAGCGGCGAACAAGCCGTCCTTGCTGCCGAAATAGCGCATGACCAGCGCGGGATCAGTTTGCGCCGCCGCGGCGACGGTCCGGATCGTGGTGCGCTCGTACCCATCGCGCGCGAACTGGCTTCGCGCGGCCGTGAGAATGCGCGTCCAGGTGGCGCGGGAGCGGGATTGGGTCGGCATCATAACCAGAAATTCGTCAACGTACGTTGAAATTCAAGTCAGGCAGAATATGTCAACGCTTGTTGAAGTTCATCGGAAGGACATCGCGTCATGTCGCTACCATCCGAAACCCAGGTTCTTATCGTCGGCGCCGGACCAACCGGCCTGTCCCTCGCGACATGCCTCGCAGGGCACGGTGTGGACTACCTGCTGGTCGAGAGCTTGGTCGCACCCCGCACCACCTCGCGCGCTGCCGCGGTGCATGCGCGAACCCTCGAAACCTTGGGACAGCTTGGGGTAACGGAGACCCTGATAGCCGCGGGCCGGACGATTTCGGAGGTCGTGATCGCTCAGCGCGACAAAACTCTCCTGCAAGTAGGCTTCGCGGGGCTCCAGTCGCGTTACAAATTCATCCTGACGCTGCCACAGAACGAAACCGAGGCGATCTTGACCAACCAACTCACCACGCTAGGGGGCGCCGTGACGCATGGTCAGGAGGCGGTGGGCATGGTCCAGGACAGCGCAGGAGCCACTGTCACCCTCCGCGATAAGGCGGGTTCATCAGCGTCTGTCCGAGCCCGCTATGTCGTGGGTGCCGATGGTTATCACAGCGCGGTGCGTCACGCGTCTGGCATCGGCTTCTCTGCCGGGACCTATGCGGAGACCTTCGTCCTCGCCGACGTGCATATGGACTGGCCATTGACGCCCGATCAGATGCGACTTTTCCTGGCGCCCGACGGGATCGTCCTGGTGGCACCGTTCGCCGGCAGCCGTTTCCGCATTGTCGCCACGGTTGCACAGGCGCCGGCGGAACCAACACGGAGCGATGTCCAGGCGATCCTCGATCAACGCGGGCCATGCTCGTCGCCCGCGCGGGTGCGAGACGTCATCTGGTCGTCCCGGTTCCACATTCACCACGGCGTCGCTGAACGGTACCGAGCGGGCCGGGTGTTCCTGGCCGGTGACGCGGCGCACGTACACAGCCCGGCCGGTGGTCAGGGGATGAACATCGGCATCCAGGATGCGGTCGCCCTGGGCAACCGGTTGGCCGCGGCGATCAAGGGGCAGCTGCCTGACTCCAGCCTTGACGGGTACGGGGCAGAACGGCGGCCCGTGGCACAGCGCGTGGTGGCGATGACCGATCAGATGACCCGGATGGCGACGCTGACCGGTGCGGCAAGTCAGCGCCTCCGCAACCTCGGCCTACAGGCCGTCGGGTATCTGCCAGCGGTGCAGCGGAAGATCGCAGCCCGCATGGCAGAGCTGGATGGGTAGGGCAGGGCCTTACCTGATCATCGATGCGAATTCGACGCTACCCTGGGCGATCCCACAGTTGATAGGCGAAGCCCAGGCCTGACCCGCACGTTGGCCGTGGTCTCGCGACATCCACCACATCGCCAGCCGCGCCCGTGAGGGTTGTCCTCGGCGAACGCGACCAGAGCCGGCGCTACAGCCAGGAAGGACACCTCGGCGCTGGCGCTGCTAATCCCGGTCATCGACGCGATCCAGGTCGGTGCGAAATTCAACCAATGCACGGTGTCGTTGACCGGCGGCGACACGCCGAGATCGCTGCCACCGATTGTAGGTTGCACAGAGCCAGTCGTCCCGATCACCCGCAACCGGCTGACGGATGCCCCCGGCGACCCTTGCCAGGTAGGCCAACCCTTGCCAGGTAGGCCAATCCGTGCCGGGATCGTCGCTGTCGCGTGATCCGCCCCTGGACCCGTCGCAACACGAGGCGGCCGTCAGGGTCAGGCCGCGGAAGACAAAAGAGGCCAACAACGAACAATGCTGGAGGAAGCATGACGGTGTCCGCGGTGTCGCCCAGAATGCGAAGGATGCAATGGGTCGCGATCGGATTGGCGACCGCCGCGATCGCGCTGAACTATATCGATCGCTCCACGCTGGCGATCAGCAATCTGACGATCAGGCAGGAATTCGGCATCAGCGCCACCGCGATCGGGGCTCTTCAGTCATTCTGGTCAATCACCTACGCCTGCTTCCAGATCCCCGTCGGCTTCCTGCTCGACCGGCTCGGTCCGCGCTATCTCGTGGGCCTGGCGCTGGTGGCATGGTCGGTGGCACAGGCAGCTGGCGGCCTGGCCGGCAGCTATACGCAACTCATGTGGGCGCGGATTTTCTTGGGGGCGACCGAAAGTCCAGCCTTTCCGGGCGCCGTCCGGGTCACCAGTGACTGGTTCCATATCAAGGACAGGGGCAAGCCGACCGGCGTCTACAACTCCGGCGGCAGTATCGGCCCGGCGATCGCGCCACCATTGCTGACCGGGCTAATGCTGGCGTTCGGCTGGCGTACGATGTTCGTCACCATGGGCGTCATCGGGCTGTTCGGCGCACTGGTGTGGTTCAAGCTGTATCGCGACCCGGCCAAAACCACGCTGGAACCGCAGGATAAGGCCTATCTGGCGGACAACCGCGCCGCCGAGGCACCCGTCGAACTGCGCAACTGGGGACGGCTGTTCCGTTTCCGCTCCATGTGGGGTCTGATGCTGGGTGCGTTCTGCAGCGGCTACGCGGTGTGGATGTACCAGACCTGGTTGCCAGCGTACCTGGAAATGCAGCAGCACATCAGCATCGCCAAGACCGGGTTTCTGGCGATGATCCCGCTGATCTTCTCGGTCCTCGGCGCCTGGGCGGGCGGCTGGATCACCGACCGGTTTGCACGCGGTGGTATGGAAATCGTTGCGAGCCGGCGGTTGCCGTGCATCCTGGGGCTGCTTGCATCAGGGTTGTTCACGATTATTGCCACGACTGCCAGCAACGGCACCGAGGCAGTGATCTACATCTCGGCCGCCATGTTCTTCCTGTCACTCGGGATTGCTGGAAAATGGACGCTGATCACGGCGGTGGCGCCGCAGTCGTATTGCACCTCGGTCGCCAGCATCCAGAATTTCGGCGGCTACATTGGTGGGACCGTGTCACCGTTGGTGACCGGGATGGTGGTTGATTTCACCGGCTCATTCGTGGTCGCACTGGCGATCGGGGCGGCGATTACCATCCTCGGCGCGGTCATCCTGCAGACCGTAGTTCGCGCACCGATTTCGTCGGAGATGCTGGAAGCAAGAAGCTCCGCCCAGGTGTCGGTCGCCGGCCAGGCCTGATTGTCGGCCCGGCAAACTGACCCGGGATTGATAAACACCCATCGAACTCGCGGCACGAAGCAGCCAGACGGTCCTGTCGTCAACGCAGACGGCCCGTCCAGTTGGGATCGCCGGTTCGTCTGCTGATACAGCTTCCGTTGACCCGTGAACGAGTTAACGGTTGCTGGTATCTTATTCATTTTGCGCGCGACCGCTCCGCCAACCGCTGGCGCAAATCCGCCAGCCCTTCAGGCCGACGGTATTACTTGCCGCTCAGCATCCTGCACAGTTCCGCGACCTCGGCGGCAGGACGGGCCGGGCTGAACAGGTAGCCTTGCGCTTCGGTGCAGTTCCCCAGGCGAAGCTGGCTCAGTTGGTCCTCGGTTTCAACGCCTTCCGCCAGGGTGGTCATCCCAAGTGAGCCGCACAGATCGGTCACCGCGGTTACGATCGCATCGCAATCGCCGCCCGTGCCCAGGCTGCTGATGAAGGAGCGGTCGATCTTCACCTTGCTGAACGGGAATCGCCGAAGATACGACAGAGACGAATATCCGGTGCCGAAATCGTCCATCGCGATCCCGACGCCGAGATCCCGAAGCTGATGCAGGATCACCAGGATGGCATCGGTATCCTCGAGCATCACCGTCTCGGTGATCTCCAGCTCAAGCCGCGAGGCCTGCAATCCAGATGCCTGTAGAGCGGCGGCAACGTCCTGCACCAGGGTCTGGCTGCCAAACTGTATAACCGATACGTTGACGGCGACCTTCATGTCCCCGGGCCAGGTCGCGGCATCCGCGCAGGCGCGATTGAGCACCCACGCGCCCAGCGGCACAATCAGGCCAATCTCCTCCGCGAGCGGCACGAACTCCGCAGGCGACACGATCCCGCGTTCCGGATGGTGCCAGCGCAACAATGCCTCGAAACCACTGATGGAACGCGTGCTGATGTTCATAAGCGGCTGGTAATAAACCTCGAATTCGCTTTCGATCAGTGCTTTCCGAAGGTCCAGTTCCAACGTCCGCCGCGCTTGCATGAGCGCGTCCATCCCCGGCTCGAAGAAGCAGTAGCGTCCACGTCCATCCGCTTTGGCACGGTACAGCGCCAGATCCGCGCTTTTCAGGATTTGGTCGGGATCTTCCCCGTCACCCGGTACCAGGGCGATGCCGACACTGGTGCCGATCATGACCTGATGGCCGTTCACGTCATACGGTACGCTCATACCTCAATGAGCCGCTTGGCCAGAACCGTCGCGTCACTGGGCTGGTCAACGCTCGACTGCACGATGGCAAATTCGTCGCCACCCAGCCTTGCCACGGTATCGGTTTCTCGCAGCGTTGACAGCAGGCGCTGGGTGACCGACCGCAGCAGGGCGTCGCCAATCGGATGCCCCAGCGTGTCATTCACCGACTTGAAGTGGTCGAGATCGAGGTACAGCACGGCGCAGGGCTCGCCGCGGCGGCTGCGTGCCATGGCTTCATCCAGCCTGTTGTGAAACAGGACGCGGTTCGGCAAGCCGGTCAGCGCGTCATGATGAGCCATGTGTGTGATCCGGGCCGCAACCTGGCGCTGTTCGGTAATGTCCTCCAGCGTCACCAGCCAGCCTTTATCCTCCATTGGGACAAAGGCCACCGCCAGGACGCGACCGTCAGCCAGTTCGCGCACCACATTGGCCGGCGCGTTATTCGCCTTCAGCTTCTGCAGGCTTTGCAGCATGGATTCGCGATCGGACGGTTGCAGATTCGAACCTCCCGGATCGGTTCCCAGAAGATTTTCAATGGTCACGCCCGGGGCGATGCTGTCGGCGGCTACTCCGAACATTCTGGTCAGCTGGTCATTGGCCACGACCAGGGTACCGCTCGCATCCACCATGCACAGCGCCTGTGACATGTTGCTCAAGGCAGCACCGAACCGAACGTTCTGAATATCCAGAACGCGCGTTGCCCGCTCCCGCTCATGTGCCAGCGCCAGTTCCGCCTCCGCGCTGTTGCGCTTTATCTCAGCTTCCCGGGTGGCGGCCTGTGCCTCGATCAACAGTCGCTGGCTACGCAACTGCCGCAGGATCACCATGCCGGTTGCAGCCACCATCAACTCCAGAAACACCCCGGAGCCCACCAGATAGAGGGCTTGCTTCCGCCATTCGCCGAGGACCGAGGAAATCGAATTCGCCACGGCCACCGCAACGGGGTAGTGCCCGAGCGGGCGCGCTGTGATCAGACGGTCAATACCATCGAGCTGACTGACCTTGCGGACCGCAACGCTCGGTGCGCCGGTCGCCGGCAATCCCGCGAGCGGAAAACTCGTTGTGAACGAATGGCCGACGCTAAGATCAGTGTGAGGATAGCGGGCCAGCAGACGGCCATCCAAACGGAACAGCGCAATGGCACTGTCTGCCGCCGGTATTACCGATCGATAGAACTCCTCGAAATAAGTCAATTCCAGAGCAGCGAGAATCACGCCCAGAAAGTCGCCGTCGGCATTTGTGACTTTGCGGGCGATGTACAGCGTCCACTTACCGGTCATGTAGGTTTGGACCGGCTCGCTGACAAATGTTGTCAGGTCAGGATGATCGTTGAAATTCTGGAAGAAGTCGCGGTCACTCACGTTGATGGGCGGAAGTGGCCAGGGCTCCAGCCGTGAGGAATTAATCAGATTGCCCTTGGCATCGCTGATCGAGATGGCATCGAGTTGCGGAAGTGCGATTCCCCGCCTGCGCAACTGCTCATGGACATGCGTGGTCGACATCTGCTCCCGAAATGCCGTCGGGGTGCTGATGTTGTCGCTGTGCACCCGGTCCACGATAGCGGTCTGAACAAGCTCTATCGCTTCGAAGGCCCGTTCAGCCTGATTTGTCAGCACCAGCGCGAGACTGCTTTGTTCATGGTCGGCCTGCGCCAGCGCTTGCGCATGCAGGTGCACGATCAGCAGAGCCGTGCTTGCCGCGATCACCAGGCCTAGCGCCACTTGACCGGCCAGCAGCAGCATCGTCGGCCTGATTCGTGCTCGGCCAGGCACCATCGGGTTGCCGCCGCGCACCGACGATCCTGGCGATCCCGACATGAACGAACTCATTCCGGGGAAAAGCCGGGCGAGCAGTAAAGAAACGTCACTGGCCCGCCTGGCGGGGTCTACGCTCACAGCATCGGCGGCTTCGGCGCTGGATGCCGTGATGGCCATATCCGCTCGCTTTTCCTCTATGAGCGGCTATCCTGGGCCATGCAGACTTAAGATCGGGTTAACGCCGGTTCGAAGCGTCCGGTTTGCAAGCGACGGTCGGCGCGGGACGGCGGCCAAGGGCACGGCGATCCGCCAGCCTCCATCATGGCATCAGTGAACGGGTCCTCCGCACACCCCGCGGCGCTCCAATCAGATGACAAGACCACAGCAAGCGAGCGGTCGCATCCCGCCGCCGGTAGCCATACACCGGCGCGACCACGACCGAACTAACCCGGCCCGCTTCATAGGAAATCCGGCGCCAGGCGGCGGTCGGTCCGGGGTGGGCGCGGCCTACACCCGCATCGGCATCAGCACATACAGCGCGCTGGGGTCGCCCGCATCCTGCACCACCGTCGGTGCGGACCCGTCGGCAAAGCGGAATTCCACCTGCTCGGGGATCTGGTCGGTGATGTCGTTCAGGTAGCGGGCCTGGAAACCGATCTCCAACGGGCCGGAGTCGTACTTCACGTGATCGGCGTCCAGTTCCTCGGTCGCCGTGCCCTGTTCCGGACTGGATGCGGACAGCACCAGCAGATCGCGCGCCAGCGACAGCTTCACCGGCCGCGACCGCTCCGACGAGATCGCCGCCACACGGGCCACGGCGTCGGAGAAATCCTTCTTGCCCACCCGCAGCACCTTGTCGTTGCCGCGCGGGATCACCCGTTCATACTCCGGGAACGTGCCGTCGATCAGTTTGCTGGTCAGCAATATCTGGTCGGCATGGAACTGGATGCGGGTATCGGACAGCGCGATCTCCACATTGCCGGTGACTTCGTCCAGCAGCTTGCGCAACTCGTTCACCGTCTTGCGCGGGATGATGACGCCGGGCATGGAGGATGCGCCTTCGGGCAGCGGTTCCTCTACCCGGGCCAGCCGGTGGCCGTCAGTGGCAACCGCGCGCAGCACCGGGGTGCCGTCGCTGTCCACATGATGCAGGTAGATGCCGTTCAGATAGTAGCGCGTCTCTTCCGTGCTGATCGCGAACTTGGTGCGGTCGATCAGCGCCCGCAGTGTCAGCGCCGGCAGGCTGAATTTGTGCGGCAGGCTGCCGGCGGTCATCGACGGAAAATCCTCGACCGGCAGAACCGTCAGCTTGGTGTCGTACCGTCCGGCGCGCAGCGACAACTGCGCATCGCCGCCGGGATGATCGAGTTCGACCTCCGCCCCATCCGGCAACTTGCGGACGATTTCGTACAGCGTCGCGGCCGGTGCGGTACAGGCGCCATTGCGGGAAGACGACGCGGGCACGTCCTCCACGATCGCAATCTCCATGTCAGTGGCCGTCAGCGTGAGCTTTCCGTCCCGCACAGCGATCATGACGTTCGCCAGGATGGGGATGGTATTGCGCCGCTCGACCACGCTTTGAACGTGGGCCAGCGCCTTGATGAGTGTGGCGCGGTCGGCCTTTAGCTTCATGGTCTGTATCCTAATTAGGTCCGGCCGCCGCTTCTGGCCCCCGCCCGGCGGGGAAGCAAGCGAATCGCTGCTGCCAGTGTAGCAATTCGCTTGAAGTTCCGCCAAGGACCGTCATGCAATTAGCGGTATTCCGGCAACCGTTTCCTGCTTACCGAGCCGCTAGCAAGGGCCCCAGCACGTCCTGCACCCCAGTTATGAGGATTTGCACCCCGATGCACAGCAACAGGAACGCCGACATTCGCGTGATTGTGCGCGTGCCGGTCGGTCCCATCAGCCGCGTCAGCCGGTCGGCGTAGAGGTAGGTGCCCCAGATGACCACCGTCATCGCCGCCGCCGCCGCGGTCATCCCCAGGAAGAACCATCCCAGGCCGGCAAACAGCCTGGGATGGCCCGCACCCAGGGCGACCGCGACCGAAATCGTGCCTGGCCCGGTGGTGAAAGGGATCGTCAGCGGGAACAGCGCAATATCCTCGAACCCCTCTGCCGAGGCGGCCTGTTCCTGTTTCCGTTCCTCGCGCTTCTCCGGCGTGTTCAACAGGTTCCAGCCGCTCAGCGCGACGACGAGGCCGCCGGCGACCCGCAGCGCGCCAGCGTGATCCCGAAGAACGACAGCACGAAAGACCCGGCCCAGAGTGCCCCCATCATCACCGCGAGCGAGTTCAGCGCGACCAGCCGGGCGAGCCGGGCGCGGGCTTCGGGCGAGCGGTTGGCGGTCACGCCGCGGAAGATGAACGCGCCGCTGATCGGGTTGACGATGGAAAACAGGGCCGGAAAGCCCAGCAAAAAGGCATTCACGGCTTCCTGCATCGAAGGTTCAGGCCAGTGTTGGGCGCTTGCCAGCCCATGGCTGGATAGCTTCGAACGCGGCCGAGGCCTGGAGTACGCCCAGGTCATCGAAGCGCTTGCCGACGATCTGCAACCCCACCGGCAGTCCTTCGGCGGTGAAGCCGCAGGGGACGCTCGCCGCCGGATTCCAGGACATGTTGAATGGATAGGAGAACTCTGCCCAACTGACCCAGTCCCATTCGTGCTGCGGCCAGTGGTCTGGCATCAGCTTCTCGGCCGGAAACGCTGCCACCGACACGGCTGGGGTCAGCAGGAAGTCCCATCCCTCGAACCAGCGATGAATCCCGGCCACGTAGGCCATCTTGGTCTCGCGCGCCGCTTGGTATTCGGCGATCGAGACGTTGGTCGCGGCCTTGATGCAGGCGACAAGGCCCGGGTCCATCCGGGACCCCCACTTCTCCAGTTGCGGCTTGAGGCGTGTGAGGTGGGCGGACCAGAAGAACCGGATCAGTTCAGGACCCGGCGCCGCCCAGGGCGTTGGCACCTCCTCGACGATGGCCCCGAGTTCACTGAAACGATGCGCCGCGGCCTTCACCAGAGCCGCCACGTCGGGGTCGACGCGGGCATGCCCAAGATCCGGGCTGTAAGCAATCCGCTTGCCCTTGATGCCCTCCTGCAGCCGCGCGTGATACGCCGCCGGGCCCGCTTCCAGGGTGGTGTAATCCCATGGATGCGGCCCGGACATCACCTCCAGGAACAATGCGCTATCGGCGACCGAACGGGTCAGCGGCCCGTTATGTGACGTCATGTCGCCCGTGCTTACGGGATAGTTCGGCACCCGGCCGAAACTCGGCTTCAGCCCGAACACGCCACAGAAATGCGCCGGCATGCGGATCGAGCCGGCGCCGTCGCTGCCCTGGTGCAAGGCCCCGAACCCGGCAGCGGTGGCCGCCCCGGCTCCCGCCGACGATGCGCCCGCGTTATAGCCGTATTTCCAGGGATTGTGCGTGATGCCGGTCAGCGGCGAGTGCGACACGCCGGTCCAGCCGAACTCCGACGTCGTGGTCTTGCCCAGGACGATGGCGCCTGCATCCTTCAGACGGGTCACCATCGGCGCGTCCTCGGCCGGCTGGTTGCCCTGGTAGATCAGGCTGCCTTGCTGGGTCGGCATGTCCTTGGTGATGGCGAGGTCCTTGATGGTGACTGCCACGCCGTGCAACCGGCCGATCGGCTCGCCCGACATCAGTTTCGCCTCGGCCGCACGCGCCGCGTCCATCGCCTGGTCGGCGGCGAGATGAGCGAAGGCATTGACCTTCGGCTCCAGCGTCTCGATCCGCTCCAGTAGCCCCCGTATGTAGTCAACCGGGGAAAGCTGCTTGGTGCGAATCATCTCCGCCGCCGCGGTGGCCGGCAGAAAGCCCAGTTCTTCCGAATTCATCAACCGTCCTCGTTCCGTTAATACGTCGCTCGGCCGCCCGAGATGTCGAACACCGCGCCAGTGGAAAAACTGCATTCCTCGCTGGCCAGCCACAGGATCAGCGAGGCAACCTCATCGATCGCGCCGAACCGGCCGATCGGTATCTTCGACAGCATCCAGTCAATCTGCTGCTGGGTCATCTGGTCGAACAACGGGGTCTTCACCGCCGCGGGGGTGACGCAATTCACCCGGATTTCGCTCGCCGCGAGTTCTTTCCCGAGCGATTTGGTCAGCCCGATCACCCCGGCCTTGGACGCGGAGTAGGCGGACGCATTGGGATTGCCTTCCTTCCCGGCGATCGAGGCGATGTTCACGATGCGCCCGTAGCCGTTCGTCTGCATGAACGGCACCACGGCGTGGCAGCAGTAGAAGACCCCCTTCAGGTTGATGTCGATCACCCGGTCCCAGGCCGCGACGGGATACTCCCATGTCGGATGATTAGGTCCGGTGACGCCGGCTGAGGTGACCAGGATGTCGATCTTTCCCAGTGAAGCGGCAGTGGCCTCGGCGGCACGATGCACGGCGTCGGGATCCGTGACGTCCAGCGTCACGGTATGCGTGGCGCCTGAGCGCGCCAGGCCCGCCTCGTCCATGTCCCAGAGACTGAGCGTGGCGCCTTCCGCGGCCAGACGGCGCGCGATACCGGCGCCAATGCCGGAAACACCGCCGGTGACGATGGCGGTGCGTCCCGCGAAGCGTTGTGACATGGGGTGACTCCGTATTGGGCGGCACAATGGCCTGCACAGTGAAGGACGCCGCGCGGTTGTCGGCAAGATGGGTTGTCGGGTTAAACGGTGCGGCCGCAGGGTGAATGCCAAAGGGGAAACCACATGACTCGCTTCGTCGGTGCCATCGACCAGGGCACCACATCCAGCCGCTTCATCGTGTTCGACCGTGGCGGCAACACCATCGCCGTGGCCCAGCGGGAGCACCGGCAGATCTACCCCAAGCCCGGCTGGGTCGAGCATGATCCGGTCGAAATCCGCGACAATACCCTGGCGGTGATCGAGCAGGCGTTACAGGCCTCCGACCTGAAACCCGCCGATCTGGCGGCGGTCGGCATCACCAACCAGCGCGAGACGACCCTGCTATGGGACCGGATGACCGGAGAACCCGTCTACAACGCCATGGTCTGGCAGGACACGCGCGTCGATCCGCTGGTGGCCGATTTTGCCCGCGACGGCGGGCAGGACCGGTTCCGCGCGCAGACCGGGCTGCCGCTGACCAGCTATTTTTCAGCCCTCAAGCTTCGCTGGCTGCTAGACAACGTCCCCGGGGTACGCGCTCGGGCCACGGCCGGCGACCTGGCGTTCGGCACGGTGGACACGTGGCTGTTATGGCACCTGACCGGGCTGCACATCACCGATGTTACCAATGCCAGCCGCACCCAGTTGATGGACCTGTCGACGCTGGACTGGGATGACGGGTTGCTGTCGGCATTCGGCGTGCCGCGTTCCGTGCTGCCGCGGATCGTCCCGTCATCCGCCGTTTATGGTCAGGCGCGGGCGCCGCTGGCCGGCGTGCCGGTCGCGGGCATCCTCGGCGATCAGCAGGCGGCGCTGATGGGGCAGGCGTGTTTCCGCCCGGGCGAGGCGAAGAACACCTACGGCACCGGATGTTTCCTGCTGATGCACACAGGTACCGAACCGATGTCCTCCAGCCACGGCCTGCTGACCACGGTGGCGGCGAAACTTGGCGACCAGCCGGCGACCTATGCGCTGGAAGGCTCGATCGCCATCACCGGCGCGCTGGTGCAGTGGCTGCGGGACAATCTGGGCCTGATCAAAAGCAGCGCCGATATCGAGAAGCTGGCACTATCCGTGCCGGACAACGGCGACGTCTATTTCGTGCCCGCGTTCTCTGGCCTGTACGCCCCATACTGGCGGGCGGATGCACGCGGCACGATCGCCGGGCTGACGCGGTTCGCCTCGGCCGGTCATATCGCCCGCGCGGCGCTGGAGGCGACGGCCTACCAGACCATGGATGTGGTTCGGGCCATGGAGCAGGACAGCGGCATCAAGAGCAGCATCCTGCGAGTCGACGGCGGTATGGTAGTCAACCACACCCTGATGCAGTTCCAGGCCGATATCCTGGATGTGCCGGTGGTGCGACCAGCCTGTGTGGAGACGACGGCGCTAGGCGCTGCCTATGCCGCCGGGCTGGCGGTGGGTTACTGGAATGGCCTCGACGATCTGCGGGCGAACTGGACAGAGGCACAGCGATGGACGCCCGGGATGGCTGCCGACCGGCGGGCAGGGCTGGCGGCGTCGTGGCACAAGGCGGTGGACCGGTCGATGGGCTGGGGGTAGGGCAACGCGAACCGTTAGCCCGCGATCGACCTACATCCCGATCGAGAACCCACCATCCACCGGAATCGCCGTACCCGTCACGAAATCCGAAGCCGGGCTGGCCAAAAACGCGGCGATGCCGGCCATGTCGTCCGGTGTTCCCCAGCGGCCATGCGGGGTGCGCTTCTCCACGCTGTCGTGCAGCCCCGCCACCTGCTCGCGGGCGCGCTTGGTCAGGTCGGTATCGATCCAGCCCGGCAACACCGCGTTCACCTGGATATTGTCCTTGGCCCATGCCGTCGCCATCGCCCGGGTCATCTGCACGATCCCGCCCTTGCTGGATGCGTAAGCCACCGCGTATGGCGCCCCGAACAGCGACATCATCGACCCGATGTTGATCATCTTGCCGCCGCCCGCCTTCACCATCTGCGGGTAGGCCGCCTGCGAGCAGAAGAACGCACTGGTCAGGTTGGTATCCAGCACATGGTGCCACTCCGCCTCCGACAGGTCCTGCGGCATCTTGCGCACAGACGTGCCGGCGTTGTTCACCAGAACGTCGAGCCGACCATACTTCTCGACCGTATTGGCGACCAGTGCCTCACACTCGACCTTCTTGGTCACGTCCGCGACCACAAAGCTCGCCTCGGCGCCCAGGTCGTGCAGCGATTTCAGCGCCGCCGCGGCTTTCTGTTTGTTGCGGCCAGCGATCACGATGACCGCCCCGCAGGACGCGATGCCGTGCGCCATGCCAAGCCCGATGCCGCCGTTTCCGCCGGTGACGACGGCGATCTTCCCCTTCAGATCGAACAGGTTCATCGGGTTCCTCCCTCTCCGCGCTGCGCGTTCCGCACAGCATGGCCGGTGCCTTCGTGCCGTGCAAGGCAGCCCAATCCCGTGCGCCGGGGGGACGCTGGCGGCGTCCGGGCCGACCGCCGGCCACGTCCCGGGGCGCACGGTGGCAGCCGGCTATTCACCGGATCTTAACCAATAGGGACTCAAATAGCGGACGACAGGCTCACCAGGACCGCCGCGGTCGCACCGAACGGAGTTTCTCCATGGCTTTCAAGATGACCACGCACTTGCTCGCCGCCGGCTTGGCGATCGCTGCCAGCACGCTACCCCATGCCGCGGCCGGCGCCGATTTCGTGCTCCGTTTCGGTTCGATCAACGTCGAGGGGACGGCGGTTTATGAACAGGTGTTCAAACCGTTCGCCGAAGCGGTCGCCAAGGACTCCGATGGTCGCATCGAAGTCGCACTGAAGCCGGTGGGCGGCTACGGCAAGCCCGCCGACCTGTTCAACATGGTTGAGCACGGCGACATCGAGATCGCCTCAACAGTGCAGGGCTATAATCCCGGGCGATTCCCGCAATCGTCGGTGATGGAACTGCCGTTGATGTTCGACAACTCGGTCAACGGCACGCGCGCGATCATGACGATGCTGCACGAGGGCTTGCTCGACAAGGACTATGCCGCCGTCAAGCCGTTGGCGCTGTATGTACTGGCGCCGTACGGGATTTTCACGACCGGGCGGAAGATGACGGAACTGAAGGATCTCCGCGGCATGCGGGTGCGCACGCCAAGCCCGACCGTCGGACTGGCGCTTAACCGGCTTGGGATGATCCCGATTGGCGTGCCGGTCAACCTGATCGGCGATGCGATGGCCAAGGGCATCGTGGATGCGATTACCTTCGGATGGGATTCGCTGACGACGACGAAAAATTCCGACGGCAAACCATTGCTCAGCCAGATCAGCGTGCTGATCGACGCCAATTTCGCCGCGCCGGCGATGATGGTGGTGATGAACAAGGCGAAATGGGATTCGCTGCCGCCGGATTTGCAGGCGGTCATCGAGAAGAACAGCGCCAACCTGGCGACCGACAATGCGAAGCTCCGCGATGAGGTCGAGATGACCAGCCGCGCCCGCCTGAAGGCCGATCCGCAATACAGCTACATCGCCCTGACCGAGGCACAGCACGCGGAGATGGAGCGGCGCATTCAGCCCGCCGTGGCTGACTGGAAACAGGGCATGGCGCGCGCCGGCATCGACGGGGATCGTCTCTATGCCCGGGCCAGGGAACTGGTGCAGCAAAACAGCGTCGCAGCGCGCTGATAATGGCGCAGGATCCCGAGGAATCATCGATGAACCAGTCGCAGCGGCGCCGTTCCAGCATCAGGTCGCGCCTGTTCCTGGCGTTCGGCACGATCGCCGGCACAACGGTGCTGGCAAGTTTCGCGGCCTGCCTATGGTTGTCGCAAATTGGCGGCCTGATGGTCGGGGTTGCGGAGGGCAACATCCCCGCGGTCATCAACAGCTTGGAACTCGCGGCGCGGACGGAAGCTCTGGTGGCAGCGGCGCCCGGGCTGATGCGGGCTGATACCCAGGCGATCCGGACAGCGCAGGCCGCTTCGGTGCATGGGCTACAGGACGACATCTCGCGCCGGCTCGATAGTCTCGCCGCATCCCAGAGTGGCTCGCAATCCATCGCCAACCTCGCCCGCATGAAAGCGGCACTGTTCGAGAAATTGCAGGCGCTGGATGCGGCGGTTGAAAAGCGCCTGCAACTCGCGAGCCAGCGACAGGGGTCCGGTGCCGCGGCCGAAGTGGCCCACAAGCGTGTGCTCGATATCGTCACGCCGGCGCTGGAAAAGGCGCGATCCGATATCACCATGGTCTCGATGACCATAAGCAACGATGCAACCCAGTCGACGATGACCTTGCTCAAGCTGGTGTCCAGTCAGGTGCCTTTGGCGGATGGTCTCGCCGGGCTGGTTGGCGACGTTAACCTGGCCTCCGGTCTGCGGGATCGCGCCAGCCTGGCGCCGACGGTCGAAGCCGTTGAAGCGTTGCGTGGCTCCTTCAAGATCCTCGACGAGGAGTTGCAGGAGACGCTGGACATCGTCGAGAGCCTGCAGCCGACCCCGGGCTTGCGTCCTGCGATGATGGAACTGCTGGCCGGTGGCACCGGCGCCGCAAGCGTGTTCGCGCAACGCATCGCGGAGCTGCAGGCAGGGTCGACCAGCCAGCAGCTGCTGCAGGATACGCGGTCCGTCGCGACTGATTTCACCACCGAGGTGTCGCATCAGGTGGATGCGGTGCGACGGGAGGCCAAACTGGCGACGGATCGTTCCGACGCCGCGATCCGGTTCGGCACCTTGACCATGTTCATCATCGCCGGACTGAGCATTGCCAGCGCGGCATTGATCATGTGGCTCTACATCGGTCGCAGCCTGATCGCCCGGATCGGCCGGATCGCCGAGGGCATGGGGCGGTTGGCCGATGGCGACCTGACCAGCCAGCTGGCGTTGACAGGTCCGCATGACGAGATCGGCCAGATGGCTGGCACCTTGGTCGTGTTCCGCGACAGCATGATCCGCGCCCGGGATCTGGCGGCGGAGCAAGCAACGGCACAGGCGGCCAAAACCGAGCGTGCGGTGAAACTCGATGCGATGGTGCGCGTGTTCGAGGGCCAGGTCGGCGAAATGGTCGATGAGGTGACCAAGGCTACCACGACAATGGGTGCTACGGCACACAGCATGTCGGCCACGGTGGCGCAGGCATCCGACCGTACGACGACGGTGGCGGCGGCGGCCGAACAGGCTAGCGGCGGCGTGCAGACAGTCGCGGCCGCGGCCGACCAATTGACCGGGTCCATCCGCGAGATCACACGCCAGGTTACCGAATTCTGCGCGGATGACCGGCCGAGCGGCGGAGGATGCTCGGCGAACCGATGGCATCGTGCAGGCCCTGGCCGAAGGTGCGCAGAAGATCGGCGACGTGGTGGAGCTTATCGCGGTGATCGCCGCTCAGACCAACCTCTTGGCCCTGAACGCGACGATCGAGGCGGCACGCGCCGGTGACAGCGGCAAGGGTTTCGCGGTGGTGGCCAGCGAGGTGAAGAACCTCGCCAACCAGACGGCTCGCGCGACCGAGGATATTCGTGGTCAGGTCGCGCAGATCCAAGGGGCAACCCGGGAGGCCGTGGAGGCGATCCGGACCATCACCGGAACCATCCACGATGTGAGCTCCATTGCCACCGCCATCGCTGCCGCGGTCGAAGAGCAGAGCGCCGCCACCGGAGAAATCGCTCGCAACGCCCAGCAGACCGCCGCGAGCACGCAGGCGGTGACAACCAACATCGCCGATGTCAGCCAGGCGGCGGCACGCATCGGCGATGCATCGAACGACGTGCTGGGCGCGGTGACAGGTCTGTCGCGGCAGGCAGAACAGTTGTCGGGCGTCGTACGCTCCTTCGTGGCAGGCATCAGGGCCGCCTGATTCCGAAGTGGCC
The DNA here is from genome assembly GCA_963790515.1 of uncultured Alphaproteobacteria bacterium. GTDB lineage: Bacteria > Pseudomonadota > Alphaproteobacteria > Acetobacterales > Acetobacteraceae > Rhodopila. The sequence goes on along the minus strand of CAWBPF010000013.1, from coordinate 51,007 downwards.
GACTGCGGATGCACAAGCCGCAGACGGTCGTCGCCCGTTCCGGAAGATGCGTTGGTGGATGAAATCTGACCGATGGGCCGGTAAGATTTCATCCACAAGCCATTGATATGGAAGTCGATTCACCCGACGCTTGGGAACCAGGCGTCGGGATCGGACCATTAGGGGGTAACGCGGGTCTCCGCCAAGTGGTCAAACCGCTTACGGAAGGTACCCAGCCCCATTGTCTGCGAGCGCAGTTCGATGATCAGATCGTGCAGCTCGGCCTCCGGCACCATCGCCTCGACATCATCCCAGCCGGGCCAGTCCGGACGCTCGGCAAAGCCAAGAATCTGGCCGCGCCGGCCGGTCAGCAGCCGCTGCGCCCGGGCCGTATAGTCGTTCGGCACGCTGATGGTGACGTGGTCCACCGGCTCCAGCAGCACCGGGTCGGCTTTGGCCAGCCCTTCCTTCATCGCGATCTGGGTTGCGGTCTTGAACGCCATGTCGGAGCTGTCGACCGAGTGGAAGCCGCCATCGACCAGCGTTACCGACGACGTCGACGACCGGATAGCCGAACGGACCTTTGTCGGTGGCTTCCTCGGCGGCCTCACCCACGGCGGGAATGAAGTTGCGCGGGACCGCGCCGCCGACGATCTTGTCGATGAACTGGAAGCCCTCGCCGCGCGCCCTTGGGGCAATGTCGATCTTTACGTCGGCGAACTGGCCGTGGCCGCCGGTCTGGCGCTTGAGCCGGCCATGCTCGTGCACCGGTTTGCGAATGGTTTCCTTGTAGGCGACCGCTGGTTTCTGGGTGGCCAGCTTCAGCCCGTAATCCCTGGCCAGATGGTCGACCGTTGTCTGCAGATGCATCTCGCCCTGGCCGTGCAGCACGGTCTCGCCGTCCTGGGTAACGAACAGCGACGGGTCTTCCTCGGCCAGCTTTTGCAGCGCGCCGGACAGTTTCACGTCGTCCTTCCGGTCGGTGGTGGCGATCGCCATCGCATAAACCGGCGGCGTTGGTTGCGGGAAGGGCAGGGGTTCCGGTTGTCCGCCGGGCGAAACGGTGGCGCCGGTCGGCACGCCATCCAGGCGGCCGAACGCGACGATGTCGCCTTGCCTCGCCTCCGGGACTTTTGTCAGTTCGCCATTGACATAGCGATAGATCCCGCCGAGACGCGTTCCGCCGAGCTGGGCGCCGTCCGTGATCGTTCCGCTCCAGATCCGGGCGATAGGACAGCTTGCCGGTATGGCCGGCATAGGCGGTCTTGAAGACCTGCGCACGTGCCGCCCCGCCCGGTACGATCCCGCGGCGTTCCGCGGTTTCAGCCGGATCAGGCGTGTCGTGGCGCAGCGCCTTCCACAGGCGGCGCACGCCATTGCGCGTTTTCTGCGCGCACCGACCAGCACCTCGATCACCGCGCCGGCCAGCAGGTCCTTGCGCATGTCACGATACAGTTCGTCCGGCGTCGGCTTGATGTCCTCCAGCACCTTCTCCAGCAGCGCGTCGTCGTGATCGGCCAGCGTTTCCACCAGCCGGCCCAAGCGCTTCCTGCTCATCCGCCAGCATCGCTGGCGGGGATTTGCATCAGTTCGGATGCCTGGCCCTTGCGGTAGCGGTAGGCACGCTCGCTCATCAGATCGACATAGCCGGTGACGGTCTGGCCTTCGAAGATCGGCATCTGCCGCAGCACCAGCGGGCAGGCGGCATAGGCCTGCAGGCTCGCCAGCGTGTCCGCAACGCTGCCGTCCAGCGTGTCGATCTTGTTGATGAAGACGATGTGCGGGACGCCCTCGTCCTTTAAGCGTCTTCAGCAGCGGCGCGACCATGGCGGCTTTGGCGGGCGTGGGCTCGCACACCACGACGGCGATATCGACCATCGCCAGGGCGGAGCAGGCCTGATGGGCGAATTCGATCGACCCGGGGCAGTCCAGGATCGTCCACGGGTCACCGAGATAGGAGCAATGCCCAAGCCGGATCTCGGTGGTCATCGGGCGGTTGCGCGGATCGGCCGGTCGCTTGACAGGCGCGCCTGCCGCATCGAGCAACGCCTCGAAAAGCGTCGACTTTCCGCTGCTGTAGGGGCCCACCAGAGCCACCGAGCGGGGACTTCTGCCGTTTTGTGTTCCTGACATGGCCGCACCTCCTTCGTTTATCGAAGGCGCCAGCCGAGACGCGGGCCCGTGCGAAAGCGGGCACCCGGTGCGCCCTCCTTTAAACTGTAACATAGGCCGGGTGGATCGTGAACCACATGATATGGATTCGATTCAAGCGACGATACATGGGGCCCTGGCGCCGGCATGCAGCCTCGAAGCCCGGGCTCACGCCGGCCGCGGTCGAGCGGGCGGTGCGCTGGAATACCGACGCGATGTATCAGGCGTGACGGATATGTCTCATCGACGCAAGCCATCAACCGTGTCAGGCGTTAGCGCGGCGAGGTCTTCTATGCTGTTCAACGCGCTGTTATGTTTATTGAGCGCTCTCCGTCGTCGAATACTGCTGCGATACTCACGACGACAGGCGTTATTTCGCAGCAAAAATCGTCGCAATACTGGCGACTTCCCCGCGCACACTAACAATTGGGCTTCATGTGTGGAATAACCGCGCGATGCGCGCGGTCCCGGATCGGGCGAAACCAGTGCCTGGTGGATAAAATATGACGGATGGGCACCGTAAGACTTTATTTCCAAGCCGCTAATTGACTGGGCCGATTTACCTGACGCCAGGGAACCAGCCGTCGGGATCGGACCTTTAGACTTGCACGGAGCCTGCAGGCTCCGTCGTTTGCTTCAATCGCTCGATCAGTCGCGGCAAGTCGCCGGCGGGGCGCGGGCGGCTGAAGAAGTAGCCCTGGACCTCGATGCAGCCCTCCTCCCGCAGCCGATTGAGCTGCTCCAGGGTCTCCACACCCTCGGCCGTCGTCCTGATGCCAAGGCTCTGACCGAGGCCGGTGACCGCCCGGACGATCGACATCGATTCCTTGTTCGTCAGCAAATCACGCACGAAGGATTGGTCGATCTTGATCTTGCTGAACGGAAAGCTGCGTAAGTAACTCAGCGAAGAATATCCTGTCCCGAAATCATCCAGGGCAACGCAAATCCCCATCGTCCGCAGCTCGTGCAAGGCCGACAAGGTGGCCGCGGTGTCACGCAGGAGAACCGATTCGGTGATTTCCAGTTCCAGTCGATCCGGCCGCAAGCCAGATGCGGCCAGGGCCGCTCGCACCGTCGCGACAAGATCGCCTTTTTTGAACTGGACCGGCGAAAGATTGACGGCAACGCTGATATCGTCGGGCCAGTTTTCTGCCTCGAAACAAGCCGAGCGCAATGCCCATTCACCGATTGCGACGATCATCCCGGTTTCTTCGGCAACAGGGATGAAGTCCAAAGGCGAGATAAGACCGCGAACCGGGTGGTGCCAGTGAAGCAGCGCCTCGAAACCGACAATCCTGTTTGCGATCACGCTGACGAGCGGCTGGTAGTAAAGTTCGAACTCGTTGCGAGCCGTGGCACCCTGCAGATCCAGTTCCAACTGCCGGCGCATGTGGATGCGCGCGTCCATCTCCGGCTCAAAAAACCTAGCTGTGCCACGTCCCTCGGTCTTCGCGAGATAGAGCGCGATGTCGGCGTTGCGCATCAACGTTTCATACGAGACACCGTCGTCAGGCGCCACGGTGATCCCAAGGCTGGTCCCAGCCGTCAATCTATGCCCATCGATATCAAAAGGCTGCTCGAAGGCCGCGATGATACGGCTTGCCAGAACATCGGCATCGTCGGCGTGCCCGACGCCAAGCTGGATGATGGCGAACTCATCGCCACCCAGGCGCGCGACGATATCCCCTTCGCGGACGCACGCCTGCAGCCTGTCCGCCACGGCCACCAGGAGCGCGTCGCCAGCGGGGTGACCCAGCGTGTCGTTGACCTCTTTGAATTTATCCAGATCCAGACAAATTAAGGCAAATCTGGCCCCGCGGCCGGTTGCGGCGATTGCCTGTTCCATGCGTTCCCGGAACAGCACGCGGTTGGGCAGCTTGGTCAGCGAATCATGGCGTGCCATGAACGCCATGCTGGCGACGGCCTGCTGCCGCTCAGTGATATCCTCGTGCGTGATCACACGACCGCCGTCTTCCATGGGCTGAACGCAGACGGCAATGAACCGGCCGTTGTTGATTGCCACCACGGCGCTGGAAGCCTGCGGCGCGATCCCAGCCTGCATTGCCCAGTTCAGATAGTCAGCCTCAGGCATTTCGGGCGCACTTCCGACCGCACGTCTATGGGCCATGATCGCCTGCAACGAACAGCCGATCCGGGTTGCCTCTGGTGACAAATTGTATATTTCGGCATACCGCCGGTTCGACAACAGCAACTGGTTTTCGCTGTTGAAGAAGGAAACACCCTGGGTAATATTGTTCAACACCACGTCCAGCCGGGCATTTTGCTCGGCCTGTCGCCTGAACTGGCGACCCAACGTCCAGAACAGGCACACAAATGCAAAAGCGGCAATGATCGCAAAACTTGCGACGATCATGGCCTCTCGATGCCATCTGACAAAGACATCGGCCTCGTTCATCACGATGTCGATGACCAGCGGATAGTCGTTCAGCAGATGAACGGACACCAGGACCGGAGCCGTGCGCAGCGTGCCGCCAGCGATATAGGTGCCGCCGCCTTGAGCGACCCTGTCATACCATGGGGATCCATTTGGAAGCTTGACGCCGATAGCCATTTCCGGCTCGGGATAGCGCATCACCATAGTGCCGTCGCGACGCAGCAGAGAGACCGCCTGTTTCACCCGCTCCCCGGCCGTCTGATAGAACGCGCTTAGGGATTTGATGTCCACAAGAGCAACGATCAGACCGCAGAACTGACCGTCCGGCGCGCTCACGCGGCGCGCGAAGAACATGCTTAAGGCACCGGTGCCGCGACTTTTTGATACCGCACCAACAAATATGCCCGGATCGTCATGCTCTTTAAAGTATTTATAGTAATCCCGGTCAGACAGATCCACCCGCACAGCAGGCCAGGTGCGCGACCCGTTCACCACGAACCCGTCGGCGTCGACCAGCACAATGGCATCGGACTGCGGAATATTGGTCAACCGCTCGGCGAGATAGTGATGAATGTCCTGGGTGGCCAGTTTCTGCTGAAAATCCGACCGGGTCGCGGCCTGAAGACCTGTAATCCGGGTGCGCACATCGCGCAGCACAAGATCGATCACCTGCGCGTAACGCGACGTCTGTTCTGCGAGAACGACACCCATGCTGTCCATCGCGCGTTGATGTTCCTGGAGCGTTGACTGGCGACTGTGCCAAATCATGAGCCCGGCGATTGCACCGATCGCCGCCACGACGATGGCGCTCAATAGCATGGTGGAGCGTCCGGACCGAAGGAGCCCCCGAAGCCCGCCAAGCCAATCGATGATGCCCATGCCTGTCACAACGCCCTTAGCCTGTGGCCGAACGTCGCCAGGCGCGTAACGCGTGACGAATGCCCAGGCCGGATCTTCGCGACCCTTTCCGCAGCGGCGACCATAAGGCGGCACTGGTTGATGAAATGTTAACGAAACGGAATATGTAGTCGGTCGCCTGGATGTTGGTTACGGCCATGGATGGGGTAATGGTTGATCTGCAACCGTCTCGGCGACGTAAGCGGGGGTACCCGGACTGGACGTCAGGCGGTGTTGTGACGCGGTGCATGGCGGTCGCCACGGTCAATAAGTTGGCTGGCCTGGCAGGCGACATTCAGGCGGATGCACAACGTCACAACAGCGCCTGGGGACCTTCTCGCCAGGCCGACAACCGTTCCTGGCCGATTTCTATCGACCTCGGTCGGCACCGCTGGTAGACTCTACGGCCTCGTGAGCATCGGGAGGTTGGTTTGGGTCCGAGTATCCTGCCGTTGATTGCAGAAGTTGACTACGCAGCGTTCCAGCGGATGATCGCGGAACTCATCGCCGTTTCTTATCAGGAGTGGCAGGATGATCACCTGAAGGCAATCGCCTATCGGCGGTCGCGCAACGGATCGCGTGAGGTTGCCATCTCGCCCCAAGAGTTTGAATGGTGGCTACGGGAGAACAGGATGGCCGCCCATCTGGAGCTTTTGTGGGCGTGCGTCGAGGACAAGGCAAAGCGCCCCGCCCAGATTGCCCAGTAAAACCTTGCCTCAGCAAAGTTGAATTCGATCCGAATAGATTACAATAATGTCATGAGAGCTCGTATTCCCTCGTCAGCGATGTCGCGCACTGCCCGAAAATCTTGCTGACTGGCACATCGGATATTTCTCTCCAACGATCCACCTCTGGCGATGTCATTGCGGAGTTCTACCTTCGCCTCCCCAAATCACCGCGTCGATCAGGCACTGTCCCAGGCCTTCCTTCAACGAACCGAAGCTATCCGGGAAGCGCCGCTGTCACGCGCGAAACCTTCAAACGTACTCGGAATACGCCGCACGGCTTCGATGGTCGCTCGCCGTGTCGCGGCACTGGTGCCAGGCGCGAAATCGATAGCGACCGTGTCGACAATACCGCCATAGCGTTGCTCGATCGCCGCCGGCAGCTCGTCATAGGTGGCACGAGCGACAAAAAGGTCCAGCACGTCGTCAGGCACTTGCGCCGCCATTTGACTCCACCGACCTTGCTTGGACATATCGGTTAGCTTCAATCCAAGGTCGCCCACACCATGCAAATCGAAGACGCCGCGATAGGCGGGGGTGGAGCCGTAGAAAGCGACGCGATAACGAATCTTCTCAGCCGCCTCCCGCACCGCTGCCCGATCCGGACCGGTGGCAACGAAACCTCCGCCGCTGATCTCGAAGTTCGCGAATGACTTGCCCGCGGCCGCGAGCTCTTGCGCCAGCAGCGGGCGCACCACCTGTTCCAGATACGCCCGCGTCGCGAAACTGTGCAAGCGGACGCTGTCCGCCATCCGAGCCGCCGTCTTCAGCATCAGTGGGCCCACGGCCGCGATGGCAATCGGCGGGATCGGCAGTCCTTGCGGACCGGGCGAAAACTCCGGCGTCATCAGGGAAAAATTGTAGTATTTGCCTTGGTAGTTCAGCTTCTCGCCGGTCTCCCAGCAGCGGAAGATCGCGCGCAGCGCGCCGACATACTCGCCAAGCCGAGCAGCCGGTGCGACCCACGGGGTGCTGAACCGCCGCTCGTTATGGGCCTTGATCTGACTGCCGAGCCCCACGACGAAGCGTCCTTTTGAATGACGGTTCAGGTCCCATGCCAGGTTCGCCACCACCATCGGGCTGCGCGGAAAAGCGATTGCAACCGACGGCACCAACGCCACCCGGTCGGTTGCCAGTGCGGCGAACGCCAGGGGCGTGAACGGGTCGTGCTTCAACTCGCTTGCGGTGACGGCATCGGCGCCATCCTCCTCCGCCTGTCGCGCGGCAGCGGCGCAGGCTTGCCAATCCGCAACCGGCAGCCCTATCGACACCCGCATCGTCGTCTCCCGTTCCTGTTCGGCACAAATCTGCGACAGTTGCGCGGTGGCGGCAAATCCCCGGTATGCCAATCCCCGGTGTCCCAAGCCTCGACATTTCAGAAACGTTGCCGTCCCGCTGAACTTTGTAGGAGATACCGATGAACTGGCTGGCCTCGGGCGTCTGTCTGGCTCTTTTGGCCGGCGTGGCGCTGACACCTTCAGCAGCGGCGGGAATTTCCTGCATCGAGTTCAGCCGGCGCATCCCAGGCCCGCCGTTACGTGGAGCAGTGCCGGCTGGTATCACCGGCTGCACACGGGCTCTGCCGACCGACATACAGTTGTCCGCTCATCCAGGACGAAATCCGGCGGGGCTGTGCGTTGGCCGGCAAGGATGGTCCGACCTTCTGCCTGCTGTACCGACACTCTGGATAGTGGTTCGTCAGGCGGGCCCCCGACCCGCACGTTAGGCCGGCGCCCCGGCCGGGCCAGGATTTGTCCTGGCTCGGATTGTTGCTCTAACCTCCTTGTCAGAACGAGGGGGAACTTTATGAGCAGTCTGGACGGCAAGGTCATCATCGTAACCGGCGCCAGCCGCGGCATTGGCGCGGCGGCTGCGGCAGCATTGGCCAAGGCCGGCGCGACGGTCGTGCTGACGGCCCGCGACGGCAAGCTGACAGAGGAATCGCCCGGTCGATCGGCGGATCCGCCTCGGCACACGGCCTGCGACGTGTCCGACTATGCGGCATTCGAAGCGCTGGTCGCCGCGACAAAAGCCCGCTTCGGCCGGCTCGACGCACTGATCAACAACGCCGGCGTGATCGAGCCGATCGCCTCCATCGCCGAAAGCGATCCCGCCGCCTGGGCGCGCAACATCGACATCAACCTGACCGGCGCCTACCACGCGATCCGCGCCGTGCTGCCAGGCATGCTGGCGGACGGCGGTGGAACCATCGTCAACGTGTCCTCCGGCGCGGCGATCCGCCCGCTGGAGGGATGGAGCGCCTATTGCAGCGCCAAGGCCGGGCTGCACATGCTGACCCGCGCCATCGCGCTGGAAACCGCCGGCAAGGGCATCCGGGTGTTCGGCTTCCAGCCAGGCACCACCGACACCGACATGCAGGTGCTGATCCGCGCCTCGGGCATCAACCCGGTCAGCCAGATCCCGCGCGGCAACCTGACCCCGGTGGCGCATCCGGCTGCCGCGATCGTCTACCTGTGCACCCCGGCGGCGGACGATCTGAACGGGCAGGAGTTCAGCCTGCGCGACGACCCGTTCCGCGCCCGCCTGGGTCTGAATTGATGACCGGTCCCGCTGGACGGCATCAAGGTTGTCGAGATCGGCCAGGCGCTGGCTGGTCCGCTGGCCGGCGTGATCCTGGCCGACATGGGCGCCGACGTGATCAAGGTGGAAAAACCCGACGGCGGCGACGACGCGCGGCTGTGGGGCCCGCCGTTCGTCGATGGCGATTCGGTCAGTTTCCACACCAACAACCGCGGCAAGCGGTCGGTCACGCTGGATATCAAGAGTGCCGCCGATGTCGAGAAGCTGAAGACGCTGGTCCGGGATGCCGACATCCTGATCCAGAACCTGCGGCCCGGCATCGTCGATGACTTCGGCATCGGCCCGGATGCGATGATGGCGGTGAACCCAAGGCTGATCTACTGCTCGATCTGGGCGTTCGGCTATACCGGCCCGCTGAAGCTGGCGCCTGGATTTGATCCGTTATTGCAGTGTTACGGCGCGGTCGTCACCCTGACCGGCCGGCCGGACGATCCGCCGACGTTCTGCGCGCCGGCGATCAATGATACCGCGACCGGCATGTGGTGCGTGATCGGCGCCCTGGCGGCGTTGCAGCAGCGCGACCGCACCGGTAACGGCTGCGTGGTGGATGCGTCGCTGTTCGAAAGCGCGGTCGCCTGGGTCCAGGGACCGCTGAACGCCTACAACGTCACCGGGACCGTTGCCGCAGCGGCATGGCGCCGCCAGCGCGACGCTCGCACCGTACCAGATCTTCGAAACCGCCGACCGGCCGATCTGCATCGCCGCCGGCAACGACCGGCTGTTCGTCAAGCTGGCGCGGGCGATGGGGCACCCCGAGTGGTGCGACAACCCGTTGCTGTCCGACGGCCGCAAGCGCGCGGCGAACCGGCAGGCCGTGGTCGATGCCATGCAGCCGGTGCTGCTGACACGCACCCGCCAGGACTGGATGGGGATCATCGGCGAGGCAGGCGTGCCCGTGCGCCCCGGTGAACGACATCGCCGAACTGGCGGAAACCGAGCAGCTGCAGGCCATGGACATGATGCGGACGCTGCCGGGAAGCGGGCTGAAGATCGTCGGTTTGCCGATCACCTTCGACCGGCAGCGGCCGCATCCGCAAGGCGATTCACCGAAGCTGGGGGAACACAACCAACAAATATTCGGAACAACCTGACGCTAGATCGGGCCCGTCACGATAAGGTTCGTTCAACCGCCATGCAACCCGAACCGCGCAACCCGCAACCGGACGGTTTCACCCCTATCGGCTGAACCAGCCCCGTCCGGTGTTCGGTCCCCGAACCCCTGCCAGCCGCATAGGCCAGCACCATCGCGCTCACGCTCAGCAGCGCGATGGCGGCCGCACCCATATCGAGTGCAACGTCCAGCCCCCAGCGCGTGGCGGCCGCCCCAAGAGCCAGCGCGACGACGCCCATCATCAGGTAGGCTGCCAGATACAGCGCCGACAACGTGCCAGCCCGGTGGTGGACAGGCGCCGCGACACTGATCAGCCCAAGCCCGCCCACGAAAAGCAAGCTGTAGCCAACCCCGGCCGCGGCTGTGGAGGCCAGGAAGACAGGCAACGCGTGGCGGACCGACGCCAGCACAAGAAGCCCCATGCCGGTCACTGAGGCCGCACCCCCCAACACTATGGCAAGGCATGGCCGCAGCCGCTTTCCCAGGATACCGGTCACGCCCCACACGATCGCGAACAACGAGATCGCGGCCCCATTCACAAGCGCATTGCCGGACCCGATCAGGTCATGGGCGATCTGCGCACCCAGCGACAGCATCACCGCCCCAAGCGAATAGCCGGTCACGACTGCGCTGGCCGAGGTTGCGAAGATCCCGCGTATCCCCACAGGCACGCTAACGGCTTTGGGCCGCCACCACCGCCCCGGTTTCGGGCCTGCCGCCGGCCCTGGCAGGAACCAGGCCGCGACGAATACCCCGGCCAGCACTGCAAACAGCACCCAGAAATTGAGCCGCGTTGGAAACGGCGCATACTGGATCAGTCCTCCGCCCACCAAGGTCGCGCAGGCCAGCCCCACCGCCTGCGCGACCGTTGTGATCGAACTTGTGCGCTGCGACCGACCCGCGCCACCGAACTCGATCATCGCGGCGGTGGCCGGCCCCGCGGAAAGTCCCACCCCAATCCCCATGATCGCTCGGCCCAGCAAGATCCAGAACACGTTCGCCGCCACGGCGAAAAGCGCCACCCCGGCAAGCGATGCGCCCAGCCCAAACAGTATCGTCGCGCGGCGTCCGATGGTGTCGGAGATGTCGCCGAAGCCGACAAGCACGGCCACCACCACGATCGGATAGATGGCGAAGACGGTTGTCGTCATCGTTGGCGTAAGGTGCCACGCCGACGCATAGAGCGGATACGTCATGGCCGGTGCCGCGCTGGTCCACAGCGTGTGGGCAACAACCGCCGCCGCCACCCAGAAGCTGGCGCTCGGCCCAAGCGAGCGAACAGACATAACGGCCTCCGGTGCAAGGCGACACGTGCGGGCGAGGGGCCCACACGCCGTCGATTGGAACAGTCAGGAGGCCGACTTGCCGCCATCGGCGGAAATGATCTGGCCAGTTATGAATGGGACCTTGTCGGACGCCACGAACACGATGGTTTGGGCGATCTCCTCCGGCGTTCCCGCTCGCTTCGCCGGCACACCCGCGATCAGCCCGGCCTTTCTTTCGGCGCTGCCGGTGAACCGGTTCAGCATCCCGGTCTCGACCGGACCAGGCGCGACCGCATTGACGCGCACGCCGAACGCCGCGCCTTCAAGTGCGGCCGATTTTGTCAGCCCTTCAACGGCGTGTTTGCTCGCGGTGTACAGGGACGCACCTGGTGCCGCTTTATGCCCCATGGTGGAAGACAGGTTGACGATGCTGCCATGCCCTTGCGCCAGCATCACACGCATCTCGTGCTTCATGCTCAGCACCGTGCCCAGCACGTTGGTGTCGAACGTGGCCGCATAGGTTTCCGCGGTCTGCTCGGTTACCGGACCCGGCACGCCCTCGGTCCCGGCGTTGTTCACGGCCACGTCCAGGCGGCCAAACCGCGCGACGGTCTGGTCAACCAGGACGCGCACATCATCCTCATGCCGCACATCGGCCCGCACGAATTCCGCCTCCGCGCCCAGGTCGCGCAACTCGGCCGCCAGGGCTTGACCGGCTTCCTCGCGCCGGCCGGATACCACGATGTGGGCCCCTTCGTGCGCGAACGCCACCGCGGTGGCTCGGCCGATCCCGGTCAGCGCACCGGTAACAAGTACAACGGGTTTGCTCATGACTTTCTCTCCTCGATAGCGCCGGGGCATCACACCATTCTGGCCAACCTGCCCGGCATCGCGCCAAAGCGCCGTTGCAGCAGAATTTGGCTGGCTATGGCAGGAAAGAAAAAGACTTTGTAAGCTTCGTCCCATACCTCGAAGGCATGGCACATGGAACTCCGCCACCTGCGCTATTTCGTCGCGGTCGCCGAGGAAGGCAGCTTCACCCACGCCGCCGAACGGCGGCTCAATACCGCGCAACCCTCACTGAGCCGGCAGATCCGCGACCTGGAACTGACGATCGGCGTGCAACTGATCATCCGCGGCTCACGCGGGATGCAACTCACGCCGGCGGGGCGGGTGTTTCTGGATCACGCCCGTGTCATTCTATCGCAGGTGGAAGCAGCGGCCGAAGCCGCGCGGCGGGCTGCGCGACCCGTCAAGGCATCTTTTATCGTGGGATTTCTGACCGGCCACGAAATGGAGTGGCTCCCGAAGGTTCTCGAAATCCTGGGGGATCAGCTAAAAACGACGGAACTCACAATTCACAGCGCCTCGTCGCCAGAGCTTATGCAGGAGATGCTCAGCGGCAGAATGGACGCGGCGTTTCTCCGTCCGGACAATGAAACACATGGGTTGGAGTTCAGACTTGTTACCGAGGAGGCGCTGTTCGTGCTTCTGCCCGCTGACCACCGGCTGGCTGAGCGCCCGTTCGTTCAAGTCAACGAGATCGCTCGTGAACCCTTTATAAGCTTTCCCAAAAAGTACGCTCCTGCGCTCAGGCTTGTCATCGATGACTATCTGACACGCTCCAACGTCAGCCTTGCGCCAGCGCATGAAGCCGAAACCCTGCCGATGGTAATTTCGTTGGTGCTCTCAACCAAAGGCATCAGTTTGCTGCCTGCTTATGCACGAAGACTGTTGCCGTCATCGGTCGTGAGCCGCCCGTTGTATGGACTGGCGCCTACAATTCCGCTTGCCCTCGGTTATAGCAAATCCAATACCTCTCCGTTATTGGAATTTCTTCTGACCAAGTTCCAAGGTCCCGACATGAACGCAAAAAATGCCCTGCTCCCAACTAAACGACAATGAACCATAAGTACCTATCAATACAGCAGTATTCATTTAATCCCACGCCTGGTACCAGGTCCGACGATCGGGCTACCCTCAAGCACATCTCAAGACGCTGGGCGTCGACAGTCTTTGGGCGCGGGGTCACCCGTATGGCCCGGTCAATGATGCGGAAGCAAATCCACTTGGCTGCCCCGGCCGAGCATGCGTGGGTCGGTCGAGGAGCCAGTATTGGCTTGCTTGAGAAGCTTGTTTTTTGTCAAATTAAAGGAATTATTAATCTATCGGGCCTCACATTATGTTTCGCTCAAGTCTGCGATCTTGTTGGGCCGATCGATACAACCGCCAGGAACATCGTCACCAGCCGGAGCAGCCACTATGCCGTTAAAGCTCACCATCGCTGCGAAGCTCATCATTGCCTACGGCCTGTTTCTGGCTCCAATTTCTTATCTCGGATACCAAATGGTAGCCGATAAGCAGACCAATATCGAATTTGCGCAGAAAGAAGTCCTGGGCCTGCGGTATATTGCGGAAGTCCGCAATGTGCAGGATGCCGTGGTCCGCGGCGTCGCCATGGCCGGATTGGTCGAACACATAAAGATCAATCAAGACGTGCGTGGCGCTGACCTCAAGACAGCCGAGGCTGCGGCATCGCTGATCAAGGCGCTCACCGGCAATAGCCTGTCCGCCGCGGCGCAGGCGGCAGCGGATCTCATCAGCAAATCAGCCGACGGATCCAACCTGACGCTCGATCCGGACCTTGACAGTTTCTATACGCAAGACGCGTTGACCGTGAAGGTGCCAACCGCCCTGGCAAACGTCGTTTCTCTGGCCGAAGCCGTTGCTGCGACGGCCGGACACGATAGCTCCGTCGACGAACAAGTGGCCATCGGCGTGCAAATTGGCATGCTGCAGCCAACGCTGGATGGTCTGGCTTCGGATATTGACAGCGCGGTTGGCGGCAACCTCGATAAAACGGTGAACAGTGCCGTCTTCCCTCTGGTCGCAACCGTTACCGATACGGCCAAGGCGGTTCTGGCCGCCCTTGCCGATCACGCCAAGGCATCCGACACTCACGCGATTGTTCTGCCACTGCTTGAGGCTATTTCGAAGGCCGGTGCCGCCGACGCCGCCGAGGTCGAGCATCTTCTAAACGCGCGCATCGCACGCTTCCGTTCGGCTGAAATGTTTGACGCGGGCGTTGCGGCTGCCCTGTTCCTCGCCGCCGTCCTCTATGTGATTGTCATTGTACAGCGCGGTTCCATCATGCCGCTGCGTGCTCTGACGGTTACCATGCGCAAACTGGCCGACCACGACCTGGCCACCGAGGTCGAAGGTTTGAACTCGCGGCGACGAACTCGGCGGCATGGCCCGTGCCGTGCAGGTGTTCAAGGACAACATGATCAGGGCCGACGCCCTGGCCGACGCCAAGGCCCGGGAACAGGCGGCGCGCAACCGCCGTCAGGCGGCGATCGACACCCATACCCAGGATTTCGGCACCTCGGTCTCGGGTGTCATGGCAAGCCTCGGCCAATCCGCCGCCAAGATGCATCTTGCGGCAAACGAGATGTCCGCGGCCACGACACGCACCCGTGACAGCACATGCAATGCGGTTGAAGGCGTCAATGCATCCGCACGTGACCTTAACTCGGTTGCTGTTGCAGCCGAACAAATGGCTGCCAGTATTCACGAGATTAGCAGGCAGGTGACGCACGTGACGTCCGCGGTACAGAGCGCGGTGGAACGAGCGTCGGAGACCGACGCCAAAGTGGCGGGCCTCGCGACCGCCGCGGATCAGATCGGCAATGTGGTGCGGCTGATTTCAGACATCGCAGGACAAACCAACCTGTTGGCGTTGAATGCCACGATCGAGGCCGCTCGTGCGGGGGAGGTCGGCAAGGGCTTTGCCGTCGTCGCCAGCGAGGTGAAAACGCTGGCCACCCAGACCGCTCACGCAACTGCTCAGATCGGCACCCAGATCATCGCCATACGTGCGGCATCCGGTGAGGCTGTTGATGCGGTGCGCGAAGTCGGCCTGGCAATCAGCCGGGTCGAGTCGGTCGCAACCGCCATCGCCGCGGCAGTCGAACAGCAGGCCGCTGCGACGCAGGAGATCAGCAGCAGCGTGCAGAGCGTGACCATGACCACGAGCACCGCGGCGCAGGCGATGGAGGAGGTCTTGACGATCGCGGAACAAACCGACTCTGCCAGCCGGTCAGTGCTGACGGCGGCTAAGGACGTCGGCGAGACAGCGGACACATTGCGAGTTGAGGTGACTGACTTCCTGAGCGCGATGAAGCGGTCCGACGGCGACGACCGCCGCGCCTATGAGCGCGTGCCAGGAAGCGGTACCACGGTGTCATTCAGCATAAATGGTCAACCCGCGGCCCAGGCCGTCGTGCGTGACATGTCACGCGGCGGTGTCGCTTTGGTATGCGAGACGAAAGCATCAAGCGGCACCGAGGTAATGGTCAGCCTTCCGACCGGTGGAAGTGCATTTGCCAGAGTTGTGCGATCCGAAAATGGCTTGCTGACGATGGCGTTCCGTCAGGACGCCGTAACCCTGCCGCTGCTGGATCGCGCTGTTGAAGCACTCCGGTCAAGACCGAACGCCCTCGCAAGCTGATCGCCTTGGCAAAGCTGCCATTCCACAGGCGGTCCGGCCGGCCGGATTGAGCGGTTTGCCTTCGCAACCCAACGCTGGCCACCTTGGCAGGCATAAGTTCGATGACCAAGCGGACCGGGACAAGAATTCCTGATTAGCAGTCGAAGCGGTTCAACTGGCCAGCGTTTCCAAGAACCCACCCACGGCTTCGATGAACCCCTTCGTGTTCTGGCCATGCACGTTGTGGCCGCAATCCGGCACAGTCACCAAAGTCCCGGCTGGCAGCGCCGCCGCAAACCGCTCGGCCGCATCGGGCGCCAGGATGTTGGAGTTCGCGCCACGCACCAGCAGCACGGCAGATCGAAGCCCCGCCGCATCCGCCAGCGTGATGTTCTCCAATGGGCCGGACGCCGCGCACGATGCCCAGCCGCCGCGGATTGGAATCGCACTTGCTGACGTATTTGCCGTCCGCCCGTTCCAGCATGTTGTATTTCACCGTCCGCTCGATGTGCTCGCGGCAGCGGTACGGATCGTATTGACGCACGTTGCGCACGAAATGTTCCAGGTCGTCGAATTCCTGGTTCGCCTGCACGAACCCGGCGATCGCCGCGCGCCCTTTCTCCGACAGTTCCGGCCCGACATCGACGATCACCGCCGCGCGCAGCAGTGCCTGGTTCCGCCGCATCAGCAGCATCGCGTTCCGCCCGCCCATCGAGTGGCCGATCAAGATCGGCTTCTGCAGCCCCATCGCGGCGATGAACGCCTCGGCATCCAGCGACATCTCGTGGTTGCGAATACACCACGTCCCGCGCCCACTCGCTGTCGCCGTGCCCGCGCTGGTCCAGCGCCAGCACGCGGTACCGCTGCGCCAGATGCAGACTGACCAGGTCCCATGAATGCGCCGACTGATGGCCGCCATGCAGCAGCACGATCACCGGCGCATCGCCGCCGTCCCCATTCCAGGAAGTGAAACCGCAGCTGCCGCAGCACGATGTTGCACGACCGGTAAGGCACATCCGCCGCGTGCGGAATGCCCAGGTCGGCCGCGCTGGCCAGCAGGCTGCGGAATTCGTCCGTCCCGGTCATGTCCAGCGGCGCCGAACCGTGGGCGAAAGTATTCAGATACATCGTGCCGTCGCTCCCGTGCCTTTCAGCAACAACACCCCGACCGGTCTGGTATGGCAAGAGCCGCGTGTTATGCTCGCACCTTGAACCACTGGCCCAGGACCCATCGATGACCCAGTCCGCGCTCGACCGTGCCCGCCTCTACCAGGACGAACTGACCGCCATCCGCCGCGACATCCATGCCCATCCCGAACTCGGGCTGGAAGAATACCGCACCGCGGATCTCGTCGCGCAGAAGCTGGAGGAATGGGGCATCGAGGTCCATCGCAGCGTCGGCAAGACCGGCGTCGTCGGCGTGCTGCGCAACGGCAACGGCCAGGCATGCGGTCGGCCTGCGCGCCGACATGGACGCGCTGCCGATCCTGGAGGCGACCGACCTGCCGCATGCCAGCCAGAACCCCGGCCGTATGCACGCCTGCGGCCACGACGGCCACACCACCATGCTGCTCGGCGCCGCCAAATACCTCGCCGAAACCCGCAACTTCAACGGCACCGTCAACTTCATCTTCCAGCCGGCCGAGGAAGGCGTCGGCGGCGCCCTGGAGATGCTGAAGGACGGCCTGTTCGAGCGGTTCCCCTGCAACTACGTCTACGGCATGCACAACCGCCCCGGCCTGCCCGTCGGCAAGTTCGTCACCGGCCCATCCGCTCGCGCCGCCGGCGGCGCGTTCTTCGACATCACCATCACCGGCAAGGGCGCCCACGGCGCCCATCCGCAGCAGAGCATCGACCCGGTCGTCGTCGCCTGCCATCTCGGCACCGCACTGCAGTCGATCGTGTCCCGCAACATCTCCGCGCAGGACACCGCCGTGCTCAGCATCACCCGCATCCAGTCCGGCGACGCCTACAACGTGATCCCGCAATCCGCGATCTTGGCCGGCACCGTGCGGACGATGAAGCGCGAGGTGATGGCCATGATCGAGCAGAACATGAGGCGCCTCGCCGCCAGCATCGCCGCCGGCTTCGGCGCCGAGGCCGAACTGGATTTCCGGGTCATCTTCGCCCCCATGGTGAACAACGAGCAGGAGGCGATCGCCTACGGGGACGCGGCGGCTGGTATGGTCGGCGAAGGCAATGTCCGCCGCGACGCACCGCCCGGCATGGGATCCGAGGATTTCAGCTTCATGATGGAGCAGGTGCCCGGCGCCCACATCAACCTGGGCAACGGCGACAGCGCGGCGCTGCACAACCACCTGTACGATTTCAATGACGAAGCGATCCCCTACGGCGTCGCGCTGTACGCGGCGATCACCGAGAAGAAACTGCCGAAGGGAACCGTCGACTGATGTGGAGCCGGCCGGACAAGGGCGACCTGACGATCTGGCTCGATGGGCAGGCGCTCCCGGCCCACGCGGGTGACAGCGTGGCCGTGGCGCTGCTCGCCGCCGGGGTCACCATCACCAGGACAACGCCGGTCTTCGGCGCGCCCCGGGGACCATACTGCATGATGGGGGCCTGCTTTGAATGTCTCGCCGTTGTGGATGGCCGAGCCAATGTGCAGACCTGCATGACACGGGTGCTGAATGGCATGCGGGTGCAGCGACAGGAAGGCGCTCGGGCGATCGGGACCGCGTAACCTGCCGCGTCGGTGTTCGCGGCGGGTCCATGTGGGTCAGCCGAGGGCTGCCAGCCGGGCCTGTAGGAAGCGCCGCACCGCGGGATCAGCCTCCAGCCCAATGGCCTGCCGGTAGGCTGCGCGGGCCGCACGGTCTGCGCCGACACGCGCAAGCAGGCCAGCCCGGGCGGCCCAATAGGGTTGGTAGGCTGTCAGCCGGGGATCATCGGCCAGCGTATCAAGTTGCGCCAGTCCCGCCGCCGCCCCGGCGGTTTCCGCCAGCGCGACCGCACGGTTGATTGCGACCACAGGTGACCCCGTCAGGCTTTCCAAGGCATCGTACAGATGTACGATCGCCACCCAGTCCGCACGCCCGGTCCGACGGCGCACGACATGCGCCGATTGCACCGCGGCCTCTAACTGAAAGCGCCCAAGCGAGCCGATCGTGCTTGCGCGGAGCAGCAACGCCTCCGCCTGCCGGATCAGGGCTACGTCCCACGCCTCCACGTTCTGTTCATCAAGCGGCACGTACTCGCCGCCCAGCGTCCGCCGGGCACCGCGCCGGGCCTCAGCATACAACATAAGTGCCAGCAGACCGAGGCCTTCCGCCTCGTTCGGAAGCAGCGAGACCACCAGTCCGCACAGCCAGATCGCTTCCTGCGCCAGGTCCCGGCGCCGCAGCTCGGTTCCACCGGGATCGGTCCAACCGGCGGTAAAGGCCGTATAGATCGCATCGAGCACGGCCTGCAGCCGCTCGGGCAGATCGGCGCGATCCGGCAACCGGAACGGAATGTTGGCGAGCTTGATTCGCACCTTGGCGCGGACCAGCCGTTGGCCCATTGCGGCGGGTGCCGTAAGGAACGCGGACGCAATGGTCGCGGCATCCATGCCAAGCACTGTCTGCAGCATCAGCGGCGCGCGTACAGTCGGATCAATCGCCCGGTGGGCGCAGACGAACATCAAGGCCAGGCGATTATCTGGGATATCCGCCGGGACTGACGCCGCCTCGTCAAGCTCATCGGCCAACAGCCGCAAGTGCATGCCGGCGCCCTGATTGGCGCGCTGCCGCCGCGCCGCATCGATGACTTTGCGGCGGGCCACTGTCAGCAGCCACGCCTGCGGATTGTCCGGCACACCGTGCCGTGGCCAGTCGGCAAGCGCGGTCGCGAAGGCATCGGACAACGCGTCCTCCGCCCCCGCGACGTCACCTGTTCGCGCGGCAATGAACGCGAGCAGCTTGCCGTAGCTGGCTCGCGCCACTGCTTCCGCGATGCGGCCCGCCTGGCTCACATCGTCCAAATTGGACGAACCTCGATCGCACCATGGGCGGCACCCGGGCACCGCTCTGCCCAGGAAAGCGCGGTATCCAGATCGGGGGCCTCGATCAGGTAGTAGCCGCCAAGCTGTTCCTTGGTCTCCGCATATGGCCCATCCAGCACCTGTGCCTTGCCGTCGACTGTCCGGACGGTTGTGGCGGCCGAAGACCGATGCAGACGATCGCCGCGAAGCATAACGCCGGCCTTGACCATTGCCTCGGTATAGGCGCCGTAGGCAGCCATCATCCGGCCCATATCGGCCTCTGACGCATTCGCCGCCGCGGCTTCGTTCCCGTAGATCAACAGCATGTATTGCATGTGGCACTTCCCTTGTTCGGCCGGCGCAGGATGCGCCGCCGTGTCATTGACGTTCAAGCCGAACCGATTTCGACAGGGCGCGGAAAGAAAGCGCACATCGCAACATGGCAGCGGGCCGATCGGCAATCGCCTGGCGTGACCTCCATTGTCCGGTCAATCCGGTGACATCGCCGTTGCGCTGACCCAAGCGCCTCATGACAAGCCCGATAACGTCAGCTAGCGTCTTGTCGGAAGACAAAAAATTGGAGGAACAAAAAATGCCGAACTGACCAGACGCCGGGTCAGCGCGCTCGCCGGGGCCTCAATCCTGCTACCCCGTTTCGCACATGCGGCGGAAATCAACTGGAAATTCACCAGTTCGCAGCCGGCCGTGCATCCATCCACCGTCCGCTACCTCGAAGCGGCCGAACGGGTGAAACAAAAGTCCAGCGGCAGTTTGAGATCACCGTTTTCCACTCCGGCCAGTTGGGCACCGACATCGACACCTTCACCCAGGTCCGCATCGGCGGCGTGCATATGATGGTATTGTCGAACGTCATTACCGCGACCGCAGCGCCGCTGACGTCCGCGCTGAGCATGCCCTTCGCGTTCAAGATCTACGACGAGGTCTGGCAGGCGGCGGACGGCAAGCTGGGTGAGCTTGCTGCGCGACGATCTGAAGAAGGCCGGCTACCTGACCACCAACAAGATCCTCGACAGCGGCTTCCACCAGATCACCAACAACAAGGGCCCGATCAACACGGTCGCCGACGTGCAGGGCTTGAAGCTGCGCGCCCCGCCGAGCCCGATCCAGGTTTCGACTTGGAAGGCGATCGGCGCCGCGCCCGCCTCGATGAACTTCTCCGAGCTTTACACCGCGCTGCAGACCGGCGTGGTGGACGGACAGGAAAGCCCACCCTCGCTGACCAAGACCACGCGCCTGTTCGAGGTGCAGAAATACCTGTCCCTGACCTCGCACATCTGGGACGGCTGGTACACGCTGATCAATCCGCAGGCGTTCGGCCGGCTGCCGAAGGACATGCAGGATCTGGTCATGGACAGCTTCGACCAGGCCGGCATGGATGAGCGTAAGGATCTGGCCGCGTTGAACCAGCGACGCGCAGACTTTCATGGCCGGGAAGGGCATGCTGTTTAATACCGTTGCCGATACCTCGTCGTTCCGCAAGAAGCTCAGGGACGTCGGCTTCTACACCGAATGGAAAGGCAAACTGGGCCCCGATGTCTGGGCCTCGCTGGAAGAAATCTCCGGCCCGATGGCCTGATCCGGAGGACCCGCATCATGGATGCCACGACCGGCCCGCTTGAGGTGCGAACCGATACGCGTGCAACGACCATCGCGCGGATCGCGGGCGGGATCGAACGCCCCCTGATCCGGGTGCTGGAGTATCTGGCCGCCGCCCTGGTGCTGGGCGACGTCGTTATTCTGTTAATGGGCGTGATCGCCCGCTACGTTTTCCAGCATCCGCTGATCTGGACCGATGACCTCGCCCAGGCAGTGTTTCTGTGGCTGGGCATGATCGGTTCGGTCATCGCGCTGAACCGTGGCGAACACATGCGTATGACAGCGCTGCTGGCCCGCGCCAACCGTCCGACCCGAGCCGGGATGGAGGCATACGGTGCCGCCGTGGGCTTGATTTTCCTCGCGGCCGTTGTGCAGCCCTCGATCGAGTATGTCCAGGAAGTCGCTCGGCTCATCATGCCAGGCCTGGCGGTGTCCAAAGCCTGGCTGACCGCGCCGCTGCCGGTGGGTTTCGCGCTGATGATCGTCATCGCGGCGGCCCGCCTGTTCCGCGCTTTTCCCGCCTGGGTCGGCGTGCTGCTGATCGCGCTGGCCGGCTTGGTCGCGTGGGGCGTACCGCTGGCCGATCCCTGGCTGGAGCCGCTCGGTAATCTCAATCTGCTGCTGTTCTTCGTCGGGTTGGTCGGTGCATCGGTGCTGGCCGGCGTGCCGATCTCGATCGCATTCGCTGCATCGACCTTCGCCTACCTCGTCCTGACCACCGACGTCCCGATGCTGGTGTTCGTCGGCCGCTTCTACGAAGGTATGTCGCACCTCATCCTGCTCGCGGTGCCGCTGTTCGTGTTCCTCGGCCTGCTGATCGAGATGACCGGGATGGCGCGTGCCATGGTCGGCTTCCTCGCCTCGCTGCTCGGCCATGTGCGCGGCGGGCTGTCCTACGTGCTGGTGGGCGCGATGTATCTCGTCTCCGGCATCTCTGGCTCGAAGGCCGCCGACATGGCGGCGGTGGCCCCGGCGCTGTTCCCGGAGATGATCAAGCGCGGCGCGAAGCCGGGCGATCTGGTGGCGTTGCTGTCGGCCACCGGCGCGCAGACCGAAACGGTGCCGCCCAGCCTGGTGCTGATCACCATCGGATCGGTGACCGGGGTATCGATCTCCGCCCTGTTCACCGGCGGCCTGCTGCCCAGCATCGTGCTGGCCATCGCGCTGTGCTTCGTGGTGCGGCACCGCTACCGCAACCAGGACATGACGGGGATCAGGCGGGCGACCGGATCGGAGGTCGGGCGCGCCTTCATCGCGTCCGTGCCGGCACTGGCGCTGCCGTTCGTGATCCGGTTCATGGTGGTGGAGGGTGTCGCGACCGCGACCGAGGTCTCCACCATCGGTATCGTCTATACGGTCGTCATCGGCCTGCTGGTCTACCGCCAATTCGACTGGTCGCGCATCGTGCCGATGCTGATCGAGACAGCATCCCTGTCCGGCGCCATCCTGCTGATCCTGGGCGCGGCGACGTCGATGGCCTGGGCGCTGACGCAATCGGGCTTCTCGCAACAACTGGCTGACGCGATGACCGGACTGCCCGGTGGCAGATACACCTTCCTGGGGGTGTCGATCCTCGCCTTCGTCGTGCTGGGCTCGGTGCTGGAAGGTATCCCGGTGATTGTGCTGTTCGGGCCATTGCTGTTCCCGATCGCGCAGAAACTGGGCATCCACGAGATCCACTACGCGATGGTGACGGTGCTGGCGATGGGCATTGGCCTGTTCGCCCCGCCGTTCGGGGTGGGGTTCTACGCGGCCGCGGCAATCGGGCGAGTGGACCCCAACCTCGGCATCCGGCCGATCATGGGATACATGCTGGCAATGCTCATCGGGCTGGTGCTGGTCGCGGCGGTGCCGTGGATTTCCGTCGGGTTCCTGTAGACTGGCCGCCGCCATCCCGGCCCGATCCGCACCGTTGCCAGACAGCGACCAACATCAGCCAGGTCATGGGGCAACCGGCGAGGCTTCCGCTACGCCGGAACCCAGGCCAGCGACAGTAGCAGCGCCTCTGCCGGCCAGCAATACCGCTACCTGTTCAGCCAGTTCGTCGCTGCGGATGGGCTTGCGCAGCAGCGCCGTCGTCTGGCTTTCGACAGCCTCCATGGCGCTGAGCACCGCTGCATCGGCATAACCGGTCAGCAGCAATGTCGGCAGTGAGGCACGGGTCCGGCGGACCTCGTTGATCAGCGCCAGCCCGTTCATTCCGGGCATCGAAAAGTCGGTCACCAGAACATCAAGGCTATCGCCGCGTTCCAGCCAGGCCAAAGCAGCGAGGCCGTCCGATGCCTCGGTGACCTGATAACCCCGGTCCGCCAGTCCGCACGCCAGCACCTCGCGCACCAGCGCATCATCGTCAACAAGCAGCACCCTGGCCGCCTTCGCGACAACCGGGTTCGCTGCGGTATGGCTATCAGCGGCGAAGTCGCGCACCGCGGATTGCGACTGCGGCAGCCAAAGGCTCACGGTCGTGCCACAGCCCTGTGTGCTCTCGATCGCATAGTCGCCCCCGGACTGCTGAGCAAAGCCACATGCCATCGCAAGACCAAGCCCGGTACCCTGGCCAATCGGTTTCGTCGTGAAAAAAGGCTCCGCCGCACGGGCGAGCGTGGCCGCGTCCATGCCGACGCCAGTGTCGGTCACCGTCAGCCGGACATAACGTCCAGGCCGCAGCCTGGCCCTTGCTTCCCCCGACGCGCCGATGGTTTCGGGTGCCGCGGCAATCGTCACCGTCCCGCCATCGGGCATGGCATCGCGTGCATTGACCACCAGGTTGATCAGTGCCGTCTCAAGCTGACCCCTGTCGGCATCGAACATTGGCGTATCCGCCTCGACTGCGATGCAGACGGCGATGGTGGACCCCACCACCGGATCGAGCATCTCCTGCAACGCCGCAAGCAGCGTGTCGGCATCAACGACTTCGGCCCGCAACTCACCGCGCCGCGCGAATGCCAGCAGACGCCCGGTGATGGTCGCACCACGGTCGGCTGCTTCCATCGCCATCCGGGCAAACCGCATGACCAGATCACGATTGTCCGCACGTTTTTGGATCAGCGCCAGACCCCCGGACACTGCCTGCAGAACGTTGTTGAAGTCGTGTGCGATGCCAGCGGATAGTTGGCCCAGCGCCTCCATCCGCTGCGCCTGCGCCAGCCGGTCCTGGGCATAAGCCCGCGCCGCGACCTCCTGCTCGACGCGCGCTTCCAGGTCGCGGTTGAGCTGCTGCAGGCGTTGCTCCGCCTGCTGACGGCGCACGATCTCCTCTTTGAGCTCGTCCAGGCGCTGATTGAGCCGCAAAAACGGTGCGAGCGTGTCGGACCGTGCGCGGCATCGCAGCCCCAGTATCGCCGCGTCGCCGGCATGCGCCGGCTGAACCAGATTGCCGTGACACTGATAGGTGATTTCTGACCCGTCTGCGCGACGGAACAGCAACGTGCCCGGCGTGGACTGCCGGCTGCCGCACGCTCGCTGCAGATAGAGGCGTGCGGTCTCCCATGGCGTGGCCAGCAGGTCCGACAGGTGCGCGCCCGTCAGGGTTTGCCACGGAATATGCAGTTGCCGTCCCATCGCGAAGTTCGCAGCCACCACCACGCCATCGGACTGCACAAGGAACATTGGCTCATCGATGACCTGGAGCAGCAGACCGAGATGGGGTGGCAGCGCGTCATGCATGGTCGAGGAAGTTCCTATGCCCGCCCGGGATCGTTGCAAGCTTCAGGTGGAACGGAAATATTCCCTGCCATCCGCGCCGGCCGCCTCGGGCGACGGACGCACATGGACCACCACGCGGCATTCGGGATGCCCCTCGGCGATTGTGCGCTGCAGCTCTATTTTGCTGTACCCCAGGTTCTCGGCCGCGATATGGCCGAATACGTTGGATGTCATCATGCACATCGAGGTGCGCCCGGCGACTTTCTCGGCAAACGGACAACGGCGGTTGCCCAGCACGATCCGGTCGTCGTTTTCCTCGATCACATAAAAATCGCCCTCGATCCGGCGCTTCAGATCGACCAGCGCCGCCGTGACTTGTCCCTTTGACAATCGGTGGACATGGAGTTCGCGGCGGTAACCCTGATCGATCTGCTCGCCGATCGCCCGTCCGACCACGCTGATATAGCCGGATGCCTCGTCCAGTCCGATGACTTCTTCCAGGGTGCCTGCCAGTTCACGGATCAGCGTTCGCAGGAAGACATCGCGATCAAGGCCAATCTCCACGTCAGTAACTGAGGCAGGCATTATCATTGTCACCTTTTGCTCGGTCATACACGGCGGTCAGGCCGCTTTGCGAAAACTGCTCAGGCTAACCCACGCACGCCAGGAATGAAAGGATCACGCCCTACCTGAGGGTGCCCAGCTTCCGGTTCATCGGCTGACCCGTGTTATACGGGATGGTGCGCTCTCATTACAGAAAAGACCGCCACGTCTTTCGCCCAGTAATCTCCCGTTGCATCCTGGTCCAAACCATGCTTCAAGCCGCCGCTTCCCTGCCGGGTGCGACGGCATCGCACCCGGCTATGCCCACTTCCATCCCGGAAGCTGGACCAGACCCGGTCCGGGGCAGAGACAAGCCATAGGGGGTTCATCCATGCCGCTTTATGAAACCGTGCTCATCGCACGGAACGACGTCACGCAACAGCAGGTCGAGCAGATCGCCGACGACATTGGCACCGAACTGGAAGCCGATGGCGGCGCGGTCAAGAAGCGCGAATACTGGGGTCTGCGCGGCCTGGCCTACCGGATCAAGAAGAACCGCAAGGGCCACTACATGCTGCTCGGCCTCGACGCCAAGCCAGCCTTCGTCACCGAAATGGAGCGTAAGCTCGGCCTCAACGAAGACATCCTCCGCTTCATGACCGTCCGCATCGAGGAAATCGACGAAGCCCCGTCCGCTATCCTGTCCCGCAAGTCCGATGACCGCGAACGCGGCTTCCGCGGGCCCAAGCCAGCCGGACGCTTCGAAAGCGGCCGCCGCCGCGGCTTCGACGATCGCGAGGAATTCCGCGCCCGCGACGCCGTTCGGCGCCGACGAATTCCGTGCCGGCCTCGAGGAGTAGACCACAATGTCCGATACCGAAGTCAATCCCGCTGCCCGACGGGCCGCTGTTGGCGCCCGCCGGCCGTTCTACCGCCGTCGCAAGTCCTGCCCGTTCTCCGGCCCGAATGCGCCGAAAATCGACTACAAGGATGTGCGCCTGCTGTCTCGCTTCCTGTCGGAGCGCGGCAAGATCGTCCCCAGCCGCATCACCGCCGTGTCCGCCAAAAAGCAGCGCGAACTCGCGGTGGCCATCAAGCGCGCCCGCTTCCTGGCGTTGCTGCCTTACATCGTCGCCTAAGGAGCAGATCCATGGCCGCCGTTGAACTGATCCTGCTCCAGCGCGTCGAGAAGCTGGGACAGATGGGAGATGTGGTGAAGGTGAAGCCGGGTTATGCCCGCAACTTCCTCCTGCCGCAGAAAAAGGCGCTGCGCGCCAGCAAGGACAACCGCGCGAAGTTCGAGCAGCAGCGTGCGCAGCTGGAAGCGCAGAACATCAAGCGCCGCGAGGAAGCCGAACGTCTGGCCGAACGGGTCGGCGGTCTGTCCGTCGTCATCATCCGCCAGGCCGGTGAGTCCGGCAGCCTCTACGGTTCGGTGTCGGCGCGCGATATCGCCGAGGCCGCGACAGCGGCTCAGGGCTGACGATCAACCGTTCCCAGGTCGTTCTGGAGCATCCGATCAAGACCTTGGGCCTGTCGGCGGTTCGGGTCTCGCTTCATCCGGAGGTGTCCATCCCGGTCACCGTCAACGTCGCCCGCAGCCCGGAAGAAGCCGAGCGTCAGGCCCGTGGCGAACGCGCCACCGCCGAGGCCGAGGACGAGGAGCAGATCCCAACCGCCGAGAATATCTTCGAAGGCGACGCACCTCAGCTAAGCTAAGTCCGGGCCGATCACCGGCTTTTGCTTATCGGTTCTCCAGTTCGTGAAGGAACAGGGGAACCGATAAGCACGGTCTATTGAATTTATATTACCGCTGGTGTTTTGACGCCGGTCGCGTTGCTGATCCATGCTTGGCCTGTTTCTGGGCCAAGACATTGGATTGAAGAGCGATGCGAGCTGTTCTCGATGGTATTCTCCGGCGCCTGATTACCATAGGCCAATTGACCATTATCTGGCCGAATGGCTCACGCACCAGTTACATCGGTGAGGGCGGACACAGCGCCGTGTTTCGTGTGCGTGACCAGCAGACAATCCGCCGCCTGGTGTTCAATCCAGGCATGGCGGCGGGCGAAGCCTACATGTCCGGCGAAAATGTCCGTCGAAGAGGGTGGGATCTACGATCTTCTGGACGTGATGCTTTCAAACATCGAGCTTAATCCGCGCGCCCATCCTGCGGTGCGGCTGCGCGAACACCTCGACGCCGTCATCCGGCGGTTGGTCCAGTACAACCCGGCCAAGCGGTCACGTCGCAACGTGGCGCACCATTATGATTTGAATGGCCGTCTGTACAGCCTCTTCCTGGACCGTGATCGTCAATATTCCTGCGCCTACTTCCGCGCAGGGTGACGAAACGCTGGAGGAAGCCCAAGCCGCGAAGAAGCGCCACATCGCCGCCAAGCTCTGTCTTGACCGGCCTGGATTGCGGGTGCTGGATATTGGTTGTGGCTGGGGTGGGATGGCGCTGACGCTGGCCCGCGATTTCGGCGCCCAGGTGACCGGGATCACCTTGTCGCAGGAACAACTGGCCGAAGCGCAGGCCCGCGCTGAAGCCGAAGGCCTTGACGACCGCGTGCAGTTCGCGCTGCTGGACTATCGCGCCGTCACCGATACATACGACCGCATCGTCTCGGTCGGCATGTTCGAACATGTCGGCGTTGGCCACTACAAAACGTTCTTCGACACCATCGCCCGCTGCCTCAATCCGGACGGTGTTGCATTGATGCATGCCATCGGCCGCAGCGACGGCCCGGGCAGCACCAATGCCTGGCTGCGTAAATACATTTTCCCGGGCGGCTACTCTCCCGCACTGTCCGAAGTATTGCCCGTCGTCGAACGCAGCGGTCTGTACTGCAACCGATATCGAGATCCTTCGCCTGCATTATGCCGAGACTTTGCGTCACTGGCGCCGTCGTTTCTCTGCCAACCGTGATGCCATCGCAGCACTCTATGACGAACGGTTCTGTAGAATGTTCGAATTCTACTTGGCCGCGTCGGAGATAACATTCCGAAAACGTAATCATATGGTCTGGCAGTTGCAGCTCGGGCATGGACCTGATTCCGTGCCGCTGACCCGCGACTATATCGGCGCGGTCGAAGCCGGGCGGCTGGTCGCGCCGAAAGCCGAGGCCAGCAGTCCCCTGCGGCGATAGGGGTAGTCCAGAGCGTTGCAGAGGCCGATCGTTTGCGGTTGGGGAGCCACAGACCACTGCCCTAGCCGTACGCCTCCCGCATGGTGCGGCCGACTTTTTCGGCCAGGTCAGCCTCCCGGAATGGCTTCTGGATAATATAGTCTTCACCGACTTCCTTAAGGGCGGTCAGGTCGGCATACCCGGTGATGAACACCACCGGAAGCCCGGGCCGCCGCTTATGGACCTCCTGGGCGACCTCGGCGCCGCTCATGCCCGGCATCGCGTAATCCAGCAAAGACAGTGCGATCCTGGGCTCGCGCGTAATCAGATCAAGGGCCGCTCCGCCGCTACCTGCTTCCACGACATCGTAACCCAGATCTTGCAGCATCTTCGCCGTGATCTCGCGCACCGCGCCGTCATCGTCCACCAGCAGGATCAACCTGCCACTGCTGGCACGCGTCGCCTGACCGGACCACAAGGCTGGTTCGGCGTGCGGCACCAGCGCACCGTTGACCTGCGCGCGCGGCAAAAAGACATGGATCGAGGTCCCTTTGCCCAATGTCGTATCGATCCGGACGCCACCGCCTGACTGCTTCGCAAAGCCAAAGACCTGAGCCAGCCCCAGGCCGGAGCCTTTCCCAACTTCCTTGGTGGTGAAGAACGGTTCGAAGGCCCGCTGCACCACCTCTTCAGTCATGCCGGTTCCTGTATCGGTCACCGAAAGCCTGACATATTCGCCCGGCGGCGGTTCCTCCGGACGCGACGGCGGCACCGACAGCTGCATATTGCTGGTCGCGACGATCAGGTCACCGCCGACCTCCATTGCGTCGCGGGCATTGATCGCGAGGTTCAGCACGATCAGCTCGATCTGGGTCGGATCAACCAGCGCCGCCCACAGGTCAGACTCCAGGTTGGTCCTGATCCGAACCGAACCACCCATCGTGCTTTGCAGCAGGTCACGCATGCCCATGACTGTGTCATTCAGGTCGATCGGCTTGGGTTCCAGCCGCTGCCGGCGCGAAAAGGCGAGCAACTGTCCGATCAGCTTGGCACCTCGTTCGGCCGCCTTCGTCATCTGTTCCAACCGCCGGAGCAGCCGTGGATCCTGCCCGGTCATGTCACGCTTCACAAACTCCAGATTGCCGAGAATAACGGTGAGAAGATTGTTGAAGTCATGCGCCACGCCCGACGTCAGCTGGCCCACGGCTTCAAGCCTTTGCATCTGCCGAAGTGTGGTTTCGACCTTCTCTCGTTCCTCGATCTGGCGCACCAGTTGACGGTTCGCAGCGGCGACTTCTTCCGTCGCAGCCTTTGCCTTGGTGATATCACGGCCGATCGCATACACCAGTTTGTCCTGCGATACCGCGGTCCATGCGATCCAGCGATAGCCACCGTCCTTGCGGCGCAGCCGGGCTTCAAGCCGCACGGTGTGGTTGACACCCGGTTCGGCGCCGTGTCGGAGATTTTCCTTGTCGTCCGGATGAATGAGCTCAATCACGCGGCGACCCAGCAGTTCCGCTTCCGTCCAGCCCAGCAATTCCGTCCACGCCGGATTGACCGCGACGGGGCGGGTGACCAGGTCACATACGATCATCAAGTCGCGGGATAGTTGCCACATCTGGTCGCGCTCGCGGGTCCGGTCGCGAACCTCGCGCGCCAGCAGGCGGTTTTGCTGTCGCAACGTCGCTTCAGCCGCCTTGCGATCGGTGATATCCTGGATCACGCCGACAAAGCGCGAGCACCGGCCGTCGCGGAAGAAGCTTTGTCCGCGTGCGATCATCCAGCGGATCGAACCGTCCCTCTGCTGCAACCGGTATTCGCTGGTGAACGAACCAGAACCGCCTTCCGTCATCGCGGCGCGTAGAGCGGGTTCCATGCGCGCACGGTCGAGCGGATGCACACGCGCCATGAACGTATCAAGCGTCGTGCGATGTTCGGTGGCGTCGCTTCGGCCCCCGGTTCTCCATACCACCTCGTCACGGTCCGGGGCGTAATCCCAGGTGCCCAGCTTGGCCGACGACACCGCCAGCCGCAGTCGGACATCACTTTCCAGCAATGCGGTTTCGGCGCGCCGGCGGTCGCGTCGTTCATGGGCCTCGGCCAGCGCCCGATCAACCGCCGCGGGCAACCGTGTCAGGTTGCGCTTCAACACATAGTCGGTGGCGCCCTGCTTGAGCGCATCGGTGGCGAATTCCTCGCCCACCACACCGGAAACGAAAATGAAGGGCACATCGGGAAAGCGGGCCTTGGCGATGTGCAAAGCGGTCAGGCCGTCAAAGTCAGGCAGGGAGTAATCCGCCAGGATGATCTCGAACCCGTCTACTTCAATCGCGTCCATGAAACTGCGGCGGCCGGTCGCCCGCCGTAAGCTAAACCGATGGCTGGAACGAGCCAAATGGCTCTCCAGTAAATCCGCATCGATCGCGCTGTCTTCCAGCAGCAAGGCATGGACAATGGGTGCTTCAGTCATGATGTGGCATTTGTGCCTCCGGTGCTGGCTCATTCAGCACCGCCCAAAACATGCCGAGATCCTGGATCGCCTTGAAAAAGCTTTGGAAATCGACGGGCTTGACGACAAATGCATTGACGCCCAGGTCGTAGCTGCGGACCAGGTCGCGTTCTTCCCGTGACGATGTTAGCATGACCACCGGAATATGGCGTCGCCCCGCGTCCGATTTGATGCGTTCCAGCACCTCGAGGCCGTCGATCTTTGGCAGTTTCAAATCCAGCAGCACAACGGCCGGCACAAGGGCTCGGTTGTGACTGGCGCCGCGTCCGAGCAACAGGTCAAGCGCCTCGGCGCCGTCGCGCGCCAGAACGACTTCGTTGGCAAGTTGACATTTCGCGAGTGCCGTCATGGTCAGTTCGACATCGCGAGGATTGTCCTCCACCAGAAGGATTGGCCGAAGGTCAGTCAAATGGCGTCTCTCCAGTTTGCGCGGCGACATGGGTCTGGCGCGGCAGGGCAAAAGTAAAGGTGGCACCTTGATGTTCAATACCCTCGGCCTTGATCCATCCGCCGTGGCGATCGATGACCCGCTTGGTTAAAGCCAGGCCGATGCCGGTGCCCTCAAAGTCCTCGATGCGGTGCAATCGCTGGAATACGCCAAACAACTTACCGACGTATCTCATGTCGAAGCCAATCCCGTTGTCGCGAACACTATAAACCGTCTCCGCATCGTTCTCGTAACCCTCGATTGAAATCTCGGCGGTGCTGCGCTGCCCGGTGTATTTCACCGCGTTGGACAGCAGGTTCAACAGCGCCTGACGCACCATTGTCGCGTCACCCCAGCCCTCAGGCAACGCGCCGACACGCCATTCGATCACCCGGTCCTTCATCCCCTGAGATGCGGTGACACGAGCTTCCATCACCAATTTGTCCATGTCGATGCGGCCTTTCGTCAAAGACGCTCGAACTCAACTGCGAAAAGGCCAGGAGATCGTCCACCAGCCGCCCCGCCGACAACGCGGCATCGCGAATCGTGTCCAGGAACCGGCGGGACGTCGGATCCAGCGCCGTCTCGCGATCCCGCAGCAGCTCGGCGTAACCGACAATGTGTCGGAACGGCGCCCGCAGGTCGTGCGAAACGGAGTAGGAAAACGCCTCCAGCTCCCTGTTGCTGAGCTGCAGCTTCTCGCTCATCGCCGCCCGTTCTTCCGCACGCCGCAACACGAAGTCGATGATGGCGTTGCGGAAGTCGGTCGCCGCGTCGATCTGGCAACCGCGCCACGGGGCGGCCCGGTTGCGGACGAGTTCCTTCCACTGATCAAACGAGGTCCGCGGGCTCAGTCGCTCCGGATCGGCGGACTTCCGAGGATCGCCCGCCCAGGTGACGGTGTGCACGAGTTCCTGCCGGAACCACATGATATAGGAGGGATGGAGCTGGGAGATCGACACCGCCAGCAGACCGCTGGCCTCGGCCGCGAAACGATCCGCGGATGACCATTCGCTGGCGAGGGCGTCGGTGGCGAATACCGGCAGGTTTGGCCCCGACCGCAGCCAGGTCGCGAGGTCCTTGATCCAGGTTGCCGGCGGTGTGATGCCCGCGAGATGCACTTCGCCGGCAAACACGACCGCGGCCCCGGTGGCGTCGGTGAGCGCCAGCCACGAGCCGAGGTTTTCCGTCAGCCCCGCCTGAAAGCTGCTGGCACGCGCCAGGTCGACCAGCAAGCTGGTTTCGATCCGCTTCAATGCAATCCGCTGCCCGATGTCCTCCGTCCGCTCACGCGCGACGATCTGCTGCGCGGCTAGTTGGCCAAGGAAGTCACAGGCCGAGCGCACCATCGGACCGACATGTCTGGCGGTCCTGTGGTGGCAGGAAATCAGACCCCAGAGGCGGCCGTCCGCCACCAGCGAGATCGACATCGAGGCCTGGGTCGCCATGTTTCGCATGTATTGCAGATGCACCGGCGATACGCTGCGCAGCGCGACAGGCGCCAGGTCAAGCGGCTGACCGTCGATCGGGCTGACCGGCGGGTCAATCGGCACCGGCTGGTAATCGGCATCCGGTATCAGGCGCAGGCGGTTCCGCTGATAAAGCACCCGTGCCTGGGCAGGTATGTCCGACGCCGGGAAGCGCAGATCCATATAGGACGGCAACACGCCGTCGCCGTCCTCGGCAATGACGGTGCCATTCCAATCCGCGCCGAAGCGGTAGATCAGCGTGCGGTTAAACCCCGTCATGGCTCGGATTTGCCGAACGACGATCTGGCTGACAGCCCTTACGTCGCTGATCGGCTCGATCCGATCGATGAACTGCCGCAGATCTTCGTACGCCTGATCCTGCGGGGCGTTGTGCTCGTCCGGCACCGCTTCGAACTCAAGCAGCAATCCCTGGCTGGTGCGATGGCCGCTGAGCTGGAAAAGTTGCCCGGACCGACGGACGGGGCGGCGATACGACGCGGTGCCGGTGGCCGACCATGCGGCAAGGTCCGCCTGCAGGCCGGAATCGAGCTCGAGCCTTTGGTCCCGCATCAGATCGGCGGCGAGCATACTGGCGGCGTTGGCGCTGGTGTGCAGCACACGCAGGTCATCGTGCGACACACAAACAATCGCGCCGTGCGGCTGGATCGCGCCCGGGATGTGGATCGGCTCCTGCGCGCAAAGGTCGGCCTGCGTCACGCGACAGAGCAATCGGCTGTTGATTTCATGGCCCATCATTTGCCCCCGGCACCCCGTGTCTTCCACGGCCGAGGACCGGTGCACGCCAAACCGTGATCGCGGAGTGGGCCATGGTGACCACGTGCGTGTCTCGTGCCACAATACCGGCAAACCAAACACAGGAACGTACCATGCACTTCGGCGCTTCGATGTTCTTCACCGACTACTCGATGACCTCCGCCGCTCTTGCCAAGGCGCTGGAGGAGCGCGGCTTCGAGTCCGTTTGGGCTCCCGAACATTCCCACATCCCGCTGTCACGTCGCTCACCCTGGCCGGGCGGCGGTGACCTGCCCAAGCAGTACTATGATGTGATGGACCCGTTCGTGACACTGACAGCGGCGGCCATGGTCACCACCAGTCTCAAGCTTGGCACCGGCGTGTGCCTGGTGAACCAGCGCGACCCGATCCAGACCGCCAAGCTGGTCGCCTCGATCGACCAGGTATCGGGCGGTCGCTTCCTGTTCGGCATCGGCGTCGGCTGGAACGCGGAGGAAATGGAAGATCATGGCACCGACTTCGCCACCCGCGCCAAACTGGTGCGCGAACGGGTGGAGGCGATGAAGGCGATCTGGACCCAGTCCAAGCCTGAATACAGCGGCGAGTTCGTCAAGTTCGGCCCGATGATGACCTGGCCGAAGCCGGTTCAGCAGCCGCATCCGCCCGTCATCGTCGGCGGCGCCTTCCCGCACGGAGCCCGCCGCGCGGCACGCTACGGAGAAGGCTGGATCCCGCTGGCGGGCCGTCCGGGACAGTATGGCGACATCACGGATACGTTGCCGAAGTTCCACGCAATGCTCAAGGACGCCGGCCGTGACCCCGCAAGCTGCCCGGTCTCGGTCTTCTCCGCACCGGAGGACGGTGACACGCTGAAGCGCTACCGTGATCTCGGCATCGCCCGCGTGGCCACAAGCCTGCCGCCGGCAAAGGAAGACGTCGTGCTGCCGATCCTGGATCGTTGGGCCGCGCTGATACGGCAGACGGCGCAATGACGCGACACCTTATATATACGCAACCTCGTGCCGGCCGGACTGTCCGATGCGTAACCGAACCATGCGCTTCGGTCAGTCCAAAAACTAAGTTCACAAGCCAGAAATACCGATAACTTTCGCTTGGGTGAGGGCAATTAGATTCTCACCCAAACCATTTCGACTTGCACCCGCTATCCACAACTGTCCACAGGGAAGACCCGCTGCGCCGTGGCGCCGTCTGGTCTAGGATGCCTCCCGTGAACACCATCGATTCTCCCCTTTTCGGGCTGTCCCACCGCCTTCCCCCAACCAACGTCCAGGCGGAGCAGGCCCTGCTCGGCGCCCTCCTGGCAAACAACAAAGCCTACGAGCGCGTCTCCGAATTTCTCGCCGCGGAACACTTCGCGGACCCGATCCATGGCCGCATCTATCAGGCAATCTCCCGCCGCGTGGAAGCCGGTCAGCTCGCCGACGCCGTCACCCTGAAGGCCGAATTCGAGCATGCCGGCGTGCTCGAGGAAGTTGGCGGCACCGCCTACCTGACCCAGTTGCTCACCGCCATGGTGGGCATCATCAACGCCGGCGACTACGGACGTGCGATTCTCGATACCTGGCTTCGTCGTCAGCTCATCGACATCGGCGAAACCGTCGTCAACAATGCCTTCGGCGCCGACGCCGAGCTCGACGGCCCGCTGCAGATAGAAGCCGCTGAACAGTCCCTGTTCAACCTCGCGGCGGACGGCGGCACCAACGGCGGTTTCATCACCTTCGAACGCGCCCTGACCGACGCGATCATGGGGGCCGAACGCGCCTTCCGCCGCGCCGGCAGCGTCTCCGGCCTGACCACCGGCCTGCGCGACCTCGACAGCAAGATGGGCGGCATGCACCCATCCGATCTGCTGATCCTCGCCGGCCGCCCCGGCATGGGCAAGACCGCTCTCGCCACCAAGATCGCCTTCGGCGCCGCCAAGGCCCTGCTGACCGAGGCCCGGCTGAACGACCCGAACGGCGTCCCCAAGGCGACCGTCGCCATCTTCTCGCTGGAAATGAGCTCCGAACAGCTCGCCACCCGTCTGCTCAGCGAGGAAGCCCGCATCTCCGGTGACCGCATCCGCCGCGGCGACATCGGCCAGAAGGATTTCGACAAGTTCGTCCAGGTCTCGCGGGAGATTTCCTCGCTGCCGATCCAGATCGACGACACACCCGCGATCACCATGTCGGCCCTCCGCACCCGCTGCCGTCGTTTGAAGCGAACCAAGGGCCTGGCGTTGGTGATCGTCGACTATCTCCAGCTGATGCGGCCCGCCGCCGGCACCAAGCCCGACAACCGCGTGCTGGAAATCAGCATGATCACCCAGGGCCTGAAAGCACTGGCGAAAGAATTGTCGATCCCGGTGATCGCGTTGTCCCAGCTTTCCCGCCAGGTGGAGAACCGCGACGACAAACGACCTCAGCTCTCCGACTTGCGCGAATCCGGGTCGATCGAGCAGGACGCCGATGCGGTCATGTTCGTCTATCGCGACGAGTACTATCTGGAGCAGAAGATGCCGAAGGAGATCGCGTTCGAAGGCAGCTCCGACAAGTTCAACGCGGCGATGGATGAGTGGCAGCAGCGTATGTCCAAGGCGCACAACCGGGCCGACCTGATCATCGCCAAGCAGCGCCATGGTCCCACCGGCACGATCCCGCTGCTGTTCGAAGGCGAGTTCACCCGCTTCGGCGATATCGACCTCGTGCACTCTGAATATCCCGACTGATGCGGACGCCCTGGATCATGAACCTTCCATCAGGGCGTTTGGTATGCGCGTAGGGTTGGCGGGACGGCCGCGTACCGAACAAAACGGTTCTGCCAACCGACGATAAATCTGTCCCGCCCGTAACCCAGGTCACCTTCCCGATAGCCCAGGTCCACTACAAGGCGCGCGTCAACAACGCCAGGGACAGGACCGATGGCAAAACTCAAATGGAACCGGAACTACATCATCCAGGATCAGGAGGGCGCCTGGCTGTGCTGGGCCGCCGCGCTCGAATGCATGATCGCCTACTATGTCGGGCAGGCCGTGTCCGCGAACAAGCTGAAGGACGTGCTGTGGCGGGACCAGACCACCCTGCCGCCACTGATGACGAAGTCGGGCGCCCAAATCAACGCCCAGACCTGCGCGGCGAAAAGCCTTGAGGAAGTAACCCGGCTGACCGGCTACTTTAACGAAGCCCGCGCCCCGATACGGTCCGCCAACTCCGCGACACCGCTGATGGGGCATTGTTTCTGGCCATCAAGCAAGAAATCGACGCTGGTCATCCGGTGCTGGTCGGTTTCCGTCTGAAAAAGCCCAAACCGGCCGGACATTGTGGCGTGATCTACGGTTATGAGGACTCGCCCCGCGCGGTGTATGTGGAGGACCCGCACGCCACCATCACCAAGGCGGCCGACCGGAAATACGCCCTGGACGCATTCTGCGGCGACTATCGGGGGCAGTTGATCGCCACCGAACTGATATTCACCGAAACGAACGAATGGGCCAACCTGGGTGAACTGTTCTGATACCGATTGCCGTCATAGTTTGCCGGGACAAGCGTCGTGAAGGACCCCTCCTTCGCCATGACTGGTTCCGGCATGACCACCGAACCCGCCCAGGCCGTCCTGGAAGTCGACCTCGGCGCCATCGCCGCCAACTGGCGCACCCTGCAGGCCCGTCACCCGTCCGGCCCGGTCGCCGGTGTGATCAAGGCCGACGCCTACGGGCTTGGGGCGCCTCAGGTTGCCGCCGCCCTGCATGCTGCTGGCTGCCGGCACTTCTTCGTCGCCTACCTGCAGGAGGCCCTCGCGGTCCGGCCCTTGCTGCCCGATGCCATGCTGGCCGTGCTCAGCGGCCCGATCCCCGGCAGCGAAGACACCTATATCGAGCACGACCTGACGCCGGTACTGGGATCACGCGACGAAATCGAGCGTTGGCAAGGCCGCCCCAACCCGGCGATCCTGCATATCGATACCGGCATGTCCCGCCTCGGTCTCGACGATCGCGAACTCGCCGGACTGATCCAAGACCATACGTCACTGCACGGCGTGTCGATCCGCTATATCATGACCCATCTGGTGACGTCGGAAGTGCCCGGCGATCCGGTGAACCGACGCCAGCGTAGCCGCTTCGCCGCCGCAACAGCCGCTTTACCGCCCGCCTCAACAAGTCTGGCGAACTCCTCCGGCATCTTCCTCGGTCCCGAATTCGCCTCCGACCTGGCCCGTCCCGGCGCGGCGCTCTACGGCATCAATCCGACGCCCGGCCTGCCCAATCCGATGCGGTCGGTCGTTCGGCTTGGCGTGCGCGTATTGGCCGTGCGCGACATCCCGACAGGCGCCACGGTCGGCTACAACGCCACCTGGACCGCCGCCCGACCGAGCCGAATTGCGACCGCCGCCCTGGGGTATGCCGACGGGTTTCACAGAAGTCTGTCCGGCCGCGGGTCGGCGTGCTTTGACGGCACCCCCGTTCCGCTGGTAGGCCGCGTCTCTATGGACCTGACCACATTCGACGTGACCGACCACCCCGCCGTGCAACCCGGCTGCTGGCTGGAAGTTCTTGGCCCGCATCTGTCCCCGGATGACGTCGCAGCAGCGGCCGGCACAAACGGGTATGAGGTGCTGACGTCCCTAGGCCACCGCTTCCACAGGGTGTATCGAACAGCGTGACCAAAATACTGGATTTCCTCGCGACGATCGGCCAAGCGGTCATCGGCCTGTGCCGGGCCGCCGGCTCCCTGGCGCTGTTTGGGCTGGAGGGACTGTCCCACCTGTTCCGTCCACCGCTGTATGGACGCCTGTTCGGCCGGGCATTGCTGGAGATCGGCTATTTCAGCCTGCCCGTCGTGGCGCTGACCGCGGTGTTCACCGGCATGGTGCTGGCATTGCAGTCCTATACCGGATTCGCCCGCTTCTCCGCGCAGGGCGCCGTTGCCAACCTCGTGGTACTGTCGGTGACCCGCGAACTCGGACCGGTGTTGGCCGGACTGATGGTCGCCGGTCGCGTCGGCGCGGCAATGGCGGCGGAGTTGGGGACCATGCGCGTCACTGATCAGATCGACGCGCTTTCGACATTGTCCACCAATCCGATGAAATACCTGGTGGCGCCGCGGCTGTTTGCCGGGATCGTCGCGTTGCCCCTGCTGGTGCTCGTCGCCGACGTGCTGGGCGTGTTGGGCGGGTTCATCGTTTCCACCCTGAAGCTGGGCTTCAACACCAGCAGCTACCTGACCAACACGATCAA
The DNA here is from genome assembly GCA_963790515.1 of uncultured Alphaproteobacteria bacterium. Classification (GTDB taxonomy): domain Bacteria; phylum Pseudomonadota; class Alphaproteobacteria; order Acetobacterales; family Acetobacteraceae; genus Rhodopila. Next base: position 12,091 of record CAWBPF010000013.1, on the reverse strand, counting down.
CTTCGTGCAGATGGACGACGTCGTGTCCGGTCTGGCGAAGGCGGCGGTGTTCGGCTTCCTGATTTCCCTGATGGGCTGCTACCAGGGATACAACAGCAAGGGCGGCGCGCAGGGCGTCGGCGCGGCAACCACCCTGGCCGTGGTCACCGCATCCATCCTGATCCTTGCGTTCGACTACGTCCTGACCGAGATGTTCTTCGCCCAGTAGCCCTGTCGCACCTACGTCCTGGCGGCGTCACGGCTGTGGACGCAGCACCAGGACCGCCGCGTCTGAGCCAAAGCCGAAGAAGCCCGCGCGGGCCGCGACAAAAAGACGGTCCAGCTGCGGCACGAACAGCGAGGTCCGCGCCCCGGACGCCGTTCTGATCCATCCGGCCGATCGGTAGCCCGCCATGTCTTTCTGAAACACCGCAACGCCTCCCTCACCGCAGCTGACGTAGATGCGGCTGCGTTTGGCGTCGAAAAATACGTCATCGGCGTCCCCGCACGTGGGCATGTTCGCCTGTTCAGCCCCGCTGTCCGCGTTCAACAGCACCAACCTCGCCGGCGATCGGAAGACAACCGCCAGAACCGATCCGGTGACCGCACGCGCCATCGGGAAATTGGCGTTCAATCCGCGCACGTGCCAGGACGCGGTCTGTTGGCCCGTCGCCAGGTCCACGACCGCGATCTGCTGGGCGTCCGGCAGATTGACGAACACAAGGTGCGTCGATGGGTCGAGCTGAAAGCCCTCGGGGTGGGCCGGCAGTTTCGCCCGCCTCACGATTGATCGGGTCGATGGGTCGATCGCGACGAGCCCGCCCGTACCGTAGCCGACAACGAGCTGGCCTGACCGCGGGTCGAGCCGGATATTATCGGCGTCATCGCCAAGCCCGAGCATACCGAGCGGTGCGAAGTCGTCGGCGCGAAACAGGCGAACCGATCCATCACCGGCGCTGGCGATCGCGATCAGGTCGGCCTCGGGCGCATACCCGACGCCTTGTGGTTGGTTTAATCCTTTGATGCGATGGATGATTTTCCCCGTCGCCAGATCGACGGCATCGACCGTTCCGTTGCCAAGTTCGGCTACCAGCAGCCGTCTGCGCCCCAGATCGATCGCCATGTGGTCGATGCGCCCTGTCACCTCGGCGAGCGGTATCGAGCGCTCCAGCACCAACGGCGGCGGCGTGTCGTCCGCCCGACCGGGGCATGGCTGAGTACAAACCAGGAGAGACAGCAACATCCCGAGCCAGAGGGACCGCGCTGACGGCCAACCCCGCTTGATGCATCGCGGCAAGTGCCCGGGCGAGAGCGCGCTGAAGTCGCTTGACTGCATCGTCGTGGGCTTCGAACCACCGGACCTGATCATCCAGCAGAGCCAAGACTTCAAAGCCTTTGTCGTGCAAGGCCCGAGGCGTGGAAACCCCCTTTCGGGGCGACAGCGATGGAGTTCAGGGTGCTTTAGCCAGCGGGTTACCAAGCGGTTGGTGCGGGCAACACCTGCCTTGCCGGTGCTGCGGGACCGACCATCAGAACCTCACCGACGTCCGGCCGCCCAGCGCGATCAGGCGGCCGGCCGCTCCCATTCCGCCTCGATCTGTTCGAGCGTCTTGCCCTTGGTCTCCGGCACCAGCGCATAGGTGAACATGAACGCACAGACACTGAGCACAGCGTACAGCAGGAACGTCGCCGCCGATCCCATGGCGTCGACCAGCAGCAGGAACGTGAGCGCCACGACCAGATTGGATGCCCAGTTGGCGAACGTCGCGACCGAAGTGCCGCGTGCCCGGGTCGCTAGCGGAAATATCTCGGCGACCAGCAGCCAGAACACCGGCCCCAGCCCGATCGCGAAGAACCCGACATAAGCTGCCAGGCTGAGGGCAGTCACCCAGCTGAGCACACCACCGCTCTGACCCAGCAGGAAACCCAGGGCAAGGACAAGAAGGGATACCGCCATCCCGGCCAGCCCGGTCAGCAGCAGCGCCCGGCGTCCGGCGCTGTCGATCAGCCGGATGGCGACCAATGTCATCGCCACATTCACCGCGCCGACCCCGGCGGTCGCCAGGATGGTGGCGGGTGTGCTGCCCAGCCCCGCGGCCTTGAAGATGGCCGGCGCGAAGTAGATGACGGTGTTGATGCCGGTGATCTGCTGGAAGATCGCCAGGCCGACCCCGATCACCATCGGCCTGTCGTTCTGCGCCTGCGCCAGGTCGGCCCGCCGCCGGTGCCGCTGTTCCTGGCCGAGGTCGGAACGCAGGTGCGACAGTTCCTCGTCGGCCGCCCGGTCGTCGCCACGCAGGACACGCAGCACGTGCCGCGCCTCCTCCATGCGTCCGTAGCCAGCCAGCCAGCGAGGGCTTTCCGGCAGCGGCAGCATGCCGACGAACAGCACCACGCCCGGCAACCCGCCAAGACCGAGCATCCAGCGCCAGTTGCCGCTTTCAGCCAGCCCGTAGCCGACGAGGTAGGAGACCAGTATGCCGACGGTGATCATCAACTGATTGAGCGACACCAGCGCCCCACGCTGCGCCGGCGGCGACGTCTCCGCGAGATAGAGCGGCGTCAGAATGGAGGCGACCCCGATCCCGATCCCAACCAGCGCGCGGCCGATGATCAGAACACTTAATATTGTCGCCAGAGCCGAAACGAGTGCTCCTACAAGGAAGATCACGGCTACGGTAAGGATCACCGGCTTGCGTCCGAAACGGTCAGCCAGGGTTCCCGCTGCGATGGCACCCACGGCCGCGCCACCAAGTGCCACGCTGGTCAGGATGCCCTGCATCAGCGCGCTGAGGCCGAATTCCTGCCTCAGGAACGGCAAGGCGCCGGAAATGACGCCGGTGTCGTACCCGAACAGCAACCCGCCCAGCGCGGCGATCGCAGCAACAAGGGTGTGCGAAATGTTCATCGGGACCAGCCCCCACGACGCGATGCTCCACCACACACCGCCTGACGCAGCGCCCGATGGCTTCCCGCGCCGCAGCCGACATAAGAATCTTGCATCGGACCTACCTGACCATCTGCTATGAATATTGGGGCGGACATCCGCGGTTTTCGGGTGATATGGGGACCGCACGGCCGCCCAACCCAGGTTGGGTATTCACGACGCCGCTATTCGCCCTCATTTGGCCGCGGCGCGATCGGCTGTTGTCCGCGCGCAGGGCAGCGCGTGTCGCACCGCGAACGCGTGCGTCGCGTCAATCCGCCACTTCCAGCATAGCGCGACGTGTCGGCCTTCTCGGATCGGCGGTACCAGGGGATACGGGTTGCGGCTTCCCGACAAGCCACGGCATGTCATGCCGCAGCCGGTCCGGATCAGTCCTGCCGGAAGGCGCCGCCGGATTTGATCGACTGACCTTGGTCGCGCCCGACCCGCTGCCGCGACGCCCGGGTCCAGTCGTCGGCATCCCCAGCGTCCGTACGGCCACATAAGACTGTTGTCGAATGCCGCAACGCACCTGCAATATATTTGCTTGCCGCGTGCCGAACTGATCGTAACGATCCGACGCGCCTGATCTTTACCTTCCCCCATTTGCACTGAATACTGCTTCCCAAGAGACTTCGGGTCTCCGGTCACCGAGGGCTCCATGACCAAGGACCGGGCAGGGAGCCAAAACATGCCAATCAGCCGACGCGAGTTGCTCGCGCTCGCCTCAGCCTCCGTAGCCGCGGCGTCCATCCCACTGATCGGAGCCCGCGCGGCCACCACCGACGTGCCCACCGCAGATGTCAAGCCGTTGGAATACAAGCTGGAAAAAGGCGCTGAACTCCGGGTCCTGCGACCGGCCAAGTTCATCGACCCCGACGAAGTCTACTGGCGCGAAAACACCAAGAAATTCTCCGAGACCACCGGCGTCCCGGTCCGTGTCGACTACCTGAGTTGGGAAGATATCCGCCCGCAGACCGCCGTCGTGGCCAACACCGGCGCCGGCCCGGACATCGTTATCGGCTTCAGCTCCGACCCACAGATCTATGCCAGCAAGATCGCCGACATGACCGACCTCGCGGATTACCTCGGCGCCAAATATGGCGGCTGGCAGGAACTGGCAGTACTTTACGGCACCAAGTGGAAGACGAAGGAGTGGATCTCCATACCCATCGGGGGCGGCACCGGGCCGGTGGTCTATCGCCAGTCCTGGGTCAAGGAGGCCGGATACGATACCATTCCCGACGACCACCAAGGGTTTCTGACGCTCTGCCAGAAGCTGCAAAAAATCGGCCATCCCTGCGGCTTTTCGCTCGGTCATGCGCTGGGCGACGCCAATGGTTTCGCATCCTGGCTGCTATGGTCGCACAATGCCATGCTGGTGGACGAAAACGGCCATATCGCGCTCGACTCGAAGGAAACGATCGCTGCGCTGAAGTATGCCACCGAACTGCAGAAGACCATGGTGTCAGGTACACTTTCATGGAATGACTCAGGCAACAACAAGGCTTTTGCGTCCGGCGACATCGGCCTGACGTTCAACGGCGTCTCGATTTACTACTTCCTGAAGAACGCAGCCGATGCGAAATTGAATCAGATCGCCGTCGATACCCAGCATCAGGCCCTTCCGAAAGGTCTCGCGTCACGCGCGCCGATGTCCGCGACACCGATGAATGCAATGGTTTTCAAACACACCAAGTATCCCAACGCGGCGAAAGACTACCTGCGTTTTATGATGGAGGCAGATCAATATGGCCCCTGGCTGTCCAACTGCCTCGGCTACTGGTCGAACTCCCTCAAAGCCTACTCCAAGATGGCTTTCTGGTCGCAGGATCCGAAGCTGGCACCCTATGCCACCGGCATGGATACGCCATACTATGACGGCTACAAAGGCCCGGTGACACCGGCGTCCTCGGCGGTGACCGCGAATTACACCGTGGTGGACATGTTCGCCGCGGTCGTCACCGGCAACGCAACGCCGGAAGACGCGGCGAAGCGTGCGGCACAGCAGGCTGCCCGCTATTACAAGTCGACCTAGTGGTCCGATCCCGGCGCTTGGTCGCCAAGCCTCGGGTGAATTGGCTCACCAAATCAATGGCCTGTGGATGAAATCTTACGGTACCATCCGTTAGATTCCATCCACCAGTCACTGCCGCTGTCATCCGCCTCTGTCATGCCGAGTCGGATACGCGGCCCCAGCAGGATGCGGGCCACCCGATACGCGGACCGTGAACCTTCCCAAGGATGCCTGGGAGGGCGACGCCAGTTTCGCTGTTCCGGCCAACGTGAAAACGATCACTGCGGGCCAGGCCGTGGTGGCTTCGCACAGCGCTGGTTCGCGGCAAGACCTGACCCCTGACTGGCAAGTTTAGCGGCGGCTCGGACGATATCGGCCGATGCCCCCGCCGCGACCCTTTCGCAGCCTGATCATCCTTGGCCGTGCAAACGCACGCAGTATCCACACCGCTTGTGACCGCCCCGGCCAGGCGCTACGGATAGGCCAGCAACGGGCCGCACCGAACAGCACCCGATGAAAACGCCCGAGGATCGTGCCCGAAGAAAGCAAAGGAAACCGAATGGCTGGCCTGACTCGCCGTGATACCCTTCTGTCCGGCGCCACCGCACTGCTCGGCGCAACCACAATACCACTGCTCGCCGCCCGCGCCGCCGACCTCGACGTCCCCACCGCCGACGTCGCGGCCCCTGGTTCAAGCCCGAACCCGGCGCCACCCTCCGCGTCCTTCGCCCCGCCAAGTTTGTCGATCCCGACGAGGTCCTGTTCCGCGAAAACACCAAGAAATTCACCGACCAGACCGGCATCCCGGTCCGCGTCGATTTCGTGAGCTGGGAGGACATGCGCCCGCAGACCGCCGTCACCGCCAACACCGGCGCCGGCCCGGACATCATCGTCGGCTTCGGCTCCGACCCGCAGATCTACGCCGACAAGCTGGTCCCGATGAACGACCTCGCCGACTATCTCGGCGCCAAATACGGCGGCTGGCATGAACTCGCCCTGCTCTATTCCCGCCGCTGGGGCACCAAGGAGTGGCTGGCCATCCCGATGGGCGGCAGCGGCGGCGCCATCGGTCTACCGCGTGTCCTGGCTGAAGGAAGCCGGCTACGACACGCATCCCCAACGACCACGCCGGCTTCCTCGCCATGTGCGAAAAGCTCAACAAAATCGGCCACCCGGTCGGCTTCGCGCTCGGCCATGCCGTCGGCGACGGCAACGGTTTCGCCAACTGGCTGCTGTGGTCGCACGGCGCCTCGCTGACCGATGAGGCCGGCAAGGTCTCCCTGGATTCAAAGGAAACCATCGCCGCGCTGAACTACGCGAAGGAACTCTACCCGCACATGATCGGCGGCACGCTGTCCTGGAACGACGCCAGCAACAACAAGGCGTTTGCCTCCGGCGACATCAGCCTGACGTTCAACGGCGTGTCGATCTACTACGTGGCGAAGAACTCGCCCGATCCGAAGCTGCAGGCGATCGCCGCCGACACCAACCACCAGGTTCCGCCCTTCGGCTTGGCCAAGCGGCCGCCGCAGTCCTCGCTGGTGGTCAACGCGATGACCTTCAAGCACACCAAATATCCGAACGCCTGCAAGGAATACCTGCGCTTCATGATGGAGGCGCCGCAATACGCGCCCTGGCTGGCCGGCTGCCTGGGCTACTGGTCCAACTCCCTGAAGAACTACGGGAAAATGGCGTTCTGGAACGCCGATCCGCGGCTGAAGCCGTACATCGACAGCATGGATACGCCGTACTACGACAGCTACCAGGGCCCGATCTCGGCGGCCTCGTCCGCCGTCGCCGCCAACTACACGCTGGTCGACATGTTCGCCTCGGTCGCCACCGGCAACGCCACGCCCGAAGCCGCGGTCAAACAGGCCGCGCGCCAGGCCGCCCGCTACCTGAAGGGCTAAACAACAGGGAGCACGACCATGGACGCAGTAACGGCCTGCGAACCGACCTGGAATGGAGGCCGCGGACAACAGCACTCCCGCATCGGGCGGCTGTTCGACTCCAAGCCGTTCCTGGTCACCCTCTGCATGCTGCCCACCGCCGGGCTGCTGCTGATCTTCCTGACCTATCCGCTGGGCCTGGGCCTGTGGCTGTCGCTCACCGACACCACCATCGGCCAGCCCGGCGAGTATATCGGGCTCGACAACTTCCAGTCGCTGTTCGACGACCCGGTGTTCTGGGGCGCGGTCTGGTACACGATCTTCTACACCGCCGTAGCGACCGCCGGGAAATTCCTGCTGGGGCTGTGGCTGGCCCTGCTGCTGAACAACCACCTGCCGTTCAAGGCGTTCATCCGCGCGATCGTGCTGCTGCCGTGGATCGTGCCGACGGTGCTGTCGTCGATCGCCTGGTGGTGGATCTACGACCCGCAGTTCTCCATCGTCTCCTACGTCCTGGTCGAATGTGCTGCACCTGCGCGACCACTACATCGACTTCCTCGGCTCGCCCTGGCCGGCGCGCTGGTCGCTGATCGTCGCCAACATCTGGCGCGGCATCCCGTTCGTCGCCATCACCCTGCTCGCCGGCCTGCAGACCATCTCGCCGTCGCTGTACGAAGCGGCGCTGCTCGACGGCGCCACCGGCTGGCAGAAATTCCGCCGCATCACCGTGCCGCTGCTGATGCCGATCCTGTCCGTGGCGCTGACGCTGTCGGTCCTGTTCACCTTCTCCGACTTCCAGCTTGTCTACGCGATCACCCGCGGCGGCCCGTTCAACTCCACCCACCTGATGGCAACGCTGGCCTTCCAGCGCGCCATCCCGGGCTCCCAGCTGGGGGAGGGCGCGGCCATCGCGGTCTCGATGATCCCGTTCCTGCTGGTCGCGACGCTGGTGTGTTTCTTCGGCGTCGGCCGCCGCAAATGGCAGCAAGGAAGCGACAATGACTGAGCGGCCGTCACTGCGCTGTCACCCAGGAGGTCGAGACTCGCCGCCTCCACCAAGGACGCGCCCGAGATCCTGTCCTGGGATTCCCGCGCCCGCCGCACCATCACGGTCTACATCCCGCTGGCCATCTTCGTGATCGTGCTGCTGTTCCCGTTCTACTGGATGGCGATCACCTCGGTGAAACCCGACTACGAGATGTACGACTACAAGCAGTACAACCCGTTCTGGGTCCATTCACCGACGCTGGACAACATCCGCAAGCTGCTGTTCGAGACCGAGTATCCGCGCTGGCTGATGACCACCATGGGCATCGCCACCGCCGCCACGTTCCTGTCCGTCGGCGCCAGCGTGCTGGCCGCCTACGCGATCGAGCGTCTGCGCTTCAAAGGCGCGCAGCACGTCGGCCTGGCGATCTACCTCGCCTACCTGGTGCCGCCCACGATCCTGTTCATCCCGCTGGCCACCCTGATCTTCCAGTTCGGCCTGTTCGACAGCCCGATCGCGCTGATCCTGACCTATCCGACCTTCCTGATCCCGTTCTGCACCTGGCTGCTGATCGGCTACTTCAAGTCGATCCCCTACGAACTGGAGGAATGCGCGCTGATCGACGGCGCGTCCCGCCTGCAGATCCTGCGGCGCATCACCCTGCCGCTGGCGGTGCCGGGCCTGATCTCCGCCGGCATTTTCGCCTTCACCCTGTCCTGGAACGAGTTCATCTACGCGCTGGCCTTCATCCAGAGCACCGAGAAGAAGACCGTCCCGGTCGCGATCCTGACCGAACTGGTCACCGGCGACGTCTACCAGTGGGGCTCGCTGATGGCGGGCTCGCTGCTGGGTTCCGTGCCGGTGGCGATCATCTACTCGTTCTTCGTGGAGTATTACGTGTCGTCGATGACTGGGGCGGTGAAGGAGTAAGACCACGCGACGCATGCCTTGTCCGGGCAGATGAAACCGATGCCCAGGCGCTGTCCTGCCTGAGCAACACCACAAGAAATGCGGTCGACCCGTCATCGAAATAACATGATGCACCGACATTCGGTACGTCGCCTTACTGGCGATTTTAATCTTGTACCATCATGAATTTGCCAAGTGGCCGCAAGATCCGCTCCAGACCCGCGCACGAATAAGCCACCCTTGCGCCGGCGCAAGCCGCAATCACGGTCCGTTTAAGATCCCGCCATCTGTGAGCTCTGTCACATCGAAGAGTTCGCCGGTGCTGTTTGTGTCCCCCGCACGCCCGCGGCCTGCACCTGACCCGGGCATCTCAGGGAGACACGAATGTATCAACTCGGACCATTCACTCCGCCGGAGTGGAATGCGGCTTTGCTTGCAGCGAAATGCAAACAATCAGCACATCTCCGCACACTACTTCAGAAATTTTCACCCAATAGCAATTATCGTGCATCGCGAACGATATTCCACTGGCTCGTTCTGCTCGTCGCAAGCGTCATCAGTGTCACCATCGTCGCCCATAAAAGCTATCATATCGAACTCATCATGGTCTCTGTCGCTCTCGCCTCCCTGGTGTCCAGCATCGCCGGATTCGCATTCTCGGCCATTTGTGGAGCGATGCTGTTCCATCTGTCCGACGACCCCGTTCAGGTGGTCCAGGTCATGGTCACCTGCAGCATCGCCAATCAAGCCGCGATGACCTGGGCCGGACGTCGTGCGATCGTCTGGTCCGAACTAAGCGTCTATCTCGCCGGTGGCGCCGTAGGCCTGATGATCGGGGTTTGGGTTCTCCTCAACACCAACCCGACCCACTACGCCCATGCACTGGGCCTGTTCCTGTTGGCCTACGGACTCTACATGTTCAAGCGCAGGCCGGTCGTTATCCGCCGCCAGCATGCCGCGCTGGACTTCGCCACCGGCTTCCTGGGCGGCGTCACCGGTGGGGCAGCCGGCTTCCCTGGTGCTTTCGTAACGATTTGGTGCGGCATGAAGGGATGGGACAAGACCCGCCAGCGCGCGGTGTTTCAGCCCTTCATCCTGATCATGCAGATCGCAGCGCTGCTGGCAATCAGCCTCTATCGCCGGCCCGGTGCAGCCAGTATCGGCTTTGACGTGACCGACCTGCTATTCATACCTGCCTCCCTGCTCGGGACCGCGCTTGGACTTTCCATCTACCGGCGGATGTCTGACATGCAGTTTGCCCGCGCCGTCAACATCCTGCTGATCGTTTCAGGTGTGAGCTATGTCCTATAGCCCATGACCGGACCCCCCAAGGCTGAGCCAGCCTTCGGGGCAACCCCGCACCATCGCTGACAGCGACCGCTTCCCCTCGCAATACCATCGACCCGGACGCAAATTGTCGTGAACAAATCACGAAATAACATTCCGCAGACGCCATGGACATCGGAGTTATCCACAAAATCCGTCAACGAGGAAGGGATTCCGGCCAACAAATATCTGATCTCAAAACGAACCCGTTAAACCATGAAAAAGCTAGGGTTTCACAAAGGCTGCTGAAAATTCAAATGTAGCGCCACGATCCTAGATCAGGAGCCGCGTGACTGTCGTCCCCGCCACGTTCCCTTCGAAGACATCAGGCCCAGGTCGCCGCTATCGCCGCCGCGCTCGCTGCCGGTGAAGCCTCCGACGTGACCGACATTCTGGCTGCCGTCACCCCGGGCGGCGGCAAATCCCTGCTGCCCGTCATTGCCGCGTCCCACCTCATCGCCGCGGGAATCGTCGACCGCATCTGTTGGGTGGTGCCACGTGACAGCCTGCGCCTGCAAGCCGAGGAAGCCTTCGCCGACCCCGCCTGGCGCGACAACCTCGGCCATGCCCTGTCGGTCCGCGCCGCCGACAACACCCACGACCTGTCCCGCGGCCTCGCCGGCTACGTCACCACCTACCAGGGCATCGCCGCTGCCCCAGCGTTGCACCTCGCGGAGTTCCGCGCCCACCGCTACCTGCTTGTCGTCGACGAGGTCCACCATCTCCCCGCACTCGCCGAAACGACCGCGGACCCCATCGTCTCGCCCCGGGACGACGAAGCCTCAGGTTGGAGCCGTGCCCTTCAACCGCTGCTGGAAACCGCCCGCCTCCGCCTGTTGTTGTCAGGCACGCTGGAGCGGGCCGACGGTCGCGGCATCCTTTGGCTGCCCTACCGCAACGGGCCCCGCGCCAGTACACGAGAGGTCGACCTAGCAGCCCCAGGCTGGGCCGTCGTCGGCTACAGCCGAGCACAGGCGCTGGCGGACCGCGCGGTCCTGCCGGTCATGTTCGGTGCCTTGGATGGCGAGTCGAAATGGATCGACGAGGACGGCCTGACATGCGGCCCTCATCGCCTGTTCAACCACTGGCCAACCGAAACCACGCGCCCGGCGCTGTTCACCGCGCTGCGCACCGGATTTTCCGATGAACTGCTGCGACAGGCTTTCCACACAACCCGCGACCTGCGCGCCAGCCGCCGGAAGCATCGCGGGCTCGCCCCTGACGTCTCCGCCCGTGGGCTCGGCAAGCTCCTGATTGTCGCCCCCGATCAGGCCGTCGCACGACGCTACCAGGATCTGATCCGGCGATGGGTGCCACGCTGCCAGACCGAAACGGTCCGCCTCGCAACGTCCAGTGAAACCGACGCCCATCAGATCCTCGCCGGCTTCAGGCTCAATGCCGAACCCAGTATTCTGGTAACGGTCGCGATGGCCTACGAGGGCCTGGACGCGCCCGAAGTCGCCGTGGTCGCAGCCTTGACCCATATCCGCAGCCGCCCCTGGCTGGAGCAAATGGTGGCCCGTGCCACCCGCATTGACCCTAACGCCGGCGATTACAGCGCCCAGCGGGCCGTCGTCTATCACCCCGACGACCCGCTGTTCGCCCGCTTCCGTCTGCGTCTGGAAACCGAGCAGGGAACCCTGGCGAAGAAGGTCAAGCCGAGGCGCCAGCAGACCCTCCCACTATGGTTGCAAGAGCAACTACAGGATCAGGATGACGATCCCGAACATCGCATCGTCCCGTTGGAGAGCAACGCCCTCGCGCTCCGCTTCGCCCTGCTCAAGCCCGGCCCCGATCTCGCCATGCGCCGTCCGGAGAACGAAGCCGCACAGACCGAATTGCTGGATCCACCGTCGGTGATCGAACGCCGCCTGCGCGCCCGCGTGGGCGAAATGGTTGCCGCCCAGGCGGTGGAGGACGAGCTCGCGCTGCAGGCACCGCGCGGTGCCGGGCTGTATCACCGATACAATGCTGTCCTGAAACGTATTATGGGCAATCGAAGCCGAGCCGAAATGACGATCGCAGAACTCGAAGCTGCTCTGGGGTGGCTGGAACGG
>CAWBPF010000012.1:0-25118 GCA_963790515.1 uncultured Alphaproteobacteria bacterium | reverse complement strand
AGTTTATTGGTGGCGTTTTCCCAAGTTTTTCGACGAAGCGCGGCATTATCATAGGTGAACCGAAGAATGATTCCTGGACTCGCTCATGGCGCCGGGCACGCCAGGCCATCCGAGGCGGGCGACCTGCCCGACATTGTCGCCACCGAAGCCGGGCCGCGTTGAGGCACAAAGCCACGAAACTGCCGCGCCCTCACCGGCGGGTTGCAGCTCGGCCCTCGGCTGGCAACCAAGCGGCATCATCCTGCCGCGGCAATTCCGACATTCTGCGTGACTATGGGGCTGGCGACGCTTGCAATGGTGAGCGGAGCGGCGCGCAGTCCGGCAGACACACCAACCAACGACGTCCAACTGCATCTATCCACAGCGGAAGGACTATTTTCGCGTAAGACCAGCGGCGTTGATCCTGTTCCTTCGCGGTTCCCGAGCCAGCCACCTCATCGGGTTGGAATTCGATGTTGCAGACTCGCTTGCCACGGTTCAGCGAGCCGCCTCATCGCATGATGTTATTTTGGGCTAACCATTTACCTTACCGCTGAATATGTGTGCTGCGCCAGCTCACCAGCTGGCGGGTTAAGGTCGCCATCCTTCCCTCTATGATGTCGTCATCAGGACAGATTCATTTCAGCGCGCCAGCCGTTAGCCCAGCGACGATCCTCTTCTGCAGCAAAAGGAACAGCGCCAGCACCGGCAACACAAATATCGAGGAAAACGCCATCACCCGGTTCCAATCTGCATACTCCGCACCGATGAAGCTGTAGATGCCCACTGTCGCTGGCTGCAGCTCCTGCTCGCTCAGCAGCGTCAGCGCATAGACGAACTGCCCATAGGCCTGCACGAAGCACAGCGCTGCGACCACCAGCAGCGGCACCCGCATGATCGGCAGCACGATGCGCAGGAAGGTCTGCCACGCCGTGCAGCCATCCACCTGCGACGCCTGTTCCAGCTCCAAAGGCACCTGGCGGAACATCGGCCGCAGAACGATCAGCGCGAAGGCCAGGGTCTTCGCGGCGGTGGCAAGCACAACGGCGGTGAAGGTGTTGAGCAATCCGATGCTGCGGAAGATGATGAACATGGGCGTTGCCAGCAGCACGTCGGGAAACACCTGCAGCATCAGCACCATTACCAGCGCCACATCCACCAGCCGGCCACGCAGCCGGCACATCGCGTAGCCGCCCATCGCGCCCAGCACCAGGGTCAGCAGCGTAACGGGAACGGCAATGGACAGGCTGTTGCGCAGATAGCGCACGATGTTCTCCCGGGCGAATACTGAGAAAAACGCATCGAGGCTGGGATGCCGCGGCACCAGCGTCGGCGGCATCGCAAAGATCTCCGCCGAGCTCTTCAGCGCGGAAACGAACATCCAGTAGACCGGGAACAAGTAGATCGCGACTGCGACGCCGCCGGCCACGGTCAGGATCAGGCGACGCCGCTGCGCGCGGCCCGGCAGCGCCATCACTCGGCCGCCTCTCGGTCCAGGGTGCGGACATAAAGCAACGCCACGGCCAGCACGATGACGAAGGCAAAGCTCCCGGTGGCGGCGCCGACGCCGAACTTGAACTGCTGGAACGAAAATTGATACGACAGCAACGGCAGGACGTTGCTGGCGTCGAGCGGCCCGCCCTGGGTCATGGCGAAGATCAGGTCGAAGGCGCGCATGGTGTAGATCGTCACCAGGCAGGCCACCGCAAGCAGGGTCGGCCGCAGCGCCGGCAAGGTGATGTAGCGCAGCCGGGCGATAGGGCCGGCGCCGTCCAGCGACGCCGCCTCGAACAGTTCCAGCGGGATCGCGGTCAGCGCCGCGGCGATCAGGATCATGCTGAACGGCATGCCGAACCAGATATTGGCGATCGTCACCGAGGTCAGCGCGACCGCGGGGTCGGACAGCCAGAACACCGGCGATGCGATCAGGTGCAGCGCCGCCAAGGCATAGTTGGCAACGCCATACTCGGTTGCGAAAATCCATTTCCAGACCGCCCCGACCACCAGCGCCGGCAGGATCCAGGCGCTCAACAACAAGCCCCGCATCAAGGCCGCGCCGGGAAAGTCCTGGGCGAAGAACAACGCCGCGACCAGCCCGATGCCGAGTTGCGCCACCACGTTGACGCCCACGAACAGCAGCGAATTGACCAGGACCTTGCGGAATGCCGGATCGGCGATAACCTCGCGGTAGTTATCCAGCCCGACGAACGGGCGAAACGTGTCGGCGATGTTGCCTAGCGTTACCTCCTGCAGACTCATCAGCAGGTTGTAGACGATCGGGAAACCGACGAGGACCACGACATAGAGCACCGACGCCGCGAGGAAGACATGCAGCATCGGCGAGCGCCTGCGCGCCATCATAGGTCTCCGGCCAGGAACTTGCCGCCGGGGGAATGCACTCCCCGGTGGCATCATGCGCTCGCAGGTCAGAGCGGCGTTTTCGCGAGGATCGGCTGGATCCTCTTCGCCGCGTCCTGCATCGCCGCTTCCGGCGGTCGGCCACCGACTAGGGCTTCCTGGATGGCGGTCTGCACCGCGCGCGAGATATCCGGCCATTGCGGATGGGGACCACGCGGCAGCGCCGTCTGCATCTGCTCGCGGTAGGTCGCGTAAGCCTGCGGCCAAAGTGGGTTCTGCACCACGACATCGGTGCGCGGCGCCAGCCTGCCGCTCCTCCAACCCTCGTTCAGGATCTTCGGATCGGACATGAACTCGATGAAGCGAAACGCGCCATCGACGCTCTTGGCGCCCTTCGGCACCACGAAATCGTAACCACCAAGGGCCGAGGCGCGGATGTTCTTGCCCTCCTTCATCGGCAGTAACGCCAGCCGCCAGTCGAACTTCGCCTCCGTTTGCAGCCGCGGCAACTCCCACGGGCCGCCGAGCACCATTGCGGTGTTGCCCGCCATGAAGGTGTTGGTGACTTCATACTGCTTCTCGTTGATCACGTCCTTCGAAGCGATGCCGTCCTTCACCATGTCGGACCAGAACCGCAACGCGTCGGCGGCGGCCGGTTGCTCCAGATGGTCGATAGACCCGCCGGCCTGCGACAGGAACGGCAGGAACTGGAACACGCCCTCCTCCGCCTGCACGGCGCAGAAGCCGAACCCGTAGACGTTCTTTGCCGGGTCGCGCAGCTTCTCGGCTGCCTGCCGCAACTCCGCCCAGGTGGTCGGCGGCTTGTCGGGATCGAGGCCCTTGGCCCGGAACATGTCGGCATTGTAGTACAACCCCAAGGTGTTGGCATCGCGCGGCACCGCGTAAACCCGTCCCTTCCACTGCCCGGATGCCCACGGCCCCTTGAAATAGACATCGGGCTTGATAAGCGCGGATTTGCTTACCTTGTCGGTCAGATCCGTCAGTGTTCCCTGCGCCGAAAAGCTGGCGACAACCGGACTGTCCAGCGTCACGAGATCGGGTACTGATCCGGTGGCGACGGCCCGGATCAACTCGGTCACCACCTGGTTGGCGGGCACCAGCCGCGGCTCGATGCGGTATTCGCTTTGCGATTCGTTAAAAGCTTTGATGCCGCCATAGATCATGTCGGTTTCAAGATTGAAGACGTGCCACAGCGTCACAGTCTTCGGTTGTGCCCATGCCGCGGTGGCCGAAAGGCACATCGCCACGGTGACGCCCAGCAGTGTTCTACGCAGCATGGCGGTTCCTCCTTTTGATCGGGCGGTTCTTGGATGGGCCCGTGGCGGCAGAATGCGCGAGGGCCACCGCAGGCGCAAATCGCTGTCCTGCAGGTTTCGGGAAAATCTGGGTAATGCTCACCCTCAGGCCGAATGCAGGCCGCTGCGCCGCAACCGCCGCTCCAATCGCCCGCTCAGCAATGACAGCGGCCAGCACAGCATGAAGTACAGGAGCGCCACCAGGCCGAATACGATCAACGGCTGGAAGGTGACGTTGTTGATCATCTGCGCGGCGCGGGTCAGCTCGGTGAACCCGATCACCGAAGCCAGCGAGGTGCTCTTCAAAAGCTGCACGAAGAAGCCGACCGATGGCGCCAATGCGATCCGCGCCGCCTGCGGCGCCACCACCAGGCGGAGCCTTGGCAGAAAGCCGAGCCCCAGGGCCGTCGCCGCATCCCATTGGCCGCGCGGGATCGCCTGGATGCAGCCGCGCCAGATCTCGCCCAGGAAGGCGCTGCCGTACAGCGCATAGCCGATTGCCGCCGCCGTCCATGCATCGGTGCGCACGCCCATGATGTTGCTGCCGAAGAACACCAGGAACAGGAGGATCAACAACGGCAGCCCCTGCAGCACCTTGATGAAAACCGCAGCGCCGAACCGCAGCGGTGCAAAGGGAGAGACCCGCAATATTGCGATTAAGGCACCGCCGATGCCGCCGCCGACGAAGGCCATGACGGTCAGTAGCACCGTCCAGCGCAGCGCCAGCAGCAGCAGCCAGACCTCGCTGATGCCGAAGTCCCGGCTCATCCGAGACCTCCTCCGGCGCTAGCCGTCGGAAACAGCGCCCGCTGGATAAGCGTGAAGATCGCCTCGAAGCCGAGCGCCAAGGCGATGTAGATCCCACCCACCGCGAAATAGATCTCGAACGGGCGGAAGCTCTGTGACTGCAGGTTATTTGCCACCGCCGTCAGCTCCTCCGCCGAGATCGTCGAGATCACGCTGGAACCGAGCACCACCAGGATGAATTGGCTGGACAGCGCCGGGAAAACCGTCTGCAGCGCCGGCATCAATACGACATGCCGGAAGATCCGCAACGGCCGCAGGCCCAGCGCCCTCCCTGCCTCGATCTGCCCATGCGGCACCGCCTCGATCCCGGCACGCACGATCTCGGTCGCATAGGCGCCAAGGTTCACCACCATCGCCAGCAATGCGGCGTTGTCAGGCGAGAACCGCACCCCCAGTCGCGGCAGTCCCAAATAGATCAGCAGCAGCTGCACCAGGAAGGGCGTGTTGCGGATCAGTTCCACATATCCCTGCACGATGCCACGAAGCAGACGGTGGCTCGATGTCTTGGCCCAGGCGCCGACCACGCCGAGCAGCAGCCCCAGCAGCATCGTTTCGGCGGATAGCCGCAAGGTCAGCAGGGTGCCATGCAGCAGCTCGTCGCGGCTTTGCCAGATCACGTCGAAATGGAAGACGTAGTCCACCCTGGTCCTCGCCCGTGCCGGCGCTTTGCCTGGGCCGCAGGATCGCGGCAGGCGCCGGGACCAACAAGGGGCAATCGCCCCTTGCGTCACCTCACGATCAGGCGCTTACCCAGATATACCCAGGCGACCACAATATTCTTTGCCCGAACCACCGTGACGACGTTAGCGTCCGACTCCAGGCGCACTCGAAAGGCGCGGGCCGGAGGGGAACCATGATCAAGACCTGCCGCATTGCGGCGATCACCGTTGCGCTGGCGCTTGGGTTCTGGCTCGCCACCGCCCCGCGATCCGCCATGGCGCAGAACGTCGACGACATCATCAAGCGTGGCAAGTTGCTGATCGGCGTGGACACCGCCAACCCGCCCTTCGGCGCGATCGGCAAGGACGGCGAGCCCGAAGGCTACGATCCCGATGTCGCCCGCCTCGTCGGCAAGTATCTCGGCGTCCCGGTGGAGTTCGTGCCGGCGACCCCGCAAAATCGCATGGGCTATCTGCTGACCAACCGCGTCGACATCATCATGCTTGGAATCACGCCGGAGCGCGCGCGCCAGATCTGGTTCTCCATGCCCTACGCGACTGAGGCCGCAGTTCTGGTCGGCCCAGGCAGCCTGCAGGTCAAGACCCTCGCCGATCTCGTGGGCAAGCGCATCGGCATTCCGCGTGGCGCCATGCAGGACATCGTCCTTTCGCAGAGCGCGCCACCAGGTGCCACGCTGATGCGCTTCGACGACCAGGCGACCGCCGTGCAGGCGCTGATCGCCGGCCAGGTGGATCTGGCGGGTACCGGCCTGCTACAGTACCGCATCATCAACCGCGACGATCCGGGCAAGAACTATGAGACGAAGCTGATCCTGCGGCCGCTGCATTTCGGTCTCGGCATCCGTCGAGGCAACGTCGACCTTCTGCAGTTCCTCAACACCACGGTCTACGCCATCAAGAACAACGGCGAGCTGGAAGCCACCAGCCAGAAATGGCGCGGCCTACCGCTTGGCGATATGCCGGTTTTCTGAATGTTTTCTGTTCTGGTTGCACCCGCATGGAACTGATCACCACCCAGGGCATGCGCATGCCGAAGCTGGAACTCGGCACCGGATTGCTGCGCAACGCCGCCGGACAATCGGCGATCGAACTCGCGTTGTCGCTCGGGTACCGCCATCTCGACACCGCCGAGATGTACACCAACGAGGGCACGGTCGGTGCCGCCATCGCGGCATCCGGAGTATCGCGCAGCGACATCCATGTCACCACCAAGATCCTGCCAGACAACATGGAGCCCGAGGCGCTGCGCCGCTCGCTGGATCGCAGCCTCGTCGCGTTAAAAACCGACTATGTCGACCTTTATCTGATCCATTGGCCGACCAAGACGATGAACCTCGCGGCGACCCTCGAAGCGATGGTCGGGCTGCGCGACCAGGGCAAGGTGCGCGCGATCGGCGTGTCCAATTTCAACGTGGCGTTGCTGCGTAAGGCGATTGATGAAATCGGCGCGCCGATCGCCGCGAACCAGATTGAATACCATGTCTTGCTGGACCAATCCGCGGTGCTCCGCTACGCTCGCAGCAAAGGCGTCGCGGTGATCGCCTATGCTCCCCTCGCGCGCGGCGCTTTCCTGGGGCTGCCGGAGATGCAGCGCATCGCCCGCAAGCACAACGCCTCGCCGGCGCAGATCGGCCTCAAATGGCTGCTGGACCAGGATCTTGTCTCGGCAATCCCTCGCGCCGGCCGACGGGAGAGCCAACAAGCCAATCTTTACTCGTTGCAGGTGCAGCTGGACGACGAAGACCGCGCGGCGATCGCGCGGCTGCCGAAAGGGGGCCGCGTCGTCAACGTCGATTTCGCCCCTGTCTGGGATCCACCTGAGGGGACGTAGTCTCGCGGCGCGGCGGCGTGCGGAGGGTTGCCAGTAATTCGGTCACGCCGATAATCTCCGGCCCACCCGCCTCGAAGCGCCGGCGCAGGCGCCGCGCCGCGCCACGGCTCGGGTCGGGGCTACCCGGCTGCGGCGGCCCACCATGCGCAATGATGAAATCGGCGCCCGACTGTGCCAGAACATCGGCCACCTCGACAGAGCCGGCGCAGCCCGCGATGCGTAAACCCGCCAGGTGCGCCCGGCGCAGAAAATCGAGTTCACGGCTGGCTCCGAGGTCAAAGCTACCCAGGATGGCCCCAAGTTCGCCGTCGATGAAGGCGACGCTCGGCAAGTTGACGACACCCGTGACCCCGGCCTGCCGCAAGGCACCGAATAGATCGTCATCGCGACGAAACGGATCGACGCAGAACACCCCCGCGTAAACGTGGCTGGCCGAGGCAGGGATGCGCAGTGCCGCCAGCAAACTTGCGTTGGCGTCATGCCATGCGAGGCCGCCCAGCCAGAATGCAAGCTCCGGATCCAACCCCTCCATGAACGGGCAGAACACCGTCCACTTCGCGACCCGTGTCCTGGGCGGCGGCCAGGCTGTCACCAGCCGCACCATCGGTTGCTCATTTTTACCCGGACCGGCCACCGCGCCGCCTTCCCTGTTGCGCTGCCTCTGTTAGCTTGCCCGTGATGCGCTGGCCAGCACTACAAGACGACGCGCCAAAGGGAGGAAAAATGCCGACCGCCTATGTCTGCGGCACGTTCGACACCAAGGGCCCGGAACTGCGCTATATCGCATCCTGCCTCCGGGCCGCCGGCTTAACGACCTGCACGATCGATCTGTCGACCCGGCCGCACCGCCAGACAACCGATGTGCCGGCGCGGGAGGTGGCGGCCCACCATCCCAATGGCGAGTCGGCGGTGCTCGCCCTTGAAGACCGTGGCGCCGCGATCACCGCCATGGTCGTGGCATTCGAACGCTTCATCTTCTCCCGCAACGACATCGCCGGCATTATCGGAGCTGGCGGCTCCGGTGGCACGGCACTGGCGGCGCCGGCCATGCGGGCACTTCCGGTTGGCGTGCCGAAGCTCCTGGTTTCCACCATCGCCTCGGGCAATGTCGCCCCCTATGTCGGGGCATCCGACATTTGCATGATGCCTGCCATTGCCGACGTGCAGGGCCTCAACCGCATCACCCGCAAGATTCTTGGCAACGCCGCCCATGCGCTGGCAGGAATGATCAAATTCGCCGGCACCGCTGCCGAGCTCGAAGACCGTCCGGCGCTCGGCCTCACCATGTTCGGAGTGACCACTGCCTGCGTGCAGCAGGTTGCCGCCATGCTCGCAGACACCCACGACTGCATCACCTTCCATGCCGTGGGAACCGGCGGCCAGGCCATGGAAAAACTGATCAACTCCGGCTTGCTGACTGGCGCCATCGACGTCACCACCACCGAAATATGCGACATGATGATGGGTGGAATCTTCCCCGCCAATGACACCCGCTTCGATGCCATCATCCGGACCCGGATCCCGTACGTTGTGTCGGTCGGCGCGATCGACATGGTCAATTTCGGCGCCCTCGACAGCGTGCCGGGGCAATATCGTGGCCGCAGCCTGCACGTTCACAATCCGCAGGTCACGCTGATGCGGACGACCGCCGAGGAGAACGTCCGCATGGCCGAGTGGATTGCCGCCAAGCTCAACCGCATGGAGGGACAGGTGCGGCTTTTGCTGCCGCAAGGTGGCGTCTCAGCCATCGACGTCCCCGGTCAGCCATTCCACGATCCCGTCGCCGACGCAGCCCTGTTCGACACGCTTGCCGCCAGAGTGGTGACCAGCACCTCGCGTCAGCTCATTCGTTTGCCTCATGCGATCAATGACGCCCCGTTTGCCGCCGCTCTGGTCGCGGCCTTTCGTGCGATCGCCGGTTAGGAGAACTCGCCATGCCCCGCTTTGAACGCCGCCAGCTTATGCAGCGGTTCCAGGACATGGTGCGCCGGCGACGGCCCATCATCGGCGGCGGCGCCGGCATTGGCCTGTCCGCGAAATGCGAGGAGGAGGGTGGCATCGACCTCATCATCCTCTACAATTCCGGCCGCTACCGCATGGCCGGGCGTGGCTCGCTGTCCGGGCTGCTCGCCTACGGCAACGCCAACGACATCGTGCTGCAGATGGCGCGCGAAGTGCTGCCGATGGTGCGGCGCACGCCAGTGATCGCTGGCGTCAACGGCACAGATCCCTTCATGCTCACCGAGCATTTCCTGAGTGAACTGAAGGCGATGGGCATCTCCGGCATCCAGAACTTCCCGACGGTCGGCCTCATCGATGGAATCTTCCGCCAGAACTTGGAAGAAACCGGCATGAGCTACGGGCTGGAGGTCGAAATGATCCGAATCGCCGCATCGCTCGACATGCTCACGACGCCCTATGTTTTCAACGCCGCCGATGCCGGTGCGATGGCCGATGCCGGCGCTGACATCATCATTGCGCATATGGGCCTGACCACGGGCGGGTCGATCGGCGCGCAAACGGCACTCACCCTGGCGGAATGCCCGGCCTTGATCGATGCCTGGGCGGTTGCCGCGAAGCGCCTTCGGCCGGAGGTGATCGTGCTGTGCCATGGCGGCCCGATCGCTACGCCGGAGGATGCCCAATTTATCCTCGATGCCTGCGAGCACTGCGACGGCTTCTACGGCGCCAGCTCGATGGAGCGATTGCCAGTGGAGACCGCAATGACCGAACGCACCCGGCAATTCCGCGCGCTCACCCGCAAACCCGTTGATTCCAAGCTAGCCAAACCGAAGGAAGTCCGCGCATGACCGTGTTCCGCAGCAACCAAAAGCCGCCCGCCTGGTGTGAGCTGCAGGAGTTCGAAATCTTTCCGCTGGCGCGCGACGACGTCGTCGCGCGGAAACCCGCCACCCAAAGTGAGCGGCTGATCGGCACGTTCGGAACCTGCCAGCTTCGCCGCGGCAATAAAACCCTGTTGCTCAAGGAGGGGCAATTCGTCGACATCGACACCGGCGCCGGCGAATGGACCATGTCCGGCCATGCCGACCAGGCCCAATTCGTTCGCCTCGTCGGCGCCTGGGGCGACGACATCTCCGGCTGCGGCATCTTTCGCGTCCGCCGCTCGGACGATTCGAACAAGGGCGACCCGGTGAACTACCCGAAACACACAAGCATCGACCGCCACTACCATGATTGCGATGAATACTGGATCATCTTGGAAGGCGCCGGCGAGGTGGTCGTCGACGATCGCCACGCCCATGTCGAGATCGGTGACTGCCTGTGCATCGGCACCGGCCATCCGCATGACTTCCCGCTGATCGAGAGCGATGTGAAGGCGGTGTTCTTCGAAACCACGCTGTATGGCCGCAAGCGCACCGGCCATCTGTGGAACCATACACACGGCCCTGCGCAGCCGATGCCGGGGCGCGTCTGATGGTGCAAAAAATCATCCATGTCGGTGTCGGCAGCTTCGGGAAGCGCTGGTGTCGCGAATTCCTGCGCAGCAACATCGACGATGGAACAATCGAAGTGATCGGACTCGTCGACGTCGATCCAAAGGCGCTTGCCTACGGCCGGGGCGTTCTCGGACTGCCTGAAACAGCCTGCTACACCGACCCACACGCCGCCTTCGCGGCGCTCAAGCCCGATTTCTGTACCATCGTGGTGCCGCCGAACTATCACGAGCAGGTCGTCGACATTGCAATCGCCCATGGTGTCGACGTGCTCAGTGAGAAACCGATCGCCGACACCATGGAAGCGTCGATCCGCATCGCCCGCAAAGTGAAGGCGGCTGGCCGGAAGATGGCGGTGACGATGAGCCACCGCTTTGACCAAGACAAGACGACTCTTCGGCAGATCGTCCGCTCTGGCAAGCTCGGTCGGGTCAACAACATCTCTTGCCGCTATCAGTCTGATATGCGCCAACACATGGCCTGGGGGGCGTTGTTCCGCCATACCATGAAGGACCCGATGTTGATCGAGGGCGCGATCCATCATCTCGACATCGTCGCCGACCTGGCCGGCGCGCGATGCGAAACGCTGTTCGCATCGACCTGGAAGCCCGACTGGGCCGAGTATGCCGGCGACACCGATGGCGTCGTCACCATGGTGTTCGACAACGGCGTTCGCGCAGTCTACGAGGGTTCCAGCAGCACTGCGGTGGGCTTGAACGACTGGTATCAGGAATACATCCGCGTCGATTGCGAGTTCGGCACGGCGATCCTCAATCATCGCGAGATCGAGGTGTTCACACGCCAGAACCTGCCCCGCCAGAAGCACCGCGAAGGAACCGGCCAGAAAGTGCCGCTGCTGGTGCAGCCGAAATGGATCAACAACTGGCTGATCGAGAAATTCACCCAGTGGCGCGACGGCGGCGCCGAGATGGAAACGGCGGTCGAAGCGAACGTCCAGGCCTCCGCCCTGGTGTTTGGCTCAATCGAAATCCGCCCGCAGCAATAGCCTCATCAAGCTGCAGGACTACATCGCCGGCTTCGGTTGAGCGGTGGCGACAGCAGCCGAAACCGTGAGGCGGACGCTGCGGGAAGCCCGATCCCGCAGCGGCACTTTCCTGGTGGCAGCCGCGATCGGCACCGGCATGGCTGCGCAGGCGGCGGCACGGGGTGGGGCGGACTTCCTTCTGGCGCTGAACGCCGGGCGGCTGCGCAGCATGGGCGAACCTTCCGTGGCCTCGCTCCTGGCCTTGCGCGACACCAACAGATTCGTGATGGAATTCGCCAAGGCGGAGATCAGGCCACGCACGAAGCTGCCGATCTTCGTCGGATTGGCGGCCTTCGATCCGCATCTCGATATGGATGCGCTTCTCGCTGGCGTGCGCGACGCGGGGTTCGAAGGCGTCACCAACTTTCCCACGGTGGCCTTGATCGACGGCCAATACCGCCGCTTCCTCGAAGCCACCGGATACGGCATGGCGCGTGAGGTGGCGCTGTTGCAGCGTGCGCGCGCGGCAGGGCTGGCGACCCTAGCATATGTCCATACCCGCCAGGAGGCCCGCGAAATGGCGTCGGCGGGCGTGGACATTGTCAACATCGATCTCGGCTGGAACACCGGCGGCGCGCTCGGCGTCGCCACGCGGATGCCGATCGAGGAGGCGGCCGATGTTGCCGGACGGATGATTCGCACGGTCCGCAAAGTGGCGCCCACCTCGATCTGCGTGGTCGAGGGCGGCCCGATCGTGCGGCCTGAACAGATGGACGAGGTCTGCCGCGCCGCCCAGGCGGATGGCTACATCGGCGGTTCCACCATCGATCGGGTACCGTTGGAAACCGCAATCGAACTGGTCACGGCGGCGTTCAAGACCATGGGTGCGCTGCGCCGGCGGGTCACCCGACTGGAACGGCAGCTGGACCCGCTGCGAACGCCGCTCGGCCTGGTCGGCAGTGCGGTCACCGTGGTCCAGCCACGGGCCGCGTTCGAACAGGCGTTGGCCACCGACCTGCCCACGTTGATTGTCGGAGAAGCCGGCACCGGCCGGCGCGACCTCGCCCGCGCGCTGCACGCCGGCGGCCGCCGCAAGGCCCGGCGCCTCACCTGGTTGACCTGCGCCGCTGGACAGGATCGAATGGACATCGAGCTGTTCGGATGCGAACCGAACGCCTCCCCGGGCGTCATCCGCCGCCGTCTCGGCTGGCTGGAACTGGCGCGCGAATCGACCCTGGTCCTGGATGACCTAGGTGAGCTTGATCCAGGCACCCAGCGACGGCTTTGCGCGGCGATCGAGAGCGGCGGCTTTCGCCGTTCCGGCGGGGACGAATACCTGCCGCTGGATGTCCGTCTGGTTGCCGTCACCAGAATCGATCCGGTTCGGGAACCCGATCGGTTCGATGCCCGGCTGCTCGATGTGCTCGGCGGCATCCGGATCGACCTGGCGCCTTTGCGTGAACATCTCGATGATCTGCCGCAAATCATCTTGCACATCCTGGATGGGCTGACCGTGGGCAAGCCACCGGCCGAACTCGACCCCGCCGCATATCGCATCCTGCTCGGTCATGACTGGCCGGGAAATACCCGGGAACTCGGCGGCGTGCTGCAGCGCGGCTTGTTAGCGGCAGGGGTCGCCCCCATCCAGGCAATACACCTGCCGCCCTTGCATCCTACGCAACGCGATGCCCGCAGCGGGTTCGCCAATGAACGGGAATGGATCCTTGACGGGCTTCGGCGTAACCGCTTCCGCCGCGCCCAGACAGCGCGTTTCCTCGGCGTCTCGCGCAAGACCCTCTACAACAAGATGGTGGCGCTCGGCCTCTTGGTTTCTGCCGGAGGGCGGGGTGTTTCCCAGAATTACCCGAAGTCACCGGCGCGTGCGTTGAGAAGCTCAAAGCGTGCGGATTAACTGCAAAACAACGTCCGCCAGCAAAATCGGCGGCATCAACCGGAGGAGACAACATGCCAGGAATTTCACGTCGAAGCCTCGCCCTCGCGGGGGCATCCGCCGCGTTGCTCGGCAGCCCCCTGCGGCAGGCGATGGCCCAGGCCGCCGCTGCCGATGTCACCCGCAACCTGCCCAGGACCTATGCCGGGGCGACGCTTCGCATCACCTGGGGCAACACGCCGAGCTATCTCGACCTCGCGAAATTCTGCGACCGTTTCACCGAAGCGACAGGCGTTCACCTGGAATTCCAGCCGCTGCTGCAGGCGGACCGCTACCAAAAGCTGATGCTGGATCTCAGCACCAAGACCAACGCCTTCGACGTGTACCTCACCGCCTACCAATGGAAGAGCGAGGTCGCGCCTTACGTCGCCGACCTCACCCATATCGACCAGGAGGTGAAGGGCGTCCCACCCCTCGCCTGGGACGATTACCCCGAGCGCGCTCTTGATGCCTATGCGCGCTACGAAGGGAAATACATCGCGGTGCCGATCGTCGGTGATGCCTCGATGCTGGTGTGGAACAAGAAGCTGATGCGCGAGGCCGGGCTCGATTCCGAAGCAACGCCGCCCGATTGGGAGACGGTGTATCGCAACGGCCAGAAACTGACCCACGGCAAGCAGTACGGATTCAACATGCCTGCCGGGAAAAGCATCCAGACGGCCTGCGTCTGGATCACCCTGTTCCATGGTTTCGGCGGTCAATACCTGGACGCCGCCGGCCGGCCGTCGCTCAACACCGAGCCCTCGGTGCGCGCGATGCGCTTCATGATGGACCGGCTCGGCGCCGTCAGCCCACCGGGCATCCTGACGTGGGATTTTCCCGAAATGCTGAACGGCCTTTCCACCGGGCAATCGGCACAAGGCTACATGTGGACCGGCGGCTTCAGCACGTTGTTCGACCCGAACAAATCCGCCGTCGCCGGCGAGATCGGCTGGTCGGCGACGCCGGAAGCGGTATTGCTCGGCGGGTGGGGGATCACCGTCAACAACGGCAGCCGCAACCGCGATGCCGCCAAGCTGTTCGTCGGCTGGATGACCTCGCAGGAAATCTCCCGCCAGACCGCGCTGGTCACCGGCACCCCCTGCCGCATCTCCGCCTTCAACGACCCCGCCGTGGTGGCACGGTATCCGGTGCTTCCGGCGGTGCTCAAGGGCATGTCCGGCCGGGTCGCCACCTACGCGCCGATCAAGGAGGCCGAGCAGGTCAACATCATGATCTACGACGAGGTCAACGCCGCGTGCGCACGGACCAAGCCACCCGAGCAGGCCGCCGCCGACCTGCAGGACAAGGTGACCGCCTTCATGAAGCGCCGCGGATACCTGCGTGGCTGATGGCGTGACCGATCTGGCACTTCCTGCGCGCGTGGCCCGCCGGCGGATGCGTCCGCTGGCGGGCCGTCCGGCCATCTGGTTCATCATGCCGGCGGCGCTGGTGCTGGTGGGCATCTATCTCGGCCCGATGCTCTACGCACTGCAGGCCAGCTTCACCCATTGGGTGCTGGTGATGCCGGGCAGCGAGGACGACCCCGCGGGCTGGGAGAACTATGCCGAGGTGCTGCACAGCACCGAGTTCTGGGCCGCCGTCCGCGTGACCGTCACCTACGCCGCGGCCTCGATCGCCTGCGGCCTGGTACTCGGCACGATCCTGGCATTGTTGCTTAACCTTAACTTCTTCTGGCGTGGGTTTTTCCGGGCGGCGATGATGATTCCGATGGTCATCACCCCTTCGGTGATCGGCATCTTCTGGAAGCTGCTCTACGAAGAGGAAGACGGCGTATTCAATCATGCCTTGCAGGCCATCGGTCTGCCCAAGGTGTCGTGGCTCAGCCTGGACATGGCGTTGCCGTCGATGGTGGTGATGGACGTGTGGCAAACCACGCCGTTCTTCATGCTGGTGATCCTTGCAGGCCTGCACTCCATCGACGAGAGCCTGATCGACGCGGCGCGGGTGGACGGCACGTCGCGCTGGCAGATGTTCCGCTACATCCTGCTGCCGCACCTGCTCCCCTACATGCTGATCGCCGCATCGTTCCGCTGCATTGCGGCGATGGGCGATTTCGACAAGATCTGGCTGCTGACCGGCGGCGGCCCGGGCGACCGCACCACGACGATGACGATCTACACCTACAAGACCGGCTTTTCCGCCTTCGACATCGGGCGCACCGCGGCGATTGCCTGGATTTTCGTCGCGGTGGTGCTCACGGTCAGCTTTCCGCTGCTGCGACATCTGTTCAAGACGGCGTCAGTCGACCGATGATCCACACCAGGCGCATCAACC
Organism: uncultured Alphaproteobacteria bacterium; assembly: GCA_963790515.1. Lineage (GTDB taxonomy): Bacteria > Pseudomonadota > Alphaproteobacteria > Acetobacterales > Acetobacteraceae > Rhodopila. The sequence goes on along the minus strand of CAWBPF010000012.1, from coordinate 9,479 downwards.
GCCGCCAGGGGATCAAGCTGGCGCTGACCGCAATGTGGTGCTTAATCGCCCCGATCTACCTGTTTCCGTATATCTGGATGGTGATGACCGGCTTCCGACGGCCTGTCGATACCCTGGCCCTGCGCTTCTGGTTCACACCAACGCTGGACGGGTTCGAGAGCATCTTCGGCACCGTCGGGTTCCAGAACTACATGATGAACAGCGTGTTGGTGGCGGTTCCGGCAACGCTGCTGGTGGTGGCGATTGCCTCTCCGGCGGCCTACGCGCTCACCCAGTTGCGGATGCGCGGCCGGTTCTTCCTCGCGGCGATCCTGGTGGCGCGGATGATCCCGGGCATCGCCATTTTGATCCCGATCTATCTCACCGCCTCGCATGCTGGATTGCTGGACACCCGCTTCGTGCTGATCGTGATCTACACTGCCTTCAACCTCCCGTTCGCGATCTGGCTGCTGCGAGGCTTTTTCCGGGAGGTGCCGGCGGAGGTGCGCGAGGCGGCGATCATCGATGGCTGCACGGAGTTCCGGGTCTTCCGCAGCATGATGCTGCCGCTGCTCGCCGGCGGGCTGGTGGCAACGGGGGTTTTCGTCTTCATCGCGGCTTGGAACGAATTCCTATTCGCGTTGGCGCTGACACAGTCTCACGCCGCCACCGCGCCGCTGTCGGTGATCGGATTCCGCAATGAGTACGGCGTGCAGTGGGGCGCTATCGGTGCGGCGGCGCTGATGATCTCGACGCCGGTGGTGGTGTTCGCGGTGGCGATGCAAAGATATCTGGTACGCGGCCTGACAATGGGCTCGGTCAAGGGGTAGGAAGCCATGGTTCGGATTTACGTCAGCGACATCATCGACGCGCCGATCGAGAAGGTCTGGGGACTGATCCGCGATTTCAACGGCATGCCGAATTGGCATCCGTTCATCCGCGACAGCATGATCGAGGGCGGATTGCCCAGTGACGCCGTCGGCTGCGTGCGTAATTTCCATCTTGCCGATGGCGGACACTTGCGGGAGCAGTTGCTGTCGCTCTCGGACCGCGACCATGAGTGCATCTACTGCATCCTGGAAAGTCCGCTGCCGGTAACCGGCTACGTTGCTGGCTACCGGCTGCTGCCGGTGACCGAGGGCAATCGCAGCTTCATCGATTGGTGGGCGGAGTTTGAGATCGCACCGGCGGATCACGATCGGATCGTCGACCAGGTGCAGAACGGCACCTTCCGCAAGGCCTTCCAGGCGATCGGCGAGTATCTTGCGAAGCACGGCTAAGGAGGCCGCACATGATACGACTAGGTCGCCGCGGCTTCGCCATCGGCAGCACGGTGGCACTCGCGGGTTTCCCGGCCTTCCCCTCAGGCGCCGAGGATCTGCCACGCCGCTATGCCGGCAGCACGTTGAGCATCCTGTCCCGGGCAAGCCCCGCTTTCGACGCCACCACGAGATTGAGCCAGGAGTTTTCCGAAGTAACCGGCATCAAGCTGGAGATCACGCGCATTCCGCCGAGCGATCACTACAGCAAGATGATGCTTGACATGACGAGTGGCACCAACGCGTTCGACGTGGCGCTGCTGCTTTATCAATGGAAGCAGGAATTCGCACCATTCTTTGCCGACCTGTCGACGCTGAACCGCGACGTGCCTGGCGCGCCGTCATTGGCGCTGGAGGATTATCCACCCAACATCCTCAATGTCTACGGCAAGATCGATAACAAGCTGATCGGCCTGCCGGCACTCGGCGACATCGCCTTCCTGCTATGGAACCGCGACCTCTTTGCCGCCAAAGGCATTGATCCCGAAAAGCCGCCTGTCAGCTGGGAAGAGGTTGCGGAGCGCGGCAGGCGTCTCACCGGTGGCGGCCAGTTCGGCTATGCCCTGCCGGCCGGCAAGACCCCGCAATGCTACGTTATCTGGACGCTGTTGTACCACGCCTTTGGAGGCCGCTACTTTGCCACCGACGGCAAGCCGGCGCTGAACGACGAAGCCGGCCTGAAGACGATGAAGTTCATGGTCGAGCAACTGCAGCCGATCAGTCCATCCGGAAACCTGACCTGGGACTATGCCGAGGTCCTCAACAGCTTCGGGTCCGGGAAGTCTGCTCAAGCGGTGATGTGGGCCGGGGGCCTGTCCTCCCTGGGCGATCCGGCGAAGGCTGCGGTGGCGGGCCACTTCAACATGGCGCCGCCTCCGGGTGGCGCGTTGCTGGGTGGCACTTCGATCGGCGTGAACGCCAAGGCCCGGAATCCCGAGGCGGCTCGGCTCTACGTTGCCTGGCTGACCTCGCAGGCGGTGACCCGGCGCAATGCGGCGATGGGTACCACATCGCCGCGCATCTCCGCCTTGACGGACCCCGATCTCGTGGCCCGCTACCCGTTCTATCCGGCGGTGCATCGCGCGATGGTCGGCGACACGTTCGGCTATATCCCGATGAAAGAGTTGGAGCAGGTGATGGTGATGATGGCAGACGCCGCCAACGCCGCCTGCGCCGGCACCAAGACGCCGGACCAGGCGGCGACTGACCTGCAGGACAAGGCGACGCAGTTCATGCGGCGACGCGGCATGATCCGCTGATGGCCACACAGCACAAGGCACATCAAATGAATATCGCGCGCGCTTGGCCGTAGAGGACATCAGGTCAGTCCGCGCTGTCTCGGTGCGATGAATTTCGGCAGCCTGACCGATGCCGCCTCGCGTCCTTAATGGTGGAGGCATTCGAGTTGACCCGTCCGTTCCGTTTGCAAACTCATCGTCAGGTTGCCTGCGGACGCCATCAATTAGTTGCAAGACGGTTTAAGTCCGCTTGAAAGCGACGCCGCGCCGGCCGCTTCGAGGCATAGGCCAGGCTGGGCTACAGTTCCGCTAAGACAATCCGGCGCCCTCAATCGCGCTGGCTCCGCCGTGCCTGCCCCAAAGGTCAGCAAGGACGACTAGGCCGGCTGGTACACTTCTTTGAAGCCGGGTGGCAACGAAACCCTGCCCTGCCCTGGCTCACGGGCATTCGAATAAGTCGGATCAGGGAGCAGAGAGGCAGGCGGGCAACTCAGTCCGGTCATTGGCCGGGCGTCGGTGCCAGGCATGCTAGTGTTATCACGCCGCAAGGCCCCGATATCAGGGGCCTCGGCGAGGTTGGCCATTCCGACGAGCAACGCTGGATTGTTCGAGTCCACCCGCTCACGACGGGGCGGCGGCAAGCATCGCCAGATGAGCCTCAACGAGGCGCAGTTCGCCGCGAGGCGGGCGACACCGTCGGCTGGTTCACCGCCAACACCACTCCGAAGCAAATTTGCTGCTTTGGTCAGCACCTCGGGCAGCGATACCTCTTCCGATATGCTAGGACCACCTATCGGGACAGGGGTAGCACATGGGAAGGTCGGTTGTCGCGTGTTGAGCCAGGTCGGATCTGATCACCGTCCGGGCGAATACCTCGCATCATGACAGGCGCCCCACCTCCAGTTACGCTGCTGCAGCCAGTGCGAGAGAGTGACATGACGGACCATTCGAGCGTTCCTGCTGCCACCCAAGCTCTGACAAAACGGCCCATCACTCAGGAAGACATCTGGCTGATGCGGCGCGTCGGGACCCCGGTCGCCAGCCCCGACGGACGCTGGCTGGCCGTGCCCGTCAGCGTGCCGGCCTATGATCCCATGCAGGAAAGCGGGGACATCTGGATCGTCGCCGCAGATGGCAGCGCCGCACCGCGTTGCGTGACCAGCGGGCATGGCCTTAAGGCGGCCCCGGCTTGGTCTCCCGACGGCAGCCAAGTGGCCTTCGTCACCAAGACCGCACAGGACTCCGCTCCCCAGATCTGCGTCATTTCAGCCGCTGGCGGCGACGCTCGAAGGATCACCAGTCAGCCAACCGGTGCACGCGCCCCGAAATGGCGGCCGGACGGCAGCGCCCTGTTGTTCGAAGCCACCCGCGCGCCGCCGCCCGAAGTCGGTCCCGTCTCCACGCCGCGCATCTACGACGCGATGCCCGTGCGCTTCTGGAACCGCTGGCTGGACGAGCACCGCCCACACCCCTTCATCATCGAGCTCCACGACGGGGCCATTCCGCTGGACCTGCTGCAGGGCACCAGCTTCGCCGAGTCGCCCGGCTTCCGGGGCATCTTCCGCGCTACCGAGCGCGACACCATCGAGACCCTGCAGGCACAGTGGTCACCCGACGGCCAATCCGTGGTGTTCGCCGCCCAGGTCAATGCCGATGCGATGATGCACACCGAAGTCTTCACCAGCCTGTTCCAAATTTCGACGACCGGCGGCGAGCCGGTGGCGCTGACCGACGCGGGAGAGAGCCATTCCGAGCCGCAATTCACCCGTGCCGGCAACGCGCTCTACGCCATCCGCAAGCGCTGGGCGACAGATTACGTTTCCACTCGCCTCGCCCGGCTCTCCTGGCCGTCGCCCTCGGGGGCCACGGTGGTGACCGGCCAATGGGATCGGGTGATCGAGGGATACGCCCTGTCGCCGGACGGCCAGAGCATCTATCTGGACGCCGCCGATGACGGCCTGCAGCGGGTGTTCCGCATGTCAATCTCAGGCGGCATGCCCGAGCCGGTGATCGATACCCAAAGCGGCGCCTGGCGCGCCTTGACCCCGGTGGCCGGTGGCTTGGTGGCGCTGCACGAAACCGCCATGCAGCCGCCGGAACTATTCCGCCTGGGCACCCCGCCCATCCCGCTGACCCGCTTCAACGCGGATCGGCTGGCGCAGATCGATGCGCCGGCGCCGATTCACTTCCGCTTCACCGCAAGCAACGGCAAGTCCATTCACAATATGCTGTTCCGCCCAGCTGGCTTCGATCCGGCGCGCAAATACCCGATCGTCACTCTCATTCATGGCGGACCGGCGTCGATGAGCACCGACGCCTTCACCTACTCCGCCTTTTGGTTCCACCCGCATCTGCTGGCCACGCCTGGCTATGTCGTGCTGGTCACCAACTACACCGGCTCGATCGGCTTCGGCGAACGCTTCGCCACCGATGTTGAGACGGACGTGCTGCGCGGCCCGGCGCAGGAAATCATCGACGCCCTTGATGAAGCCATGCGCCGCTACCCCTATGTCGATGCCAATAGGCAGGCGGCGGTGGGTGGCAGCTATGGCGGCTACTTCGTCAACTGGCTGAACGGCCACACCAGCCGGTTCAAATGCCTGGTCGCGCATGTCGGTCCGTTCAACAACGAGTCACAATACGGCACCAACGATGGCGGCCTGGACCGGGAGACGCGCATGGGCGGCCCGATCTGGGAGTCGGGCGGTCAGTGGATGGACCAGAGTCCGATGCGCTACGCCCGAAACTTCGCAACGCCGACGCTGGTGACGCATGGCGAGCGCGATTTCCGTGTACCGCTCGGCGAGGGACTCGCAAATTTCAAGCTGTTGCAGCGGCTTAATGTCCCGAGCCGCTTCGTCGTGTTCCCAGATGAGGGCCACATGATCAGCTACGGCGAGAATGCCCGCGTGTTCTGGCGCGAGGTGAGCTCGTGGCTGGCGCGGTTTCTTTGATTTAACGGTCATGAATTACACCGGTCAGGACTTTCTGACGCCCCAGAAGGCCGGGTAGGGCGTGCGGGCGAAGCCCGAGAGGGTGTTGCGGAACGCGGTCGGCTGGAAGGTAAGGCCGAGAGGGATTTCAGGCACCTCATCAAAGGCCATACGTTGGATGTCCTCGCAAATCTTCTTCTGGCCCGCGAGATCCGCCGCGTCGAACCAGTCGTTGCGCAGCTTCTCCATGCGCTCGTTCATCGGCCGCCACCAGGCGTTGGATTTGAAGCCGTCGCCGCGCAACGGCAGATGGGTCGCGGGGCTGGCCACCGACAGACCCACCCAGGAGGTGCAGTAGCAGGACCAGCCGCCGTTGTCCGGCGCTTCCTTGGAGTTGCGGCGCTGCAGCATCGTCGCCCAGTCGAGGCTGGTGTACTGCACGTTGAGCACGAGCGACTTCATCAACGCGGCCGCCACCTGAGCGGCTTGCTGGATCGAGGGCTGATCGGAGGGGGACATCAGGATGATGGGCTCGCCCTTGTATCCACTCTCGGCAACCATCTTCCTGGCGGCATCAAGGTTGCGCGGGCTGGTGATCGCTTCGAGCCCGGCGCTGCTGGCATAGGGCGACGCGGGCGGGAAAAATCCTACACCGACACGCCCGAGGTTCTTCTGGTCACCCACCACCGCGTCGACGAAGTCCTGTTGGTTAACCGCGGCCAGAACGGCGCGGCGGAGCCTTACGTTGTCGAACGGCGGCTGGTAGTGATTGAACGCCAACATCATCCAGTTGCCCAGCTTGTCGAACGAATTGACGACCACGCCAGGCGACTTCGACAAACTCGGCACCAAGTCGATAAGCGGTGTCTCCACCCAGTCAACCTCGCCGCGCTGCAACGCCGCCGCAGCCGTGGCCGGATCGGGGATGGTAAGCCACTCCACGCGATCGAAATTGGCCACCTTGCCGCCGGACCACATGCTGACCGGCTCCGCGCGCGGGACATAGCTCTCGTTGCGGAGATAAACTGCGCTGGCCCCAGCTTTCCATTCCGAGGCCACGAATTTGAACGGACCGCTGCCGACGAATTCGCTGATCATGGTGAACGCGTCGGTCTTCGCGATGCGTTCGGGCATGATGAACACACCCGTGAGTGAAAACGGCAGCAGCGCGTAGGGCTTCTTGAGGCGGAACTGCAGCGTCTTGTCGTCGAGCGCCTTGAGCTCTTCGGTCGCCGACATGAGGCTCTCGACGACGGGCGTGCGCCGCGCCGACCGCAGGATCGACGGAATACAGTCCTGAGCGCGGACGTTTCCGCCGTCATGCCAAAGGAGGTCCTCGCGCAGCGTCAGCTTCCAGGTCAGCCCGTCGGCGGATACATCCTGCGCACCGACCATCTGCATCTGCGGGATCAGGCCCTCGTCGAGATCATACAGTTTGTCCCAGATTAGGTATGCATGCTCGGCTGCAATGACTGTGGTGGACCAGACAGGATCGGGATTGGCGAGATCGGCCTGGGGGACGAAGCGGAGCACACGCGATGAGCCTTGGGCGCGAGCGGGGCGAGCCAGTGCCATGGCAGCTGCTGTGGCGATAAGGGTGCGGCGCTTCATGAGCGTAGACCTTCGCTGGTTAAGGCGGTCGAGGAAATACTCAGTCGAAATTTCGTAGATGCCCGCGAGGCGCGACCGGTCTATTCCCGCCGCCAGAGACTTCTATCACGGACGTTGCCGGCAGTCCGCTCGTTGACCCGGCTCAAAGTGCCCGGCGGTCGAGGAAGTCGAACGCCGGGCGGGCGCCGTAGCGCTGGCCCGGCTGGACAATCAAGGTATACAGGGGGCGACCGGCACCGGCACGTGCCAATTCACGTTAGGCGGACAGTGATTTAGCGAGGGGCGCGGCCCCTTCCTCACGGTCAGAACTGCAGGCGCATGCCGACTGACACGATGTCGATGGCATTGGTGTAGTGGCCCGAGAGCACGTCGCCCGTAGGCGAGACTTCATTGATGCTGCTGTTTTTCACAGAGATATGGGCGTAGCCGACGTCGAGGGTCGCGTTGGACAGCACCTGATAACTTGCGCCGAGCGCCAGCCAGAAGCGATCCTGGTCCGGCACGCGGGCCGTGCGGTAGGTGTTTGACACAGGGCTCCGGTCGAAGGCGGTGCCTGCACGGAGCGTAAGGCCGTCAACCATCCGGTAGCTTGCACCGAGGGCGACGAAGTAACCGTCCTTATAGTGTTGCGGCGTGGAGCTCAGCAATGTGCCGTCGTCTCGAAAGGCGTTGAGGTTCTGGAACCGCGACCAATTGGTCCAGGTCGCCTCGACATAGAGTCCAGGCGGCGTCGATTCCCTGCGTCAGGCTGACGGTGGCCGTATCGGGCAGGACCAGCTTTGCATTAGCCCCGGAGTTGCGAAAGCGGCTACTGAGATTGAGTGGAGCGGGGACGATGAAATCGGCGGTTCCGCTGAAATCATGCTGGACTTGGGACCGGTAGACGAGACCGATGTTGGTCCGCTCGGCTGGCTGCATCAGCGCGCCAAAATTGTAGCCGAACGACCAGTCATCCCCGAGTAGGCGAGAATACCCGTCTGACAATGGAAGCAAGCGGCCCGTCGCCTGGAAGCCCAGCGCGGGGCCGTTTAGAAAGCTGGAAAACTCCGCCCGGGCGTATTGGGCGGAGATGCCGACGCCGAGCGAAAGCCACCCGGTGACCTGGTAGGCGTTGGCGGGATTGATGTTGAGCGTCCTGAGGTCGGTCTTGTCGGCTTGGTATCGGCCGGTCAAGTTGGATCCATAGGTCGTGGTGAGGCCGAACGGGGTAGTGAGCGCCAGACCGACTGATAGCTCGGGGGGGACTTTGTAGGTAACGAACCCGTTAGGGACGAATGCCGCGTTGCCGCCATTCCGATTGTCGAAACCGCTGTTCGGACGCCCGAACGCGTTTGTAGACGTGCCATGAAAAGTGAATGATGGGACTATGACACTGCCCCCGAGTTGAATTTGCAGGCCCGGTAATTGCGTCATGCCCGCTGGATTGTCGAACACGGTGGCCGGGGAGTTGGCTGCCGAGGCGGAGCCGGCGAAGGAGTTGACGGCATCGGGTCGAGCTTCCCTCGAGGCACCAGGCCTTGAAGTTGCCGAGGTCCGCCTTGTAGGCGCGCAGCGTCGACGGCGCGTCGGCCGCCGACTGGTAGACCTGCGAGCGGGCCAACGATCGCGCCGCCCTCAGCGTCAGGGGCCGCTCGACCTCGTTGGCGCGTCGCACCGTCATCGCGGTGGGCGGCTGCTTGGACGGGGGAACGGTGCGTTTTGACATGCCGACAGGGTTGGACGAACTGGACCAGCTGTCAATGAGTGGGAAGGCGGTTATCGCGTAGTGAGAAGACCACATGAGCTCGCACCACTTCTCCCGGCCGACCGCGCACGAAGGCCCGCGCACGACCAAGCTCTAGCCAAACGCAGTTCATATGACTGGCATGGCTTTGCGAGTCCGCCATGTTGACCGCCTTCAAAGGATCAGCGCCATGCCCGAGGCGACCAACATCGCCGATACCGCGACCTTGAACTGTCACTCCGTTGCGCGACAGAACAGACGTAGCCCGAGTATAGTGCCAAGCGCCGCAATCGGCATCTAGGGCACCTCTGAATAAGTCCTTCCTCGACCTGATCACGGAGCAACGTGTAGCGCTCGTGGTGGCTGGGAGGGCAGACGAATATGCGACAGGCGACGCTGGCGAGTGCGGGCTTCGAGCGTTACGGCAAGACGACACGTCGTGCGGCTTTTCTGGCGGAGATGGAGCAAGTGGTGCCATGGCGAGAGCTTTGCGCGCTGATTGAGCCGGTCTATCCGAAGGCCGGCAACGGGCGGCCGCCGGTTGGGTCGGAGCGGATGCTGCGGATCTACTGCCTGCAGCAATGGTTCAATCTGTCGGACCCGGGTGCTGAAGAGGCCCTTTATGAGTTGGCATCGATGCGTCGGTTTGCCGGCATCGATCTGGGCCGCGAGCCGG
>CAWBPF010000011.1:0-200340 GCA_963790515.1 uncultured Alphaproteobacteria bacterium | reverse complement strand
GCCGCACCGCTGAACAGACGTATTGCTCATCGACGAAGCTGATCGCCGAACCGTGGGATATCGGGCCCGGCGGCTATCAGGTGGGCGGCTTTCCGCCGGGCTGGGCCGAGTGGAACGACAAGTTTCGCGATACCGTGCGCGCATACTGGAAAGGCGATCCCGGCAAGCAGGCCGAAATGGCAACTCGCCTGTCGGCATCAGCAGATTCCTTCGCCCGCCGCGGCCGCAAGGCCTGGGCCAGCGTCAACTTCATCACCGCCCATGACGGTTTCACCTTGAATGACCTCGTGTCATACAACGAGAAGCACAACGATGCCAACGGCGAGGACGGCCGCGACGGCCACTCCGACAACCAGTCCTGGAATTGTCGGCGTGGAAGGCCCGACCGACGATCCCGAAATCATCGCGCTGCGGGAACGTCAGAAGCGCAACATGCTGGCGACGCTTGCTGCTGTCGCAGGGCACGCCGATGGTGCTGGCCGGCGATGAATTCGGCCGCACGCAGGACGGCAACAACAATGCCTATTGTCAAGATAATGAAATAAGTTGGATTGAACTGGAATTTCGGTGAAAAAGAAGTCGAACTCGCCGAATTTGTCAGAAAAGTCATCATTTTACGACAGTCATTCCCAATTCTTCGTCGCAGCCGGTTCCTGACCGGCGAATACAATTCTGACCTGGATGTCCGCGATGTCCGCTGGATGCTGCCCTCCGGCCAGGATATCGAAGACCAGCATTGGGGTGACGAAAACGCCCGCTGCTTCGGGATGCTGCTGGACGGGCGCGCGCAGGCGAGCGGTATCAAACGTCCGGCTATGGATGCGACGGCGCTGCTGGTGCTGAACGCCCACCATGACATGGTGAACTTTGCACTGCCCGAAGTGGTTGGCGGCAACGTGTGGCGTTGCTTGCTAGACACTAATATACCAGATGACAGCACCCATGAATCATTTCAAACCGGTGAAACTTATGGGATAACTGGGCGATCGCTGGTGCTGTTCGTTCTGGAACCGGAAAGCAAACGATCGGTCGCTCTGCGGCGTGCGATCGAGGGTTTTCGTCAGATGGCCGAACGTCCAATTCCAATGGCAACACCCGAAACCGGCCCGGAAACGGAGCGTGCGCTTTCCGACGGAGCCGGAATAACGCGTCCGTGAATCCCGTGCTCGAACTTAATCAGGCTATGGTGGTCGCACCCCAGAGGTAAAGCCGTAGGCCGTGCCTGGATTATTCTTGGTGTCAGTCGATATCCTGGGGACTCCCTATATTCTACTCCATGAGGACAAATCATGTCTGAAACAGCCAAAACTGCTGACACAGCAAAGCGGGCTACGGACCAAACGGCCAGGTCCAGTCAAGCCACGATCGATGCGGCTGGAAAAACAACAAAGGATGCCATCAACGAGACCAGTCAAGTTGCGCAGAATGCGACTGATCGCGCGAAGCAGGTTGGTCAGAGCATAACCGAAACGGTGGCGGAAACAGCCAACGCTGCGACCCATCTGTCGTCGAAGGCGGCCGAGCAAAGCCGCGAAGTGCTGATGATGGGCGTGCGGACAGCAGCGGGCGTGGGCGGACAGGTCGCCGACATCAACTTTGGCCGCAGCCGGCATCTGATGTCCTCCGCCGCACATGCGATGGATATCTATCGTGAAGCCTCTGAGCGTTCCGCGGAACGAGTGCAGGCGCTGTTCTCCAGCGCGATGACCTTCGGCCGTGGCATGCAGCAGATGCAGCACGCGTGGCTCGAGATGATGGACCATTCGATGGAACATGCCGTGCACAAGCCGCAGGACCTGTTGCGTTGCAAGAACATGGTTGAACTTGCCGAGGTGCAGCGCGATCTGTACCTCGATGCGATCAATCATGCTTTTGAATCGACCAGCCGGTTGCTCGATCTCGCCGGCCGCACGGCGCAGGATGCGGTCCGTCCGCTACAGTCGCACGCTCATTGAGTTCTGAGCTTCGTTCTGTCGGATCCGCCGGTGCCGCCCGGCGATCCACCTGTAGTTCCCGATCCGGACCAGCCCATACCCGTCGAGGAGCCGCCTCCGCCTATTCCGGTTCCTCCCAACCCACCACCTGAGCCATTGCGGGTCTGACCCGTCTCGGCTAACGCCATCGCGTTTTTTCAGGAAGACGCGATGGCGCAGGATTTTCTGATCCGGCTGCTCGGCAGCCCATTCGTTCAAAGCCTTGCCAGTCTTGCGACTGCCTTTGTCCTCGGCACCCTGATCGGTGCCGAGCGGCAATGGCGGCAGCGGACAGCGGGGCTGCGGACAAACGTGCTGGTGGCGGTCGGCGCCGCGGCGTTCACCGATCTTGGCACCCGCCTGCTGGGGGCAGACGGGGCGACCCGGATCATCTCCTACATCGTGTCCGGCATTGGCTTCCTCGGCGCCGGGGTGATCCTGAAGGAGGGCACGCAGATCCGCGGCCTCAACACCGCCGCGACCCTCTGGTGCTCGGCTGCCGTCGGCACTTTCGCCGGGGCCGCGTTTTGGGCTGAAGCGGTTGCCCTGTCGGTCTTCGTGGTCGCCGGCAATACGCTGTTGCGGCCGTTGGTAAACTACATCAACCGCCTGCCGATCGACTTGATCACCACCGAGGCACGCTACCGGATCCATGTCGTGACCGACCACCGCAAAGTATCCGCGGCCCGCGACATCCTGGATGAAACGCTGGTCAATGTCGGCTATCCGATCCTGGAGATCGAAACGTTGTCGGAAACTGAAACCCAGGTCGAACTCGCGGCGGTCCTGGTTCCGACGTCCGCCGATTCCGCCGTGCTGGACGCGGTTGTGGCGACGCTGGAGCGGGCGCCACCGGTTTACAGCGCCACCTGGTCGGTCAGTACGACGCCCTGACGAAGGTATCGCAAGAGGGCCGCGACGCCCCTCCAAGAGCGGTCGCGACGCGGGCCAGCAGCGTGGTCGCAGACTGATTTAAGCAGTACATCTCACAACAATTTCGACCCCGAGCTGTCGTCGCATCGCTAATTCGAGTGACGCCGTATGCCTGTTCGAAGCGGTCCAGCCAAAGCCACCGAAATAGATCGGCAGCATGCCGGTTGGGTGACCGGCGGCGGAACGAGCAGGATCCGCCATATGATCGCCTGTGCGCTTGCCGTCCCACACAAGCCTATACCGATCGCAGGGCCGCACCGTGTGCTTAGAGCGCGATCGTCTGAGGTTGACTTCAACCTCGGGCGTGAATCGCCCTCTCAGACACAAGAGTTGGAGCGCGATGGGTTCAACCTGAACCTATCGCGCTCTAGATCGATGCATATAGCAAGCGGATCGATCGGGACGTCCGTCGCCCTTTCGCATTTGTGCAACAACGCCTTCGTCATCGCCGAACCCAGTGAAAGAAGTATTGTCCAGTGTTGTTGTCAGTATCATTGTCACCGTTCTGTCAGTCAGCGATGACAAGAATTGGGGCCGTAGAGGCGAATACCGGGCCGCCGGTTGCAGATGTTAGCCCATGCATCGGAATCGAGCATATCGGTGTAGCATCATAAACGGCGCCACCAAACGGCAGCAGCGCTACAGTCGCGCGGATATAGTCATAACGGAACAGTCAGTCTCATGACGCAGTCATCCGGACCACAGTCAAACTGGCATACGGCGCCGCACAAGTTCATGCCAGGCAGTGGAGGCGCAATATTCTGCGCGAAATCAACGATTTTCCGACATACGTCAGCTCCCGAGACAAACCGGACCGACCAGGCCTTGTTATGCAGCGGTCAGGACAAGAAAAGACGGTCGTGTCATCCAATCCTGCGCAAATGATCCCGCAAAATGAGCGACCGTTGTCTACTGTCGTAGACTATTTGTTTTGTATATGCAGTATACGGCATGCCAGAGACGTTTTCAGTCCAACTTCTTCAACATCTGCACGATGCCGCCCATGCAGACCTCGTCCCAGTCTTCCTCGTCGTAGCCGGCGGTTTGGTAGAATCCCGCAGCCTCCGGTGTCGCATAGACAACTGCCTTGCTGCACCCTAGTTCGCGAACGAACCGCTCGGCGCGTTCCAGCATCGCCCGGCCATGGCCGCCGCCCTGAAAGGCCGGGTCGATTGCCACCAAACGCAAGGCCGCGGCGGCGTTGTGCAGGTCATCCACCTGGATGGCGCCGATGGGCCGGTCCTCTAGGAACAACAGCAGAGGATGACAGTCCGGACTGATCGGCTCGTCCGGCCGGGGCAGGTGGAACACCTTGCGGCGTATGCCGTGATACGCTTGCCAATCCCGGTCGCAACGCGGTGTATCCAGGCGGTAAGGGCTCTCGCCCGTTGGCCGGTCGGTTGGCATTGTGCCTTTCCAGCTTGTCCCTGTGCCCGTCATGGCGACGCACATGAACGCACGATAAGCAAGCTGCCCGGGAAAAGCGAGGCGTCTTCTGCGTGTGCCAGCACGTTTCGCATCCAGCCCTGGTCACGATGGGCGAAGCCTAGGCAAAGCGGTTTGGGTGCCGGCTTCCCGCCGTCTGCCGGACTCGACGCCTGCCGCGCGGCGCGGCGCGGCGAACATCAAAAATCGACCGCGTGGCGCGGCGAACGCCGAAACTTGGCCACACAGCGCGGCGGGCATCGGAAAACGGCCACTAGTATCAACCATTATAGAAGAGCAATACGTCGCCGCTTGTTCGAAATCGCTGATTGACGCGCCGAATCGCGATCCGGGCTGCTTGTTGATCGGACACTGGCGTCGAATCGCTGGTTCTGGAACTGTATCACTTCACCGGCCTGGAGTTTGCTCGCATGGCGATCGTCATAACGGTTGCACAACAAAAAGGCGGGACTGGCAAGACGACCCTGGCGGCCAACCTGGCGGCTGCCCTCGCACCGTCCCGCAAGGTGGCGCTGCTGGATATCGACCCGCAGCATAGCCTGACGCGCTGGAACCAGCTCCGACCCGATACCGTGGCGAAGCTGACATTCTCTGACGTGTCCGGCTGGCGCGTGACCGGCGAGCTGGACCGCCTGAAGGCAGCCCATGACATCGTGGTGGTCGACAGCCCGCCGCAGATCGATACCGATGCCAGGCTGGCGATTCGCGGCGCCACCCTGGTGCTGATCCCGGTGCAGCCCAGCGCGCCCGACATCTGGGCAGCCGAGGGCACGCTGAAGCTGGCGGCGGCGGAAAAGCGACGCGCCACGATCGTGCTGAACCGGGTGCCATCCTCCGGCAAGCTGCGGGAGACGATGACCGCGCAGATGCGTCAGGACGGCAAGCCGTTGCTGACGGCGACGATCGGCAACCGCACCGGCTTTGCCAGTGCCTTCGCCGATGGGCTGGGGATCACCGAGACGGCCCCTCGATCAATCGCGGCGAATGAGCTACGTGCGCTGCTGACCGAGTTGCTGGAGATCATCGGATGACGTTCTACGCGGGCCTGAAGGCACTGCACCTGCTGTGCGCGGTGCTGTGGGTGGGTGGCATGTTCTTCGCCTACGTCGTGTTGCGGCCGAGCATGGCGGCGATCGAAGCGCCGTCACGGATGCTGTTGCACACACGCGTTTTCAAGAAGTTCTTCCTGGTGATCTGGCACGCCATGCCGCTGATCCTCATCACCGGGTTCGTCATGGTGGCGCTGCACTGGGACATGGCCACGGCGCCCTGGCAGATAAATGCCATGATGGCCCTGGGCCTGGTGATGGCGGCGGTGTTCCTGGCGATCTTCTTTGGCCCATACCGGCAGTTCCGCCGCACCACGGACCGTAACCGGATGGCATCCACCATGGACAGCATCCGCAAGCTGATCGGGGTCAACCTGGCCCTGGGACTGATCACGGTTGTGATCGCTGGACTGCTGTAGGCCGGTAGAGCCGCCGCACCAGCATCGGCATCGACAGGCCCTGGACCAGGATCGTGAACACGACCACGGCGTAGCAGACCGCCAGAAGGTCGCCGCGATACGGTGATGGCTCCAGCGCGAGGGCCAGTGCGACGGAGATGCCGCCGCGGAGACCGCCCCATGTCAGCACCGCCACGCCGCTGAGTTTCGGCAACCGGCGCAGGTGCACCAGCGTGGTCGGCACCGCGACGCTGACCAGGCGAGTGATCAGGGCCAGCACGATTCCACCGCCCGCCGCGGCCAGCACGTCGACGTGCACATCGACCGACAGCAGCGCGAAGCCCATCAGCAGGAACAGGACGGCGTTCAGCAGTTCATCGATCAGGCCCCAGAACATCAGGACCTGCTCGCGGGAGGCCGTGGTCATGGCGAAACGGGTGGAGCGATGGCCGGTCAGCAATCCGGCGGCGACGACAGCCAGCGGGCCGGACACGTGCAGCGCCGAGGCCAGGCTGTAGGTAACGGTCACCAGGGCGAGGGTGATGGTCAGTTCCAGGGCCGGTTCGTTGATCAGGCGCAGCGCGCGGTAGGCCACGTAGCCGGTGATGAAGCCCAGCGCGATGCCGCCGCCTGCCTCTTTCAGCACCTCCAGCGCCAGTTCGCTCGCTGGCAGGGCGTGGCCGTTCGCCCATTGCACCGTGGCGGCGAAGACGACGACGGCGACACCGTCGTTGAACAGGCTCTCACCGGTCACGACCGCCAGCAGACCAGGCGGCAGGCCGGCGTCACGCAGCAATCCGCCGACAGCGATGGGATCAGTGGGCGCCAGCAGCGCGCCGAGGGCGAAGCACCAGGCCAGCGGCACGGCGCCAGCGAAGACGAAAAAGATGCCGAAACCATACAACGCGGTGGCCAGCAGCACACCCAGGGTCGCGAGCGACAGCACGGTCCATTTCTGGGCTCGGAGACTGTCCATATCGACGTGCAGGCTGCCGGCGAACAGCATGAAAGCGAGCACGCCGTCCAGGAAGACGTGCGGCAGATCGGTGGACGCGACCAGTTGCTCCCACCACTCGCGCAACTCCACGACGTCGACCGAGCGGTCGATGAGGATGATGATGATCGAGAGCACGAGGGCGCCGGCCATGACCCCGATGGTGTGGGGGAGATGCAGGTAGCGGTGGTTGACGATCCCCAGCATGGCGGCGAGCAGAAGCAGCGCAGAGACGAATTCGAACGACGACATAGGGCAGCGAAACTCCCGTGGGTGGGTCAGCGATAGCGCATTTGGCGGGGCCTCGGGACCACCCCCGCGTTGCACGGATGCGACATCTTACGCACACTGGGTTTTCAAAGTGGGGAGAAAACCGATGGAAGTTCGCCTTGACGGCCGTACCGCGATTATCACCGGGTCCAGCAAGGGTCTGGGTCTGGCGATGGCGAAGGAGTTCGCGGCCTCGGGCGCCAATGTGGCGATCCTGGCGCGCAATCCGGACGGTCTGGCGGAGGCCAAGGCCATAGCGTCGGCCGGCGCTTCGGGCAAGGTGGCGACGTTTCAGTGCGATGTGTCGAAGGCCGAGGACATTGCGAAGACGTTCGAGGCGGTGATCAAGACGTTCGGCCAGGTCGATATCCTGATCAACAATGCCGGGATGTCCCGCGCCATGCCGTCGGACCAGATCACCGACGATATCTGGCAGGAGGATCTGGACCTGAAGCTGTTCGCCGCGATCCGGCTGGCGAGGCTGTGCTGGCCGGGGATGAAGGCGCGGAAATGGGGACGGATCATCAACGTGCTGAACACCGGGGCAAAGGCGCCGCGGGCCAACGGGGCGCCGACGGCGGTTTCGCGGGCGGCCGGCATGGCGCTGATGAAGGTGCATGTCCGCGGAAGGCGCGCCGCACGGCATTCTGGTCAACGGCATGCTGGTCGGACTGATTGTGTCGGACCAGATCGCGCGTCGCCATAAGGCCGAAGGCAGCAATGAACCGTTCGAGTCCTATGTGGCGAAGGCCGGCGTCGGCATCCCGGTCGGCCGGATGGGCAAGGCCGAGGAGTTCGCGGCGATGGCGTGCTTCCTGTGCAGCGATCATGCCGGGTTCACAACCGGGACGGCGATCAACATGGATGGCGGTGCCAGCCCGGTCGTCTGATCGGGTTATGCCGCGTTGCCCGGTTCGCCGACGCGTGTGGCGTCCCGGGCATGCAGGTCAAGCCAAGCTTCATGTATCGATGTGGCGTTTAGGTTGCGGGCTGTTGCACGAAGCCGCGGTTGCTCTTGGGCACAGCGTTGCTTGTTATGGAATAAGGGTGTTGTCGTAATGATTGCAAGGCGTCAATAGGAATGTTTTCTGATTATGTGACGTCAACAAACCAGTCGCCCCGGGGTTCGCGATCCGGGGTGGCCGTGCACCGACGGATCGTTCGACCTCATTCCACCAATTCCCCGCATGCGTTCGAAGGTTTGATGCAGGTGTGCCAGGCTGGTGGTCGACCGCTGTCACAGCCGATTGGGCCGCAGGCCGGTGGCGCCCCGGAAGTCGGCGTCGGTCAGGTCGGCATCCCGTAGATCGGCAGACGTCATCTTCGAGTCGATCAGACTGGCTCGCCGCAGGATGGCGCCTTGGAAGTTCGCCTGGGTCAGATCGGCATTGTCCAGCTTCGCTGCGGTGAGGTCGGCGGCGGCCGCGGTGACCTGCACCATGCGGGCTTTACTGAAGTTCGTGGGCCAGGCGTGCCCGGACCGAAGCTCCATCGGGCAGGCCACGAGGTTGGACAGATTGGCGCCGGTCAGTGTGGCGCGTTCCAGGCAAGCCCCGCGCAGGTCGGCCCCTAGCAACAAGGCGTCACGCAGGTCGGTCGCGGTCAAATCCGCCATGGCGAGGATCGTGCCGGAGAGATTGGCGTCTTTCAGGACGGCATGCTTCATAACGGCGGCGGACAGGTTCAGATTTGTCAGATTCTGGCCGGTAAGATCGAGAGCGGACAGGTCGCCGCGGCGCCCCTTGCTGCCGTTGGACAGCATCCATTCGCGATGCTCGCGCAGCCGCTGGCCCAAGACGCTTTCCAGATTGTCGAGACGCTGGACCATTTCGGCCCCGGCCAGGTTGGCCATCGACAGGTCGACGTCATCCAGCAATGCCCCGAGCAGCGAGGCCTGGGACATGTTGGTGTTGAGAAAGCGGGCGTGCCGCAGGATGGCGCCTTCGAGTTTGACGCCGGACATGTTCGCCTCGGTCAGGTCCGCGCCCTCGAGGTTGCAACCGCTAAGGTCGGACCGGCTGAGATCCGCGCGGATGAACACTGCGCCCCGCAGATCCGTGTCGCGCAGGTCGGTTTGGATGATGAACGCGGTGGAGAGCTTGGCGCGGCGCAGGTCGGAGTGCTGCATCTCGGCCTGCGACAATTCGGAATTGCTTGCATGGTCGGTCAGCGGGACCAGTTCGCCGTTCTTCGAGCGCATGAGGGCGCCGTCGCGGAGATCAGCCTCGGCCAGGAGGGCGTGCTGAAGCACCGCGCCACGCAGCGTTGCCCCCCGGAGGTCGGACCGCATCAGGTTTACGCGGGGCAGCTTTGCCTTGCTGAGGTCGGCCCCGAAGAAGCAGGCGCCGCGGAGATCAGCGCCACTGAGATCAGCGTGCATGAGCTTGGCGCCGGTGAAATCCGCGCCGGCAAGATTGCGCTTTGGGAGTGCGACATGGGACAGGTCGACGAATTTCAGGCATGCCCGCGCGCCGCCGGTCTGGCCGCGCACGAATTGTTCATGCAAGGTGACGATCTGCTCCAGCTCGGCAGCGGGTAACTTGCGTTCCTGAAAGCCGAAATCCGGGTTGCTGTAGACTGACATGCCATGGGACCTGAGTTTCGCCCCAAGGTAGTGCGGCAGAGGTTAAGATTTGCTTTCTTTGTCAAATTTGCTTTCCCTCGCACGGCCGACGCATCGTTTCACCGGACGGGACAATTGGCGTTACAGGGTGGTTGGGAGGTCTGGGCCGGACGGCCAGACGGCTCAGCCAGAAACGCTTCCACCGGCGGCAGAGTTTGGGACGGCTCCTCTTCCTGTGGGACATGGCCGAGGTTCGGGAAGGCGACGAGGCGGGCGTTGGGAAGCGTGTTGAGGTAGTCCTGGGCGTTGGTGAACGGAATGAGGGCGTCTTTCTCACCCCAGATCAGAAGGGTTGGCGCCTGAATGCGCCTGAGCATCGGTTCGGGGGGTTCCAGCCGAACCTGGGCGGTGCGGTCCAACAGCGCCTGGCGCACACCGGGGGTCAGCATCAGGTCGCGATACCGGGTAACGGTTTCGCCGGTCAGCCGCGACTTGTCGGCGTAGGCCGGGGCGAGGTTCATGCGCAGCATCCAGGTGGGCAGCGTGTAGGGGAGCAGCCGAGCGATGAAGGGCACCTCGGCTTGCTTGCCGTATTCGAAGCCGGGACTGGCGAAGCCGTCAGGGGAGATCAGCACGAGTTTGTCGACGCGGTCGGGATGCAGCGCCGCGAACTGCCAGGCCAGCTTGCCGCCCATGGAATTGCCGATCAGCGAGGCTCGCCGGACCGATAGCTTGTCCATCAAGGCCAGCAGCACGGCGGCGGCCCTGGCGTCGGTGTAGTCTCCGGTCGGGTCGGGGCCGGTCAGGCCGAAGCCCGGCAAGTCGAAGCGGATGGTGCGATAGCGGGCGGACAGCGTTTGGGCCCAGGGTTCCCAGGTATGCAGGCTGGAGCCCAGGCCATGCAGCAGGATCACGACGGGCGCGGTTTTCGGGCCAGTGTCGCGGACATGCAGGCGCAGGCCGGCGACTGGGATGAATTCAGATGGCGCGGCTGTGTACTTCGCCTCCAGTACCGCGCGCGATTTGTCCGGGGTGTAGAGCAAGGCGCCGCCGCCGATCAGACTGACGACGATGGCGAAAAGGATGGGAAGGATCACGTTTGGTCTCGTCTGGTCTCGTCTGGGGTGAGGCCGTAGGGCTTTACCAGCGCCCAGATATGGTCGGGGACCATCGTGCGGAGGCGTCTGGGGTGGGCGCGGCGGAGGTGGATCACGGTTTCGACGGCTTTCATCTCCACGCGTGCACGGGCGAATTCGAGGCCCCGGGGGCCGATGCGGGGCATCAGCCAGCCGACCAGCGGACGCAGCCAGTTGGGCATGCCGCGCAATGGGAGGCCTCCGGCGGCGCGCTGGGTGTTGTTCATGAAGCCGGTGACCGGGCCTTTGCGTTTGCCGGCACTGCCGGGCTGGGTGGTGTGGATTTCATCACCGAGCAGGTTGAGCAGTTCCTCGCCGCGGTCGTTGCGGACCAGCAGCCACTGCTCGCCCTGCCCGCCCATGTAGCCGACGGTAATGTCGGCGAGGACGTTGGTGTAGTCGACGCAGGTGCGGCAGGTCAGCGGAAAGAAATCCGGCGGCAGTTTGGAAATCGGCAATTGCAGGAAGGGGATTGCCTTGGTGCGGCCGTCGGCGAAGCGGAGTTCGACGTGGTAGTCGGCGCGGAATTCCAGATAGGTGATGGTGTCCGGGTCGTCGGCGAGCAGGGCGAGGAACTGGTGGAAGCGCTCGGTTGTGGTGTTGTCGGAGCAAGGCGTGCCGATGACGTAAAGACGCTCGAAGCCGAGTTCCTGTTCCAGGGCGCGCAGGGCGTAGACCTGGCAGGGAATGCCGATGACCGCGAGGCGCCTGAAGCCTCTTTCGCGCGCGGGTTCGAGCAAGGCGAGCAGCGGGGCGTAACCCATCCGCATGCCCCTGCATTGCTGAATGTCGGCGGGGTCGGTGACCAGGACAGGCATCGGACGCCAGCGGTCTTCGGGGTGCGGGCGCCATGGTCAGCACCGCGTCGACGGCTTTGGTTTCGAGCAGCCGCTCCGCTATCCGGGTGGCGATGCCGGTCCATTGGGCGCCTGGACTTGGCGTGAGGAGGGAGGCGCGCAGCATGCGTTGGAAGGGCCCGAAGAAGACCTCGTCCGGCCGGGCGGAATCGCGGGCGCGGCCGTGGACCCGAGTTTCCAGACCGGGGTAGTCCGGTCTTATGAACTGGCAGGCTTGGCCACAGCGCTTTGGTTCGCTGCTGCGGGAGACGCCGCAATCGGTGCACAGGCCGCGCGGCGCCGCCTGGCGTGTTGGGGGTGCCCAGATCGAGTTTGATTTTTGTTGCTGAGTGTCCACGCGCCGCCCGCCTGTGTCCCGTTGTCTGGGACAATTCGGCTTTCGGGCGGATGGTGCAAGCGGTCAGGCGGTTGAAGCGGTTCCGGGGGACATCCCCATGTCGGCGAGAACCTGGGCCATCGCGGCGCCCCAAAGGCGCTTGTTGCTTTCCTTTTGTGAGGACGAAGGCGGGGAAGAAGGCGGGGAAGCGACAGCCGGTGCGGCGGCGAGGCGGTTGCGGCGGGTGTCGATCGTGGCCCGCGCCTGCTGGATGGTTTCCTGGATCTGAGCGTCCGGAACGTCGTCGGCCAGTTCGTGGATTAGGTTGACGGCTTCGGGCTGGTCGCAGCCAAGGCGGGTGGCCAGCGATTTGTCGTTCTGCTGGCCGGAGCGGCTGAGGCTGTTGGCGCAGCCGCGGAAGCGCAGGCGCATGGTTGGGGACATCTCGGTCGCCTTCGCCTCTGCCAAGGTGTCGAGCGTGGACATGCCAAAGGCGAGGATCTGGGCGGCGTTGAGCAGTTCGGAGCGGGCGCGGGCGCCATACGATGCCAGCGTTTCGATGATCTCGCTGCGGGCTGCATCGACGTCCGCAGCGGCGGCGAGGAAGTAGGGCATCAGGAAGTGGATCATCTGTTCGAGGTAGGCGCTGGTTCGAGACGGCATGCGTGAGGGTCCTGAGATAGGGCCTGATGCGCGCGCCTGGAGGGGTCCAGGGCGCGGTGACCGGTATTCGTTAGTGTTTTGTTCTTATCCCAGATGCGCGAATAAAGCAAGAAGAAAATCCTAGAACCTGATAGGTTCAGGTTGACCCTATCAGGCTCTAGGACTCCTTGTTTGAGAGGGCGGTTCGCGTCTGAAGTTGGGTCGACCCCAGACGATCGCACTCTAGGGGTCGACTATGCCGCGCGGGCGGCAGGCCGTTCCGCGATTAGTTTCCTGGTTAGCGGCAGCAGCGTGCGACCGTATTCGATGTTGTCGGCCAGGGGATTGAAGCCGCGGATCAGGAACGTGGTGACGCCAAGATCGTAGTATTCGACTAGTGCCTCGGCCACTTGCTGCGGCGTGCCGACCAGGCTGGTGGTATTGCCGCTTGCCCCAGTCAGCAGCGCGGCGCCCGGCCCACAGGCGTTTGTCCAGACGCTCGCCCTTTGCCGCGGCGGCGAGCAGGCGCTTCGAACCTTCGTTCACCGGGTTGCGGGGGCCTAGGCCGGCCTGCGGCACGGCGTTCGATGATGCGCTGCTTGATGGTTTCGGCGCGGGCCCAGGCTTCGTCCTCGGTTGCGGCGAGGATCGGGCGAAGGGACAGACTGACCCGGACGGTGCGGTTGTGTTTGGCTGCCTCGGCGCGAAGGCGGGCGGTGATTTCGCGGACCTGGTCGTGGGTTTCGCCCCACAGTGCGTAGACGTCGGCATGTTTGGCGCTGACCGCGATGGCAGCCTCGGAGGCGCCGCCGAAATAGATCGGGATGTGCGGTTGCTGGACGCAGCGTTGGGCGGTGGAGGCGCCGGCGAAGCGGTAGAAGCGGCCCTCGTGATCGACGGTGGGGCCGGGTTCGGTCCAGATGCGCTTCAGGATTGAGACGTATTCGTCGGTGCGGGCGTAGCGGTCCTCCTTGCCGAGGGTGTCGCCGTCGCGGAACTGGTCCTTGTCGTCGCCGCCGCTGATGACGTGAATCGCCGCTCTGCCACCGGTGATCTGGTCGAGGGTGGCGAATTTGCGGGCGGCCAGTGTGGGGGCGACGAAGCCGGGACGGTGGGCGACGAGGAAGCCCAGGCGTTTCGGTGTGCGCGGCGGCGGCGGCGGCGAGCAGGAAACCGTCGGGTCCGTCGGAGTAGTAGCCGACCAGGACCTTGTCGAAGCCGCCGGCCTCGGCGGCGCTGGGCGAAGTCACGGATGTAGCCGCGATCCATGATGACCGGTGGCGGGGCGATGATCTCCGAGGCTTCCCGGTGGTGGATCATGCCGATGAATTCGACGGTCATGGGTGGTTCCTTGTCGATTGTCCTGTCGGTGGGATGTTGGCGCAGAAGTGTCGGAGGGGCCAGGGGGCCGCGATGGCGCGGGGCTTAGATGTCGCGCAGGACGGACGCCACGATGTCGGGGAGGCGGGCGTAGTCGTCCGGTTGGTTGTAGGCGAAGGCCGAGAGGCGGAGCCAGAGGGCGCCGTCGAGCGCATGCACCGGAGCGTCGGTGCCGGCCGCCATCAGGCGTTGACGGATCGCCAGGGCGTGGGCCTGGGTCGGGTCGTCAACGGGCAGGCGGATCGTTGCCATCGCGCCGGCGACCGCGCCAGTGGTGCCGACCTGGGTGTTCAGGCGTTGCGCGAGGTGTTGGGCGGCCTGGGCGGCGAGAGCGACGTTGCGGGCACGGAGGTCCTGGCCGCCGAGTTGGTGATGGAAATCGATGGCAGCTTTGACTGCCAGAAAACGGCTGGGGTCGGTGGTGCCGGTCCAGTCGAACTCGGCGAGGAAGCCTTGGCCGTAGCCGTGGGAGATGGTGCCGGGATGCAGGCCGGCTTGGCGGGCCGGGGTAGCATGGAGGAAGGCGCAGCCTTTGGGAGCACAGAGCCATTTATGGCAGTTGCCGACATACCAGTCGGCGCCGATGGCGGTCAGGTCGAGGTCGATCTGGCCGGGCGCGTGGGCGCCGTCGATCAGCACCGGGACGCCGGCGGCGTGGCAGGCCGCGACGATCCGCTGGGCGGGAAGAACGATGGCGCTGGGGGAGGTGATGTGATCGATGACGGCGAGGCGGGTGTTCGGCGTGAAGGTCGCCGTGATGGCGGCGAGAAGGGAGTCCTCGGTGGGGTTGGGATAGGGTATGCGGGCCTGGACGATTTGGGCGCCGGTTTTAGTGGTGGCGTGGCGGATGGCGTTGTGGACCGCACCGTAGGCGTGGCTGAGGATCGTTACTGTGTCGGTTGGTGCGAACGTGAGCGAGCCGAGCACGGCGTTGCAGCCGGTTGTTGCGTTGTCGACGAACACGATGTCGGCGCCGTTTGCGTTCAAGAACGACCCGAGGGTGTTGGCGGCGTCGCGGATGGCAGCGGGGTAGATTGTGCTCATGAAGCGGCTTGGCTGACGCTCCATGCGGTCCTGCCAGGCTCTTTGGGCGGCGATCACGGTGCGGGGGGTGGCACCGAACGACCCGTGGTTGACGGTCAGGAAATCGGGATCGAGGTCCCATTCGGTTTCGATTGATACGGGCATCATGGGGTTCCTGGGCGGTGCTGTTCCGGTTGGACGCAGGATGAGGTTTGGCGGGGCTTGTTGTGCCGGAGGCTGTCACGACGCAGGGTCGGGCCTGGATGGGCCACGCATCTGTGAGACGAGCGAAGCGGTCGCTGCATTGCCGGTAAATCCTAAATTGTAAAGCTGGAATGCGATCTATCAGACGGTGTCAGTGGTGTTTGAGGCAGGACGGCACGTTTCATCGTTCCTCGCCTGGCGAGCGACCTCAAGCCCTGCGTCTGCGACGCACCGCTGCGCGGCTGCGGGGCTTGACCTCGCCCACCAAGCGAGAGGATGGCATTGATGCCGTTAATGCACGATCATGTTCTGCGTCAACCGATGGCCTCGACGTCAACAGTCAATGTCTGAAGGATGAAATCCAGACTTTTACACGTAATCTCGGGCCGCGTATTCATTCCGCAAATCCGGTCGATTTATTCTTTTGCGGAACGATTTGGCAACCCGTTACGGCTTGGAACGACAATGACACTGCATTTTAACGACCGTAAATCCGTTTGGGTTTGCCTAATCGGCGGTCCAGCCGCCATCCACGACCAACGCCGTGCCGGTCACCAGCGCGGCGGCGTCGCTTGCCAGGAACACGACCGCGCCCATCAGGTCCTCGACCGTACCGAGGCGCCCGAGCTTGATGCGGTGCAGGACGTCGTCGCGGAAGGCGGCGTTCTGGAAGAAGGGTTTGGTCAGCGGCGTGTCGATGAAGGTGGGGCCGATGGAGTTTACCCGGATGCCGAGCGGGGCAAGGTCAATGGCCATCGCTTTGGTCAGGCCCTCGATCCCATGTTTGGTCATGCAATAGACGGTGCGGTTCTGACCGCCGACGTGACCCATCTGGGAGGAGATGTGGATGATCGACCCCCCCTTCCCCGCCGCAACCATCTTTCGTGCCACGGTCTGCGCGACGAAGTAGGCGGCGCGCTGGTTCAGGGCGGTGATGGCGTCGTAGTCGTCCTCGGTCACATCCAGGAAGGTGCGCGGGCGGTTGGTGCCGGCATTGTTGACCAGGATGTCGAAGGGGTCGGCGGCTTCGATGGCGGCCCGGACGGCGGAGAGGTCGGTGACGTCGAGAGCCACGGGGGTCGCCTGGCCGCCGGCCTGTTGGATTTCGTGCGCGGCCTGGGTGATTTCCGGGGCCGTGCGAGCGACCAGGGTGACGTGGGCGCCGACCTCGGCCAGTGCGGCGGCGGCGGCGAGACCGATGCCTCGGCCGGCGCCGGTGACCAGGGCTCGGCGGCCGTCCAGGCGCATGGAGGGAAGGCGCGGAAGGGTCATGTTGGATCGAGGACTTCAGTTACGGCGTTGACGCAGACGGCCTGGTGGGGTGCGGCGGACATACCCCATGCTGCCAGCTTGTGCGCCAACAGCAAAGAGTGACGCGACGTCACACCGGCAGCAGGTCCTCCAGCTTCCATTCCTCGGCGGATGCACCGGCCAGGGCCTGGATGCGGGTTTCGTCGGCGCGCAGTTCGGCGGCGGGGCCGGAATAGACCATCTGGCCGTTTTCAAGAACGTAGGCGTGGTCGGAGATTTCCAGGCTCATGCGCACGTTCTGCTCCACCAGCAAGACGGAAATGCCTTCCTCCCGCATCTGGGCGACGATGCGGAACACTTCCTTGACGATCAACGGGGCCAGACCTTGGGACGGTTCGTCCAGGATCAGCAGGCGGGGGTTGAGCAGCAGGGCGCGGCCGATGGACAGCATTTCCTGCTCGCCGCCGGAGAGCTGGCGGCCCAGGTTCTGCTTGCGTTGGCCGAGGCGGGGGAAAAGTTGGTAGACGCGGTCGATGGTGTAGGGGCCGGGGCGTTCGATGGGGACGCGGAGGTTTTCATCCACGGTGAGGTTGGCGAAGACGCGGCGGCCTTCCGGCACGTAGCCGACGCCCGACGCGGCGATGCGGTACGGCGGCTGGCCGGTGATGTCCTTGCCGAACAGGGTGACGCGGCCGGACCGTGGTGGGGTCAGGCCGACCAGGCTGCGCAGGGTGGTGGTCTTGCCGGCACCGTTTCTTCCAAGCAACGTGGTGATCTGGCCCTCGGCGACGGTCAGGCCGACATCGTGCAGGATGTGGCTTTTGCCGTAGTAGGTGTTCAGCCCTTCGGCTGTCAGGGCGTTTATCGGGGACGTGCTCATTCGGCTTTTCCCAGATAGGCTTCCTGCACGATCGGGTTGTCGGCAATTTCGGCGGGGGTGCCTTCGGCGAGCATCTTGCCCTCGCCCAGGACGGTGATCTTGTCGGCGAGGTTGAAGACGACGCGCATGTCATGCTCGATCAGGACGATTGTATAGGCGCTGTTGCGGTGCAGGCGACGGATGAGGTTGGCGACGGCGTAGGTTTCGTGCTCGCCCATGCCGGCGGTGGGTTCGTCCAGCAGCAGCAGGCGGGGCTTGAGGGTCAGGGCGGTGGCGATTTCGGCGGCGCGTTGGTCACCGTGGGAGAGTTCGCCCACCAGGCGGTCGGCCTTGCCGGTCAGGCC
This sequence comes from uncultured Alphaproteobacteria bacterium, assembly GCA_963790515.1. GTDB lineage: Bacteria > Pseudomonadota > Alphaproteobacteria > Acetobacterales > Acetobacteraceae > Rhodopila. The sequence continues at coordinate 182,681 of CAWBPF010000011.1, read as the reverse complement.
GGTCTGGGTCAGGGCTTCTTCGATGCCCCGGTTCACCGCGGCGGTGTGGTTGCGGCCCAGCCAGAAACGCAGGCGGAAGCCCTGGGCGCTTTCGACGCCGATGCGGATGTTTTCGCGGACGGTGAGTTCGGGGAAGATCTCGGTGATCTGGAACGTGCGGGCCATGCCCATGGCAACCCGCTCGGTCACGGCCTTTTTGGTCACGGTGGTGCCGTCGAAGACGATGTCGCCGGCTGTGGGCGGAAAGAAGCCGGAGATCATGTTGAAGAACGTGGTCTTGCCGGCGCCGTTGGGACCGATGATGGCGCGCAGTTCGCCTGGCGCCACCTGCATCGATACGTCGTTCACCGCCACCAGGCTGCCAAACTGTTTGGTCACGTTGCGGACATCGAGCATGCTCATTTGCTGCCCCTTCCCTGCAGCATGCCGAGAATGCCTCGGGGGAAGAACAGGACGACGAGGACGAAGATCAGGCCGACGAAGGACATCCAGTTGACGGTCATGGAGGAGATGTAGTCCTGCAGGACGACGAACAGGGCGGCGCCGACCAACGGACCCCAGAAAGCGCGCATGCCGCCCATGACGGTCATGATGACGATTTCGCCGGACAGTGAATAGTGCAGGCCCATCGGGTCGGCGAAGTTGTTCAGCAGGGCATATAGCGCGCCGGCGAGGGCGGTGAAACAGCAGGAGATCGAGAAGGACAGCCAGATGTGACGCTCGATCGGGATGCCGAGGAAGCGGGCGCGGCGTTCGTTTTCGCGGATGGCAAGCAGGGTTCGGCCGAACGGCGACGCCAGCAACAGGCCCTGCAGGGCGGTGGCGACGGCGAAGACGACGAGCAGGAAGTAGTAGAACAGTGTGCCGTTGTTGGTGATGTCGATGGTGGTGAAGCCGAGGTTGATCGGGGCGCGGGAGAAGCCGCGCAGGCCGTCGTAGCCTCCGGTCAGGTCGTTCCAGCTATAGGCGATATAGAAGGCGATCTGGCCGAATGCCACAGTGACCATGGCGAAGTAGACGCCGCGGCGGCGGACGATCAGCAGGCCGAACAGGGTGCCGGCGAGGCCGCCCAGCAGGACGCCGGCAAGAAGCGCCAGGGGTGTGCTGGCGGCGATGAACTTCAACGTCAGGCCGGCCCCGTAGGCGCCGAGGCCGAAATACGCGGCGTGGCCGAAACTCATGACGCCGGTGAAGCCGAGCAGAAGGTTGAAGGACATGGCGGCGAGGCCGAGGACGAGAACCCGGCCGGCCAATGCCGTGTAGCCGCCCAGCATCGGCAGCCAGAGGGGGACCGTCAGCAGCAGGGCCCAGACGATGATGGCGGTGAGCCAGGGACGGGCCGGCGCAGTTGGCACGGCGACGTCGGCGGTGGTGGTGGCGCTCATGTCATCATCCCTTCTTCGCCCATGAGGCCGCGTGGGCGTACGACCAGGACGACGAGCATGATGACGTAGATGACCGCTTCACTGGCGGCGGGCCAGAAGACGGTTGTGAGGGCGCCGGCGACGCCGATCAGCAGGCCACCGAGCAGAGTGCCGGTCAGGCTGCCGACGCCGCCGACGATGATGGCGATGAAGCTGGGCATCAGCAGGTCGTCGCCCATGTTCGGATTGAGGCCGATCTGGCCGGCAGCCAGCACGCCCGCGAGGCCGGCGAGCAGCGAGCCGACGGCGAAGTTGAAGGACCGCAGCATGCCGACGTTCACGCCGAGGGCGGCGACGGTGTCGAGATCCAGCGTGCCGGCGCGGATACGGATGCCGACGCGGGTGAAGCGCAGGAAGGCGAACAGGCCACTGACCGCGGTGATGACGATCGCCACCATGAAGATGCGGTACCAGGTGATGAAGAACAGGTCGGGCGACAGTGGCGTGGACAGGATGTCCGGGATGGTCATGGGCAGCCCGTTCGGGCCCCAGATGTAGCGACACACGTCCTGCAGGATGAAGGCCAGGCCGAACGTCAGCAGCAGGCTGTAAACCGGGTCGCGCAAATAGACCCGGCGGATCATCAGCCGCTCGATCAGGAAGCCGAACACCGCGGTCAGGATGGGGGACACCAGGAGCGCCCCCCAGAACCCGATGAAGGGCGTCAGCACGTAGGCGATGTAGCCGCCCAGGGCGAGGAAATTGCCGTGGGCGAAGTTGATGACGTTGGAGAGGTTGAGGATCAGCGACAGGCCCAACGCCATCAGCACGTAGAACGCGCCGATGATCAGACCGTTCGTGACATTGAACAGTACGAGTTGCAGCATCGGCCGCCCCTATCTGGTATAAGGGCTCAGGCCGGGTGGACCATCTTGCAGCCGGTTTCGGAGACCGGGCCGGCGGCTTTTTCGCCCGCCACCACGCTGGTGACGGTGAACACGTCGTCCGGGCTGGATTTTGGCGGGTGCATGTCGCCGACGAAGATGTCGCACATCAGTTCGTGGTCGCCGGCGCGATAGAAGGCTTTGCCGGCCTGCAGCGCGACGTCGGGCGGGAGTTCCATGCCTTCCATCGCCAGGGACAGTTTCGGACCTTCCAGCGACTTGGCTTTTTCGGCGCCGAGGCGGACGGATTCGACGGCGACAAGGCCGAACCAGTGGCGGGCGGTCGGGGTCTTGCCGGTCGCCTTGCGGAAGTCGGCGACGAAAGCGGCGACCTCGGGGACGTTGGGCTGGTTCCACCACCATTCCATCGCCCAGGATGCCGGTCTGCGCCTCGGCAGGGACGGCTTTGACGGTTTCCAGTTCGAACAAGGCGCCGCCGAGGGCCATTTCCTTCTGCATGCCGAACTGGGTGAACTGCTTCATGCAGTTGATCTGCGCGAGGCCGCCCATGTTGTTGAGCAGGACGTTGGGCTTGTAGGCTTTCGCCTTGATCAGGGTGGCGGAGAATTCGGAGGTGTTGATCGGCAGCAGCTCGGCCTGATATTCGCCGCCAAGCGCCTTGAGGTTGCGTGATGAAATTGTCCTGTAGCGTATGGCCATATGCATAGTCAGGTGTGATGAAGAAGAACTTCTTGCCGAAGCGACGGACCAACTCGCCGGTGACGGCGGCGGCGTCCATCGATGTTGTATTGCAGATGCGAAAGACGTTCCATTTGCAGTCGGTGCCGGTGATCGGGTCGGTGTGACCGCCGGGGACGATGTGGAAGACTTTGAGTTCGCTGGTGACCTGCGACATGGCGTAGGCGATGCCGGAGTTCACGTCGCCGAAGATGACGTCGACCTTGTCACGCTCGATCAGCTTGCGGGTTTTCTGCACGCCGGTGCCGACGTCGTTGGCGGAGTCTTCGACCAGAAGTTCGACCTGACGGCCGAGAATACCGTTCTTTTTGTTCAGTCTTTCGACGGCGTATTTGGCGCCTTCGACTTCACTGGCGGCGAGGGCGGAGAGGATGCCGGTCAGGGGATCGACCATGCCGATGCGGACCGGCGTTTCGCCGCGGGCGCTGATGATCGGCGGCGCGGCGAGGGCCGTGAAGGCAAGGCTGGACTTGAGCAGCGTACGACGGCGGAATGCCGGTAGCGTCGGTGATGTCATCTTGTCGTTCCCAAACGTGAATTTTAATTTATTGATGTAGTCTTAGCGTCAGGATAGGCGGATCAGAGCTGCTCGTCGAGCGGTCATTGACACTATAGCGGTAAAATATGTGAACGATCCCATTGTCCGGGCGTGTCGTCCGCGCTCATGTCCTTATATGCGGCCGCAGGGCCGCCCGGTGGAGGGATGGGGTCCGTCCGCAGCGGAGGCTCAGAGGACGCGGCGGGCGAGGCCGGCCAGCTCGGTCCGGTATTCCATGATGAACCGGGCGATTGGCCGGACACGAAGCAATGGCAGAAGAAACAGTTTGATCGGCAGCCGAAAGCGCAGCCGCAAATGCTCATTGATAAAGGTCAGATTAGCCAACGCCGCCTTCTGCTGATCTTTATACCCTTGACAACAGCTTTCCGCATCTCCGTTGCCATAAGACGGAAGAAGCGGGGTGCAATCAAGTCACGAACATAGTATCGCGAGGAGTTGGGATCGTTCGGGAAGCGCGCAATAAGAATACGTGCATATGTAGCTCTACTGATCGCCATGCGTACGGAGTAGGAACTGCTGGACTGATGCATCCGCCACTTCGATAACGGGATCGGGATATAAATATTGTCGAAGCCGGCCTGGAACAGGCGAAGAAAAAGGTCGTCATCCTCGTATCCGGACAGACGCTCATCGAAGCCACCGACCTTCAGGAAGGCCCTGCGGGAGATGAGCGACGCCGAGGGCAGGATGAACATGTCGAACCTGAGGCAGGATATCAGGTCGCGTTTTGGATGCGCCACCTTCATCGGACTGAGGAAGCAACGGCTGATCAACTGGCCGTCCTTACCAACCTCGTCCAGATCGCTATAGGTCCAGCCGAGTTCGATCGCGCGCGTCTGGTAAAACGGTTGAATGAGCTCAGCAAGATGGTTTGGATACCAGGCATCATCCTGATCGAGAAAGGCGATCAGATCGCCGTGGGCATGATCGGCACCGACGTTCCGGGCGGAAGACTGGCCGCCGTTTTCCTTTCTGATCAGGCGGATGGTGTTCGTCTTGGCCATCTGCATGACGATTTCGGGACCGTTGTCGGTTGATCCGTCATCGACGACGATGATTTCATCCGGGGTCAGCGTCTGAGCGAGAACACTTTCAATCGCTTCCTGAATGAAAGGACCACCATTGTACAATGGTATGATCGTTGTTATCAGCAGGTCCTTGCAATTCTTGTCGGATACTGACAACGGCGATGCGTGCTGGCGAAGAAACGATACGTCCTCCATGCAGGTCTTGATCGCGACTTGATCGCCCGCACGAAGAGCCTCCCGCGCAGCCTTGATGACCAAATGCAGGAAACGGGGCGCGATGAGGTCCCGTGTGTAAAACAGCAGATGTTTCGGTTCGTCGGGAAACAAACTGATCAGCTTGCGCGCATAGATCATGCGGCTGATCGCCATGCGTGGCGATACGAGGTGCTGGCGGGGTAGACCCGCCATTGTCCCGACGGCTGATCGATAAAGACGTTACGATATCCGGCGACAAAGAGACGCAGGAAGAAATCGTCATCCTCATATCCGCAGAGCTGCTCGTCGAAGCCGCCAACGGCATCAAATGCAGAACGGGTGAACATTGATGCCGATGGCAGAACGAACATGTCCTCGCTTAAGCAGACATCCAGACGAGTCTTCGGATGGGTGATAACGACGGTCGACAATGCCGCGCGGAGGCGGAGACGATTGTTCTCGTTGATCTGGTCGATATCGCTGTAGGTCCAACCGAGCGCATCGACATTCGGTTGGGTAAATGGTTCGGCGAGTGCCTGGAGGTGATGTGGATACCAGATGTCGTCCTGGTCCAGCAGGGCGATCAGGTTTCCGCTGGAATGGCGGATGCCAAGATTTCGAGCGGCAGCCTGTCCTGCGTTTGGCTGCTGCAGGAGGATGATCGGATGGTTGGTCGCATAGTTGGCAACAATCGCTGCGCCGTCGTCAGTAGAACCGTCGTCAACGACAATGATTTCGACAGGCGCGAGGGTCTGGGCGAGGATACTGTCCAACGCCTGTTTGATGAACCGTGCCCCGTTGTACAACGGAATGATCGCGGAGATCGTCAGGTCGGCCGGGTTCATGCCAGCTTACTAACACGCCGTCTTTGGGCACCCAACCCCCTTTAACGCGGTGTTCGCTCCGCCCGGATCGCTATTTTTCCCAATCCACAGCTTCGAAAGCTGAACGACGGAATAGGTGCAGCGCGAACATTCCGAGCTCATTTGGTATCGTCGGTCCGTGCAGAACGTGTGGCGTCGCGATGGATTCCGGATAAATGTAACCGGATGGCAGGCGGACATCCGCACATCAGGAGAGACGATTTGGACCGGAAATCACGCCTTCTCGGAACGGTCACGCGGACCCAGCGGATTATCGAGATCGGTCCGGGATACACACCTGTTGCGGCCAAGGCCGAGGGTTGGCTGACCCACACCGTGGACCATGCGGCGAAGGCTGAGCTACAAGCGAAATATTCGCGGAATGATGCTGCGGCAAATCTGGCTGAAATTGACATAAACGCGATTGAAGATGTCGACACCGTTTGGACTGGTGGCTTGCTTCACGACGCGGTTCCGGCGGACCTGCTCGGCCAAGTCGATTTGATTATCGCCAGCCATGTCCTGGAACATTTTCCCGACCTCGTTGGATTTCTCACGTCGGCAAGTCGCTTGGTCGGTCCGGAAGGAGCCCTTTCGGTGGCGTTGCCTGATCGGCGCTACTGCTTCGATTGCTTCAGACCCTGGACGACAACGGGCGCGTTGCTGGAGGCACATCATCGCGGATTGACACGTCACAGTTTGAAGACGGCGTTTGACCACATGGCCTATTCAGCCTCGGCGGGGCAGCAACTCGGCTGGGGACCGCGTCCGATCGACCTTCCCGTCTTGATGGACCCGTTCGCGACCGCGGCAACGATTGCGGCTTCATTTCATGATCAGCCCGATCGTCCCTATGAGGACTATCATGCCTGGCAGTTCACGCCGGCGGGTTTTCAATTGGCCATACTCGAGCTGGCCGCGCTGGGGGTTTCGGACTGGTATCTGGACAATCTGGAATTGGGGGAGAGCTTTGAGTTCTTCGCGGTTCTCCGCCGAGGCCGGCGGCATGGGACCAATCCGATCGAACTCCAACGGTTGCGGCGCGACTTGTTAATTGACCAGCTCGTGGAGACGCGGGAACAGATTGACTTCATGCTGCGGCCTGGCGCCAACGCGGACACCAAGTCTAAGCGCGCTGACGACACTTACCAGGACTTCCTTGCGAAGGTGGCGGCATTTGATGACGGGGACCGCAAGGGTCCTGAACCGCAGGTCACCTCCTCGGGTTCAACGAATCCGATCCATGCGATTTGGCGAAGGATGCGTGGCGGCCAGTGAGATCGGCGGTCCGCTGATTCACCCCACACCTGTGAACCAAGCGCCGGCAACCGGCCGCCCGAGAGGTGAGGCCGGCGGTTATCTTGATCAGATTTTGTTCGTTAGCTGTAGAGGATGTGGCCGTTGAGCGCAGTCGTGGACGAAAGATTGGTAAAGGTAACCTTGGTTGAATCCGACAGAGTCAGGGTCACGCCATTGGTCGTGGTGGCATTGGTCAGGAGTGCGGCCGCGGACTGGGTCGTGGCGTATCCAATGAGGTAAAGCGAGTCGTTGGCATTAAAGTCTGTAATGTAATTTTGGTTGCCATTGGTCGCGGCGGCGAAGAATGCAAAGACGTTGCTTCCCGCCCCGCCGACCATGGTGTCGGCGCCGGCACCGGCGAGGAATGTGTCCGCGCCAGAGCCGCCGACCATTGAGACATTACCCCCTGCTGCACTGCCGCCCGAGAAGAAGTTCGAGGTGGAGGAGCCAGCCGCGTTGAGGGTCTCGGTTCCGGTGGTTGCAACGAAGATGCCGCCAGCCAGGCTCCCGACGTAGTTTACGGGTACTGCCGGAACCGCCGAACATTGTTGCGCCACCGGTGCCACTGGTGATCGTCGACTGGTTATTGTTCTCCGCCGCGAACGCAACACCGCCAGCGCCGACCGTGATCTGCTCTGTGGCGCCGGTGTTTCCGACAACCGTTGCCGTGCCGTCGCCGCCAACAAAGGTGAGCGCCCCGGTTCCACCATAAACCAGAGCGTTGCTGGACGCAGAAACGGTTTGATTGCCGGAGCCGCCAACCAAGGTGGATGATGTGCCGGAGACGGTGATGCTGGTTGTACCTGAGCCCCCGAAGATGGCGGCGTTGTTGCCCGAGGAATTGACCGTGGCGTCTGACTGATAGGTCGCGACGGTGTTGTTGCCGCCAGTGTTGGTAAGGCTCAAGGTTCCAGAGCCCGTCACATTTCCACCGAAGACGACAGCGTTGCTGCCGCTCGTGGTGGCGAACGCATCGGATTGGCCGGCCGAAAGGGTCGCATTTCCACCGGTCAACGCGGCCTGTACCGTGCCGGTGTCGCCGAGGATGCCGACACCGGTTCCAGATGCCATAATGGTTGTCAGGCCGCTGGCCGAGACCACAAGGTCGTCGTTGCCCTGACTGACAACAACATTACGGGCCCCGGCGATTGTGCCGGCGCCGACGTTGATCGTGCTTTGTCCCACACCGGTAGCGACGGTGCCGGTGCCGTTCGCGACGACGATATTGTTACCTTGGCCTGTTGAAATGACATAGTTGCCGCTGGCCGAGATCGTATTGTTGCCGCCCGTCGCGGCGACCGTGCTTTGTCCGCTGACGTGGAAGGACGATCCGACCGTTCCGGATACGATCGCAATGTTGCTGCCGGTTAAAGTTGCCGGGACCGAACCAACGGCAGCGACATAGGTGTAACCTGCAGGGATCGTGGCGTTGACCGGATCATTGCCCGTGATTTCGAGCTCGTTCGTCGTTTGTCCGTCGGTCAGTAACGGAGCGGTGGTCAGCGCACCACCAATGGTCGCGGGCGTGACCTGAAGCTCACTGGAGCCCTGAATATTTGACAGCAGGTTGCCGATAATGTTGGCCAGATTGAGCGCGTCGGGTCCTGATGAGACGGGATCGGCCGAAGTTGAGCCTGTAATAGTAACTACCGACGACACCATCGAATTCTCCGTCCACACGCTATGACCAGGGTCCGCCGAGACCCTGTTCGTTGGGGCCTCTTATCGATATACGATCGTTATATGCAATATATTTCTCGGCGGACCGAGAATGAAAAACCGATGACGCGAGGCCATTGAGCAGGTGCAGCATATATCAAATTCCGATCCTGACAACAGCAAAATGTTCCGGTATCATCTGTTTTATTTTGTGCACAACGTCCTTTAAGCCTCGAATTTGTCTAATGTTTGCCCGACATATGTTGGTTTAGAATTTTATCCGTAATGTTATTTTGGGCAGCGATGTCGTTACAGAACGATGGGTGGCCGGCACAAAACATGGTTCGATTATTTCAATGTGGCTCTTGTATCGAGTCAATATGTCGAAATGATATTTCGTATCGAACATTTTCAGGTAGCAATCAGCAATATTTCGCCTGGGGCCGATTGATCGAGTGCATTACCTTGAACCTGCAGCCAAGACTCAACGAACCAGCCGCGCACGGATACTGGTTTGTCGATGCGGCACACCGAATGTGCGTCAACGTCGCGGGGCGGCGGGAACCTTCGCTCGGGCGGAGGGGTCGGTGTTCGAGCGGATAATCGATCCACGATCCGGACATCCGGTCGGGTCGGGTGACCGATACCGCCCGTGGCTACGTCCCGGGGGATCCGCGACGCGTGGTACACGTCATCACGCGGCCCGCCATGGGGCTCACGACCGTTCGCGTTCCGGCCGACAGGTCGTCCGGCCGATCCGGCCTGGCAGCCTGCAATCCGCCGCGTCGGGACAGAGCCGATGCTCCTGACAAGGGGCCACGAAGCATGTGGGCGAGGATACCGGTGCGATCAGAGAGCGCTGTTGAACCAGCGCCGGCGGGGGCCTGTGAAAGTCACATGCCGCGGAACACCGGGCGGCGCTTTTCCATGAACGCCCGCCGGCCCTCGATGTAATCCTGGCTGTCGAAGCAGGCTTGCACCAACGTCTCGCATGCCTTCAGGTCAGAATTTTCACCGCGAACGAGTTCATTCACTGTCATTTTCAGCGCGTGCATCGTCATCGGGGCGTTGTCGCCGATCGTTTCGCAGTATCGCCGCGTATAGTCCTCCAGCGAACTGTCGGGCACGATGCGGTTCACCAATCCCATCTCACGCGCTTCGCTGGCGGAGAAATGCCGGGCGGTGAAAAAGATCTCCTTGGTGAAGGAGGGTCCGACGACTTCCATAAGCTTGCGGACGCCGGACGCACCGTAACCGAGTCCCAACCGAGCGGCAGGAATGCCAAAGCGGGCGTTTTCGCTGGCGATTCGGATATCGCAGCAAATGGCGATTGCGAGCCCGCCGCCGATGCAGAAGCCGTTGATCATGGCGATGGTCGGTTTCCCGCAGGCGATCAATCGCCGGCTGGCCTCACCGCTGATCTTGTCATAGTTGGCGTTGGACTCCCGCGACGACCTTGCCTGCTCGAACTGAGAAATGTCGGCGCCGGAGACGAAAGCCTGCTCGCCGGCGCCTTTCAGAACGATGACACGGATCGCCGGGTCCTGCTCGAACCGGTCAAGGATCACCGGCATGGCTTCCCACATGTCCAGCGACACCGCGTTGCGGCGGGCGGGCTTGTTGAACGTCATCCAGCCGATCGGGCCGTCGATTTCAGCGAGCATGTTCTCGGTTGCGAGCGGGATCTTCACGGGGTGTCTCCTTCTGGGCCTGGTATCGGAGCGATGCGGGTGGGATCGATTGCCATCCAGACATCGTGGCTGATGTCATGCACGTCGGTAGGCGGCGTGCTGACGCGAAGCCGCAGGTTCGATGCCACCGGCCGGACGACGTATTCCCAGGTACTCGCCAAGATAGGCGCGTTCCTCGATTTTTCCGGCGATCCACCAGGCTTCGCCGCGTTCGGCAGGCGGTGTGTCGTGCAAGACGATGGTTTGGGGACGGACGGAGAAACTGGCGCCCTGCAGGTCCCTGGCGGGGACATCGAAGCCGGGGAAGGCGATCCGGTCGCCAACGCGCTTGCCGTCCAGCAGGTTGGTGCGGCCGATGAACGCCGCCACGAAGCGGGTCCGGGGGCGGCGGTACATCGACACGGGGTCGTCCACCTGCTCGATCCGTCCGCGGTTCATCACCACGATGCGGTCGCTGGTGACCATTGCTTCGGACTGATCGTGCGTCACATAGACGGTGGTGATTTTGAAGGCGTCGTGCAGGCGGCGGATCTCGCTGCGCATCTCCTCGCGCAGGTTGGCGTCCAGGTTGGACAGCGGCTCGTCCAGCAGCAGGACTTCGGGTTCGATGACGATGGCGCGGGCGAGGGCAACCCGCTGCTGCTGGCCGCCCGACAGTTCGGCGGGATAGCGATCCTTCAGGTGGCGCAGCTGGACCGTGTCGAGAATGCGGTTGACGCGTTCGGTGACCTCGGCCGCGGAGATCTTCCGCAGTTTCAGACCGAAGGCGACGTTCTGGCCCACGGTCATGTTGGGCCAGATGGCGTAGCTTTGGAAAATCATCGACATGCCCCGCCGCTCGGGAGCGACGACCCGGGTGGGGGATGAGACGGTGTTGCCGTTGACCTCGATCCGGCCAGCGGTGGGTTTCATGAAGCCGGCGATCATCCGCAACGTTGTCGTCTTGCCGCAGCCGGACGGGCCGAGCAGCGAGACGAACTCGCCGGGACGGAGGGCGAGGGAGATGTCGGTGACGGCGGGGACCGATCCGAAGCTCTTGCCGAGGCCGACGAGGGAAAGTTTGGCGTCTTTCATTGTCTTTCCCGGCGCAGCATGAAGTCTCGGCCCAGCAGGGCGGTGGCGATGCCGACGATGACGAGGGTGGAGGCCAGCAGCAGGAAGCCCAGGGCGGCAAGGCTTTCGAAGTTACCCTCCTCGCTCATGTCCATCAGCATGACGGACATGGTCCGGGTCTTGGGTCCGTAGAGGAACATGGCCGTGGACAGCTCGCGGGTGGCCGGGATGAAGACCAGCAGCCAGGCGCCGATCAGGTTGCGCTTCATCAGCGGGGCCATGACCTGGCGGATGGCGTGCAGGCGGCCGCCGCCGAGGATGCGAACGGCTTCTTCCATTTCCGGATTAATCGCCCGGATGGCAGCGTCGGCGTTGGCATAGCCGACGGGCAGGAAGCGCGTCGCAAAAGCCAGGATCAGGATGGTGGCGGTGCCGTAAAGCGCGAAAGGCGGCGGGGCGTAGGCGGCGTAAAAGGCGATGGCCAGCACGATGCCGGGGACGACGAACGGCGCCATGCAGAGAAAGCTGAGGATGCCGGCGAAGGGCAGCAGGCGGCGACTGGCGATGTAGGCGATGGACAGGCCGAGGGTGATGGCGATGCAGGCCGCGGCGGCGGCATAGGTAAAGCTGTTCAGGACCGACTGGGCGGCGGTTTCGTGCTGGAACAGTAGGTAGGTGAAATTCTGCAGCGTGAGGTTATCGAGGCTGAAGCCCCTGCCCCAGGCCTTCGACAGTGCCGCCTGACCGAGCACTATGTAAGGAAGGAGTACTGCCAGGGTGAGAATGAACAATGCGTAGCCCAGCATGACCCAGCGCCAGGGGCCGATCTCCATGACCCGGCGCTCGCCACCCTTGCCGGTCAAGGCGACGAAGCCACGGCGGCGGACAAGCTGGCGTTGCAGGCCGAACATGACAACGGTGATCAGCAGCAGCGGGACGGCATAGGCGGCGGCGACCTCGGCGCGGATCGGCTGGCTGAAGAACTGCAGGAGCTGGGTGGTGACGACGTTGAAGCGGGCCGGGATGGCGATCAGCGCGGGAGAGCCGAACAGGGCGATTGCTTCGAGAAAGGTGACAATGGCGCCGCCCAGAATGGCCGGCAGGGCCATCGGCAAGGTGACGCGCAGGGTGGTGCGCAGGATGCCGGCACCGAGGATGTTGGCGGCATCCTCCATTTCCGAAGAAACGAGATCGAGCGCCGCGGTGGTGAAGATGAAGAGGTAGGGGAATGAATAGATGGCGATGTTGAAGGTCAGGCCTTCGAAAGAATAGATGTTGAACAAGCCTTCCTGGGCGCCGGTCAGTGACATCCAGATCCGGTTGAGCCAGCCGGAGTTGGGGCCGGCGAGCAGGATCCAGCCGATGGCGCCGAGATAGGGTGGCGTGACGAAAGCGCCCAGCACCAGAAAGCGGATGACGCCTTTGCCCGGCATGTCGGTGCGGGAGACCGCCCAGGCGATCGGCACCGCGAACAGCAGGCACAGAAAGGTGACGCCGACGCCCAGGCGTAACGAATTCAGCATCGCGGTAATGTAGCGCGGTCGGGAATAGGCGGTGACGTAGTTCATCCAGGTGAAGGCACCGGTATCGGTGTCCTGCAGGCTGGTTTGCACCAGGCGGAACAGTGGGTTCACGACCAGGATGATCAAAGCGGCAGCCAGAACGATCCACAGGATCAGCAATGGATCGAACGGAAGGATACGGCGGCGGATTTTTGGAAGGGTCGTGCTCAAGCGCTACGCCGCAGATGGCAGCTGTGGTCCATGATTGCCGTTTGTCGTGACATCGTTCCCTCGGCCTGGAGGTTAGGCGGATGCGCGCGGGTTGACCAGAGCCAGCGACAGAGCGGTCAGGTCCCGAAGGTGTCGCGCCACTGTTCGATCACTTCGGGGACACCGGCGCGAATTTCGTCGATGGTCAGCGGGATGATCTTCTGGTCGGTCAGCGGCGGCATGCCGGGATGCGGGGCGATCCCCTGCAGGATCGGCTCGCTGCCATCGCCGGTGATCATTCGGGCATAGTCGGGACTGAGCATCCACTCCATGAACAGGCGGGCGGCGTTGGGATGCGGCGCGTGGGCGGGAATCGCCGACGGGGTCACGCAGAGAACGAGGCCATCCGAGGGGTGGACAACCCCGAGCGGATTGCCTTTGTCGATCGCGGCGTAGACGCCGTTGGCGGAACCGACGCCGACGAGGCACTCGCCGGCGAGGATCAGGGTCATCGGATCGACAGCGGAGCGGCCGATGCGGGGATTGTTCTTGGCCAGTTTTTCGAAGAAGTCCCAGCCATAGACCTTCTTCAGGCCGAGCGCCCAGGTTCCGGTGCAGCCGCTGAACGCGGGATGACCGGTGGCGACGCGGCCTCGCCATTTGGGATCCAGCAGGTCGGTCCAGGCGCGTGGCGCGTCCTCGGGCTTCACCTTGTCCTTATTATATATGAGGAAGTAGCGGGAGGCGTTGGTGATGTAGAAATAGCCCGGGTCGGACAGCGCCTTGAATTCGGGCAGCAAGGCGTCGGCGTTGGCTGGGGCATAGGCCATGAGCTCATGCCGATCCTTGAGGACTGGCATGTGGGATATGTCTGTGGCGCTGAAGACGTCGCATTGCGGGGTGTGGTTCTTGATGTCCATCAGCAGGCGCTGAAAGGCGACCTGGCCGGTGGTGCGAATGACGCCGACACTCATGCCAGGGTAGCTCTGGCTGAATGAGCGGCCGAGTTTTTCGGCGGTCTGGGCGTCGACCTGTGCGGTGTACCAGGTCAGTGACCCTTCGTCGTGCGCGGCGGCCTCAAGCGCTGGATTGTCGGCTGCGGCATGGGCCAGTCGCGGAACGCCGATGATGGACGCCAGAGCGGCCGCGGCCTGCCGGCAGGTTATGTTTTGCAGCATTTGTTTCTCCCGGCGACAGGCTACGCTTGTCGGTGGGGTTGCTCAACGGCGCGGCGCCAACAGTGCCTGCCGGTGCGGCGCGTTGCGGCATGGGACGGGACGGGCCAGGGTGGATGCGGGTATCAATTTGCTTGCCGTTTGGCTTGACCCGTACGATGCTTTCCGCCACACACCGCCGGCTTCTTTTTTCTTCTCGGCACCCGCCGAAGGCCGCTGTATGGCGGGCTGTAACCTATCGCGACTTGAAGGATCACGCATGCGGGACACGGGCGAGTACCTATTTACCTCGGAATCGGTTTCCGAAGGCCACCCCGACAAGGTCGCGGACCGAATCAGCGATACGGTCCTGGATGCCTTCCTGAGCGCCGATCCGTATTCGCGCGTCGCCTGTGAGACGCTTGTGACCACCAACCGGGTGGTGCTGGCCGGGGAAACCCGTGGGCCAGAGACGGTGACGCCGGAGCTGCTGACCCATCTGACCCGCATGGCGATCCGCGACATCGGCTATGAGCAGGAAGGCTTCCACTGGGCGAACGCGGACGTGGCGGTGCATCTGCATTCGCAGTCGAGCGACATCGCCCAGGGCGTGGATAGCGCCGGCAACAAGGACGAGGGCGCCGGCGACCAGGGCATCATGTTCGGCTACGCCTGCCGGGAAACCGACACGCTGATGCCGGCGCCGCTGTACTACGCGCACGAAATCCTGCGCACGATCCGCGACCTGCGCAAGGCCGGCGACCGCTCCGTGCAGGGACTGCTGCCGGATGCCAAGAGCCAGGTCACGCTGCGCTATGTCGATGGCAAGCCGGTCGGCGCTACGTCGGTCGTCGTGTCCACCCAGCATGAGGCCGGGATGGATCAGGCTGATATCAAGCGCCTGATGTGGCCGCTGGTGGAGACCATCCTGCCGAAGGGCTGGATGTGCTCCGAGGACGAATTCCATGTGAACCCGACGGGCAACTTCGTCATCGGCGGCCCAGACGGCGATTGTGGCCTGACCGGGCGCAAGATCATTGTCGATACATACGGCGGCGCAGCACCGCATGGCGGCGGGGCGTTCAGCGGCAAAGACCCGACGAAGGTCGATCGGTCGGCGGCGTATGCCTGCCGGTACCTGGCGAAGAACGTTGTGGCGTCCGGCCTGGCGGATCGCTGCACGTTGCAGATCAGCTACGCCATCGGCGTCGCCCGGCCATTGTCGGTCTATGTGGACCTGCACGGCACCGGCAAGGACGTCGACGAGAAGCGCCTGGAGAAGACGCTGCGGGATGTGATGAACCTGTCGCCGCGTGGCATTCGCGAACACCTGAAGATGAACCGGCCGATCTATGTGCCGACCTCGGCCTACGGTCATTTCGGTCGGGAGCCGGACGAGACGAAGGGCAGCTTCACGTGGGAAAAGACGGATCTGGCGCCGGCGCTGAAGTCAGCGTTCGGGCGGTAAAGCCGCCGCCGGATCGGCTCTATGGCCGGGCGCGCGGGCACAAGCTGCGGCCCCGGCAGGAGCGTTTACTGGATGTGACCCTGCCGCGGTTGGCGCTGCCGGCGGAACTTCCGCAGTTTGCGGGTGCACTATGGCTGGAAGTCGGCTTCGGCGGCGGCGAGCACGCCCTGGAGCAGGTGCGCGCGCATCCGGAGGCGACGTTGATCGCCTGCGAGGTATTCGAGAACGGCATCTGCTCGTTGCTGTCGGCGGTTGTGCCGGAGGGTGAGGAGGCGACTGCGCCGTTGCCGCCGAACCTGCGCCTGTGGACCGATGACGCTCGTGTGTTGCTGCGGAGGCTACCGGACGGTTGCCTGGAGCGGTTGTTCCTGATGTTTCCGGATCCCTGGCCCAAGGCGCGACATGCCAAGCGGCGCTTCGTGCATCCGGCGATGCTGCCGCTGCTGGCGCGGGTATTGAAGCCCGGCGCTGAGTGGCGGGTGGCGAGTGATGACCCGACCTATCAGGCTTGGGTCGGAGATGTGATGGCGGCGCAGTCGTTGTTCGCGGTGAGCGAACCGTCGGCAACGCGACCGGAGGGGTGGCCAGCCACGCGCTATGAGGCGAAGGCACTGCGGGCGGGCCGGCATCCGCTGTACTGGGTGTTTCGACGACGCAGCGGTTCGTAGCGACGTGTTCGAGCGGTCAGCGACGCGATCGACCGATAACAGAGTGATGGCCGATGGCAGAGTGGCTGAAACGGCGTTGTCACAGGACGGGCGGATTTTCCGCACAGTTGCCCTTGATCCTCGGGAACGACGTGGCTATACCCCCTCCCTCACCGGTCGGGGCCGTAGCTCAGTTGGGAGAGCGCCTGAATGGCATTCAGGAGGTCAGGGGTTCGATTCCCCTCGGCTCCACCAGTGGAATCAGCGATTTGGCATCAGTCCGTCGGTAACACCCGGGCGGTGTAAGAGCCAACCCGGCGCGAAGACCCATCCATTGGCCTTGCCCCCAAACCTGGTTCCAAACGATTGCACTGGGATAGCAGTGCTACCGTCTACCACCGTTGTGCGACAGCTTGGCAGGCCCATGCGGTCCGGTCGGCCGTCCGCGGGTTATCTCACTTGCATTAATAACGGCCAGGCGCGCAGTGGCGTGCGGTCACATCTGCGCTGATGACGGCCGATACTTGGGCGAACACCGACAGTTTTCCGAGTGCGCTCAAACAGGTCCTTGAATTCCTCCAACCCAGCCGCAAGCATCCCATGGCAGCGGTTTTAGGCCGCTTCGTCACAAGCGCCGTGGCCGGCTGCCGGCGCCGGGTCCGCCAACCGCGGGCGGCCGACGCGCAAAACAAAAGTCTGGGATCGGAAACAAATCGAGGATGTCGTTCATGCGTCTATCACTGCTCTTATATGCCCTCGGCGGTGCCGTCCTCACCGTCTGCGTTCAGGCCGGACCGTCGCGGGCCGCACATGCCACATGTGACCCGGTCTCCTATGGCGCCGTAGGCGATGGGGTGACCGACAATACCTTGGCAATCCAGACCGCGATTGACGCTTGTTCCGCGGCTGGCGGAGGGATCGTGCCGCTCGAGAGGGGTGACGGTCGCGGTGTCTATCTGATCCAGCCGATCCAGTTGAAAAGCCATGTCCTGTTGAAAATCGGCGCCCATGTCACGCTGCAGGGGACCAACGATGAAAGTGCCTATTCCGCGTCGTTCATCGACTACCCGTATCGCCGGAGCGCACCGTTCGAAGCGCTGATCTCGGCTTACCAGGCGGAGGACTCAGGCATCATCGGGACTGGTACGATCGACGGTGCAGGCGACCAGTTGCAGCCGGACGGTGGCCCGAGCTGGTGGACCCAGGCAAGTGCTTATGGGAGTACCCATACTGGTGTGACCAACCCGAACACCGGGATCGTCTATTACACTGCACCGTATGCGGATGTCCCGACATCCAACGGCATGCCGCGCCCGTGGCTGATCGAATTCTACCAGTGCAAGGATGTTGTGGTGGACGGCATCACCTTGCAGAACTCACCGATGTGGCATCTGGCGCTGCGCTTCAGCGATTATGTCACGGTCTCCAGGATAAAGGTCAATACATCGGGCACGTCGCCAAACACCGATGGTATCGACCTTGTCGGCTCAACCCATGTCGTGATCGAGAAAGTCAATCTCAGCGACGGCGACGATGACGTGGCGATCAAGTCGGGGCTGCCGCTGAATGCGGAGGTCGCCAACGACCCGAATGAGGCCGGACTGCCGGTGCGCGCGACCTCGGACGTTGTTGTCAGCAACGCGGTCATCGGCAACGGGCACGGCATCTCGGTGGGCAGCGAGGCCGCGTATGGGGTCAATCATGTTCAGATCCGGCATGTCACTTACAACGGGACCGCTGACGGGTTCCGTATCAAGACCGGGCGGGACCGGGGCAGCGAGATTTTCGACATCACGCTGCGGAACATCACCATGACCGATGTGGGGTTGCCGATCAGCATACAGGCGTTTTATCCGGCATCGTCGGCGCCAAACCCGGCGCCCGCACCGATCACGCCGACTTCGACGACGCCGTATGTGCATGACATCGCCATCCAGCATCTGACGGCGACGGGTGCGACGAGCCAAAGCGTCATCGAGGGGCTACCGGAATCATGCATGCTGCGCGTCAACCTCACTGACGTGAGTATCGCCACGACCGGCAAGGGGCTGGCGCTGGAGAACATGACCGGCGCATTCAAGAACGTGACGATCGAACCTGCCAGCGACCCATCGGTGCCGTTCGTGGTGAATGAGAATGTCACCGCGACGGAAAGCGGCAGCACCCCCGCCTTCGCCAACAGCTCCGCCGGCACCGCGGTGCCTTGCAGCCGTCAGACCGAGGAGCCGCAATAGCATGGAAGCGCGCCCCGGCTTGGCGTCGGTTCGCCATCGTGCAGAGTTGTCAGGTTTGGGCCGGTGTCAGGTTCCGCAGAACGTTTGCAGGACCCGTTCGTTTTCCATCGGCGGCTCGGTATAGCGCTGGAGAGTTGGGTCGTCGTGATAGGGTCGCGACAGGACCTGGAGCAGTTGCTCGAACGGCTGGAAGTCCGACTGTTCGACGGCCGCGGCCAAGGCCGCCTCCACCAGGTGATTGCGCGGGATGAAGGCCGGGTTGACCGCGCGCATCGTGTCCGCGGGCGCCGCTTCACTGCGCCAGCCGGTTGCGCCACCGCTCGGCCCACGCATCATACGCATCCGTGTCCTTGAACAGCGCGCGCACCGCGCCGCGTCGCCCGCCGGTCCCTCCGCCGCATCGCACAACCGCCGAAACGTCAGCGTGAAATCAGCGCCATCCGCCGCCATCAACTTCAGCAACGATCCTGCGTCAGGTTCGTCGTCCCCTTCCTGCTCGGTCAGCAGCCCGATCTTGCGCCGCAGACCGCGCGAAATAGGCCGCCTGAAACGCGAGGAGCGAACGCCGCCAGCGCGTCGCGTCGCCACTTCTTCATTGCCGTCGAGTAACGGCAGCAGGCACTCGGCCAGCCGGGTCAGGTTCCACAGCGCGATGCGCGGCTGATTGCCGTATGCATAGCGGCCCTGGTGGTCGATCGAGCTGAACACCGTGCCGGGATCATAAGCATCCATGAACGCGCATGGACCGTAATCGATCGTTTCGCCCGCAATCGAGCAGTTGTCGGTGTTCATCACCCCATGGATGAACCCGATCAGCAGCCACTTCGCCACCAGATCGGCCTGCCGCGCGATCACCCCGTCCAGGAACGCGCGATAGGGATTCTCCGCCCCCGCGGCCTCCGGGTAGTGCCGCGCGATCGCGTGATCAGCCAACAGCCGGACGCCCTCCTCGTCCCCCCGGGCGGCGAAATACTGGAATGTGCCGACCCGGATATGGCTCGCGGCGACGCGGGTCAGCACGGCGCCGGGCAGCCATCGTCTCGCGCCACACCGGCTCCCCCGTCGTCACCGCGGCGAGCGTCCGCGTCGTCGGCACGCCCAGCGCCGCCATCGCCTCGCTGATCAGGTATTCGCGCAGCACCGGCCCCAGCGCCGCGCGCCCGTCGCCCTGCCGGGAAAACGGCGTCGGGCCGGAGCCCTTCAACTGGATGTCGCGGCGAATGCCGTCGCGGCCGACGACCTCACCCAGCAGATTGGCGCGTCCGTCGCCCAGTTGCGGCACGAAATGGCCGAACTGATGGCCGGCATAGGCCAGCGCCATCGGCTCCGCGCCCGCGCGGCACCTGGTTGCCGGCCAGCACGGCCACGCCCTCCGGACCGGCCAGCTCGTCGGGATCGATGCCCAGAGCTGTTCGGCCAGCGCCGCGTTCACCCGCACCAGCTTGGGCGCGGCAACCGGCGTCGGGTCCAGTCGCACATAGAAGCGGTCAGGCAAGCGGGCGTAGCTGTTGTCGAAATTTATGCAGACGGACATGCTTGAGCATGTCTCGCGCGATCACGTGCGGGACAATGGGCGGGCGGTATTTCGTTTTGCACGCGCATCTGCCCCATATTGGGCGTATGATCCCATTATCCGTCCTCGACCTCTCCCCCGTCCCCGAAGGCAGCGACGCCGGCCAGGCGCTGCGCAACTCCATCGACCTCGCCCGTCACGCGGAGGCGCTGGGCTACCGCCGCTACTGGATGGCGGAGCATCACAACATGCCGGGCATCGCCAGCGCCGCGACCGCGGTGGCGCTCGGCGCATGTCGCGGTCGCGACCAGCACGATCCGCATCGGCGCGGGCGGCATCATGCTGCCGAACCACGCGCCGCTGCTGATCGCCGAGCAGTTTGGCACGCTGGCGGCGCTGCATCCGGGCCGGATCGATCTCGGGCTCGGCCGGGCGCCTGGGTCCGACCAGATCGCGGCGCGGGCGATGCGGCGCAACCTGGCAGCGGATGTCGACCAGTTCCCGGCCGGACGTCGTGGAACTGATGCAGCTACTTCCTGCCCAGCCGAACCCGGCCAGGTGCTGCAGGCGGTGCCCGGCGCGGGGGAAGAGGTCGAGGTCTGGATCCTGGGCTCCAGCACTTTCGGCGCGCAACTGGCCGCCCATCTTGGGCTGCCGTATGCGTTCGCCTCACATTTCGCGCCCGGCCAGATGCAGGATGCGGTCGCCATCTACCGGGAGCGCTTCCGCGCCGTCGGAGCGGCTGGCACAGCCACACGTCATGCTCGGCGTCAACATCTTTGCGGCCGACACCGATGCAGAGGCGCGGCGGCTGTTCTCTTCGTTGCAGCAGGCGTTCCTGAACCTGCGGCGCGGGCGACCGGGAAAGTTGCCGCCGCCGGTGGATAATTTCGATGCCGGTCTGGATCGGTACGGGCGTGCGATGCTCGCCGACGCGCTGTCGTGCTCGTTGTCGGCGGCCCGGCGACGATACGCGACGGGCTAAGGGCATTTGTTACTTCGACCGGCGCGGACGAACTGATGGTGACGGCGCAGATTTTCGATCATGCACGCGCGTAAGCGGTCGTTCGAGATCCTGGCGCAGGAAGCCAGGAGCGCATGAAGTCGTGAAGGCCTTCTGATCGGAGATCGGAACCGCACGACAGAGTCCTCCGTTGGTGCCGCATGCATCAATTCGGAGTATGAGATGGCGTCCGAGATATCTCGTGAAACCAATTTGTCGGCAGACCGGCGCAGCCTGCTGAAATGGACGGGCGCCCTTGCCGGGGCAACGGGCGTCGGCCTGGTCACGGCGCAGGCACAGCCGCCGCGTCGTCCTGAGGCCACCACGGGTCCGCCTGAGGTCGGTGGACTACGCAAGGGAATGTTCAGCTATATGCTGGCGCATGAGCAGTTTCCGATCCCCGAGCTGGTGCGCTTGGTTCGCTGGCGTCCCGAGCAGGGTTCCAGGTCCTTTCCACCAGCGATCATCTGCAGCCATGGCAGGCCAACGAAGGGCATGCCGGACAGGCGTGGGTGACGATGGGGGCGTTGGGGGCGCAGGCGCACAGCTGGATGGGCACGACCGTCACCTGCCCGACGATGCGCTACAATCCGGCGGTCGTGGCCGAGGCGTTCGCGTCGCTCAGTCATCTTTATCCGGGTCGGGTTTTCCTTGGTGTCGGTTCGGGCGAAGCGCTGAACGAGCAGGTTGCAACCGGGGTGTGGCCGAAGTGGCAGGAGCGGTGGGATAGGCTGATCGAGGCGATCAGCGTGATCCGCCAGCTTTGGACCGGCGAGAACGTTTCGTTCAAGGGTAAGTACTACAACGTGGAGGCGAAGCTTTATGATCCTCCGTCGCGGCCGATCCCGCTGTTGACGGCAGCGAATGGCAAGAAGTCCATGCGGCTGGCAGGTCAGTACGGTGACGGACTGATCAGCGACCCGATAAGCTGGATGAAGCACAAATCCGAATGGGAAGCGGGCGCCAAGGCGGCGGGCAAGAATCCGGCGGAGATGCCGGTGCTGATCGAGCAATATGTTGTTGTCGGCGACCAGCAGGCGGCAAGGCAGGCGGCGGAGTTCTGGCGCTTCGGTCCGACCGCCTGGAAGTCGTTGTTCAACGTTCCGAGTCCGGTCGAAATTCAACGGAAGGCCGATGACGAGACGTCGCTGGACGAGGTTATGAAGGGCTGGGCAATCGGCACAAATCCGGCGGTTCATATCAAGAAGATGCGCGAGCTGTTCGATAGCGGTGTCAGCATCGTCAATGTGCATTCCGGCCAGCCCGACCAGGCGCGGGTGATCGAATTTTATGGCTCCCACGTGCTTCCGGCTTTCAACCGATCGCGCGTGACAACGAGGCCTTCACGGCGGCGTCCTTTGAACATAATTTAATGCACGGTTGGTCCTGGCGTTTGCTGCACTGCAGCACTTGCGGGACCCGCTTCGCTGCCTAGCTAGGGCGGCATGGGGCTGGTCAAATATGCGCTGAAATTTCGTATCACGTTCTACGTGATGGCGATCCTCATTCTGCTCGCCGGCATCGGTGGCTACGTCGTTATGCCGAAGGACGTGCTGCCCGAGGTCAACATTCCAGTCGTTACGATTGTCTGGACTTAC
Source organism: uncultured Alphaproteobacteria bacterium (assembly GCA_963790515.1). Classification (GTDB taxonomy): domain Bacteria; phylum Pseudomonadota; class Alphaproteobacteria; order Acetobacterales; family Acetobacteraceae; genus Rhodopila. The sequence continues at coordinate 159,998 of CAWBPF010000011.1, read as the reverse complement.
ACTGGTCTTGACACACCCGAGATGGAAAAGCGGGTTACGACCTATACGGAATTCGCGCTCAGCAACAACGTCAACGGCATTCGCGACATGGAGAGCACGACGCTGCAAGGCGTCACGATCACGCGGATCTACTTCCAGCCGGATGTCAGCATCGATCTTGCATTGTCACAGGTCACTGCTTCCACAAACTCAATCCGAGCGGTGTTGCCACCGGGAATTCAACCGCCTGTGGTGATGCGTTTTTCCGCCTCAACCGTTCCGGTTATTCAGTTGGCGATGAGTTCGACCAAGGAGAACGAGCGGCAGCTGTACGACTATGGCCAGTATCGCATTCGGCAGACGTTGACGACGGTGCCGGGATCGACGCTGCCGTCGCCCTATGGCGGGCAGCCTCGGCAGATCATGGTCGATCTCGATCTGCATGCCTTGCAGGCTTATGGGCTGACGCCGGCCGATGTTACCTCGGCGATGACCGCGCAGAACATCACCGTGCCGTCCGGCCTGGCCAAGTTCGGCACGAAGCAATACGTGATCCGGCTGAATTCGACGCCAGAGGCGATCTCGACCTTGAACGAGGTGCCGGTAAAGGTAGTAAACGGTTCGCCGATTCTGGTGCGCGATGTTGCCTATGTGCGAGACGGCGGTCCGCCACAGCAGAACATCGTGCGTCAGGACGGCATGCGGGGCGTGCTGTTGACGGTGCTGAAGAACGGCAACGCTTCAACGCTTTCTGTGGTCAACACGGTGAAGTCGCTGTTGCCGGGAATCCGGGCGGCGGCGCCGCAGGACATGAAGATCACGCCGCTGTTTGATCAGTCGGTGTTCGTTTCGGGTGCGATCGATGACGTGATCCGTGAAGGCGCGATTGCCGCCGGACTGACGGGGCTGATGATCCTGCTGTTCCTGGGATCGTGGCGCTCGACCCTGATCGTGCTGGTGTCCATTCCGCTATCGATCCTGACATCGTTGGCCGTGCTGGCGGCACTGGGCGAGACGGTCAACATCATGACCCTGGGCGGCCTTGCGCTGGCGGTCGGTATCCTGGTCGACGATGCCACGGTGGCGATCGAGAATACCTATCGGCTGCTGGAGGAAGGTCACGACTTCAAGCAGGCCGTGGTCGAGGGCGCGGCTGGCATCGCGAAGCCGGCGCTGATCTCCACGCTGTCGATCTGTTGCGCATTCGTCTCGGTGATGTTCTTGACCGATGCGCCGAAATACCTGTTCACGCCACAGGCTTTGGCGGTCGTGTTCGCGATGCTTGCGTCTTACGTGTTGTCACGGACGCTGGTGCCGATCCTGATCGACGTGCTGGTGAAAAGCGAGCACCAGAAGCGTCATGATGCGAACAAGAAGCCGCCAGGATTTTTCGGGCGCATTCATGCCGGGTTCGAACGCAGGTTTGCACTATTCCATCGGGCCTATGTGGGCTTGCTGTATATCGTGATCCGACGTCGCTGGATGACACTCGGCGTTGCCGGAGGGATTGTCGCCGTCGCCGCTGGTTTGTTCATGTTCGTCGGCACTGATTACTTTCCTCAGATCGACGCCGGGCAGATGACGCTGCATGTGCGGGCGCCCCCTGGTACGCGCATCGAGCAGGCGGAGAAGCTGTTCCAGCAGGTGGAAGACACCATCCGCCAGGTTGTGCCGCGGAAGGAAATCGGCACGATCATCGATAATATTGGTTTGCCGGCTTCGAACTATAATTTTGCCTTCGGCAACGGCACGTTCGTTGCCTATAACGACGGTCAGATACTGGTGACGCTGGCTGCATGGCCATGGCTCGACGTTCGGCTACCAGAAGCGTTTGCGCACCGTCCTGCAACAGCGATTTCCCGACGCGATCTTCTATTTCGAAGCTGCTGACATGATCACGCAGATCCTGGATTTCGGCGTCCCGTCGCAGATCGATGTCCAGATCAGCGGGCGGCATGCCGACAAGGATCTGCAGGTTGCCCAGGCCATCGCCGGCAAGCTGCGCATGGTACGGGGGGCGGTTGACGTCCATGTCCAGCAGATCACCAACGCGCCGGAATTCTTCGTCAAGGTGGACCGGCAGCGCGCGATGGAGCTGGGTCTCACGGAGCAACAGATCGCCAGCGACCTGAATGTCTCTTTGAGTGGCAGCTTTCAGGTCAGCCCGAATTTCTGGACTGATCCGCAAACCGGTATTCCGTATCAGGTCTGGGTGCAGACGCCGGAGTACCGCAACGACAACATCACTTCCGTAACGAATACGCCATTGCTGATCTCGGCTGGGAGCGGAAGCGGCCCGAGCGCACTGCAGCTGCTGTCGAATGTGGCGACGATGCAGCGCGGCAGCGAGCAGACCGTTTCGAACCATGTCAACACGCAGCCGACCTATGACGTCTACGCGGCGGTGCAGGATCGCGACCTCGGTGGGGTGGAAAGTGCGATCAATCAGATTGTGGCGGATCAGCAGAAGCAGCTGCAGCCGCCGGACAGGATTTCCGTTCGTGGGCAAATCCAGAGCAAAGATCAGGCGTTCCTGCATATCGGCATCGGCCTGATCGTTGCGATGGTGGCAGTCTACCTGCTGATGGTGGTCAACTTCCAGACCTGGGGTGATCCGTTCGTCGTTCTGGCAGCGTTGCCGCTGGCGTTCTGCGGCATTGTCGCAAGCCTGTTCGTTACGCAAACGTCGTTCTCCATTCCGTCGCTGATGGGCGCCATCATGAGTGTCGGGGTCGCGTCAGCGAACTCCATCCTGCTGGTGACCTTTGCCAGAGAGCATCGGGAAAGTACCGGATGCAGTGCGATGGAGGCAGCGATCGCGGCGGGAGAGACGCGGCTGCGTCCAGTGCTGATGACCGCGGGCGCGATGTTCGTGGGCCTGCTGCCGATGGCGATCGGTATCGGCGAAGGCAGCGAGCAGAACGCCGCTTTGGCCCGCGCCGTGCTTGGTGGGATCAGCGTGGGGACATGCTCGACGTTGCTGTTCGTGCCGTTTCTTTATGCGCTGCTGCGGCGCGGTGATGCCAAACCTGTGGAAGATTACGTATGACCGACCGTGAACCAACGCCCCCTTCGCCACCGCGCAAACACGTCTTTGTGTTCGTTCTGGTGCCGGTCGTGTTGGCGTTAGGGCTGGGCGGCTACTTGCACTGGCGCACCTATGCCGACGCGGCAGAAGCGCAGAAGCAGCAGCAGAATTTCGTTCCTCAGGTTCGCACCGCGCAGGCCAAGCGCGAGGATTCGGCTGTCAAGCTGACGTTGCCCGGCCAGACCGAGGCGTTCGACACCGCCAACTTGTATCCACGCGCGACCGGTTATGTCGCCGAGCGCCTTGTCGACATCGGCAGCCGTGTTCACAAGGGCGATCTGCTGTTGCGGATCGCGGCGCCCGACCTCGATCAGCAGCTTACCCAGGCTCGGGCGCAAATCGAGCAGAACCAGGCGGCGGTGGCACAGGCGGAGGCGCAGGTTCAATCTGCGACGGCCAATACGAAGCTGGCGAAGACGACGAACTTCCGCGAAACGACTTTGGCCAACCAGGGTTGGGAAACCAAGCAAAACGCGGATAACGCGTCGGCGAATTTCTCTGTGCAGACAGCAGGTATCGCGAACGCCGAGGCGGGTGTCGCGGTCGCGGTCGCCAACCTGAAGGCGCAGCAGGCCACAGTGGATCGGCTGGTGGCGCTGACGGCATTCGAACAGATCAAGGCGCCGTTCGACGGGGTGATCACTGCCCGCAACGTCGATACCGGGGACTTGCTGACCCAGGACAGCCTGAGCGGCAATCCGATGTTCAGCATCGAGCGTGATGACGTCCTCCGCATCGCTGTCTACGTGCCCCAGAGCAGCGCCATCGGCATACGGGACGGGCTGGAGGCCGAAGTGACGGTGCCGGAAATGCCGGACCGCATCTTCAAGGGTCGCGTCGCCCGCAGTGCGGTGGCGTTGCAGGCTGCGTCACGTTCGATGCTTACCGAGGTTGATGTGCCGAACCAAGACGGCGTGTTGCGGCCAGGTCTCTTCGTGAATGTTACATTCGCTATTCCGCGCCAGGCTCCCGCCGTCGTTGTGCCGGATGAGGCCTTGGTGTTCAACGCGGGGGGTCTGCAGGTCGCGACTGTGGATGCCGAAGGCAAGGCCCATTTCCAGAAGGTCTCGATCTATCGGGATTTCGGCACCTCGGCTGAACTGCGGGACGGTTTGCAGGGCGGCGAGAGTCTGGTGCTCAGCCCCCCCGCCGAGCTTGCCGAGGGCAGCCCGGTCCAAGTGGCGAACCCAGCGGCTCAATCTGCGGAAGGCAAGCAGACCGCGAGTCGTTGACAGGCTGTTGGGCCGCCCGCTGAATTTGTTTTGGTGACCGATCCGGTGCGAAGCCGGGTGGGTATCGGCAAGGTGACGGCTGTCACGGTTGTGGGCGGCAACACGTTGGCCCCGATTGCGACCGGCGACATTATTGCCGTCATCGGGAGTTTCGATCGCGCCTTCGTGGTAGCCGGCCTGCTGCCGTTGACCGGGGCGGCGGCGACGTTCCTCATGACGCACAGCCCGATCGAGCTACAGGTCAGATCTGCCACGGATTGAAGGTAAGCCTGGGTGTTGCCGAGCACTACTATTTCGCGGGTCGCTGAGGCATATCGAAATACTATGCCGCTTTGACCAATCTTCTCGGTGCCGGATTGGTGGAGGTTCGTACCAGGCGCCCTCCCGTTCCGGTTCAACCCAGATGCTTTGCACTCATGCCTTGGGTGCAGCTGGCAAGAGGATTGTCCGATGCTTCACACATCCACTGTCGCGCCGAGGCTCGCGCGGCTTCAGCCTGACTATCAGGAATCCGAACTGCTGGACCCGCTTTTGCGATTGGCGGGGGACGTCGGGAATGCCCGTGCTCTGGTGGTTGCGGAGCATGGCCTCGACCTGATGTGCAGCCTGATCCGCCGTGGTTGCCTGACCGCAACCGAACTTCGGGTCGGCGCCAAAACTGAGGCTGGTGACTATGATTTGGTCCTGCTGCCTGATGCGACGGCGCTGCCATCCTTGGATGACGTCATTCAGCTTGCACTTCGGTCATTGGCGCCGTCCGGCCGGCTGGTTGTCGGCGTGCCGGAAGGTGCGGCCGCGGGCGGGCTGGCGCGACGGTTGCGGTTGAACGGCTTTCGGGCTGTCAGGTCAATCAATCGGCGTGGCATGGTGGTGCTGCGTGCCGCCCGGCGGAGGCACTCATGACCCGCAAATTTCCTGCGCTTGGCGGTTCGATCACCGCAATGGCGACGCCGTTCAAGGATGGCGTGATTGACGAGACGGCATTCGTTCGACTGTGTGAACGGCAAATTGTCCGTGGCACCACCGCACTTGTCGTTTGCGGCAGCACCGGTGAGGCAGCCGCACTGTCGCCCGCGGAGCAAGCTCTGGCGATCCGCCTGGCTGTCGACACCGCCAGAGGCCGCGTGCCGGTGATTGCTGGCTGTGGCGGGCCCTCCACCGAGGCTGCCGCCGTTATAGCCGGCCTCGCCGTGGTAAGCGGTGCGGCCGCCTTGCTGTGCGCACCGACGCCGTATGTGAAGCCGTCGCAGGATGGGATCATCGCGCATATGCGAATGCTGGCGCACGTCACCGACCTGCCGTTGATTGCATATGATGTACCAAGCCGGGCGGGCGTGGCGATCAGGGATGAGACTGTCAAGTCGCTGTATGAACGCGGGCTTGTCGTTGGAATCAAGGATGCCACCGCCGATCTTGGGCGGCCACCCCGGCTGCGGCGGCTTTGCGGACCGGACCTTGTGCAGCTGAGCGGAGACGACGCCACCGCGGCAGCGTACCGTGCGGCTGGTGGTCGCGTCTGCATCTCGGTGACCGCCAATGTGACGCCGGCGCTTTGCGCTTCGCTGCAGCAGGCGTGGGACAGTGGGGATCTCGGGTCGTTTGCTGATATCCGGGAGCTGCTGGCGCCGCTGCATGACGCCTTGTTTGTGGAGAGCAATCCGGTGCCCCTCAAGGCGGCGCTGGCGCTATTGGGCCTTGCGCGGGCGGAGGTTCGGCTGCCGCTGCTTCGAGCAGCTGAAAGCACACGCGAACCTCTGGCGGACATTCTTGACCGGGTCATGCGCTTCGAGGACCCGGCTGCGTCGGAGGCCGGCTATGCGCTCGCGACTTGATCTCCGGTGGCTGCTCCTGGACCTGCTGCGGGCTGGCCTGATCGTGGCCGTTGCAAGCTTTGGGGCCATGATCGTCCGTAACGTCACCGATACGCTGCAGGCCATCACCCATCAGTCGATGACGGTTGCTATCGTGGACCGGCCAAACCGGTAGTGGGTTCATTGCGCCGGAGCGTGGGCATCGTCGGGGCGGGTGCGACTTTTACGGTGCGTGAACCTGGCAGCCAGACGAAGGCATTGGTCATTCTTTGATAGTGACGTTAATCAAGGAGCGGTCTGGTGATAGAACCTGACGGAAGGCACTGTAAGTTCCATCACTCGACGTTTGCTTAGCGGGCCGATGCACCCGACACCTGGGAACCAGGCATCGGGATCGTACGACTAGACCGCCTTCAGGCTGACTGGAAATCGTCAGCGCGCTCTATCTCTGTATTTGAGCGAGCAACTTTATCACCCGGACTGTTCCAGTCAGGGTGATGTTGCTCTAACGCCGTCTTGCCAGCGTGACGACAGTCTCGGTGAAGGCAAGGACGGATTGGGTCCCGTCCCGCTCCCGCAAGGTGACGGTTCGATCTGCTTGCTCTTTCTTGCCAACGATTGCCATGACTGGCACTTCGGCCTCATGCGCGGCGACGATCCGACGCGACAGAGTTTCCGCTCCGTCGTAGGAAACTGTCCTGAGTGCGGCATCTTCGAGTGCCTCGATTACTTCGGCTGCATAGCCCGCTTGATCGCGCCCGACCGGCATGACAGCCACCTGATCGGGCGACAGCCAGAACGGCAATGCGCCACGATGCTGTTCGAGCAGGATCGCGATGAAGCGACCCAGCGAACCGAAGACCGCGTGATGGAGGATGATTGGGATCGCGCGGTTGCCGTTCGATGCCACGTAGGACGCGCCTAACCGTTCCGGCAGGACACAGTCCAGTTGGATGGTGCCGCATTGCCAGGACCTTCCAAGGCGGTCGCGCAAGGCGAACTCCAATTTGGGTCCGTAGAATGCGCCTTCACCCGGCTTTATGGCGCAGGAGATACCACAGGCTTGCGCCGCTTCTGCCAGTTTCGCTTCGGCCCAGTCCCATAGGGCGTCGGTCCCGGACCGGACGGCCGGGCGGGTCGAGAGGGAGACCTCGTGGTCGGGAAATCCGAGTTCGGCGTAGACCCCGGACAACAGAGTGATAAAGCGGGCGACTTCCGGCTGGACGTCTTCTTCCTGGCAGAACACGTGGGCGTCGTCCTGTTCGAAGGCTCGGGTCCGGATCAGACCATGCAGCGCGCCGGAGGGTTCGTTACGGTGGCAGAAACCAAACTCCGCGTACCGGACAGGAAGATCGCGCCACGAGCGGAGACGCTTGTTGAAGATTTGAATGTGGCAAGGACAGGACATCGGCTTGAGCGCCATGGAACGTTCGTCCAGGCTGAACATGTTCTCTCCGAACTTTTCCCAGTGGCCGCTTTGGATCCATAGTTCACGCGGCAGAAGGACCGGCGTCTTGACTTCGCTGTAGCCGAGGCGGCGCATCTTGCCTCGGATATAGTCTTCCAGCACTCGGTAAACCGCATAGCCGCGCGGGTGCCAGAAGACCATGCCGGGGGCATCGTCCTGGATGTGCCAGAGGTTCAGCCGGTTTCCCAGGCTTCGGTGATCGAGGTCGTCCATGTGCTGCGCTCCTTGTGTCGAAGGGGGCGAGGCAGGGACGGGACACTGGTTGGTAATAAAGGAAAGGCCCCGTCCGTTACCGGCGGGGCCCTTTCTGGTGGTGGCGGCTTCAGCTCACCGCATACGACCAGGGGACGACCCACCGTGGGTGGTCGTCGTGGTCGTAGCAGCGAAGCGAAACAGGTCCATGGGTGAAGTATAAGGATTGAGCAACAAGGTCGTCAAACATAAACCGGTAGACCTGAGGATGCCTTCCGTGTGTGTCAAGCAAGATTTCGCTCGTCACCTTATAGGTCCGTTAGCGAGAAGCCGGCTGTCTATGCCTGGGGTGGGTCGGTTATCGCGAGTGCGAGGCCTCTTCAAATAGGGCTCAATCGTCCCGCTGCGGATACCGGCGATCGTCATCGTGCGGCCGGCGATCATGATCGTGATCAGGTGGCCGGCGATCGTAGTCAGGCGGCGGGGGACGGCGATCATAGTCGGGTGGCGGCGGGCGACGATCGTAATCGACCTGCGGCGGAGGTGGCCGCTGCGGCGACGCGATGATGCAACCGGTCAGCCCAAGGGCCGACAACAGGATAAGGGCTGAACTCAGACGTCGCATGGGATGGTCCTTGAAATGCGTTCCGTATTGGCCAGCGCATCGAATCAATCGGCCAACCCCGAGGATAACGCGGATCAACCGGTAAAAGTTGCGTTTCGTGCCCGAAGCCACGTTGGCGTACACGTCACCGGTCATACTATGCAAGCATCGCCTTCGCCCCATCCCATAATTCGCGAGCGAGGTCCGCAGCCAAGCGTGGGCGGGCGAGTGCTGCAGATTGGCCAGCCCAGAGCTGCATCCGCTCCATATCGCCCGCTTTGGTCGCAGCGTCGCGCATCGGCTGGGTCAAGGCTCGTTGCACAGGATACGGCGCGGGTGGCGGGGCATCCGGCGCGGAAGCGGCACGCGCGTAGGCTGTCGCAACGCTGCGTCCGGGACGGCCGGAGAAGGCTCGGGTGACAAGCGTTTCCTCGGGACGGCTGCGGCCAATGGCGTCGGCCCACGCGGTATGCAGCTTCGCTTCCGGCGTGCGAAGGAAGCCGGTGCCGATCTGGACGGCGGAGGCGCCCAGGATCAGTGCGGCGGCAACACCTCGGGCGTCGGCGATGCCACCGGTGGCGATGACGGGTACTTTCACCGCGTCCGCCACGGCGGGCAGCAGGGAAAACAAGCCGACCATCGAGGCTTCGGCTTTCGACGGATCGAAGGCGCCGCGGTGCCCACCAGCCTCCATGCCTTGGGCAACGATGGCATCGGCGCCCGCGGCCTCGGCTTCAAGCGCCTCTTGCACTGTCGTGACGGTGGCGAACCATCTAATTCCGCGAGCTTTCATCCGGGCAACAAAGGCAGGTGGATAGACCCCCATGATCGAGGAGATGACGGACGGGCCGGCTTCGAGCATCGCCTCGCACTGGGCGGCGAAGTCTGGAAGCGTGGCGTCGGCGGCCTCGCGTGGCACGTTCGGCCCCCACGTGTTCAGGAAGGTGCGGACCTTGGCCTCGGCGATTTCGTCGCGCGGCGGCGCCGGGTCCGGGATCCAAAGATTGAGTTGAAAGGCGCCATTGGTGCCAGCGCGGACCTCGGCTGCCCAGGCCTTGATCGCGGCCGGCTGCATGAGCAGACCGCCGCAGGCCCCGAGACCGCCGGCACCGGCAATCGCGATCGAAAGGGAGGCCGGGCAGGCACCAGCCATTGGGGCCAGCAGGATGGGAATGCGCAGGTTGTGCGTGACACAGAAGGCTTCAGCACGGGTCAAGGTAGAGTTGGGTGGTGTCATGGTGACGATCTCCGTTGCCAGGGAGATTATTACAAGGCGAGACGGGGTGTTAATGGTTTGATGAGATCATCGCTATCGCTGTGGGAGATGCCGAGCCTTATGGGCACCCGGAGATTTTGGGGGATTGACTATAGCTTGGTGTGAAGCCTCGACATTGCTTATTCGTGATATGGGTGTCTATGGAATGATAACATCAGTCGTCATAGAAATGTCGCAGGTCGACGCCTTGACATAGGCCCTGGTGCACTGGCAACTCACAGTCAATGACCGCGTCACTGGCAATATGTGTTTGGCCTCCTTTGGCGGTTTGTTAGCGTTTACCGCTTCGGACACAGGCGGACGCCAGGTCGTCAGGTATCAATTTGTCCGGTGGGGGAAATTTCCGATGAAGGCTACTGAAATTTGTCTGGCGGCTGCCGCCGGTGCGCTGCTGTCGGGTCCTGCGCTTGCCCATCCGATCGTTGCGGCAACGGCGCCGGTCGAAGCGAAGATAACCGGCGGTCCGTGGACCTTGACCCAAGGACCTGCCAGCAACCTTGTGCCGTACGCCGGTTATTGCGTGGACGGGGTGCGGGCGACCAACCCCGGCACGGCCCTGATGCAGCCCTACTATTTCCCTCATGTCCAAGGGCATGGTCAGTATCTGCAAGGGTTCTTCGACTATCGCCCACGCAACGCGAACGAAGGGGTGGCCGCAGCCGCGTCGTCTGATGGCGGCAAGACCTGGCGCTTTCAGCAACTGGCCGCGCAGTTGTCGACCGCTTGCCCAACCAATCCAAATGATCCGGATAACACGACCAGCCCGGGCGGGCTCTTCGATAACGGCCAGGGACATCCGTTCCCGCTGGAGATCGACCATCATCACTTGCTGTATACGCTCGATCGGTCCACCGGAAACATCGATGTGCTTGGGCTGATCATTCATGAGATCAGACCAACACCGCAGAAGCCGTTGCGTGATGTGCCCGCGGTCGAACCCGTGCCGGATGCTCAACTCACACGCACCACCGGGCTGGTCAATCCGGACGCCATTTTGGGGACGTTCAAGCATGAGGACGGCACGACGATCCTCTATGTCAGCAAAGTGCTGAACGGCGACAAGATGTTGCCGGCCAGCCAGCAATGCCAGGCGACACCGGTCGGAGCGGCTACCGCCGGGCGTGCCGCAAACCATGATCTTATTACGCTGCACGTCGCCTCGACCAAAGACGGGATCAACTTCGTCGATCAGGGGACGGCGGAGGGACTGAATGACCCGACGGCGACTGACTTTCACGCAATTCGCTATCTTGGAAGCGGCAGCGTGGTCCCGCTGAAGGATGGTCGTTACGGACTGGTGTTTGGTGCCGGCAATTGCCTGGATGGCGACTCGGACGGATTTCATTTCGTGGGCTATGCCGAGACCGCGGCTAAAGGCGACCTGTTGCACTGGGTTGTCGTGAACGGCATCGACAACCCAATCTTGTCGACCGGTCAGGTTACCGTTGCCAGCAACTCGCCGGCCAGCCTTGGCAGCCCGACAACGATACCGGCGACACCGCCGCTCGGCGGCTATGCCTCCTGGTACAACGGGCGGGTCTACGGACCGACGGCAACCTACCTCGATTCCCAGCACCTGACCGTGGTGTTCGCCGGATACAGCACACCTCAGCCGTCGCTCAACCTGGGCGACTATCGGTCGATCGGGGTGACAACGATCACGACCACAGCCGAAGTGGCTCCTTTCTGAGGTTAGGTGATGCTGGGCACAGCGCCTTCTGGCGGTGTGCCCAGGCGCACAGGACGACCGCCGTTACGGCTGTCCTGTGCCCTTGATGACCGGCGGCATTGTCGGATTTCGTTGCCTGGGTTTGCGGCACATGACCGCCAAATTGGGTCACCGCCGCAATCCTTCCGTCAAGTTGATGGCGTGCCTTGATTAATAGAGTCGACGGCCGGTTCGCTCGTGAGCTTTGTCCGGCCGAACGCCAAAATCATGCATTGAAATTCTGTCGTGTGATCTCAGGCATCACAATCCACTGCCTTGGGGTAGCCCAGCGTGATCGAATCCGGACCCGCCGAGAAGTCGGCGAGCGGGTTGATCCCTATGCCGATGCGGTCGATTGCTTCTCGATTGGGCGATCTGGACATCGCCACCTAATAGTATCTCCGTGCCACACATCTGCAAGGTCAGCAGGACTTTCAGCATAAAGGCCCGAAGTCCTTCGCAGCTCTGGAGAGTCGACAGGACTGTGGTCGCGTCGTACTGTGAGGCGCAGTCACAACCACAGAGTGCACTGTGAAGGGAATCCCTTTGCGTTCGGGTTGACCAAATTACTGAGTTTTGACGTGGTTGTGATCTGTCCGTCACTACGCCACAGGTCCGATTGATATCGCGCAAGGCGAAGCAGACTGGCGCGGCGCAGCATGTCACTGAACCGAACTGATCATGCCGAAACTGTTTGATGCAATCCTCCTGCGCTCGGGGTACCGTGATCCGAATCCGGCACGAATGATCGGCGATTGGTCGCCGCAAGAAATACTGCCATGCGGCAAAGCGCAGGCAAAGTGATGAACTTACAATTGGGGGATCGAGCGTGGCATCGCCAAATAACACGATCATTACTACGGATGGAGGTATCATCGTCGATGCCGGCGGCAATCGGTGGACGTTCCAGAACGGGAAGATCGTGGTCAATGGTGTCACCGACCTGAATACCGGCGGCGTTATTTTGCTCGCCTATGAAAACGGCCTCGTGTGGCAAATGAATTCTGACCGGACCTGGTGGTCGAAGTCCAGCCCGAACGATCCATGGCTCCCCAGTTCCGGCACCAGCGTGAGCCCGCTGTCAGGCGTTGCTTCACCTGATAATACCGTGCTCATCGGTCCCACGTCGGCGGGTGGCTGGATCACCGATGCGGATGATGACCATTGGAGCATCACGTCTGGCGGTCAGGTTGCGATCAATGGTGTGACCGATCAGAGCACGACCAACGTTGTCGCGCTGGCGTATGAGAAGGGCCTGATTTGGCAGGAAAATATCGGCGGTCTTTGGTGGAGCAAGACAAACGCCGAAGGCCATTGGTCGCCAGCCTTTGGAACGCCCGTCAGCCCACTGCCCGCCGGCACGCCAGCCGCAACCTATATCAGCGGCGCCGTGGTTGATTTCGCCGATACCACGCTTCCGGCTGGCCACATGATCCAGGCGATTGATGACGGTGGCAAGGCCATCACCTTCAACTTCGCGGGCGCCGACGTCAACGCCGGTTCCATACGTAATGCGGAGGGCGATCTTTTCCTCAACATCAATGGCGTGTTTACCAATACAGGTACGATCCTCACCCAGCCAGGTATCGGCAACGCGACGACAACGATCAATCTCTCTTATTCCGGCATAATAATAAACAATGGCCTGATCGACTTGGAATATGGTCCGGTCGGCGGCCTGAACGCCCATCTGCAGGTGATCGGAAGCGGGACGTTCCGGAACAACGGCACGGTCAAAATCGATGGCGGCAGCAGTGCTGATTTCAACACTGCTGGTGAGATCTTCAACGCGGGAATTTTGTCCATCAACGATGCGTTCGGGACAACGCATCAGGTCGAAACAACTGCCGACATTGTCAACACCGGCACAATTGAAAACCACAACGCGACAATAATTCAGTGGGGTATCTCCGGACCCGGGACTGTGCGAAGTGCTACCTTCACTAATAACGGTGTGATCGAAAGCCTTTACGACGTATCCCAACTGGTCCTGGCCGCGGGTGCCTTCGTTCATGCCGCCGACGCCTACACGGTGCACGAGTACCACGGCACGCTGGTCAACAACGGACAGATACTGGCTGTCGGCGGCGGGGATCACGTGGTGATTGCCGCGCCGCTCACGCAAACCCACGCCGGCCACATTGACGTTCAAAGCGGGGCGACCGTCGAGTTCGACTCGACCAGTGACGGCGGCACTGTCAACCTTAACAATGGAATGCTCGTGTTCGCCGGAGATCGAATTGCCGCCCATCCCGCAGCCGGCGCCAGCGGTTTTCACTCTACCCTGACCTTCAGTGGAGACTTGTCCGCGTCGTTGATTTTTGGCGGTCAGGTTAGCGAAACGTTCACATCAACCGGCGCGAATTCGGGCGACTTGCACGTTTTCGACAATACCGGCCAGACCGTGGCGGACATCACATTGGCTGGCCAATACACCGCCCAGGACTTCTCCGTTTCGGGCGGCAACGTGATATACCGCAAAGTGGCTCCACCGGTCGCCAACTTCAGTGTTGCCAACCAGACCACCGGTCAGCAGATCATAGCGGCGGGCAACCAGTACGTCGGGCCTGTTTCAGGAATTGGCCAGGAATTCATCCTGATCACCTCGGACAACCTGAATATTACTGCCAGTATTCCAAACGTCTTCATTCATACTGGTTCCGGCATGGATGCGATCGACGTCAGCAAAGCCAACGGGAACAACATTCTTGACGGTTCGACAGGATCGAATTTCCTGATTGGCGGGACCGGCGATGACACGTTCTATATGGATGACCGGGACCCGACGTCACCGATCTTTTCGAGCGTCGTGAACTTCCATACCGGCGACAATGCAACGGTATGGGGCGTCAATCCATTCGATTTCAGGATGCTCACGCTCGACAATCAGGGGGCGTCCGGCTTCACCGGACTCGATCTCATATTCACCGCGCCGGGCCATATCGATACGAGCTTCGTGTTGACTGGCTATAGCAGTGCAGATTTGGCCAACGGCCGCCTGACCTTGGCCTACGGGCGAACACAGGACCTCCCGGGCCTGCCTGGCAGCCAGTACCTGAACGTCCACGCCAACTGATTTACAGACGGGGACGCATTCCGGCCAGTCTCCAGCAGGCTGACCGGTATGTCCTGCCGCGGTCATCGCCCGATCCAGTTGATTGGGCGACAGCGCCGAGCCGTTTTGGGCCTCCGGCTATACGGCCGAGTTGCGAAACGCTTTATGTCGGCATCGAATTTCGGCATAACGCCGGGATGCTTCCCGACAAGTTCATCACGGCTCGGCTTTCTCTACGTCCGATCGCCATGTCGGACGCCGGCCAGATCTTCAAGGCGTATCAGCGGGACCCCGAGGTAACGCGGTTCCTGATCTGGCGGCCGCACCGAACTCTTTCTGACATCGAATCATACATCCGCAGTTGCCTTCGCACACCGCCGCACAGGGCCCGGACCTATGTCATGCAAGGCCGCAAGGACAGCGTGATCAGGGGCTGCATGGATCTCCGCCAGGCTGATCGACATCGCCTGGAATTCGGTTACGTGTTGGCCCGGGCATGGTGGGGCCAAGGACTGATGACCGAGGCCCTGACTGAAATCGTGCGATGGGGCCTCGCGCAGCCCACGATCTTCCGGATCAGCGCGGTATGCGACGTAGACAATATCGGTTCGGCGCGCGTCATGGAGAAGTCGGGACTGGTCAAGGAAGGCCTGCTGCAGCGTTACCTCATTCACCCGAGCATCAGCAGCGAACCCAGGGACTGCTTCAGCTACGCCAGGGTCCGTTAGGGTCCGATCCCAAAGTGCGGGTTGCACCGCGAATGCGTTTCGTCGGGTGAATTGGCTGCTTCCAGCATGTCGCGACGTATTGCCCTTCTGCGCTGGGCGATACCGGTCAGGATGGCTGTGGCGCCAGCGGTTTGGACATCAGGTAGCATCCGGTCGTGCCAAATTTGCCCGTGGGAGGGCCGTCCTCGCGATAGCCGATGCCAAGGTAAAAGCGCCGTGCCGTCTCAGTGCTTGTAAGGCGGCACTGCGGGTTGCCCTGCCGGATTGCCTGTTCTTCGAGTGCGGCGATCAACGGCTGGCTGACGCCACGATACTGAGCATCGAGGGAGACGTAATTCAGCGCAATCTCACCATCGTGCGTGATCAAGCCAACGCCCAGGATCGTGTCGCCTTCGACTTCCAGCAACAGCGTGTTGCCGGGATTGACGATCCAGGAAGCGATAATTTCCGGAGTCTTGTTCACCAGCCATTGCTGCAGGATTTCAGTGTCGTTCTGATGATCAGCGACACAAAGCTCTGTTATCGATCGCCGGAGCACGTCGCACGCAGACGCTGCATCTTGAACCACGGCATGCCGGTTTTCGATTTCAGTCCACCCAGACGGCTGAACCGTATTCAACCTGGTGATGCCGGCTGAACACGGTTCAGCGCATTGTTTTCGCGAGCAGCTTCGTCAGTCGGCCCGTTAGATCGGCCTGGCTGATGAAGCTCTAGCAGTCCATATCGTCGTTCGTGCGCCGGACCAGGATCTCCCGCTTGCCGACGTGGTTGGCGGCACCGACGATGCCTTCCTTCTCCATCTGCTCGATCAACTTGGCGGCCTTGTTGTAACCGATGTTGAGGTGGCGCTGGATGAACGAAGTGGACGCCTTGCCTTCGCGCGCGACCACCGCAACCGCCTGATCGAACAGGCTTTTGTCGCTGTCGCTGCCGCCGGCGATCCCGGACAACATGGCGTCGACGTCGCCGCCATTGCCTTCCACGGGTTCGGTGACGTCGTCAAGATAGGCCGGTTCGCCCTGTTCGCGCAGGAAGGCGACAACCTTTTCCACCTCCTCGTCCGACACGAATGGGCCGTGCACGCGGGTGATCCGTCCGCCACCCTGCATGAACAGCATGTCGCCTTGACCCAGCAACTGTTCGGCGCCCTGCTCGCCGAGGATGGTACGGCTGTCGAACTTGCTGATGACCTGGAAGCTGATACGGGTCGGGAAGTTGGCCTTGATGGTGCCGGTGATGACGTCCACCGACGGGCGCTGGGTTGCCATGATCACGTGGATGCCGGCGGCCCGGGCCATCTGCGCCAGCCGCTGGATGGCCTGCTCGATTTCCTTTCCGGCGACCATCATCAGGTCGGCCATTTCGTCCACCACCACGACGATGAACGGCAGCGGCTCCAGGGCAAGCGGCTGTTCCTCGAACGTCGGGCGGCCGGTATCGGGATCGAAGCCTGTCTGCACCTTACGCGTGACCACCTCGCCCTTCGCGCGGGCGTCGGCCACGCGGTCGTTGAAGCCGCCGACGTTTCGGACGCCCAACTGGCTCATGGCGCGGTAGCGGCGCTCCATCTCGCGGACCGTCCATTTCAGTGCAGTCACCGCCTTGGCCGGTTCCGTCACCACCGGCGCCATCAGATGCGGGATGCCTTCATAGATCGACAGTTCCAGCATCTTCGGGTCGATCAGGATCAACCGGCACTGGTCGGGCGACAGGCGATACAGCAGCGACAGGATCATCGCGTTGACGCCGACGGATTTGCCGGACCCGGTCGTGCCGGCGATCATCAGATGCGGCATCCGCGCCAGGTCGGCGACGATCGCCTTGCCGCTGATATCCTTGCCCAGCGCCAGCGACAGCCGGCCGGCGTGCTTCTGCACCTCGTCGCTGGAGAGGATCTCGCTCAGGAACACCGTTTCGCGCTTGCTGTTCGGCACCTCGATGCCGATGACGTTGCGGCCGGGAACAGTGGCGATGCGCACGGCTGTGACCGACAGGCTGCGGGCGACGTCGTCCGCAAGTCCGATCACACGGGCGCTGCGAATGCCGGGCGCGGGCACCAGTTCGTAAAGCGTGACCACGGGTCCCGGCCGGATCTCGACGATCTCGCCCTGCACGCCGTAGTCCGACAGCACCGTTTCCAGCAGCCGGGCGTTGGCCTGCAGCGCTTCCTCGCTGGGCCCGGTGCTGGCGCGCGGCGGCGGTTCGGTCAGCAGGTCCAGCGATGGGAAAGTCCACCCGACTTCGGGCAACGGCAGGCTTTGTTGCTGCGGCTTGCGCGGCGGCGGCGGTGGCGGCGACTTGACAGTTCGGATCGTCGAGGCGGCGGCTTGCGTTGGTTCGGCAATGACCGGTTCGGCCTGCTTGGGTTCCTCGGTCTGGCCGCCTTGCCGCACCATGGGGCGCGGTCGAGAGGCCGCCGGCACCGGTGCCTCCGGGACATCCGGCGCCAGGCCAGGACCCCGGCTGACCAGATTGACCAGCCAGCCGGAAGCGCTGCCCACCCCGCCGGCCCCACGCGACAGCGCCCCAACCGCGCCGCCGCCGCCGACACCGAAAATCGCGCCGCGACTCGCGGCAGCCCGGCCGGCGGTGCGCCATTCGGACCGGGACAGGCCCAGCGACAGCAATCCCAGCACCAGCGCCAACGTGGCGCTCATCAGCCATACCGAGGCGACGCCAACGACACCGAACAGCCCATTTGTCCAGCGTCCAGTTCGGCCTTGGCGACGATCTGCCCGATCGAACCGCCCAAGCCGGCCATCACCGGCCAGCGCCACGGCGTGAGCGACGGGCACGGCGGCGACAGCCGCCGCCAGCATCGGCATCGCCGCCAGCAGCGCGGCCAGCCGGCCGCCAAAACTGCCGAGTCCGCGATGGGATGCGATCCGCCAGCACCAGGTCAGCATCGCGACCCCCGGCAGAACGCGACGACGCCGAAGCCTTGCAGCAGCATGTCGGCCAGCATTGCGCCGCCTGGGCCGGCCAGGTTGCTGACATGCCGGGTCGTGGCGGTGTTCAGCGACGGATCACGCGGATCATAGGTCGCCAACGCCACCAGGATCGCCAGACCGAACAGGCCCAGAAGCAGGCCGCCAAATTCGGCGCTGCGCTGGCTCATCAGCGCCTTGAGGGCGGGCGAGGCGAATTTGCGAGGCTCTATCGTTGATGATCGGGCGGCCATTTGTCCTGCTTGCGTGCTTACGGCGTGGTGGAAGTATATCCGAGAAGCCACTGATAAATGAAGCACGATCGGAGCGATCCGTTCTGACAGGGTGGCAGACGGCGGAAACTCTGGCCAGAGCCGGGGGGAACCCATCGCAGCGATCAGCGTCGCACGAGCGACTCCGGGGCGACCGTCCCTCTTCAGCGCGAAGAAGGCTTGCTTCGAAGACCCACGAGATTGCCCCCACCGGTGCCGACGCCTGAGGTCCGATGCCGCGCTGTGGCCGCCCTTTCCATCCGGGAGCCCCCCAGCCTGCGCGACCACTCCCAGTGCCCTGCGGTCGAGCGAGGCCGGGGCGTGCCCGCCTCGATCTTGCCGTGCGTTCGCGGAGATCGACCCGGTTCGGCGGGGACCTCTTCGATTACGCCGTCAACCGTCGTGGCCTAAGAACGCCGGCATCACTTCCTGGGCAAACAGTTGCAATGAATGCAAGGCCTTCTGGTGAGGCAGGGTACCCCAGGCAAACGAGCCGATCACATAGTTGCAGCCGCTCTCCTCTATGAGCCGGCCGACCTGATCGCGCACCCGCGCAGGCGATCCGAACAGCAGGGTCTCGAACTGGGTGGCCGTCTCCCATGCAAAGAGCCCATCCACGCTGTGGTCGTTGTGATCATGCCACAATTGTGTGATCGATCGATACCAGTCCCCGTGCGCCGCCCGAGCCAGCGCGAGGGCTTCTGCGTCAGTGTCGGCAACCACGATTTGACGGACGATACCGATTTTGGGCGCCACGACATGCCCGCTCAGTCTGCCGGGCTCGTGCCGGTGCGGTTCCCAGGTTTGCCGATAGGTATCGGCGAGCGCGCGAACGGCCGCGGCGGGACCCAAGCCAACAAAGTTGAAACCATGCCGAGCCGCATACTGGACGCTTTCCGGATTGTGGGTCGGGTACCACAGCGGTGGATAGGGCTGCTGAAGCGGTTTCAATTCCATAGGTACGTCATTGTACTGGTAATGCGCGCCCTCAAACGTCAGCCGGTTATTGGTCAGACCGGCGACGAGCACAGACAGCGCCTCGTTGAAGATCGCCCGCGTGCGGGCGGGATCGACGCCAAAATATTTCAGTTCGTAGGGGGAGACGCCGCGTCCGACCCCCAGTTCCAGCCTGCCGCCGGACATCTGGTCCAGCATGCAGACTTCTTCAATCAGCCTCAGCGGGTTGTACAGCGGCAACAGATAGACCAGCGGGCCAAGGCGGATGCGCCGCGTGCGTTGAGCCGCAGCGGCGAGAAACAATGCGGGCGATGGTGCCATGCCCAGCGGCGTCGCGTGATGCTCGGCGAGATGATAGCAAAAAAAGTCGGCAGCGTCCGCTGCCTCGAGAAGCTGCAATCGCTCCTCGTACAATTGGTGCAAAGGCGTCGTGCCGCGGTCGATCCAGTCGAACAGTCCGAATTCTACCTGCGTCATGTGTCGATCTCCCTTTTCTACCCTTGTGTATTGCTTCAGTCGCGCAATTTTTTCTGGTTAAGGTGCTCGTTTATTCGGTTATCAGCCGCGCCGGTTTAGCGTGGGGCGTCTCATTTCTTCGGTGTAGCACGATGCGAGCGGCATAATCGACCCCAGCCGGCTGATGTCCCGCGTCCGTGCCGCCTTCGCGACCGCCGCATCATGCGGCTGGCACCAGAGGGCAGAAGATCTGCAGCGCCTCATGATGCTTGCCCCATCCGCCGCTTCCCCTAATCTGCCGCCACCAAGGGGGAAACGCATGCGCATCGAGATCATCTGCACCGGCGACGAGGTGCTGACCGGCAAGATCACCAACACGAACTTCTCCTACATGGCGCAGAAGCTGGAGGATGTCGGGCCTGTCGGTGCACTGGGGCACGACTGTCGGCGACGACCGCGAAGCGCTGCTGGCGGCTTTCCAGCTTGCTTCCACCCGCGCCGATGCGGTGATCGTCAACGGCGGCCTCGGCCCGACCGTCGATGATCTGTCACAGGAAGTCGCCGCCCAGGCCGCCGGGGTGGAACTGGTCCTGCATGAGGCATGGCTGGCCAGGATGGAGGACTTCTTCACCCGCCGTATGCGCACAATGCCTCCGAACAACGTCAAGCAGGCGATGCTGCCGGCAACGGCGGAGATGATCGACAACCCGATCGGCACCGCCTGCGGCTTCGCGCTGGACATCGGCAAGGCGCGTTTCTTCTTCACGCCCGGCGTGCCGCGTGAGCTGCGGCGGATGCTGGAGGAGCAGGTGATCCCCCGCATACTCGCCCGCTCCGGCGCGCCGGCATCGATCCATCTCAAGCGCTTCCATTCCTATGGCCTGGGCGAATCGCATGTGGATCAACTGCTGGCCGGGGTGGAGGCACTGGATCCGGACGGCGGCGTGAAGCTGGGGTTCCGCGCGCATTATCCGCAGCTGGAAACCAAGCTGACGGTGCGTGGGACCGACATGGACGACGTGCGCCGCAAGCTGGCCCCGGTCATCGCCGAGGTGAAGAAGCGGCTGGGCAACTTCATCATGGCCGAGGACGACGAGACGCTGGAAGGCGTGACCTTGTCCGCGTTGGCCAAGCAGAACGCGACGCTGACAGTGGTGGAGACCTTCACCGGCGGGCAGATCGCGGCTCGGATCGCGCATCTGCCAGGTGCGGAGACGGTGTTTCGGCATGGCACCGTAGCGCGCCATCTGGATCACCTGTTCGGCGTTTCGCTGCCACCGGAGCTCGATCAGGATACCACCGAGGCAGTCGCCAATGCGGCGCGGGAAAAGACCGGCGCCACCCATTGTCTGGCGGTCCTGGTTGAACTGGACGGCGGCGCTGACCGGATGGATTTGGGCGGCACGATCTGGATCGGGATCTGCACCGCCGAGCGGATGGCGTTCCGCCGGTCGCGCATTCTGGGCGGGCGTGAATGGGTCCGATTGGGAGCAGTCGAATTGGGACTGGATTGCCTGCGCCGATTCCTGCAAGGACTGCCGGTGGTCGAGAGGATCGACTTCGAGAAGAACTGATATTCGAAACTGATAACGGGGGGCGACGTCGGCCTGTTCCTCATTCCGGCGTCAATCCCGGTGATGACGGATGGTGGGCGCCGCCATGAGTGCATGAGCGGATACATCCTGATGCGACGCGAGATCGACTCTCCATACGCCTGGTTTCGCTTGGCGGTTTCCGTGCTGCTGTCGGCGATCGGCGGTGTGGGCATGTGGTCGGTCGTGGTCGCGCTGCCCGCGGTTCAGGCCGATTTCGGTGCCGAACGGGGCGCGGCATCGCTGCCCTTCACCCTGACAATGATCGGGTTTGGCGTCGGCGGCGTGATCATGGGCAAGCTGGCAGACCGCCGCGGCATCGTCCTGCCGGTGATGATCGGTGCCGCTGCGCTCGGCGGCGGCTATGTCCTCGCATCGCTGTCCCGCGGCGTGGTGTCGTTCTCGGCCGCCTACATGTTGATCGGAACATTCGGTACGGCTGCGACATTTGCCCCGTTGATGGCTGATATTTCGTTCTGGTTCGAGAAGCGGCGCGGCATCGCGGTCGCATTGTGCGCGTGCGGCAATTACGTTTCGGGTTCAGTGTGGCCGACGCTGATTGAATGGCAGATCCGCGTATACGGATGGCGCACCGCGCATCTGCTCGTTGGGGTGGTCTGCGTGTTGGCTATGCCGCCGCTGGCACTGCTGTTGCGCAGCCGTCCACCGATTGGTGCGGCCGGAGCCCCGGTGCCGCCGGTTCGGGCGCGGCGCATTGAACTGTCTCCGCGCGTGCTGCAGACGCTGCTTTCTGTTGCGGGTTTGGCCTGTTGCGTGGCGATGTCGATGCCCCAGGTGCATATCGTCGCGTACTGCGGTGACCTGGGTTATGGGGTGACCGAGGGTGCTAGGATGCTGTCGTTAATGCTGGGGTTCGGCATCTTCAGCCGCATCGGGTCCGGTTTCCTCGCCGACAGGTTGGGTGGGTTGGCAACGCTGTTGATCGGATCGCTGGCCCAGATGGTCGCCCTGGCTTTGTATCTGATTATGGACGGTTTGACGTCGCTGTATGTGGTATCGGCGCTGTTCGGCCTGTTCCAGGGTGGGTTGGTACCAAGCTACGCGATCATCGTGCGGGAGAGTTTTCCTGCCAAGGAAGCGGGTGAGCGGGTCGGTATCATCCTTATGATGACGCTCATGGGCATGGCGTTGGGCGGCTGGATGTCAGGCTTGATCTATGACCTGACCGGTTCCTATCGCGCCGCCTTCGCTAACGGCGTCGGGTGGAACGCAGTCAATTTTCTGATTGCCGTGTTTCTGTTGCACCGGTCCCGCATCATCGCCCCCCGTTTGGTCACGACCCGACGCGCGGGCTCCCCGGTGGGATAGCAAAATCCACCGGATTGAGTGGGTTTGTCGTGAGGGATTGGTCGATCGGGAGAAACGCCGGTACTGGACTATCGGGAGGCCGGCATTTTCCACACGCCGGCGACGGCGGCAAGCGGGTCCAGGTTGGTCGGGTGCTCGGAATCGCATACCGGCAGTTTACGACGATCGCAAACCCCAAACGGTGGAAGCCCAGATCGTCGGAGTGCCAACAACCGCCATGCGCGGCGATGGAGGAGTGCCCGCCCGCGACCTCCGCTCTATTGCTGGCCAAACGGCAAATTTGACCGAAATGTCCACCCTGGGCATGCCCGCTTTGGTAACTATTTTCGAGAATTTAAACATTCTTTAATCACCTCCCACATCGATCAATGCTCGAGTTCCCAAGCGATCTGTAAAATTTATAACAAAACCGTAATTCCAAGGTAACGGATGACTATGCCGTGCGCATGGGTGGCGGTATCGCGGGGCACAGAAAATGCGTATGCAGGTTGTATTGGCCGGATCGCAGTAATTTTATCGCCGAACCCGTTATCTTTAGGAAAACTCAACTAAACGAGATGGCACTGACATAGTTCGTGATTGGACCCCGGCTATCATGAGAGAGTAATTTCATTGTTAATTAGCGTCGTTGTTCGCGGATAAGCTGCGGGCGTTTACCAAAAGGCTGTGCACTGTGAGGCTGCGTCTCGAAGCGAGCATGGTTGAGCGTTTTGGCCAAGACGGGTTTCTCGCGTTTGATACCGGCCTGCCTGAACGAGACATTGTAGCGTTGCGCGAGACACTCGCAGCGTTACACGATGAGAAGGTCGGTTTCGCCGAAGGCGCGCTGTTTGACGCGATGGGCGTTGACGATGGGTCGGCGCCAGCCAAGTTCCCCCAGATCCTGCATCCCAGGTCATTCGCCCCGGAATTGATCGGCAACAGCTTCTACCAAATGGCCCGGAGTATCGCTGAGCAGCTGCTGGGCAGCGAAGTGAGGTTCAAGGCGGATATCTCGTTGATGAAGCCGGCCCGCATCGGGGATGCGACGCCGTGGCATCAGGATGAAGCGTTTCAAGATCCGGCATTTGAATACGCCGAAGTGAGTTTCTGGCTTGCCCTGCAACCAGTGGATGACTCGAATAGCTGCATGGCCTACATACCCGGGTCGCATAAGGGCCCGGTGCTCCCGCACGGCTTCCCGGGCGGCGATGCACGCATTCATGCGCTGGAATGTGTCAGTGGATTTGACCCAAAGGACGCTGTTCGCTGTCCGCTCGAAGCGGGTGGATGCGTAATCCACAACGGCCGAACGGTGCATGGTGCCGGCCCCAACACGTCGGACGGAACCCGGATGGCCTATGTGCTGATCTTCGACCGGGTGCCGACGCCGGCGCGTGAGCAACGGCATTTCCCCTGGCGGGACCAGCACCGTACGGCGCGTGCCCAGCGCGAGCTGGAATGGCGCCGGCATGGCGGCCTGCTGGTCCATCTGTGGCGGCAACGGACCCGCCTGCGGGTCACGAGCGTGCGAACTCTGCTGTTTGACATGCAGAGAGCGGCCCGGGCAGTACGGCGGATCGTGCTGGCGGAATAGCCTCTCGACATAAACCCCTCGACGCGTGAGCCTCGGCGCGCCATGTGTAGGACGCTGAGGAGTTCCCCTTATGTCCCAAACCCTTCTTCGCCCACCGCCCGTGTTGTTCATGCCGCAGAAGCAGCCGGCGAAGGCGATGACGCGGCCGCTGAAAGTCGTGTCTGAGTATGAGCCCGCCGGCGACCAGCCGACCGCGATCACCGAACTCGTCCGGGGCGTCAACGCGGCAGAGCGTGACCAGGTTCTGTTGGGCGTAACCGGATCCGGCAAAACATTCACCATGGCCAAAGTAATCGAGGCCGTGCAGAAGCCGACGCTAATCCTGGCACCGAACAAGACCTTGGCGGCGCAGCTATACGGCGAGATGAAGAGCTTCTTTCCGGATAACGCGGTCGAGTATTTCGTCAGCTACTACGACTACTATCAGCCCGAGGCCTATGTTCCACGCACCGATACCTACATAGAAAAAGACGCCCAGATCAACGAGCAGATCGACCGGATGCGGCACGCCGCGACCCAGTCCCTGTTGGAGCGCAACGATGTGATCGTCGTGGCGTCAGTGTCGTGCATCTATGGTATCGGTTCGGTCGAGACCTACTCCAAGATGGTCGCGAAGCTGGAAGTGGGCGGCCGGATCGACCGGGACAAGCTGGCCAAGGCCCTGGTGGATTTGCAGTACCGCCGCAACGATACCGCCTTCGCCCGCGGGTCGTTCCGACTGCGGGGCGAAATCGTGGACATCTTCCCCAGTCATTATGAAGACCGCGCCTGGCGCGTGACGCTGTTCGGTGACGAGATTGAAACCGTGCATGAATTCGATCCGCTCACCGGGGAAAAGACCGCTGAACTGAAGGAGATCACGGTCTACGCCAACAGCCATTATGTGACGCCTCGGCCGACGCTGGCGCAGGCCGTCCGCGACATCAAGGTGGAATTGAAGGAACGCCTGGCCGAACTGAACACAGAGGGAAAGCTGCTGGAGGCGCAGCGGCTGGAACAGCGCACGACGTTCGATATCGAAATGATGGAGACAACCGGGTCCTGCAAGGGGATTGAGAATTACTCCCGGTATTTGACTGGCCGGGCACCCGGCGATCCTCCCCCGACACTGTTCGAGTACTTGCCGGAGAATGCCCTGCTGATCGTTGACGAGAGCCACGTCACGGTGCCGCAGATCGGCGGCATGTACAAGGGCGACTATGCGCGCAAGACGGTGTTGTCCGATTTTGGTTTCCGCCTGCCTTCCTGCATCGACAACCGGCCGTTGAAGTTCGAGGAGTGGGAACGCTTCCGACCGATGAGCGTATTCGTTTCGGCAACGCCGGGCCCGTGGGAGATGGAGCGCACCGCCGGTGTATTCGCCGAACAGGTGATCCGGCCGACCGGCCTGATCGACCCCGTAACAGAAATCCGCCCTGTCGAACATCAGGTCGATGACCTGCTGCATGAAGTCAAAGTCGTCGCCGCAGCCGGCGGGCGTGTGCTGGTGACGACATTGACCAAGCGAATGGCCGAGGACCTGACTGACTATTTGACCGAGCACGGAGTGAAGGTCCGGTATTTGCATTCCGATATCGATACGTTGGAGCGGATCGAAATCATCCGTGACCTGCGGCTTGGTGTGTTCGACGTCCTGGTCGGCATCAATTTGTTGCGTGAGGGGCTCGATATTCCGGAATGCGCCTTGGTGGCGATCCTGGACGCGGACAAGGAAGGCTTCCTGCGGTCGCAGACGTCGCTAATCCAGACGATCGGCCGGGCGGCGCGGAATGTCGATGGACGGGTGGTGCTCTACGCCGATGTAATGACACGCTCGTTGCGAGCAGCGATTGAAGAGACGGAGCGCCGTCGCAACAAACAGCGGAGCTGGAACGAGGCGAACGGCATCACCCCGATGTCCATCCGCCGGCAGATCGGCAATGTGCTGCAAAGCGTGTTCGAGCAGGACTACGTGACCGTCGCGCCGGTCAAGGATTCGGATACGACGGAGTTTGTCGGCAAGGATCTGAAGGCTTCCATCGCAGATCTGGAGAAGCGGATGCGTGCGGCGGCGTCCAACCTGGAATTCGAGCAGGCGGCGCGGTTCCGCGACGAGATCAAGCGGTTGGAGGCCATGGAACTGGGTCTGCCACCGCCGCCGATACCAAGTGCTGCGTTGCGCTTGAAACGGGACCGGGCACCGGAGCCGATGGGACCTGGAGGTGGCGGTTACGATCCGTCGAAGCGCCGTGGCGGACGTGGTGGGATGAAACGAAAGGGGCCCTGACGCCCCGTTTTGGTCAAACCGGAAACCGTTCCCGGTAGGCATGCGGCGGCACCGCGAGGATGCGCATAAAACTGCGCCGCATGGTTTCCTCGGAACCAAAACCGCAATCCCGGGCGATGCGTTTTACCGGCAGGCTGGTTTCTCCTAGCGCCTGACGCGCGGCCTCAACCCGCACCCGTTCGACGGCACGGGCGGGCGTGACACCCGTGACCTGCCGATAATGGCGCAGGAAACTGCGTTCGCTCATACCGGCCTGGGCCGCCAAGGCGGGCACCGTCAGGCAGCCGCGGAGGTTTCGCCGCATCCAGTCATGCAGTCCATCAAACGTTGCATCGGAACCCGCCAGCGCCAGCCCGGCACTGAATTGCGCCTGCCCGCCTGGTCGCTTGGCGAATACCACCAGATGCTGCGCCACCATGGTCGACACCGCCCGACCGAGATCCGCCTCCAGCAACGCCAGCGCCATATCAATTCCAGCCGTTACGCCGGCGGAGGTCCAGATCTTGCCGTCACTAACATAAATCGGATCATGCTCCACCCGAATCGCTGGAAATGTTGCGGCCAGTTCAGCACAGCGGGACCAGTGTGTGGTGGCGCGCCTGCCGTCCAGCAGGCCTGCGGTCGCGAGCAGGAAGGCGCCTGAACAGACCGAGGTCGCCCGCCGTGCGACCTCGGCGCGTCGGCGTACCCAGTCGACCAAAGCGCGATCCTTGCACGCCGCATAAACGCCCGCCCCGCCAGCGACGATCAGCGTATCGAGCGGTTGATCTGCCGGTGACAGCGGTGCCGCCACCAGCACCAAACCGGCAGAGGACACGATCGGACCCGGAACGGCCGCCACCACGTTCAAGACATAGGGAGATGGATGACCGGTTTCGGCGGCAAGGTGGTTGGCGCTCGCCAACACCTGAAACGGGCCGGTGACGTCCAACAGTTGCACATCGGGGAAGGCAAGAAACTCGACGATACGCGGTGTTGGCGGAAATTGTGGGTCATTTGGCATTTCCGCCAGACGGTGCCATGGCAGAAAGCACTTGTCCAGAAACAGGAGACCTCCGTGACGCAATACCGCATTGGCCTGTTGGCTTTTCCGGCGATGACCCAGCTTGACCTGACCGGTCCCCTCCAAGTGTTCGCGAGCCTTCCGGATGCCGAGGTTCGGGTGATCTGGAAGACGCTCGACCCGATCCAGACGCACGGCGGGCTGCGCCTCGTGCCCGACACGACGCTGGCCAATTGTCCGAAATCTTGACGTGATCTGCGTTCCCGGGGGCACTGGCGTGCTGCAACTGATGGATGACCCGGAGGTTCTCGGCTTTCTCCGGGCCCAAGCCACCGAGGCGACTTTCGTCGGCTCCATCTGCACCGGATCGCTGGTATTGGGCGCGGCGGGACTCCTGCGGGGCAAACGGGCGACGACACACTGGGCGTGGATTGACCTGCTGGCACCGCTGGGCGCGATTCCGACGAAGGGGCGCGTGGTGCGCGACGGGAAGTTCATGAGCGGCGGTGGTGTCACCGCCGGAATCGATTTTGCGCTGACCATGGTGGCCGAGCTCGCCGGGCGGGATGTGGCGGAGCGTATTCAGCTGGGGATCGAATACGCCCCTGCCCCGCCGTTCGACGCTGGCACTCCGGAAACCGCCCGTCCCGAAATCGTAGCCGCGGTTCGTGCGAGAATGGACGCCCAACGAGCCGAGCGTGAGGCGCAGGTCGCGAAAGTGGCGGCGGCTTTCGCCTAGAGACTGATAGGTTCAGGTTGAACCTATCAGTCTCTAGGAATCTTTGTTTGAGAGGGCGATTTACGTCTGAAGTTGGGTCGACCTCGGACGATCGCACTCTAGGTTGCCCGACGCGTGCGCAGGGCGGCGGCAAGCGTGCCGTCGTCCAGCACATCCAGTGCCCCACCCATGGGGACCCCCTGACCTACACGGGTGACGGCGACGCCGGTCGGACGCAGCTGATCCGTCAGCCAGTGTGCCGTGGCAGCGCCATCGACCGTGGCGCCGAGAGCCAGAATCACCTCGGAAACGTTGCCCTCGGCGATGCGGCTGAGCAGTCTGGGAATGCTCAGATCTTCGGGCCCAATGCCTGACAGGGCGGACAAAGTGCCACCCAGCACGTGGTACAGACCGTGATGGACGCGGGCACGTTCCAGCGCCCAAAGATCGCCGACGCCTTCGACCACACAAATAATAGAGCGGTCGCGGTGCTCGTCGGCGCAGATCGTGCACGGGTCCTGGCTGTCGAGATTACCGCAATCGCCGCACGGTCGGACAGCACGTGCGGCCTCGGTCAACGCCGCGGCAAGCGGGAGCATCCGCGATCCCGGCTGCTGCAGCATTTTCAGCGCGGCTCGGCGGGCGCTTCGCGGCCCCATGCCAGGCAGTTTGGAGAGCAGGCTGATCAGGTGGTCGATTTCAGGACCGCCCACGCGGATGCCCCCGTGTCACGATTGCAGATCCAACTATTGGATCGCCGTATTCATGAGTTGTCCGGGCCAATTCCAGGCAAAGCGAAAAACGCACGGCGCTGTCGGAACCCGTGGCAGCGAGTCCACTGATGGCACCTGGCGACCGCACGAAACAGGAAAAAGCGGGGCTACCCTCTCAGAACGGCAGTTTCATTCCGGGCGGAAGCTGCAGGCCACCGGTGACCTTCTGCATCTCCTCTGCGGCCACTGCCTCGATCTTGGTCTTGGCGTCGCGATGCGCGGCGAGGATCAGGTCTTCCAGCATCTCGGCATCGGCCGGATCAATAAGCTTCGGATCGATCTTGATCTTCCGCAGATCGCTTTTGCCGTTCAGGGTCACCTTCACCAGGCCCGCGCCGGCCTCGCCGGTGATTTCCATGGCCTCCAGCTTTGTCTGCATATCCTGCATCTTGGACTGCATCTGCTGTGCCTGCTTCATCATGCCGGCCAGGTTCTTCATAGGTCGTTCTCCATCGGGTCGTCGTCAAAATACTCGGCGTCGGGGGGCGCGAAGTCAGGGATGTCCGGCACCTCCGCGATCACTGCCGGCAGCCCGTACGCGTCGGCCGTCTTATCATGCACCGTGTCGATGCGCGCGCCTGGAAACGCGGCCAGGATCGTTCGCACCAACGGGTGATCCGCGGCCGCGGTTTTCCGTGCGGTATCAGCGGCGTTGCCTTG
Organism: uncultured Alphaproteobacteria bacterium; assembly: GCA_963790515.1. GTDB lineage: Bacteria > Pseudomonadota > Alphaproteobacteria > Acetobacterales > Acetobacteraceae > Rhodopila. The sequence goes on along the minus strand of CAWBPF010000011.1, from coordinate 130,328 downwards.
TTCCGCGATTGTCGGCTCGCCCGGAGCGGCGGATATGGCGATCGTCCAGCGGGTGCCAGTGATCTCCGACAACAATGCCGCCAGCCGCGACGACAGGTCACGCGGTGCCTCCGGCTGCGGACGCAGTTCGATCACTGGGGGGGCGAACCGAACGAGGTGGACGGAGTGCAACAGATGGGCGTGCAGCATCGCCTCCTTCCGTTCGCCCACCAGAGCCACGATCTCGCGGAACGAACCGAGCCGTGGACCCGCCTGGATCGCCGTTTCGGCGGAGATCATGGATGCGCCATTTGCGACAGCGCGCACACCGCCGCCACCTCCACCGGTTGGGCCAGACGGTGCGGGCGGGGCCGACGGTGCGGGTAGGGTGCCGCTGGTCAGCCGACGGATCAGGTCGCCCGGCGTCGGCATTTCCGCTACGTGGCACATGCGGATCAACACCATCTCGGCGGCGGCGCGACGGTCGGGCGCGGTCTCCACCTCGGCAACGCCCTTCAGCAACATTTGCCAGGCCCGCGCGAGCACCGGCACGGTCAGACGATCGGCCAGTTCGGCGCCAAGGGTGCGTTCGGCTTCCGGCAGATCCTGGCTGTCGCGCAATCCGGGGATGGATTTCAGCCGGGTCACGGTGTGCAGGAGATCAAGCAGATCCTGCAGCAGCGTTCCCAGATCGGCCCCACGTTCATAGGCCCGGTCGGTGATCGCCAGCGCAGCGGCGGGTTTGCCGCCCATGACGGCGTCCATCAGCTCGAACACGGCTTCGCGGTCGGCCAGGCCAAGCATATCGACGACCTGGGCATTGGTGATGATGCCCTCGGCCTGGGCGATCGCCTGGTCCAGCATGGAAAGCCCGTCGCGCACGGACCCGTCGGCGGAGCGGGCGATCTGTTCCAGCGCGGCCGGCTCGATGGTGACGCCTTCCTTCGCTGAAATACGCGCAAAGTGCTCGGACAGTTCGGCGATCCGTACCCGGCGCAGGTCAAAACGCTGGCAGCGCGACAGCACCGTGATCGGGACTTTCCGAATTTCCGTGGTGGCGAAGACGAATTTGACGTGCGGCGGCGGCTCTTCCAGCGTTTTCAGCAATGCGTTGAAAGCGTTGCGGCTCAGCATATGGACTTCGTCGATGATGAAGACCTTGGTGCGGGCCTGCATGGGGCGAAAGCGGGTAGCCTCGATCACCTCCCGCATGTCGTCCACACCAGTTCGGCTGGCGGCATCCATCTCCACCACGTCAGGGTGGCGGTCAGCCAGGATGCCGATGCAGTTTGAGCAGATGCCGCATGGATCGGCGGTCGGGCCGCCGGTGCCGTCCGGGCCAATACAGTTCAGGGCACGGGCGATAATGCGGGCGGTGGTGGTTTTGCCGACGCCGCGCACACCGGTGAGCATGAAGGCATGGGCGACGCGGCCCGCGGCGAAGGCGTTGCGCAGGGTGCGCACCATCGCTTCCTGACCGATCAGGTCATCGAAGATGGTCGGGCGGTACTTGCGGGCCAATACCCGGTAGGGCGCGGCGTGCACCGGTTCCGGTCTCGCCACCGGCAAGGCGTCGCCGAACAGCCCCGGCCCGTCGGGCGGGGGCGGCGCATCGTCTTGTTCGGCGGGGTCGTCCTGGAACAGGCCGGACATACGTGGCGATCACCTGAAGGCCGGCCACCGTAATGGCCGGTATGTGCGGCAGAGGGAAAAGTGGGAGATCGACAAACGACCCGAGCGGTGACCCGTTGCGGCTGCTTCCTTCCGGACCTGACCGGGTTGGCGAGGCGCCCGTCCACCGCCGACCTCCCAGGATCTACTTACCACGTATCAGGGGGGTGGGGGCAAGATGGCTCGACGAGTCGCGCATCGGTCGGCGCTTTTGCTTTTTCCACCACGGTTGCGGTTCGCGTGATGCATCCCGGGATTTCGACTGAGGCCCGGCAGAATCTCGGGTCCACGCCGTTAATCCGTTAGCGCCGGGCGTTGCACTACCCGATCTCGTTTCGCGGGGGCGCTTGCGGATAGCTGCGAACCCGATCACGTTGACCTGCGGGAAAACGCCAGTAAGGGAAACGACCATGGCCAGACTTCCGTTGATCACCAGCAAGGATCAGGTCGCGGCGAAGGACCACGCAATCGCCGACGGCATCGTCAGCAGTCGCGGATCACTGCACGGCCCGTTCTCGGTATTCCTGCACAGCCCCGAACTGGCTGGCCGCGTGGCACATCTCGGCGCCTACGTGCGGTTCGAGGGAACGTTGGACATGCGGGTCCGTGTCCTCGCCGCGATGACCGTCGCGCGCGAATTCGAGGCCGAGTATGTCTGGGGTGCACAGACGGGCAGCGCCAGGCGACAGCGCGTGCCCGAAACCACGATCGCCGCCATTCGCGAACAGCGGTCCGATGGCGTCCCGGCCGACGATCTGGCGGTGATCGAATTCACCCGTGCGCTGTTGAGTAAGCACCGCGTGAGTGATGCCGCGGCTGCGGATATGCGGCGGCGGTTCGGCGATGACGGGTTCATCCAACTCACCGGTGCGATAGGGTACGATAGTATGCTGTCGATGACGGTGAATGCTTGTGAGCTGGAACCCGCCGCCGGCGCCGAGGTGCTAAAGGTATAGGACGACACTTATTGGGACCCGGCGAATTGATCCGTTGATCCGCTCACGCAGCCTGCACGATTGGACAAGTGCCGGGTTTGCTACTGCTCGCCCGGCGTTCCTCCGGCGGCGAGGTACCGGACGACCGGGCTTGCAACCAGATACGCGGCCGCCAGGCTTTGTGGGTAGCCGGGGAGTGTGCCTTTCTCATCGGCTTCAAGTTGATCCGCCGCCGTCATGCCGGGGGGTGGCACGGTGAAGTCAGCCGCGCTGCGCAGGATCAGCACGCGGGAGGGATCTGCCCGGTGCACCTGGCCGAGGAAGGTGATCGCCTGCATGATGCCGGTGTCCTCCTCCAATGTGGTCGCGAACTTTCCGCGGCCGTCGGTCCAGTAGGACACCCAGTTCTCCGCCCAGGTGTTCAGCTGGTCACCGACCCAGTAGGTGCCCGAAGCAAGATCGTCGCCCTTGAGCACGAATGGCGGCGACTTGGCGGTAGCCTGGGTATAGGGCGCGCGCAACTGCTTCAGGCCATCGTCGTCCGGCAGCTTGATTCCCTTGGTGAAATTGTAGGCCCATTCCTGGAGGCGTCCGTTCAGGGTGTAGGCGATTTGCCCGTTGATCGAATTCACCGCTGGCCTCGGCTGCTGGTAGGGCACGTACCCTCCCAGCGGGGTGTAACCGGTCGACCAGTCGGATGGGATCTCGCGCGCATCGATTTCGTGGGCGAGATCGCCATCCACGACATAATGCGCCCAGGCAGCTGACCCGACCGAGGCAACGTTCGGATCGATGCCGGCGATCGCCGCGACGACCCAATAGGCATGGCTCAGATCGAAGCGTGGATCATGGCCGAGCGCGGTGATGGAGGCTGCGGCGTGCGCGGTTCCCTCGCCTGTTACGATGCCCAGCACCTGGTCGGTCGGGCTGTAGCGCAACTCGTGATAGCCCTGAGGAAACGGGATGTGTTCGGACAACGGGTACTGGTCGGTCCAGGCCTGGAACTCACCGCCCTGATCCTGGCCGGTCTGGTCGACTTCAAATGTGGTGACCACAACGACCCGCACCGGGATCTTGGTCTCCCCGTCCGCGGCCGCGGGCAGCGCGCCAAGGGTCGGAACGAAAAGTGCGGATGCGGTCAGGAGGAGCGAGATTTTGCGAGACAGGATCATCATCGGTATCCCTCGATAGTGTAGGGAAGTATGCCGACGGCAAGATTGCCTTGTGTCAAGCTGAGTTGAGGCATTTTTATGTTTGAGCCAGGCCCTCGCAATAAATGTGTTCACCAGGCGTTGGCGTTCGGGGCACGGATAGCCTGACGCCCCAAAGACTGTATTTATTTGCGAGGTCAGAGAAGAACGTTGGGTTGTGCCATGGAATTTGCCGATCGGGTCCAGGGACGGTTGGACCGCCTCGACCTTAGCCCGGACGATGCCGCCCGCGTGGCCGGGCTTCCCACAGGTTTCGTTCGCCATGTGCTGGACGGCACCTTGCCGCCGCCGCGTGGCAAGCGTCTGGTCAAACTGGCGGAGGCTTTGGCAACTTCGGTGTCCTATCTCGTGGGACTGGATCCTGACACGCCGGTGCCGGAGGAATATCTGGAAGAAGACCAGGGCACCCTTGGCCTTCTGGCCGGAGATGAGGAGACCTTGTTGCAGGCCTATCGACGGCTGGATATTTCCACCCGTGCCGCATTGATCCAGATCGTGCTGAAAATGGCACCCGAATCCGACACCTACGAGAAGAAGCCACGCCGCATGTAGGCGGCATGGTCCTGTGGACTCGCCGGGGATCGAGCGGACGGCACGCTGGAAGCCGCCCGCTCGTTCATCAGATCCGGTTCGGGTCCTGCCAAGGGCCCGTCCGCCACCAGATCCTGCGGCGAATCGGCGCGAATGTCGCTGAGGCTGGTTTCCGGGCCGCACCAGATCGCGAACGCGGTGATCAACGACAGCAGGATGACATAGCAGGCGACGCCCCAGGGTGCCCCCGCCATCCAGCCCACCAGCAACGCCGCGATGAATGGTGACGGTCCGCCAGCGATGATCGAGCCGAGTTCGCGGGCGAATGCGAAGCCGCTGTAGCGCAGCCTCGAGCCGAACAGCTCGGCGAAATAGGCAGCCTGCGGGCCAAACATCGCACCGCCACCGATCCCCATGATCAGCATGAACGCCACGCAGATCAGCGTCGGGTTCAGCGTTCCCGCGAGGATGAAGAAAGGGAATGCAAACGCCGCCGAGAACAGCGCGCCTCCCATATAGACAGGTCGGCGGCCGATTTTGTCCGACAGCCAGGAGAAGAAGACGATGCCGAAAATCTCGGCGAAATTGCCCAGCATGACGCCGGAAATCGCCACGCCCCGCGACATGTGCAGCGTGTTGATGACGTAGCTGAGGCCAAAGACGGGGAACAGGTAGCCGAGCCCGTTCTCCGCCAGACGCGCGCCGACCACGACGAAGAAATTTCGGGGATGCCGGCGCAATGCCTCGATCGCGGGCGCTCGCAGCGGGGGCCGCCTTGCATTGGCCTCGGTGAACACCGGGGTCTCGGTTACGCGGGCGCGGACGTAGACGCCGAGCCCGAGCAGAACCAATGAGACGAGGAATGGGATGCGCCACCCCCATGTCAGCAGGTCGTCTTTGGACATCATGGTGACGAGGTAGAACACCCCGGCGGCCAGCAGATTTCCGACGGTGACGCCAAGCGGTGCGAAACTGCCATACAGGCCGCGCTTTCCCTTGGGTGCGAATTCCACCGCCATGATGACGGCGCCACCGTATTCGGCGCCGGCGCCAAACCCCTGCAGCAAGCGCATGGTCAACAGCAGGATTGGCGCCCAAATGCCGATGCTTGCATAGGTCGGCAGCAGACCGATCAGGAAGGTGCCACCGCCGACCAGCACCAACGTCGCCACCAGCATCGGCTTGCGGCCCATCCGGTCGCCGAAATGGCCGAAAAACAAGCCACCAAACGGGCGCGCCAGGAAGCCCACCGCAAAGGTCGCGAAGGCCGCCAGCGTGCCGACAGTGGCATCGTATTTCGGGAAGAACAGTTCGCCGAACACCAATGCCGAGGCGGTGCCATAAATAAAGAAGTCATACCACTCGAGTGCCGAACCAACCGCGGCCGCCAGCATGACGTGGCGGAGCGTGCTTGGTGATACGGCGGTTGCCGTCTGGCTCATTGGATTCCTCCCGGTCGCATCGCGGCGTTCTCGCGCCGTCGTTTGTTCAGACTTCCGCAGGGCGACGGGCACGAAGTGTGTCATCACCCATCGTGCCCGCGAGTGGTCAGGCCGCCTTGCCGAAATATGACTTTGTCGCGCCAAGCTGGGTTTCGTAAATCGATCCCTGCCGGGACGCCGGCGGCAGCGGCATCCGCACCGGCACCTCCGCCAGCCGAGGTGTGGTCACCATTGGTCCCGTCAGCAAACGGCTGTTGAATTCGTCGAAGTCCTTCACGCCCATCAACGGCCAGGCATCGCTCGCGGCAACCTCATACAACAGCAGATTGCGTGACCGGTTGGATGTGTTCAACGCCGATCCATGCAGCGCGCGAACATGATGGAACGACATGCTGCCGGCGGTTCCCATGCACGGGATCGCCCGCTCGATCTCGGGACGAATGATTTCCGGATCGATCAAACCGCAGAAGCGGCCGTCTTCGCCGTGATGGCTCCACACCGGCCCGGTATGCGTGCCGGGCGTCACCAGCATTGGGCCATTCGACAGATCGGTGTCATCCAGCAGGACACCGATCGCCAGGATGTCATCGTTGGTGTGCGGGTAAAACGCCCAGTCCTGGTGCCACTCGACTGGGGAGCCGTATTGCGCCGCCTTGATATTTAGCTTCGAACCGTGCAGCCGCAGGCCCGGTCCGATCAGCCTGGTCAGGATGCCGATCACCGGCTGGCTGCGGACGATCTGATCGAAGAGAGTATGCACCTTATGTGGGCTCTTGATCCGCCGCACCCGCGGCATTGCCGGGGTGTGGGTCGGTTCCAGGTCGTAGACATCGTCATGCGCCGAGACCTGCGCCGCGCCGGCGACCAATTCCGCGACGACCCGGCGAAGGTCGCTCACGGTCGAGCCATCGAGCACATCCGGCACCACGATCACACCATCCCGTCGATACGCGGCGACATCCTGTTCCGACAGCATCCTTGAACCTTCCCTATTGTGCCTCTTGGATGATGATAGCGCTGTCATTCTTCGGAACGCAACCCTGCCCGGCACCATTTGTGATAGAAAGGCGCTATCATGACTGAACCCGACTTCATTGACTCCGACAACGCCCCGACTTTGGCGCAAGTAGCGGCGCATGCCGGGGTATCTCCGATCACCGTCAGTCGGGTTGTCCGGTTGCCGGATATGGTTGCGACGGCCACTCGGGAACGGGTCGAAGCGGCGATGCGGACGCTTGGCTATGTGCCGAACCTCGTGGCCGGGTCACTGGCCAGTGCCCGCACCCGGGCCGTCGGCGTCCTGGTGCCGACCGTGGCGAATGCGATTTTCGCCGACACGATCCAAGGTATTTCGGATGCGCTGGAACCGTTGGGCTATGCGGTGTTCCTTGCACAATCCCACTACAACGACGCCCGCGAGGAGAAAATGCTGGCGGCGCTGCTGGGACGCCGGCCGGAGGCGTTGATCATGGTCGGCTCCCCCGCCACCGCGGCCGGCGGTCAGATGCTGCGGCGTGCGCGGATCCCGGTTGTGGAGACATGGGACCTGCCAACTGACCCAATCGACGCCGTGGCCGGCTTCGACAATCACGCCGCCGGCGGTGCCGTCGCTCGGCATTTCGCCGCGACCGGACGGCAAAGACTGGGATTTATCGGCGGCGATGATCCACGGGCGACCCGGCGTTGGATGGGATTTTCGCAGGCGGCACTGGCTGCGGGACTAGACCCGCCAAAACGCCTGGTGCTTGCGCGTCAGGCCGGAGCCGGTTTGGCCGTCGCAGCCGAACTGACCGGACATGACGCAGTGTTTGCCGCCAATGATGCGCTGGCCATTGGTGTGCTGGCGGGTCTGCGCGATGCAGGCCGGCGCGTACCGGACGATGTCGCACTGGTGGGACTGGGGGACCTGGAGGTCGGCCGGCTGATCGCCCCAAGCCTGAGTACGGTCCGGATCGATGGCGAGGCGATCGGCCAAACCGCCGGCAGGCTCACTGTGTCACGAGAGGGTCCGCGGCGCATCGATCTCGGATTTACCCTACTGATCCGCGGCACCGGGTAACGCACCAAGATTGCTCCAGAGCGCTTCGGCCGGATTGGTATATGCGGCCCGCACGTAGCGTCACACCGCGATAACGGCTGCCCGCGGCGGCGACCGCCCCCTGCTGTTGCTCACCACCTCGACAGCAAGGGCGTTCTGCTCGCCCTATCGATTGAGCAGCCGGTCCAGAATCCGCCCCTCGATTGCTGCGGCTGCTGGATCGCCATGCCGCCGTGGGCGAGGCAGGTCGACCAGCACATCCATCGCAACCCGTCCTGCATCCAGCAAGAGGATACGGTCGGCGAGCGCCACCGCTTCCGACACGTCATGGGTGACAACGATCGCGGTGAAGCCTTTGTCCTGCCAGACCTGCTCGATCAGCGCCTGCATCTCGATCCGGGTCAGCGCATCCAGCGCACCGAGCGGTTCGTCGAACGCCAGGACCCTGGGATGACTGACCAGGGCCCGAGCCAGGGCGACGCGTTGCTTCTGGCCACCAGACAGGATGGCCGGCCATTCCTTGTCTCGCCCTTCCAGGCCGACCTGGGTGATCGCCTCCATGGCCTGACGACGCCGCTCGTGGCCGGCAGCGGCATGAGACAACCCGACCTCCACGTTCGCCGCGACCCGTTGCCACGGCAGCAGTCTGGGTTCCTGAAACATCAGCCGAACACGGTCTCTCCACCCGACGCTTAACCCGTCGATCTCGATCTTGCCGCTGGATGGCTGATCCAACCCGGCGAGCAGCCGCAACAGCGTGCTTTTGCCGCAACCGCTGCGGCCGACGATGGCGACGAACTGGCCGGCCGGAATCTCCAGGTCGATGCCGTGCAGGACGGTGTGCTGACCGAACGCTTTACGGACGTTGCACAGACTTAGCGATGATCCGGTGTAACTGCGTCAGGATTCCGGAAGCGCGGGTGTGGTCGAGGACGCTGACATTCATGACTCAGGCTTCCGCATAGACGGGGTTCCAGGCGAGGCAGGTGCGTTCCAGCAGGCGGGCAACGCTGTCGGCGAGTTTGCCCAACGCGGCGTAGATCAGAATGGAGACGACGACGACGTCCACCATCATGAACTCCCGCGCATTCATCGCCATGAAACCAATGCCGGACGAGGCGGAAATGGTCTCGGCGACGATCAGCGTCAGCCACATGATACCCAGCCCGTAGCGCAAACCGACGAAGATCGAGGGCAGCGCGCCCGGAAACACCACCCGCCAGAAGATGGCCCGCTCGGACATGCCGTAGGCCCGCCCCATCTCCAGCAACTGGCGGTCCACCGATCTGACGCCGTGCAGCGTGTTGACGTAAATCGGGAAGAACACACCGAGTGCCACGAGGAACAGTTTGGCTTCCTCACCGATGCCGAACCAGAGGATGACCAGTGGGATCAGCGCGAGGTGCGGAATGTTGCGCACCATCTGCAGCGTGCTGTCGGTGAGTTTTTCACTCAGGCCGGACAGGCCGTTGAGCATGCCCAGGGCGAAGCCGATGCTGCCGCCGATGGCGAAACCGCCGAAGGCCCGCCCGGCACTGATGCCAATGTCGCGAAGCAGCTCACCGCTGCTTGTGACGCGCCAGAACGCCACGGCCACCGCGGTCGGCGCCGGCATAACCTGGTCGGCCAGCAGCCCGAACTGAGATGCCGCCTGCCAAAGTAGAAGGATCGCCAGCGGGACGATCCAGGGCAAGAAGCGCTTCATTCGGCGGCAATCCGGCTGGGCGCGGCGCGGAAGTCGCGACCGGGCTCGAACGCGCGCTGGCCAATGCCCAACACCGGGAAGAGCAATTCGGCGACACGGTAGGCTTCCTCCAGATGCGGATAGCCGGAGGCGATGATCGTTTGCACGCCCAGCGCCTGGTATTCCCGCAGCCGTTCGGCGACGGTTTCGGGACTGCCGACCAATGCCGTGCCGACGCCGTGCCGTACCAGGCCAACGCCGGCCCACAGATTCGGGCTGACCTCCAGCTTGTCGCGCCGGCCGCCGTGCAGATCCAGTTGCCGTAGCTGGCCGACAGAGTCCGTATCCGCCCGCAGACGCTGCTGGGCGAGGGCGATGGTTTCGTCCGACAGGTGGCTGATCAGCCGGTTGGCGGCGTCCCATGCCTCGGCGTCAGTTTCGCGGACGATCAGGTGGACGCGCAGGCCATAGGACAAGGTGCGTCCGCGGGCGGCAGCGCGGGCACGCACGGCATCCAGCTTCTGCTTGACCAATGCCGGCGGCTCGCCCCAGGTCAGGTAGGTGTCAACGTGTTCAGCCGCGACCTCGATCCCAGCGGGCGAGGAGCCGCCGAACCACAGCGGTGGATACGGCTTCTGCAGGCTGTCGAAGAAGCCGAGTTGGGCGTGTTGAGCTGTCAGGTGCTTGCCTCGGAAATCCACCTTCCCGTCTGCCAGCAGGCGGCGCCAGATATGCAGGAATTCGTCGGTTACCTGGTAGCGCTGATCGTGGTCCATCAGGATGCCGTCGCCGGCGAGTTCCTTTGGCTGTCCACCGGTGACGATGTTCAGCAGCAAACGGCCGTCGCTGATGCGGTCCAGCGCCGCGGACTGCCTGGCGGCCAGATTTGGGGTCATGTATCCCGGACGCAGCGCCAGCAGGAACTTAAGCCGCTGCGTCTGCGGGGCGAGCGCGGAGCCGACCATCCAGCCGTCCAGGCAGTTGTTGCCGGTCGGCAGCAATACGCCACCGAAGCCCAGGCGGTCGGTGGCGCGGGCGATGTCGGCCAGATAGCCGATATCGGCCGGACGGTGGCCTTTCTCGGTGCCGAGATAGGACCCATCGCCGCTTGTGGGCAGGAACCAGAACAAGTCGAGTGGTTGTTTTGTCATAGGTCGGCCTTTCAGGCTTTTGCGCGCCAGACGATGTCGGAAACCGTGATATCGACTGGCACCAGACCAAGGGCGCGGAACCGGTCGGCCACGCGTTGCTGGCTTTTGACCAGTTCGTCGTTCATTGGCAGCACCTGTGAACGGATGCCGCGCCAGGGCTCGACGCCAGACATCTTGTTGAATGCCTGTCGCCGTGGCCAGCAGGTCGGCGACCTCGTCGCGATGCGCGCGCGCCGTTTCAGCCGTTGCGGTCAGCACACCAAGCAGGCTTGAGGTGAGCTCTGGGTTCGCACGCACGAACAGTGCATGTCCCAGAATAAAACCGTACTGCTGACCAATCTCATTATTGGTCGTGAGGGTCCGGACACCCGGGCGAGTGTTGAACAGCGACGTGTAGGGTTCCCAAATAACTCCAGGCATCGACGGCGCCTCGCTCGAACGCCGCACCCGCGTCGGCGGGCCCCAGGTAGATTGGCTCGATCTGATCATAGTGGAGGCCGGCCTTTTCCAGCACCATCAGCGCGAAGTTATGCGCCGATGAACCGCGGCCGAATGCCAGCTTTTTGCCTTTCAGGTCGGCCAGGGCCCGGATCTTGGATCCGGCCGGCAGCAATATCGATTGTGGTGCGCCTTCCTGGGCCGCGAGGTAAAGCAGGTTGCCATGTGCCGCCTGGGCGAAGATCGGCGGCGTGTCGCCAACCGCTCCCAGGTCGACACTTCCGACACGCATGGCTTCCAGCATCGGCGGCCCAAACTGGAACTCAACCCACTCGACGCTGTAACCCTTGGGGCCAAGCAGGTTTTCCAGTGCCTTGCTGGCTTTCGCCAGCATCAGGACGGGCTCGCCTTTTTGGAAGCCAACACGCACGGTCTTGGCATCCGCCGCATGGGCAGGCCGGATCGCAGGTAGGGCCAAGGCGGTCGCCAGCAGATGGCGCCTGTTAAGCTGCATATGATGGGGTCCTTCGTTACCAATCCGCATCCAGGCCCAGCAGGCCAAGGATCTGTTGGCGCAGTTCGGCCAGGCGGGGATCGCCGCGATGGCGGGGAAACGGCAGATCGACGGCGATATCTGCCTTGATCGCCGCGGGACGATCGCTCAGCACGATGACCCGGTGCGACATGAACAGCGCTTCCTCCACATCGTGGGTCACCAGCAGGCGGTGAACCCGGCGCGCTGCCAGAGCGACACCAGTTCCTGCTGCATGGTGATGCGGGTCATCGAGTCCAGCTTGCCCAGCGGCTCATCCAGCAGCAGCAGTCTGGGATCGTTGACCAGCGCGCGGGCCAGCGACACGCGCTGCGCCATGCCGCCGGACAACTGGTGCGGATAGGCGTCGGCGAACTGGCTGAGGCCGACCAGTCTCAGCGCCTCATCCACGCGATGCCGCTGGCGGCGCAGCAGGCCGCGCGCCTCCAGACCCAGCGAAACGTTGGCCCTGACGGTGCGCCAGGGATACAGCGTCGGATCCTGGAACATGACCACGCGGGACGGGTCGGGCCCGCCGATCCGCGCGCCATCGGCCAGAGATCGTGCCGACGGACGGCGCCTCCAGCCCGGCCACCAGGCGCAGCAGGGTCGATTTGCCGCAGCCGGACGGACCGAGCAGGGAGACGAGCTCGCCGGGCTCGATGCGAAGCGCGACGTGGTTCAGGACCGGGAAGCGCCTTGCCGTCCAGGTCGAAGCGATGGCTGACATCGATCGATGTCTAGCGCGGCCCCGGTCGGGGACCGGCCGTGCGGCGAGCGTTGCCTACCATTGCACCAGCCCCTTCTGCCAGGCCAGCAAGATGATCACGCAGGCGGAACAGCAGCGTGATCAGGCCGGTGCACATCAGCGCCATGACCAGCAGCGCGGCATACATGTTGGCGTAGGCTGCCCAGCCCTGGGCCCATTGCAGATACCAGCCCGAGGCCGGACTTCACGCCCATCATCTCGGCCACCACCAGCACCGAGAACGATGCGCCAAGGCCCATGAACAGGCCGACGAACACCGACGGCATGGCGGCCGGAATGGCGACCTTCAGTACCAGGAAGCGCTGGCTGGCGCCCATCGTGCGGGCGACGTCGTAGTACGCCTTGTTGACGCCGGCGACGCCCGACCAGGTCAGCACCGTCACCGGAAAGCCGGTGGCCAGCGCGATCAGGAACGTGCTGGCGCTGTGGCTGGACGGGAACGCGAAGAACGCGATCGGCAGCCAGGCGGTCGCCGGCAACGGGCCGATCAAACGCAACACCGGATGCGCCCAGTAGCCAATTGCGCGCGACCAGCCGATCGCGACGCCCAGCATGAAGCCCACCGCGGCGCCGATCAGGTAGCCGCCGGCAAGCAGGCGCACGCTGTTCCAGACGCTGTCGCCCAGCCGCGCATAGTCGTCGGTGAACACCTCCAGCAGCGCCTGCGGCGAGGCGAAGAACGGGCGCGGCAGCATGGCGAATTTCGCGGTCACCAGTTCCCAGGCGGTCAGCGCCAGCGCCATGCAACAGCAGCCACGGGCCCAGGCCCGCGCAGCCTGGCCGGCAGGCTGAAGCGCAAAACACGCTCCGCCAACCGAGAGCAACGAACAGAATTCCGGCTACCGCGGCAGTGATGCGTGCGAGCAGATCGGTGCGCTCGAAATCATCGATATCCGGCAAGCCGCCGATCACCATCGCGGCGGCGAACCAAACCGCGGCGGCGCCAAGGCCGACAAACCAGAAGGCCGTATGGGTGTCGCCGAGCGGCGGGAACGCCGCGAGGTCCGTCCTCGCGCATGGGTCAGATTAGCTGAGGACATCGGCATACACCTTTGCAGAGAAGCGGTCCGGGTTGGTGCCGGGCTTGATCACGGAGATCGCTCTTCAGTTCTTCGGTGTAGAGCGGCGATTTCCTGACGCAGATCAGCGCCGGCCGGATGGTGGCCATGGGTGTGGCTGCGCAGCATGGCGGCCAAGCTGGTCGGGCTTCGCCGACGGGGCGTAGGGCGCGAAGATCGCGGCGGCCTCGTCCGGGTTGGCGGAGACGAATTCCTGCGCTTCCAGCATCGCCTCGGTCAGCGCCGCGGCAGCCGGTTTGTCGTCGCGGATCAGGCTGCCGCGGACGCCCAGCACGCAGCAGGCGCGGTGGGCGTATTCGCCGTCCAGGTTGGTGGCGACCTCGGTCAGGCCGTCGCGATCGCGGATGACCCAGCCGAGCGGATCGCCAAGCGTGAAGGCCTGGATCTCACCCTTCTGCAGCGCGACCGGCAGCAGATCGGCCGGGAAGACCCGCCAGTTGACGTCGGTCAGCGGGTCGAGGCCGAGCTTGGCGAGGCGGATGGAGAAGAAGTTCTTGTCCGGCGCGCCAAGGTCGGCGGCGCCGACGGTCTTGCCCTTCAGGTCCTCCAGCGTGGTGATGCCGCTGTCTTTGGCGGCCAGCAGGCGCATGCAGCCGCCATGGATCGCGGTGGTGATGCGGACGTCGAAGCCTTGCTCCAGCGGCTTCAACCAGCGCAGCGCCATGCCGACGCCGGCGTCGGCCTTGCCGGTGGCGATCGCCTCCAGCAACTGGTCGGTGGAACCGCCGAAATTGATCAGTTCGACGTCCAGGTTGCGCTTGGCGAAGTAGCCGTTCTGCTCGCGCGACGGGCACGCCGACGGTGCAGATCGCGTTGGCGTTCCAGGTCAGTTTCAACGGACGCCTTGGCCGGCAACCACCGTCACCGGCACGGTGGCGGCCTTGCAGATCGGCGGCGCGCGGTCAGCCGTTCGGGAATCGCCATGCGGTTGCCGGCGAAGACCCGGGTCCGATCAGGCCCAGCGGGTGCGGCCGAGCTCGCGGCCTGAAGCAGGCCGCGGCGCGACAGCGAAGGACGAGTTCATTCTCTGTGCCCTTCGGTCAACGATTGGTCGAGCGGATTGGGGATGCCGGCCGCCGAAGTAGATCCGGCGGGCCAGGCGCTGGACATCGGCCAGGGTTGGCCAGATCGACCCATCCAGGTCGTCCAGCTTCATGTCGGTGGCGATGAAGCGGTAGCCGCGTATCCAGGCGGACAGCCGCGCCGACGAAGGCGCCATCAATGTCGATAACATGGGATTGCAACATGGGAGGGCCCTTTCAGGACCGAACGTTCAGGAATGCGGGTTCGGCCGTGGGGTTGAAATGAAGCGCCGACACCGCATCACCAGACCGCCGCGCAGGTTCGTCCCAACGGGACACATCGCCGACGCGATGCTCCAAGCCACAAAGGCGGACGTGATCTGCACGATATGGTCCATTAGCCAATCTCCTGCTTTAACCGGCACGCGGCCGGCCAACGGGAGAGATAAGAGGATATTTTTCTGTCAAAGTGCAATACTTGACCCAAAGAAAGATTTTTTTTCTATGTCAATCGATCATAGCAGAGATAATTTGTCGCACTCTTAGCGGCCAGCGAACATCCCCGCTTGCCGAGTTGGCGGCTCGCTGCTCCTATCGCGGCGACATGAACGTGGGAGCGGACGGGTGAATCAGGACAGCCGACATATCGTCATTGCCGGCGCCGGCCATGCGGGCGGGTCGGCGGCGGCCATGCTGCGGCAACTGGGCTGGCTGGGCGCGATCACCCTGATCGGCGAGGAACCGCTCCCACCATACCAGCGCCCGCCACTGTCGAAGGCGTGGCTGAAGGGCGAGGCAACGGCCGAAAGCCTGGCGTTGCGGCCGTTGAAATTCTATGCCGACGCCGCAATCGATCTGCGACTGGGGACACGGGTGACCGGCATCGACCGGCATGCAAAGACCGTTACAGTGTCCGACGGCAGGATGAGACTACGACGTTGTCCTATGACTACCTGATCCTGGCGCTGGGGGCACGCGCGCGGCGGCTGCCGCTGCCGGGCGCGGAACTCGCGGGTGTGCTGGAACTGCGGTCAGCAGCGGACGCCGACCGGCTGAAGGCGGTCCTGCACCCCGGTGCCCACCTGGCGGTCATCGGCGGCGGCTATATCGGGCTGGAAGCCGCCGCCTCGGCCCGGGCGCTCGGCGCCGAAGTCACCATCATCGAACGCGAAAGCCGCGTCCTGGCGCGTGTCGCCTGCACGATTCTGTCGGATTTCTTCCAGACATTCCACCGTGCCCAAGGTGTTACGATCGAGGTCGACGCACAGGTCGCGGCGCTGGAGGGCATCGGCGGCCGGGTCACCGGCGTCCGGCTCGGCGACGGCCGGCTGATTGCCTGTGATGCGGCGCTGATCGGGGTCGGCGCGGTCGCGAACGACGAACTGGCGCGGGACGCCGGGTTGGCCTGCCAGAACGGTATCGTGGTCGATCTGGCGGCGCGAACCGACGACCCGGCGATCTTCGCCGTTGGCGATTGCACCAGTCGTCCGCTGCCGCTGTATGAACGGATGGGCCGGCTGGAGAGCGTGCCGAACGCGCTGGAACAAGCCAAGCAAGCCGCGGCGGCGATCTGCGGCAAACCGCCGCCGACGCCGGAAGTGCCATGGTTCTGGTCTGACCAATACGACCTGCGGCTGCAGATCGCCGGGATGCCGTTCGATGCCACCGAGATCGTCGTGCGTGGCGATATCGCGGCAGGAAAATTCGCGCTGTTTCATTTGACCGCGGACGGCACGGTGCAGGCGGTGGAAGCGGTCAACGCGTCCACTGAATTCATGGGCGGGCGGCGCATTATCGCGCGGCGAAAACGCCTTACTCGCGCTCGTATCGAAGATATGTCAGTATCGATGCAGGAACTCGCAGCCTGACGAGACGCCGGAAAGAGGAAACGCTTCATGCCGAAAGTAACCTACATCGAACACAATGGAACAGCGCATGAGATCGACGTCCCGGTTGGGAAATCGGTCATGCAAGGTGCGGTCGACAATAACGTCCCCGGGATCGATGCCGATTGCGGCGGCGAATGTGCCTGTGCGACCTGCCATGTCTATATCGACGCCGCGTGGCTTGACCGGGTTGGCCTGCCGGAAAAGGGCTCGCAGGAAGCCAGCATGCTGAGCTTCGCCGCGGTCACCCAGCCGGACTCGCGCCTGTCCTGCCAGATCCAGGTGACCGAGGCGCTGGACGGTTTGATTTTACGGATGCCGGAAGGGCAGCACTGATCCTTATGCGGTGACAAGCGCACGACCAAAAGGGGAAGCACCAACATGAATGCACCGGTCCATTTCGACCCAACTTCGGACGCCTATGCCATCCCTCTGGATCAGATCGATGTCAGCGATCCACGGCTGTTTCAGGACGACGTCTACCATCCGTATTTCGAACGGCTGCGGCGTGAAGATCCGGTGCATTACCGGCGGGACGGCATGTATGGCTCCTTCTGGTCCGTGACCAAGTTCAAGGACATCATGGCGGTCGAGACGCACCCCGAAATCTACTCCTCGGAGGCGAACCTGGGCGGCATCTCCATCACCGACCGGCCGATGGAATTCCGCCGGTCCAGCTTCATTTCCATGGACCCGCCACGGCACGACGAGCAGCGCAAGGTGGTCAGCCCGATCGTGGCGCCCGCCAACCTCAACAACATGTCCGGCATCATCCGCGAACGGGTTTGCAAGGTCCTGGATGGCCTGCCACGTGGCGAGACCTTCGACTGGGTGCAGCGCGTGTCGATCGAATTGACCACGCTGATGCTGACCACGCTGTTCGACTTCCCGATCGAGGAACGCAGCAAGCTGACCTTCTGGTCGGACTGCGCCACCGCCGACGTCAATGCCGGCGGATTCGTGAATTCGGAAGAAAAGCGGCTGGAAATCCTGACCGATGCGCTGCGCACATTCACCGCCATGTGGCATGAGCGCGCGGCTCGTCCGCCGGCATACGACCTGATTTCCATGCTCGCGCATGGCGAAGCGACAAAAAATCTGGTCAACGACCCAGCGGAGTTCCTGGGCAACCTTACGCTGCTGATCGTCGGCGGCAACGACACGACGCGCAATTCCATGAGCGGCGGTCTTTGGGCGCTGTGCAAGCACCCGGGCGAATATCAGAAGCTGCGCGAAAACCCGGGGCTGATCCCAAGCATGGTGCCGGAGATCATTCGCTGGCAGTCCCCCATCGTGCACATGCGACGCACCGCCATTACCGACACGACGCTTGGCGGCAAGCAGATCAAAGCCGGGGACAAGGTCGTGATGTGGTATATCTCAGGCAACCGCGATGAGGATTCGATCGATACTCCGAACGACTTCATCATCGACCGCGCACGTCCTCGGCATCATCTGTCGTTCGGCTTCGGCGTCCATCGCTGCGTCGGCAATCGCCTGGCGGAGATGCAGTTGATCATCCTGTGGGAAGAAATCATGAAACGCTTCCCCGTGATTGAACTGATTGAAGAGCCGAAGCGTATCTACTCGAACTTCATTCACGGCATCACGGAAATGAAAGTACGCATACCAGCATGATGGAACCGCTCGGGCCGGACATCCTGTCGACTGGTGTCCGCGCCCGCTTTGTGGACGGGGTCAACGGCCTGCGCGTCCACCTACTTGAAGCTGGGCAGCCAGAGCATCCCTGCGTGCTGCTGCTGCACGGCTTCCCTGAGCTGGCTTATTCATGGCGCAAAGTGATGCCGACCATCGCCGCGGCCGGGTTCCACGTCATCGCGCCCGATCAGCGGGGTTATGGCCGAACAACCGGCTGGGATCCGACCTACGACGGAGATGTCGGATCCTTCCGGTTGATGAACCTCGTGGGGGATATCATGGGGCTTCTGGCGGCGATCGGTCGCCCATCCGTGGCGGCAGTCGTCGGACACGATTTTGGAGCCTCGGTTGCCGCTTGGTGCGCCCTCATTCGGCCAGACGTTTTCCGCTCAGTCGTGCTCATGAGCGCACCGTTCGCGGGACCACCCAGCGTGGCACCACCGGCCCAAGTTGGCGGTCAGGATATCCATGCGGCTCTGGCGGCACTGGATCGGCCACGCAAACATTACCAGTGGTACTACTCGACGCGTGAAGCCAACGACGACATGACACGCAGTCGGCAAGGTACGCATGCGTTCCTGCGAGCTTACTTTCATATGAAAAGTGCCGACTGGACCGTCAACCAGCCGTTTCGCCTGGCCGGCGCGAGCGCGACCGAACTGGCGCGAATGCCCACGTACTATGTCATGGATCTGCATCAAGACATGGCTCAAACCGTAGCGATGGAGATGCCAACCACGAAGGCGATTGCGGACTGCGCCTGGCTGCCCGATCATGAACTACGTGTCTACAGCGGTGAATACGAGCGAACCGGTTTCCAGGGCGGCCTGCAGTGGTACCGCTGCCGTACGCAAGGCATCGGCCAAAGCGAACTACAGGTATTCAGCGGCCGAAGCATCGATGTCCCCTCGATGTTTGTCGCAGGCGCTTCGGATTGGGGCGTGTACCAGACCTTTGGCGCTTTCGAACGTATGCAAACCAGTGGGTGTACGCGCATGGAGAGTTGTAATCTGCTGCAGGGCGCTGGTCATTGGGTACAGCAGGAAAAGGCGGACGGGGTGACCACCTTATTGCTGACGTTTTTGCGAGTCTAACTTACGTCTGTGTTGCCCGAAAGAACCACCGCAGAACTTACTGCAGCTAACGAAGCGGGCGCCGCATTAATTGCGGCTAATGTAGCATCGTTCTACTTCCGTCGATAGGTTTCAGATTGGGAATATAAAGTCTGAAATTTCGCGCTTCGGAGAATATTTTGGTTTACATGGTATGATCACGAATCATTTTCGGCTGATAACTCCACGAATGCCATTATTTTGTCATTTTGTGTCAGGGTTCGTGCTCATCAATCTTGGCATTCACAAAACATTCGAAACGTTTCGCGTGACCGCCGTACACGCAGAGTTTGGTTTCGAACGGCGTTAAAGGCGCGTTAGCGTGCCTATGTCCGGTGGGCTTCTCGATCCATTTGGGCCCTGAAGTGCGTTATTAGACGAAAGTCAGGCGAAATCTGTTGCGTAATACGTCGGTTGCAACCGGCCTCGGTTGAAGCCGCGGGTCGGATACGTGTGGGCGTATTCGGTACCAGGTGATAGCCTCCCCAACAGGAACAGGAACAGACGGATGCCAGGAATGGCTGAACCAGATATAGCCATCGACATCGTCTCATCGGCCTCGAGCCTGTCGGCGAGCCATGCCACCCATAGCGACCTTCTTGCCCCGCGCCCTCGCCTTGCGCGTCGCACGCTAGGGCTCATCGGGCTCGACGCCACCGTGACCGCCGCCACCGCATTCAGTTGCTATGCCCTTTTCAATCCGGCACGGCAACTCACGACATCCTCCGTGGTGGTGCCTTTGGCCGCAATGACGGTTTGCCTGGTCCTGAGCTTCTTCGAGCGTGGTTTATACGCTCCGCAAGAGGTCGTGAGCCGCGAACTGCCGTGGCGGAAGATAGCCGGAGCCTGGCTTCAAGCTGTTGCGATAGGCACATTATCGGCATTTTGCCTAGCTGCGATAACCGGCCATTCGAACCTGACATCCGAGTTTGACAACGTCGCCGGCACCTTGAGCGGCGTCTGGTTGCCGGCATTTGTGCTGTTGGGATTTGGCTCGCTCATTGCAGCCCGGAGTGTGCGCCTTCGCTTCCATGCGGGACCGGCGCCGCTTAACCGAACCGTGATCATTGGCGAACAGGGATCAATCCACGACCTGTTGCTGCAGATCCGGTACTGGCCGGCGGCGAAATTTTGACGTGATTGGCGTGGTGGACAACGCTGCGGCATCGGTATCTCAGCGCAACTTCCTTGGCCTGCCGATGTTCAGCGACCTGGATGCGCTGGAACGAATGATCCGCCAGGACACCGTGGACACCGTGCTCGTGGCGCTTCCGTGGTCGGCCGGCGAGCAACTGCGCGTCATTATCCAACGCATCTCGATGGCACCAGTCGACGTTTACATCTACCCGGGAATAAACGGGCTGAATCTCCCTCTACGGCGGGCAGATCGCGCGTTTGACCTTCCGCTGCTGATGGCGTGCACGAGGCCAATCGGTGGTTGGCGGGCGCTCATCAAGCGCACAGAGGATGTTGTTCTGTCACTGGGCCTGCTGACGTTCATCTCGCCAGTAATGCTAGCCATTGCTGCATCTATCAAGCTTACGTCAAATGGTCCGATTTTCTTCCGCCAGCGTCGCTTGGGCTATAACAACCGCGTGATTGAAGTATTGAAATTTCGCTCGATGTACACCCACCTTTCTGACGCGGACGCTAATCAGCAAGCTTTCCGCGGCGATAAGCGCGTGACTTTGGTCGGAGCATGGTTGCGCAGGACCAGTTTGGACGAGTTGCCCCAGCTTCTGAATGTGCTTAAAGGCGACATGTCGCTGGTCGGCCCTCGGCCACATGCCCTTGCGACAACGGCAGGTGGCTTGGCATTGGAAGAGGCGGTTCCCGTTTACTCCTCACGTCATCGTGTTAAGCCGGGGATTACCGGCTGGGCACAAGTTAATGGCTACCGTGGAGCTTTGGATAGTGTCGAAAAGATCGTCCATCGGGTAAATCACGACCTCTATTATATCGAAAACTGGTCACTTGCTCTTGACCTCAAGATTTTGTGGCGGACGGCGAGGCTGGTTTTCGCCGATGACAATGCGTTTTGATTTCGCAAGCCGCGTAGAGGCTTGTAGCTTTAACCCCCGAGCACAGGCGCGGTCATTTCGATTGAAGCCGAGATCCGGATTTGGAGAAGCCCACGTGAACAGGCTATCGAACCCCGAGCTGACGATCCTTCGCAAGTCGACGCCAGTCGCACAGGCCAGCGAAGAACATGCTGTAGCGCCCGTGCGGATTGGTATCGGTGCGATATCGCGGCACCACCCATCGTTTGTGCAGCTCTATTACGCGATCGAAGCACGACGCACGAGTGCCATGCCGCTAGTAGTGCAGTTCATCTCGCCGACCCCCGGAACCGGGGCCAGTACAGTGGCCTCCGGCTACGCACGTGTTGCCGCCGATGATTGCGCACAGCCAGTGCTTTACATCGACTGCAACCCGTCCAAGGTGAAGCCACGGCGCGGCGCGGCAGAGCCACCGCTTACGACCTGTCCGATGCTTTGCGCCGCGGTCTGCCGCTGGCCGACGCGATCATGCCTGTGCGGAGTTCCAAGAATTTACTGTGGGCACGCCTCGGTCAGGGCGAGCGTCCGCTGCTGGCATTGGGCGGGGATCGCCTGCAATCGATGCTGGACATGCTGCGATCCAACTATCCGGTCATAGTGCTGGACACGCCACCCACCGAAGCGCCAGAATCCGCGGCAGTGTCACGCTATTGCGACGGGTCGGTGCTGGTGGTCGCAGCTGGTCGCACGAAGCAATGGGAAATCGAGAACGCGAAATCGCTTCTTGAGCGTCTGGGCGGACAGACCGTTGGCGTCGTGCTCAACCGCGAACGGAGCGTGATGCCTCGCTGGCTGGGCCGGCACTAAGATGAAACCCGCTACCGGCATTTCCGTGCCCTGGGCGGGGGCGAACCTATGGCCGCCGGCCCATAGATCACCGGTCGTCGTTGTATTGGCAGGGATCGATAGCTCCGAAATCGTTGAAGCTGCGCTGCGCGATACGGCTTTGACAGAGGCTGTGATACCCCGGTTCGAAGCGGTCTGTACCCCGCCCTGCGATGCTTTGACCTGGCGGCTGGAAGTGGCTTCGGGCGAGAGTTTAAATCAGCCTGGATTGCTCCGCCGCTACTGGCATCGGCCGCCATATGCGATGACGGTCCGTCTCGTTCAGTACCAGCCGGGATCGGTGGATCCGGAAGTTCTGGATGAAGGGACTGTGGGCACTCGCGGTTCGTATGCGGCGTTCAAGGGGACGATCGACCGTCTGGCGATGCGCTTCGTGCGCGATGCCGCGCTGGGTCGGGGGCGCGGGCCCGCTGACGCCATGCCGGCGACCTCTGACCATGGCTTGCCGGGCTGGCTGGATGCCCTACGAGCGAAGTGGCACAATCGTTTAATGGCGGAGTGGTGGAGCCTTGGAACGGCGACTGCCTCTGTCGAGCGGCTGGTGGCAGGCCACGGCCTGGGTGACATTACCTGGTACAACCCAAAGGCAGGGCGCCGCTACCTTGCCGATCCATTTCCTTGGCCCGGAACCGACCGGATTCTGTGTGAGGACATGCCGCTGACCGATGGCGTCGGGCGGATCGTCGCGGTTTCCGAAAACAACGGAACGCTGGTGCAGGATGCTGTGATCCTGGATGACGGGCAACACCATTCTTATCCTTGCACATTTAGCGACGGCGACACCGTTTATTGCATACCGGAGTCCACCGAGCGTGGCGCCACGCGCATTTATCGCTTGGACGACGATGGGCAGTTGATCCGGGCATGTGATCCAGCACCTCATGCCAGGCTGGCGGATCCGACCTTGTTTCATCGGAACGGTCGTTACTGGCTCGCGTGCACCGATCTGGACCTTGGTGGTCATGACAATCTCTGCCTGCTGCATGCTCCATCGGTCGCAGGCCCTTGGACGCCGCACACCAAGTGGCCAGTCAAGATCGACATCCGGGGCGCCCGACCCGCGGGGATGGTCTTCAACGCGAACGGCCGTTTGTTTCGGCCTGGGCAAGATTGTGCCGCCACATACGGCGCCGCGCTTGCGATCCACGAGATCCTAACGCTGACCGAAACCGACTTTTGCGAGTCGCTGATCACCGTCCTGCGGCCGGACAAATCCGGTCCATTTCCGCATGGCCTGCATACCCTCGTTCACGACGGGGAGCGGTTTTGGGTGGATGGCAAGCGTTTCGTGCTCGATTTAGGGCTGTTCCGGCAGAAAATTCTTGGCAGGACGTTTCGAATGTTTTCCAGGCTGAGGGTGGGCTGAACATGTCCGTATCGGTTTCGGCCACGACCACGAAGCGTCTGACCAAGGTTTCAAACCCAAGCCGGGCCGCGAGCGGCACGCGTGCGATGTCAGTCGCGATTTACTTGCACGACCTACGGGGGGGCGGGGTTGAACGGCAGAGCCTAATTATCGCCGAGGAATTTCGCCGGCACGGCGCTGATGTCACGCTGGTCCTGCACCGGCTACGTGGTCAGTTGCTGGATCAGGTCCCCGCCGGGTTGCGGGTCGTAGACCTGAACAGTTCACGTACGCTGATGGATGTGGCCGGACTTGTCCGCTTCTTGCGCGCAGAGGAGCCGGACATCCTGCTTTCCAATGTGGATTTGAATAACGTGGCGGCATTGTTGGCAAAAGCGATAAGTCTAAGCCGCACTAAGGTCGTGATCTGTCAGCACAATCCAATTTCGTCTACCTTCGTTTCTGGCGAAAACTGGCTGTATCGCTATATCGGCTTTTCCTATCGGATGCTGTCACCCTTGATAAGTCGTGCGGTTGCTGTTTCCGCGGGAGTCGCGGCCGAGCTGGGTGAAATGGCGGGCTTGCCCACGGACCGGGTGCTGACGATCAGCAATCCTGTGGTTGGGCCGGACTTCCAGTCCCGTAGCGCGGAAATCATCGATCATCCTTGGTTCGACCAGCCGAAACAACCGGTGTTCGTCACCGCAGGACGCCTGGTCCCGCAGAAGGACCACGAAACGATGATCCAGGCGCTGGCGCTCCACCGGCGGCGGGTGAACAGCCGACTGATCATTCTTGGGAGTGGTCCATTGGAAGCGTCTCTCAAGGCGCTTGTGGCTCGGCTGGAACTGACCGAATCGGTTGCATTTCTCGGATTCCGTGGCAACGCTCTGCCATACCTGCGGCAGGCGGATGCATTTTTGTTGAGTTCCCGATGCGAGGGTTTCGGCAACGTGATTGTTGAGGCCTTGGGTTGCGGTACGCCGGTGATCTCGACCCGGTGCGAATACGGCCCGGCGGAAATTCTGGACGAAGGTCGATATGGCGTGTTGGTAGAACCACGAAATCCTTCAGCCATGGCGAGCGCGATGGATCAGGTGGCGACCTTGCGTGACCGGTTTCCAGCAGAAATGTTGCGCCGCCGTGCCGACGAATTCAGTTACGCGGCCTGTGCCTCGCGTTACATGGCGATGTTCAAGGCGCTCGCGCCCAACCGGGCCTGGGCGGTATGAGAATGAGCGTGCCTCGGCCCTTCGGACTCCGTCTCAGTATGGCGTCAGCTCACGAAATCGCCAGCGCGGCGATCCAGCAGCGCAAGGAGGAAGGAGTCTCTCTGGTCGTAACACCCAATATCGACCATATCGCTACGATCCGGCGCTCCCCCGCGCTGGCCCGCGCCTATCGCAATGCGGCGCATATCGTGTGTGACGGCTGGCCAGTGCAACTGTATGCCCGTATATGCGGCCTCCACGTTGACCGTGTAACGGGTTGCGAAATCACCTCCGAACTCATGCGTCTGGCACCATATTCCGTGTCACAGCGTTTGTTTTTCGTGGTTGATAGTGAAGCGACCGAGAAGGCTGTACTTGATTGGGCTGCGCGACATGAAGTCGTTTGCAGCGTCACGATCCCACCCTTCGGGTTCGAGCGTGACGCGGGTTATTGTGAGCGACTGGCGGAACTTATCAGAGCGCACGGAACGACTGTCCTTTTGATGGGCGTCGGCGCGCCACGCAGTGAAGTGTTCGTTGATACTTACCGGGCCCTCCTACCACCCTGTTGGGCTTTTTGCGTTGGTCAAGCGATCAAAATCGAACTCGGGCTAGTGCGACGGGCGTCATCCAGATGGCAGTTCGTTGGTATGGAATGGCTGTGGAGACTTCTGCAGGAGCCATCAAGACTAACCAAGCGCTATGCGACCGCGACGATCGGCTTTAGCTTTGCGGTTATCGAGGATCGATTGCGTATTCTGCGCGAAGGTCGATCATGAAGGCGCCTTACACGACAGCGCCGGCTGATGTAAACAGGGTGTGTGAGTTCAGCCGAAGACACGATGGCGAGGTCTTCCCCCGGCCCCATACTGCCGGATTGAGACAAACCAGGCTCGACGAGGTCGGTCCCTGGGTCAATGGCCTTTGTCAGATTTATACATACAAGGGCATCCGCCCGTTATCCGCGAACCTGCCAGGATTGAAATCATGAACGAAACTCTCGCCCTGCCACCGCGGCTGGTGATGCGCGACTTGATGTTAACTGCGTTCTCACAAAAAGCACGCGTGGCACTGATTTTCTTCTGCATCATGGCGCTTAGCATTGTGATCGCGGTTCAAATACAGCCGGATTACAAAGCAAAGTCCAGCCTGCTGGTGCTGTTGGGAACCGAGCACACGTTTCGCCCGGCGGCAGGCCAGCAGTTCACCAACAGTGGTGGCGTCGATGCGGAGCAGGTGTTGCGCACCGAGGCCAGCATTCTGGGCAGCGATGATCTGCATCGGACAGTGATCCGGGAGATCGGCATCGAGAAAATGTATCCAAAGCTGTTTGAGAAACCGGGTCCGATCGCCCAGTGGTTTCAGGACACCCGACGGTTTCTGACCGACACGCTTGGCATCACCGAAAAGGCAACCGAAACGGGCGCCATGGATCCGATGTCGCGCGCCATTGACGCCTATTCGCATAACCTGACGATTACTGTGGACAAAAAGTCCAGCGTGATCGGTGTGGACTTCACCAATCCGGATAAAAATGTGGCAGCGGACGCGCTTCGCATTCTTGAGGCGCAGTATCTTACGCTCCGCGCAAAACTGTATGGCGATGTGCAAGCGCCTCTTGTTCAAGTGCAGCAGAATGCGGTCGGCAAGCAACTCAGCGACGCGGATGCGGCCCTGCAAACATTCAAGCAGCAGCATGACATCAGCAACTTCGCCGAACGGCGGGCGATCTTGCTGAAGCAGCAAGGAGAGTTGGAGACTGCGCTGACCAAGTCGGAAAGCACCATCGCCGAACAGAACGCTCGGCTAACTCAACTCAATCAGCAGCTAAGTTCGGTCGCCGGGACAAAGAAGGGTAATCCGAACGCGGCGGCTGCACTGCAAGGCATGGTACAAGCCTACCAGCAGCGCCAGGAAGAAGCCCAAACGCGTTACCGTGGTTCGCCCGCGGTCGATGATGCTCGTCGCCAGATGCTGGAGCGGGAAACCGACATCGCGCGGATGCAGGCGACACAAGCCTATGGTGTGCAAGCTGATAAAAACAAGACCGAAGCGGACCTTAGGGCCAGCCTTGCGGGCCATGACGCTATTGCTACCCAGCTGGCCGCGCTGAACAAACAGGTTGCGTCCCTAGACGCCGATGAGTCGCAGCTGCACCAACTCGAGCGTAACCGGGCAATCCTGGAAGATAATTATCGTGCGGTAACGAAAATCCTCGACGAGCGGCAAACCGTCGAATCCGTCGAAGCACACCGTGAATCATCCGTTCGTGTGATCCAACCGCCGCGGGTACCAACACTGCCACAAGCCACACGCCGGCTGATCCTGCTGGCCGGTTTAATTGTGAGCATGCTCCTCTCGATCGGCTCAATCCTGATGTCCCACTTCTTCCGGGCCATCTATCTACGGCCGGAAGCTCTCGAAATGGATACCGGCCTGACCGTGCTCGCCTCAGTGCCCGACATGCGATCAATCGGCGGCCCGTCATCTGGCGTGCTCGTCGTCCCGGGCTGAGTTTCGGGAACAGCCGCGGCGGCGCGATCTGCCCGGTATTCACTAATATGACCTGTGTTGGCGGCTATTATTGTGGCCGCCAACACGCCTTGTCATAGGCGGCGAACCGCTCCTTGGCTGCAATCAGAGAGCCGGATCGCGGCGGTCGGCGCCTGAAGCATGGCCCATTCGAAGTACCAGTGTTCGTCTTGTGTGCGCGGTCGATATCTCTTGATTGGGAATACGCGATCGCAACGGTTAGTATCCGGCTGGTTGTTACCGCAAACGTCGGTCAAAACACTCACGGCGCGATCAAACACCTGCTTTCAAACCGCCTAAACAGTAAACGGCCACATTTAACCATGCCAGCATCTGGATAAACCATGCCAAACTCAGTCAATTTCTCACGTAAGCCGGTGCTGATTTTAGGAGCATCAGGCTTCATCGGATCACGAATAGCGGCGTCACTAGCGGGAAGCCCCATCTACCAGCCCATTGCGGCGTCGCGCCGTTCAGCGATGTCCGTCGACGCGACCGATCTGAACGCCGTTCGTAAGGCATTGCGCGATGTCGATTGTGTGGTCAACTGTATAGCTGGCAGCGATCGCGTTATGCTGCGATCAACAGAGGTGCTGTGTGAAGCGGCCAGAAGCGCGCCGCCCCGCAGGATCGTTCACCTGAGCAGCATGGCAGTTTATGGCGCGGCCACTGGCACCGTACGCGAAGATCAGGCACCGGTTATGCCGGTAAGCGGATACGGTCAGGCGAAAATCGACTGTGAGCGTGTCGTCCGCAAATATGTCGAGGATGGTGGCGACGCGGTGATCTTGCGACCGACCTGTGTTTTCGGTCGCGGCAGCACGCAATGGACAATCCGCCTTGCCCACCTGTTGAAGGCGCGGCGTATTGGTGACCTCGGCAGTGCCGGAGACGGCTGTTGTAACCTTGCATTCATCGACGACGTTGTTGCTGGGGTCATTGCTGCGCTGGGCGCCCCGGACGCATGCGGCCGAGCGTTCAATGTTTCCAGCTCAACCGAGCTCACCTGGAACGAATTCCTCGTCGCCTACGGCACTGCGCTCGGTGCCACCCCGGTTCGTCGTATTCCGTCCCGCACACTAAAGATCGAAACGAAATTCCTCGCTCCGTTGCGGCGGATCGCAAGCATGGCCCTGCGATCCCCGATAACCGAAGCGATCACGCCGTCGCTCGCGTCACTATGGCAGCAAGACATTCGAATCGACTGCTCAGCCGCGGTAAAAGCCCTGTCGCTGCCGCGAACAACGCCCGAGCGGATGATCGCTGCCGTGACCAGGCGCGATGTAACGGAGCCCGCTTTTTCATGAACAACCGCCGGACAGTTTTCCTCGCCTGCCCGTACGGACAGGTCGGCGGCGGGATGGGCAGTATCATGGCCTATTTGGCATCGATGCGGCACGACCCGTCGGGCCAGTTCGACCTGAAGCGCCTGAGAATCGCGTGGAGGCGGACATATAGCACTTTCGCCGTTCTTCCTGACACTTGCTGTCGGACGCATTTTTCTGGAAGCACTTCGCGGCCGGCTGGCTGTCGTCCATCTGAACCTGGCGGAACGCGGTAGCGTCTATCGAAAGGCCGTGCTGCTGGCCGCAACGAAATTTGTTGGTGGACGTGTGCTGCTCCACCTTCATGCCGCCCAGATCGTGCGCTTCCATGACTCCATGGGGTTTATCGGACGAGCGCTCCTGCGCTGGATGTTCCACACCGCCGATCATTGCGTCGTGTTAGGCGAGTTCTGGCGACGCTGGGTTATCGATACGTTCGACGTGCGTCCGGGCCGGATCGGCATCATCTACAATGGTGTACCCGCGACGATGGCCACTCCTCGGACAAGGGACCAAGCTGGACACTACCGTTTGCTGTTCGTCGGCAACCTTCTCGAGCGTAAGGGCGTCAAAGATCTGCTGCGGGCCTTGGCGACACCGGCGATCAAGGAGCGGGACATTCATCTGACTATGGCCGGCGGGGGTCCGGTGGACGCCTATCGTGCGATGGCCGCGGAACTCGGTATCGCGGATCGGGTTACGTTCACAGGATGGGTAAGCCAGGATGATGCCCGGGTTCTCATGGTGAATTCCGATGCTTTGATTTTGCCCGCTTATGACGAAGGCCTCCCGCTGGTCATCCTCGAGGCCCTGGCCTCACGAACGCCGGTTATCTGTACGCCCGTTGGGTCGATACCGGAAGTCCTGGCCAACCGGCGCAACGCACTGTTTGTCACACCCGGTAGCGAGGCCGAGATATCCCAAGCGATTGCTACATTGATCGATCATCCTGAACTTGGTTTTCAACTCGCGACAGAGGGTGCTGCGTTGTACGACCGACTGTTTACGATGGAGGCGTTCGCACGCTCCGTCGGTGGGGTGTACGCGGCGCTCACGCCGCACGACGGCAGCATGACGCAATCGGTGTGGCCACCGATGAAGGAAGGCAACCGATGATCCAGAGTGCTGACGAAATTGTTCGGGACGCCGTCGTTCGCGCCGACATATGCATTGTTGGTGGTGGACCGGCTGGCATCACCCTTGCCCTGCAGCTCTCTCGATCTGGTCAACGCATCCTGTTGTTGGAATCAGGGGACCTCGGACCGTCCGACGAAGCTCAGGCGTTGAACGTTGGGGAGGTTGTGGACGAGACGCTGCACAGCCCGGCTGACAAGTACAGGCAACGGTGTCTAGGCGGCGGTACGTCGATCTGGGGCGGCCGCTGCGTTCCATTCGATCCGATTGACTTCGAGACTCGGCCGTGGATCGAGCATTCCGGGTGGCCGATCAGTTATGATGATATCGAACGATATTATCCCGCTGCAAACGCCCTTTGCGAGGCCGGCGAATATGAGTACGACGCGCGCCTGGCGATACAAGGCGGTATGCGGCCGCTGGTGCGCGGCTTCTCGCCGCGACATTTCGATGTCAATGGTATCGAGCGCTTTAGTTGCCCTACCGATTTTGGTCGACGCTATGAGGCGAGGCTGCGGTCGCCCGCCAACGTACGTGTGTTGCTGCGCGCCACTGTCACCCACCTACGAGCCTCCCGCGACGGCGCTCGCATCGAAAGCCTGGACGTCCGCAATAGCCGGGATATCGACTTTTCCGTTGTGGCTGACCAGTTTGTCCTGGCCCAGGGCGGGATCGAGACTCCTCGGCTGCTGATGACCTCTGACGATGTCCATGTCGGCGGCATCGGCAATGCAAACGACTTAGTCGGCCGTTTCTACATGTGCCACATAGCCGGAACGATCGGCAGCCTTCACGTGAACGGGTCAGCCGACACGGTTTGGCACGGGTATGACATGGCCGCGGACGGGACCTACTGCCGTCGTCGGATTTCGTTACGCCCGGACGTTCAGGCAGAACAGGGCCTCGGCAACGCCGTATTTCGTCTGCATCACCCTAGGATTGCCGATCCACGGCACCGCACCGGGCCACTGTCAGCGATTTTCCTCGCCCAGAACTTCATCAGTTATGAGTACGCGAAACGTCTGGTCAGCGACACGCCGCCCACGGCCGAAACTTGGTTTCGACACGGATTGAATGCGGTTAGCGATCCCTTCACAACAATCCGGTTTTTCGAGTCATTGGCTGCGCGACCGCACCCTGGCCGCAAGAAAATTCCCATCGATTATCATTCGCCCACGAACAAATCTGTTCAGCCTCGATTTTCATGCGGAGCAGGCACCAAATCCGGCCAGCCGAGTTGGCTTGGCTTCGGCGCTTGATCGTTTTGGAAACCGTCAGGTTCGCATTAATTGGCGTTATTGCAATCAGGACGTGGAAACGGTCGCGCGTTCGTTTGATTTATTACGTGACGATCTTGCAGAACAAGCGATCGGACACCTTTCGCTCGGGCCGGATGAAGCGGATATTGAAATGGTTGTGCGGCGTGACGGAGCCTATGGCGGGCACCATATCGGCACGGCGCGAATGGCTGCGAGTGCGAGTTCAGGCGTCGTGGATCGGAACTGTAAGGTGTTCGGGATAACCAATTTGTATGTGGCCGGCAGTTCCGTGTTCCCCACGTCCAGTCAGGCGAATCCGACCCTTACGATCGTCGCTATGGCGCTTCGGCTTTCCGAGCATCTAAGCGGTGTCGCAAGCCAGATTCCCAGTATTCGGACAGCTGATACATCAGTTACGGTGAGTTAGACATGATCGACCTAAGCACTGTCATCCATCGTGGCGCCGCTATCGCCTGGGAGCACCTTTCGGGCGAAAATGGTGTCACCATTTTGCTGCTTTGGGCGACAATGATTTTTGCCGCCGTCGTGACCTATATCCGAGCAAATCCGGGGCATTGGTCGCTGCGGGACTTTGTCCGGCACTTCCTGCCAGCCGACATCTTTCACCACCCCTCGGCGCGGGCAGATTTCCTGTTCTGGCTCTCAAGGCGCATATTCATGCCCTTGCTCGTGCTGCCGTCTGGTGATCTCCACGGTAGCCGCAGGTCATTTCGCCTACTGGGTTCTGAGCAGCATCCTTGGCGCTCCCGGCCAACCTGCCGCACCGGCCGGACCGGTGACGCTGGTCGTGTTCACCGTCACGATGCTGATCGCCTATGACCTATCGTACTACCTCTATCACCGCATGCAGCACCAGATACCGATTTTGTGGGAGCTACATAAGGTTCATCATTCGGCACAGATCATGGTCGGCGTGACCAAGGATCGTGTCCACCCCATTGATGAGATTATGAATCGGTGGTGGGACGGCGTCATCCCTGGGCTGTGCTACGGAATATGGATGTTCTTCGCCCTTGACCCGGTCGAGGTCACCATTTTCGGTCTTAATGTCTATGCGTTACGTAATATCATTCTGATGATGGATTTCGTAAGACATACGCATCTGAAGCTATCTTACGGCCGACATCTGAGCGCGGTGCTTCTCAGCCCGCACTATCACCAGCTTCATCACAGCATCGCGGAAAAGCACTGGGACAAGAACTTCGGCCTGGGCTTGAGCATCTGGGACCGCATGTTCGGCACCCTGGTCATCCCGGAACCTGACGAAGACTTTCGTGTTTGGTCTGACGGACAATGAGCATGACGAATACCAGTCATTGTACAAGCTTCATTTTGTGCCACTGAAGAAGATCGCCAGGCGGATCGGACTGACCGGCGCTCCGCCGAAATCAATACAGTCGGTTGATCGTGCCGGAGAAGCCGTGTGAGCCTAAGAATCGAATTCGTAACGGACCTCGAGCACTTCGCAGCGATCCGTCAGCCCTGGCAAGATTTGTGGCAGCGTTCGGGCAGTTACATCTTTCAGAGCCATCACTGGATCAGCGGATGGCTTTTCGGCATGCGCGACCGCAAGGACGTCAAGGCTGCAGATCGCCCTGGCGTGGGATGGAGATGTGCTTTGTGGTGCGTTGCCTTGTGCCGTGCATCGGCGTTCCGGATTGCGGGTCCTGACATGGGCCGCGCAACTGTTCAGTGACTATTGCGATTGTTTGTTGGACCCCTCCTATGGGGGCCTCGATCTGCTGCCCGTGCTCTGGGACGGGATGCAGAATTCAGGCGGCTTCGACCTTATCAACCTACAACAAATTCGGTCCGATGCGAAATGCCGGCCATTCTTCGAGAAATTGAGCCGTGATGGCAATCGGATCAGGCCGGGCGATCGCGCAGAACGGTGCATGCGGATCGAAAACCGCTGGGCTGATGGTCAGGCATTCTTCCGCTCTCTTAACAAGAAGGGCCGCAACAACCACACCCGCGGCAAGCGGATTCTGGCGGAGCTCGGCGGCGAGGTCCGCTTTTGGTCGCTGGAAGCCGCCCGAAAATCCAGACCCCTTGATCGATGAGATCATCCACCTCAAGGAAGCTTGGCTCACTGCGAACGATCCCCGGTCGCCCTTGCTCGGGGACGACGGCATCATCCTCCGCAAGGTCCTGGATGAAGCTTGGAAATCCGGCATGACCAGGATCTTCGTCCTCGAAAGCGGCGATAAGATCGCTGCCGCATCAATAAACTTTGTCTATGCTGGGCGTATGGAGGCCTATTTCACCGCCTATGACGCAGCCTTCGAACGGGCATCACCAGGCACAATACTGATTGTCGAATATGCTTGTTGGGCCTTTGATCAAGGTCTCGCGCACGTTGATTTCCTCCGCGGGGAAGAAGCCTTCAAGTTCCGCATGGCGAACGCCGAGGTCCTGCTGGCCAGCTTTTCCGGATCGCGGACGCTGCTGGGCCAGGTGGCGGTGTCCGGCCACAGGTGGCTGTCGCGTCGGCGCCAACGTAACGAACCATCGCTTGTTTCTGTCGACGAAACATTGGAACCCGTTGAGTAAGTGTCGCTGAGCGCCGCATAGTCAAGCAGACGATGCGGCGCCCCCTCCACGGGGACAGAACGTTCTGAGCGGAAAGAAGCAATGAATTCGCTGACTTCAAACCGGCCTGCAAATGCAATGTCGCCTTGGCTTAATCTGAATATACAACATTTGCCATGCATTACAGTAAAGCTTGTCCATAATTTGACGGATCCGGCACTTGGCTGGCAGACCGCGACGGTTTGCGCCCGAAAAGCAAGTTTTAAGTAGCCTCACAACGAAATGGGTTCGTCCGAATATTGCCGGATATTGGCGAAACCTGGGGGCGTTCTCCCCTCCGGCTGGCTGGTGGGCCGCCCGTTACATTGCTTGGCGAACACCTGAACGCCGGTCCAATAGGTGCGACATGGGCGGCGAACAAGTGACCACGAGTCCCAATGCCTGCAATCGCGACGGTGCTGAAGTGCCTCCTGATCGCCACCGATTCGACCGGATCGCGAATGGTCCCATCACAAGCGCCTCATCGCGATGCTAATCGCTTTTAATGCCGTTGCACCTATGGTCTTCTGACGCATGGGCAACGTAAGCCCGGATCGAGAACAGGCCCTACCTTGTCCAACAACTCACTTGTAGATAATGGCAGTGATATGCGCGCAGCCCCAGTGGAATTCATGCCTGACTTAGAGGCGCAGCGATTCGCGAACAACCCTGCCGGGCCAGTCGCGGAAGCGGGCCTGTTGGAGCGTAAACTGAATCATGATCCACACATTTTGTTGGCCACAACCGGCCAACTGCCGTCCACTGCCCGTATGGCAATGGAACTTCACGATGCTGGAGCGCGGGTCAGCCTGATCGCCCCGAATAATCATCCAGCCTGGAAACTCGACTTCCTTTCGAACCGAATCATATACCGTGCGTCAGCACCCCGGACTTGCCTGGAAGCCGCCATGGTGAGGGTATCGCCCGACATGGTGATACCTTGTGACGAGCGCACGGTGCGCGATCTGCATGCCATTTGGCGCGAAACCAAACGTCACTCCATAAAGGCATTGGTAACAAAATCTACTGCGCGGGCGGAAAACTTTCCCGCAATCACGTCGCGCGCCGAGCTTCTGGCGCTGGCCCGCCGGAACGGCGTAAGGGTGCCGGCCTCCATGGCGTTACCTGGGCTTAAGGACCTCGGACGGTGGCAATCTGAGAATTCTGCCCCGTTCGTATTAAAGGCCGATGGTAGTTGGGCCGGGTTTGGCGTCCGCATTATATCTAACAGCGCAACGGCCGAGTCCGCATTTCTGGAAATGACCCGGCCAGCCAGCGGACGCCTGGCGTTTCGCGAACTGTTTCTGGAAGGCAATGCCTTCTATATTCGCTCCTGGCTGCGGCGGGAGCGGCCGGTGATGTCGGTGCAACACTATGTGGATGGCTGGCCGGCCAACATCGGTGTAGCCTGCTGGCAGGGCGAGGTATTGGCAGCGGTGTGCGCCGAATCGGTCGCAACGACTTCGGCTACAGGCCCATCAACGGTCGCCCGCATCATCCACAACGCCGAGATGATCGAAGCTGCGAAGCGGCTCGTGCGGGTCCTTGGACTGTCTGGGATGATCGGCTTTGACTTCATGATCGAAGCCGCGACCGGTGCTGCTTATTTGATCGAAATGAACCCGCGGAATACGCCGATTTGCGCTCTGCGTCTTGGGCCCGGACGCGATCTCGCCGAAGCGCTGGTGGCCCGTCTCGTTTCGAGACCGGTGCGAGAACGTCCACCGCGGACCGAGCGCGACGTCGTGGCGTTCTTCCCCGATACTTGGCAGGAAGATCCCTCGAGCCATTTCCTCCGCACCGCGTTCCACGACGTCCCCTGGGAAGAACCGGAACTAGTGCGGGTCCTCATGCGGCCGGAACGCCGGGAGCGTTACGGTGTTCTGCGCTTTCTACGCCGTCTCTGGCTGGCAAGGAATGCCAGACGCGAAAATCCCCGGTGACCGAAATCACCGGGGGCTGTTCAGCGGTATCAGGTTAAGGCGTGAGTTAGCAAAGTAGTCAGGTTCATGGTCGTAGCGCCGTTGATTGCCGCGATGGCCACCCCTGACCCGCCCGACGTCGGCGCGATCGACAACACCGCTCCCTTGGTCGAGTCCACAACGCTGAGATACTTCGACAGAGTGGACGTGGTCCTGGTCCAATTTGTCGCCGCCAGCGCCGTGCGCAAGTCCAACGTGTCGCCCGTAAGCAGTACATTCGTGGTGAAGATGTCGTACCCCTTGGAAGCGGCGGGGATAACATAGGTATTGCCGCTGCCGGTGTCAGAGACGGTGTTAGTCCCGCCCGCCAATTTAACGGTGTCGCCACTGCCGGTGATGTACACCATGTGATTGCCCGATGTCGCAATGACCGACACTTTGCTTAGATTGATCGTGGCACTTGTCTGGGTCGCGCCAATGGTGATCGTTGAAGGCAATGGGCTGGTGGACGTGCCGGCATTTGGCGACCAGGATGCCGTTGGGCTCGTTTTGCCCCACCATAGATTTGCGCTGTTTTCCTGCCAGATCTCGCCCCCGACATAAGCGAGTTCCTTTACGTTGGCCGTCGACGCATCAGTGATGCCATTGATCGCGACCTGTTGGGATCCTGTGATCGTCCACTTGTTGCCACTGGCATCGGTAATGGAAGCTGTTGAACCTGCAACTACAACCGTATCCTCAGCGGAAGGCGCCGGTACTACAGGCACGACTGGCAGGGGGCTGGTCGCAGTGCCGGCACTCGGTGCCCATGCGTCGTTGTTTTGGGTCTCACCCCACCACAGGTTGCTGCTATTCTCTTGCCAGATCGTGCCGTTCACATACGCAAGTTCGGTGACGTTCGCCGTCATGACATCAACCGACCCATTTACCGCGACTTGGGCGCCCGTCGTGATCGTCCACTTGTTTCCGCCCGCATCAACAATCGCTGTAGTTGAGCCAGCTTTCACCACCGTGTCGTTGGCCGAAACCATCTGCGTCACCGGCAGCGGACTGGTCGAAGTCCCAGCGTTCGGCCCCCAGGCGGCGCTCGGCTGCGTCTTACCCCACCAAAGATTATTGATGTTCTCCTGCCAGATCGTTCCGTTGACATAAGCCAATTCGGTGACATTCGATGTCGTGGTGTCAGTCGTACCGTTCACCGCAACCTGCGCGCCCGAAGTGATAGTCCATTTGTTGCCACCGGCATCGACAATCGCGGCTGTCGATGGAGCTTTGACCACAGTGTCATTCGCAGATGGCGTCGTGGCCGGGGGCGGGGGAGGGGGAGGGGGAGGGGGAGGGGGCGGGGGCGGCGTCACCGGGGGAGCAGGCAGCGGGCTGATCGTGGTACCCGTTGTCGGAGCCCACGAAGCGTTTGGCTGCGTCTCGCCCCACCAAAGTTTGCTGCTGTTCTCCTGCCAAATTGTGCCCTTCACGTAGGCCAATTCAATGACCCCCGACGTCGTCGTGTCCGCGGCACCGTTGATGGCAACCTGGCCTCCGCTGGTGATGGTCCACTTGTTGCCGCTGGCGTCAGTAATTGCTGCCTTGGTATTCGTTACGATTGTGTTATCAGATGACGGCGTGACAGTTGGCGGCTTCACCGGTGGCGGCGGGACCGACGTGCCGCCCGTTGCAATCGGCTTTTGCAACATCTGGGTCCATGCCGCTTGCTGACCCGCGTTGTAGCTGCCGTCGGAGTTAAGCACCCCGTCCGGATACTGGCCTGGATTGTAGCCCCAGTCCCACCAGTCGCCACTGACCCCTTGCTGGGTGCTGCTGAACGTCGGCCCACCTTGGGAACCGTCCTTGCCATTCATATAATCCAGCAGCGTTGTCGCCCAGGCCTGCTCATCCGCGAGACCCGAGCCGGAGCTATCCGCGGAGCCGTCTAGCGACCCGCCCATCTCTCCGATCCACACCGGGGCGACATTGTTGGTAACAAGAGATCCCCAGGCTCCGTTCAGTCGCTGGACCATAGCCGATCCGGAGTTGAAACTGGTTCCGGCGATTGTCGAAGGGTATTCGTGGACGGAGTAAACAACCTTATTTGCCACGTTCAGCACGACCGGATCTGATGCGACGCCGGTCAGGTCGCCCTCCGGGGCGGCGATCGTCGAACTCATCCCCGAGTTTGACGGTGGCGGCGAGTACTCCTGTGGACCTTCGGCAATGATCAGAGCCCCTGAATCCACCGCCTGAATTGCGTTGCCGACGCTGGTGTACATGGCGTGAATATCGGTCGGGCCGCCTTGGCCCCAGTTGATATTGCCCGCGCTGGTTGGCTCGTTATCGACGTCGAACCCGATCACAGTGGAATTGCCGGCGAAAGCCTGTGCAACAGTCACCCAATCGGCCTGGAACTGCGCTGCCGAAACCGTGCCCGTGATGCCGACGCCATTGGTGCCGTCGGTCCCGGGCCCACTATCGAACCATAGGCCGTTCGCCTGCTGCGAACCATAGCCATCCGCTGGCGTTCCGCTTTCATCGGTATGGTGGTCGATGATGACCTTGATGCCGTTCGCGGTCGCGGCGGCGACCACTTGCTCGATCCGAGCCAGGTCGCTCGAGAGGGTAGCGTCAACCCATGACAGTCGGATCGTGTTAAACCCGGCCGCGGCGATTTGCGCGACACTGCCCGGAATGTTGTCGAAATTCTGATTCCAGCCGACGGACGCGATGCGGACATCGTTCCCGTTCGTATCAACGATTTGGCTGCCATTTGTGCTCAAATAGCCGGCAGGAAGCAGATAGCTTGCCTTTCCGGACGCGCTCGAACCCGTTGTGCCACTCATAATGAATTCCCAAAGATTTTATCTCCGAGACGCTGATTTCACGTTGGCGTGATGCTGGTCAATACGAGTTTGCAAATTTAACTGTAACTCTATAGCCATGTTAAGGGTTATTTCATATCACCATTACGGATCAATATGTAAAAAATGGCGTGTAACTACGGCGATTGTGCCGCTTATAGATATATTGTCGTAACATAATTGATGTAAAGTCCGTATTATTCCGCACTTCAAGCATTATATGATCGTTGCAGATATAGTATCTTTATCGTAATATTTACAAAACATTTCGAGATTCCACCGGTAGCGCCAATGGATTACCCACGGCAATGTTCGAACCGTCGTAGATGACGCCGTCTGCTGCTACGTGAATGTTCACGTCACCGTGATCAAACCCATTAGCAGTGGGCACCCATGCCTATCTCTTGTTCAAACCGCCGTCACAGACGGGGACCGCGATGCGCCGACCTCCAAATCTAATGAAGGACTCTCCCGCTCCCCGAGTGGCACCCACGCCGAAACCGGCCGAAACGCCTACCCCGGCGAATTACCTCGACCTATATGGACTGTCCAAGCCCCCGTTTGGCGGGACGCCAGACAGTGGCGGCTATATTTTGTTCGGTGCTCATCGACGGACGTTCGAGTTGCTCATCGAGCACATGGTCAACGGAAG
The DNA here is from genome assembly GCA_963790515.1 of uncultured Alphaproteobacteria bacterium. Classification (GTDB taxonomy): domain Bacteria; phylum Pseudomonadota; class Alphaproteobacteria; order Acetobacterales; family Acetobacteraceae; genus Rhodopila. Next base: position 91,459 of record CAWBPF010000011.1, on the reverse strand, counting down.
CGGCCTGCTGATACTCCAAGGTGAAGAAGGTATCGGTAAGACCGAAACTCTGCGATCCGCAGCGGCCGTCGCGGGGGAATCAGGCCTGCAGATAATCACACTGTTTCGACCGCCAAGTGGACGGACCACTCTGGCGCAGCTTATTGCCGCACTGAATGGCCAAGGCGCCCCTAACGACATAAAGGCACTGGAGGCAGTCGGACACTTCTTGCGACCTCCGCGAAAAGCGCTCCTGATCGACGATTTCGACCTTCTGCCTGACGATTGCATCAAGCTGCTTTGGTCGATGCTGCAACTCATGCCGAACGATCCGGGCGGATCAGCCCTCGTATTTACAACCTCAACGGACCTGGCAACCGAGACAAAACGGCCGGAGGTGTCGCAAATCGCTGCGCTGGCACGCAATACTGTCCGGATGCTGCCACTCGGGGCGGCTGAAATCCGCCAATATATTGAGCGTTCCTTATGGGTCGCGGGCGGCACCACGAGACGTCTCGTTGCCGCTGACGCAATGAAGATTCTCATAGCTCGGTCCGGTGGGGTGCCCGGCGTCGTGAACCGCCTGATGGAGGCCGCATTCAATGCCGGATTTGCCCGTGGCGACGCGATGATCAATGCCAAGACAGTCGCGGCCGCCACGGGACCCACAGCTTCAAGACCACGGCATCAGGAGACTGAGTATTCAGGCATCGCGGCGCACGCCGTCCAAATTGTTTCGATCGGTCTGCTGCTGATCGGGATTTCGATCTTCATCTACCAAGGCCTGAAAGGGCAACATGAGCATCCGGCCGCGACGGCACCAGCATCGCTCGATACACCAGTGCCATCACCCTCGGTGACGCCAGTGCCGGCAGGTCAAACGCGGGTGACCAAACCAGCCGATGCACTGTCAGCAGCGCTGATGGCGGCACTGCTAAAACGCGGTGATCAGTCCCTTGAGTTGGGCGATATAGGGGCGGCGCGCCTCCTGTTCCAGCGTGCCGCCGAGGCTGGAAATGCCGGCGCGGCAACCGCTGTCGGAAAAACCTACGACCCGAATTACGTTGCACCCGGCAGCATGGCCGATCCAGCACGAGCCGCGGAATGGTATCAGAAAGCAATCACGCTCGGTGACCCGCATGCGGGAGAACTACTGAAGCGTCTCGGCACGCGTTAGTATCCGTTGTAGCGGGCGATGACGTTGTTGACCTGAGCCACCCGCGCCCAAACGTTGTCGAAAGATGCGCCGCTGATCGACTGCCTTGAAAACCAGATTTCGATCGCGTTCGGCCATAAGGCGTAAGTCGATGGGTCATGAAAATCCACGTTCGGCTGCCGCGCCAGCGGTCGATCCGCTTCAGCTTATGAGTGGACAGATTTCCTAAGACGACATGGAATGCCTTGCCGACCATGCTGTTCGACGAAGCGGTCCATAAAGTCGAGACGCCGTTACGCCTGTCGTCATGAGACCGACCGATCACCATTCGCCGATCGGGCATTTTCAGCTTTCCCTGCGCCCGCTCCAGCGCTTATTTCGGTGGCCTTTCGTCGATCGAGAGCACCACGGCGTTCTCCGGGGCCTCATGCAGCGACCCAGGATGTCTGTCGCCTCAGGCATAAGTCACGGCTCCATGCCTTGGCACCAGGACTCGCGGCCGGAGCGTAACAACCCGGCACGCAGCGCAAAACCGTTCAAGGCGCCTTGAATTCGATATCCTGAGCACCTTGCCACAGCACCATCTTGCCAAGCGCCACAAGATTCTCGGTGCCTTCCACAACGGTCAGGAAATGATTGCCCGCCAGTTGGCCCATTTTGCTGGCGAACTGAACACCCCCATAGGCCAGCAGGATTTCGGTCTCAGAAATCCCGCCTGGATACAGCAGGAATTGTCCAGGCGCCGGGTAGCTGGTGTGGTTTTCAAACGGCAGGCCCAGATCCAGATCGCCCAGCGGAATCCAACATCCCTCTCCGCTCCAGCGAACATGGATAATTCGTCCCTTGTACGGCAACAGCGAGCGAAATTTCGCACAGGTCTTCGGAGCGTTTGTATCCTCAAAGCGCGCCTTGAAGCTGTAGGGGCCGGCGACAATGTCGATCAGGCTCATAATGTCCTCTTGCTCAGACCAGGAAAGCGCTGGCATCGAAGCCAAACGGCAGATTGCCGGTCGGCTTGATCAGGTCATAGGGCCCGCGTGCGAGAAACTGACCAGTTCCCGGCTCCGCCTGCACAAGGCCATCCTTCATCACCACCTCGCCCCTCCGGATGGTAGACACCGGCCAGCCGGTGACCTCGAGTCCCTCATAAGGCGTGTAATCGATAATGTGCTGCATCAAGTTGTTTGTGATCGTAACGGTCTTTTTTGCATCCCACAGGACAATATCAGCATCCGCGCCCGGCGCGATCGTCCCTTTGCGCGGATACAACCCGAACAATCGCGCCGGATTGGTTGCCGTCACCCGCACGAAGGCACATGGATCAATCCGCCCCTTCGACACGCCTTCACTGAACAGAATCGGCAACCGAGCGCCCAGCCCAGGCACGCCATTGGGGATATCCCTGAACGGAGCGTCAACGCCATGCACGCGCTTGCCAACCGGCGTATCGTAACTCCAACCGCTATGATCGGACGATACGACATCCAGCACGTTGTTGCGCACCATCTTCCACAAGCCGTCGCTGGCCGCCGCGTCGCGGGGTGCCGGACTGCACATGAACTTGGCCCCCTCAAATCCCGGGCGATCCATATGATCCGCTGAAAGAACAAAATACTGCGGGCAGGTTTCACCCCACACCTTCAGACCCCGGGCCTGAGCACGGGCGATTTCCTCCGCCACCTCCGGGCAGGACACGTGAAACACCTGGATCGGCTGATCAACCATTTCGGCGAGTGCGATCGCCCGGTGCGTCGCCTCCCGCTCGATCATGCTGGGCCGCGACCACGCATGATACTTGGGCTCTGTCCGGCCATCGGCGAGCAGCGCCGCGGTGCGCCACCGGATCGCCTCATAATTCTCGCAGTGCACGGTCACCAATGCGCCGGTGCGACGCGCCGCGCCTAGCACGCGCAAATACTGGCGATCATCCAGATGCAGCGGGTCATAGGTCAGGAACACCTTCAGGCTGCGCACCCCGGACGCAACGACCTGCGGCACCTCGTTGAAGATAACCTCGTCGGTTGCATCCGTAATGATCTGGTGGAACGTATAATCCACCATGGCCTTCTCAGCCCGGCGGCGATATTCCGTCAGCGGCTCCAGAATGCCGTGACCCTTGAACTGAGTGGAAAATGTAATGACACTTGTCGTGCCGCCGGCCAGGGCCGAGGTGCTGCCGGTGATGAAATTCTCCTCGTCCGCGCCACCCCCCGCCTGCAGCTGCTCGATGTGACAGTGCAAATCAACCCCGCCCGGCATCACCAGCAGGCCATGCGCATCGACGGTGCGGTCACCCCGCAGGTTCATCCCGACGGCAGCGATACGCCCATCCACGATGCCTACATCAGCCACGAACATGTCGGACGCGGTGACCACCGTACCCCCGGCAACCACCAGATCATAATCGGCCATGACAGACGCCCCCTATTGCGCGTGCAACGCTTTTGCCGCCGCACTGTGTCGCCGAACCAGCCCCGCCATGTCCAGCCCCGGAATGGCGCCACCCTCGACGACCCAGCGCCCGCCGATCATAACGCGATCCGCCCGATGGGCGCCACAAACCACCAAAGCCGCGATCGGGTCCAGCGCGCCTGAAAACCGAAGCTCATCGAGCGTGAACAGCGCAAGGTCCGCCTGCATCCCGACAGCGATGCGCCCCAGTTCCGGGCGTCCGATGCAGGCCGCCGATCCCTGAGTCGCCCAGCGCAGCGCATCAAGGTGGCCGACCTTCGCGACACCGTAGCGATTTCGCTGCAGCAAAAATGCCGCCCGCACTTCCTGGATCATATTGGACGCGTTATTGGACGCCGATCCATCGACACCCAGGCCGACCGACATCCCCGCCTCTTCCATCTCGCAAACCAGGCACGTCCCGGACCCCAGGATCTGGTTGCTGCAAGGACAATGCGTCACGCAGGTTCCAGCCCGTGCCAGCCGATCGATCTCCGTGCTGTCGAAGTGGACCCCATGCGCCAGCCAGGTCCGCTCATGCAACCAGCCGCATTGCTGCAGGTAATCCAGCGGCCGGCAGCCAAATGTCGCCAGACAGAACGCCTCTTCGTCCGCCGTCTCGGCCAGATGGGTATGCAGCCGCACGCCGGTTCGTTCCGCCAGCACCGCGGTCGCCCGCATCAACGATGTCGTTACGCTGAACGGAGAACATGGCGCCAGTGCCACCTGGACCATCGCGTCGGGCGACGCATCGTGATAACGCGCGATCAACCGCTCGCTATCGGCAAGAATGGTGTCCTCGTCCTGTACCACGCTATCCGGCGGCAAGCCTCCGTCGCGCTGCGACAGGTTCATCGAACCTCGGGTGACGACAACCCGAATACCCAGCCGTTGCGCCACGGCGATCTCAATATCGATGGCCGTATCCAGGCCGGCGGGAAAAACATAATGATGGTCAGTCGTCGTCGTACATCCCGACAACAGCAGCTCGGCCATCGCGACAGTCGCCGCGGCGCCCAGCGCTTCCGGCGTCATCCGCGCCCAGATCGGATACAGCGCCTGCAGCCACGGGAAAAGTTCCTGATCGAGCGCAGCAGGGCTGGCGCGGGTCAAAGTCTGGTAAAAATGATGATGCGTGTTGATCAGCCCCGGCAACACAACATGCCGACTGGCATCAAACACCGACACACCCGACGTGACGGGCTCACCACCAGCCGGAACGACTTCGACGATGCGGCTGTCGCTGACAACTACACCGCGTTCGGCGCCCTCGGCCAGGATCCCCAGCGGATCCTTGATCCAAAGGCCCGCGGTCACGGCGCGTCGATGACGCTGACATGCGCCGCCACCACGCGCCAGCCATCCGGAGTCCGAACCCAGGTTTGCATCTGACGGCCAACTTTCCCGAGTGTCGTGTCGCGATGAAACAACGTGGACGCGGTGGCAAAGTCACGCCCAAACGTGGTGATCACCGTTCGCGACGTCGTACGTGCCAGCCCAACGGGTGAGCGCGCGGCGCGAAACGCACCGATCTCCTGATACCCATACAGGTTCTCGCCGATACCGTAACGGATAGTCAGGTCACTGTTCCAGAACAACGCCTGCAACCCATCGACGTCATTCGCCATCAGCGCTTTCTCGTAAAGTGCGAAAGCGGCATCCACCTCGGCCTTCACATCCGGCAGATTGATATCCATCGCTCAGACTTCCAGTTTGGGCATCGGAGAAATCGCGGCGCCGGCAACTTCCAGTGCGCGGGCAATACGCAGCGCCAGATCCTCCCGCCAAGGTGCCGTAATGATCTGTACACCAATCGGCAGGCCAAGAGCCGTCGGCACGGGAACCGCCACGACCGGCAGCCCAATAAAGGAGATCGGTTGAGTATAAATGCCGATATTCGGCCGCACCGGCATTTCCTTGCCATCCAGGACAAAAGTCTTCTGCCCGATCAACGGTGCGATGCAAGGCGTTGCCGGCGCCAGAATCGCATCGACATGTTGGAACAGGCGCAGCATGTCCTCGCGGAACCAACGGCGGAATTTCTGCGCCTGCACGACAGCAGCGGCGGGCAAAAGAGCCCCCGCGATCAACCGGTCACGCACATCGGCATCAAAGTCATCCGGCCGCGAGCGCAGACGCTCCAGATGCAGTGCGGCACCCTCTGTCGTGGTAATGACATAAGCGGCGCTGCGGGCTTTCGCGGCATCCGAAATCGTAACGGTATCCGTCACGCCCAGGGCCGCCGCTATGGCATCCAGCGCCGTCAGTGCCTCGGGCGACGCGCCCGCCCGAAAATACCCGCCGGCACAGGCGATACGCAATCCGCCAATCCCCAAGTCCAGCAAGCCGGCGACAGGTTCAACCGGGCGATCGACGCAGGCCGGGTCCTTGGAATCGTAACCCTGCATGGCGTCATAAGCGACGGCCAGGTCTGCAGCCGATCGCGCCAACGGCCCAAGATGATCCAAACTTGAAACGAACGGGAAACTGCCAGCCCGTGTCAACCGCCCATAGGTCGGTTTCAGGCCGAACAATCCACAGAACGAGGACGGCACCCTTATCGAGCCATTGGTATCCGACCCCAGCGCCAACGGCACCAGTCCCCCACCCACCGCGCTGCCAGACCCGCCAGAGGATCCGCCCGACATCCGTGCTGTATCAAACGGATTGCGTGACGGACCGTCGTGAACATTCTCGCCGGTAAAGTCGTAGGCGTACTCGCCCATGTTCAATGCACCGACCAGAATCGCCCCGGCAGCCTCCAGCCGCGTGACCAGCAGCGCATCGGCAACCGCGGGCGGATGATCGCGGTTGATCTTCGAACCAGCCAGCGTCGGCAATCCGGCGACATCGATCAGATTTTTCACCGCGAACGGCACGCCGGCCAACGGCCCGCGTTTATCGCCGGATGCGTCGATGGCCGCCGCTTTGGCGCGCGCCCGATCCGCCAACACGGCGGTGAAGGCATTCAACACCGGGTTCAGCCGCGCGATCCTGTCCAGGCAGGCAGTCATGACCTCCTGGGCGGTGGCACGTCCGGAGCTTACCGCGGCGGCGATCTCAACCGCAGAAGCAAACGCGCTCATGCGCGGAACACCGGCGCGGGATCCAGGTCATCCGGCAGGCCTGTTTCCAGCACGGTCGCCACGTGACCAAGAGAGATCGCCAGATGCATGCGCACGGCCTGACGCCATTCCGGTTTCATTTCAATGCCCAGCGCCGCGGTGCCAGCATCTATCATCGCGTCCAAAGCCGCATCGTCCATCATCAATCCCCTGATTTCGATCGCAGCCAGGCTCGCCAGCCGCCAAATTGGGTGATCTCCGGCGCATCCCCGATGCCAGCCGTCTCGGCCAGAAAACCAAGGCATGGCCCATCCTTCAGCGCGACCGTACCGAACCCCAGCGGTGGCGGAACCTGAGCCAGCAAGGCGCCAATCGAAGCCGTCGGCAACGCCCAGACTTCACCAGCGACAACCAACCCATCCGGCCCTCGCACCATGCCAGGACGGTTGCCAAGGGCGTACAGCCGGTATTCGGGACGGGTCTCAGCCTCGCGCAAAAAGCGGCCGCCCAGGGCCGTAATCTGACCGTTCAGCGGCAGACCTGACATATGTGCCCCGATGCAGAACAGTGCCGTCTCGTCCACAGCCAAGCCATCCGGTTCAGCCGCCGGCGGCAACGCCTCCCCAGTCGCACCCACAGTCCCGGCAAATCGCCGGTGCAGCGCATCCGCCAGCGGCGCCAGTCGTCCCTCGGACCACGCCGGACCCAACAAGACACCCCCAATTGGTGCTCCACCCGGCCCAAATCCGATGGGAACAGCGAACCCGGCCATGTCGCAGAGATTGGCGAAATTGGTGAACATCCCCAGGCGCCGATTAGGCCCAAGCGGATCAGCTTGCACCTCGGCCAAAGTGGGACAGAACGGAGCAGTCGGCAGCAGCAACGCGTCATATCGCTCGAACAAATGGCCAGCCTCCCGCCGGGCCCTTTGCAGCAGATGAAACGCATCGAATGCATCGACCGCCAGGCGGTTTATGCCGAGTTCCAGGATGGCCCGCGTGGCGGGATACAGAATATCCGGCTGCTTCTCCAGAACGGCTCGCAGTGCCGCGCTTCTCTCAGCCACCCACGGACCTTCATAGAGCAGCCGCGCAACGTCGAGAAACAACCCAATGTCGACCGGGACCGCGTTCAAGAACCCGCCCGCCTGCTGATAGGCCGCCGCGACATCCGGCGCGCACAGCCCAACCACATCCCCCATCGCCACCCCAACCCCCGGCACCGCAGCCGCCCGCCGAAGATGCGAAAACGGCGCCCGCCGAGCATACGGGTCGTCACCGTCAAATCCGGCGATCACCCGCTGCACCCGCAACGCCTCGTCCACCGTGCGGGCAAATACCGATATCGTGTCGATCGACCGGCAGGCCGGCACCATTCCCCTTGCCGAGACACTGCCAATGGTTGGCTTCAACCCGACAATATTACCAAACCCCGCCGGCACCCGCCCCGAACCAGCCGTGTCGGTGCCCAACGCGAAGCGCACAATGCCCGCAGCGACCGCACAGGCCGAACCCGACGACGACCCTCCCGGCACCAACGTTGCATCAAAAACATGCCGCGGCACGCCATAAGGACTGCGCGTGCCAACCAGCCCCGTGGCGAACTGATCGAGATTGGTCTTCCCCACCAGCAACGCCCCGGCCTCCAGCAATCGCCGCACGGCCGGAGCGTCCACCTCGGGCGTGTAGGCAAAACCCGGACAAGCGGCGGTGGTCGGTATCCCCGCCACATCGATGTTGTCCTTTACCGCGAACGGCACACCCCATAGCGGGCGGCCGCGCGGACCTTCCGCCTCCAGCGCAGCCGCATCGGCCATAATGGCATCATCGCGCCGCCGCGAAATCCAGATCGCCGGGTCGGCATGGGCGCTGTCAGCGGCGATCGCCGCCTTCGCCCTCTGTGTGGGCGTCAAGCGGCCTCCCGCACATGGTCAGCATGCAGCAACGACGCCAGATGACGGCGGATATCGTTGAACGCCGGCGATGAAACGTCACGCGGCCGCTCCAGCGCAATCCGTTCCTCCGCCACAATCCGTCTCGGACCGGGCGACATCACCATGACACGATCGGCCAGAAAGATCGCCTCCTCCAACGAGTGGGTCACGAACACCACACTCAATCCGGTGGCCCGCCAGATCGTCAGCAGTTCATCCTGCAGCCGCTCGCGGGTCATGGCATCAAGCGCACCAAACGGCTCGTCCATCAACGCCATCTGCGCATCGTTTGCCAACACGCGGCCAATCGCAACCCGCTGCTTCATCCCGCCCGACAGTTGATGAGGATAACTGTCGGCAAACCGGTCCAACCCCATCATGGAGACAAACCGGTCGGCGGTCGCCAGCGCCTCGGCCTTGGGTTTGCCACGGGCGATCGGGCCGAACGCAATGTTCTTGCGGATGGTCAACCAGGGGAACAGGCCATAATCCTGGAACACCATGCCCCGATCCGGCCCTGGACCCGTAACCATCTGTCCGCGCATGGTGATCTGTCCGGACGTCACGCTCTCAAACCCCGCGATCATGCGCAACAGGGTGGATTTGCCGCAGCCCGAGGCTCCGATCAGGCAGACGAATTCCCCCGGTGCGATTACCAGATTGGCGGCGCGCAAGGCTTCAATGCCACCCGGATAAATCTTGCCGGCATTCACCGCAGACAGAATAGGTTCAGTCATCGCATCCATCTACCCATGCTGCGGACTCCACGCCAGCAGCCGCCGTCCCAGCAAGACCACAGCATAGTCCGACAGAAAGCCGGCGATCCCGATCACCGCCATCCCGGCGATCACGATCTCGGTCCGCGACAACTGCCTGGCGTCCATGATCATCGCACCCAGGCCGGTCTGCACCCCCGTCATCTCGCCCACGACGATCACCACCCACGCAAAACCCAGACCCAATCGCAACCCGGTGAACATCCCAGGCAGCGACGCCGGCAGCACCACCTTCGGAAACAGCCGCGCCGGTGAAACCCCCAACATCTGCGCCGCCTCGAACAACCGGGGCTCCACACTGCGCACCGCAAACACCGTGTTGACCAGGATCGGGTAAAACGCCCCCAGTGCCACCAGAAAAAATGCCGATTTCGGACCCAGCCCGAACATGATCATCGACAGCGGCAGCCAAGCCGTTACCGGAACCGGGCGCAGCACCTGGAATGTCGGTTCAAGCAGTTCCTTCACGATGCGCAGACGCCCGATCAGCATGCCGAGCGGCAGCGCCAGCGCGGCGGCCAGGAGAAACGCACCGTAAACCCGGCTGGCTGACGCAATCAGGTCCGGCAGCAGCATCTGGCTGAACGCATCGTCGTTGATCCCGCCAAACGCGAGGTCCCAAAGCGCCGTGCCAACTTCCCCCGGCGAAGGGATCAAGCCACCCGGACGCAGCGCTGTTCCAGCCCACCACAGCAGAAGCAGCGCCACCGGCACGATGATCCGCAACAGCGGAGTCAAATCAATGCGCGCCGGCGCACTCTCCAGCCGAAGGCTTTGAATTGCCTCGCTCATGCCGAAAGCTGGTCAGAAATCTTCGGATCGAAGAATGTCGCGAAATCCGGTAGCGCCCTGATCTGCTTCAGCGCCAGCATATGTTCCGCATAGGTCTTGCCGGCCTGGATCATCTCCGGCGTCATCCTCCAGTTCAGCTCGACATTCTGCACCGAAAGCTCCACCGCCTCCCGCTTCATGCCCAGCTTGGACACGGTCATCGCAACCATTTCCTGCGGATGCGACATCGCATATTCGCTGGCCTGCCGCTGCAGGTTCAGCACAACGCGGGCAAGATCCGGCTTCTGCTCGATCGTATCCCGATGGGTCGCCAGGATCATGTTCAGGCTGCCCATGGCCGTCGAGTAAGGATACTCCACGATCTTTCCGACGCCGGTGGCGAGGGAATTTCCCGGCCCAGGTTCCGCCCCGACATAGGCATCGACGTCGCCACGCGCCAAAGCGGTAGGCATCTCGCTGAACGACACGCGCACAGACTTAACGTCGCGGATCGTCATCCCCTCCGTCCGCAACCGCTCGAGAATGAAGACTTCCTGCGTGGAGCCCGGCCAGATCGCCACGCGCTTGCCCCTCAGGTCCTTCAGGCTGGCGATCGGTCCGTCCTTGCGGGCGACCACCGCCATCCCCTTGTTGCAGGACGACCCGAACACCACCACCGGTTCATGCGCCGCCGCCCCCGGATCCCCGCCGCAATTCCAAACGTGCCGAAGTCAACCGACCTGGTGACAACAGCCGACTTCCCGTCGGTCGGACTTTCGAACGGAATGATCTCGACGGTATACCCGTCCGGCAGGAACCGTTCATAAAACCACGGCGTGATCGAGTGGATCAGCTTCAACGCGCCCATTCTGATCTTGACCGGTTCAGCCGCGGCCAGACCCGACCGCAGGATGAAGGGAACCGCCAGCGCACCGCCAATGGCAAGACGTCGAGAAATCACCCCATGTCTTTTCATGCGCTCAACCTGCCCTTTTTGTAACCACATCCGGGGCGCCACCAGCCATCGATTGAGCAGAAGCGAAGCGGCGGCGTCACTAGCCAGCATTCTCGCAAGAACGAGGCCAATACGAGGCGCCCGCGCTTTTCCGTCCCACCGCTCTGCGACCCGGCGAGCCCAGAACCCGACGTCATTGCGCCACCGACAGTGAGGCCGCTTTCTGTAGTCTGTGCATCAAGACCGGACTGAATGCGGATCCTGATGGCCAAGCCCCAGCCACGCAAAGGGCACGTCCCACAGTTCCGTCCAGTCGAACCGCCAGATCTTCCTGTGCGGACACCAAGCAGCCGAAAACTGCAAGCCGTTCAGTAAGCGATCTTATCCGGCTTCTGATCCCATTCCTCAAACGCCGCCCAACCCTCAGCCTGCATCAGCCTGGACGTCGGGATTGCACGCTGATCCAGCGGCAACGGGATCTCGTGATAAAGAAAGTCATCGCGGAACCCGATCTTCGCTGCATCATGCCGATCGTTCGCGTAATAAATCCGCCCCAGCCGAGCCCAGTAAATCGCGCTCAGACACATCGGACAGGGTTCGCAACTCGTATAGATCTCGCACCCGGTCAAATCAAAAGTTCCCAGTGCCTGACACGCTCGGCGTAACGCCACAACCTCCGCATGCGCCGTCGGATCGTTGGTCGAGGTCACCTGATTGAACCCCTCGGCAATCACCACGTCGTCCTTCACGATCACCGCGCCAAACGGACCGCCGCGCCCAGACCGCATCATCTCCAGCGACAGCGCGATCGCCCGCCGCATGTGCTCGGTTTCGGCCATCAGCGCCGCGCCAGGACTGGCGGGCAAACGCAATCGCCACAGCTTCGTTCAATCAACGGCATCGCTATATCGCTCAACGGCATCGCTATATCGCTCCGCGGTAAGGCCTCCGCCTGAAGCTGCAGGATCTGCGCCACAACCGAAATGGCGACCACCGCTGGCTCTTTCCCCTCGATCCCAGGCAGGCCAATAGGGCAGATCAGCCCGTCAATCCGGTCCCGCGCAATACCGGCCCGAACCAGCCGGCCGACGAACCGGGCCCGCTTGGTGGCCGACCCGATCAGGCCAACCACCAGATCCGGCCGTCGCAAAGCCTCCGTGACGATCTCGAAATCCAGTTGGTGATCATGCGTCATCACCAGCGCAAAACTACCCGGTGGCAAAGCCCCGACCGCTTCAGCCGGCTGCGCTATCCGCACCGGAACAACATTTGGCGGCAGATTGGCCGGCAGTGCTTCCGGCCGCGGGTCAACCCAGGTCACCCGGCACGGCAGATCAGCCAGCACCCTGACCAAGGCCTTGCCCACATGACCCGCCCCAAACAGCCCGATATTCAACCGCGGGGGACGCAGAACCTCGAACAGCACCGTCACATGTCCGCCGCAGCACTGCCCCAGCGCCGGGCCCAGCGGAAAATCCCGTGTCGACGGTCCCTCGGCATCGCTGTCCAGCAGTGCCCGCGCCGCCGCCTCGCATTGAAATTCCAGGTTTCCGCCGCCGATCGTCCCTGCCAGACCGTCCGCCGAGACCACCATTTTGGCCCCCGCCTCCCGCGGTGTGGAACCTAGCGCACTCAGAACCGTCACCAGCACCGCCGGCTGCTGATCGCGCTCCGCGGCCACCAGAGCCTCCAGCCACGCGGCCATCAGTCCGCCGCCTCGGCCGCGACGACCGGAACAGCGACACCCGCGCGCAAACGCTCAATCGCCATCAACACGCGCTCCGGCGTAGCCGGCGCATCCAGCCGAGGCACCGACCATCCGTCCCCACACGCCGCGATCGCGTCGCGCAAAGCCTGGAACACCGCGATCCCCAGCATCAGCGGCGGCTCGCCCGTCGCCTTGGACCGATAGACAACGTCTTCCTTGTTCCGCCCGGCCTTGAACAGCGAGACATTAAACGCCGCCGGCACGTCACCGCAGGCCGGAATTTTGTAGGTTGACGGCGCGTGGGTGCGCAGATGACCCTTCTCGTCCCACCAAAGCTCTTCCGTCGTCAGCCACCCCATACCCTGCACGAAACCACCCTCAACTTGACCGAGATCGATTGCCGGGTTCAGCGACTGTCCCGCATCATGCACGATATCAACCCGCCGCAGCCGATATTCGCCGGTCAATGTATCCACCTCGACTTCAGACAACGCCGCCCCGTAGGCAAAGTAATAGAACGGCCGCCCCTGATGGGTCTTGGTGTCATAATGGATCTTCGGCGTGCTGTAGTATCCGGTGGACGACAGCGACACCCGCGCCCGGTGCGCCAGCTTCGCAACCTCGCCAAACGTCAGCGCCTTCCCACCGCCGCTGACCACACCACCCGCGAACACCACCGCCGAAGCCGGAACGCCAAACTCCCCCGCCGCGACGCTCGCCATACGCAGCTTGATAACCCGAGCCGCCGCCTGCGCCGCCTTGCCGTTCAGATCGGTCCCTGACGAGGCGGCCGTTGGCGACGTATTCGGCACTTTCGCCGTCGTCGTCGCCGTGATCTTAACCCGGTCCAGCCCGATGCCGAATTCAGCCGCAACGATCTGGGCGACCTTGAGATAAAGCCCCTGCCCCATCTCGGTTCCGCCATGGTTCAACTGCACGCTGCCGTCCGTATAGACGTGAACCAATGCACCAGCCTGGTTCATATGCGTCAGCGTGAACGAAATCCCGAACTTCACCGGCGTCAACGCCAGCCCACGCTTGATCCAGGGACTCGCCGCATTGAACGTGGCAACCTGCTTTCGCCGCGCGGCATACCCGGCGTCACGCTCCAACTCCGCCACCACTTCAGCAATGATATTGTCTTCGACCGTCATGTGATACGGCGTGATGTTTCGGTCGCGCTTGCCATAGAAATTGCGCTTGCGAACCACCAGCGGGTCGATGCGCAGATGCCGCGCGATCTCATCCACCACATGCTCAATTCCCATCATCCCCTGCGGCCCGCCGAAACCCCGAAACGCCGTGTTGGAGACCGTGTTAGTCTTGCACCGATGAGAAACGATCCGTACATTCTCCAAATAATACGCATTATCCGCATGGAACATCGCTCGGTCGGAAATCGCTCCCGACAGATCAGGCGAGTAACCGCACCCGATCGACTGTACGAAGGAAATTCCCTGTATTCGTCCGTCCTTGCCAAAACCGACATCATAGTCGATGCGGCAATGATGGCGCTTGCCCGTCAGAATCATGTCGTCATCGCGATCCAGCCGATGCTTCACCGGCCGTCCCGTGCGCTGCGCCAGCAACGCCGCCGTCACTGCGATCAACGATGCCTGCGACTCCTTGCCGCCAAACCCGCCGCCCATCCGCCGCGTTTCGCACACCACCGAATGGTCGGCCAGTTTCAGCGCCCGAGCCACCAGATGCTGCACCTCCGTCGGATGCTGCGTCGAGCTGTGCACCAGCAGGTCGCCATCCTCACCGGGGATCGCCATCGCGACCTGACCTTCAAGGTAGAAATGCTCCTGGCCACCCACATCAATCCGCCCCGACAGCCCAAGCGGAGCCTTCGCCAACGCTGCCTCCGCATCGCCACGCTTCATCACCTGCGTCGGCAGCACGAAACTCTGCGCCTCCAAAGCCTCGTCAATCGTCAGGATCGGCTTCAGAAGCTCATATTCGATCACCGCCTTGGACGCTGCTTCGCGCGCCAACGCCATGCTGGTCGCCGCCACGGCAAAGATCGACTGACCATGATACTCCACCAACCCATCAGCAAAAATCGGATCGCCCATAAAGGCCGGACCAACATCGTTGACACCCGGTACATCCCTGGCCGTCATCACCGCGGCCACACCCGGCATTGCCGTAACGGCCGAAAGGTTAATCGACTTGATCCGCGCATGAGCATGCGGACTTAACCCGATAAACGCATGCAGCAGCCCCGGCGGCTCCGGCATATCGTCAATATAAACTGCCCGGCCGCTCACATGCTTCGAAGCACTGTCGTGCGGGACCGCGGCGCCAACGGCGAATGTATTCGGAACGATCGCGTTCATGCCGGCACCAGCCGCGTCACGGCTGCCTCATCACTGGTTTCCAGGAAGCATTTCAGCAGGAGATTTCGAGCGACGATACGCCGGTATTCCGCACTCGCCCGCATGTCGGACAACGGCGAGAACGTATCATCCATCACGCCCTGCGCCATCCGCACCGTCGCCTCGGTCCAGGGACGCCCGATCAGAGCATCCTCCACGGCACATGGCCGAACCGGTGTCGCCGCCATGCCGCCAAACCCGATACGGATATCGCCCACCAGCCCGTCCTCCAGTCGCACCCGGAAGGCACCGCAGACCGCCGAGATATCCTGGTCAAACCGCTTCGAGACCTTGTAGCAGCGAAACACGTCCCCATCCCGCGGCACCGGCACGTCAACCCGCTCAATAAACTCGCCCGCCGCCAGGACAGTCCGGCGATACCCGGTGAAAAAACCATCCAGCTTCACCACCCGCCGCGCATCGCCGCGCCGCAGCACCACCGACGCGTCCAGCGCCAACAACGCCGGCGGCATATCCCCGATAGGCGAGGCGTTGGCGATATTCCCCCCAACCGTCCCCCGATTGCGGATCTGACGGGACCCGATGCGCCGAATCATCGCCCCAAGATCCGGATAGTGCCGTTCCAGCAGCGGCAAAGCGTCCTGATAAGTAACCCCGGCGCCGATCTGGATCGTGTCAGGCGTTTCGACAATGCCACCAAGATCCGCCACCGCATCCAGCGAGACGGTAACCGGCAGGGCTCGGTGCTGCTTGGTCACCCACAGCCCAACATCAGTACCGCCCGCAACAATCACCGCCTCCGGATGATCAAGCAGTATCCGGGCGAGTTCATCCGCCGACCGCGGCGAAAACGAACGCTTGTCACCGTGCCTCAGGGCTAGCGTCCTCTCCGCCGCCGGCAACGAAACGGCGGCCGGCCTCCCCCCACCGGTGCAGACCGCCAGCGCCGCATCGACGATTGGGCGATAGCCCGTGCAGCGGCACAAATTCCCCGCCAATGCCTCGTTCACGGCCGCCCGATCCGGTCGTTCCTCGGTGCTCAGCGCATACAGCGACATCACAAACCCCGGCGTGCAGTACCCGCACTGGGAGCCATGGTGATCGACCATCGCCTGCTGCACCGGATGCAACGAGCCGTCAGTCTCAGCGAGATCCTCCACCGTCAACAACTGCCGCCCGTCCAAAGCCGGCACGAACAGGACGCAGGCATTCACCGCCTGATACCGCCCGTCCGCGCCAACCAGCACCACCGTGCAGGCACCGCAATCGCCCTCGGCACAGCCTTCCTTCGTGCCACACCGATGCTCCTGCAGACGCAGGTATTCCAGCACCGTCATGGTTGGATCGACGTCCCGCAGTACCCTGGGCTGCGACCCCAGGCGAAACTGGATGGTGTCACGCATTCCGCCGCCACTCCGCATCTGAACCGACACCAACCACCCCGGCGTCAGTGCCTGTCAGCTAAGGACAGGACTGCCGGACCGGTCAACGAGGAAACGCCACGAAAAGCCCCACAACTTACCCAATCAGTTAATGTCTGGCCACAAAATGGGCGCAGGCTGAACAGGATGACCACACAACAGGCAGACTATCCCAGCAATGCTTGGCGGACTAAACCGCCAGCAGCCCTATCACATCGTCCTCCAGCACCGCGCAGGTCAGCTTGCCGCCAATTCCCGCGCCCGTGTCCAGCCCGATCCGGTTGCTGGCAATCTGCACCGACGGCCCCGATGAATGCCCATGCACCACCACCAACCCATGATCCTGCTCGGTCGACAAAAACGGCTGGCGCATCGTGACCAGGTCATCACGCGACTGTTCGGCCACCGGAACACCCGGCCGGATACCCGCATGGACGAACAAATAATCGCCCCTCGCGATGGGTCAACGGCAAGCCCCGCAGCCACGCCACATGAGCCGCGGGCAACGCCGCCTCCCATGCCTCGCGCGGCAGATCGGGCGGCAGCCCCCAACTTGCCAGCGCCTCCTTGCCACCCGCCCACAGCCAGTCGGTCGCCGCCGCCCGGTCGCCATCCAGACGCATCCAGCAGCATGCGCTCATGATCGCCCAGCAGATTGACCACCGAGACGCCCGGAACCGGCGCCCCGGCTGACAGCAGCGCCACGACCCCGGCACTGTCCGGCCCCTGGTCGATGTAGTCGCCCAGATGCACCAGAACCGCCGACCCGGTCGGCCGCGTCGCCAAGATCCGTCGCGATCAGCCCATGCAGCGCCACCAGCTTGTCGCGGCACCCATGGATATCCCCGATCGCGTAGACCCGCCGTCCGCGCGGCAGCCAGCCTGGCGCTTGCATGAACCGGATCGCCGTCGGCCGATCGCCGCCATCGCCCGCGGCCCGCCGAACGTCGGGATCGCTGCTGCATCCAGGGCCGCCCGCATGGCTGGACGGCGAAGCGGACGCCTCATGCGCCGGCCCGCCTGTTTCTTCTTTTGGGAACCCTGCTAACCTGTCCGGGTACAGAGCAATCGGAGGGAACCCTTGGCCAAAATCACCTTTCCCGTGGAAGCGAGCCACATCATGATGTTCGCCCGCGCGGTCGGCGACACCAACCCTGTCTATCACGACGCGGCGGCGGCGAAAGATACCGAAGCCGGCGGCATCATCGCCCCGCCCACCTTCGCCCAGGCGGTCGCGCAGTTCGATCCCGACTATCACCTGCGCCCGAAGCCCGGCCAGAAATGGTTCGGCTCGGCCAAGGGACCCAGCGGGATCGAGGGCAAGCCGACCTCCTCCGGCGGCCTGCATGCCGAACAGCATTACGAATATCACCGCCATCTCCGCCCCGGCGACGTGCTGACGGTGGAAACCAAGCCCGGCAAGACCTGGGAAAAGGAAAGCAAGCGCGCCGGCAAGCTGACGTTCCGCGAGCGCATCACCGAATATCGCGACCAGAACGGCGAACTGGTGATCACCGCGCGCGGCGTCGGCGTCACAACCGAACGTCCCGTGGACCAGGGCTGAGGGGAGACAACAGCATGGCATTGAAAGCATCCGCCCTGAAGGTCGGCGACACCCACAGCGAGCGCGTGGTCGAGAACCTGTCGCGCACCCAGATCGTCCAGTACGCCGGCGCATCGGGCGACTACAACCCGCTGCACACCGATGAGGTCTACACCACCCAGGTCGCCGGCTATCCCAGCGTGTTCGCGCACGGCATGCTGACCATGGGCCTGACCGGCAAGATGCTGACCAACTATGTCGGCGACGGCACGCTGACCAAATTCGGCGTGCGCTTCACCAACCAGGTCTGGCCGGGCGACACGCTCGATTCCAAGGCCACGGTGGCCGCGATGCGCGAAGAAGGCGGCCAGCACTATGTCGATCTGACGCTGTCCACCACCAACCAGGACGGCAAGGAAGTCGTCGCCGGATCGGCGACCGCCCGCATCGATCCGTAAAACGCGGTTCGCCCACCGGGTAAGGACCTGATAGCCTCAACCCGAGGCTATCAGGCTCCAACCACCCGCACTGATCGCAAACGCTGCAACGACTTGCGACCCGACCAACCGCGTAAGTCTTGACCGCTGATCACCGCACGTTGACGGGATAACATCTCCTCGTGGGCCGACAGGACAGCCGCCAGGCTCTTATGCGTGACCGCGAAGTCGGGCTTCGGCGCAATCGCCTTTCGATAGCAGGCAACAGCGTCATCCGGGCGCTCCGGTTGCCGGAAAAAACGCCCAGGTTGTTGTGGGCCTCGGCATAGTCCGGCCTCGGTTCAATGGCCTGCCAATAAGGCGCGATTGCCTCATCCACGCCTCCATTGCGACCAGCGTGGCACCGCTCGGCAAGGGTACCGAAGTCGCTCGATCCCCACCGAACTGGACCCACTCCCGCTTGGCAGGAACAGCCCGCCTGGCAGGTCAGCAGCATACCATGGATCAAGCCGCGCCGATGACCTCAGCCCACCAATTAACAACCGTCAATCGCCGAACGCCCCGTCCTTGTTGAAACCGGCCGGCACCGCTAAACACCGCAGATGGAACGCGATCCTCACCCAGGCGTTACCGCCAGACGTCTTTGTGCGTGGCGCGAAACCCCGATGCGTACAGCGATTTTCCTGATTCTGTGTCTGCTGACGATCTTCCCGGCGGTTGGTCAGCCAGACTCGATTGCACCCGCGGCGGGCGTGTCGGCCAGGGGCGATCGCGACGAAGCCCGCTGGGCCGATTGGGAGGCCCAGGCCCGCATCACCGATGGTGACTACGACGGTGCGGTCCAGGCCGAACAGCAGGCCGAGGCGGAACGGCACGAAGCCGACCGCCAGGAAATGCTGGCCCGCGCCTCCAGGCGCTAGCGCTTTTCCGCTCGCTTCGGCTCACGGAAGAAGCTCACTCCCATTGTTTCAACGCGCATTGTCACCCGCGCCAATTTGCGACCTGAACGGATCTACCGCTAACCCGCCGCCAGCTTCCGTTCCTGCTCCAGCAACGCCTTCTTGCGCGGCACGCCCCAGCGATACCCTGTCAGCCCACCATCGCTGCCAACCACCCGATGGCACGGAACCGCGAGTGACACCGGATTTGTCGCGCACGACCGAGCCACCGCGCGGACCGCCTTGGGATTTCCCGCCATCGCCGCGAGTTGGGCATAGGTCCGCGTCTCGCCGACAGGGATGCCGCACAAGATGCGCCACACCCGCTGCTGGAAAGCGGTCCCGCGCAGATCCAGCGGCAACTCCAGCGCCTGTTTCGGTTCCTCGCAGAAAATCCAGCACCGCCTGCACCGTTCCGGCCAGCGCGGTATCATCGGTGGTCATCACCGCATGCGGAAACCGCCGCCGCAGGTCAGCCATCAGCGCATCGTCCGGCTCCGCAAATCCGATAAAGCAAACGCCCTTGTCGGTCGCCCCCACCAGCAGCCGGCCAAACGGGCAATCCGCGAACGCGGTGCGAATCCGCTCACCCTGTCCGCCCCGCCGCGCGGCGCCCGGGGTCATGCCAAGCAGCGAAGCCGTCTTCTCATACACCCGGCTCTCCGACCCGAACCCCGCCTCGGCTACCGCATCGACCACCCGGTCACCATTCGCCAATGCCGCGTGCAGCCGACGGGCGCGCACCGCCTCGGCATAGCTGCGCGGCGTCAGACCGGTATGGTCCCGAAACATCCGCAGGAAATGGAACCGTGAGTAGCCGGATCGCTTCGCCAGCACATCCAGTGACGGAATTTCCTCACTGGCCTCGATAAAGGCGCTGGCGTCCCGCACCACGTCCTGCGCGATCCGCGCACGCTCTCCCTTCGGGTCACACCGCTTGCAGGCGCGGAAGCCCGCGGCCTCGGCCTCGGACACGGCCGGAAAGAACCGGACATTCTTGCGCAACGGCCGAGGCGATGGACACGCCGGGCGGCAATAAACCCCCATCGTGGTCACCGCATAGAGAAATTCCGCGCCAGCCTGGCGATGAAGGACCTGATCCCAGAGATGCTCTTCGGAGACCCGGTCAATGATGTGTGTGTCTTCCATGGTCCGCAATTTGGTCGGACGGCCATCCTATCGCCATCCGACGATTGCGGCGACTCAACATGCGACAGGAAATCCTACCCTAAACAAGACAGCCGGGAGATCGCTCCCCCGGCCGCCCGCTTCCGTCAACCCTGCAAAGATCAGCGGATGATGATCTCCACCCGCCGGTTCTGCGGCTCACGCACATTCGGGCCGGTCGACACCAGCAGATGCGTGTCGCCGAAACCCTGAATGTCGATCACGTTCTGTGGCACGCCATCGCGCACCAGTTCGCCCGCCACCGCCTTGGCACGCCGGACCGACAAACCCTGGTTGTAGGCCGGCTTGCCCGAGGTATCGGTGTAGCCGTTGACCTCGATCCGCGTGACCTGCACGCGCGTCGAGTTATCCGCGGCCTCCTTCACGATAGACCTCGCCCGGTCCGTCAGCTCCGCCTTATCCCAGTCAAAGAATACCAGATACGACCTGGCCGGAGCTGGCGCCGGGGCAGCCACGGGGGCCGGAGCCATCGGCGCCGCAGCCGGAGCCGGCGCGTTGAACGCGTAGCGAACGCCGATCACCACATCATGGTCGAACTGGTTGTGCAGCTTCAGGCTCGAATCCACGACCGCGCCACCGGGCGCGACGATGCTGGTGCCGTTGTATTTTTCGCCGCCCAGGATATCCATGAACCGGTAATCGGCTGTCACCGACAGTCCAGGAACGTTCGGCACCGGGAAAGACGCACCGACGATTGCCTGCCCGGCGAATGCCCCGCTTTGGCTGCTGGTTCCGAAACTGAACGGGCCCCCCGGCTGCACCGCGGTTACCTGGTTGAGTTTGGTCCATTGGTAACCCGCGCCGATCCCAAGATACGGGTAAACCCACGGCGAACCGATATCCATGTCGAAGATCGCGTTCGCCATCACGCCGAATGTCCGCACATGGCCGCCAGCGGCAGTCGGAAAGCGTGTCCCCTCCAGATGACGAAGGTCGCTCCGCGCGAAATCACCTTCGATCTCAAAACGGAATCCGTTGCCCAGCCCGTAACCGACGGCGAGATTGGAATTAAACCCATAGCCCTCGTCCAGTGACAGCCGCCCTGGGCCGAAGCCCGGACCTTCCGGGGTCACGCGCGGATTTTGTGGGGCATGCAGCCCGGCGCCAGCCCCGACGTAAAGGCCGGTCAGTGGTTGAGCCATTGCCGCGACCGGTGTCGCAAGGAACGCAGAGGCAAGGATCGCACGACGGAAGCGCATGCGTTTGAACTCCAGGTTGAAGGTCTTGAGCGTCCGGAATAGGACAAGCCCTGGGGATCCGGCCGCCGCCGGTGCACCCCGTGGCGTTGAGGCATATTCGCCGCGCACCTCTGACCGGCAAGTCACCACGACTTGAAGATCATCACGAAGGCCGGAAAGAATCTGTCATCTCTGCCATCCGAGCGCCATCATAATCCTGCAGGACCTATCTCAATCCATTGATTTCACACAATTTATCAGAACGACTTCGAATCGGTCCGCAATGTCACACCATTGAAAATTAACTGTCGGCTACGAAAAATCCAGCCACTCCAACAGGCCGGATAGCAACGTTCCATGCTTTTCGTCCGCATTCGGAAACCGATACGACCTAAATCTGGCTGTGGCCGACCGGCTTTTCCGTTCCGGCCGAAGCCGCTTCCCCTCACCGCTCAAACTGACCATATTACCGGTTACCCCTCGCAACAGGAGCGTCGCCCCAACCCCATGTGGTCCTGGATCAATGCAGCCGTGGATCTCGTCGCGCAATACCCGGCCTGGGCTTTGATCGTCGCATTTCTTGCCGCCATCATCGAGGCTGTTGCCGTGCTCGGTGTCCTCGTTCCAGGCACGCCCATCCTGATGGCCGTTGCGGGCGCCGCAGCCATGTCCGGCCAACCGATGCTCCCCTTCCTGACATTGTCGATCATCGGCGCGGTCATCGGCGATTTTCTGTCGTTCTGGGTCGGCAAGCGCTTCAGTTTCCGGCTCCGCGGCGTATGGCCGTTTTCCCGCCGTCCCGCACTGATGGAAAACGCCGTTCACTTCTTCGACCGTTACGGCACCTACAGCGTCGCGCTGTGCCGCTTCGTTCCCGTCCTGCGCTCCACAGTCCCGCTGGTCGCCGGAATGGCCGGCATGCGGCAACGGCGCTTCGTGATCGCCAACGTCGCATCCGCCTTCGTCTGGGCCCCCGCCCACATCTACCCCGCCCAGCTCGCCGGCCTGTCACTCGATCGCCTGAGGGACGGAGACTGGCAGTCCGGCGCCCTATGGGGCGCGCTGTTGCTGGCCGGCTGCGCCGCCGCCTGGGCGCTGCATCACGTGATCATCACCCGCACACGCTGATGCAGGAAACCTCCAGGCGACGACCGCGACGACATCAGCCGCCCGGCGCCCCCTGGGTGTTCACATAAAGACCATACAACCCATGACTCGCCGCCATGAACAACCGGTTCCGGTGACGCCCGCCGAAACACAAATTCGCCGCCCGCTCCGGCAGTGAAATGTGACCGATTGGCGTCGCGTTCTTGTCGAAGACCCGCACGCCATCCAGCTCCGCTACGCCCATGCCCCAGCCGCACCACAGATTACCTGCGACATCGACCCGAAACCCGTCAGGCGCGCCAGCCTCCGCATCGATGAACACACGGTTGCCGGACAACCGCTTGCCCCCGTCCACCACGTCGAACGCACGGATTAACCGGTTCGGCATCGCCCGCGACGCCACCACATACAAAATCGACTCATCCGGCGAAAACGCCAAGCCATTCGGCCCCTCGATCTCATCCGCCATCATCGTCGCCTGCCCGGTCTGACCGTCAATCCGCCAGACCGCCGGCGTTATCTCAGACTCTGCCTTCTCACCCTCGTAATAGCCGCTGATTCCAAAAGACGGGTCGGTGAACCAGATCGATCCATCGGATTTCACCACCACGTCGTTCGGCGAGTTCAGTCGCTTGCCCTCGTAACTGTCCATCAGGACGGTGATCGATCCGTCATACTCAGTGCGAGTGACACGGCGGCCCCGATGCTCACACGTCACCAGCCGCCCCTGCCGGTCACGGGTGTTGCCGTTGGCATTCCACGACGTTTTCCGAAATACGCTGACGGCGCCGGTCTCTTCCTCCCATTTCAGGATGCGGTCATTGGGAATGTCGCTCCACAGCACATAGCGCCCGTCGCCAAAATACACCGGCCCCTCCGACCAGCGGCAGCCAGTGGCCAGTTGCTCGACTGACGCCAGCGGCAGCCGCAGCGCATTGAACGCAGGATCCAACACCTGCACATTCGGATCAGGATAACGCTGGCTCGGTTCCCACATGCTCGATTTCCCCCGGTTGCGAGGCCAGCTTAAAGCAGGTGCGCGCGGCGTGGAAACCAGCCACCCGGATCGCAGGAAACGCGAATAGCGCACCGACCCGGATTAGCCGCGTGAATCGGCTGCTCAAGAGCAGCGACGTTTCGACCTTCACTGATCGGCGATATCATCGCGGCAGCGGATCGGTGCCCTCGCTCAACAGATCCAGGAACGCCCCGTACACGAACACCTTGCCGCGCTGACGCCCCGTCGTTTCGCGCACGATGCCCAATGTCTGCAAATGTGCGATCCCGCTGGTAACAGTCGGCTGCGACAATCCAAGATGGCGTGACGCATCGGGAATGGTCGTCAGTCCCCGCCGCTGAAAGAACTGATGCAGCCGCAGCGCGGTGGCCGCCGGCCGGCCAAGCTGCTCGATCCGCCCACGATCGTTGCCGAACAGCCGCAGCAGGCTTTGCGCTGTCTGGGTGCCCTGCCGCGCCGTCTCGGTAACACCGCGCAGGAAAAACGCGACCCAGTCCTCCCATGCCCCATGCTCCCGCACCGCCTGCAGGTGCTCATAGTAAGCCTGCCTGTTCTGCTTGAAAAACAAGCTGAGATACAACAGCGGCTCCCGCAGCACGCCCCGCTCGCACATCAGAAACGTAATCAGCAAACGCCCCAGTCGTCCGTTGCCGTCAAGAAACGGGTGGATCGTCTCGAACTGCACATGCACCAGCGCCGCCTTCACCAGCAGCGGCATGTCCGGCGTGTCGGTATGGATAAAGGTTTCCAGCGCGCCAAGGCACTCCATGACCCGATGCGGCGGCGGCGGCACAAACAGCGCATTCCCCGGCCGCGTGCCGCCGATCCAGTTTTGTGAGCGGCGGAACTGCCCGGGATCCTTGTCCTCCCCTCGCCCCCTCGCCAGCAGGATCTCATGGATCTCGCGAATCAGCCGGAGCGACAAGGGAAAGTCCTCCCGCAACCGCTTCAGCCCATGGTTCATCGCCGCGACGTAGTTCGAGACCTCTCGGGTATCGTCAATCGGCACACCGGGCGCTTCATCGGCCTCATACAGCAACAGGTCCGACAGCGAAGACTGCGTGCCCTCGATCTGGGAGGACAGCAGCGCCTCCTTGCGGATATACATATAGAGAAACAACGATGGGTCCGGCAGGACAGAAGCGATCCCGTCGAGCCAGCCCACCGTCTGGTTGGCCAGTTCCAATGCGGCTTGCAGCCTGCCAAGTTCAACAGCCGGCACCGGCGGCAATGGCAGCGGCACATAGGCCCGCACCGTCTCCCCACCGACGGCGGTGGTTTCGTAGCGGCCCACGCGGGTCGGGTGATCGGGCATGAACGAACCTTGTTAAAGCATCCTTTAATAGCCGCCATCCTTATTAAAGGATACACCAATACTCTTTAATACCTATTGCCCACCGCTTGCCGTCCGCACAACGAAGTAGCGAAACTGCGCCGCCCAAAAGGAACCAGCCCGATGCTGCAAGTGCCCCCCGCCATCCCCGGCATGCACGAGAGTGAGATCGACACCCCCGCACTGGTCATCGACCTGGACGCGTTCGAATTCAACCTCGACACCATGGCGGCCCTCCTCGCCCCCACCGGCGTAAAACTGCGGGCGCACGCTAAGACCCATAAATCGCCCGTCATCGCCAAACTCCAGATGGCGCGCGGCGCCGTCGGCAACTGCGTCCAGAAGGTCTCCGAGGCTGAAATCCTCGCCTGGGGCGGCATCCCCGACATCCTCGTCAGCAACGAAGTCGTCGGCCCGTCCAAGCTCGCCCGTCTCTGCGCCCTGTCCCACCTCGCCAAGGTCGCAGTCTGCGCCGACGACGCCGGCCAGGTCGCCGCGATCGAGGCCGCCGCCGCCGACGCCGACATCCGCATGACCGTCCTGGTCGAAATCGACGTCGGCGCCGGCCGCTGCGGCGTCCAGCCAGGCCCCGATGCCGTCGCGCTGGCAACCCGCATCGCGTCGTCCAAGCACCTGATCTTCGGCGGCCTGCAGGCCTATCACGGCAGCGCCCAGCACAAGCGCACCCTGCAGGAACGTCGCACCCTGATCGGCGGCGCCGTCGACGCCGCCCGCCGCACCGTCGAGCAGCTCCGCCAGCAAGGCCTCGACTGCGCCATCGTCGGCGGCGCCGGCACCGGCACGTTCGAGATCGAATCGAAATCCGGCATCTACACCGAGATGCAGGCCGGCAGCTACGTCTTCATGGACGCCGACTACGCCCGCAACCTGGACGAGGCCGGCACCCCTGTCAGCACCTTCAAACACGCCCTGTTCGTGCTCGCTTCCGTCATGAGCCAGAGCCAGCCCGGCATCGCCGTCCTTGACGCCGGCCACAAGGCCGTCGCGGTCGATTCCGGCCTGCCAACAATCTGGCAGCGACCCGACATCCGCTACACCAGCGCATCAGACGAGCACGGCAAGCTGGAAATCGGCAGCGAAACCGCCACCCCCAAGGTCGGCGAGAAGCTGCGCCTCGTGCCCGGCCACTGCGACCCCACCGTCGACAAGTTCGATTGGTATGTCGGCGTGCGCAACAGCCGCGTCGAATGCCTTTGGCCCGTCGCCGCCCGCGGCGGCGTTAGCTGACAAACGACATCGCCCGGGCCGGCGTCAGCCGAAGATCCCACCACCCGTGGCGGCGGCAGCTGAACATCACATAACGCTGGGCTGCGAGACTTTCACGCACCCGCCATCAACCCCACTCGCCTCTAGGCGTTAGGGCCGCAACCCGGTATCAGCCACATCAGTGGCAGATCTCGGCTCATGGACCAAAGGGGTACCGCATGGCTGCGAAATCGCGATCCGACAATCTCAAACCCGCCCAGATGGCGGACGCCAAGATCCTGCGCGGAGAAGGCGGAGAAACCCACCAGGTCGCCGGCGGCGATGTCCCCGTGTTGACCACCCAGCAGGGCATCCCCGTCTCCGACGACCAGAATTCACTCCGCGTCGGCGCACGAGGCCCCACGCTGCTGGAAGATTTCCACTTCCGTGAAAAGATCTTCCACTTCGACCACGAACGGATCCCCGAGCGGGTGGTGCATGCCCGCGGCTTCGGCGCGCACGGATACTTCGAACTGACCGAATCCCTGGCCGATGTCAGCAAGGCCGACATCTTCCAGCGCGTCGGTGAAAAGACCCCCGCCTTCGTTCGCTTCTCCACCGTCGCCGGTAATAAAGGTTCGGCCGACGTGGCCCGCGACGTTCGCGGCTTCGCGGTGAAGCTCTACACCAAGGAGGGCAACTGGGACATCGTCGGCAACAACATCCCGGTGTTCTTCATCCAGGATGCGATCAAGTTCCCCGACCTGATCCACGCCGCCAAGCAGGAACCCGACCGGGGCTTCCCGCAGGCGCAGACCGCGCACGACAATTTCTGGGACTTCGTCTCGATGACCCCCGAATCGGCCCACATGCTGATGTGGATCATGTCCGACCGCACCATCCCGCGCGGCCTGCGGTTCATGGAGGGCTTCGGCGTCCACACCTTCCGCCTCGTCGATGCCGCCGGCAAA
Source organism: uncultured Alphaproteobacteria bacterium (assembly GCA_963790515.1). GTDB lineage: Bacteria > Pseudomonadota > Alphaproteobacteria > Acetobacterales > Acetobacteraceae > Rhodopila. Next base: position 63,983 of record CAWBPF010000011.1, on the reverse strand, counting down.
TCCACCTACGTCAAGTTCCACTGGAAGCCCAAGCTCGGTATGCAGTCCGTGGTCTGGAACGAGGCCGTGAAGCTCAACGGCGCCGACCCCGACTTCCACCGCCGCGACATGTGGAACGCGATCCAGAGCGGCGATTTCCCGGAATGGGAGCTCGGCCTGCAGCTGTTCGACGATGACTTCGCCGACAAATTCGACTTCGACGTGCTCGACGCCACGAAGCTCATACCCGAGGAAATGATCCCGATTCGCGTCGTCGGCCGTCTCGTGCTCGACCGCGTGGTCGACAACTTCTTCGCCGAGACCGAACAGGTCGCGTTCTGCACCCAGAACATCGTCCCCGGCGTCGATTTCACCAACGATCCGCTGCTGCAGGGCCGCAACTTCTCCTACCTCGACACCCAGTTGAAGCGCCTGGGCGGTCCGAACTTCACCCACATCCCGATCAACGCCCCGAAATGCCCGTTCCATCACTTCCAGCAGGATGGACACATGGCGATGACCAACCCCAAGGGCCGGGTGAACTACGAGCCGAACTCCTGGGGCGGCGCCGCCGGCGGCCCACGTGAATCCCCGGAACGAGGCTTCGTCACCACGCCGCTCACCGAAAGCGGTGAAAAGCGCCGGACGCGGGGCGAACTGTTCGCCGATCACTACAGCCAGGCCCGCCAGTTCTACCTCAGCCAGACCAAGACCGAACAAACCCACATCAAGGACGCGTTCGTCTTCGAGCTCAGCAAGGTCGAAACTCCGGCGATCCGAGCCCGTGTCGTCTCCCACCTGCTGAACGTGGATGAGGCGCTGGCCCAGAAAGTCGCCGACGGCCTCGGCATGCAGCAGCTTCCCAAAGCGGCCGAACCTGCACGTCCGATCGTCACCACGCTGAAGGAGTCGCCGGCGCTGAGCATCATCGGCAACGCCAAGGACACGTTTGCAGGCCGCAAGGTCGGCGTTCTGGTCTCCGATGGCGCCGATGCGGACCTGTTGAAGGCGCTGACGGCGGCGATCAAGGCCGAAGGCGCGATGATGGAGTTCGTGGCCCCGAAGGTCGGCGGTTTCACCTGCACCGGCGGCAAGCTGCACGAGGCCCAGCAGAAGGTGAACGGCGGCCCCTCCGTCCTTTACGACGCGGTCGTGGTGATGCCCTCGGCAGAAGGTGCGAAGCTGCTGATGAACGAGGCAACGGCGAAGGACTTCCTCAACGACGCCTACGCCCATGCGAAGTTCATCGGTTACGTGGACACCGCCATGCCGCTGTTCGAGAAAGCCGGCCTGACCGATATGGACGACGGCTTCATCGCCCTGAAATCCGCGGCGGACGCCAAGAAGTTCATCACCGCCTGCCGCAAGCTCCGCTTCTGGGACCGCGAGGCAAAGGTCCACGCGGTATAACCAGCCAACCCGAACCTGGCGGCGTCACGTCGCCAGGTTCGTACTACCCGATACCGCGTCAGGCCTCCGACCCCCGGCCGTTCAGCAGCAGCATCGAGATGATGACGATGCCATAGATCACCCGCCGGCTGGCCTCCGGCATCTGCATTACTGATAGCATCGACGTAAGCAGGCTGATCACCAGCACCCCAGCCACGGTGCCGACATAGCTGCCGCGGCCCCCCAGAATGTTGGTCCCCCCCAGCACCACCGCCGCCACCGCCGGCAACAGGTATTCGTCCCCCATCCCCTGGTAGGACTGATCCAGCCGGCCAGCCAGCAGCACGCCCCCCAGGGCGCTGGTCAGTCCCGACAACACGAAGCAGGTCATTACCACCCGCGCCGTCCGGATCCCCGACAGATACGCCGCCCGCTCACGGTTGCCGATCGCATAGATCTTGCGCCCGAACGGCGTCCGTCGCAGTAGCAGCATCAGCACCACCGACCCTGCCAGCCACACCCAAAGGATGTTCGGCACGCCAAAAAAGCTGCTGTCCTTGCCCAGCACCCGCATCAGCGGTGAAGCATTCGTCTGCGGCGCGAAGCCCCCGGTATAGATCACCGCGAGGCCCAGCAGCACCGCGTTCGTGCCAAGCGTCAGGATCATCGACGGCAGCCGCAGGTAAGCCACCCCCACGCCATTGAACAGCCCGACCACGATGCCTACCGCCAATGCCAGCGGGATCGCCAGGTCCACCCACGGACTGCCCATGCCCGCGAGCGTGGTCGCCGTCATCGCCGCGACCGTCATGGTCCAGGGGATCGACAGGTCGATATGGCCCAGCAGGATCACCAGCATCTGCCCGGCGGCGACGATCCCCAGGAAAGCCGCGATCCGTAGTTGCAGCACCAGGTATCCGGGTGACAGAAAAGCCGGCAGATAACGGCTGCCGATCAACAGGATCACAACGATTCCGCCCAGGGCCACCAGCACGGAATTATCCACCCCACGGATCAGTGGCCGGCCGGGATCGCTGCGCGCCGTCTCCTGCGCGCTCAACAGTTCCAGGCGGTTGCGGTTGGCCAGGATACGGATGGCGCCAAGCCCGATCGCCGCCATCAGCACCAGCCCCTCGAACAGCGGCTGCGCCAGCGGCGAAACACCCGCGAACAACAACAGCCCACTGATGGCGCGCAACGCATACGCGCCAAAGATCGATCCCATTACCCCGCCGCTGCCGCCCAGCAGCGAGGTGCCGCCGATCACCACCGCCGCGATCGACTTTAGCGTATAGTCGGCCCCCACCTGCGCATCGCCCGACAGCGTCTGCAACGCCAGGAACAACCCCCCGCAGGCCGCCAGCAACCCCGCCAGCGTGTACGCCGCCAACCGCGATCGCCCGACCCGCACACCCGACAGGAACGCCGCGGTCTCGGACGACCCGGCCGCATAGCAGCCGCGCCCCAGCACGGAATTGCGGAACGGCATCCACACCAGAAGCACCACGCCCGCCAGCAGCAGCAGCGAAGTCGGCGCCACGCCAAACGTCTCGTTGGTCAGCAGGTCGCCAAGATCCTCGTCGATGCTGCCGCCGGGGATCGGGCGCAGCAGATAGGCGATCCCGGTGAAGATCGCCCCGGTCGCCAGCGTCGCGATGATCGGCTGGATGCGTCCCGCCACCACCACCATCCCGTTCACCAACCCACACGCCGCGCCGGCCAGCAGCGTGACCACGATTCCGCCGACGATTTGCATCGTTGATCCGCTGACCAGATGTGACGCGACGCAATTAGTCAGCGCCAGCACAGACCCCACCGACAGATCGAGCCCACCCGTCAGCACCGGCAGCGTCTGCGCCATCGCGGCGAACGCCAGCGCCAGGCCCTGGTTGGCCGCCGGCGTCGTCACCATGATCGACAGGCCGCGCGGGTGCAGGATCACGAACACAACAAACAGCGCCGCGAACAGCGCCGCCGCGAACACCGCCCCCTGGTTCCGCCGTGTCGCCAGCAACAAGCCGCTCATGCGTGCGTCACCGGCCGAGGCCCGGCGACTGGCGCCGCCTCGATCAGCAGCGACGCGGCCACGATGGCATTCTCGGTGATCTCCGGCCCGACCAGCTCGCGCACGATCCGCCCGCGATACAGGATCGCCACGCGGTCGCACGTGCCGATCAGCTCGTCATAATCGGTGCTGTAGAACACCACCGCCGCACCCAGGTCGGCCAGTTGCCGGATCAGCACATACAGCTCCTGCTTGGTGCCGACGTCGATGCCCCGCGTCGGGTCCATCAGCAGCAGGATCCCCGGATTGGTCGCCAGCCACTTCCCCAGCACAACCTTCTGCTGGTTGCCGCCCGACAGCGTGCCCACCGCCACCGCCGGAGAAGCGGCCTTGATCCGCAACCGCTCGATCGCCTCCGCCACCAGCCGCCGCTCCGCCGCGCCGTCCAGGAACAGCCCCTGCCGCAGCCGGTCCAGGGAGGCCAGGCTGAGGTTTTCCCGGACCGACAGCGGCAGCAGCAAACCGTCGGTCTTGCGGTCCTCCGGCACCAGCGCAATCGGGATACGCGCCGCCATCGCCGCCTTCGGCCCGCTAAAGGCGACCGGTGCTCCATCCACTTCGACACGGCCGCGCACATCCCGCAGCACGCCGAACAGCGCCAGCAGCAATTCTCGCTGCCCCTGCCCGTCCAGCCCGCCCAAGCCCAGGATCTCCCCGCGCCGCACCCCAAGCGATATGCCCTGCAACCGATCGCCCCACGCAAGATCGCGCCCCTCCAACGCCATCCCCGCCGCCGGGGCCGAGGACGGCTTCGGCGGATAGGTCTGCTCGATCTCCCGCCCGATCATCAGGTTGACGATGTCATGCTCGCTCCGACTGCCCTGCGCGAACGTCTCGATATGCCGCCCGCTGCGAAACACCGAGCAGGTGTCGGCCAGCGCATCGACCTCATGCATGCGGTGGGAGATGAACAGGATCGCGGTCCCCCGGTCCCGCAGCGAACGCAACAGCGTGTTCACCGTCTCGACGTCGCCAGCCGTCAGCGCCGACGTCGCCTCGTCCATGATCAGCAGCCTCGGCGCCCGACCCAGCGCCTTGGCGAACTCCACCAGTTGCCGCCGCGACAGCGGCAGGTCGCGCACCGCCATCCGGGGTCGATATCCGCACAGCCAACTTCGAGCCAGCAGCGCCTCGGCCCGCCGCCGCTGCGCCCGGTGGTTGATGAACCCGCCAATCCCCGGCGGCTGCGGTGATGCAGATGTTGTCGGCGACGCTCAGGTCCGGCAGCAGCGACAATTCCTGAAACACGCAGACCAACCCGCGCCGCACCGCATCCAACGGCCCGGCGAACTGCACTGCCTGGCCATCCATCTCCATGCTGCCGCTGTCCGGCCGCACCGCCCCGGCGATGATCTTGATCAGCGTGCTCTTGCCGGCGCCGTTCTCCCCCAGAACGGCGTGGATCGACCCGCGCCGGCAGGCTGAAATCCACGCCATCCAGGGCAGTGACCCCGCCATAACGCTTACGCACGCCACTCAGCCGCAGGAACGGCGGCTTGGTAACGGGCGGTTGCGACGTCGGCGCCCACCATCACGCCGGACACCACGCGCCTGAACTCAGCTGTTGTCGGGCGTCTGCTTCAGCAGTTCGTCGATCGGCACCGTCACGTTGCACGCCGCGATATCCGCGCCATCCTGAAAATTGTCCGGCAACTTGTTGGAGTAGTTCACCCCCTCCTTGAGGTCCTTCGAATACATCGTCGGCACCGGCAGCTCGATCAGTTGCGGCACCGGATGCCCCTGCAGCTCAGCGATCGCCGCCTGCATCGCCACCACCGCCAGCAACGGCGACTGCACCCGCGTGATCGTCGTCCAGCCCTGGTCATGGATCATCTTCAGCGACCCGTTCTCCCCGGACGTCCCCAGCGGCACCTTCGGATGCTTGGCATCAATCAACGCATTCATCAGCCCGGTCGAGCCATGCTGCGTCACGATCCCGGCAAACGGTCCCTGTGTCGCGATGGCATCGCTGACAACCTTCTGCACCGTGCCGTCGTCCCAGTTGCCGACAACCGTCACCGTCTCGATCCCCGGCTTGCCGTCGAACACCTTGTGGAACCCGATTGAGCGGTCGCGATCCACCGAGTTGCCAGGCAGGCCACGTATCTCCAGCACCTTGCCCTTCTTCTCCGGCATGTTGTCATAGACGAACTGCGCCTTGACCGTTTCGAACTCCACCTGCGGTTCGGTCACTTCGATAACCTGGTCAGTATCGATGACATTATCGAACGGCACCAGCACCACGCCGGCCTTGCGGGCGCGCTTGATCACCGGCTCGAACGACGTTGGGTTGACCGCAATCGTAATGATTGCGTCATAGCCGGCCGCGATCAGATTGTCGATCGCACCGATCTGCGCCGCGACATCCGTCCCGGTGGAGATGATCTTGAGCTCCTTGATATCCTTGGCGTTCTCCGGCCGCGCCGCCCAGGCCTTCAACCCCTGGATCATCTGGATGCGCCAGCTATTGCCGGCGAAACCATTTGCCAGCGCCAGTTTATAAGGTCCGGGCCGAGCGGCCATGGTCATCATTTTATGGCCAGGAGCCGGCTTGAAGCATTGCGCGTTGTAGGCATCCTCGGCTCGGGCGCCGCCACTGCCAAACACCAACCCGGTTGCCAGCAGGCCCGTCAGCAACGATCCGTTCAGCCATGATCTGTGAAGTCGCATGGTCCTTATTCCCCCGCATCCGTTACGTTATCCGCAACTGGTTCCATCGATCTGTTGCAGATCGAATCTAGTTGTGCCCATCGTGACCGTATTGCCGCGGAACGCGCAAGCCCCTGCCCCCCAGGATGCCTGCCGGCGCGCGCTTTGGTCGCCACGCCTGATAGCCCCGGCCCTGCCACATCAGCTCGGCACAACCTGCGCCGTGACAAGCCCCTGGCCTCGGTCAGCCTCCACGCCACCAGCGCCTGATCAACCGCCAGCCGCAATCTCCGCCCGGCGGATCATCACCCGGCATGTCATCCCCCGGCATGTCATCCCCCAGTATATCATCCAAAGTGCCGCCGCAGGCGATCAATCGCCTCGTCCAGCACCTCCGGCCGCTTGCAAAATGCAAACCGCGCATAATGCCGCGGCGCTCCCGCCTCGTCGTAAAATGCGGAGACCGGGATCGCCGTCACGCCGGCCCGCTCCGTGATATGCCGGCAGAACGCCACATCGTCGCCATTGAAACCCATCGGCGCGAAATCGGTGGTGATGAAATAGGTCCCCTGCGACGGCAGGACGGACAATCCCACCGACGCCAGCCCCGCAGCCAACTGGTCCCGCCTGGCCTGCAGATTGGTCGCCAGCGACGCAAAGTACGCGTCGTCCTTGGCCAGTCCCACCGCCACCGCCCGTTGCAGATTGGGCGCTGTGGTGAAGGTCAGGTTCTGGTGCGCCTTCTGCACCAGCGGTGTCAGCGCCGCCCCCGCCGTCACATAGCCTACCTTCCATCCCGTCAACGAGAACGTCTTTCCGGCGCTGCCGATCCGCATCGTCCGCTCCCGCATCCCGGGCAGCGTCATCAGCGGAATGTGCCGGGCACCGTCGAATACCAGATGTTCGTAGACCTCGTCGCAGATCGCATAGCTATCATGCCGCTCCACCAGCGCCGCGATGAAACCCAGCTCATCCGCGTCGAACACTTTGCCGCACGGGTTCATCGGCGAGTTGAACAGGATCGCCTTCGTCTTCGGCCCAAACGCATCCGCAAGTTCCGCCCGTGGCAGCGCCCAGTGCGGCGGCGTCAGCCGGACGATCCGCGGGATCGCGCCCAGCATGCGCACAACCGGCACATACGTGTCATACAGCGGCTCAATCAGCACGACCTCGTCACCCGGGTCGAGCACGGCCATCAGACACGCGGTAATCGCCTCGGTGGCGCCGGAGGTGACCGTGACTTCCTTCGCCCAGTCGATATCCAGGTTGTAGAAACGCTTGTTCGCCGCCGCGACGGCCTGGCGCAGCTCCGGCAAACCCGGCATCGGGGGATACTGGTTGCGGCCATCCCGCAACGCGTCCGACGGCCGCCTGCACAACATCGGCCGGACCTTCGACATCCGGAAAGCCTTGACCAAGATTGATCGACTTATGTTCCGTGGCTAGTGCGGACATCACCGTAAAGATGGTGGTGCCAATGGACCCCAGATAGGTATTTGCTCCGCGCATCGATGGCACTCCGTCCTGACCAGCCGCAAACAACACGGAATATCGCCCGTGGACGGTATTGGGAAGGGCATGACAGTCCGTATATATTCACCCCAGCCAATGCATAAAAAACGGGCGAACTGCATCTGTTTCAACTGCGCAAACAGTGTGCAGCTTATACGCCGACGCTGCGCGATCGTGACGCCCCACCGACGTCCAATCCGACCGAAACCGCACGCCATCGCCACATTGCGCCTGGAATCAAGGCCGCGCCCCGGCCAAAGACCCACCTCCCACAGGCTCGCAACCACACCCTGGCCGCCGAACCACAAGGATCACGCGGTTTCACCACCTTCTTCGTTGCTGCTTGGCACGGCACATGCAAACCTATGGCGCTGTTCATGCCGCTGACATCCCTGATGCGAAACGGGCAGCCTGAACTTTGTGGGAGGCCCGGCCAAACCGGGCTTGATGGACATGAAAAAGATCGAAGCTGTCATCAAGCCGTTCAAACTCGATGAAGTGAAAGAAGCGCTGCACGAGGTTGGACTGCAAGGCATAACCGTCGTGGAAGCCAAAGGCTTCGGCCGGCAGAAGGGCCATACCGAACTCTACCGCGGCGCCGAATATGTCGTGGACTTCCTCCCGAAGGTAAAGATCGAGGTGATCTGCGACGACGCCGTCGTCGAACGGGCGGTCGAGGCGATCGTCAACTCCGCCCGCACCGGCCGAATTGGGGACGGCAAGATCTTCATCTCTTCAGTCGAGGAGGTGATCAGAATTCGGTACCGGCGAACGAGGGGAGGACGCGATCTAGGACCCCGCGCGCGGGCGGCCTGCTGCCAGCAGCGTCGGCCCAGGTCACGCGGTCCACTCAGATATCAGCTTCATTCCACTTCCGGCCCTCCGCGCATCGGCGCCAGGAGGGACCGGGTCATGGAGTCCCGCATGGTGCGGGGCTTGATTTTGCCGCATCCTGTCACGTTTCGTGGCGGGTCAAGTAACTGCGGCGTCAGACAGCTAACGGGGAACAAGGATGGCGAAGAAGCCGGCAGCAACAGTATCAGGTCCAAGCGACGATGTGGCCAAGGTACTCAAGATGCTCAGCGACAATTCCGTGGAATACGTGGATCTGCGGTTCACCGATCCACGCGGCAAGTGGCAGCACACCGCTCAACACGTTTCTACCATGACCGAAGATGCCTTCCGCGACGGGATCATGTTCGACGGATCATCGATCGCCGGCTGGAAGGCGATCAACGAGAGCGACATGATCCTGATGCCGGACGCCGCCTCGGCAACCATGGATCCGTTCGCGGCCAAACCAAGCCTGGTTGTATTCTGCGACATCGTGGAGCCTTCCACCGGCCAGTTCTACAGCCGCGACCCGCGCGCGACCGCGAAGTTGTGTGAGGCCTATGTCAAGTCAAGCGGCATCGGCGATACCGTTTCGATCGGCGCCGAAGCCGAATTCTTCATCTTCGACAGCGTGAAGTTCGGCTCCGGCGGCAACTTCGCCAGCTTCCAGGTCGACAGCATCGAAGGTCCCGGCTCCAACCTGAAGGACTATCCGGAAGGCAACATGGGCCACCGCCCATCGGTCAAGGGCGGCTACTTCCCCGTTCCCCCAGTCGATGGCGACAGCGACCTGCGCGCCGAAATGCTCTCGACGATGGGCGAAATGGGCCTGCCGATCGAAAAGCACCACCACGAAGTCGCCCAGTCCCAGCACGAGCTCGGCACCCGGTTCGGCACCCTGACACAGATGGCCGACCAGATGCAGATCTACAAATACTGCGTCCACAACGTCGCCCATAGCTACGGCAAGACCGCAACCTTCATGCCGAAGCCGATCTACGGCGACAACGGTTCGGGCATGCACACCCACATCTCGATCTGGAAAGCCGGCAAGCCACTGTTCGCCGGCAACGGCTACGCCGACCTGTCGGAGATGTGCCTGTACGCGATCGGCGGCATCATCAAACACGCCAAAGCGATCAACGCGTTCAGCAATCCGTCGACCAACAGCTACAAGCGGCTGATCCCTGGGTTCGAAGCCCCCGTGTTGCTGGCCTATTCGGCCCGCAACCGCTCGGCCTCCTGCCGCATCCCCTATACGACCAGCCCCAAGGCGAAGCGTGTCGAAGTCCGCTTCCCCGACCCAAGCTGCAACCCGTACTTGTCCTACTCCGCGATTACCATGGCCGCATTGGACGGGATCAAGAACAAGATCCATCCCGGCGACCCGATGGACAAGGACCTCTACGACCTGCCACCCGACGAACTGAAGGGCATTCCAACGGTTTGTGGCAGCTTGCGCGAGGCGCTCGGCGCCCTGGCGGCCGACCACGACTTCCTTCTGGAGGGCGGCGTGTTCAGCACCGATCAGATCGAAAGCTATATCGAGCTGAAATGGAATGAAGTGTATCGTTTCGAACACACACCTCACCCGGTCGAATTCGAAATGTATTACTCGGTCTAACCGGCCCAACCAACCGGAAAATCAAACCCCGCCGTGTCATCCGGCGGGGTTTTTGATTCCAATGACCGATTGACCGGTGATCTGATCCCGACGTCCGGTTCCCCTGATGTCCAGTTCCCAGGTGTCGGACAGATCCGCCCACAAAACATTGATTGTAGGCGCGGACTTCACCACCGCCATGGTAGGCGGCACAGCTCAACCGGCTACAGCTTCAATCGCGAGGAAATCAGGGCAGGCAGCCTTCGCCAACCTCTCATTCGAAGCCGGGCGCCTTCACTCAACAATAAGCGACGCTTTCCTGCCATACCCAGTCAAACAAGCCGCAACAGGCCAACCAGGAAAGCGCATCCTTGCATTAGGCCAAAGGCCCGGGACTGTACGCTCAACGCCCTTGTATCACTCACGTCTTCACCGACTATTGCTCAGTAACAATCAAATTAGTTGAACACGGATCATTTAAAGAAACCGTTCAGAAAACGCGCAGGTTTCGTCCTTGTCCCAGTGTGGCGGGAGAGAGCAACTGCTCACTTAATGTGCATCATTACCGGTTAAACCCCTTCTGCCACATGAGAAATCGCGCCTGCGGTGCCAGAAGTCGAGTTGGCATGATTGTTGATTCTATCCGATCCACGCCTGGCCCGTCGCACACCGCGACGGCGGGGCGAAACGGCACGACAGGATTGAGCATGCATGTTTCCCCTAACCCCAACCAAAGTCCGGAGGACCGGCCGACATGAAACTGATCATGGCCATCATCAAGCCCTTCAAGCTTGACGACGTGCGGGAGGCCTTGACCCCACTCGGGGTTCAGGGACTGACGGTATCGGAAGTAAAAGGGTTCGGCCGGCAGAAAGGCCAGACCGAGATCTATCGGGGCGCTGAGTATCACGTCAGTTTCTTGCCTAAGATCAAAATTGAAGTCGTTGTGCCCGAAGACCTGGCCGATCAGGTCATCGAAGCAATCGCCAAGTCGGCCCACACCGGCAAGATCGGCGATGGAAAGATCTTCGTTCTCGATATCGAGCGTGCCATGCGCATTCGCACGGGCGAAGTTGATACCGAAGCGCTGTAAACAAGAAGCATAGGGAAACAAGACTATGAAGAGACCCCGTCTCTATTGGGGACTGAGCGCGCTGCTGTTCGCTCTGTTGCTCGCACTACCGGCTTTCGCGGACGACGCGCCCGCTGCCGCGACGGCAGCCGCGGCAGCCGCAGCGGCAGGCCCGCCCAAACTCGATAGCGGCGATACGGCCTGGATGCTTTCCAGCACGGCGCTCGTGCTGTTGATGACAATTCCGGGCCTTGCACTGTTCTACGCCGGCATGGTCCGCAAGAAGAATGTCCTGGCAACGATGATGCAGTCCTTCGTGATCTGCTGCCTTGTAACCATCGTGTGGACTGTCGCGGGCTACAGCATCGCCTTCACCACCGGCAATGAATACATGGGCGATTTCTCCCGCTTCATGTTGAACGGCATCGCCGAGCACCTGGTCAAAGGGAATGATACCCAGGCCTTCGTTCTGGCCTCGGGGATCAAGGACGTCGCGGACATGTCCACGACAATCCCGGAAACCGTCTACATGATGTTCCAGATGACGTTCGCGATCATCACCCCGGCCCTGATCGCCGGCGCCTTCGCCGACCGAATGAAGTTCTCGGCATTGTGCTTCTTCATGGTTGTGTGGTCCCTCGTAATCTACGCGCCGATCGCCCACTGGGTGTGGGCTCCGTCTGGCTGGGCCAACCAAAAGGGCGTTCTTGATTTCGCCGGCGGCACGGTCGTGCACATCAACGCAGGCATCGCCGGCCTGATGTGTGCCCTGGTTCTCGGCAAACGCGTCGGCTACGGCAGCGACAACATGGCGCCATACAACCTGTCACTCGCCGTCATCGGTGCATCGATGCTGTGGGTCGGCTGGTTCGGTTTCAACGCCGGATCCGCAACCGCTGCCAATGGCCGCGCTGGCATGGCCATGACCGTGACGCAGATCGCCACCGCCGCCGCCGCATTAGGCTGGATGTTCGCGGAGTGGATAGCCAAAGGCAAACCCTCCGTCCTCGGGGTGATCTCCGGGGCCGTCGCCGGACTGGTCGCGATTACACCGGCGTCAGGCTTCGTGCTTCCAGGATCGGCGATCATCATTGGCGTCGCCGCCGGGGTTATTTGTTTCTGGACCGCAACATACATGAAGCACATCTTCGGCTACGACGACAGCCTGGACTGCTTCGGCGTGCACGGTATCGGTGGTATTGTCGGGGCGTTGCTGACCGGTGTGTTTTCCTATGGACCGCTGTCAGCAACGGATGCGACCCCGGATGGCAGTCCCGGCGGTATGGCCCAGCTTTGGCTGCAATGCCAAGGCGTTGCCGCGACCCTGGTCTGGAGCGGCGTCGGAACCCTGATCATCCTGATGATCACCAAAGCGATCTTTGGTCTGAGAGTCGGACAGGAAGAAGAGCGGGAAGGCCTGGATATCGTTCTGCATGGTGAGCAGATTTTCTGAAACTGACCACCGAACGGGCGTCCCGGTCTTTGGGACGCCCTTTTTCTGTCTACCTGTTGCCACACGAGCACCCTTTCGCAACAGTTTGGACATATAAAAGGGTTCAGGACGCAACCGACACGTCCATAGCAAATCAGGATGGAAGAATAAGAATGACTAAAAGCAAACGATGGCATGGGGCGTGGCTCGCCGCGGCAGCCACGATGGCCACGACAACCGTAACGGCATTGGCCCAGACGCCGCCGGCTCCCGCCGCGACAACGGAGTCTGAAAAGCCCGCGGTCGCTCCTGCCGCCGAAGCGCCGCCGCCAGGTTTCTGGATCAATGGTATCCATCTGTCCGCCCAGCTCGACGCCGGCGTGATCGGCAACTTCGCCGGCCCAAAACAGAACTTTGGCCAACTGTTCACCGATAAGCCGAACACTGTTCTGCTCAACCAGATCCTGCTGACCGCCAATAAGCCACTTGACCCGAAAGCCACCGGATTTGACTGGGGCTTCAAGCTTCAGGGCATGTACGGTTCGGACGCCCGCTACACCCATTTCCTGGGTGAACTGGACCGGGTCAATCCATATGACCGCAACCAGTTCGACATCATCGAAGCAAATGCGCTTTTGCATCTGCCCGTGCTGTTCGAAGGCGGCATCGACCTGAAGGCCGGCCAGTATTCAACGCCGCTTGGTTTTGAAACGATCGATCCATCCACCAACCCGTTCTATTCCCACTCCTACATCTTCCAGTTCGGCCTGCCGTTCAAGCATACTGGGGTGCTGTCCACCAGCCATGTCAACTCAGTCGTTGACGTCTACCTCGGCGTCGATACCGGCTCAAACACCACGTTCGGACCGTTGGGTGAAAACAACAGTGCCGTCGCGGTTCTGACTGGTTTCAACCTGACCCTGATGGACGGTAATCTGACGATCCTCGCGCTTACCCACATCGGGCCGGAAAATGCGTCGCGATCGCTGTCACCCGCGGGTTTCAACGCGGATGGCTATTTTCGTTACTTTAACGACGTCGTGATTACCTACAAGGCGACGCCGGAGCTTACTCTCACCACCGAACTCAACCTGGTCCGTGACGATTTCGGCGCGACCGGCTTCGCCACCGGCAAACCCGCGCCCTCCAATGCATTCGGAATAGCCCAGTACGCCAGCTATACCCTCAACGATACGCTGACACTAAACGGCCGGGCCGAAATCTATCGGGATGATAACAACTTCTTTGTCGCCGGCTTCGGCGCCAACAATGGTTTTGATCAGTTCCAGAAAGGTTTTGCCACACCTCTTACGGCCGCTCTGCACGCAACCACCTATGGCGCACTCACGCTCGGCGTGACCTACAAGCCGCCCGGCTTGCCCCCTGTGATCAGCGGCCTGCTGATCCGTCCTGAAATCCGCTGGGACACTGACCTCGGAGGCGCCAAAGCGTTCAACAGCAACAAGGACAATGAATCGTTCACCCTCGGGTCCGACGTCGTCCTGACATTCTGATCAATCGAAACAGGCCAGGTTCCGACCCCTGGCCTGTTTCGCCCGTTACAGCGTCAAACCGCCATCAACCGTCACCGTCTGCCCGGTGACCATCGCCGCGCCAAAGCCCAGGAACAGGATCACCTCTGCCAGATCCTCCGGTTGGCAGCGACGTTTCAGCAGTGCACGCTCAATCGACTGCTGCCGCTCCTCGTTCGTCCATTCCACCATCCAGGAGCTGTCAACCGCCCCCGGCGCAATCGCGTTCACCCGCACCTCTGGCGCCAACGCCCGTGCCAGGTTCTGCGTCAGACTGACGACCCCCGCCTTGGTCGCCCCATAGGCCAGGCTGCTGCCGGCCCGCCCCAACCCGGCAATCGACGCGGTGTTGACAATCGCCCCGCCAGCCGCTTTCAACGCCGGAGCCGCGGCCTTCGCGCACCGAAATACGCCCAGCAGGTTCGTCTCCAGCAGCACCGACCATAATTCTTCAGTAATCAGATCCAGGTCCGCTGGCGCGATCCGATGCCGCGTCCCAGGCGTCCCCGCATTGTTGACCAGCAGATCCAACCGCCCCAGTTCCGAGACAGCCTGCTCGACCATCCGCACCGAATCGCGGGCGTCGGACACGCTGCCCGGCGCCATGATCGCCTTGCCACCGTCCGCAACCAATCGATCCACCGCCTCCGGACCCCTGGCATCATCGACCAGAAAATTCACCGCCACCGTTGCGCCAAATCCCGCCAGCATCTTCGCGGTGGCAAAGCCGATGCCCGACGCGCCGCCGGTCACCAAGGCCGTCTTGCCGGCCAGATCATACCGTATCATTTGCCCTCCATCGGGCCGATCGCCCGCAATGCCTGTTTCAGTGCCAGCAGCTTCCTGTCACGCTCCCGGAACAGCTCCTCCGGGGTTCGGTCACCCCAGTCGAAATAGCCTTTGCCGGCCATCACACCGGTTCGCCCCTCGGCGATCAGCTTGTCCAGCGTCTCGCTCCGCTCCTGCGGCTCCGGTGGCGTGTAGCTGCGGTTCTTCATGCCCTGCTGCATCAGCAGCAAGCCGGTGAAATCCGCCTTCGCCATGATCCCCAGGATCGGGATCCGCAGCGCCAGCCCGTGCAGCACCGAATCGTCGATGTCCTTTGCCGTCACCAGCCCTTCATCCAGCAGCCGGTAGACCTCCAGTTGCATCGCCGCCTGCAGCCTGTTAGCGACATAACCCTGCACCATCTGCTTGAACACCACGGGCGCCTTGCCCATCGCTTTGACCATGTCCCGCACGGTCTCCACCGCACCGGGCCTCGTCATCGGCCCGGGGCACAGATCCACCAGGTCGCACAGATAGGGCGGTGTGTACCAATGGGCGATGATCGTGCGTTCCTGCAGTCCGTCCGGCACCAGCGGGAAGATATCCAGGTTGGAGGTGTTGCTCGCCAGAATCGCATCCCGATCCATCAGCGACTGCAGTTGGTCATACAGCGTCCGCTTCACATCCGGCCGCTCGACCACCGCCTCAATCACCACCGACGCGCCCTTTACGGTTTCCCCTAGCGACGATACGCAACGCACCGCTGCCGAAAGACGTTGGCGGTCCCAGCCCGCATCCACCTCGCCCGCCTCCGCCAGTGTCGTCAGGGCCGTCGCCATCAGCCCCGGCGCTCGCTCCAGCGTTTCGGAATTGTTGTCGGTCAGCCGCACCTGATGACCACCCAATGCGAAAACCAACGCCAGCGCGTGACCCATCAGGCCCGCACCAACAACCGCAACCTCAGCCATCACACACCCTCCGGCAGCCAGGGCTCCGGCGCCCGGCAATCAATATCGGTCGCAACATCGACGACCACGGTTTCATCCGACGCCAGTGCATCCCGCAGCGCCGGCCCGATCTGCGACGGATCTTCCACGCGTATCCCCCGCAACCCGAACACCGCGGCCACATCCGCGAAATTCGTCGGCCCGAACCGCACCAGCTCGGCCACATCCCCCGGCTTGTTGCCCTGTTGCCGCTGGATATTCGGCCACCCCTGCCCAAACCCCGAGTTGTTGTTCACCACCAGCACCACCGCGATGCCTCGCCGCCGCGCCGTCTCCAGCTCGGTCAGGTGATAATACAGCGCACCATCCCCCGACCAGCAGATCACCTTTCGTCGCGGCGCCGCACACTTGGCCCCCAGCGCCGCCGGAAATGACCACCCCAGCGAGCCCGCCGCCCGCAGGTATGTCTGCCCCCCGCCATTCAGCTCGATCAGGGAGCTGCTCCAGATGCTGGAATACCCCGTGTCGGCCACCAGGATGCCATCCGCCGGCAGCGCCCGGGTGATTTCGTCGCACAACCGGTCCGGCCAGATCGGCGTCGCCCCGCTCGCCAGTGCCGCCGCCCGGCTTTGCCGCCAGGCCGCAACAATCCCTGCTGCCCGATCGGCGAACGCAGTATCCCGTGCCGGCCGCCCAAGCGTCAGTATCAATGCCGCCAACGTCGCCTTCGGATCCCCCATCACTCCCAGCGTATTGGAGTACGACCGCCCGATATCCGTCGGATCCAGGTCGATGTGAACACACGGCGTCTCAATCGCCGGAATCCGCCATGTATGGGTAACCTGATCCCCGGTCTCGCACCCGATGAACACCACCAGCTCCGCCTCATGGACGATCTGATTGGCCGGCGGCGCCGCATAATTCCCGGCGCATCCAACCGAAAGACGGTGCCGGGTCGGGATCAACCCGCGCCCACCCAGGGACGTTGCGATCGGCGCGGCCAGCAGTTCCCCGAGCGCCAGCAGCTCCTTGCCAGCCCCGGAAGCCGCGGCGCCTTCTCCCGCCACGATCACGACCTTCTTGGCCCGCAGAATCCGCTCTGCCGCCCGCTCGATCTCGGACGCATCCCCAACCGGCCGGTGCGGCGGCAGGGTCAACTGAAACGCCGGTTCCGCGACCGGCGCCTCGGAAACCATCCCGGTCTCGATCACCTCCGCTTGCAATCCGTTCAGATCCAGATGCGCCGGGCGCGGCGTGCCGGTCATTGCCTCCCGCCAGGCCTGCCGCATCAACCGCGGCAGATCAGCCGCCTGATCAACTCGCGCCGAAAACTTGGTAACCGGAGCAAACAACGGCGTATGAGGGATTTCCTGGTACGCATTCCGATGCTGCATCGACGGCTGCTTGTGCCCCGTCATCGCGATCACCGGCACCCGGCCGAGATACGCGTCCTGCAACCCTGACGCCAGATTCGCCGCCCCGACTGATTGCGCGAAGCAAACGCCCGGCCGCCCGGCAATCCTGGCATAGCCGTCAGCCATGTAGGCCACAGCCTTCTCGCTATGACCCAGAACCCGCTGAACACCCAGCGTGCCCAGTTCAATCAGCGTCCGCCGCAGAACCGCGTCAATAAAAAAGACATGCGAGGTGCCATTGGCCGCCAGACTGCGCGCCAAAAATTCCGCGCCGGTCACCGGCTCGGTCGTCATCATGGATGTTCCCCCAAAAGTCGCGGGACCCAGCTTAGATCAACCGCGCCCTATGGGAAATTCACCCGAAATCCGAAACCCATCCTCCGATCCCGAACGACACGTCGGTCGCATCGCCCGAGTTGAAATCGCCGCAGCAGACCGGTCAGGCGCCCGGAACACCACGCAGCAGTTCATAGCGCAACCGCGCATCTTGCATTGCCTTGGCGTGATGAACGAAGTCCGTCGCATAGGCCAGCCGCTGCTTCGCGGAGCTCCCCTTACGGCGATACAGCTCCAGGCTGTGCAAGGCCTCGAACTGCTTGGTCGTCACGTCCGCAGCCTGCAGCCATTCCTGCTCGTTACGCGGCTTCAGCGCGACCATGAAGCTCAGTGCCTCGGTCCATCGGTGCGCCCGTTGCACGAACGTTTCACCCCGCCGTTCGCGGATGTGTTGGCACACTCCGCCGAACAGCAGTTCGAGAAAAAGATCGTCTTCCGAAGGAGACGCATCAGAGGGGGATCGTCGGGCGTGCAATTTGCCAGCTCAATGCAGTGGTTAATAACAGAACGTTTATAGAACATAACCCCTGGCTCAGTCAAGGATTGTATGTTCCATACCCGGTTTTTATCCCCCGCACCGGTGCGGGCTTGTCATCGCCGCCGCCTATATCATCGGAATAATCCATCGCAAACCCGGAACCTTAAGCACTCCGCCAAGCCGCCAGCCCGATCCCGAGCCTGGATTTACGGCACATCAGCGCCTCGCTAGATTGCGCCAGATCAATCCGCCAGGGAAATTGGTGGATCAACGGGAGAAACCTCATGCTGGCAGGCCGCATCCGGACCGCCGTTCTTTACACCATCGGTGCGGCCGCGATCTTCGCAGCGCCAGCCCGCGCGGCCGATCCAAAGCACTACAGCCTGGGATACGATCAGCCCCACACCACAGCCTACGGCATCGGCGCCGACATTTTTGCCGCGAAACTGTCCGAACTCAGCAAGGGAGCCATGACCATAGACCAGTTCCCCGGCGCCCAGCTTGGCCAGGAACCGCAGATGCTGCAGAAAATCCGCACCGGCGACATCGACTTCATCTTCAGCGCAACCGCCAACGCAGCCACCCTGTCACCCCAGTCCGGCGTCCTGTCGATCCATTACCTGTTCCGCTCCGAGGACCACCTCGTGCGCGCCATCGCCGACCCCAAGCTGGTGGGCGCGATGCGCGACCTCTTCGCCGAGACCGTCAAGGACGCCCACGTCCTCACCCTCCTCACGCTCGGCCTGCGCAACCTCTACGGCAAGAAGGAAATCCACGCGATCGCCGACGTGAAAAACCTCAAGATCCGCGTCCAGGCAACGCCCACGGAAGACGCCATGTTCCCCGCGTACGGCGCCCAGACCGTCCACATGCCGTTCGGCAGCGTCTACACCAGCCTGCAGACCGGCGTCGTCGACATGGCCGAGAACGGCATCAACGTCTACGACACCAACAAGCACTACGAGGTCGCGCCCATCATGTCGCTCACCGGGCATGAGGCTAACGCCAACCTGCTGTGGATCAGCGGCAAACTATGGGACTCCCTCACCGCCGAACAAAAATCTTGGGTCGAGGCCGCCGCCAACGAAGTCGCCATGAAGGAACCCGCTCAGGCCATCGCCCTGGAAGCGAAATCCCGTGCCAAGCTGGAAAAGATCGGCGTGAAGTTCGTCACCGACGTCGACAAATCCGGCTTCATCGCCGCGGCAAAGCCGTTACAGGACAAGATCGCCGCCGACCTCGGCCCACACGCGACAAAAATTCTGGAAATCTGCCGGTCGATCCAATAGGCGACCATGACCGCACCCGATCGTTCTGCAGACGGACCGCCATTTGAAGTGGTCCGCCTTTGATGTGCTTGAAAAATGGCTGATGATCCTGTGCGGCCTGTGCCTGACCGCATTCACCGTCTCCACCTTCATCGACGTCATGACCCGCGAGACCGGTCACCCCTTGCTATGGCTGCAGGAGGTTACCTCGACCTTCTTCACCTATGGCGTCTTCATCGGCACCGCCGTCGCCACCCGCCGCAACGACCACCTGTTCCTCTCTGCCCTGACCGAGAAAATGTCCGGCGCCCCCCGCCGCTTCTTCGAAACCTTCAACCGGGTAGTCGTGCTGCTCGTCGGCATCGGCATGGTCTGGTTTGGCTGGCAAAACGTCCTGACCGGCCTCGGCAGCTTCCGCATGCCCTCGATGCTGCCGATGTCCTACCTCTATCTCGGCATCCCGATTTGCGGGGCCCTGATCGCCCTGTTCTCACTCGAGCAGATCGTCAACGGCCTGCGTAACGGCTTCACCGCCCCCATTGGCGACGGCATCGTTCGAGACACCGGCCTGTGATCATGTCCAACGCCCTCCTCCTCGCCCTGATGACCGCGCTCTTCCTCGCGCTCGGCTACCTCGGCGTCCCCGTCGCCTTCGCCCTCATCGCCGGCGTGCTGGTCGGCACCGCGTTCACCCCGATCACCCTGCAATCCATGATGGCCCAACTGTTCAACGGCATCGACTCCGAAGCCCTGATGGCCATCCCGTTCTTCCTGCTGGTCGGCGAGTTGATGACCTCCGCCAACGTCGTCATCCGCATCGCCGAGCTGTCGCAGGCCCTGGTCGGCCATGTCCGGGGCGGCCTCGCGCAGGTGACAACCGTCTTCTCGATGTTCTTCTCCGGCATGTCCGGCTCCTCCTCCGCCGACGTCGCGGTGCTGTCGCGAACCATGGCCAAACCCATGGCGCTGGAGGGCTACCGCCCCGAATTCACCGCCGCCCTGATCGCCGCCGCCTCCACCATCGCCGCCCTTGTCCCGCCCTCGATCATGGCCGTTGTCTACGGCGCCATCGGCAACGTCTCCATCGCCGGCCTGTTCCTGGGCGGCATCGCCCCCGGCCTGTTCATCGGCTTCGGCCTGATGATCTACTGCTACTTCTTCGGCCCCCGCGGCCTGCAGCGCCCCCGCGCCACCTTCCGCCAACTGGCCGGCGCCGGCCGGTCCGCCGCCCTGCCGATGATGATCCCGGTGATCCTGCTGGGCGGCATCCTCACCGGCTGGTTCACCCCGACCGAGGCCGGGGTCATCGCCATCGCCTATATCCTGCTGGTCGTCATCCCGGTCCTGAATCCGGCGCACCTTAAGGAAATCCCCCGCGACTTCATGATGGCCGGCCTGGTTTACTCCCTGCCGCTGATCACCATCGCCGCCGCCTCGGCCTTCGGCTGGGTGCTGGCCTACCTGCGCGGCCCGATCGTCGTGGCCGGCTGGATCGGCTCCTTCGCCGGTGACAGCGCCACCCTGACCATGTTCGCCCTGGTCGCGGTCTTCGTGATCGTCGGTGACTTCATCGAGCCCGTTCCCGCGATCATCATCTTCATGCCGGTGGTGAATGCCCTGACCGAGCAAGCGTCGATCAACGCCGTCCACATGGGCGTCGTCCTGATCGTCACCCTGGCATTCGGCCTGATCACCCCGCCTTACGGTCTGGCCCTGCTGATGGCGTCCAAGTTCCTGGACGTGAAGTTCTCCACCGCACTGAAGGCAAGCCTGCCGATCTACATCATCTTCTTCGCCGCCATCGCCTTCACCATCTTCCTGCCCGAAGTCGTGCTCTGGCTGCCGCGTCATGCCTTCCCGGAATCCGTCGGTTGCTTCAAGTCACCCGCCGGAACCGGATATATCTGTCCTTAAGGGCAAACGTCAGTAGCGGCATGTGAAAGCAACGCCAGCCTTCGGCGCCACCTGACAACACACGCCGTGCCAGCGGCGAACGCGGTTTCTTGTCCGGAACGTCGTCTCCGGGCGGCCGCTGCATCAGACCGCGGTGCGGATCGCCACAGCCTTCACATCATCCCCGACACCGCCCTCGTAT
Source organism: uncultured Alphaproteobacteria bacterium (assembly GCA_963790515.1). GTDB lineage: Bacteria > Pseudomonadota > Alphaproteobacteria > Acetobacterales > Acetobacteraceae > Rhodopila. The sequence goes on along the minus strand of CAWBPF010000011.1, from coordinate 42,609 downwards.
GTCGCGAAATTCTCTTCAAACCGCTGGATCAGATGTTTCGCCATCCGGTCATACGCCGCCTTGTCAGACCAGGCCTTCCGCGGGTCCAGCACATCGTCCGGAATGCCCGGAACGTGCACCGGGATCGACAGCCCAAAGAACGGCTCCCTGTAGAACTCCGTCTTAGTCAGCGACCCGTCCAGCGCCCCGCGCAGCAACGCCCGGGTGTGCCGTATGCTCATCCGCTTGCCCACGCCAAACTGCCCGCCGCTCCAGCCCGTGTTGACCAGCCAGCACGTTGCCCCATGCCTGGCAATCAGGTCAGAGAACATCTGCCCGTACACCTCCGGCCGCCGAGGCAGGAATGGATGAGCGAAGCACGTGCTGAATGTTGCCTTCGGCTCCGCCCCAAGCCCTTTCTCCGTGCCCGCCACCAACGCGGTATAGCCGGACAGAAAGTGATACATCGCCTGCGCCGGCGTCAGCCGCGAGATCGGTGGCAGCACCCCGAACGCATCGCAGGTCAACATGAAGACGTTCTTTGGCTGCCCGCCCCGCCCGGACAGATTCACATTGGGAATGAACTCGACCGGATAGCACGACCGGGTGTTTTCGGTCAGCGTCCCGTCCGCCAGATCCAGAATGCCGTCCTCATCGGCGATAACATTCTCCAGGACCGACCCGAACCGATTGGACGCGGCCCAGATCTCAGGTTCCGCCTCCTGCGACAGGTTGATCACCTTCGCATAGCAGCCGCCTTCGAAGTTGAACGTGCCGGTCTCGCCCCAGCCATGCTCGTCGTCGCCGATCAGCTTCCGTTCCGGATCAGAGGACAGCGTCGTCTTGCCCGTGCCGGACAACCCGAAGAACAACGCCACATCGCCGCTCGCGCCCACATTGGCGCTGCAGTGCATCGGCATCACGCCCTTGGCCGGCAGCAACCAGTTCATGATGGTAAAGATCGATTTCTTTACCTCCCCCGCATATTCGCTGCCGGCGATGACGATCATCTTCTGCTCAAACGACAGCGCGATCGTCGTCGATGACCGCACCCCATCCACCACCGGATCAGTCTGGAACAGCGGCGCATGCAGAATAACGTAGTCCGGCTCGAACCCCGCCAGTTCCTCCACCGGCGGCCGGATGAACATGTTGCGGGCAAACAACGCGTTCCACGCCTGTGTCGTCACCATCCGCACGCGCACCCGATGCTCCGGATCGGCGCCGGCATACAGGTCCTGAGTGAACAGCTCCTGCCCCTGCAAATACGCCTGGACACGCCCCTTGAACGCGTTGAACCGATCGACCGTCATCCGCTGGTTGACCTTGCCCCACCAGATGTCGGCGGTCACCGATGGCTCGTCCACCACGAACTTGTCCTGCACCGACCGCCCGGTGTGCACGCCGGTTTCGACCATGAACGCGCCATCCACCGACAGCCGCCCCTCGTGGCGGCGCAACGCCTCTGCCACCAGCGTCGGCGCGGTTTCGTTCGCGTGAACGGGGCTGGACGCCAGCACCCCCGTACCGCCCAGTGCAGCCGTAGCGAGTGTTTTCCAGGCGTTTTGATCCGCGGGGGTATGCGTCAAGGTCGTTTTCCTGCCTTCAGTCAACATTTCAACAGGCCACGCCCAGCGATAGCGCGCGCCCGGCCTCGGCGGGCCGGTTCGCCGCTACAACATGAGTAAGGCGTCTCCAGCATCGAGTATAAGCAATGTCACCAATTTGACCAAGGGCAGGAATCCTGCCGTTCATGACCCTTTGTTGCGGCCCGACACGCAGGTCAGTTCAACCCCTGCACCATCGGCAGGCTCAGCGGCGTGATCTGGTCCGCCTCCCGCTTGTTCCAATCGTGCCCGGGAACCGCCGCGATCATCCGCGCCTGTGCTTCGGTCAACGCCGCAAGCGCGGCGGCATGGTCGAGCGTCAGCACCCGGCCCCGGTCCACCACCAGACACCCATCGACATACACTTGTCGGATCGCCCGGTCGGCAGCCGTATAAACCAGGGAACGCAACGGATCCCGAGCCGGCATCATCCAGGGATTTTTCAGGTCCACCAGTACCAGGTCGGCCTTCGCCCCCACCTCCAACCGGCCAATGTCCGTGCGGCCCAGCGCTCGCGCCCCGCCCACGGTGGCGGCATAAAAGATGTCCGTCAGGCTGGTCGTGGTAATATCCTCCGCCGCGACCCGGGCCAGCGTCGCCGCCAGCCGCATTTCCTCGATCAGATTATGCGGCGCCACATCCGTGCCCATGCCGAAGTTGACTCCAGCCCTCCGATACCGGCCAAAATCCTCCAGGGTCTGCCCGTACCGGGCGAACGGCGACGGGCAGTGCGCGACAGACGTTTCTGTCTCGGCCAGAATGCCGATGTCTTCGGTCGTATGCCAATGCAGCCACGAATGCTCGTCAATGAAAATGGCATGCCCCAGGATGGTGCCACGATCCAGGATGCCGATGCCCTTCGCCCACTGCACCGGCGTGATGCCGTAACGATTGGTCATCTCATTGAACTCGGTGACACTCTGCGCGCAATGAGTTGTGAACGGCAAACCTCTGGCGACCGCCGCATCATGGCTGTCACGCAGCAGTTCGGCGGTGCACGTATCGATCTGAGCCGGCGACACGATCCCGTCCAGCCGGCCGCTCGGGTCAGCCCGCGCCGCGTCGATAAGCCTCAACGCCGCATCGAGCCCCCGGCGACCCGCCGGTTCGTCCCAGTCATATTTCAGTTGCCAGTTGTTCTCCAGGCGCCATCGAGCAGACGCAAAGCTCGGTGCAAGAAACACCCGCAGTCCAGAGCACGCGGCAAGATCGATCCAGCCCGGGTCAATGCCCGACAAGTCAGCCACGGTGGTGATCCCGGTCAGCAGCATCTCGCAATAGGCAACGGTTTTGCCCGCCTGACGGCCAGCCTCATCAGTGCGAAAAGCGAAGCCCCGCTCATACAGGCCGCTCATGAACATCGTCGGCAATCCGTGTTCCTCACGGATACCGCGGAAGAAAGGTTCGGTGCTGGGATGCGAATGAATATCCACCAGCCCCGGCATGACCATTAGGTCCCCGCCCGGGATTTCAGTGTCGAACGACCCCGGGTACAGCCGGCCGATAAAGGCAATGCGACCGTCTTCAAGCACCAGGTCGGCGTCCCGTAAATACGCATGTCGGGCGGCAGCGACGTCCCACGCGATGATCCAGGCCGCGTTTCGAATGCAGGTAATCGGCATGATGCTGACCCAGGAACAGATTTGTGCTGGCAGCATGCAGACCGCCGGAATTTTGTCAAAATCCCGGGAACGGCGCTTGGCTCCGGCCGTCGCCAACCGGTAACGTCACCGGTCTAGGCCCGTCCATTATCGTTTCTAATCCGCAGTGGAATGGTCGTCATGTCGTTGCGTAATTTCACTGCGGAATGCGACCCACCATTGAGGGGTAGGCAAGGCGGCGACGGGCGGTCAGTTCGGGAGATCCTCGGGGCTACCCACAGTCTCCGCCTGAGGTCACCGATGACATGCTCCAGGCCCGAGAGGACGGCGAGTGCGGTAGCACGATTGCAGACTTACTTTTGCCGGGTCGCGTGTCAGACGTAACCAAAGTTCCGAAAGTCGCACTCGGTGTCAGTCTCGGTGAACGTCTTTTCTCCGATGACATCCAGTTCTCGCCCCTTGGCGATGAAACCGATAGGGCCCCACCGACCTAATTCAGCACTGGGAACGTCCCCAATCTTTCAGAGGAGACTGTCTTCTTCTTTGCGGCTGTGACACGGAAACTGTCAACGATTTTGAGATAGTTGGATTTGGGATTTAGACCCTGTCGCATGACACTGGCTTGGTGGCTTGGTGGCTTGGTGGCTTTGCGGGTTGGTGGCACGTTTGCATCCAGGCTCCCTGCAAAACGGGAACCACCGTGGACCCCACTGTCAGATTGGATCCCTCTTTCTACGTCGAAGCACAGCCGGTTTGCCGGCTAAGTAGCTCAAGATGTCGATCAGGCGCTGCTTCTTTGGGCCGTCGTCCAGGTCTTGGATCGCTTTGCTCAAGTCAGCGAAACGCTCGATGACGCGCCGCTGGAACTTGACCACCATCGTGTTGATCGCGGCAATTTCCTCCTCCTCGGTCTTTTCGGAATAGAGGGCGTCCTGATCTTCGTCCTTCATCACGCATTCCCTTTAAGCGTGAACACCAACGTCCGGAACATTCTGGCTGGATTTTGTCAAGCGCCACCGCAAGCGTGGGCATCCGCCACGGTCGACACGGCGAACGAACACACATTCCCCTAATACAACACCTTGCCATGGCTCATGCTGGCCCGCGATTTGCACCCACAAACCCCAGAACGCAAAACCCAAAGACCGCATAACCCAAAGCGCCACCGTCAGACCCGCAAGCATATCGGGCGGATCCAGCCACCGGCTCAAGTGAATTGCAAAGGAACAACCCGCAATGCAAACCAGCGTTCATCCTGTCGACGAACGCCTTCCACTGCTCAAGTTGCTCCCGCTGGCCATACAGCATGTGTTGGTCATGTACGCCGGCGCGGTCGCAGTCCCGCTGATCATCGGCCGAGCCGTCAATCTGCCACCCGACCAGGTTGCCTTCCTGATCAGCGCCGATCTGTTCGCCTGCGGCCTTGCGACAATCGTGCAAAGCCTCGGCTTTCCCGGTGTCGGCATCCGCCTTCCGGTTATGATGGGCGTGACGTTCGCCTCGGTGGGCCCCATGCTTTCGATGGCCGCGTCGCCGGAAATCGGGCTGCTGGGAATATACGGCGCGGTAATCGGTGCCGGCTTGTTTGCCGTTATCGCCGCACCGTTCATCAGCCGGCTGCTGCCCATGTTTCCCCCGGTCGTGACCGGAACGATCATCCTGGTCATCGGCGTTTCATTAATGCGAGTGGGCATAAATTGGGCAGGCGGTGGCTTGCAGACGTTCACCAGGGTCGTCGATGGTACACCGGCCACCTTTCCAAATCCGGCTTTCGGCCAGATCACTGGCCTGTGCCTCGCGCTGTTCGTCTTGGTGGTAATCCTCTCGTTGATCAAATGGGGCCAAGGCTTTGTCGCCAACGTCGCGGTCCTCCTCGGGATCGTCGCCGGCGCGATGGTCGCGGCCGCGATTGGTCTGATGCACTTCGACAAGGTGGCGGTCGCCCCGTGGTTCGACGTGGTCGTCCCGTTCCACTTCGGCCTGCCGCAATTTCATCTGATCCCCATCGTGACAATGTGCATTGTCATGGTTGTCGTAATGATCGAATTGCTCGGGATGTTCCTGGCGCTCGGTGAAATCACCGACAAGCCGATCGATCAGGCGATGCTCACCAGGGGCCTCCGCGCCGATGGCGTCGGCACGATTCTCGGTGGAATATTCAACACGTTTCCATACACGTCGTTCTCGCAGAACGTCGGGCTGGTCGGCGTGACAGGCGTCCGCTCACGCTGGATCACAGTCACCGGCGGTATCATCATGATCATACTCGGACTACTTCCGAAGATGGCAGCATTGGTCGAGGCCGTGCCCCAGGTCGTGCTCGGTGGCGCCGGGCTCGTCATGTTCGGCATGGTCGCCGCCACCGGCGCCCGCATCCTCACCGGCGTGAACTTCAAGACCAGCCCCAACAATCTGTTCGTCGTCGCCGTGTCGGTCGGCTTCGGAATGATCCCGCTGGTGGCGCCGGCGTTCTTTCACAATCTGCCGCACGAGCTTCAGCCGTTGCTGGAATCCGGCATCCTGCTGTCCGCCGTGGTATCCGTGATCCTGAATATGTTTTTCAACGGCGTCGCCAGCCAGGAATCGGCAAGGCATGACGCCGCATCATCCGCCGCCGCCGCGGAACACGTCTGATGGCCCGGGTCCTCTGCCTCGTCGCCGGACGTCGGGCGGACTGGCCCGCCAAACCTGAGCTCGGCGTAAACAACAAGTGCGTCAGCACGCCGATAGAGCGGCCCAGTCAAACAAAGCGTCACGACCTGTTCAACACCGCGAACCGTAGCGACTATCCTTGAACAAGCCCTAAGCCCAGCGGACAAAACCGCTAGCCCTGTCCATCGGCTTCCACTCATTCGCTGCCCGGGAAAGGAGCATCAGATATGGCACTTCTGCGCAAGACCTACGGCAAGGACCACGTTCGCGTCATGCGGATCGACCGCGGAGACAACCGGCACGACGTTCGGGAACTCACTGTGCGCGCCATGCTGACGGGACGTTTCGACAGCGCCTTCACCGAAGGCGACAATTCAACGTCCGTTGCAACCGACACAGTAAAAAACATCATCAACGTGATCGCGCGCGAAAACCTGACAGCCAACAAGGAACTTTTCTGCGCTGCGGTCGCTCGGAAGTTTCTCGACACCTATTCCGAGGTCGAGGGCGTCACCGTGACCGGACACGAAACCAAATGGTCACGCCTTTCAGTCGGCGGCAAACCTCATCCGCACAGCTTTCTGCTCGACAGCAACGGCAAGCCATTCGCAAAAGTCACGGCAACACGCGAAGAAACAGCAATCGAATCAGGCATCTCCGCGTTCACATTCATGAAATCCACCCAATCCGGCTGGGAACACTACATCCAGGACCGATACACGACGATTCCCGAAACGCATGATCGCATGGCAGCAACGGCCATGGACGCATCGTGGCGCTGGCGCTCGGTACCCAAGGATTACGACGCGGCAAACGCCGAAATCCTGAGTACTTTACTGGATGTCTTCGCGACAACCTACAGCAGGAGCGTACAGGACAGTCTTTATCGCATGGGCACGGCGGCACTGGAGCGGGTGCCGGAGATTTCCGATGTCAGCATGGCATGCCCAAATAAGCACTACCTGCTGATCAACCTGATGCCGTTCGGCCTGGACAATGAAAACCAGGTATTCGTCGCAACCGACGAACCGCACGGCCAGATCGAATGCACCGTCGGGCGCTAACGAATAAAGCAAACCACGCCCAGGATCACCGTCCCACACCAAAAATGAAACCGGTATCATCACGAACCCGAATGCAGCACGATCCACAAGAAGACCAGTCCTGCGCGGATACACGCTGAAGCTTAACCAAATAGGATAGCTCAAGCTTTAGTCGAAGCAAGGGAAACGATCACCTTCGCTACGTAACAATGGTCCGCCACACACCGGCAACGTTCCGGTATGCATCTATTCCGAGGACATGGAATGTGCACAATTGATAAACGACCAGCCGAAAAGCCATTGCGACCTTACAAGATAGTGCGACCAGTGGTTGGCGGGAACAATGCAACAAGACTAAGCCGCAGTAACACTGATACCCTGCCGTAACAGCCAGGCCTTGCTTTGCATGCACCGTTCTCAACCGTGCCATATCCGTCAAAAGCGCCGCCAAAACCATCCTCGACCGGCGAATTCACGACGGCAACCGCAACAACGAGGGAAGACAACCCCGCCGTCGTGGACATCCCTCAGCCAATGGCCGGCTTGGAAGCCGGTATGTCATCCCAATCCAACCGGCCTAAAAACCAGTCGATCAGCCCGCCCCCCTTCGACGCCAGCTCGCGACCTCCTCCGCTCAACCCTGACGTGCATTTTGTTCTTGATTTATCCCTCTGTTTGCGATAAGAACAAAAAATAAACAAACGTTCGGATGACGCCCGTGATGACAGCCCTGCAAGCCAGCCCGTTCCTCGAACGCCTGCTCCGCTTCCTGATCCCCTATTTCACCGACGTCACCGCCGACCTCGCCGCTGCCCGCGCCGAAGCCCTCGAAACCCTGGCGTCCTACGGCGCCCGGACCCGCGCCGAACTGCTGTGCGCCGTCCAGATCATCGTCTTCGGGTTCGCCGCCCTGGAAACCCTCGGCGAAGCCAAGACTGCCGAAATGTCGCCATCCCTGCGCCTCAGGTTCCGCGGCTGCGCCAACAACCTCAACCGCAGCGGCCAGAAAACCGAGCAGACCCTGCTCAAGCGTCTGGCCTGCGACGTCCCCGCGCCGAGCGAACAGGAACCGATCGACGACCTCCCCGCACCCCACGCCGAGGAACTGCTGCGGCAGACCCAGGCCGCCATCGACGCCCACCGCACGCGCCTGTCCGGCAACCGCCCCGCTCACAGCCCGCAACCGCACGACCCGAAGCGTCCCGACAAGCGCCGTTGGGGCCAGGTGATGATGGACACCCTCGCGGCCGAAATGGGCATTCCCTTCCAACCTGCCACGCCACCCGACCTCAACCAAATGCCGAAGCCTCCCACCCACGGCGATACGCGCTGACCGGCGAAGCTGCACGCAAACACCAGCCAGGACGCAGGGCGGCGAACGCAACCCACCCCGGGTGCCCCACGTTCCCACCGCATGACCGACCCTAAAACGTCACCACCACCCGTCCCGCCCGGCGGCGCCGCAGCACTTCCACCCGGCAGCCTGCCCAAACCGTTCCTCGGCCCCCAAGGCGACGAAAACCGCGACCCGCCGCCCAACGCCCCCACACCGGTCAACCCCACGGAAACCGTAAAGGACGTCGACCCTAACCCCTGACCCCCGGCTCTCCAACTTGACCAAACGCGGCCATGCTCTAGAAGCCCAGACCGCAAGGAGAGCCCGCTTTGAACATCGCACCCGGCAGCCAACAGTCTGCGCAACGGCCCGAATGAACGCGGCCGCTTCGGCGAATTCGGCGGCCGCTTCGTCGCGGAGACGCTGATGCCGCTGATCCTGGAGGTCGAGCGCGCCTACAACGAGGCCAAGGCCGACCCCGCCTTCGACGCCGACCTGAAGCACCACCTGACGCATTATGTCGGCCGCCCCAGCCCGCTGTGGTTCGCCGAGCGCCTGACCAAGCACCTCGGTGGCGCGAAGATCTACTTCAAGCGCGATGAGCTGAACCACACCGGCAGCCACAAGGCCAACAACTGCATGGGCCAGATCCTGCTGGCCCGCCGCATGGGCAAGACCCGCATCATCGCCGAAACCGGCGCCGGCCAGCACGGCGTCGCCACCGCCACGATGTGCGCGCTGTTCGGCCTGCCCTGCACCATCTACATGGGCGCCACCGACGTCGAGCGCCAATCCCCCAACGTCTTCCGCATGAAGCTGCTGGGCGCCGAGGTGAAACCGGTGACCTCCGGCGCCGGCACGCTGAAGGACGCGATGAACGAGGCGATGCGCGACTGGGTCGCCAACGTCACCGACACCTACTACCTCATCGGCACCGTCGCCGGCCCGCACCCCTACCCGATGATGGTGCGCGACTTCCAATCGGTGATCGGCGAGGAAGCCAAGCTGCAGCTCCAGCAAGCCGAGGGCCGCCTGCCCGACGCCGCCGTCGCCTGCATCGGCGGCGGCTCCAACGCCATGGGCCTGTTTCACCCCTTCCTCGACGACACCACGGTCCGCCTGATCGGCGTCGAGGCCGGTGGTCACGGCATCGAAACCGGCGCAGCATGCCGCCAGCCTGACCGGCGGCCGCCCCGGCGTGCTGCACGGCAACCGCACCTACCTGCTGCAGGACGACGACGGCCAGATCATCGAGGCGCACAGCATCAGCGCCGGCCTCGACTACCCCGGCATCGGCCCCGAACATTCCTGGCTGCACGACATCGGCCGCGTCGAATATGTCTCCGCCACCGACCAGGAGGCGCTGACCGCGTTCCAGCTTTGCACCCGGACCGAAGGCATCATCCCCGCGCTCGAACCCGCCCATGCCCTGGCCACGTGACCAAGCTGGCCCCGACCATGGCCGCCGACCAGATCATCCTGATGAACCTTTGCGGCCGGGGCGACAAGGACATCTTCGCCGTCGCCGAACATCTGGGCGTCAAGCTATGAGCCGCATCGCCGCCCGCTTCGCCGACCTCAAGCGCCAGGGCCGCGGCGCACTGATCCCGTTCCTGGAAGCCTGGGACCCGGATCAGGCCACGTCGATGGCGCTGCTGCGCGGCATGCCCGAAGCGGGTGCCGACCTGATCGAAATCGGCATGCCGTTCACCGACCCGATGGCCGATGGCCCGATCATCCAGGCCGCCGGCAAACGCGGCCTCGCCGCCGGGGTCAAGGTCGCCGACGTCCTCACGATGGTGCGCGACTTCCGCGCCACCGACGACGCCACGCCGATCGTGCTGATGGGCTACCTGAACCCGATTCTGTCCTATGGTCCGGAACGTTTCTGCACCGATGCCGCAGCTGCATGGCGTGGACGGCCTGATCATCGTCGATCTGCCGACCGAGGAAGCCGACCTGCTGCTGCCCTACAGCAACGCCAACGGCCTCGATTTCATTCGCCTGGTCGCCCCCACCACGGACAACGAGCGCCTGCCGCATGTCCTGAACGGCAGTTCCGGCTTCGTCTACTACGTCAGCATCACCGGCATCACCGGCACCAGCAGCGCAACCGTCGAGCATCTGGAGTCCGCGATCCCCCGCCTCCGCAAGGCCACCAACCTGCCGATCGCCATCGGGTTTGGCGTCCGCACCCCCGAACAAGCCGGCGCGGCGTCTCGCATCGCCGATGCCGCGGTCGTCGCCTCCGCGCTGATCGACACGCTGTCAGCCAATCTGGACCCCGAAGGAAAGGCCAGACCCGGCGCCGTGGACAAAGTGCTCGATCAGGTTCGTGGACTGGCCGCGGCAGTGCGGCGCCAAGGGTGAATGACACCTTACCGTCCGCCGCCTGCCCAAACGCCTACCGGCCAGACGCCTACTCGTCGTACGCTTACTCGTATGTCTCGCCTTCATATTTCACGAACCCCACAGGTCGGTGGGTAAAATGCAGCACCGGCAATCCCTCGTTGTCCGGACCCGGTTCCGCCCGGGCAGCGGGGATCAGCAGCCCTTGCATCTCCACCGAGGTGCCCTGCTCGAACGGGATATCCGTCCCAATCCCGCCCTCGGTCACGCGGATCGCGACAAACACATCATCATCGTAATCCGCACCGCCATCCAACGCCTGCAGGGCATCGATCCAGATATGCTGGTGTTCCGCTCCGTCATGCGACACCCGGTCGGGAAACACCCTCGACACCGTCGCCGAGACATGCCGCTTCTCCCCACGCCCCGAACCGTCGGGGTTCCGCAACCCAATATTCTGCTGATGCCGAGCCAAGATGTCGCTCCGTCGTTGAATATCCGGGCAAATTACCAAGCACCCAGGCTGGGTGCATGTGAACCCCGTGTGACGCGCGCTTGCTCCCGGAACCGGCCCCGGCTATCCACCCGCGCATGAGCTGGCTCACTGAATACGTCCGACCCAAAATCCGCACGCTGTTCACCCGGTCATCCGTGCCGGACAACCTTTGGCACCAGTGCCCGGCGTGCCAGCAGATGATCTTTCACCGCGACCTCACCTCCAGCCGCAAGGTATGTCCCCATTGCGGCCATCACATGCGTGCCTCGTCGACGGAACGCCTGGACTGGACGTTTGACGAGAACGCCTACACCCGCATCGAACTCCCCAAGCCGGCGATCGACCCGCTGAAGTTCCGCGACACCAAACGCTACGCCGACCGCCTGAAGGAAGCCCGAGAGAAGACCCATACCGAGGACGCGATCACCGTCGCCCACGGCACCATCGACGGCCAGAAATGCGTCGTCGCGGTCATGGAATTCGACTTCATCGGCGGGTCCATGGGTGCTGCGGTCGGTGACGCCATCGTCGCCGCCGCCCGGCTTGCGGTCCTGCAACAAGTCCCGCTGCTCGTGTTCACCGCGTCCGGCGGCGCCCGCATGCAGGAAGGCGCGATCAGCCTGATGCAGATGCCGCGCACCGTCATCGCCACCCGCATGGTGAAGGACGCAGGCCTGCCGTTCATCGTAATCCTGACCGACCCAACCACCGGCGGGGTGACCGCCAGCTTCGCCATGCTGGGCGATATCCAGATCGCCGAACCCGGTGCCCTGATCGGCTTCGCCGGTGCCCGGGTCATCGAGCAAACCGTCCGCGAAAAGCTGCCGGAGGGCTTCCAGCGCGCCGAATACCTGCTCGAACACGGCATCATCGACATGGTCGTCAAGCGCACCGACATGAAGACCACCCTCGCTCGGGTTATCAGCCTGCTGACCCAGAAGGAACAACAGGCCGCCGCGTGAACGACATCGTCGAAAGCATCACCACCCGCCTCGCACGCCTGCACCCTAGGCTGATCGACCTCACGCTCGACCGCCTTCGCGTACTGCTCGACCGCATGGGATCACCCGAGCGAAAACTGCCGCCGGTGATCCATATTGCCGGCACCAACGGCAAAGGCAGCACCTGCGCCTTCATCCGCGCCATGGCCGAGGCGGCCGGGCTTCGCGTCCACGTCTATACATCCCCGCATCTCGTGCGCTTCAACGAACGCATCCGCGTGGCCGGCGCCCTGGTGGAAGACCATCGCCTCATCGCCACCCTGGAGCGCATCGAGCGCATCAACGACAACGCCCCGATCACCGTGTTCGAGGTCATAACCGCCGCGGCTTTCGACCTGTTCGCGACAACGCCGGCTGATCTCTGCATCCTGGAAGTCGGCCTCGGCGGCCGGGGCGACGCGACCAACGTCATCGAAGCGCCCGCCGCCTGCGGCATCACCTCGATATCGATGGACCACCGCGAATTGCTGGGGCCGAGCGTGGATGTCATTGCCTGGGAGAAAGCCGGGATCATGAAGGCCGGTGTTCCGGTCGCCATCGGTGCCCAGCCGGACGACGTTCGCCGGGTCCTGCTTGACCACGCCGTTGCAACCGGCTCGCCGGTCCTGCTGCGCGGCCGGGACTGGGACATTGCCCCGATCCCCACCGGGTTCCGCTACAGCAGCGCGGTCGGCATCATGGATGCACCATCGCTATCTCTGCCCGGGCGGTTCCAGCATGACAATGCCGGCATCGCCTTGACTGCCCTTCTGGCCGCTGGCTTGGCCGCCAATCCGGCCGGGCTGAGCCGCGCCGAATGGCCGGCGCGACTGCAACGCCTGCACGGCAACCTTTCGCAAATGCTGCCGCCGGGATGGGAACTGTGGCTCGACGGCGGCCATAATCCTGGCGCTGGCATTGTCCTGGCCGATCATCTGCAAGATTGGTCCGACAAACCGTTGCATCTGGTCGTCGGCATGAAGCAGGCCAAGGACTCGGCGGAATTCCTGCGTCCGATGCTGCCGCACGCGACCACAGTATGGGCGGTGCAGGAGCCTGATCAGCACGCCGCCCTCTCGGTCGAAGCTATTGTCGAGGCGTCCGGCGGGATCGCCCGCCCGGGCCCGCGCATCGCAGATGCCTTGAGCAAAATCAGCACCCAACACGGACCCGCCCGGGTGTTGATCTGCGGCAGCCTTTACCTCGCCGGGGTGGTTCTGAAACGGGATGCCGGTGCCTCTTAGCCATCCATCCCATCCGGGTCGGCACGGTCGCGCCGACGCCGCTCGGGGTTGTCGGTAGGAGTTCATTACCATTACCGAACCGCTCATATCGGCTGCCGGCGGATCGCGGGACGCTGCCCCTGCTTCGCTCTCCGCGGCGGCGGTCACGACCCGCTTTTTCGAGCGGACCTGCTTGTTTCGTGGTCAGTCCACAATTGCTTTGGGCGATGCTCTGGCAAACCATTCCGGCGGTCTTTCGTTCGGAGCCCTGGGCATCTCGACGACCGTGGCAAACTATACTTTCGAAAATGTGGTGTTGGACGCCGATACGCTTATTCTGTTCTTGAATGGCCATGCAATTCCCGGGACGGATTACTTTGAGCCTGCCAACGCCCCGCGGCGCCTCGCGCCCGAAGCCCAGCTGACGCCGCTTGGTGAAGATGAAGATTTTGTCTTCGGCTACAACAATGCCCATCAAGGCTATCAGCACTGGCTGACGCAGTGCCTACCAGTCATTGACTGGTCATTGCGCCGCACGCGGACGCGCGATGTCCGCCTGATGCTGCCTCCTTTAGCATGCTGGCAAGAGGATTTGCTGACACTCTTGGGCCACGGCAGGGTTTCTCGGTTTTCACCAGTTGCGGGGAAGAAATACTGTGTACCGAGCGTCGAATACTCGGACTTTCTTAATGGCTCGACCAGCTTCAATATTTGCCTGAGTGCGCAAGATACATTCGCCCGCATCTCGCAGGCCGTCCCGTCCCACCGCACCGACCGCAAAGTCCTATACGTGGACGACGAAAATCCGTATTGCGGGCCAATCCGCAACAGAGGTGCGGTGCTGGAATTGCTGCAGCGCTGGGGTGTCACGATTGTCGATCGCGAGCGACTGACAACCGCCGATCGCGTCAATCTATTCCGCAATGCCGATGCGATCATGGGTCCGCTCGGGCCAGGTCTGGCCGACGTGGTGTTCTGCCGGCCGGGTGCGCTGCTTTGGGAATGGATGCCTCGGCATCACCAGAACGTCTTGTTCAACCGGCTCGCCCAGGCTTCGCAGGTTGATTACTGGGGCGACCTGTTCGAGACCGTTATCCAATCCGGCCAGCCGAGACTGTGGGATGTTGATCTTGGTCTTGTCTCACAACGACTTGCCCGACTTTCGGCGCGCGTTACAGGTCGATTTTCTGGTACAGCGATTCCGGTGGGTGGTTCCATTGCCACCGCCCAAAGCCTGCGCAGCCGACCGATCGACGAATTGATGCTTAGTTTTGAAAGCCTCGGTGACAACTGTGAATTTGGTCTCGTGCAACGCCAAGCGAACATCGAGCCGTTGGGGCTGTTGCGGTTCAATGGCTTCCATGTGCCGCCGGAATTCCGCATCGAAAGACTGGTCGCCGGATTGGATCGCCATTTTTACGGGCTTGGGGAATCTGGGACAGTAACGGTCTTTCCGGACGGCATCGCCGGTCAGCGCGAACTGATCGCGCAAGATAGCATCTACGAATTCTGGTATCATACCGGCATCGCCGAACACGAGGTCGAGCCGGAGGTTCAGTCCGCGCGGGAGATAACCCGGCTGCGTTTTCTACGCCGCAAACTGCTGGAGGATTTGGCTGCCGGCGACAAGACCTGGGTGTGGAAGTCGGCGTCAACGACGCACCGCGACCAGATCCAACCCTTGCTGAACACGCTTCGCCGATTTGGTCCCAACACCTTGCTCTGGGTTGTGGAGGCGAACCGCGAACATGCCGCCGGCTCGATCGACCGTCTGGAACCCGATCTGATCAAGGGCCATGTCGAGCGTTTCGCGCCCTATGGAAACGTTACTGCTATCGACTTCGCGTCGTGGTTCGAGGTGTGCTGGAAAGCTGACGAACAACGCCACCCCAGACCACTTTCAGCCTGACTGATGCCGCTCCGGCGAGACTGTCTTGGCGCCCGGTCGAGCAGATATGCCAGTCGTGAGCAGCGGCGTTTAGTCCGGTGACGCGGGTTGCGCCCGCGGAGCCCGATACTGCCCTAAACAAACCCAGAACAGAAGCTGTTTCACGACGGTGGCAATAGCTGGGCTGACGAAACCGCAATCCTGTGCCGAATGCGATGCCGGGATTGTGTAAACCGCGTACCGGTTTGTATTTTCAATGTTCTATCTTTTCGCACGAACTGGTGATTTTTCGCGCCGCTCGCAATGTTCGATCAGACTGTTTTACGCGGTATGGGCTGTCCGCAGACATACCGATGGTGGGTAGACCTGTTGCACTGGTGCAATCGATCGCATTTTTGATGGTTCGCTGATCGTCGCAACGCATCCGGTAGTTCAGCGAAGCGTTGTCTCCGCATACGGCTCTGCCCGCCGAACATCCGGCAGCGGTATCGGTGGCAGCGGCGGAAATAGGGGATATTCCATGAAGTCACTCCTGGCTTTGGTCACATTGGCGCTTACGGCGCTTATTTTTGAGGAGAAAGCGCGTCAACTCGCCGGTGATGCCCACGACGCTTACAGCGAAGCCGTCGGGCAAGCGCGGGAAGCGACGCACACGCTATCCCACAAAGTTGAACAGCAGCCGCTGATTTCGTTGCTGGTCGCGGGGGGTCTTGCCTACGCCTTGGCTTCGCTCATCCCGAGCCGGGGCTGATCACGTCAAAACAGAAGGAAGTAACCAATGTCTATTATCGCCTGGCTCGTTCTCGGATTGATCGCCGGCTTCATCGCCAGCAAACTTGTCAACAAGACTGGCGAAGGGCTTGTTCTTGATATTGTCCTTGGTATCGTTGGTGCGTTTGTCGGCGGATTTCTGTTTTCATTCGTCGGCGCCGAGCCAATCACCGGGTTCAACATCTACAGCGTCATTGTCGCTGTAATCGGAGCGGTTGTGGTGTTGGTTCTCTACCATGCCATCGTCGGCCGACGAGCGATCTGATCAGCAACCAACTTGACGCGAAAAACCCGGCGCCAGTGATGACGCCGGGTTTTCTTTGTCAGCCTGATCAAAGGTTTCCGGCGATCCAATCCTTGAGCTTGCTCTTGGGCAGTGCGCCCACCTGAGATGAAACCGGCATGCCATCCTTGAACATGATCAGCGTGGGGATGCCCCGTACCGCGAAGTCATTCGGCGACTTGGGGTTGTTGTCGATGTCCACCTTCGCGACTGTCAGCTTGCCGGCGAACTCGCTCGCGAGTTCTTCCAGCGCCGGGCCGATCATCTTGCAGGGCCCGCACCATTCCGCCCAAAAATCCACCAAGACCGGGCCGGTCTTGCTTTTCTCCACCACATCCGTGGCGAAGCTCTTGTCCGTTACGGCAACCGTGTTAGCGCCCATTGTACGATCCTTAGATGAAAGTTACGGGAAAGGTGGGACCGGCCGACAATCCGGTCAAGCTGCGTCTTTGGCATTCCAGTCCACACGTTCACAGGGCTCCGGATTTCGCCATGGACGCCCCTGGCTCATGCGGGTCGAGCATGACCCCGGGCAGCATCGTAACCCGCGCCTCGCGTGTCCAGATCAGGGCACACCGCACCTGCCGGTCCGGGAAAATCGCCCGCAGCACAGCCCGGTAGGATGCCATTTGCCGCAGATACAGCACCGGCGTTGCCTCGACCTGGGCCGGAGGCCGGCGGTTGGTCTTGAAATCCGCGACCAGCACCCGGTCGGGCAGCACCACGAGGCGGTCAACCAGTCCGCCCACCACCGAATCGCCGATCACCCCTGTCAGCGGCACCTCGGCTCGGCTGCCGGGGCCAAACAGCGGGGCGAGATCGGGGTGGGCCATGACCGCCAGCACCTCCTCGGTGATCTGTTCGGCCTCATCAGCCAGCAGTCCATGCCCGGGCTTGTCGAGGAAGCCCATCGCCGCGTCCCATCGCGCCGAGGCCGCCACCGACGGCAGGTGCTGCAGCAGGGAATGGATCAACTGCCCACGGCGGAACCGGTTGCCCGCGGGGTCTCGCTGCGCCAGGGGCGATTCGGCAGCTGGCACGGGGCCTAGTTCGACACCCTCCGGCCGGCTTGGCGCCAGTGGCGTTGGCCGTGGGGGTTCCGGCGGCGGAGGTTGCGGCATCCAGTCCGGCGCGGCGCCGACCCAGGCGGGCAGGTCCCCGGCGTGGTCGGTCGGCGCGGCGTGGAGTGCGATCTCGGCTGGGACCAATTGGTCTGCCTGCAGACGCAGTATTTCACCTTCCCAGGGTCCGAATGGTTCGCGCTCGGCACCGAGGGCCTCGAAACCGCGGCGAACCAGGCTGTGCCAGCACTCGTCCTTGACCGACCGTGCCTGCCAGCCGCAGACCAGCAGCCGGTCCTCGGCCCGGGTCAGCGCGACGTAGAGCAGCCGGTTGTGTTCCTCCATCTGCTGTTGCCGGGCGGCGGTGCGCAGGCGGTCCAGTGCGGCGCAGCGGAACTCCTTGCGCGGCGCCCAAAGCGGTACGGCGCGGTCGGTCAGGGTGTCGTCGGCCCAGACGATCGAGCCATCGTCCTTCGGCAAGGCGGAGGTGTCCGGCACGATCACCAGCGGCGCCTGCAAGCCCTTGGCGCCATGCACCGTCATGATGCGCACGAGATTGCCGGCGGCTTCGGCTTCGCGCTTCACCTCGGCGCCGGATCGGCGCAGCCAGTGCAGGAAGCCTTGCAACGACGGCGGGTGCCGGCCGGCGATAGGTCAGCGCGGCGTTCAGCAGCTCGTCCACCGGTTCGGCGGCTTCTGGCCCAAGCCGGGCGAACAGGCGGGCGCGGCCGCCGAGGGGACCAAGGGCTTCGGCGAACAAAGCGTAGGGCGAGACGTAGTCGACGCGGCTCAAGCAGTGTCGCGAAGAAATCCGCTGCCCGCCGCCATGACGGGCGCTCGTCGGCTCGGTCGCGCAGCGTGTCCCACAGCGAGCCGTGGCGGTCGATCGCGAGTTCGGACAGTTCGTCGTCGGTCAGGCCACCCAGCGGGCTGGTCAGCAGGCAGGCGAAGGTCAGATCGTCGCGAGGGCAGCAGCAGCGCGTCCGCCAGCGCCATCAGGTCCTGCACGGCGGGCTGGTCGGTCAGCACCATCCGGTCCAGGCCGGCGACCGGCACGCCGCGGGTTTTCAGCGCCCGCACCAGCGCCCGGGCGAACTCGTCGCGCCGGCGGACCAGGATCAGCACGTCGCCGGCGGTCAGGGGGCGGCCCTTGCTCTCCAGCAGCGACCGAGCCGCTGGTCTGGTCGCGGATCCAGTCCGCGAGCGGTGTCGGCCAGCAGTTGGCGGGCGGAGGTCTGCGACTGGTTCTGCTCGGGCACCGTCCAGGGCCGGTGCGGCGCCGGATCGGGCCGCGGCGCCAGCGGCCAGAGCTCCACGATCCCGGCGTGTCCGGCGCGATCGGCGTAATGGGTCAGGGTTTCGCCGGGCGCGACGACGCCGGGACGCGCCAGCGGATCGGCGAACACCGCATCCACCAGCGCCAGCACCGGCGCGGTGGAGCGGAACGACACGTCCAGCCCGACGTCCCTGAACATCTGGCCCGAGGTCCGGACGCGGCGGGCCAGCTCGTCGTGCGAGCGGTCGAATTCCGCCGTGTCGGCGCCCTGGAAGGAGTAGATCGACTGCTTGCGGTCGCCGACCGCGAACACCGTGCGGGTGCGGTCGCGTGCGCGCCGGCGCCGGCGAAGAATTCCTCGGTCAGCGCAGTGGGCGATGCGCCATTGCTGCGGCGCGGTGTCCTGCACCTCGTCCAGCAGCAGATGGTCGAGGCCGCCGTCCAGCTTGTAAAGCACCCAGGCGGCGCCGGGATCGAACAGCAGCGTCGCGGGTGCGGTCGATCAGGTCGTCGTAGTCCAGCAGCCCGGCTTCGTCCTTGCGCTGGGCGTAGCCCTGGGCGACCGGGCCGGCCAGGAGCCGCCAACGCGCCCGACACGGCGGCCAGCCGGATCGCGCGGCGGGCGTCCTCGACGGCCAGGATGCGGGCGGCCTCTTCCTGGTAGCGGTGCAGCAGGTCGGGTCGTTGTTCGCAGACAGCGCCTTGTTCGACCAGCGCCGTGTCGCCGCGTGGCTCGCCTGTGCGTTCAGGAACAGGTCGCACCAATCGGACCAATTCGCCGGTGCGGCGATCAGGTTCCTGGCTGAGCCAGTCCAGGATCGCGGCGGCGCCTTTGACGCCACGGCCGGGGGCCGCTGGCCGCGACGATCCGCGGCCGCGTCGCGCAGCGCCGATTCGCCAAGCCACTGGACGGCCGCGGCGATCAGCGCTTCCTCGTCCGGGCGCGGTCACGCCCAGCACGCGGCGTTGGGCGCGCTCCAGATCGTCACCCAGCTCCAGCGCCGCCTGCAGCCGTGCGCGGTCGGACTGCAGGGTCTTGACGTGACTGCCGAATGCCTCGGCGGAGGCCAGGCCGGCCAGGGTCCGCAGCGCATGCTGCATCGCCGGGCTGCCGGCGCTGGCCAGCATGTCCTCGCGCGCCTCGGTCAGCGCGTCGTCGGCGTCGCGGTCGTCGACCAGCTGGAAATGCGGGGAGATCGCGGCCTCCAGCGGGAAGCGGCGCAGCAGCGACTGGCTGAAGGCGTGGATGGTGCCGATCCGCATGCCGCCGGGCAGGTCCAGCACCTTGGCGAACAGGGCCCGGGCGGCATGGCAGGCGGTTTCGGTGGGCTCGACGTGCAGCCGGGTCAGTTCGGCGGCCAGCCTGTCGGGCGGCATGGTGACCCAGCGGCCGAGCGTGCGTTGCAGGCGCAGCGCCATCTCCGCGGCGGCGGCCTTGGTGAAGGTCAGGCACTGGATGCGTTCAGGGGCGGCGCCGGTCAGCATCAGGCGCAGCAGCCGGTCGGTCAGCAGCTTGGTCTTGCCCGACCCGGCCGAGGCGGCGACGAACGCCGAAACGGCGGGATCGGAGGCGGCGAGTTGCTCGCGGTTGGCGCGCTCGCGGGCGGTTTCGGTCGGGATGGTTTCGGTGAGGAAACTCGACATGGGTGGCAGGATAATTGGTTTCGGCACCCGGTGTATGCATTCCTGCGGTCTGTTGAGGCTGGGGGTTGCCTATTTTCGCCCGAGAGCTGTCTTCGGGTGTGTCGACCAGACCTTATTAGATACTATTGCGCAGTTCTGTTGCCGTTCGACGACAGAGCAATTCGAGGGCCAAATCTGAGCCTATGCAGGAATCTCGTGCGGCGGTCTTATTGGCCTTGCGCGCGGCCGCCCCGCCAACCCCGCGCGCAGGCCTGTTGATTGCGCGCGGCCGCCCCGCCAACCCCGCGCGCAGGCCGGTCAGCCCCTTGGGCTGCCGATTCACTCATCGCCGTCCCCTGCCGCCGACCATTCGGCGACCCGGGCCAGTTGCTCGTAGTCGGAGAAACGCGGCGCCAGCCCGGGATGCGGGCGCGACAGATAGGCGCGCTCCGGCTCGTCGAACGCGTCGATCAGGTCGCACAGGCGGTCTTTCGCATCCAGCACCGCGTTGGGAATGTCGGCCGGGTTCTTCTTGAACAGCGGCATTGCGCTGCCCGGGTCCAGGCCGCCTGACAGGTGCCAGTAGATCAGTTCGCCTGTGATGCCGTGCAGTTCTGCACCGAACCCGCCCTCCGCGGCCATCGCCGCTTCCAGCAGCAACTGCGGCGCCAGGCCGTCATCGACCTCCTTCTGCGTGGGTGGGGAGCCGGTCTTGTAGTCCAGGATCGCCAGCGTGCCGTCGGCATAACGCTCGATCCGGTCGGCGCGTCCGGTCAGGCGGAAGCGGCCGCCGGGACGATGCAGTTCGATCGCGCCCTCGGCCTCGGTCGCGATCGCCACCGGCGCCCGGATGGACCGGCGTTCGGTCTCCGTTCTGGGCCACCCAGTCGGCGATGCGGTCCAGCCGCGGCGACCACCATGCCTGCAGCGCCTGCCGCAATCCGGCGTCGCCAAGCGCCTGGGCCATGCGCGGCGCGCAGCGCGTGGTCGGCGTTCGCAGGCCAGTCGGCGCCGTGCTCCCGCAGGAAGCGATGCAGGCCGTCGTGCACGATCGAGCCGTAGTCGGAGGCGTCGGTCGCCTCATCCAGCGGCTTCAGCGCCGCGAGCCGCAGGATATGGCGGGCGTGGATCGCGTAGGGGTCGCGCAGCCAGGTCTCGATCGCGGTGACGCTGAGCTTGCGGGGGCGCTTGTTGACCGGCGGGCGGGGGTGCGGCGGCTTGACCGGGATCGGGCGGACCGTCGGGCAGGTCCATGGCGCGGGCCCAGGCGACGGCCGGGATGTTCAGGCAGGCGTTTCTGGCTGACGGCGTCGCCGACCGGACGGTGCCGGCCGAGGAACATATCCAGCCGGGTCAGCCACCGCGCCGGCACCGCCGGCGCGTTGTCCCGCCGCACCGGGCAGGACAGCACCACGTTCGGCGCCGAACAGCAGGCGGCGAGGAAATCGTGCGCGGCCTGGCCGACGGCCTCCTCGGGGGCCGGCAGGCCGACCTTGGTCCGCATCGGCCGCGACAGCCAGGGACCGGGTTCGGCCATCGGCGGCCAGACCGTCTCGGCCAGACCGCCCAGCACGATCAGGTCGACGGACTGCAGCCGGGCTTCCAGCAGGCCCCAGATGAAGATGCGGGGATGCTCGACGCCGCCGCGTCCGCGCAGTGCCCGGCGGCTGCGGACGACCTCGCCTTCCAGGACCGCGTCCAGCAACCCGGGCAGCACGCCGCGTCGCAGATCGGGCATGATGGCGACGGCGTCGCGCATTTCGGCCAGGCGGGTCGCGAGGGCCTCGCCTTCCTCGGCCGCCCAGAGCCGGACGGGGCCGGCCGTGTCGTTGGTGGCGGCCAGTCGTTCGGCGGCCTCGATGATGGCGGCAAAGGCCTCGGCCGGAGCGATCTCCATCGCCGAAGTCGATACGCAGAACCGGTTCCAGGCATGCTTCCAGGCGTGACAGGAACGCAGCGGCCGGCGAGTCCGGTCCGGCACTCGTGTCCACCCGCAGGCGCAGGCCGCTGATGCCATGGGCTCGGGCGGGGTCCCCGCAGGCACAGGGTTTCCAGCGTTCGTGCGGCTTCGCGGCAGGCAATTGGACTCATGCCAGCGCCGCAAAGCGGGTGCTTCAGAAGTGCCAACAGCGGCACGGGCGCCAGTTCCTCGGCGACGGCGCGCACCAGCAGGCGCAGGAACACGGCGGGCGGCGTGTCCGCCAACGGCTCGCCCGCGCTGTCGTCGGCGACGATGCCGAAGCGCAGCAGCGCGGCGGCGACGCGTGCCGCCAGGTCGCGATCCGGCGTTACCAGTGCGGCGCGGGCGCCTGGGGTTTCCAGCGCATCGCGCAGCACCAGGGCGATGGCCTGGGCTTCCTGCTGCTGGTCGGCGGCCTTCAGCCGCGACAGCCCGTCCAACGGCGACCGGGCCGCCGGTCCATCCAGTCGTGCAGTGCGCTGGCCGGCAGCAGGGCGCGGGACAGCAGGCCGAAGCGGGTGCGGCGGAACGGCGCTTCCGGTGTCGGTGTCCCACGGCCGCACGTCGCCCCGTGTCGCATCCAGGTCTGCCAGCAAGCGGGCCAGACCGGCCTGGGCGTGGGACGCCTCCAGTGCCTCCCAGGCGTCCTCGGTCCATACCCAGATCCAGCTGCGGCAGCACGACCTGCCCCTGCGGCATCCGCGCCACGACGCGCAGCAAGCCGGCGACGGCGGGAATGCCGGCCGTGGTGCCGGCGATCAGCACCGGATGGTCCGGCGGTTCGGCCTCCCAGGCGCTGTGCCTGCGCCTCCAGCAACGCGACCTGGCGGGCGGCGGGGTTCATCACGCCGTTCTCGGCGAGCCAGGCCGGCCAGACGTCGGTGACGATGTGCAGGAACTTCAGCGTCTGCGCCCAGTGCGCGGCGTATTCCGGATCGGCGGCATCCGGCAGGCGTTCCGCGAGATCGATGCCCGCCCGCTCCGCCTCGTCCATCAGCGACGCCAGTTCCTGGGCCAGCAGCCAGGCGCGGTCGGCGGTGCGCGGCGCGCCGCCCTCGCCCTTCATCGCCAGGATCAGCGTGGACAGCGCCGCCAGGCGCTGCATCGGCTCGACGGCCGGCGGCAGATCCAGCGCGCCGGCCAGCGCCAGCGGCGCCTCGTCCAGCGCGCCGAGCGCGGTGATCCGCGGCAGCAGCATTGGCCGGCCGTTGCGCACACGCAGGAAGGCTTCGGCCAAGGCGCGGGCGGACGCGGCGGGTCGGCAGCAGGATCAGGCCCGCGGCTGACCGTCAGCGGGTCGTCGCCGCGGGCGAGCCAGCCGTGGCCAGCGCATCAAGGAACGGAACGTGCGGCGGAACGGTGAAGAGGTTCAGCGCCACGGCCAACGCGCGTCGCCGGTGAAGCGCGCCTCCAGGATCTGCTCGGCTTCCGCCAGATCGGGCGGGGTGGACAGATGGAACCAGATGCCGTCATGCACCACGGCGCGCAGCCGGCCGGCGGCCAGGGCGATGTCCCAGGCCCGGTTCATGCTGAAGGCGCCCTCCGGCATGCCGGCCAGCAGGCGTGGATGGATCAGCTGCACGCCGGCGTAGATGTAGGGCACGACCTCGCGCTCCTTGCGGCGGCGCGGCTTGCCCCATTTGTCCAGCGCGAAGTCGCCGAGGCCGACATCGGCGTGCACGTGGGATGTCCGCATGCACCAGCAGCACGCCGTCGACCGAATCGTCGAACACGCGACGCCAGGCGAAGCAGCGCCGAGATCGGCCCGTTCAGCCAGAACGCGTCGCCGTTGACGACGAAGAACGGGTCGGCGCCCAGGACGGCCAAGGCAGCCCGCACGCCGCCGCCGGTTTCCAGCAGGTGCTCCTCCCGCAGCAGGACAGTGTCGGGCGGCGGCGGCCGCTGCGCCAGATGCGCCGCGACCGCGTCGGCCTGCCAGTGGGCGTTGACCGCGACGGTTTCCACGCCGGCATCGACCAGATGGTCCAGCGCGTGGTCCAGCAGCGTGCGTCCGCCCAGCATCAGCAACGGCTTGGCGGTGGTGTCGGTCAAGCGGCCGCATGCGGGTCCCCAGGCCGGCGGCCAGAACCATGGCGGAATGCGGCGATAACGGTCATGCTGCTACAGTCCTGGCGGGTTGCCGCGCGCGGCAGCCGGGATCCAGCGGTCCAGGGCGGCGGCCAGCGGTTCGGCGGCTGGTTGGGACAAGGCATCGTCCAGCAGCCGCCACGTTCGCGGCCCGTGGGCGAGGTATTGCGGCCGGCCGTCGCGCAGGGCAAGCCTTACCCACTGGCAGGCGACCCGAAGATGCCGTTGCGCCGCACAGGCGGCGAATGCGGCGCGGAATGTGCGCCGCATCCAGTTCGGGGCGGGCGGCGAGATACCGGTCCAGCGCGCGGCTGCGCGGGACGCCTGGGGAATGTCGCGGCGGGCGTCCTGCAGCAGCGAAACCAGGTCGTAGGCCGGATGGCCAATGGCGGCGCCCTGGAAGTCGATGATCCCGACCCGATGGTCCGGGCAGCCGGAGCAAGTTGCCGGCGAAGTAGTCGCGATGGACAAAGCCGACCGGGCCGGCGGCGACCGGTTCGCAGCATGGTTGCCAGCGCGGCGGCGACATCGTCCCGTGCCGCCTCAGGGGCCGCGTGCGCCGAATCTGGCCGGCCACCACCAGTCGAACAGCGTGCCGAGCGCGGTGGAGGCCATCATCGTGGCATCCCATGCCGGCAGACCTTCGGGCGGGGCGCGCGCTGCATGACGACCAGCGCGTCGACCGCGGCATCCAGCAGCGGATCGGGTGGCTCGCCGTGATCCAGGAGCACCGACAGCAGGTCGTCGCCGAGGTCTTCTTCCAGCACCAGGCCGCGGGC
Source organism: uncultured Alphaproteobacteria bacterium (assembly GCA_963790515.1). GTDB lineage: Bacteria > Pseudomonadota > Alphaproteobacteria > Acetobacterales > Acetobacteraceae > Rhodopila. The sequence continues at coordinate 17,614 of CAWBPF010000011.1, read as the reverse complement.
TTCGTCGGCGGCCAGAATGGCGGGGACGGCCAGGCCGACGGCGTGCAGGTGGGCGGCGATGCGGAGGAAGGGGCGGACGTCCTCGGGCGGCGGAGCATCCATCAGCACAGCGGGCCGGGCGCCGCGGATGCGCAAATAGCGGCGGAAGCTGGCATCCTGGGCGAGTGGTTCGACGGCGCTTGGCTCGAAGCCGTGGCGGGCGAGGAAGACCGCGATCAGTTCGTCGCGGTTCATATGGGGGGTTCGCTTTTGCTGGTGAGGTCGGTGAGGCGCTGTTCCCAGCCGGTCAGCGTGGCCTCTCGGGCTTCGCCGTCTCCGAGCCGCAGGGTGATCGTCAATGCGTCGTTCTGGCCGCAGGGGGCCGAGCCGGTCTGGCCATTCCACCAGCACGATCGCGTCGAGCGCATCCTCCCAATCCAGTTCGGTCAGCGAATCGGGTCCATCCAGTCGCCATAGATCGTAGTGAAACACCGGTCCGATTTTGGTGTCGTAGATCTGCACCAGGGTGAACGACGGGCTTGGCACCTCCATGTCGGGATCGCCCGCCGCGGCGCGCAGAAAGGCGCGGGCCAGGGCTGTCTTGCCGGCACCGAGCGGTCCTTCCAGCAGGATGCAGTCGCCGGCGCGCGCGACGGAGGCCAAATGTCGACCGAGCGTTTCCGTCGCGGCGAGGTCGGAGAGAGTGACATTTATAGGCAGGGGCATTGAGCCAATCTGAACCACCGGCGGATTCGCATACAACAGTTCGGGTTTGTGCCCCTTGTACCCCATGCTACAGGATGAGCGGAAACCGAAACCGTACAACCCCCTTGGAAATTCTCGATGAACCAGCATAGCACCGCCGCCAGCACCCAGCGTTTTTTCTCCGCGCCGTTGGCGGAGACCGATCCGGAACTCGCCGCGGCGATCCGCGCCGAGTTGCACCGGCAGCAGGACGGCATCGAACTGATCGCGTCGGAGAACATCGTCTCCGCCGCCGTGCTGGAAGCGCAGGGTTCGGTGCTGACCAACAAATATGCCGAGGGTTATCCCGGCCGGCGCTACTATGGCGGATGCGTTTATGTCGACGTGGCGGAGAACCTGGCGATCGACCGCGCGAAGCAGTTGTTCGGCTGCGCGTTCGCCAACGTGCAGCCGCACTCGGGCGCGCAGGCCAACCAGGCGGTGTTCCTGGCGCTGCTGCAGCCGGGCGACACGGTGCTGGGCATGAGCCTCGCCGCGGGCGGCCATCTGACCCACGGCGCGGCGCCCAACCTGTCCGGCAAATGGTTCCGCCCGGTCCAGTACGGCGTGCGCAAGGAAGACGGCATCCTGGATTACGAGGAACTTGAGCACCTCGCCCGGACCGAAAAGCCGAAGCTGATCATCGCCGGCGGGTCGGCCTATCCGCGCTTCATCGATTTCCCGCGCATCCGCAAGGTCGCGGACGAGGTCGGCGCGTATTTCATGGTCGACATGGCGCACTTTGCCGGGCTGGTGGCGGCGGAGCTGTTCCCCAGCCCGCTGCCGCACGCCCATGTCGTCACCACGACGACCCACAAGACGCTGCGCGGCCCGCGGGGCGGCATGGTCCTGACGAACGACCTGGACCTCGGGAAGAAGATCAACTCGGCCGTGTTCCCGGGTTTGCAAGGCGGCCCGCTGATGCATGTCATCGCCGGCAAGGCGGCGGCGTTCGGGGAGGCGCTGCGGCCGGAGTTCCGGCTGTACCAGAAAGCGGTGCAGGACAACGCCCGGGTGCTGGCGGAGACGCTGAAGCAGCAGGGGCTGGATATCGTCAGCGGCGGCACCGACAGCCACCTGATGCTGGTGGACCTGCGGCCGAAGCGGGTCACCGGCAAGGCGGCGGAGGCCAGCCTGGAACGGGCGCACATGACCGCCAACAAGAACGCCATCCCGTTCGATCCGGAAAAACCGGCGATTACGTCCGGCGTGCGCCTGGGATCCCCGGCCGGCACGACGCGGGGCTTCGGCGTCGAGGAATTCCGGGATATTGGTCTCATGATCAATGAGGTTTTGGAAGGGCTTGGACGGTCCAATGACGGCGCAAACGGTGCGGTGGAAGAGACCGTTGGGGCACGTGTAAAGCAGCTTTGCGCTCGGTTCCCGCTGTATCCGGCGCGATAATCCGTCATGCGCTGCCCGTTCTGCGGTTTCGACGACACCCAGGTGAAAGACAGCCGGCCAACCGAGGATAACGGCGCTATCCGCCGGCGCCGGTTCTGCGGCAACTGCGGGCAACGCTTCACCACGATCGAACGGGTTCAGTTGCGCGAACTGACGGTGATCAAGGCCGACGGCCGCCGGGTGCCGTTCGATCGCGACAAGCTGGCCCGGTCGATCCGGATCTCGATGCGCAAGCGGCCGATCCAGGAGGAACGGATCGAGCGGATCGTCAACTCGGTCGTGCGTCAGTTGGAAGCTTCGGGCGACAGCGACATCCCGAGCAAGCAGATCGGGGAACTGGTGATGGATACGCTTAAGGAGCTGGACAAGGTGGCCTATGTCCGCTTCGCCAGCGTGTACCGCAATTTCCGCGAGGCGAAGGATTTCGAGGATTTCGTCGGCGGACTCGGCGCCGTGGCGGAGGAGTGACCGGTCTCAGGCGACATCCGATCGCAATTCGTCCTGGTCAGCGGTTCGCGCCCGCGTCAGCATGGCTTCGAACGCCTCCAGCGGGAGCGGCCGGCCATAGTAATAGCCCTGCACCTCGGAGCAGCCGGCGATCCGCAAGGTGTCTGCCTGCGCGCCTGACTCCACCCCTTCGGCGCAAACCCGGATGCCTAGGGTTTTTGTCATGGCGATGATTGCGGCGACAATCGCCTGCGCGTCGGCGTCGCCATCCAGGCGTGCGATGAAGCTTCGGTCGATTTTGATCTTGTCGAAGCGGAATTTCTGCAGGTAGCCAAGGCTGGAATAGCCCGTTCCGAAATCGTCCATCGCGAGCCGCACACCCATTTCGTGAAGACGACGCAATGTGCCCAGGACCGCCTCGGTATTGTGCATCAACACGGATTCCGTCACTTCCAGTTCCAGCCGCGACGGGGCAAGCCCGCTCAGCACCAACGTTTCGGCAACAGTCTGGCAAAAGTCCGAATTGCGCAGCTGGATCGGCGAGACGTTGACGGCGATACGCGCGTCCCCCGGCCAGCTGGCCGCCCGCCGGCAGGCCTCCGCCAGCACCCACGCACCCAGCGGGACGATCAGGCGCGTCTCCTCCGCCAGACCGATAAACTCGCCGGGCTGGGTGAAGCCGTGCCCGGGACGGTTCCACCGCACCAGCGCCTCGGCCCCGGTCACGTCCCCGGTCAGGAGATCCACCTGCGGCTGGTAGTGCAGCACCAGCCCACCCTCACTGATGGCCCGACGCAGGTCGTCCTCCATATCGTGACGTTGTCGCAGCTTTTCGTTCATCTCGAGCTCGAAGAAGCGCAGGCAGCCACGCCCGGCTTCCTTTGCCTTGTACAGCGCGATGTCGGCCTGCTTCATGAGCAGCCCAGCCGAAGCAGCCTCCTTCGGATCGGCCAAGGAGATGCCGATGCTCAAGCCGATCTGGCGCTTGGTGCCGTCCAGATCGATCGGCGGCGCCACCGTGTCGATCAGGCGGGTAGCCAGAATGCCGGCCTCCGAGCCCTGCGATAGCTCCGTCATGATGACCGCGAATTCATCACCACCCAGCCGGGCGAGCGTATCGCAGTCCCGCAAACACCCGCGCAGCCTGTCCGCAACGGTCCGCAGCGTGACATCCCCGGCCGGATGACCAAGAACATCATTGATGACCTTGAAGTGGTCCAGATCCAGATAAAACAATGCGACCACGGTGCCGTCCCGCCGCGAGCGCAGCAGTGCCTGATCCAACCGATCCTGGAACAGCCGCCGGTTCGGCAGGCCGGTCAGCATGTCGTGTGCCGAAACGAATAAGGCATGCTCGATTGCCGCGCGGAGCATCCGCAACGGCGCCACTCGCAGCAGCACGAACATCAGCAACCCTAACGTGCCGGACCCGACCGCGGCCACAGCGGTGCTGGCCAGCGCTGGCCGGAGCGAGCGTGCGACCTCAACATCCCCCAGCCGCGTTGTGCTGTCATGCACGGTCAGCCTTGTGGTCAGCAACGGCCATGCGGGCGGTACCGCTGTCGCAGTCTCAATCACGATGCGTCCGCCAGAAGACAGGACACGCCGCCGTTCCGGCGTTGTGCTGAAGTCCCCGCTGTCCAGCGGCCGCGCGATATCCAGTTGGCTAAGATCGACTGGTGCGGCGCTATCAGCCAGGGCGTTCCAAAGGACGGGGTTCTCCCGCGCGGCGTCCTCGACCCGGTCGAGAAAGATATGAACGTTCAGGCCGATCTCGCCATCGAGCCCGGCGTGCACCGCCAGGAACCAGGAGACCGGGACAATGGTGGCAATCGTCAAGGCGGCCAGGCCGGCCAGGAAGGTCATCGCTCGCACCGTTCTCGGATGCGGCGTTGCCGACGCGTTCAATCCGGCTTCGTGGTCTGTACCGGGCACGAACACCGTATGGGCCGACCGCAGCCAACGCCAGAACGGGTTCAGGAACCCTCGGCCCACGCGTCGTGTTCCCCAGTCGCAATCGGCGCCCGACGTGGTTGCTGGCCAGATCTTTTCCATGCCGGTGTTTTTAGAGGCCGGCTTTTAACAAATCGCTAATGCTTCCCTCCTATGCTGGATCACGCCGGCTCCAGCATAGGATTATCGCATGTTCCGATTGATCGGCGCCGTTCTGTTCGCCGCGCTGGCCGCGGCAAACCCCGCCATGGCACAAACGATCGGCTTCTCCCAAGTCGGCTCTGAAAGCGATTGGCGCACCGCATTCTCAGCTGACATCAAGGCGGAGGCAAAACTCCGCCAGATCGATCTGCATTTCGCCGACGCGCAGAATGATGCCGAACGCCAGCTTGCCGATGTGCGCCGTTTCATCGCAGAAAGGGTGGACGCGATCGTCATAGCACCGGTCGTGGTCACCGGCTGGACACCCGTCCTCAAGGAAGCGCAAGCGGCCAATATTCCGGTTTTTATCGCCGACCGCGCGGTTGACGCCGACCCGGCCTTGTTCGTCGCCCGCATCGCTGCGGACTTTAATCTGGAAGGCCGCCTCGCCGGCGCGTGGCTGGCCCAGGCCACCCGCGGCCACTGCGCTATTGTCGAACTTCAGGGTTCCGTCGGGTCCGCGCCTGCTATTCAACGCAAGAAAGGCTTCGGCTCGGTCATCGCCCTGTTTCCGGATATGCGCATCATCCGCTCCGAAAACGGCGACTTCACGCAAGACGGCGGATACAGCGTGATGACGCGATTCATCCAGGCGACTGACCGCCTGAAGGACGTCTGCGCGGTCTGGTCCCACAACGATAACATGATGCTCGGCGCCATCGCAGCGATGCGGGAAGCCGGGTTGCGTCCCGGCCAGGACGTCCTGACGATCTCGGTCGACGGCGTGCCGGGTATCTTTCGCGCCATGGTGGCCGGTGACGCCAATGCGTCGGTCGAGCTGAAGTCCAACACCGGCAAATACATCTTCGACGTTGTGCAGGGCTATTTGCGGGGCAAGCGCGACTACGCGAAATGGGTGCTGGTGCCAAGCGATCTGCACACGCAACAGGATGCGGATAAGATGCTGCAGCGGCGTACCCCGATGTGAAATGCGGCGTGTGGTTTCGCCCGGGCGCCCGCTTCGGATAAGCTGCGGGCAAATGACACGCAGCACCGACGACCTCCCGCACATGCGCGCCGCCGACCTCGCCCACATGCGCGCCGCCGATCTTGCCCACATGCGCGCCGCGCTGGCCCTCGCCCGCCGAGGCCTGGGCACGACGTGGCCCAATCCTTCGGTTGGCTGTGTCATTGTCCGTGACGGCCGCGTCGTCGGACGGGGTTTCACCGCACCCGGGGGACGGCCGCACGCGGAGCCGATTGCACTCGGCATGGCGGGCGAACAGGCCAGGGGCGCCACGGCCTATGTCACGCTGGAGCCGTGCTGTCACTGGGGTCAGTCCGGGCCTTGCACGGATGCGCTGATCGCTGCCGGCATCGCCCGGGTTGTCGTTGCGGCGACCGACCCCGACGGCCGCGTCAACGGCAAGGGGCTGGCGACTTTGGAGGCCGCGGGCATCAGTGTGGAAACCGGCCTGCTGGAGGCAGAAGCGCTGGAAACGCTGATCGGCTTCAACCACCGCGTCACCCTCGGTCGGCCGATGGTGACTTTGAAGCTTGCTTCCACACTGGATGGCCGCATCGCGACACATGGCGGGGAGAGCCAGTGGATCACCGGGACGGAAGCGCGCCGTCTGGGTCATGCCATGCGTGGGCGGCACGATGCGGTTATGGTCGGGGTCGGCACCGTATTGGCGGATAACCCGGACCTGACCTGTCGCATTCCGGGTTTTCGTCCCACATCCGTGGTTCGTATCGTCGCCGACAGCCATTTGCGAACGCCGCTGACGTCACGGCTGATGACGACAGCGGCTGAGATTCCGACGTGGTTCCTGGTGCGCGACGGCACGAACCTCGCCCGCGAGGATGCCTTCGCGGATATCGGCGCAAGGGTGATCAAGATTCCCCGCTCCTCCGCGGGGGTCGATCTGACGGCGGGATTACAGGCGCTCGGGGCTGCCGGACTGACCCGGGTTCTGGTGGAAGGCGGCGGACAGCTCGCAGCGGCCTTGTTACGCGCCGACCTGGTCGATCGGATCGCCTGGTTCCACGCGCCCGCGATCATGGGCGGTGATGGCTGGCCCGCGGTTCAGGCTTTCGGAATCGAGAGACTTGACGAGATGCCTCGGTTCACGCGGGATTGCCAAATTGCGATCGGCAACGACATGTTGAGCGAGTACAAAAGGCAAAGACCATGTTCACCGGCATCATAACCGCCCTTGGCCAGATCCGAGCCATCGAACCGATCGGTCAGGGGCGCGACATGCGCCTGGTGATCGACACGCCCGCCGCCTTTCTGTCCGAACCCGCCGGTGGCGCTGGGCGCGTCGATCGCGTGCTCCGGCTGTTGCCTGACCGCCGTGGAATTCGGCGCCGACTGGTTTGCGGTCGATGCGTCCGCCGAAACCCTGGCCCATACCAAGCTGGGCACGTGGACGGTTGGGTCACGCGTCAACCTGGAACGGTCGCTGCGGGTCGGTGACGAGCTGGGCGGTCATCTGGTTTCCGGCCATGTCGACGCGGTCGGAACAGACAATTTCCGCCACCCCGGAAAATGCCTCCACACGTTGGGTTTTTCGTGTCCCAGCCAGGGCTTTCCCGCTTCATCGCGGTCAAAGGCAGCGTCGCCGTGGATGGCGTATCGTTGACTGTGAACGAGGTGCGGGGCGATACCTTCGGGGTGAACATCATTCCCCACACCGCTTCGGTCACGGGATTCGGGACGTTGACAGCCGAACGACCCGGTTAATATCGAGATCGATACCCTCGCGCGCTACGTGGCTCGCCTGGCGGAGACCGCCTGATGGAAAACCTGCACGAGAAGTTCGTCGACCGCGGAGCTGTCGCAATATCTTTCCTCCGCCGAGGAACTGATCGAGGAAGCCCGCAACGGCCGGATGTTCATCCTGGTCGATGACGAGGACCGCGAAAACGAAGGCGACCTGGTGGTCCCGGCGCAGTTCGCCACGCCCGATGCGATCAACTTCATGGCGCGGCACGCCCGCGGCCTGATTTGCCTGGCTTTGACACGCGCGCGGGTTGAGAAGCTGGGCCTGCCGCTCATGAGCCAGCAGAACGGCACGCGGCACCAGACCGCGTTCACCGTGTCGATCGAGGCGCGGGAGGGGGTGACGACCGGCATCTCCGCGGCGGACCGGGCGAAGACGATCGCGGTGGCGATCAACCCGGATAGCACCCGCGACGACATCACCACGCCCGGGCATGTGTTTCCGTTGCTGGCGCGCGAGGGCGGCACGCTGGTCCGTGCCGGCCATACCGAGGCATCAGTCGATATCGCCCGGAAGGCCGGTCTTACGCCTGCCGCCGTGATCTGCGAGATCATGAACGACGACGGCACCATGGCTCGGTTGCCGGACCTGGTGACGTTCGCCCAGCACCATAACCTGAAACTCGGCACGATCGCCGACCTGATTGCGCACCGGCGGCTGACCGAACGGCTGGTGCGGAAGGTGGAGGAAGGGGCGTATCAGCACCCCGCGGGCGGCGACTGGCGGGCGGTCGTGTTCGCCAACACGGTCGAGTACCAGGAGCATCTGGCCCTGATCAAAGGCGACGTCAGCGGGGATGAGCCGGTGATGGTGCGCATGCATGCGGTTGATCTGCTGGATGACATGACCGGCTCGCCGCACTGGATCGCGCTGCACAATGCGATGCACATGATCGGCAAGGCCGGGCGCGGCATCCTGGTGCTGATCCGCGAGCACCGTGCCACGGCGCTGGCCGAACGGGTCGGGATGCTGGCGGCGGGCGCGCCTCGACCGCAGCGGGAGTTGCGGGACTACGGCATCGGGGCGCAGATCCTGCTGGACCTTGGGGTCAAGAACATGATTCTGCTGACCAACCGCCGCCGTACCGTCATCGGACTGGAAGGCTACGGCCTGAATATCATCGAGCAGCGGCCGATCCCGAACGTTGTTGGCGTGGATTACGAAGGATGAGCACGCAAGACGCTGAACTGCCGCGGGCGCCGAATGTCGCAGGGGGCGCCTCCGCATCTGCTGATCGTGCGGGCGCCTTACTACCGTGACGTGGTGGATGGGTTGACCGCCGGCGCCTATCGGATTCTGGGTGAGGCGGGCGCAACGGCTGATACTCTTGACGTGGCGGGCGCGTATGAATTGCCCCAGGTGATCCGCATCGCGCTTCGCGGCAGCCGCAAGTTCGACGGGTTCATTGCGCTGGGCTGCATCGTCAAGGGGGAGACCGACCATTACGATTTTATCTGCAAGGCGACGATGGACGGGATCATGAACGTCGCTCTGCAATTCGGGATTTGTCTGGGCACGGGTTTGCTGACCTGCGACACGATCGAGCAGGCGGAAGCCAGGTCCAGCCAGGACGGTCACAACAAGGGAGCCGAGGCGGCCGCTGCGGCTTTGCTGCAGATCAACGCGGCCCGTCATCTTGGCGCGGCTTGATGGCACGTCCACCCAAAGTCCGGACCAGGACGGCGTCGCGGGTTGCCGCGGTGCAGGCGCTGTTCCAGGCGGAGCAGGCCGGCGATAACCCGGAGACGGTGATCGATCAGTTTGTGCGGCATCGGCTGGGTGTGCTGGAAGGTCAGGACGGGTTCGAGGATGGCCGGATCCCTGATGCCGAAGTGCCGCTGTTCAGCCGCGTGGTGCGGGAGGCCGTGCGGCGGCAGGATGTGATCGACCCGATGCTGGTTGACGCCTTGCCGGAGGATTGGCCGCTGGGACGGATTGATCCGGTGCTGCGGGCGCTGATGCGGGCCGGGGTGGCAGAATTGTCGATGACGGACGGGCCGCCGGCGAAAGTGGTGATCAACGAGTATCTGGACATCGCACGTGGATTTTTTACCGGTCCGGAACCCGGGTTGGCGAATGCGGTGCTGGACAAGCTGGCGCGGTTGTTGCGCGCGGCAGAGTTTTAGAGCGTATACGCGGCCGCCCGCCAACTTCGTACGCGTACCGATCAGCCTTTCGGGCCGCCGGTATCAGACTGACCGCAATCGGTCAGAACGCTCCAGCTCATAGCGTCTACGGCTCATTGTGCCAGCTAACCTGTTAGCGCCAGGTCGACCTTGCTGTGCCGGGGGGGTGACGTGCCTCCGATCGCCGACAGGGCCTTAAATGCCCCGGATGGAATTGAGCAAGACGATCGCTCCCCAGACCATCAGCGCTGTACCGGTCAATCGGCTCACGCGGGGGCCAATTGGAAACAACTTCTCGATCATGACCAGAAGCGCGAGGGCCGCGATCCAGAGCACGTTCATGAGGCCGCCGACGAACAGCAGCGCCATGAGCATCCAGCAGCATCCGAGACAGAACATCCCGTGCCGCGTTCCGGCATAGGCCGGACCGAGGGGACCCTGACGCCAATACTTCGTCAGATACTCGAACGGGGACCGGCAATGACGCAGGCAGGCCTGCTTCCACGGGGTCCACTGATAAACGCCAGCCGCGAACAGCGCCGCCGCCGCGAGGATGGCGCTGGTGGTGGCCATGGTCTCGGAAAGCAGGCCGGCTTCATCGAGACCCCATTGCAGGCCGGTGGCGATCACGCTGAAAGCGCCCCAGACCGCAAGATAACCCAGCGCGAACAATGCACTTGAATGGATGGCGCGCCCTTCGCGTCGGTCGCGGGTCAGGGCACTCACGAGCAGAATGGCGGGCGCTGCACTGGGCAACATCATCGCCGCCATCATGATCATCCACATCAGGAAGATCAGCGCCGCGTAACCGGCTGTCCAAGGCGGCGCCATCGCCATCATCTGGCCATCGCCCATGTCCATCTGATCCATCTGGATCCCGGCGCCCATCAGCAGCCAGGCCCAGGCGAGCACGGTCACGGCGGCCAGACCGGCAAGCACGAGTGCATGGTCACGGCGCAGCAGCGCGTTCAACATTGGCCGCGGGCCTAGTTCATGCGTCCCTTGTGGCTAAGATGGAGGTGTGCGAACTGGCCGTAGCTGTCCTTCAGATCGAGCGCGATCGGTCCGGTGGTCCTGGACGTGCCGCTGCCGACTTCCGCCAGATGAAACTCGAAGCTGTGCGGGAAGTCGATCCGCACGCGGTGCTCGGCGCCGGTCACGGGATTGCGGATCGGTTCGCCTGTTGCATCGATCACACCTGGGACCTGCAGCCTCGCGGAACGCGCGTCCACGTCCACTGTGAAGTCGATGGGATGGAACGTGGTGGGTAGCTTCGTCGGGCTCATGGCGCTGAAAATCCACCACATGGTGGCCATGTCTTCGGTTTCCTGGCCGGACATGATTTTCTCCAGCGCGTCGCGTTGCGGCGCGTCGGCACGGTCGTCGATGATGAGCTGCATTTCGCCATTTCCGTGATGGATCGGGCCGGGAAAGCGGTAGATCGCAGCGGCCCGCAATCCATCGAGCTGAACGGTGCCAAAATTGCCCTGGTGGATTTGAAATCCCACTACGGCGTGGCAGTTGCCGTGCGTGGGAGGGGCGTTGAACTGGCACGGGCAACCATAATTGCAGTTGCAATTGGCGAATTCTGTCGCCTTGATTTCCCATTCAACTGAGACCGCCATGAAATCCTCCCTTGTTATACTGGCCGGGGACCTGTTTATTGTCAGGATTGTTCTTTTAGACCCGGGTGTACGCCACGTGGCACCGGTCGGCGTCATCCGTGAGTATGCCGATTTTTCGGGTTGTCGCCAAATCTTTTGACGTGAGACTTTCGTCACTCGCAAGATCGGTTGATAGTTCCCAGTTTACTTGGAGAGGACTTGGCACGGACAGAAGTGCCTTTAGTCTGTGGCGAGTTTCGTCATGCGATCGCTTATGTAGCACCGTGTGTGGGACGGCCGTGGGCATTGCCCTGCGCCTGCTCGGGGTCCCGATTGGTCGTTCCTCTTGCAGATGCCTAAATTCTGATTTCATCTACGGCCTAGCACCTCTTGCGGCGATCGGTCCCGACGGTGTATAGGTGCATTGTTGCAAGTCATTCGCATTTGCAGATCACGGGAACCGCCTGATGCTTGTCAGCTTGATCATCGTCTTTCGAGAGGCCATGGAGGCTGGCCTGATCGTCGGCATTGTCCTTGCCGCGACCCAGGGTGTCGTTGGTCGCGGCCGCTGGATCGCCGGCGGGATTGGCGCGGGTGCCGCCGGCGCGATCCTGGTCGCGGCGTTTGCGGCTGCGTTGTCCGACGCATTCGAAGGTGCGGGCCAGGAAGTATTCACCGCTGCTATCCTGTGCTTCGCGGTGGTCATGCTGAGCTGGCACATCCTTTGGATGTCGCATCACGGACGTCAGATGGCCGCTGAATTCCGGGCGGTCGGTCAGGCTGTGCGGTTGGGGCAGCGTTCGCTGGCTGCACTCGGGGCGGTCGTCGCCGTTGCCGTTCTGAGGGAGGGCGCCGAGGTCGTCCTGTTCCTGTACGGCGTCGTTGCCGGTTCGCACACCACCGTGCCTGCGCTCGTGTCCGGGAGCGTGGCTGGTTTGCTGCTGGCCGCGGCCCTGTCGTGGCTGCTGTATCGGGGCCTGGTGATCATCCCGCTGCACCGCCTGTTCAAGGTGACCAATGGCCTGATTGCATTGCTTGCTGCCGGGATGGCCGGGCAGGCCGCCGCAACGTTGCATGCTGCCGATCTGCTGCCGGCCTGGGGGGAGCATCTGTGGGACACCAGCGGTTGGCTGTCTGACGACAGCCTGGCCGGCCGGGCACTGCACGCCCTGGTGGGCTATTCGGCACGCCCGTCGGGCATACAGTTGCTGGCCTGGATTGGCACCTTGGTGATGCTTGCAGTGATTTCACGGGCGATAAGCCGACCGCGGGCGGTCAGTGCCGCGGCAGTTGCGGTGGCGGCGATGGTGACGGGTGGCCAGCCGGCGCGCGCGGATGATCCGCCGACATTGGTATTCCGGAACCATCGCTTCGAGCCGGCGCGTATTGAGGTTCCCGCCCACGTCAAATTCCGCCTGCACGTCCAGAATACCGACGACACCGCCGACGAGTTCGAGAGTACCGACCTCAACCGCGAAAAACTGGTGACTCCGGGCCAGACCATTACGGTGTTTCTGGGTCCGCTTGACCCGGGCGAGTATAAATTCTTCGGTGACTTTCATCAGGACACCGCCCGCGGCGTGATGGTCGCGAAGTGAACCGCCTGGTCTTGGGGTTGGCTGCGGCGATGGGATTGCTGACGCCGTGGCAAGCGCATGCTGACTTTCATCTCCGGTCTCCGTACGAGATCGACTACGGGGCGTGGGAAATCGAGCATAACGGCGCCGCTTCGTTCGATCACCTGCCGGACAACAGCGGATCGCAGAGCTACACGATCGAACTGGGCACGGGGGTGACGCCCTGGTGGCATACCGAAATCGAGTTCGGCTTCAACCGTGAGCCTGGCTTCAGCCAGTCGACGCTGCTCGACGCGGTCGTTACCGAAAACATGTTCCAGCTAACCGAACCGGGCGAGCAGTTCGCCGATCTGGGTTTCTACGCCGAATACGGCCAGTCGCTCACGACCGGGCGGCATTCGGGTCCGAACGAGCTCACATTTGGGCCGGTGATCGGGAAGGATATCGGCCGCACCTCGCATCTTCTGAACCTGTTCGTGACGCGGCAACTGGGACCGAACCAGACGACGCAAGGTCTGGACTTCACCTATGCCTGGCAAAGCCGCTGGAACCTGTGGACGCCGCTGTCACCGGCGGTCGAAATCTATGGTGACGCGGGCGTGCTGGGCCGTTCACCGCGCCTGTCGCAACAGCAGTTGCTCGTGGGGCCGGTCGGCGTCGGCTCGCTTAGCCTGTATGAGCTGGGCCTGGGAAAGGCAGGGAAGATCAAGTACGAACTCGGCTGGCTGTTCGGCGCCACCCAGGCGACCCCCAACGGGACGCTTCGCTGGCGGCTGGAGGTGGAGATCCCTTTCTGAGCCTGCGACCTATGATGCGTGAGCCTAGGATATCTGGGTCTAGGATGCCTGGGTCGCGCGTCGCTTTTCGATCGCGGCGAGCAGGATACAGATGGCGATCCCCTCCGACGCGGCGGTGACGTCCGCCAGCGATGGAAAGGTCGGCGCCAGGCGCAGGTTGCTGTCGTTGGGGTCCTGTCCGTGCGGCCAGGTTGAACCCGCCGCGGTCAACGCAAGACCCGCGTCCCTGGCCAGCGAGACGACCTGCTTCGCGGTTCCGGGCGTGGCGTTCAGGCTGATGAAGTAGCCGCCTTCGGGGCGGGCCCAGTCAGCAGCGCCGGTGCCGGTGAGGCGGTTGTCCAATGCGGCCTGCACCGCGGCGAATTTTGGTGCCAGCAAGGCTCGGTGGGCGTCCATGTGGCGCATCAGCCCGGCCTCGTTCTTCAGGAAGCGGACATGGCGCAACTGGTTCAGCTTGTCTGACCCGATCGTGCGCTTGAAGGCGCGCGCCAGGTACCAGGCGACGTTGGCGGGTGAGGAAGCGAAGAAGGCCAACCCTGCGCCGGCCAGGGTGATCTTCGAGGTTGAGGCGAAAATGAAGGCTCGGTTCGGATTTCCGGCCTGCTCGCGTCGCGTCGAGAATGTTGGCGATCGCGTGCCGACGTTCGGTCAGATGGTGGACGCTATAGGCGTTGTCCCAGAACAGGCGAAAGTCCGGCGCGCCGGTACGCATCGCGGCCAAGCGGGCGACGGTTTCGTCGGAATAGACATCGCTGGCCGGGTTTGAGTATTTTGGCACACACCACATGCCTTTGACCGACGGGTCGGCGACGAGATCCTCGACCGCATCCATGTCCGGACCGTGCCCGGTCATCGGGACCGGCAGCATGCGGATGCCATATTCCTCGCACAGCGCGAAATGCCGGTCGTAGCCTGGCACGGGGCAGATGAACGCAGGCGCTTTGCCCCATGGCTCATCGGACCCGGGAACGCCTTTCAGCAGCGCCCAGACGATGCAGTCGTGCATGACCGCGAGGCTTGAGTTGTCGGCGACGACGACCTGAGCCGGCGGGGCATCGAGCATTGGTGCGAACAGGGCCCGAGCTTCGGGGAGGCCCTGCAGCACCCCATAGTTGCGGGCGTCGTCGCCGGCTTCGCTGTGGAAATCGCGGTTGCCGGGGAATGTCAGCATGGCGTTCGCCAGGTCGAGCTGGTCTGGCGCCGGTTTGCCCCTGGTCATGTCGAGCTTGAGGCCGCGTGCCCGGAACGCGTCGTAGTCGGCGCGCACCTTCCGGTGCAGGGCATGCAGGTCGGCGTCCGGCAAATCGGCGATTTTGTTCATCAGCCCCTCGGCGTAGAGGAACGCGGTCTAGCCGAAATGGGGCGGGTGGTCATCGATTTCAAACGCCGCCCCGACATGCATGAGACGGAGACGTCGCCAGTCCTGGCAATGGGCCGGTGCCGATGCGATGATCGGGCCTTGGTCATGGCCTCTGAGTTCACAAAAATGGATGCTCCTATGGTTGCTGAAGTCGTGCTTGTGAAGGCGGAACCCGCAGACGGCCTGGGGATAGCTGAAATCCATCTGGCGGCACGGCGCGCGGCGTTGCCTGATCTGCCGCGTCCATTCACTGATGCCGAGACCCGGGCGTGGTTCGCCAGTACTGTGGGCGATGGGCCGGATGGGTGGTGGGTGGCCCGCAGCGCGGGGCAGATTGTCGGATATATGCAACTGGTCGGGGCGGAGTTGGAGCAGTTGTATGTGCTGCCGGCCTGGCAGGGTCGCGGCATCGGAACGGCGCTACTCAATGCGGCCAAGGCGAGAAGCCCGAACGGGCTGTCACTGTGGACGTTCCAGCAGAATGCCAAAGCCAGGTCGTTTTATGAGAGGCATGGCTTCCAGCCGGTCGGCTATACCGATGGCTGCAATGACGAGCGCGAACCGGACGTACAGGTACGCGTGGCGGCTGGGAACTTAGTCGCTGCCCTGCGGTGCGCGGAAGCCGCCGACGCCACGCTCGATTTCTGTAACGTGCTTCGGCCGGAATCCCGTCGCGTCGGTCAGTCCGCAGGAGTGGGCGATGATCTCCACCTCCTCCCGCACCTGCATGGGCATAGCGGGCGACGCGGGCTGCCTTGTCGGTCGGATCCAGCCCGGCGATCAGTCTTGGAACTGACGATGTCACGCCGGTCGGGCAATGACCGGATCCGCATTTCATCGCCTGGATGCAGCCCAGGCTGAACATGAAGCCGCGCGCCGAAGACACGAAATCCGCCCCCATGCACAGCGCCCACGCCACCTTGTCCGGCGTGATCAGCTTGGCGGAGGCGATGATGCGGATACGGTCCTCCAGCTTGTGTCGTTCACGCGCCGCGGTAACCATCGGCAGGGCGATGGTGATCGGCAGGCCGACATAGTCGATCAGTGCGGACGGGGCCGCGCCTGTGCCGCCCTCCCCGCCGTCGACCTGCACGTAGTCGGGACAACCTTCCGGGTGGAGAACACAGTCTTCGAACCAGCCTTCGAGGAACTCGGTATCGCCGGCGACGAACTTGACGCCGACCGGCTTGCCGGTGACGCCCGCGGACGCGTTCAACGAACTGCCCAAGTTCGCGGATATTGCCGATATCGTGGTGGCGGTTGGGGCTGATGCTGTCGCTGACCCACGGGTATGCCGCGAATGGTGGCGATTTCCTGGGTTACCTTGGCGCCCGGCAGGATGCCGCCTTTGCCGGGCTTCGCGCCCTGGGCCATCTTGACCTCGAACATGCGGACCTGTTCGTGAGCGGCGATTTCCCGCAGCTTTGCTAGGGACAGGGTGCCGTCGGGGTTGCGACGCCATATTTCGCCGTGCCCATCTGCATGATGACGTCGCAGCCGCCTTCCAGGTGGTACGGCGCCAGACCGCCTTCGCCGGTTGCCATCCAGATACCGGCCACCTTCGCCCCGCGCGACAGCGCCGACACCGCGGCGTGGCTGAGTGCGCCATAGCTCATGCCGCTGATGTTGAAGAAGCTGCGGGCGAGGTAGGGATGGCGGCAGGCGCCGGGGCCCTCGCTGATGCCGATCTGCTTGCCGGGATAGGGGCGCTTTTCTTCGTCCAGCACCGGGAAAGCGGCGTTGCGGAAGACGAAGGACGGGACGTTTTCACTGCCGAAGCTGCGCAGGTTGGAAACGCCTTTGGCGGAGCGGTAGACCCAGGCGCGTTCCAGACGGTTGAAGGGGCGTTCGGCCCAGTCGGGCAGATACTGGTACTGTCGCATATACTCGCCAAGGGTTTCGGCGAAATAGCGGAAATAGCCGATGATCGGGTAGTTGCGCAGGATGGTGTGGGCAGTCTGCCGACGGTCGTGGACATAGAGCGCGCCGAGAGCGAGCAAGATTGCTGCGAGAACCGCCAAAGCGATCATTGACGCTTACCTCCTGGACACACCAGCCGTGACTAGCGACCAATGATTTAGGAACGGTTAACGGCCGTTCGGAATGGTATGTCCAGCGTCGGTTCCATTATATTTTGGAAAGTAACCGTTTTAGCTTTGTCGGTTCCTGATGGGAGCGAGGGACCGCAGGCCGAACGCTGGCGGCAACATCCCCGTTGTTGCCCTGGTCGGTTGCGCATCATCGGATTGGCCTCGGGCTGGCTGCGGCGGGGGAGTTGGATCGGACGCGTCCTGCTGCTCCGTTTCCAGAACGCCTATGAGGTTCGGCGTGATTCCGTCACCCAGGATGCCGCCGGAAAGGTCTGGTTCGTCGCCCATCACCACCGGCAGGGCAATGGGATCGAAGATGCCGGCTTCGGCGAGCGCGGCCTGCGGGTTTTGTCCGTCGGTTACCAGCACCGCACGGATGGAGACCCGGTCAAACGCGGGTATCTGGTCCATCGGATTGTCGCTCATGCTTCGGCCACCGTTTTGTTCATATTATGTTCTTAGCAATTTCGGTGGGATTTGGCAAGTAGTTTTAATGATTGTGCGTGAACGGGCTTCTGATCCGGACGCAGCGGCTGGGCTGGATGTGAACGCAGGCTGGGGTCAGCCTGGTTCGACACTCCGCCGAACACCGCTGTCGGTGCC
>CAWBPF010000010.1:0-272529 GCA_963790515.1 uncultured Alphaproteobacteria bacterium | reverse complement strand
GAGCTTTAATCCTAGCCTCCGATCCGACCATGCCAACTCAGGCAGCTACAAAGAGCTACGTCGATGGGCAGATATCAACGTCGCTGCCGCGGACAGGTGGGACCCTGGCGGGATCGCTTACTCTCAGCGCAGATCCAGTCGCTCCCGGTCAGGCTGCCACGGTAGGTCTGATGTCGACACACGATTTGCTGCAACCTTGCCGATTACCGGCGGATCTCTCAGCGGTGCCTTAACCCTGGCCGCAGGTCCTACGGCAGCGCTTCACAGCGCCTCAAAACAGTATGTAGACAACCAAATTATAACAGTGCTGCCTCGCGCGGGGACGCTCAGCGGCGCGCTCACACTTGCTGGTGCACCGACAGCGCCGATGCAGGCAGCGACCAAGTCGTATGTCGACGCGAACCCGAACGCTGCAGGGGTCATCAACCTGGCGTTGCCACCATTCGGCGCCAGACTTGATGGCGTAACAGATGATACCGCCGCCTTTAAGGCAGCATATCAAGCTGCCACAGCCGGTTCAGCGATCTATGTCCCGAATGGCACCACTGTCATACAGCAGCCTGGAACATGGGGGATCGCGCTTACGAAGCGGGTCAAATGGATCGTCGACGGAACGTCGCTATCCGACGGCACTCCACTCGCTTCCGGGATCCCAACGGGGGCGCTCCGGTTTCTTTTGTGCTACCTGGGTTTGTTGTTGGAACACTCCCTCTGGACTGGCAACATCTCAGGGAGCCTCTCAGACCAACGATTTCGCAGTTAACCAATCGTCCTATATCGTAAATCACAGCGGTGGCCCGAATGGTGCTGTGATAGCAAACGTTCGCGCAGACACGATTATATATAGCAGCCCAGGAAACTATGTTTGGGGTGGCCTTGACCGTTTGGTCTAGGTCGGAACGCAAACCCCAAGTTCAACGGCACCAGCTCAACATGTTGGCCGCTACATTCAGACACTTCGTCAATCTGCAACCACCGGCCCTAATGGAACGTTTCTTCCACAACCACAACTCTGGGCTGCATGTATCGAGTATAGCGACACTACCGGTCAACCGTCGAGCGCGACGAACGCCTCCCTCACTGTCGAAATGGACTGGTTTGGTAATGGTCATGACGATGCCAACAGCAGGGCCGTACAAAGCCTTGTGATCGGTCAGCATAATCTCGCTGGTGCTGCTGTCGAAGTCGCCAACATTATCGGGGTTTATTTGAGCGCCGGTTCCGCGGGTAGCGCAAAGACGGTGATTGGCGTCGGAGTTCCGTTTTCAAATGCTGTCCTCGATACAACTTATGCCCAACAGATCAATAATGCGCCGGTCATTAAAATGTCGGCGGGTCAAGCGATTGCCTTTGAGGGGACTAACAGCAATAGATTAGCATTCGACAGCGCTACCAATACCCTTCGATGGAACCAAGGCAGTCTTTCATATGCCGTTGGAAAGGGTATCTCGGTCGGATGGGTAAATGTATACTCAGCCTCCGCGACATTGCCAAACTATGTTTCCGGCAACTTCGTGATCCTCATTGGCACTTCTCCTTATTCCATCACGCTACCCCGAGCAAATACGGTCGCGGCCGGCACGGGATTCACGTTTTCTGTTACGGGAACTGCATCTGTTAGCATATTGACAAGCGGGTCTGATGGCATCGATTCTGGCCCGATCGTTCTACATACCAATGATCGATATCATATTGTCTCGGACGGTGTTTCGTTCTGGCATGAAGTGTTCTGGACAAACGCGGTATCACCTCGATTTTTGGGTCCCATTATGCTGCCGTCCTACACAGTTGCGAACCTTCCTGCCGGTGTTTCGGCCGGTGCGAAGGCCTTCGCATCTAATGGAAGGAAGCCGAGCGAAGCCGCCGGGTCCGGAACCGGCGTGGAAGTATTTTTTGACAGTCAGCACTGGATATCCTCCTGCAACGGTGCGGCGGTTATCGCTTAGCGGTGGCGTAACACCAGCTATTTTCAAGTTGAGATGATAGATGCCAACAATATCGCAGCTACCTCCTTCAAATATGGTCTCCGCGGCAGATGAGATACCGGTAAGCCAAGGGGGCGCGGCACGGGCGATATCGGTCGGGGCGCTGTTGGCGTCCACACAGCCAGCGATCATCGTGCAATCGCCTGCCCTTTTAGGTCGAACGAGTATCGGGGCCGGCGGTCCGGAGCAGATTGACCTTGGGATCGGGCTGACCCTGTCCACCGGGACGCTTGTCGCAAATGGGCTAGATCACGCGACATTTCCGACTGCAACTAAACTATCCGCCGAGTCCGACCTGGTGATATCCAACCAGGGAAGTCCGATGCTCATGCAAGCAACCCTGCTTCGCGGCCTTTTTTCCGCCGGACAGAATGTAATCATAGACCCCAATGGCGTCATATCAACCACGGCAGTCGCCTCGACAGTTAGCGCAAGCGGGTCCGGAAGTGCGATCAGCGGATTACCGGTTGTTTCTGCGCTCGCATCGCAGGACTTAGTGGCTGTCACTCATGCCGGTTCGAACTGTGCAATTACTTATGGTAACCTTATTGAGGGCATAACGATTGACCAGGCCCAGGCTGCTGGTCCTGTAAGTGATACTGATAAGATATGGGCTGCTCAGGGCAGCAATATCATGGTTGAGCAAAATTTTGGTACGATTTGGGCGTGGATTGAAACCAAATTGTCAACCTACCGAATCCCAGTGGTAGAGGTGGTAATCAATACGACCCTCAATTCGACAGTGCATAATGGCCGAATTCTAATCTGCAGTCAGCCCGTGACGCTCAGCCCGCCTACTAACAACGCGGGTAGCGGCTTTCAGTGCACTGTTATCAACGCGACCACTTCCAACCTGACGCTCGGCTCTGGCTTCGTGAGTTCGAGCGGAGTTTTGATGTTAGCGCCATGGCAATCAGCCTCAATCTTTTGCGTGAGCTACTCGAGTGGATCGATCACCTTTGCTGCCATCTCGGCGGCTACAACTGTGAGTGGCACCGTACCAGGCCAAGTCACAAACCTGGTTAGCACTGGTATCACGTCGACGGGAATCAATTTGACCTGGCAAGCGCCTGCAGGTACCGTTACATCCTATCTTGTTCAGTATAGGGTTACTGGAACCTTGTCTTGGACAAGTCATCTTTCTAGTGGTACTGCGACAAACTACCTTCTTACAACCCTGTTACCTGGAACAGGCTATGATATATTTGTGCAGGCGCAAAATGCGACCGGCACTGGCGCGGCCTCATCGATTTTGACAGCGGTCACTTCAAGCGCAACGCAGGCGGTGGTTCCGGCACAAGTGAGCGGCCTTTCTGCTACTCAGGTGTCAAGCGGTACGGTTCTTCTGACTTGGCCGGGACAAACCGGAAATAATGCGGCCACGAGCTTCACGGTGCAATATCGCGTAACTGGTGTTTCGGTGTGGAGCACCTCGGTTGTTGGTACGACCGCGACTACGGCGACCATTTCCGGTCTACAAGCATCTACCAGTTATGACTTCTCTGTCATCGGCATAAATGCGATAGGCACCGGGCCGACGTCTTCAACGGTCAGCGTAACTACGTCTGCCTCAGCTCAATCGGTAACGTCTATCACATGGAACCTGTCTCCAAGTGGGACTTACACCCACGCTAGCGGGGCAATAGGAGTGAACGCACATGTCACTCCTGCAACGTCGCCAATCCGATTTGGTTTCGGACTGTCGGCCGCTACGCCACCGTCGAGCTGGACGACTGCACTACAGGTAAATACCGATCTATGGGGAGCATACGTTGCAACCCCCGCTACTGCGGGCAGTTGGTATGCCTGGGCACAAGGACTTGATGGCAGCGCATCAACTGTCAGCCCAACTCCTTTCTTGGTACAATAATCATAAGCCTGCTCTCGGGTCTGCCTGATCTTCCGATTTGGCAGCGAGCTGTTTGAATTGTCTTTATAATTTGCGCTAAACTTCTGATCCGAGGGGGATCAAAGTCAATAACTGAACCGCGCCGGGTTTGCCGGAGGCTGTTTGGTTTGAGTTACGCCACCATGGCGTGCTCGCCGGCTTGGGCATAACAACGTGCTTCAGCCTCGGCGGGCGGAATATTTCCGATCGGTTCGAGTAAGCGACGATTGCTGAACCAGTCGACCCATTCGAGGGTAGCGAATTCCACCGTCTCGGCACGGCGCCACGGGCCGCGCCGATGGATCACCTCGGCCTTGAAAAGGCCGTTGATGGTTTCGGCAAGCGCGTTGTCGTAGCTGTCGCCAACACTGCCGACGGATGGTTCGATCCCAGCTTCAAGCAGGCGCTCGCTGTATCGGATCGAGACATATTCGGCGGATTTAAGTGGTCGTCGCAACAGGAGGTTTGTTAGCCGATCGAAGCAACTGGTCAAGCGTCTCCGCAGGCGTTCTCCAATTGAGCGTCTTTCGCGGCCGGGCGTTGAGAGCGGCGGCTACGGCTGCGACCTCATCGATGCTGTGAATGCTAAGATCGGTGCCTTTCGGAAAATACTGACGCAGCAGCCCGTTGGTGTTCTCGTTGGTGCCGCGCTGCCATGGGCTGTGAGGATCACAGAAGTAGACCTGCATGCCCGCATCGATCTTCAGGCGTGCATGCTGGGCCAGTTCCGCGCCTTGATCCCAGGTCAGCGACCGGCGCAGTTGCTCAGGCAGGGTAATGATCGTGCGCGTGATCGCGTCGCGCACTGCCTCGGCACCATGTCCAGCGAGCGCGGGACCGTTCTTCACGCGAGCCTCAAGACCATGGCCCATCATGCGCGGCAGGTGCAGCAGAAGGGTAAAGCGCGTCGTGCGCTCCACCAGGGTGCCGATCGCAGAACTACCCAAACCCATGATCAGGTCGCCTTCCCAGTGGCCTGGCACGGCGCGATCGGCGGCTTCCGCCGGACGCTGGCTGATCATGATCTCAGGAGGGATGAAGGTCTTGCCACGCCTGTGTGTCCGCGCCCTCGGCACCCGCAGGGCGCGTCCGGTTCGCAAGCAGGCTGACAACTCGCGGCGCAGGGCACCTCGTCCTTGGACAAACAGCGCTTGATAGAGGGCTTCGTGGCTGATGCGCATGGTCTTATCGTCCGGAAAGTCGACCCGCAGGCGGCGGGCGATCTGCTCGGGGCTCCAGGCGTTTGCCCATCGCCGGTCCTTGCGTGGGCCGTGCCGACGGCCCTTCCAGGTCACCATCGGGCCGGGAACAGCAACCCCGTCTGGAGCCACGACAACACCGGCCAGTCGTTCCTCCACATAAGTTCGCAAGGCTGCATTCAGCGCAAGTTTTGCCTGCTTTGGACGGCGAGCAGCGCGCTCGGCGTGCCATTGGGCTGTCGTCGCGCGATAGTCGAGGCCACCGCTTCGGGTGGCGGCGTTGCGCCGCAGTTCCCGCGAGATCGTCGAGGCTGACCGCCCTAACTGGCGAGCGATCTCCTGCATGGAGCGGCCCTGCGCGCGATGAAGCGCGATCTCTTCTCGCTCCGCAAATGAAAGATATCGCCCAGAAAGCGGCTTAGCCGATCGTGCAAACATCGCTGGTGGCATGCCGCCCGCCTTCCGGAACCATCGTGTTCCTATAGCTTGCGGCACACCGGCCCCGATCGCAGCATCCTCACTCGCCATGCCGGCCGCAATCGCTGCCCAGAACCGTCTTTGCTCATCTCGTCCTGCCACCGGTGGCCGACCAGGTGACGACAAGGGCGCCCGCCCCGATCGATCTGAACGTCGCTTCCGATTGGTCATTGCAACTGCCTTTCCATCGAGGTGTTGCGACGACCACTTGAATCCGCCCAATACACCTCTCTGGCCTTTGGCGGCCGCTGCCGTGAAGCAGACGTGCGGCCTTCAATGGGTTCGGTGGGCGATGCCTACGACAATGCCATGCGCGAGAACTTCTTCTTCACGCTGGAGTGCGAATTTCTGGCCAGGCGGCGGTTCGCCTCGCAGGCCGAAGCCAAGATCGCCTGCTTTAGCTCCATCGAAGGGTTCTACAATCCGATGCGTCTCCACTCCGCGCTTGGATACAAATCACCTATCGCTTACAAACAGCAGCATTCCCAAAAGATCGTGACAGAGACGTAAATACCCAAGCACGCAAACCGTCCACCAAGCCGGGTTAATCCCACTATGCGCACCGCACGCGAACGGACCTCGGCTGAATAGCGATTTGATGTCATTGCCTTCTCCATCGCTCCAACCTCTGAAGGTTCAGAGCCTCCGGCAAACCCGGCGCGGTTCACTGTTGCACTGATCTTCGGCGTGCCGAAGCATCACGTTGGCGCCCGATTGAACCGAATGGCCAGGACCGGTCTTCTTGCTGCTAGGAAGACACGTCTGCGTCGGGTCGGTCATCGCCCTCGGATAATTCGGTGTGCCACCTACCCGCTTCGTCCTGGTACTCGATCTGCGTCGTATCACCTGGGACTTGTTGTTCGGCGGCGACACGTTTGGCCGCCGCCAAAGCGGCCGCCTTGCTCGGAAATGGCTCCGAGAAAACGTCTCCGAGCCGATAGGCCCAGCCACCGTCGTGCGGGACAACCCGGTAATGGAGCTTTGGCATGGCCTTCCTTCTTCCTGTAGAGCTGCCGGACCGGAAGTTTACGAGTTGCCTCTCCGGGGCGCCATGCTCCATAAAGCTAATCAAAGGCTTTTTGGTCGAACGCGATCGCCTCGAGCTTTTGTCATACGGAAAGACGCGAGGTAGGCTCCCGCGACACACTGCAGCAATCGAACTATTCAACGCGCCCGACAATCCGGGTTGCTAGCTGCATCTGGAGGTTTGCAATGCGCACGACATCTGACGAACAGGATAACGCAGCCCAGATCGCCTACTGGAACGAAAGAGCTGGTCTGACCTGGACTGAGTACCAGGAACGTCTTGATGCTCTATTCGAGCCGATCACAGCGCTCGCGTTGGAGGCTGCGGCGCCCGAGGCAGGTGAACACGTGATCGACATCGGCTGTGGCTGCGGTGCGACCGTCCTTGCGTTGGCGCATCGCGTTGGCCCGATCGGTGCGGTGACAGGCTTCGACGTCTCGGCGCCGATGTCTGCCCGTGCACGGGAGCGGATTAAGGCGGCGGGTCTGACCAACGCCGAGGTGGTGCTGTCCGATGCGGCTACTCATTCATTCACGCCGGGCGCGGCTGATCTGCTGTTTTCACGATTTGGCGTCATGTTTTTCGCAGATCCCGTAGCGGCGTTCGCCAATCTGCGGCAGGCGATGCGACCGGGCGGCCGACTGCGATTTGTCGTGTGGCGCGCGCTGACGGAAAACCCATGGTTCATGGTGCCGTTGGAAGTTGCCCGTGCTCTGCTGCCACCGCAACCGCCGACCGATCCAAACGCCCCCGGGCCATTCGCCTTGGCTAATCCCGAACGCACGCTCGCGGTTCTTCAGAACTCCGGCTGGCGTGACGGCATGCTGACGCGACATGACGTGCCTATGCGATTTGCTCCCTCGGGTCACCTGGAGGAAGCAACCGACTTCGCAACCCGCGTGGGGCCGTTGGCACGCATGCTGATGGAGGAGACTCCCGACGTGCGCATGAAGGTTTGGGAGGCCGTTAGAGAAGCGTTAAAAGCCTATGATGGCCCGGCCGGCATCAGCCTGTCAGGTTCAATCTGGGTAATATCGGCACAGGCCTAACGTTCATACCGCGGTTCGCCAAACGCGGCACAACCGCGGTGTCCGTGAGGCAGAGCATTTTGTGTTCGCGCTGGCTCACGGCGAAAGCTCAAATGTTTTGTTCCAGCGAGCGTTTCACCGTTTCAGCCAAGCTCACTGAACGGGATTTGCTCTAGACCGCCGTAGGGTCCAGCTTGTAACCGCCTGGAGCGGTCATCAACAAACGACAATTGCTGGGATCAACTTCGATCTTCTGCCGCAGCCGGTAGACATGCGTTTCCAGAGTGTGGGTGGTGACGCTGGCATTATAGCCCCAGACCTCGTCCAGAAGCACCTGTCGCGACACGACGCGGTTGGCTTGCCGGTAGAGGAATTTGAGGATATCGACTTCCTTCGCCGTCAGACGGATGCGCTTCTTGTCCGGCCCAAGTAATAATTTGGCGGCGGGACGAAATGTATATTGCCCGATTGTAAAGACGGCATCTTCGCTAGTATCAAACAAGCGCAGCTGCGCCTGTAGGCGGGCCATCAACTCGTTCACGCGAAACGGCTTGGCGATATAATCGTTAGCGCCTGCATTGAGGCCGCTGATGATGTCGTGCTCGTCGGCTGCACCGGTGAGCATGATGATGGGCATTGTGTGACCCTGCTGGCGGATACGGGCACAAAAATCGCGGCCATCGCCATCTGGAAGATTAATGTCCAGGATGATCGAATCAAAGCGGGCTTCTGGCGCCGTAAGGTATTTCGTCGCCTCACTGAGCGTCGAAGCCTCGATCGATTGAAACACGCCACTGGATGCGACCTGATCCGCCAAGACCTGCCGGAGCGCGTCGTCATCCTCAACGATCAGAATAGGTCTCGCAGACATGTTGTTTCCTATCGATGCCAAAGCAATGTCGTATCAATATCGCATTAGATGTATTTACGCAAAGAAAGTTTATGTGATCTGTTATTTCAGGCTGCTTTAGCAAATGCATACATACGACAGTGTTCGAGGTAAGCGGATTCATGCATTGCTACGAGATCAACAACACTGTTCCACAGCCACGACGGCGCATCGAGGGATTTCGATCGATTGCGTTGCAGCTCAGTCATCCAGTCTTTGCGGCCGGCGGTCTCCAATTGGCGTGCGTGCGCCCGGCCTACGACCCGAGCAAGGAATGTCGCCACTTCCATGGCCTCGTCGCGGGTCAGTCGCTCGACCTCCAGTTTCATGTCCTGCGGCAAAAGTTCCCGGATAAAAACAGACTTGCCGAGTACATTTGTAGCAATCATTCGACTACCCAGGAACGGCGATAAGTTGCGGGCGCCTGTTACAACGCGTTCGGCGCCGTCGCTTGGCATATCCATCCCGGCGGCCCGCGGCGCAGCGGCCTGGGTTGCTTCCTTGACATCGATCAGACAATGCCGCTCCGCCTTGCCTTTGCCAACCGCGATTAGTACAGCGAGCCGCAATCGGCCAAGCGAGCTGCAGCCTTTGCGCCAATAGGCCGCATCCATGATTCTGAGGGGAGCGTCATCGGGACGCGAGCGCAGCGAGGTTGCAAGGCGCCGCAGATCGTCACGAGCGAACAGCGCCTGCACCGCGGCACGTTCCGCCTGCGTCAGCGGCCAGAAGCGCTTGCCCAAGGGTATTGCCGGCTCAACGCCTTCGATGCGTTCATCGGCGAGATGCCTCCACGATCGTCCAGCGGCCTGCCGCATCAAATACCTTACGGTCTTCGGCATGTCACTGTTGGCGTCGGTGGTTTCGCCTTGTGCGGTGGGGGCGAAAGCCGCCTGATACCCATCCATCATACATTCCAGCATATGGGCGGTCGTAATGCCGGGCAGGTCGGATCCGCGCGCGGCCATCGCCAAGGATAATCCTAGGCGAATGAGGTCATGCGCAGGATTGCCGATCACTGTCTGGTCGAGATCTCGCACTTGAATCGCAAGATCGCCGTCAGTGCTGGCGACAGGGCCAAGATTGCCGACATGGCAATCACCGCAAATCCAGACCGGCGGACCTTCCGGCAGCGGACGGCGGTTGGAGTCCTCAAGCCATTGGTAAAAGCGTATCGTGCTGCCCCTGACGTAGGCATGAGCCGAGGCAGCCATTTTACGGTTCCGCTCCGCCACGAGATGGGTTGTGCGGTCCTTGGGCCTGACGAAAGTCGGTTGTTTCATCCTGGCATTTATCGCACGACAGGAACGCGGCACAAGCGGCGCTCGGCTGACGTTATCGTGATACAACAACCGTTCCTCGTAACATTACCGTAGCGAGCGATACGGTCGCAAATGCCACCGATCGATCCACGCCGTAGCCTGCCGCCGCCAGACGAGCCCACCGTCGAAGTTTCGTTGGACCAGCACCAAAGACATGTTATCAATCCTTACGGCGGTGTTCTGGCTTTCCTTTCCGCTTGGATGACGCTATTCTATCAAGTTCCTCTTCGCTCATGGATTGTGAGGCCCCCTTCAACTGGCCGGCTTTTCGGTCGCCGCGCTTGGCGGCCAGTGCGGCCCCGGCCGCTTTCTGCTGGGCTTGAGATTTGGCAGGCATACCAACCTCCTGGTCGTGAATGCCTCGAACACCCGTCTGATGAAAAAGTTCACCTGCGAGAATCGGGCCCTGTCCGGGGAGATCACATGGCGGAAAGGCGTCACACCTACCACGTTATCGTAGCGTGGACCGGCAACCCTGGCCGCGGCACGTGCGATCGTTCCGCATATAGCCGAGATCATACGATTAGTGCCGGCGCGAAGCCACCGATCGTGGGCTCGTCCGATCCCGCCTTCCGCGGCGACATCGCGCGTTGGAACCCCGAGGATCTGTTGCTGGCGTCGATCGCTGCCTGCCACAAGCTTTGGTATCTCAGCCTATGTGCCAGGGCTGGTATATCGGTGATCAGCTACCGCGACGACGCGGAGGCTACGATGGTCGAGGACCTGGATGGGTCTGGACGTTTTATCAGCGCGACACTGCGCCCAAAGGTCACGATCAGTGCCGGGAGCGATATCGCCAAAGCGACCGGTTTGCACCAAGACGCGCACGCGTGTTGTTTTATTGCGAACTCGTTGAACTTCCCTGTGGCCTGCGAGCCGCTTATTACCGTCGGCTGAACCTGGGCTGTTCAAAGATCGCAACAGCGGTCTGAATTATTCCCTCAGCCGCGCGGTTGGCCAATCCGTGTGCTATATCCAATGCCACGCACTGAGGCAGCCTCGTTAGCACGGTTACCAAAGTTTGTTGTCAGCGAACCTCCCGCTATGCTTCGCACGCGATGGTGGGGTTTTCCGCTCGCATCGGCTCACCGAACAAATCCACCTCATTGTTTTCATGGGCACTCTTGCCCAATCAGAAATTATATCTGAACGGGATCTCCTATTGAAGCGGGCGGACGCATTGTTAAGGTGCTTAGAACAACCCCTCGATTTCTCCATCCTCTCTCAGCAGGATTGATTCGGCTGCCGGCACACGAGGCAAGCCGGGCATGGTCATAATTTCGCCGCAGATCGCCACGACGAAGCCGGCGCCGGCCGACAGCCGCACTTCCCGGACCGGCAGTACATGACCGGTTGGGGCACCCATCACGGTCGCGTCCGCAGTAAAGCTGTATTGGGTTTTGGCGATGCAGACCGGTACATCGGCGAACCCGGCGGCCTCGAACGATTCGAGTTTCCTCGCGACAGCGTCCGGAACGGCGATGTCCGCGGCGCGGTAAATTTCCCGCGCGATCGTGCGGATCTTTTCGGCCAGTTTCATCTCCAGCGGGTACAGCGGCTTATAGGCCGCGCTGCCAGCCTCGATGCGGCTGATGACAGCGCGGGCGAGCGCCTCTGCCCCGGCTCCCCCATGCGCCCAGTGAGTGCAGGAGATCGCTTCCGTGCCGATCGAGGCCATAGCGTCCCTGATTGCACTGAATTCGGCCTCCGTGTCGGAGGTAAAGTGATTGACGGCGACGACGACCGGCAACCCGAATTTCTGCAGGTTTTCAACATGGCGTTGCAGGTTGGCGATGCCACGCTTCACGGCCTCGACGTTTTCCGGACCAAGCGCGTTGCGGGCAACACCGCCGTGCATCTTAAGAGCGCGCACCGTTGCCACCACCACGGCGCAGGAAGGTTTCAGACCGGCCGAGCGGCACTTGATGTCAAGGAACTTCTCGCCACCCAGATCGGCGCCGAAACCAGCCTCGGTCACCACAACGTCCGACAACTTCAGACCGAAGCGGGTCGCCATGACGGAGTTGCAGCCATGGGCGATATTGGCGAACGGGCCGCCGTGCACCAATGCGGGCGAGCCTTCCAGGGTCTGGACGAGGTTGGGTGCAACCGCGTCCTTCAACAGCACGGACATCGCCCCATCGGCCTTCAGATCGGCGGCGGTGACGTTCTTGCCGTCACGCGTCTGCGCCACAATCATCCTGCCAAGACGGGACTGCAGCTCCGGCAGCCCGCGGGACAGGCAGAATACCGCCATGACTTCGGACGCAACCGTGATATCAAATCCATCTTCGCGCGGAAAACCGTTGGCGACACCGCCCAGGCTGCCAGTGATGCTGCGCAGGGCACGGTCGTTCATGTCCAGGCAGCGGCGCCAACTGACTCGGCGGGCATCGATACCTAGCGGGTTGCCCCAATAAATCGAGTTGTCGATCATTGCAGCCAGAAGGTTATTGGCCGAAGTGATAGCGTGGAAGTCGCCCGTAAAGTGCAGGTTGATTTGGTCCATTGGGACGACCTGGGCATAGCCGCCTCCGGCCGCGCCGCCTTTCATGCCGAAACTGGGGCCCAGGCTGGGCTCGCGCAGGCAGATGGTGGCGCGCTTGCCAATGCGATTCAGTGCGTCGCCTAGGCCGACGGTTGTAGTCGTCTTACCCTCTCCGGCTGGAGTCGGGTTAATGCCGGTGACGAGCACCAGCGCGCCGTCCGGCCGGGATTCCAGACTATCGATGAAGTCCAGGGCGATTTTCGCCTTATGGCGGCCGTAGGGTTCAACCGCGGCTTCCGAAATACCGAGTTTGGTAGCGATCTCCTGAATTGGGCGGAGTTTGGCTGCGCGGGCGATTTCGAGATCGGGGTTCATGTCTGGACGGCCTCCCGGCGGATTATGCCGACTTCCCGCAATGCCTCGTCCATGGCGTGAACAGCACCCGCCATATCCTCGGGTGTGATCGCACCGATGCAGCCAACGCGAAATGTGGGTGACGGCGTGTTATAGAAGTTGCTTATCAGAATTTGCCGAAGTTTCAACGCGTCGACGAACGCCTGCAGGTTCCAGGCCGGATCGGCGGGAGCGTGGACATTGACGATGACCGGACCCTGGCGGGACCGTGGCAGCCATGGGCTCAGTCCGAGTTCGACGATCCCGTCGTAAAGAGTTCGCATATTGGCATTATAGCGGTCCAGCCGCGCGGATTGGCCTTCGTCATCGAGGTAGTCCAGCGCGACGTCCAGCGCGGCGAGTATCTGGGCGGGTGGAGTGAAGCGGAAACTGCCGGGGCCGGATCGCACGGAATGGTCGTATATGTTCGATAGGTCGAACGACCAGCTACCGGCATTGCCCGTGCAATCCAGCAAGCGATCGATCCGGGCCACGGCGAAGGCAATTCCCGGCAGCGCTTCAAGGCATTTGTTGGTGGTAAAGACGGCGGCATCGACCTCTGGCTGAGCCGACATATCCAGCGGCAATGCGCCGAAGGCGGAGACAGCGTCTATGATCATGCGCCTGCCGGCAGTTCGGACGACAGCGCCGACGGCCTGGACATCGTGGATCACGCCACTGCCGGTTTCCGAATAGACCATGCCGACATGGGTCAAGGTCGGGTCGGCCGCTAGAGCACCCGCGCGACGGCTTGCGGGTCGGTTGCGTCGGTCAGGCCCGACCGGAAGTTGCACCGGCACGCGGCCGGCCTCCCGGGCCAGGCGGATCATGCGGTCGGCGTACGCGCCGGTTGCGGGGATCAGGATCCGGCCACCCGGCGGCAGGAAGGTGCGCAACGCGGCCTCGGTGATAAAATGACCGCAGCCCTGCAGCGGCAACGTGACGTGTTCGCCTTCGATGCCTCCGGCTAGGCGCAGGATACGAGTGCGCAGGCGGGTGAAAAAATGCCGAAAATCGTTGTCCCACGGGGCGATGTCCTGGCAAAGCGCCTGGCGCACTTCGGGACGGGTGGTGACGGGTCCGGGGATCAATAGCAACATAGATCGAAACTCGCATGTGGGGACTGAGAAATCCATCCACTTGGCGCTTGGATCGGTGCTAGGAAATGGAAATGAACATGCCGTTTGTGCTGCCCGAATGGGTGCCCTGGTGGGTGCCGCTGGTGCTTATCGTTCCGGCGCTGCTGTATGCGTTGGCTTTCTTGTTCATGCCTTTCAGCGTTCTGGGGGTCAAAACGCGCCTGGAAGTGATCGAGGCCCGACTGGACGAGATCCAGCAGGAAATCCGCCATTTGGCGCTTCGGCTGCCGATCGGCCCACAGGAGGTCGATTTCGAGGATGTCTATGCGCCGGTCCAACAGTCGCAACGGCGGGACATGCAGATCAGGGATCGGCCGCCGATCCCGCCGGCGATGCAAGATCTGCATGACGATCACGAACCGGTGGAACGGCCGGCTCCGCCGCCAAACACGAGACCGGGATGGCGGCAAGAGCCACAGGCCGTGCGCCCGCTGCGGTCTGAGCCAAGGCTCGATGGGCGTCGGTAGCGAGCGAACAGCTCCAAGGCATTTCGCCGATCCTGACTGCCAGCGGATATTTCGAATTGAGTTATCCTCGCTGAGGCACGGGGCGCGAAATCTCCTCCAGTGAGCGATGGTTCGTGGGCGGCCCAAACAGCGCGATCGACAACACAACCACCGCCATCGCGCTGGCGACAAACATGAAGACGCCCGGCACACCGAAGTGCTGCAGGATCGCGGCGATGAAGAAACCGGTGAAGATCGTGCTGAACCGGCTCCAGGAGTAAACGAACCCGACGGCGCGGGCACGGATGCGGGTTGGAAACAGTTCCGACTGGTAGTTATGCGCCGAAAATGACAGCCAGGCGTTCATCATCGTCTGCAAGGTGCCGATAATGATTAGCGGCACAGCCTCGGTCTGGAACGAAAACGCGATGCCGAATACGGCGATGCCAGTACAGGACAGGCAAACCTGCCATTTGCGCTCGATGCGGTCAGCGAACAGGCTGCTGA
Organism: uncultured Alphaproteobacteria bacterium; assembly: GCA_963790515.1. Taxonomy (GTDB): domain Bacteria; phylum Pseudomonadota; class Alphaproteobacteria; order Acetobacterales; family Acetobacteraceae; genus Rhodopila. Next base: position 257,741 of record CAWBPF010000010.1, on the reverse strand, counting down.
CCAAAGGGAATATCGGATAGGCGAACGCAATGATGAATGAGTATTCCAGCGTTTGGGATACGTGAATGCCCTTCGCAATCAGCAAGGTCGGCACCCAATTGGCAAACCCGTAGAAGCCTATCGTCTGACAGAAATTAGCGATCGACAGCATGATCGTGCGGCTGCGGTATGTCGGGTTGAAGATTTCGGACAGCTTACCCTCGCGCGGGTCCTCCACAACCGGCGGCTCCGGTGGCGGTAACGTGCCGCCGCATTCGGCCGCGACCTTGGTTTCAATGGCCGTCATGACTTTGTCGGCCTCGGCGAGGCGACCCTGCTGGGCGAGCCAGCGCGGTGATTCGGGCAGCTTCAGGCGGACGAACCAGACAATCAGGGCGCCAACCGAGCCAATGATCACCACCCAGCGCCAGCCGGACAATCCGAGCGGCGCAGTGGGGTTTAGTACCCATGCAAGCAGGGCAACCAGCGGGACCGGAATAAAGCCGATCGACTGCTGGATCGCGAAGGTCTTGCCTCGGGCGCGTTTTGGAACGAGCTCAGAGATGAAGGTATCAACGGTTACCAATTCAACACCGATGCCAACGCCTGCGATCATGCGCCATAAATTGACGCCTCCGGGAGTGTACTGGAACGCCATGATCAGTGTCGCCAGGCAATACCAGACAAGGGAATAGGTGAATACGGTGCGTCGGCCGAACCTGTCGGCGGCCTGGGTGAAGAACATTGTGCCGATGAAAAGTCCGGCAAACAGGGCCGCTATGAAGGATGCCAGGCCGGTAAACCCGAACAGGGAGACAGTCGTCGGGGTGAATATCTTGTCGGCGAACATGCCTGGGGCGATGGAGCCGGTCAGGAAGATGGCGTAGGTGTCGAACCATCCACCAAGCGAAATCAGCAGCACCAGCATCCACATGTGGCGGGTCATCGGCAGGCGATCCAACCGCGCGGTGATTTCAGCCGCGGGCGTGACGATCAACGTCGAAGCCATTACGATCCTCCGATAGCGCGTCTTTGCGGGCCTTGTTTCCTAGCGTGGGCTTACCGTTCGGTTTCCCAGGAGAAGTCTGCGCTGGAAATGAGACTTCGGTCCAGAGCCACGCACGCTGCTGCGCCAAAGTGCGACTGGCGGGAAAAGTCGCAAATCACTGGCTCGCTTTCGGATTCTTGCCGGGTTTCAGCAAAACAGTGTCTTTTCGTTTTGAATGTGATTAGGAAGCACCTTCAAGCGGCCATCGCCGGCACGGTAAATTGGTGAGACACATCATGCGGGCAGGTCTCGGGACTTGGCGATTCTTCCTTGCCTTCCTTGTTGCCATTTCACATCTTTGGGCCGGAATGGTCGATGGTCCGGCTGCCTATGCCGTATGGGGATTTTTCGTCCTCAGCGGTTTTCTGATGACCCACGTCCTGACCAGGAAATACGCGGTTGCTCCTCACGGGCTCAGACAATTTGCCTGCAATCGACTGCTTCGCATCTACCCGTCGTTCATTGCGGCCGGAGCGTTCGGCATCGCCACTATTCTCGCGCTTCAAGGGTCTGGGATCGATCCGGCGGGATTGAACCCGCAATTCATGCTGCCGCACGACCGTGGGGAATGGCTGAGCAATCTCGCCATGTTCCCGTTCGTGTCGCAGCAGGGGCTTCCGGTACCTGTTGCCGCCGCGCTGTTCGTCGAGGTTTGGGCCTACGCGTTGATGCCGTTGTTCGCGACAAACAAAAGTGCCGCCGTGCTGGGCTTCGCCGTGGCGTTTTGTGCCAACGCGCAATTCGGCTTCGGAACGGCGAGTTTTATCGCGCGCTATTGTGGGTTTGCGACGGGCCTGATGCCGTTCGCCGTTGGAGCGCTCGTGTGCCACTACCGCGACGGCCTGCGAAGATTTGCGGCCCCTACCCTGAGCGTACTTGTTTGGTGCGCACACGGGCTTTATTGGCTGGCCGATCCATATTGGCCCTGGACCTATGGGTTGTCGGTGTCGGTCTTATTATCGGCGTGGGTTGTCCTGTCGCTCGTTGAGGTCAGGGCTGGGACAGTCGATAGGATTGCCGGCGAACTTTCGTATCCGATCTATCTTCTGCATACCACGATGGCTGCATGGTTTCTGCCATATTATGGCTTCGGACGCAGCCTCGGCTTCTTTGCCGTTTCGTTTGCCGCGACGCTCGCAGCCTCTGGCGCCATGCTCGTGCTCGTTGATAGACCCATGCAGCGGCTACGAATGTCGCCACGGATTATGACCCCTCCTATCGTGCGCACCTTACGGGGCTAGCTGTCGTTGCTATGGAGTTTGTCTCTCCAGGGCTGGTGGCGGGGATATGGTTGCCACTGGAGAATTTCCAGCCGACGCGAGTGACGGCTTATTCGGCCTGCAAGCACTCACAATGCCCTTCATGCCCGCCGCCCAGCGAATGTTCACCAGCGAATGTTCAAATGCACGTTCGAAGCCCGCCCCGATGGCCAGATCGGCGACGATTTCCGCCGCGACGACACCCTGGCTATCTCCATCGCCGGGGACGCCGAACACAACGCACTCGCCGCGCTGACCCGTGACTACCCTGACGCCTTCCTCCCGATTGGGCCGCAAAGGCCTTGAAAAGATCGCACACTCCATCGAGACCCTCGGCCTGATGGCCGTGAAGTACCAGCCGCTCAAACAGTGCCGCGTCAGCGCAACGGATCAAAGGACGGCCATCAGCATCGCCGGCCGATGGCTGCCTTATTGCCGAAACGAACCACGGTCCGGAATACCGAATCTCAGGCCGAAGCACCCGAGATAATATCCCCGAACAAATCCCAGGTCTTGCCCGTCCACCGCATCAACTGAAGCTGACGGATCGGGCGATAGTTGCTAGGACTTCGTATTGATCTTGATCCCCGGCAGCAGCACCGGATTCTCCAGGTCATGCAGGTTCGTCGCCTGCTTCAACATATTTTCCCGCGAAAGATCGTCACCGCACTGCTTGAGCACCGTCAGCATCGTGTAGGTCAGCCCGAAGCCTGCGACATTGCCGGCATCCTTCAGGTCACCTTCCGGATAATACTTCGCCATGAACGCCCGCCATGTCTTCATCCCGGCGTCGTTCTCCCAACGCGGATCGGTCGGATCCTTGCCGTAGGCTGAACTGATGATACCCACACCGTTCTCAGGACCCGCCGGATTCATCACAGCACCCACCGAGACCGAAACGCCGCTCAAAACATGCAGCGGCTTCCAGTTCATTCCCGCGACCTTGCGGATTGCCTGGGCAGCGAATTTTGGTGATGCAATGGTCATCAACACGTCGACGCCGGCAGATTGCAGGCTGACAAGCTGACTATCGATCGTGGCATCCGTCGCTTCATATGAAGCGCTGACCACCTGTTGGTCGTAGCGATCTTTCAGCACGTCCCGCGTCCCTCGCAGGTAATCTCTTCCGAAATCATCGTTCTGATAAAGGATACCGATCTTGCCCTCGGGCTTCTGCGCCAGGATATACTTCGCATACACCTGCAACTCCGTGACGTAGCTGGGCTGCCAGCCAATCGTCCACGGATGCTCCTTGTAGTCGCCCCATTTGTCCGCGCCCGTGGCAAGGAACAGATGCGGTACTTTCTTCTGGTTGACATAGCGGACAGTCGCCGAATTCATCGCCGTCCCCAACGGCGCAAACAGCGCGGCCACCTTGTCGTCCTCGATCAGCCGGCGTGTCTGCTCAACGGTTTTCGGTGGGCTGTAACCATCGTCATAAGAGATGAAATTGATCTTGCGGCCGGCGAAGCCACCTGCGTCGTTTGCCATCTGGAACATCGCCGCCATCGCCTTGCCAATCGTTCCGTAAGCTGATGCAGGTCCGCTATACGGCATAGTGTTGCCAAGACGGATCTCGGTCGCGGTCACGCCCGGCATCTCGGCGGCGCGAACAATGGCGGGGGCGGCAGGAATAAACCCGGCTGCGGCGGCAGTCGTGAGCAGTCTTCGCCTGTTCAACATGAATACGTCTCTCCCTGATCAGCGGCCTTTGCGGCCTGCACCATCCAGCTTATGGCCGGTCAGTCTGATGCGCCACGGAAAACACCGAACGAATCCGTGCGTGGCCGATCACGTTGCCAACCCGCCAAGATCCGGGATACGTGGAGGGGTGGGAGCAGCCACTATCCCGCGGCCAACCCGATCGTCGAAGCCCGCTCGCCAGAAGGAGCGTCACGTGCGTACTCAAGTCGGAATCATCGGTGCCGGCCCAGCTGGTTTGTTCCTTGCGCATCTGCTTCACCGCATCGGCATCGACGCGGTCAATATCGAAGCCCGTAGTCGGCACGACGTCGAGGAAACCGTTCGCGCCGGCGTCCTCGAACACTGGGTCGTTGAACTGATGAAAGACCTCGGTCTCGGCGAGCGAATGATGCGGGAGGGCCATTTCCACGACGGCATCACCTTGCAATGGAACCGTGAACGCCACCACGTCGACATCCAGGGACTGACCAATGGCAAACGGGTCGTCGTGTATCCCCAGCATGAGGTGCTAAAGGACCTCATCGCCGCACGCCTCGCCCACGGCGGCGATATCGTGTTCAGTGTCGGCAACACCACCATCCGCAATATCGACACAGATCAGCCGGCCATAGATTTCTGTCGCGACCGTAACGGCCCATTGGAGACGATCCAATGCGACTATGTCATCGGCGCTGACGGCTTCCACGGACCCGGACGGCAGGCCATCCTCGCCGACCACCGCACCGAGTACCAGAAAATCTACCCGTTCGGCTGGCTCGGTATTCTCACCAAAGCGCCATTATCCTGGCCCGAGCTGATTTACGCCAACCAGGAGGACGGGTTTGCCTTGCTCAGCACACGCTCTCCTGATGTGCAACGCATGTATATCCAGTGCGATCCGGCGGACGACATCGCCAACTGGTCCGACGCGCGGATCTGGGAGCAGTTGCATGCCCGTCTACGCACCGACGATGGCTGGTCGCTGACCGAAGGCCCGATCTTCCAGAAAGGCATCATCCCGCTACGCTCGTTCGTTTGCGAGCCCTTGCAGTATGGCCGCCTGTTCATCGCCGGAGATGCCGCCCACATCGTGCCGCCCACGGGCGCCAAGGGTCTTAACCTGGCCGTCGCCGACGTGCTGATTTTGTCACAGGCGCTGGAGGCGAAATACAAGCACAACCGCCAGGATCTGTTAGATCGTTACAGCGCCACCTGCCTGAAGCGGATATGGAAGGCCGAGCGGTTCTCCTGGTACATGACGACAATGTTGCATCAAAACAGGCACGAGACCGGCTTCGAGCAACGCATCCATTTCGCCGATCTCGACCTCGTTCGCACGTCGACGGCCTCGGCCCGCTCCCTGGCGGAAAACTACGTAGGATTGCCGTTCGATTGACCGCGCATGCCACCGACGGACGCCGGATCGCCCGGCACCTAAGGGTAATAGGTGCTGCCATCTGGCCGGTACCGCACCCTCCATCAGGCTGAACGCCTATGAACTGGGACGTCATAGCGGAAATCGGGAACTTCCCGCGGGATGAGGTTGGCTCCTTTATAGGCGGTTAGGTTTGACACGTGCGCAGTCGTGCGCTGAACCGCCCCGGTGGTGCCCTCGCGCCTTCGGCCCACAGGTTGGTGCCCGACCTTGCGGATCCGCGATTGCCGCTCAACAATCCATACTGTCGATCATGACCTGAACCATCCTGCAACCGCATCTGCTTCGGAGAACCCATTATGCCGCGTCTGAACTTTGGCGCCTTTCTTGCCCCGCACCATCCGGTCGGCGAACACCCAATGTTGCAGTTCCGCCGCGACCTTGACCTCGTTGAGCACTTGGACAAGCTCGGTTACGATGAGTTCTGGTGTGGTGAGCACCATTCCAGCGGTTGGGAAATGATCGCCTCGCCAGAGATGTTTCTTGCCGCGGCGGGCGAGCGGAGCAAGCGCATCAAACTCGCGACCGGCGTCGTGTCGCTGCCGTATCATCATCCGTTCAACGTCGCGCAACGCATGGTACAGCTCGATCACATGACAGGCGGCCGAGCGATCTTCGGCTCCGGTCCCGGTGCACTGGCATCCGATGCCCATACCCTCGGGGTCGATCCGATGGTGCTGCGCGACCGCCAGGACGAAGCGATCGGTATCATCCGTCGCCTGTTTAATGGCGAACGGGTCACCGCCAGAAGCGAGTGGTTTACGTTGCAGGACGCAGCGCTGCAGCTACTGCCATTGCAGGAGGAAATGCCTTTCGCTGTCGCGTCGCAGATCAGCCCGTCTGGCATGACCTTGGCTGGCAAACACGGGATTGGCATCATCTCGATCGGATCGCTCTCGGACGAAGGTCTGAATGCACTGCCGACGCAATGGAGCTTCGCCGAGTCCGCTGCCGCCAAGCATGGCAAGATCGCTGATCGAAAGAACTGGCGTGTGCTGCTTAGCTGGCATATCGCCGAAACAAGGGAAAAGGCCCGGGCCGAGGCGCGGGACGGACTGCTGCGACATCATAACGAATACATTACGGCGACGCTGCAACGGCCCGGAGCGAGACCTTTCAAGACCCCTGATGAGGCCGTCGACAAGACCGCGTTTTCGGACGGTGCCGCCGCCACGATCGGCACACCGGACGATTTGGTTCGCAGGATCAAGTCGGTGCTCGAAATTAGCGGTGGTTTCGGCACTGTTGTCGGCTTCGTCCACGACTGGGCCAATCCGGAAAACACCATGCGCAGTTGGGACATGGTGGCTCGCTACGTAGTGCCGGAGATCAACGGCTATCTGGCCGGCTTGCGCAAGTCGCAGGACTTCGTGACCAACAACCGTGCGGTGTTCGATCGTAGCCGCGAAGCCGTGATGGCGAAAATCCAGGAGAACGATGCCGCCGCCGCCGCGCTGGCAGTCACCAAATCGTCAATGCTGAGCGCGTCGGCAAGCAATGTGCCCGACTTAGACAAGGCGCTCGCCAGCACCGGGACGCGATGACCGCGGCAGAACGCCCGCCGCAGGGATTGTAGCGTTTCTGCGCCCGATCGGCATCGCTCGTTGTGCCGCGATGAAAACGAGCGATGCCGCATCCTTGCGCCAGGTGGATGGCAGCACCATCGGCGCCGCGTTTATGACCCTGCCCCTGCATCAACAAAAGGCGCGCCAAGGATGGATTGGCAAATGTTCAAATCGATCGAAGTAACAACGAAAGATTGAAAATCTGGACGGTTGTATGTTGGGCTTTTCATCCGAACGATTGGGCGAAAGACCAGGTCCATCGGCTGAAGCGACGCCGCCCCGCACATTTGATATTTGCCGTTAACAACTCTATTATTCGCCCCATTTTTCGGCTATTCGGCACAAGAATTGCTCGATTATTCGTCCGGACGCTTGAGCCACATCCATCGGGGAAGCAAGATGTCGGACGCTGTCGCAAACGGATTCGCCCCACTTGAGGCCGCACATCTCGCGATGGTGCGCCGCCGCGCTATTCTGTCCTGTGCGATTGGTAATTTCTTCGAATTATTCGATTTTACTATCTACGGTTACTTCGCCGTGGCGATCACCCGAGCGTTTTATCCGTCGGGATCGATGTATGGCACGTACGCGGCGTTTGGCGCTGCTTTCCTGATGCGTCCAGTCGGCGCCATCTTCATTGGCGCGTACGGCGATCGAATGGGACGCCGCGCCGCGCTGGTCGTTACGATCTGGTTGATGGCGGGTGCGACTGGCGCAGTGGGGTTGATCCCGACGTACCGTTCCATTGGCTACCTGGCGCCGGTGCTGTTGGTGATGTGCCGACTTCTGCAAGGGTTTTCGACCGGCGGCGAGTGGGGCGGAGCGGCGGCGTTCCTGATTGAATATGCGCCGCCCGGCAAGCGCGGCCTGACCGGAAGCTGGCAGCAGTTCAGCACGCAGATTGGCGGGCTTGCCGGCTCGCTGTCGGCGGCGCTGCTGGCGGCCAGCCTCAGTGAGGCTGCCTTCTATGCCTGGGGCTGGCGGATTCCCTTCCTGTGCGGCTTCCTGCTTGGGCCGATCGGTTATTACCTGCGCAGGAAAGTAGCAGAGACGCCGGTTTTTGAGCGCGCCGTCCAATCCCGTGTGGTCGAGCGAGCGCCGCTCCGTGTGGCAGTGCGAGAATACGGCGACCGCATGCTGCAGGCCTTTGGGCTGAGCATCATCGGTTGCATCGCCAACTTCGTCTTTGTCGTGTATCTCGTGTCCTATGCCATCAACACCATGAAGCTGCCGCCCGGTGCAGCGCTTTCCTGTGCGGTCGCATCCGGCTCGGTCGTGGTTGTCCTGACGCCCTTCGTTGGCGCGCTGACGGACCGTGTCGGTCGCCGGCCGCTTATACTGACCTGTGCGATGCTCAATGTCTTGTTTGACTACCCACTGTTCTTGCTGGCGATACGTGGCGGCACGTTTGACTCGCTGCTGATCGCGCTGGTGTGCAACGCCGTGTTCCAGGCGCTGTTTACCGGCACCATTCCGTCTATCCTGGCGGAGATGTTCCCAACGCGGGTGCGCTATACGGCACTTTCGGTCAGCTATGGCTTCGCGGTTGTGCTGTTCGGCGGCTTCGCACCGCTGATTTCCACATGGCTGGTGGACATGACCGGCAATCCCGTCGCGCCCGCCTTCTACGTGATGACCGGTGGGGTGTTGAGTGCGATCGCGATCCTGAGCATGAAGGAGTACCGCGATGCGCCGCTGGAGTGACGCGGACAGCGACCGCCGGATGGTGACCAACCATATTCGCTGTTAATAGGTGAATTTCTTGCCCCGTGTGACATCAAGCGCTACCGGAGTTGCGGGGCAAACTGCAAGCCGCCTTTGGTCCACAGCGCGTTGCGGCCGCGATCGAGGCCCAGCGGGGTAATGTCGCGCGCCCACATTTCTCCGTAATTGCCAACCTGGCGGATGATCGTGGCGGCCCACCGGTCGTCCAGTCCAAGCGCCCGCCCCAGATTGCTCTCCAGGCCCAGCAACCGCCGAACGTCGGGAATTTTCGTGTCCTTGAACGTATCGACATTCCTGCTGGTGACACCCAGCGACTCGCCGACCAGGGTGGCGAAATGAGCCCAGCGCACGATGTCGAACCATTTGTCGTCACCCTTGCGCACCATGGCGCCGCTTGGGCCCAGGCCGATCGGTTCGGGCAAAATGGTCAGTTCGTTCGCCTTCGTCCCCTGCATGTAGCGGAACCCGGCGACCTGGGAGCTGTCGGTGGTATATCCATCGCAACGACCGGCCAGGAAGGCCTGGCGGATCTCGCTCAGGTTGCCAATCAGCACAGGCGTATAGGTGATCCCCTCGGCCCGCGCCCAGTCCGCCAGATCGAGTTCGGTCGTCGTGCCGGGCAATACGCAGATGGTGGCGCCGCCAAGCTGCTGGACCGATTTCACCCCCGACGCGGTCTTGACGATGATGCTGGTGCCGTCCCAGAAATTCACCCCGGCGAACAAAAGGCCCAGGCTTGCCTCCCGCGTCAGCGACCAACCGGTGTTGCGCACCAAAAGGTCGATTTCCCCCGACTGCAGCGCGGTGAAGCGCGTCTGGGCCGTGACCGACACCCACTTCACCTTGTTCGCGTCGCCCAGCGTGGCCGCAGCGACGGCACGGCAGTAATCGGCATCCAGTCCGCGCATGACCCCGCTGCTGTCGAGCATCGAAAAGCCCGGAATTTCACCGCCCGTGCCGCACAGCACCTCCCCCCGCGCGCGCACTGCGTCCAGGGTCGAGGAACCGCTGCTCTGGGCGGAGCCGGGACCCACGCCCAGCAGCACGGTCAGAACGCCGGCAAGCAACACGAGAATGTAGGCGCGGCGAGCCATTGCGTGACCCATAAGAACTTCCCCTTTGTCCCGACTGGCATACTATGCGCCATCGACGTGCCGGCAACCGACGGTACGCCTGCAAAAGGATGTTCTAATGGCTCCGGAGCTGATCGCGGTAGAAACAGATGTAGCACTGCCGCGACGTGCCGATGTTGTCATCATCGGCGGCGGGATCGCCGGGATCAGCACGCTGCTGGCGCTGGCGGAAAGCGGCGTCCCGGCGGTGCTGGTGGAAAAAGGCCGGCTGGCCGGGGAGCAATCGTCCCGCAACTGGGGCTTTTGCCGCACCCAGGGACGCGACCAGACGGAGGTTCCGCTGGCGCTGGAAAGTTTGCGGCAATGGGATCGGATGGACCAGCGCGTCGGCGGCGATGTCGGCTTCACCCGCGCTGGCGCCTGCTACCTGTGCGAAACCCCGGCCCAGGTTGCCGCCTACGAAGCCTGGCTCGAAAACGCCCGGCAGTGGCAGGTGCAAAGCCGGATTCTGTCGCCGGATGAAGTCGACGCCGTTCTGCCGGGATCCAGCCGGCGGTGGGCCGGCGCGCTCTATACGCCGAACGACGGGCGGGCGGAGCCGCAGCGCGCCGTGCCCCTGATGGCGCAGGCAGCGCGTCGCCTGGGTGCGACCATTGTCGTCAATTGCGCGGCGCGCGGCTTTGAGACGAAAGCCGGACGGGTCAGCGGCGTCGTTACTGAACATGGAACGATTGCCTGCGATGCCGTGGTGCTGGCGGGCGGGGCGTGGTCGCGTCTGTTCTGCGGCAACATGGGGGTCGACTTTCCGCAGTTGAAAATGCTGGGGTCGGTCATGCGGACGGAGCCGCTGGAAGGTCCGCCCGAACTTGCCGTCGCGGGACCGGACTTCGCATTCCGCAAACGCGCGTGACGGCGGCTATACCGTGGCTCGGCGCAACAAATATGAAGCCCACATCGTTCCGGACAGCTTCCGGCTGCTGCCGCGGTTCCTGTCCGCCATGATCAGCCAGAAGCACGAATACCGCATCCGCCCGTTCGGCCGCTTTCGGGAGGAAGCTACGTATCCCGCGTCGCTGGGCCTTGGACCAGGCCAGCCCGTTCGAGGCGACGCGCATCCTCGATCCGGCGCCAAACCCGGCGATTGTCGAAGAAAGCCGCCGCAACCTGATCCGAGCATTCCCGGCGTTCGCGCCGGCGCGGATCGCGGAAAGCTGGGGCGGGCTGATCGATACGACCCCCGATGCAGTGCCGGTCATTGCTCCGGTGCAGGCGGTGCCGGGGTTTTATCTCATGAGCGGGTTTTCCGGCCACGGTTTCGGCATTGGTCCGGGTGCCGGGCGGCTGATGGCGGAACTGGTAACCGGCGCACCGCCGGTGGTCGATCCGGCGCCATTCCGCTTCGAGCGCTTCGGCACACCGCTGGCGGCGAAGGCGGCATAACGGGCAGGATTTTCCGGGCAGGCAGACTATCCGCACGGAATCGAGCCGGACAATGGCCATAAGGCCGGGCGGCTGGCCAGCCGGCCACGGTTGGAGAATACTGCTGTAAAAGGGGAAACAATCAATAAATCAGCCATATGATCCGGATACCGATGCGCGGGCAGCCCTTCGGCTGATCGGTCCCGATCCCGCCAACTGGGTTCCGGATCGTCCCGGCGTCGATCACAACGTCAGCATTGTCGGCGGCGGCCAAACGGGATGCGCCCTGGCCTTTGCCCTGCGGCGCGCCGGGGTCGGCAAGGTCGCGGTCCTGGATGCGGCGCCGGACGAGCAACGCGCCGGGCTCTGGCTGAATGCGGCGCGCATGAACCTGTTACGGACACCGAAGACGCTGCCCGGACCTGAACTCGGCATCCCGGCACTCAGCTTCCAGGCCTGGTACGAGGCCCGTCATGGGCAGGACGCGTATGCCGCCATCGACCGCATCAAACGCACGGACTGGGCGGACTACCTGAGCTGGTACAAACGCCTGCTTCGGATCGAGCCACGCTACCGGACGCGCCTGACGCGCATTGAACCAGCGGACGGTCATTTGCGGTTGCATCTGGATACGCCGGACGGCGCGAAGATGGAAACGACGCGGAAGATCATCCTGGCAACCGGTTTTCTCGGCAGCGGCGGCAAGTTCATTCCGGATGTGCTGACCCGTCATCTGCCCCCTGCCCTGTACACCCACACCGAGGACGCGATCGACTTCGCTGCCCTACGCGGCAAGACTGTTGGTGTGATCGGCGCGGCCGCCTCTGCCTTCGACGCTGCCGGTGTGGCGTTGGAGAATGGTGCCGCCGCCGTTCATCTATTCGCCCGCCGTGACACCATCGCCTCGATCCCGGTGACCCGGGCGCGCGGCTTCCCCGGCGCGTATGACAATTATTACCAGCTTCCGGATGCCGACCGCTGGCAACAGGCGATCCGGTATTTCCACTTCGGGTCCACCCCGACCACCGACGCGATCGAGCGTGCGGTGAAATTCTCCAACTTCCACCTGCATCTTTCCGCGCCGTGGACCAACGCGATGCAGCGCGACGGCAAGGTCGAGACCACGATCAATGATACAACGTATCGGCTGGATTTTGTGATCGCTGGCACCGGCTATTCCGCCGATCTGGCATCGCGGCCGGAGCTGGCGGATTTTGCCGGCCAGATCTTGCTCTGGCGCGATCGTTACACCCCGCCAGACCACGAACTGGCCGATATACTCGGCGTCTATCCTTATCTGGGCGCGGGACATGAATTACTGGAAAAGACGCCCAATACATCGCCGCTTCTGAAGCACATTCATGTGCAAAACCCTGCCGGTTTCCTGAGCTTCGGGCTGCCGATCGGCGATGTGCCGAGTATGAAACGCGACATACCGGCGATTGTCGGCCGGATCAGCGCCGACCTATTCCACGATGACCTGGACACGCTGCGGCATCGGATGACGGGCGACGTGCCGCCCGACTTCACTGATGAACTCTACAGGTCCGCGGTGCGGTAGGAATCCGCACGCCAGCCGGTGCATCGCGGCGTATCCAGTCCCTCACTCCGGCTTTGTCGGCGGGCGCGATGCATCCTATGCTGAACGCAATCGCTTGCAGGCAGGAGATGCCGATGGCCGACACCACCCTGACACTGACGATCGCGGATTATGCGCGGATCATGCCGCTGGTCACCGGCGCGGTGGCGCCCGAAGGCGTCAAGCTGAACGTCATCACCGGTCAGGAAGGCTCCTGGCCGGACCGGGCCGCGTTGCTGCGCCGGGCGCTGACGGACCCGGGAGTTGATGCAGGCGAGGCGTCGATGGGAATGCACCTTGCGCGCATCGACCGGGGTGATCGCAGCTTCGTCGCGTTGCCCGCTTTCGTTCTGCGGAACTTCACCGCGCGTGATCTTTACGTGCGCAAGGACGGACAGGTGCACACGCCGCTGGAGCTGGCGGGCAAACGACTGGGGATGTACAGCTGGACAGCGAGTGGTTCGATCTGGTACCGGCATTTTCTGCGCTGGTGCGGTCTTGATCTCAATGCCGTGGAGTGGTGGATCGGTGAGGTCGATGTGCCGCAGATCGCAAGCTCCGGCGGGGCGTTGCCGGCACATGTCCACGCGGCCCCGCCCGGACGTTCGCTGTCCGAACTGCTGATCGCCGGCGAGATCGATGCCCTGTACAGTCCGCCACGCCCGCTGCGGTATCATCCCACCCAGGGTCCGATCACCCGCCTTGTCGAGGACATCCGCGCGACCGAACAATGCTATTTCCGGCACACCGGGGTGTATCCACCGCAGCATCTGGTGGTCATGCGCCGCGAGGTCTGGGAACGCGACCGTTCCCTGGCCAGGCGGCTCACCGATGCTTTCATTCGCAACAACCAGATGTTCGAGGCGATGCAGCGCAGCTTCCCCTACGTCACGCCGTGGCACGATCTGGAGAATGAGACCACCGACGCGGTGATGGGGCATGACTATCACGCGGACGGGCTGGAGCCGAACCGGCGCACGATGGAACAGTTCTGCCAGACCGCATATGAGATCGGGCTGACATCGCGGCTGATTGCGGTGGATGACTATTTCGCCGAGTACCTCGCGTCAGGATAGCGACCTCCGCGCTTGGCTTGGCCTGGCCGGCCATTGTTTCCGCAGGCAAATTACCCAGCCGACGGTTTTAGCTCATGCCGGCCCCCAGGCTGGTATGACATTGTTCCAGTGCCGCGTTGGCCTGGTCCAGCGCGAACGCCAACCGGTTGCAGGCGCGCGTTGCACTCCCGGTCATGAAATTCGCATCATCCGATCCAGGTCGCGCGGCGGCGAGCCGGCGCACCGGGTCGAGGACCGGATACGGCGCCTGCGGCAACGCCGGATCGTGCTTGAACCGGTCGCCCGTGGTGTAATCCATCGGCACCAGGGCCCGCGACACCGCAACCAGGGCCGCATTGATCCGGTCGGCTTGCGCATCGTCCCTGATACGTGGTGCAAACCCGGCCAGGGCGGCTGCCTGATCCCGCAGCCGCGCGACCCTTGCGGTCAGGCGGGACAGGTCGAATCGGCCGTCCAGTTGCTTCTCCAAGCCAGACAGCACGTCGCCCAGTGCCGCTGCCCCGGCTGCGTAGTCCAACGGCAGCACGCGATCGGTCAGCAGGCGCCACAGGGCGTGGACGTAGACCTTGGTGTCGCGAACCAGGATGCCGGGGTCCATCTTGTCCAGCGTGTCGTCCGGCGTATGCCACCACCAACCGAAACCGGCGCCCTTGCGCGTGCCGCCGCCAAACACCGCACCCATGACGTTGTCGGCTGATCCAACGGGCTGCTCACCCATGCCCATGAACAGGGACGGCACGCCAATCCCCCAGAATGACTGGTCCCCTGCCCGGCTCATGCGCAGGCCATCGAGTTCCTGGCCGCCCTGAACCCGAACGGCGTCCTTTGCCAGCCCGGACAATTCGGCCGAGGCGAGTGCATCCGCCAGCACCGTGTTGCCCCGCGCACCGGTGGAATTGACGTTCACATGCGCGACACAGCGGCGATGCAGGTCCTCCCAGTTGGTGTCGGCGTACCAGGTGGAGCCGGCGTACCGTCCATGCGAATGGCCCGACCAGAAGCACAGGCGAAGCCCTCGGCGCCAGGCGGGCTGCTCGGGCGCGAACAACCGAGCGACCTCCAGCATCGTGGCGTTGGCCCCGCCGTTGTCCATCACGCCGTAGTACCAGGTGTCGTGGTGGCCGGAGAACATCACGAACGGGTCGTCGGCTTGCGGCCCGGGCAGTTCGGCTACCAGCAGGGGCGTCTTGCGCCAGCCGCGTGTCGACCTCGGCGTGCAGCGTGACCTCGACGGGCTGGTTCCCCTGCACCCGCCGCTTCAATGCGTCGCCGTCGGCCTTGCGCAGGCTCAGGACGACGGTGGCGGGCAGATTGTCGCGGGTTTCGCCGGTGGGGCTGCCCCACACCGGGGAGACGCACATTTCGTGTAGGTGTTCGTGCGGGCTGATGTGGACCTGGCCGATCGCGCCAGCCACCGAGGCTCGGTGGGTTGCGCCGGGATTGGCGATCAATTCCAGCAGCACGATTTTGCCGTATGCGTCGATCGCGGCGAAGTCCTCGACGCGGCCAAGGCCGGCATAGACCACGGTTCCGCGCAGGCCGCCCGGCGGCGAGGGTCGCGAGAAAGAATGGGTAATGCAGTCCGGCGTGTCTGTGTCGATCTCGATGCGCGCCCGGCCGGGCAGGCTGATGTAGGCGTCGTGCAGAATCAGGTTCGTCTGGTAGCCGTACGCGTCGAGCCTGGCCTGCAGGTAGCGGAAACTTTCCAGTTCCTCCGGCGTCCCGGAGAGCTTCACGCGGCGGGCGAATTCCTCCAGGTGGCGCATCATCGCGGTGGAGTCGACGGCGGCGCACAGGCGGGCGATTTGTTCATCGATCATCAGACGGGCCTCTTCAGCGGTGGACACGGGAACGGCGCAACATCGTCCGGCACTGGCGACGACAGCAAGGACCTCGGCCAGCGCGCTTCTGGCCATTCAAGCAGGTTATCGGGCGCGGCGCAGCTTCCTGTGCACAAAGTCGGTACCATCGCATGCGACAAATTTGCCCATCATGCCTTTCCAGCGCGCAGGCCGCGGAACCGTCCCCCGCCGAACTGCGCCAGATTGACCGGGCCCTGGTGATGATGCGTGGCGCTGCCCAACGTGACGTTGCCCTGCATACCTGCACCGTCAACCGAGCCCTCGAGCCGGTAGGCGATCATGGTCCCTTCGTGCCAGGTTGAAAGCACGAGCTGAAAACTGGTGCCATTAACGTGACCGCTGACCGGACCCTCGAACTGCAACGCGCTGTGGGTGCCGGTGATGACGCTGTCCTGTTGCTGCAACTGAAGGCGATGACTGCGCTGTCCCTGCAGGAATGAAACCTCGATGTCCCATGTGCCGGACAGGTCGTTCCCGGTCGCGGCCGGGGCCAATGTGGCGGCAGGCACCGGCGCGGACATTGCTGCCACAAACGCCCGTCCGACCTGTTCGGCCTCACCGCTCTGCAGCCCGAACGGGTCGATCTCGACCGAGGTTTCGGTTGCCGCCATGTCGTCGAGCATGATCCGCGGCTCATTCTCCAGCAGGCGGAGACGTAGGGTTTCACCACTCAGCCGGCGCTTGTCCGCGTCCCAGGACACACGCAGGCGCGGCACCCTCACAACGCCGTGCGGCGCGATGATCTCGGTCTTTACGTCGGGCAGGTTCAACTGACCGGCAATGGCGGCCAGATCATCATTCCAACGACGACATTCCGCGGCCGGATCACGCTGCTCAAACCAAATTTCCAAGGCGGTGAGAACGCCGATCACGTCTTCCTTCGAAACTTTCATTCCCCGCGCAAAGGCCTGGTGCGGCGAGGCGTTGCGCCAGGCGGCCTGGATCAGGTCCTTACGGCCCAGCAACAGGCCGCTGGTCTGCGGCCCGCGGAGAAATTTGCCGCCGCTGTAGATCACCATATCGGCGCCGCGCGTCAGGTAAGGGCTGGGGCGTTCGATATGCTCCGATGCCGCATCGACCAGCACGGGTATGCCAAGCGGCCGGGCGCGCGCGACGAGGTCCTCCAGCCTGACCCGGGACGTCGCCTCCTCGGTGCCGAGCACGGCGATCATCGCCACAGGTTCGGCCAGCGCGGCGTCCAGGTCGGCGATCGTTTCAATTTCCACGATATGGGTGCCGACCATGCGGATTGCCTGATCATAGGCGAAGCGGTGGCTCTTCAGCATGATCACCCGGTTGGTCCAGCCGTCGGTGAACGGCAGGCGCAGCATCTTCACTGGATCGTTGCCGGCGACGCACGCTGCCGTGGCCAGTGTCAGGGCGGCGGCGCTGCCGCAGGTCACGATACCCCACGGCGCAGCCGTGAGTTCAGCGATGCGACGACCCGCGCCTTCCATCAGCTCGTCCAGGCTGACGAACTGCCGGGACGCCTGAGCGACCGCCGCGCGTACCTCCGGCAGCATCAGGCTGCCGCTATGCGCGGTGCGGACCGAGGCACAATTGATAAACGGGCGGACACCAGGCGCCAGATAAGGATTGGTGTTGCGTATGGATGGCGGCCCACCGGCCGGGGCATCATTCATGATCGTAGCGTCCTTATGCGGCGCCTGCATGGGTGACATGACGATGCCGCCGGTCAAGAGCCTGCCGTGCCGTGCGGTTCCGTCAACTGGCTTCCTGAAGCGCGGCTCCGACGTATTTGTATTGGTGCAGGATGTCATCCGGCGGGAAGTCAGGATTGTGCTGTATCTGGAAAATGCTGACGACGCGGCTGGTCAGATCTCCGTTCGCGTCAAACGACACCTCGCCCTGGAGGGTATCCAGTTTGGTTGCCTGGATGGCGTCGCGAACTGCGGACCGGGTGACCGGCTTGCCGGTTGCAGCCACCTGCTGGATGGCGTTCAGCGCGATCAGCGCGGCATCGTAGGCGGTGATTGAATAGTCGGATGGCTGATGCCCGGTCTTGCGCGACGAAGCGTTGTACGAATGGGGCCAGTTTCGTGTCCTCCATCATGTGCGGCGAGGCGACGGTGGCGTACCAGCCGCTGGCCGCCGGGAAGCCTGAACCTTGCAGGATGGACGGGCCGTACATGCCGTCGCCGCCGGCTTTCATGACGTTGGGGATGATATCGTACGACTGCTTGACCAGCTTCACGCCGGCCTGCGCGTCGCCGCCGAAATAGAGCAGTTCCGGACTGAGGGATTTTATCTTGGTGAGTGCCGCGGAATAGTCGGGGGCTTTTGGATCGAGGCGGTCGTGCCCGAGCAGCGTGATGCCCTTTTTCCTGGCCTGCGCCTCGAACGCCGCGGCCAGGCCGACACCGTATGCGCCGCTGTCATCCAGCCCATACATCGTCTTCACTTTATGCACGTCGGCGAAATAGTTCGCGAGATTTGGTCCCTGGAAGGCATCCGTTGTCACGGTACGGAAATAGATCGCCTTTCCGGCCGGCCGGTAGAGGCCGGCGAACTTCGGATCGGTGATATCGGGGTTGGTCGATGTCGGCGTGATCGTTGCGAGATTTCCCTGGCTGAAGATCGCAGCCATGGCTTTTCCGGGCGTGCTGCTCATGGGACCAAGTGCCGCCACGCATTTTGCGTCGGCGACCATCTTGCGGGCGTTTGTGGCACCTTGGGCGGGATCATATTGTCCGGCGGTCGCGGTGCCGTCGTCGAGCATCAGGACATCGATATGGATATCGTTCGGGCCAGCCTTGGCGTTCGCCTCGTTGATCGCCAGCATGAAGCCATCCCTGATGAGGTTGGCGGTTTCGGCGTCGGCCCCGGTCAGGGACAGGTCAATGCCGATGGTGACCGACTGGCTGGCGGCCTTTGCCTGGCCTGAATACATGAGGCCCGCCAGGGCAGAACCGGTCAGCAGGCGAAGCGTTGAACGGCGGTTTATTGCGAACACTGCTTTGTCTCCCAGGTTGGCGATGTCGACTTGCAGGCGACGTCAGGACAGGACTGGCTCTTACCGCGGCCACGGGCCGGGGCTATCGGCTCGATCAGGAAGCGCTGCTTTCGGTGCCCCGGGTGTGACAAGGGCCATTCAAGATCAATGCCAAGCGCGGTCGAGATCGCCTTGGATCGAATGTTGCTCAGGATATAGTAACGATGGGTCGGCGGACTGCCTCGACGACCATTCCGATGACCTGATCCAGCTCTGTACTGATGGCTTAGATGCAAGTGCCGGGTTGCGCCGCCAGGGTCGCGGCAAGGCAGTCTGCACTTTCCTGCCAGGGAGCGCCCTTGGGAGATACGTTCGCGCAGTGGAATTGCTGAGAAATGCCGGGCATCATGGTTGGGATTGGAATAAAGCCAGTCCAGCCTTTGCTTCGACCATGTCCCGCGGCTGATCCGCGATGCTTACAGGACAGTTGAAGATACGCAGGTATAGCTCGCTCACGGCATGTTGGCGGGCCGCTGTGCCTGGTGTCAGGTTGCTGGCCCGGACGGTTTCTGAAACGAAATCCAGCGACCCGCGTGGCATCGGGCAGCCCGAGGCGCGACGTAGCGAGGTTGTAGAAATCTCACCGATGGCGGAGATTTCGCCGATGGGAAACACCACCACCCCCAAAGCCTTGTCTCGCCGCGGTCCCGGCACGAACCGGTCGGACAGGAGATGCCCATGAACGACGCATTTGTCCTCGGCCCGCGCTGCCATGTCGCCAGTGCCGCCACTGGTCCTCTCGCTGGCATGACCTTTGCCGTAAAGGACCTGATCGATGTCGCGGGCGTGCCGACCGGCGGCGGCAATCCGGACTGGCCGCGCTATTACCCAACACCGCAAAGGCACGCCTGGGTGGTTCAGCGTCTGCTTGATGGCGGCGCATCGGTTATAGGCAAGACGATCACCGACGAGGTGTCGCTAGGCATCCTGGGTGAGAATGCGCATGACGGCACACCGTTGAACCCCGCGGCGCCCAATCGGGTACCAGGCGGGTCGTCCAGCGGGTCGGCATCCGCCGTCGCGGCAGGGATTTGCGATTTCGCGCTTGGCACCGATAGCGGCGGGTCAGTGCGGGTGCCGGCCAGTTTTTGCGGTTTGTACGGCATCCGTCCGACGCACGGTCGCATGGATTTCAGCGGTATCACGATACAGTCGCCCAGCGCGGATACCTGCGGCTGGTTTGCCCGAGACGCTGGGACTTTCGCCAAGGTCGGTCAGGTGTTGTTCGGTGCTGATTTGCCGACCGCACTGCCCGGCAAGCTGCTGGTTGCCACCGACGCTTTCGGCTTTGCGGACGAGGACGTGCAGCAGGCGCTTGCGCCAGCGGTGGACCGGCTTGCCGCGCTGGTCGGCGGACGGGAAGACGTAACCCTCGCGCCGCAGGGCCTGTCTGTCTGGCAACGGGCGCAGCGCGTCCTGCAAAGCAGCGAGTTGTGGAAAACCTTCGAGCCCTGGCTGAACAGCTGCAATCCTCGGCTGGCGTTCGGCGTGGCCCGCTCACTTGTGCTCGGGTCGATGATGACGGATGCGGAGCGTGGCGCCGCGACGCTGATGCGGATCGAGGCGCGGGCCCGGCTACGAAGCCTGTTGCCCGCTGGCACGATCCTGTGCTTGCCGACGACGCCATTCCCGGCGCCAGCGAAAGGGCTGCCCAACGCGGTTCTGGATCCCTTGCGAGACCGCATCAGTTGCCTGACCAGTCATGGCGGCCTGACGGGCGTGCCACAGGTGAGCATCCCCGGGGCAACGGTGAACGGCCTACCCGTCGGGCTGTCGGTGATCGCCGCGCGCGATGCCGACATGGACCTGCTGCGGGTGGCGCTTGGTCTGCAGGATGGCTGATCGGATTGTCCAGACAGCGGTAATGACTCAATGGACAAGGTGCATTACCTTATTGTGTGAGGGGCCGGACGACAGGTGGGGAGAAGCTTGATGAATGCCGCATTGCCGATTGAAGCTGGTGGCGAGAACCGCATTCCAATTATCGATGTGGCTCCGTTCCTGGCCGGCGAACCTGGGGCTGCGACGGCTCTGGCGGCCAGGATCACGCGGACCTGCCTTGATACCGGCTTTCTGGTGATTACCAATCACGGTGTCCCGCAGGAGATCGTCGATCGGGCATTCGCGGCCGCCGCCGACTTCTTTGCACTCGATGAAGCGAGCAAGCTGGCGTTGAGGGTCGGTGCGGAAAACGTCGGTTATCTGCCGTATGGTGGCCAGACGGTACGCACCTCGACAGTGCACCGGAACACCAAGCCGAATTATAGTGAATCCTTCTACGTAACGACCCCGGATCCCGATCCGGCGGCGGGAGAAGCCGACGGCGACCGCAACAAATGGCCGCCGGGTATGGCTGGGTTCAAGTCCGCGATAGTCACCTACTTTCAGACCATGCGGACGCTCGCGCATCGGATGCTGCCGCCGTTCGCGCTGGCGCTCGATCTGCCGCAGGATTACTTCGAGAAGGATTTTGTCGGACCCAGCAGCACGGTGCGTTTGATTGAGTATGCGCCGCAGCTTCAGGAGGAGGCCGATCTATTTGGCTTTGCCCCGCACACCGATGGCAGCTTCATCACATTCTTGCCGCGATCAAAATTCCCGGGACTTGAGGTGCGGACAAAGTCAGGCGAATGGATCTTTCCGCCAAACGTGCCGGGAACTTTCGTGGTCAATACAGGCGAGATGCTGGCGCATTACTCCAATGACCGTTTCGTGCCGACGCCGCATCGGGTGATCAACCGCAATCCCGACAAGCGCCACGCAATGCCGTTTTTCTACGGCCCTAACCGGCACAAGGTCATTTCATGCGTTCCGACCTGCGTCAGCGAGAATAATCCGGCGCGCTACAAGCCATCGACTTCGTTCGAGCGGAACGCGATCAAGGATAAGATGAATTTTCCGCACCGGCAGAAGCCTGAGTTCGCGAGCGAATCCTACTGAGCAAGCGCCCGCCAATACGGCGGCTGACCAAACAAGCGTGCCGCGGGTCGACCGTGGCCTGCCCCGACAACGTCGATGGCGAGCCAAGCCGCCGGTGCGGAGAACAGATCGTCATGCCTGTCGCTCGTTTCTGGCGCCTGATGCCGCCAGGGGCCAGACGCACAAGTCTGCGCCCGCTCATCGCCGCTCTATTGCTACTCGTGATATCGAACGCTCGAGCCGAAGACCGAACCCTTCGGGCATCGCTGAATACTGAATTGCAGATTCTAGATCCGATCGTTTCCACGGTCAACGCGACGCGTGTGTTCGCCTACATGGTTTACGACACACTTGTCGGCATCGATAACGAGGGCCGATACCATCCTCAGATGCTGGAAGGGTGGCAGATCAGCGACGATCGTCTTACCTACACGTTCCGGCTGCGCGACGGCCTGACATGGAGCGATGGGACGGTAGTCACGCCCGAGGATTGCATCGCATCGATCCGCCGCTGGGCAAAGCGTGAGGCCTTTGGCTCGTTGCTGCTGCTGGCAACGCAGAATTTCACGGTCATTGATACGAAAACCTTTCAACTGCATTTGAACCGGCCATTTGCTTTCGTGATCGAGGCGCTGGGCAAACCCGGGAACGTCATTCCGGTGATAATGCCCGCTCGGTTGGCCTCCCTCGATGTCAGCAAAGCGGTACCGGAGGTCGTGGGATCCGGGCCGTTCCTGTTTCGTCGTGATGAATGGCGGCCAGGTGAACGGGCTATTTTCGACCGCAATCCAAACTATCATCCACGGCCGGAACCGCCGGACGGGCTGTCTGGTGGGAAGATGGTGCGCCTCGATCGCGTTGACCTTGTGAGTATGCCCGACCAGGCCACCCGCGTTGCCGCCTTGCAAACAGGCGAGCTCGATTTGCTGGAGATCGTGCCGTTCGATTTCATCGACACCCTGCGGCGGGATCGTAACATTGTCGTTACATCACAGCGTGGGATCGAGCAGATGATGGCGATCGTCAGTATCAATCACCTCCAGCCGCCATTCAACAATGTCATGATGCGGCGAGCCCTGCAGGCCGCAATCGGGCAGGAAGATGTGATGGCGGGCATGGGATTGCCGGGGAACATGTATTTGCCCCGTTGCCTGTCGATTTACATGTGCAACTCGCCGGGCAGCACCGAGGCCGGCACAGACGTCTATCGATCGGCCGGAACCGAGCTTGCAAGAGCCTTGCTGAAAGAAGCGGGTTATCGGAACGAGCCCGTCGTGTTCCTGCATGCCTCCACATCGGCGATATTGAACCCGGTCGGGCTGATCGTCGCCGACCAAATGCGGAGGGCCGGCTTCAACGTCGATTTCCGTACTTCCGACTTTGCAACGGTGGCCGAACGTCGACGCAGCCGTGCCCCGGTGGAGAGTGGTGGCTGGAGCGTGATACCGATCGTATGGAACGGCATCGACATGGTGAACCCGCTGTCCGACCCGGCTGTCTCGTACAACTGCTCCGACAGCAACCCGGGTTGGTATTGCGATACGAAAATGACTGACCTGCTGCGCAGTTATTCCGAGACGATCGACGTCGGCCAGCGGAAGGATCTGGCTGATCGGATCCAGGCCGAATTTCACAGCAACGTCAATTATGTACCTCGCCGGTCAGTTCTCCGCCCCAATGGCCTACCGCTCCGACCTGGTCGGGGTCGTACCATTCGGGTTCCCGGTTTTCTGGTACATCGAGCGGAAGTAACGTTTGGCCCGCCAGCGCCCTGTCAGAGCGCTGGGCTTGGCGATGGGACGTCCATCCGGACCAGCAATGTTATCCTACCCGCATGCGGCAGTGCGGACAGTGCAGCGGCGTCTCGAGGTCATGCAGTCACCTGAGTGCGGACAAACTGCGACCGCAGATGCTCCCCGCTTGTCGTCGCCGGGTATTTCGGGGTCTCACCGGGCGCGACGGTTCCAGGGAGTGCCGCGACCGACGCGTCGTAGTTTGGGTTATGGAAGAACACCATCGAGAGCCTCCGCGACGCAGCCGCCTGTTCCAGCGGTGGATTGACCACGCGATGCAGCGTGGCCTTCCAACGCTCATTGGTCCAGCGTGCCATCAGTTCACCGATGTTGACGATAAAACTGTCGGGTGCGATCGGCACATCCACCCAGTCCCCGGCGCGGTTCAGCACCTGTAGTCCGCCTGGCTTGTCCTCCGTCCGCAGGATTGTGAGTGAGCCATAGTCCGCGTGTGCGCCGGCTCGCAGTTGCCCTGGCAATGGGGCGGTGGTCGGCGCCGGATAGTTCCGCACCCGCAAGCGGGAAATATGCCGGTCGATTTTGTCGGCAAAAAACCCTTCCGGTAGGTCCAGAGCCAGCGCGAAGATCGCCATCAGTGTTTCGGCCAAGGCGCCCATCGCACGAAAGTAGTCTTCATAGGCCAGTCGGAGTTCGGGCGGCCGGACTGGCCAAAGATTGGGATAAAAATGCTTGCCGGCAGCCGGACCGGTAAAATAGGCGTCCTCGTTCGCATCCACCGGACCGACCATGAAGCTTTCATTCAAGTCACCGGGCAAATCCAGGCCCTGGCTGCGCCCGACGCTTTCGGCCTCTAACGGGATGTAGCCCCTGGTCACGTCGGGCGCCGGACGCAGCACCTGCTGTTTTTCCGTCAGCGGCAGGTCAAAGAACGCGTTTGAGGCTGCCTGGGTCCGAGCGATAAGACTGGTGTCGACTCCATGCCCGGTGATTACCAGGAAGCCGATTTCATGCACCGCTCGGCCGGTTGCTTCGACCACCGCATGTCGTCCCTCGACATCGGTGGATCGGAAGGGTGAGATGTCGATGACCGGAACCTGCAGCAGCATGAAGCCCCCTTCCGACGAACCGATGTCGTGCTTTGCTTATGACCATAGCCAGAGCCTAAGAGGCCCGCAAATTGTCGCGCAAAGTCACACGTTTGTTGTGACTTCACGCGACGCCCGGTTTCAGTAGGGCGGGGACCAGTCAATCGTCTATCCCCTAGACGTAACGACACGTGAAATCCGGACCGATGATCAGGAAGCCGTCGCCGGCAACAGCGTCGACGACCTCGGACTCAGATATGACCCCCCTAAAACGCGAACAGGTTTTCCCGCAAGGTGGTGCCGGCGTAGCTCTCCCGGGCCAGGCCACGCTTACGAAGCACGGGCATCAGCTTGGAGGTTACCTCTTTCAGGTAGTCGATGTCGCCGACAGCGGTGCGGAAGTGAAAGCCGTCCGCGCCTCCCTCGGCAGCCGTCTGCTCGATGATGTCGGCAACTTGTTCCGGCGTTCCGACAATCGGAAACGTCTCATGCATGGCTTCATGCTTGGCAACTTCCCGCAGTGTCATGTCCTTTTTCGCCTGGGTGTATTGCAGCAGCTTGCCGATCATTCCCTGCACCGGAAGATCCGGCGGCAAGGGTTGATCCAGGTCGTAGGGGGACATGTCGAGGCCCATCGTGGCGGAAAGGTAGCTAAGGCCAGCCTCTGGCGGTGCCTTTGCATAATTCTGCGCCCATTTTTCCTGCGCCATGGCCGGCGTGTCACCCATGACCGGTTTGATGGAGAAGAAAATCTTGCAGGTGCCGGGATCACGTCCGGCGTCCACCAGTTGTTTTCGCAACGCGGTGGAATAGGTGCGCATATCCTCCACGCTATTCTTGTGGGCGATGACCATGTCGGCATTGGTGACCGCGAATTGCTGGCCGCGCCTGGACGTGCCCGCCATGATGATCACCGGATGCCGCTGCGGCAGCGCCGGGACGGTCAGCGGGCCGCGCGACTTGAAGTATTTCCCGGCAAAATTCACCGGCCTTACCTTGGACGGATCGGCAAAGACATTGTGCCGCGCATCCTGCAACACCGCATCCGGCGCCCAGCTGTCCCAAAGCTTGCGCACCAGATCGAGGTATTCGTCAGCAATATTATAGCGTTCATCGTGTTCCGGCAGGTCGTCTTGACCATAGTTCTGTGCCGCGGCGGCACTGGCCGAAGTCACCACATTCCAACCCGTCCGCCCCGATGTCAGGTGATCGAGCGTGCCCACCATGCGGGCCAGCAGAAATGGCGGATACAGGCTGGTCGAGAGCGTCGCCCCCAGGCCGAGATGGCGGGTCACACCACCCATCATCGCCAGGATCGGGGCGGGGTCGAGATGCACCTCATAACCATGTTTGACGTAATGGTCGTTGCTTCCGCCGTAAGCGGTTGGAATCGCGGGGATATCGGCGAACAGAATCATGTCCATGCAGGCGTCCTCACACAAACGGGCAATGTCCATGTAAAGGTTGCCCTTACGCCAGTCATACGTCGCGGACGACGGCAGATTCCAGTAATGGGCTCCCGGAGCGCCAAACCAGGCGAAATGCAGCCTCTTGCTCATCCGTGCATCCTTTCCAATGGTCGACCGTCCAGCACCATGCATCCCGCAGGCCGCGATTGACTTCAAGGGCTCCGGCGACCGTTGGCGGGCAGCCAGGATGTCGTCATCAGGTTGGTTGACTCCGGAACGAATGCGGGTTCGTTGCGACATACGAAGCCTACAGATATCGCCGAGCCGCCAGAAGCGGCGCACACTCAGACTTCCACTGCCGTTAAACGGACCACCCGCATGCCCAACGCCGCCGAAATCTTTGCAGCCCACGTCGCCGGCACGAACCGGTCCGACATCCCGGATTATGCGATCGAGCAGGCCAAGATCTTCATTCTCGATACACTCGGCGTGGGCGTTGCCGGTTCCTCCGCGTTCGGCGCGGACCAGTTGCTGGAGGCCGCGAGCCGTTGGGGGACCGGCCACGAGGCCTCGGTCTGGGGCCGTCGCGATCGTCTGCCGGCCAGCGCCGCGGCGTTCCTGAACGGCTTCCAGGTCCATTGTCAGGAATATGACTGTGTCTGCGAGCCCGCGGTACTGCACCCCATGGCAACGCTGCTGCCCGCCGCGCTGGCCTTTGCGGAACGGCAAGGCGGCGTCAGCGGCAACGACCTTTTGGCGGCGGTCGCGGTCGGGGTGGATGTTTCCGCCGGCCTCGGCATTGCCAGCACACAGGGCCTGCGCTTCTTCCGCCCTGCAACAGCCGGAGGTTTCGGCGCCGCCGCCGCGGTGGCCCGTCTGGCCGGGTTGGACGCCGAGACGATCGTCAGTGTCTTTGGCATCCAGTATGCGCAGACCAGCGGCACGATGCAGGCCCATGTCGAGGCGTCCACCGTGCTGCCCATGCAGGTCGCGTTCAACGCCCGCGCCGCGTTGCAGTCCTGCGATATCGCGCTGACTGGCCTGACCGGGCCGCGCGGCAGTATCGACGGCACCTTCGGCTACCTTCCGCTGATGGAAGGCGGCTATGATTTGCAGCCTGTGCTTGAAGGCCTTGGACGCGACTGGCGCGTCGCGCAACTGAGCCACAAGCCGTTTCCAGCAGGCCGAGCCACGCACGGTGCCATCGAGGGCGTGCAACTGCTACAGCGGCAGCATGCTTTCTCGGCGGCCGAAATCGTCAACATCACCGTCACGGTTCCGCCGTTGACCGCGCGTCTGATCTCACGTCCCGATATTGAACATCCGCTGCCGAACTACGCGCGTCTATGCACCGCCTATGTGGTGGCGAAGGTGCTGCAGCACGGCACGCTGGACCTCGCCGACTTCCGCGGCGATGCGCTTGACGATCCGCAAACGCATCGTCTTGCCAAACTCGTTCATGTCGCCGATGACAGCAACCCCGATCCCAATGCGCTTGCGCCGCAGCATGTCCTGATCCAACTGACGAGCGGCCGCACGCTGGAGTGGCGCTGTGACGTCATGCTCGCCAATCCCGCTCGGCCGCTGACCAGATCAGCACATCTGGCGAAATTTCGGCGATGCTGGTCATTCGCGGCCGACCCGTTGCCAGACGAGCAACGCGAAGCCCTGATCAATATGGTCGAGCGGCTGGAAGACCTTAGCGACGTCAGAGACCTTGTTCGCCTGCTGGCGCCACCGGACTAGCCCGACCGGCGCGGGTATGCCACCGCGCAATGCTCGTAGCGGACGGTGGGGGCCTCGAAGAAGTGCCGGGCAGCGTCGGCCATTGAACTGGGCGCCCGATCCCGAACCTATGGATGTGGTTGCGGCCCAACGTAAACGGACTGCGGTCGGATGAGCCGTCCGCTGCTGACCTGCTCATGGGCATGCGCAATCCAGCCCACGACGCGCGCCGCTCCGAAAATGCCGGTAAACGCGTTGCGCGGTATGCCCAATGCCTCGAGCAGCAGGGCGGTGTAGAATTCCAGGTTCGTCTGCAGGGAGCGGCCGGGTTTCTGGCGTTCCAGAACTGAAAGGGCCGCCTTCTCCACGGCTTCGGCATATTGGAGCCGCCCGGCATCCTTATTCAGTTTCATGACGACTTGCTTCACCACATCCGACCGCGGATCGCGCACCCGGTAGATGCGATGACCGAAGCCCATCAGACGGTCACCGTTTGCGACGGCCTGCCGGAGCCACGCCTCGGCATTGGCGGGCGTGCCGATTGCGTCCAGCATGTCGAGCACTGGCCCGGGTGCACCCCCGTGCAACGGACCCTTCAACGCACAGAGGGCAGCCGTGACCGCCGCGGGAAGACCGGCGCGGGTGGAGGCAACAACCCGTGCGGTGAAGGTTGACGCATTCAGGCCGTGGTCCATGGCGCTGACCAGATAGGTTTCCAGCGCCTGGCAATGGGCGTCCGGCTGGGTCTCGCCCGTCACCATCCGCAGGAGATCGGCCGCGTGTCCCAGGGTCGCATCGGGCTCGATCGGTTGATTATGGACGGCGGATCGTGCGGCGGCTGCCAGCCCGACGGCGACGGTTGCGACCAGGCGCATTTCCATATCATCGCCCGCCTTGGAAACGTCGTCCGCCTCGGGCACGCTGGCAACGAACAGCCGGAGTGCGGAAATCGGATCCATCCCGGCGGCAACCGGGAATACCGGCCTGAGCTCCCTGTATGCGCGGACCCTGGCTGCGCCGAGGTCGCGGGGCACGGTTGCTTCATCGAGATCGCGCTGGACCAACCCCTCCCATAGCAGGCCCAAGAGAGATTTCGAAGCTGCGGTGTCCGGCAATTTCCTCGAGACGATGGCCGCGTATGACCAGGACGCCCGCCTCTCCATCCACCATGCTCAGACGGGTTTCCGCGGCGACGACGCCCTCGAGGCCGGAGGCGGCGGTTACGAATGGTTTTTGATCAAGCGGCATGACGAGGTTCCATCAGGTTGACCTCGAGATCACAACTCTGGCTCAATAGATCGTCAATCTTGATCAAGATAATCAATATGAAAAATCACACTCGGGCTGGTGACAGGCACCTTCTGGGCATCGAGGAGGCGACTGCTGCGCTGGGCGTGTCCCGGCAGACGCTGTATGCCTACACCAGCCGCGGCTTGGTGCGGGCAACGGCGGATCCTGCGGACTTGCGCCGCAGTCTTTATGATTCTGCCGACATCGGCGTGCTGAAGGAGCGCAAAGGCCGTGGACGCAGCCGGCGGGAGGTCGCCGCTTCGACGCTGAACTGGGGCGATCCGGTTCTGCCGTCCGCGATTACCCGGATCATGGACGGCAAGCTGTTCTTCCGCGGACAGGACGCGATCGAACTGTCGCGCCGTGCCACGCTGGAAGAGGTCGCGGCTCTGCTGTGGCAGAGCGGACCGTCACCGCCGCCGCTGGAGCAGTCTGAACCTGGCGGGCCGGATGACTGGGGTTCGCGTCCGACCGGGCAACGCTGCATCGAAGCCGCAGCGGCCATGGTGACGGCGGGTCCATGGAGCGTTTCGCCGGAACGCGCCTTGCCGGACGCGTATCGGCTGCTTCGGCACATTGCCACAGCCGCGGTAGGGGCGCCGGCCGTGAAGACGGCGGCGGATTCATCCGGCGATGGTTTGCCGGTGCATGAGTTGTTCGCCGATGGCTGGGGCAAGGGGGCGCAGGCCGCGGATCTGATCCGGCAGGCCTTGGTGCTTTGCGCGGACCATGAGCTCAACGCGTCGACCTATGCGGCGCGGGTCATCGCTTCGACACGGGCTTCGCTCGGTGCGGCGGTACTGGGCGGATTATGCGCCCTCAGCGGACCGCTGCATGGGGGTGCGACCGACCTGGTCCGGTCGTTGCTGTCCGATCAATCTATGTTGTCCGAGCCCGAAGTAATGCTTGCCGCACGTATGGCGGGTGGCGAACCGGGTCCCGGGATTCGGCCACCGGCTTTACCCGGCGGGCGACCCTCGAGCCGCCGCGCTGCTGGACGCGCTGCCACTTAGTCAGCGCTGGCGGCGGGTGCTTGACGCGGCGATCAAGGCGACGGGCACATGGCCGAACATCGATTTCGCGCTGGTCCTGCTGGAAAAGCAGATGAAACTGCCGCGCGGTGCGGCTTTCGCGATTTTCGCGACGGGGCGGGTGGCGGGGTGGATCGCTCACATTCTGGAGCAGTGGTCGGACGGCACACTGATCCGGCCTCGGGCAGACTATATCGGTCCGTGACGGTCTAAAGCAGGCGGTGCCGGATGAACCAGCGAATTGGACGTGTCATCGGGGCGGCCGTCTGGTGAAGGGCGGGATTCGGGCTTTGTCGATGGTCCCGCGCGATGGGACTGTGCCGGGGCAGAAAGCGTTGCGGCGTGAGAGGCCCGAACGCGGAAGTGCTACCCGAGCGCTGCGGCATAGGCGGCAACGGTCGCGGCGAAACCCGTTTCCAAGGCGTCGGCCGTCAGTTCGTGGCCGATCGAAGCCTCCGCCAGGTAGGGCACGGCCTGCATCAGGGGCGGGATGTTGTGCAGGTTCAGGTCGTGGCCGGCATTGACGACCAGGCCGGCGGCTTTTGCGCGGTCGGCGGTGGCGCGGATCTGTTCCAGGATCGGCTGATGGCGGTGCTGGCGAAAAGCCGCGGCATAGGCCCCGGTGAATATTTCGACGCCGTCGGCGCGGGCCTCAACCACCCGGTCGATAACGTTGGGATCTGGATCGATGAACAGGATCACGCGGCATTTCAAGGCCTTGATCGTCGCGACCGATTGCTTCGCCAGCGCGGCCTCCGCCGGATCGAGCTTCCAGCCTTCCTCCGAGGTAAACGCGTCGGGCGCATCCGGCACCAGCGTTGCCTGCTCGGGTCGGTTGTCACGCAGGATCTGCATCAGCCGGTCGTCCGGGTAGCCCTCGATGTTCAGTTCGACCGCCGGACGCTGGGGCTGCATCAGCTTGGCCAGCATGGGGACATCCGACCCGCGGATATGGCGCTCATCGGGCCTGGGATGGACGGTCAGGCCCTTTGCACCGGCTTGCAGCGCCAACGCGGCGAATCGGAGGAGGTCGGGCACCCCGGTACGGCGGGAATTCCGCAGCAGGGCGATCTTGTTCAGGTTCACGCTTAACCGGGCCATGCCTTATTGGTAGCGCGTCCGGGTTGGGGACTCAACGCGGCGTGCAGCACGAAATTGAGTAGACTTTGCAATTTGCTTACGAGACATAACTTAGGTTGGTCCTGCCACGTCCTTACTCTGCCCTGCCCGGGTATTCGCTTTGGCAGCCTGCCCTTATGCCTGGATCGGGTTCAACATGACAAAGCGACTTGTTCTACGCGCCAATCTCACGGTCTTTGGCGTCCTTGTCGGCTTCATCGCGCTGATCGGCGCCTTGAGTTGGGAACGGTTCGCCGCGGTCAACGAGGCCCGACAGAGGACGATCCACACCTACGACGTCATCGTGATGATCGACACACTGGGCATCAGGGTTCGCGACGCTGAGACAGGTCAACGTGGCTATCTGCTGACGGGTGATGCCGACTATCTTGCGCCCTATCACACGGCGCTTGGGCAAATTGCATTTCTGCAAGGCGAGTTGCAGCGCCTGACCGGGGACAATCCGTCACAACAAGGCCGGCTGCGGACGCTCTCGCCGCTGTTGCAGCGCAAGCTGGAGGTGTTGGCACAAGCCATCCAGCTTCGGCGCGATATTGGGCTGGATGCCGCCATGCGAGTGGTGAATGCCGGCACCGGGCGAGAGCTCATGGATCAGGTCGAGGCGATCCTTGGCGCGATGACAGCCGAGGAACAGGCGCTGCTGGGGCAGCGGATCAACAATACGGACAGCTATGCCACTTGGGTGCGCCGGCTGGTTGGCGTCGGGGCCGTTCTTACCATTCTGGCGCTGATCTGGGCGGCCCGGCTGCTCAACCGGGCCTGGGCGCAGTCCCATGCTTCCGAAACTGAGCAACGAACGTTGGCGGAGCGGTTGAATGTATCGCTGGACAGCCTCAGTCAGGGCGTCGGCGTGTTCGGACCGGCGCTGCGGCTGCGGCATTGGAACGAGTGTTTCAAGGTCCTGCTGGAACTGCCGGCCGCCCTGGTTCGGGTGGGCACGCCCTATGCGGCGTTCGCGGAGCACACTGCCCGGGATGGAGCGACGGTGCTGGAAACCGAAGAGCAGGTCACGCATGGCGTGCCGCGCGCCGGCGAGCCGGTGGTATTCGAACCAACGCTTCCCGACGGGCGGCAGCTCGAGGTTCGTCGTACGCCGACGCCTGATGGCGGCTTCGTGCTGACGATCAGTGACATGACCAAACGGGCACAGGCGGAGGCAGTGCTGCGCGAGTCACAGAAAATGCAGGCGCTTGGACAATTGACCGGTGGAATTGCCCATGATTTCAATAATTTGCTGACCGTTATCATCGGCAATCTGGAATTGGCCAAGCTCAAGCTTGACCCGCAGCACCGGCTGGCCACCCATATCGAGCGGTCGCTGTGGGCGGCGCAGCGCGGGGGCTCGCTGACCAGCCAGCTGCTGGCATTCGCGCGCAAGCAACCCCTGGCGCCGGCGCCGATCGATTTGTCGGCGCATATGCCGGAACTGGTGCCGCTTTTGCGCCGCACGCTGGGTGAGCATATCGACATCCGGTTCGTGGACAGCGCGGGACTGTGGCCCGCCATGGCAGACCCGGCCCAGCTTGAGAGCGCGGTGCTCAATCTGGCGCTAAACGCGCGGGATGCGATGCCGGGCGGCGGACGATTGACGATCGAGCTGGCGAACAAGGTGCTGGATTCCGACTATGCGCGGGCGCATGCCGAGGTCGATGCCGGCGACTACGTGATGGTGGCGGTGTCCGACACCGGGCATGGCATGACGCCGGACATCATGGCGCGGGTGTTCGAGCCGTTTTTCACCACCAAGACCGAGGGGCGTGGAACTGGCCTCGGGCTGGCCATGGTGTTTGGCTTCGTCAAGCAGTCGGGCGGGCATGTGAAGGTGTAAGTTCGATTGTTTTGCCTGCGCGCGCGATAGAAGGCTTGCCTGGTCTGAAGGCATAAGCGACGAGGCAGGAGAGGATGTGGACCATGGCGTTCCTGACGGACCTGTGGCGTGAATACTCAAGGCCCATTTCCGATTTCAGGGTATCGAGCACGGTCTCAATGACGAAGCGCTTGCGTAGCATCAGCTTGTCGGCCACCGGCATCAGGTGGTTGCGCATGTTGCGCCGGATGCCGGTGATCAGGTGCAGGCCGCGCTGCCAGAGTTTGTTAAACAGCGCGCGGCCGATATAGCCCTTGTCGGCGTAGAGCTTGCCGTTGAGATGGTGGGTGATCTCGTCTAGCACGGTGCTGTCGGCGGTGTTGCCGGACGTGATCTTCAGCGCCATGATCTGGCCGTTGTGATTGATGACAAAGTGCAGCTTGAGCCCATAGAACCACCCCATACTTGTCTTGCCGCGGGCGGCCAAGCCGTCGAAGACCTTGTGGCGGTGGATGCGGCGGTTGTGACAGACGGCGAGCTTGGTTGAGTTGGCGAAGTAGACGTCGGTCGGCTGGCCGCTCAGGCTGTGAAGCAGCACCATCAGAGGGGCAAACAGCCGCGGCATCAGGCTGACGAACCGGTCGTAATGCGGCAAATCGTCAAAGCAGGTGCGATGCTGCTCGCCGATCCCGTAGAGGTAGAACACCTTGAAATTCTTGTATGGCGCGAGGTGAAACAGCACCATGATGAACAGCATCTCGGCGCGCGACAGCTTGCCCGAGCGCTGCCGGGTCGTCGGCGATGGGATCAGCCGATGCGCTTCCCAGTCGTCGAACACTTTGCAGAAGTCATCAAGACAGCAGTAGAGCGCTGTGATATCCACCGCCATTCTCGAGGGGACTCTTCAGAACCGGGTTTGAGGCTCAGTCTTCGCAAACCGATGCTGTCAAATCCTTGATCCGTTGGGAATCCCCTCTAACCCTTATCCGTATTTGTTACTCAGAGCCTGGCGTCGGGACGTCGGTGAAGATCTACCTGCCGCGGGCCATCGGCGGGCTTGTGCCGAATATGCAGCGCAGCGGTTCGCCGGTTGAACTGCCGCATGGGTCCGCGACGATCCTGGTGGTCGAGGATGAGGCTGGCGTGCGGGAGATCGCGGTCGCGATCCTGCGCAACCTTGGCTACCGGGTCTTAGAGGCCGCGGACGGTGACCAGGGCCTGCTGGTGTTCGGGGCGCACGCGGCGGAGATCGATATGCTGCTGACCGATGTGGTGCTGCCGGGCAAAGTCCGCGGCGGGGAACTGGCGGAGCGGATCACCGCGATCCGACCGAATGTGAAGGTTTTGTTCATGTCGGGCTACACGGAGAACTCCATCGTGCATCACGGACGTCTGGACGACGGGGTGCAACTGCTGGGCAAGCCGTTCAAGCGGGAGCAACTGGCGCGGAAGGTAGCCGAGGTCCTTGCGGCGCCCGGGCGTCGGGCGGACGCGACCGAGACGGACAACGTGGTGGACCTGCAAGCGCGCAAGAGGGATTGAGCTCTGCAGCCTTATAGTGCGATCGTCCGACGTTGACCCAACATCAGACTTGAATCGCTCTCCCACGTAAAGAGTCCCAGAGCCTGATAGGTTCGACCTGAACCTATCAGGCTGCTAGCGGTTGGTTGTTGCGGCGACGGAGCCGGTGAGGTCGGTGTTTACCGGCCGAGGCTTGAGTTCGTGGATGTCACTCGATCGCGGCAGCGGACTTCGCGATCTGGCGCAGGGCGAATTTCTGGATCTTTCCAGTCGATGTCTTGGGTATCTCGTGGAACAGGAATGTCTTCGGCACCTTGAACCGGGCCATGTGCTGGCGGCAGAAATCCCGGAGCTCCTCGGCGGTGACAGTCGCGCCCGGCTTGAGTTCGATGAACGCGCAGGGGGTTTCGCCCCATTTCTCGTCGGGTTGCGCCACGACCGCGGCGCTCAGGACGGCCGGATGGCGATAGAGGGTTTCCTCGACCTCGATGGAGGAGATGTTCTCGCCGCCGGAGATGATGACGTCCTTCGATCGGTCGCGGATCTTCGCGTAGCCGTCGGGCTGCATCACCGCGAGGTCGCCGGTGTGGAACCAGCCGCCGGCAAAGGCTTCCTCGGTGGCGGTGGGGTTCTTCAGATACCCCTTCATGGTGATGTTGCCGCGGAACATGATCTCACCCATGGTTTCGCCGTCCCAGGGCACGGGCTGCATTGTCGCGGGGTCGAGCACCGTCATGGCTTCCTGCAACGGCGTTCGCACACCCTGGCGCCCGTTGCGCTCGGCCCGCCGGTCGATCGGCATTCGGCCCAGGCGTCGTGCTTGGCGCAGACGCCGGCCGGGCCGTAGACCTCGGTCAGGCCGTAGACGTGGGTCAATTCGATGCCGATCTCCTCGGCGCCTTCAATGATCGCGGCAGGTGGCGCGGCGCCGGCGACCTGTCCGGCGATACGGTGGCTGATTCCGGCGCGCAGTTCTGCGGGGGCGTTGATCAGCATCGAATAGACGATCGGGGCGCCGCACATGTGGGTCACGCCATGGTCGCGAATGGCGTCGAGCATGGCCTTGGCCTCCACCCGGCGCAGGCAGACGTTCACCCCGGCCCGCTCCGCCATCGTCCAGGGGAAGCACCAGCCGTTGCAATGGAACATCGGCAGCGTCCAGAGGTAGACGGCGTGATGCGGCATGCCCCAGTTAAGGATGTTGCTGACCGCGTTCAGATGGGCGCCGCGATGGTGGGTGACGACGCCCTTGGGATCGCCGGTGGTGCCGGACGTGTAGTTCAGGGCGATGGCGTCCCATTCGTCGGCGGGGTTCTGCCAGGCGTAGTTCGGGTCGCCCTGGGCGAGGAAAGTTTCGTATTCAGTTTCCCCCAGCAGCTTGCCCTCGGGGGCAGTGGGGTCGTCGATGTCGATAACCAGCGGCTTGTCGTCGAGCAACGCCAACGCGGCTTCAATGACCTGGGAGAACTCGCGGTCGGTGATCAGCGCCTTGGCGCCGCCGTGACGCAGCTGAAACGCGATGGCTTCGGCGTCCAGGCGGGTGTTCAGCGTATTCAGCACGGCGCCGCACATCGGAACGCCGAACGCTGCCTCATACATTGGTGGTGTGTTTGGGGCCATGACCGCGACGGTGTCGTTCTTGCCGATGCCGTGGCGGGACAGTGCCGAGGCGAGTTGCCTGCAACGGGCGTAGGTCTGCTTCCAGGTCCAGTGCTGGGCGCCGTGCACGACGGAGGGCCTGTCCGGGTACACGTAGGCGGCACGCTCGATGAACGTAAGCGGCGTCAGCGGGGCGTAGTTGGCCTGGTTTTTCGGCAGCTCGTCGAATGGGCTGGTCATGGTTGCGTCTCCCTCACTCCGCAATATATGACCTGCAGGCAATCTGGTAGAGCTGAATAACGTGATCCCGCGACGCTTCCGGGGCGATCACGCGCGGCCGGCTTCCAGGCCGAGGCAGCGACCGGGCGGATCGAGGACAAACAGCGCCTGGATGACGATGAGATAGCCATAGGTCCATGGCCATTCCCCCGGGGCCGAATAGAGGCCGATCCAGAGATTGAGCGCCATCAGAAATCCGGCAAAGGCGAACAGGCGGGTGAGCCCTCCGAGCATAAAGGAGATGCCGATCAGAGCCTCGGCCGCATAGACCAGAGGTCCGGTTATCGCGATGTGCGGCACCATCACCTGGTCAAACATCGATGCCTGCAACGGGATAGGGGCGTGCGCGACGATCTGCTTCATCCAATAGAGCAGACCATCGTAGTTGGGTGGGATCTTCCACAGCGACTGCTGCCACCACATTGTTCCCATGATGAGCCGTAGCAGCCAGATGCCCAGGGACCGGAGGGAGTGTTGCTCAGGCTGGCGCCGCCAGACCGAAACGGCGATCACGACGCTGGCGATCAGCAGGATCCAGTAGACCCCGGTCGGCCAGATCGGGTTGGTCAGAAAGTTCAGCAGGTCGGAGCTGGATTGGGCTCGGGCTGCATCTTGCTTCCCTCCAGGCGTTGACGGTGGCGGCGATCAGTGCCAGCGCATCGGTCGTGCCGTTTGCTTCGCCTTTTTCGAAGTCGCCGTCTACCCGGGCCATCTGGTTTGTGACATGGGCGAAGCAAACCACTTCCTTGTGGCGAGCCTGCGGCGAATGCATAGAGGGCGGCGGCTTCCATTTCCACCGCGAGCACGCCGTGGGTGCGGGCCGCCTCGATCGCGGCTTCGGTTTCGCGGAACGGCGCGTCCGTGGTCCAGGTCGCACCCTGGCGGACGGGCGGGTGGTGATCGCCGAGGCCAGCGCCGATCTTGCCGATCAGGACCGGGTCGGCGGCGGCGAATGCTGAAGGCGGCAGGTAGTGAAGGCTGGTGCCCTCGTCGCGCAGCGCCCGCTCGATCAGGATGAAATACGGTGTTGGCCCGGAGTGGGTGATCTGACCGGACGAGGTGATGCTGATCAGCAATTCGGCAGCCGGACGCGAACATCTGTTCGGCGACCAGGACGGCGAACGGGGCGCCGACCGCGCAGCCGACGATGCTGACGGTTTCGCCGGCCAGGTCGACGTCGTACATGTCGGTGTGGTAACAGGCCCAGAACGGGTTGCGCCGCGCCCTTCCGGTGGCGCAGCAGCGTCGCGCACGATGTCGCCGTCCGGGTCGAGGACGCAGATCGCCGTGCACCGTGCCGTCCGGGACGGTCTTCTGCCGCCTCGCCTCGCGCAGCAGATTTTCCGGCTGAAAGACGGATGGTTCGGCGTATGTCTTCGCCTGCAACAGCGGCGATCCGGGGTTGTCAGTTGCCATAAATCACCTGCGGCAGCCACATGGTCAGGGCTGGCACGTAAGTAATGATTCCCAGCACGATGAGCAGAAGAATGAGGAACGGCAGGATGCCGCGGATGACTTCGCCGATCGGCGCGTCGGAGATTGTTGACAGCACGTACAGATTAAGGCCGACGGGCGGGTGGATCAGCGCGATCTCCATGTTATGGGTAAAGATGATGGAGAAATGGACCGGATCGACACCGAGTGGCTTGAGGGCTGGGGCGAGGATCGGGATGACCAGCAGCAGTGCCGCGACGACTTCGAGGAAGCAGCCCAGCACGAGAAGCAGGACGTTGATGGAGAGCAGGAACAGCCAGGTCGGCAGGTTATGCGCCAGCACCCAGTTCACCAGCTGCGCGGGTGCGCCTGACTCCGTCATCCAATGACCGAACGCCAGCGCGGTGGCGACGATCAGCATGATTGTGCCGGCACTGCGCAGGGCATCGGCGATGACGGACAGGGTCTGGGTAAGGCGAAAGCCGCGATAGAAGATCAGGCTGATGAGCAGGGCGACGACGGCGGCCAGTGCGGCGGCCTCGGTAACGGTGACGATGCCACCGTAGATGCCGACGAGCACGATGACCGGCACGGCGAGGGCCGGCAGGGCGCGAACCGTCACGCGGAGCCGCTCGTTCAGTGGCTGTGATGGTTCTTTGGGGAAGTTGCGGCGGCGGGCATCGTACCAGACCCAGGCGAAAAACGCGGCGGCTTGCAGCAGGCCCGGAAGAATCCCGGCAAGGAACAACCGCGGCACTGATTGTTCGGCGACGATGCCATAGAGGATCAATGCGAGGCTCGGTGGGATGACGATCCCGATGGTTCCGGATGCACCGATCACGCCCAGGGCGAAACTGCGGGGATAGCCCTTCTCGATCATGGCGGGGAGCAGAATTGTGCCCATTGCAAGCGCGGTCGCGACCGAGGACCCGCAGATGGCGGCGAACAAGGTGCAGGCGACGACGGTGACGAGGCCCAATGAGCCTCGGATGCCGCCGAGCCAGGCTGCCGAGACGTCAACGAGGGCCTTTGCCACGCCGCCCTGACGCATGAAGGCGGCAGCCATGACGAAGAGGGGAAGCGACATCAGGGTGGAGGAGTTGAGATGGTCGATGATGACCTGGGCAACGCCGATCATCGGCTGACCGGAGACGGCATAGAGCACCGCGGCGCAGGCACCGAGCACGAGAAAGATGGGCATGCCGGCCGCAAGCAGGCCGAAGAACATGACCAGGAACAGAACGGTCCACATCGGTTAGCGGTCCGCCAGCGGCGTCAGGTTGATCGGCAGCTCGTGGTCCGGGATATGGTGGCCGACGGTCATTGTCGCGGGGTCGAAGCGGAACAGGTAGCGATACAGACGGATCAGGTAACGCATGGTCATCAGCACGCCACCCGCGGGAAGCGAGGCGTAGTAGATCCACATAGGGAATTGCAGCCCACTGGAACTGCGTTCGTCCAGCAAAAGGGAGGTGTCGACAATTTCCCAGCCATACCAGATCATACCGCCGCAGAAGACAAGGGCGACCACGCAGTTGAAGGCCTCCAGCCAGCGCTGTCCGTTGGGAGGGATAAGGCGGAGAACCAGGTCGGGGCGAACGTGGCCGTCAGTGTGTACGAGTTGGCTGGAGACGATCATCACGCCCCAGACCACCAGATAGACGATGACTTCCTCGGCCCAGGAAATCGCCAGAGCCGGGAAGAAATAGCGCCCCAGGACCTGCACAAGGCCAACGACCATGGCGAGGGCGCCCAGCAGCCCGACCAGCGTGCGCTCGGCGGTGTCCCAAATTGTGTCGGGGCGGGTGGCCATGGTCAGGCGGACCCGGTCACGGATTCCTCCGACAGGCGGATGATTTCGGGCGATAGCTTGGCGGCCTTGGCAAGGTTGGCGACGTCGCCCTGCATCGCCTTGCGGGCAGCGATCAGGGTGTCCTGGGATGGATTGGTGAAGACCACGCCGTTCTGCTCCATCAACGTGTACGCGCGTGCCTGGGACGCGGCGGCGTTGGTGCGATAGGTGGCGATGTTGGCCGCCCACAAATCAGTCATTGTCCGCTGCAGCGCGGGCGTCAGTTTCGACCAGAACGTCTCGCTGATCATCGGCATGTATTGCCCGACGTATTGATGATCCTGGTATGAATACTTGACCCCAGCCTCCCATAACTTGGCGGTGGCACAGCTTTCGTCGGTTGAAACGAAACCATCGAAGGTGCCTTGAGACAGTGCCAGCGGGACATTGGGCCATGCCGTCGTATTCGGGACGCCGCCGAAGAACGAGATGCGCCAACTGATGCCGGCGCCGCCGGGGCTGCGGATCTTGAGGCCCTTGATATCGTCGGCCGTATTCAGTGGTTTCTTGGTTGTATACCAGTTCTGGAAGCCCAGATCGAGCCAGGGTCCAATGACCTTGACGCGCAACTTGGCCTCGATCTGTTTGACGATCAGGGCGCCGGGCTTGCCGTCGGACGCGCGTTCGGTTGCCTCGACCGGCTGGCCGTAGAATACCGGTAGCTGGCAGAAATCGCAGTCGGATACGATGCCGGTCTGGGTCCATCCGCCGGGGGCGGCCATATCGACCTGGCCTTGCAGCAAGGCCTTGGCGACGTTCAGATCGGGGTAGAGCTGGCCGGAATGAAACACCTCGGGCGCGATCTTACCGCCGCTCGCATCCTCGACCTGCCTCAGGTAATCCACGATCGATATGTTGCGGACATGCGATGGCGCAGTGTCGAGCGAGACGCGCAGCTTCAGTGCATCTTCCCCGCGCGCGTGGCGCAGGATGGCGAACGTTCCGCCGATCGAGATTGCCGAGCTGTTGAACGCTCGGCGGGACAAGCCTTGGCGCATCGATTTCCCTCTTATGGACGTCCCGTTTAACCGGGAAGCGCGGACTGATGGCGGGTCGGTTCCGTTGCGTCAAGTCATTGAATAGTGTCCGGCCGCTTGTGCGGAGGCCTGCCGGTCTATTGTTTCGATTGGCTGTGGGCTCGGTGCACGGCGTTCCTATCGGTTGTCCGCCAGTAATCGCTATGGTTCGCAGTGCTCAACAGGCCCTAAGCTTTTGGTGGACCGGACCGCTTTACCGGCATGCTGACGCACTCATTGCTGATGCCGTCCTTACAGTGCCCGGAGGAACGCGATCATCGCTTCGTTGATTTCGGCCGGCCGTTCCTGCTGGGTCCAATGGCCGCACCCGGGCAGGATCGTAGTCTGGCGCAGGTTGGGGACGACGTTTGCAAGGTTTGCAACCATTTCGGTGGCACCGGCGAAGGCCAGCACGAGGTCGCGCTCACCGGCGACATAGAGTGCGGGGACAGTGACCCGGGCGCCGGCAAATGGCGCCAGCAATTCCCAGTTACGGTCGATGTTGCGGTACCAGTTCAGGCCGCCGCGAAAACCGGTGCGGGCGAACACGCCGGCGTAGAATTCGATATCGGCTTCGGCGAGCCAGCCAGGCAGCGTCGCGGGCGGGGGTGTCTGGCGGCGAATACGTTCGGCAGGATCGCGGGCGACCATGCTGAAGTTGGATGACCCCGACGGGGCGTCACCGGATAGGTTGAACAGGATACCGCGGATCGTGGCGCGGACATTGTACGACAGTTCGGCTTCCGCGACGCCAGGGGTCTGGAAATGGAGCTGGTAGAATACCGCGTCGTCGGTTTGCGGCATGATATCCGTCGGGCGGGTTTTGCCACGCGGGCGGTACGGAACGCTAAGGCCGATCACCGCCCGAAAACGGTCGGGGCGCAACAGGGCGGCGTGCCAGGCGACGGGTGCGCCCCAGTCGTGACCGGCGATCACGGCGGTGTCCGCGCCCAACGCGTCCAGGACGCCGATCATGTCGCCTACGAGGTGCAGCAAGGTATACTGG
This sequence comes from uncultured Alphaproteobacteria bacterium, assembly GCA_963790515.1. Classification (GTDB taxonomy): domain Bacteria; phylum Pseudomonadota; class Alphaproteobacteria; order Acetobacterales; family Acetobacteraceae; genus Rhodopila. The sequence goes on along the minus strand of CAWBPF010000010.1, from coordinate 216,158 downwards.
TCGATGGCCTCGGGCTGGTCGGTTTGGCCGTACCCGCGCATGTCGGGGGCGACGGCATGGAAGCCTGCGGCGGCCAGGGCGTCGATCTGGTGCCGCCAGGAGTACCAGGATTCAGGGAAGCCGTGGCACAGCAGCACCAATGGCCCCGAGCCTTTCTCGGCCAGGTGCATGCGGATGCCGTTGGTTTCGATGACGCGATGGGTGATCTCGGTCATTTCGACGTTCCCCTTGAGCCCGCGGTATCTCAAGACCGGGCAGCACGGGGCGTCAAGCGGGCTGGCTTTTCAACGGGGATCAGGGCAGCGGCGGGCGGCCGACGGGGCCACGCAGATGCGGCAGAAGGATCATGTCCCATGGGCTGGGCATCTCGCCGACGGGCACATGCACCAGGGCGGGGGCATTGAGCGCGAAGGCTTTTCGCAGCGCTTCCTCGAGCGCGTCCGGCGAGGTGGCGCGAAAGGCCGCCATCCCGAAGCTTTCGGCGAAGCGCACAAAATCGGGGTTGGTCAGATCGCTGGCGATCAGCCGGTTACCGTATTGCTGGGCCTGGATGCGGCGGACGTTGCCGAACGCGCCGTCGTCGAAGACCACCACGACGACCGGGAGCTTATGGCGCATCGCTGTTGCCAGTTCGGTGGCCTGGAACATGAAGCCGCCGTCGCCGGTCGCCAGAACCACCTTTCGGCCGGGTGCGGCAGCCTGGGCGCCCAGGGCGGTGCCGTACCCCCAGCCCAGGGTGTCCTGGTAACCCGGCGACAGGAAGGTCCGCGGCGCATGCACCGGCAGCGCGAGGCGGCTGGCAAAACCGACCTGGGTGACTTCTTCGACGTAGATGCCGTCATCCGGCAGGGCAGCGCGGATCGCACGCAGGTAGGCCATCGGTGGTTCATGGCGTGCCAGCCGGGCCGCGAAGGCTGCGCGGACCTCGGGAAGGTCCGGGTTGGGCTGCCATGTCGCCTGGCGTTTGGCCAACTCAGGGATCAAGGCGTTCAGTGTCACGGCGGCATCGCCGAGCAGGGCACTGGCGGGGGTGCGGAAGCGGCTGATTTCTTCCGGATCGATGTCGACGCGGATGATTGGCAGTTTGTCGTCCACGCCCCAGTTGCTTTGCTGCCAGTAGAGGCGGGTGCCAATGGCCAGGACGGCATCGGCGGTCTTCCACAGGGCGTGGCCTTCTGTGAACGAAACCGCAAGGGGGTGCGTGGTCGGGATCACCCCCCTGCCCCGTCGGAAGGACGAGACAGGGGCGTTCAGGATCTCGGCAATGGCCTGGACCTGTGGGCCGGCTTCCAAGGCACCGCCGCCCACGACGATCAGCGGGCGGCGGGCCTTGGCCAGAATATCGGCGGCAGCGGCAATGGCGGCCGGATCAGCGCAGGGTGGTGTATGGGGGATGGGCGGGGTCAGCGCGACCTCGGCTGTCTGGCCCCAGATGTCGATGGCGCATTCCAGGGCAACCGAACCAGTGCGTCCGGTGGTCGCGGCGGCGATGACCTGGGCGACACGGGCGGATGCCTCCTGCGGGGAACGGATGCGTTCGGCCCGCCTGGTGATGTGGCGGAGCAGGCCGATCTGGTCGTGGATTTCGTGCAGGTGGCCGTAGCCACAGTCGATGGCAAAGGACGGGATCTGGCCGACCAGGGCGATGACCGGGGCGCCCATCGCGTATGCCAGGAGAAGGGCGGCCGAGGCGTTGAGGATGCCGGGGCCGGGCACCACGGCGAAGGCCTGCGGCTTGCCAGTGACGAGTGCGGCGCCGAGCGCCATGTAGGCGGCGGTCTGCTCATGCCGTGGGTGGATGACGCGAATGCGGTCGGACGCCTTCTGGGCGGCATCGAAAAGATGGTCGTTGTGAACGCCCGGCAGGGCGAACAGCGTGTCGATGCCGTGGGCGAGCAGCGACTCGATGACAGCTTCAGCCGTGGTCATGCGCGGCATGGTTTCTCCCAAGCCAATGTCGGGTGGTGCGGTGGCGCGGGTGCATACATACCCACCGCCGCCGTGGAACGCGAGCATGGTTGCCGCGGCGCTGGTTCTGAAGCGCCAGCAAAGGGGTTTGCCTGGTGCCGGGGGTCACCGCGCCGGTCGATCCGCGCAACCCTTTGCGGGCGGTGCGCCATAGAATGCCTGCCCAGAACTCGGCGGGGTCTGATATTCTGCCCGGATGCCGCACGCCGAGTTCGTTCACCTTCGCACCCATTCCGCCTATTCACTCAGTGAGGGGGCGATCCGCCCGGACAAGATCGCCGCCCTGGCCAAGGATGCCGGCATGCCGGCGGCGGCGATCACCGATACGGGCAATCTGTTCGGAGCGCTGGAATTCTCCCAGTACTGCACGGGCAAAGGCATCCAGCCTATCATTGGTTGCCAGATCGCACTGGCTCGGAGCGATAATGCGCGCCTCCCGCCCGACCCGCTTGTGTTGCTGGCGCAGGATGAAGCGGGCGTGGCCAACCTGCAGCGCCTCTCATCGTTCGGGTTTCTGGAAACCGACCCGACCTTGAAGCCGCAGCTTCCGTTCGAGCGTATCGCGCAGCACGCGGACGGCCTGCTGTTGCTGACGGGCGGCACGACCGGGCCGATCGGGCGTCTGTTGGCCGAGGGTCAGAAGGCGGAAGCCGAACGCCTGCTGGATGCGATGGGAGAGGCATTTGCCGGCCGCACGATCCAGGAGTTGCATCGCCACAGCCTGCCGGTGGAGGCCGCGATCGAACCTGGCCTTATTACGCTGGCCGACGCGCGGGGCATTCCTCTGGTCGCGACGAACGATTGCTACTTCGCCAAGCCCGACATGTATGAGGCGCACGATGCGCTGCTGTGCATTGCCGAGGGCCGCACGCTGTCGGAACAGGACCGCCGTCGCGTCACCCCCGAGCACTGGTTCAAGCCGGCGGCTGATATGCGGACCCTGTTCGCGGACCTGCCCGAGGCTTGTGACAACACGCTTGCCATCGCTCGGCGCTGTGCCGCGATGGCGGAGACTCGCAAGCCGCTGCTGCCCGTTTGTCCCAAGGTCCGGCCGGGTCAGACCGAGGAAGAGACCGTCCGCGCCATGGCGATGGAAGGGCTGGAACGGCGGATGGTTATCGCGGGCGCCGACGCGGCGACCCGTGAGGTTTATCGCGCGCGGCTGGAATACGAGCTGTCGGTCATCGCGAAGATGGGTTTTTCGGGTTACTTCCTGATCGTTGCCGATTTTATCCAATGGTCGAAGGCGCAGGGGATTCCAGTGGGTCCCGGACGTGGTTCCGGGGCCGGTTCGGTGGCCGCCTGGGCGCTGACCATCACCGACCTTGATCCGCTGCGGTTCAACCTGCTGTTCGAACGCTTCCTGAATCCTGAGCGTGTGTCGATGCCCGACTTCGACATCGACTTCTGCCAGGAAGGGCGGGACCGGGTTATCGACTATGTTCGAAACGAATATGGTGGCGACCGGGTCGCCCAGATCATTACTTTCGGCAAACTTCAAGCTCGTGCCGCCGTTCGTGACGTTGGCCGGGTGCTCGGGCTCCCTTTCGGCCAGGTCAATAAAGTTGCGGAGCTTATCCCGAACAATCCGGCGAAGCCGGTGACGTTGCAGCAGGCGGTGGACGGGGAGCCTCGGCTGCAGGCGTTGCGCGACGAAGACGAAGGCATCGGCCGCTTGTTGGAAATCGCCCTGCGCGTCGAGGGGTTGTATCGCCATGCGTCGACCCACGCCGCGGGGGTGGTGATCGGCGACCGGCCGTTGGTTGAGTTGGTGCCGCTGTATCGTGATCCGAAGTCGGATTTTCTGGTTACCCAATACTCGATGAAGCATGTCGAGCAGGCGGGGCTGGTCAAGTTCGACTTCCTCGGGCTGACCACGCTGACGATCCTGCGCCGGGCGGAGAATTTTCTGAAGGGCCTGGGTATCGCGGTGGATCTGGACCGGCTACCGCTGGACGACACGAAAACCTTCGAGATGCTGCAGAAGGGCGATGCCGGTGGGGTGTTCCAGTTGGAAGGCCAGGGGATGCGCGACACGCTGCGGCAGATGCGCCCAGACCGTTTCGAGGATCTGATCGCCGCGGTGGCGTTGTATCGCCCGGGCCCGATGGCCAACATTCCCGACTACTGCCGGCGCAAGCACGGGGAGAAGTGGGACGCGCCGCATCCGGTCATTCACGAGATCCTGGCTGAGACCTACGGCATCATGGTCTACCAGGAGCAGGTGATGCAGATCGCCCAGACGATGGCGGGCTATTCCCTGGGCAGCGCCGATCTGCTGCGGCGCGCCATGGGCAAGAAGATCGCGGCGGAAATGGAGGCACAGCGCAACATCTTCACCGAGGGCGCGATCAAGCGCGGCATCAATCCGGCAAAGGCCACCGAGGTGTTCGACCTGATGGCAAAGTTCGCGGATTACGGCTTCAACAAGTCGCACGCGGCAGCCTACGCCTTGGTCGCCTATCAGACCGCGTGGTTGAAGGCCAACCACCCGGAAGTCTTCATCGCGTCGTGTATGAGCCTTGCACTCAACAACACCGACCGGCTGGCGGCGTTGAAGCAGGAGGCTGAACGCGGATCGATCAAGATCCTGCCGCCGGATATCAACCGTTCAGATGCCGATTTCTCGGTCGAGCGGATGGACGATGGGCGGCTGGCAATCCGTTATGCTCTGGCGGCGGTGAAGAAAGTTGGGTTCTCGGCCATGGAATCGGTGGCTGCGGTGCGGGGCGGGCAACCGTTCGCGGACGTGACGGATTTTGCGACCCGGGTCGATCCGCGGCAGATCAATCGCATGCAGATCGAAAATTTGGTGCGTGCCGGGGCGTTCGACCGGCTGGACAATAACCGGGCTCGGCTGTTTGCCGGGGCGGAGACGGTGCTGCGGCGCGCCCAGGCCGACCAGGAAGAGAAGGAAAGTGGGCAGATCGGACTGTTTGGCGGCGTTTCGAGCAAGCCCGAACCGTTGCGCCTGCCGGAGGTTCCTGATTGGCCGCCGCTGGAGAGGCTGGCGTTCGAGGCTGAAGCGGTCGGGTTTCATCTGACCGCGCATCCGCTGGATGCCTATGCCCAGGCGCTGAAGCGGCTGGGGGTCACGCAGTCCGTCCATGTGGAAACGCGCGCGGCGGCGGGTGTTGGCCGGGTCAAGATTGCCGGAACCGTGGTGGCCACGAAGGAACGCATCACGCGGACCGGCAGCCGCATGGCGTGGGTGCGCGTCTCCGATGCCGCGGGGTCGGTGGAGGTCACCTGTTTCAGTGAGGTGTTGAACCGGTCGCGGGAGATTCTGGCGTCCGGGTCCAATGTGCTGGTGACGGCGGAACTGAAGACCGAAGGCGAGGCGGTGCGCATCACCGCGATGGATGTCGTGTCGCTGGACAAGGCGGCCGCAGCGGCCGGCGCCTCGATACGGTTATGGCTGCGTGAATCGTCGGCCGTGCCCCATATCCGCGACATCCTCGGTCGCGAAAGCGGTGGGCGTGGGCGGGTGACGCTGGTCCCCCACATCGGCAGCGATCAGGACGTGGAGATCGCATTACCGGGCGGCTACAACGTGACTCCGCGTTTGGCGCAGGCATTGAAGTCGCTGCCGGGGGTGGATCAGGTGGAGGAAGTCTAAGGGTGGACCCCCCGCAGTCGTCAATGACAGAAGCCGCGCCCTGATCCATCGGACAATGTCTGAATGGTCCGTGAATGGACGGCAGACTGCGCTGTTCCGTGACCGCCATCGTGCCTGGCGGTTTCGGAGCCTGCCCTTGGCCGCCAAGCGAGCGGGTGCCATTGGTGCCATCGATGCATGGCCGCGGGCTCTCGTTCGGCGCTGATACTCACGTCTCCATTCTATGGTGATGGGTTAAATCCCGTCGCTTCCAGTTCAATCGCAGTTTTGTTCGAGCGGGTGGATCTGTGGGGCAGAGCGATCAGTCTGCCGGTTCGGTCACCGCATCGGGTCCGGTATAGAGATGTGGCCAGCGGCGCTTCACCAGTGGACCCTTTTCGTCGTAGGCTAGGCAGGTGTTGAGAATTTTGTTGCCGCCGCCCCATTTCTCGGTGATCCGCTTGTCGAACGCATCGCTGCCGCTTTTCTCGTTGACATTGCCCTCGGCAGCCATTTCCCGCCGAGCCTTGGCGGGGTTGATGGTCTGAAAGGCGGTCGTGGCCATTTGCTGGAGCAGCTCCCGCAAATGAGTGCATCCGACGGTCCCGCCGACGGCGTGCGTCGCTTCGCGCAGAAACCCTGCCTTGATCCGCATGCCGACAAGCCGGACGAAATTGGGTGCGGCGGTTGGGCACATGACATAAGGCGTCTTGTCGCTGACCGCCTCCACGGCGTGGATATGCATCAGTTCGTCCACCGTCAGACGCAGCCACATGTCGTGGACCGGTTCCTCGGGCTCAATATAGCCGCGATCATAATTGGTCTGCCCGAAGCTCTTGCGGTCTGTCAGATGCGCCTCGATATCGTAATGGCCGTCGTCCCGGCGGTATCCGTTGATCTCAATTGCGCGCGTGTGCAGACGCTCGCGGGTGGCGGGCTGGCTCAACGGCATACCGGACTCCTGAAGGGGGTGGCGGACGGATATTGCGATGCAGCATGATGATATGGCACTGCCACGCGTGATTGCAAAGCGCCGCCGGCTCATGGGTGGTCCGCGTCCGGGTTAGCTGGCCGATGGATCGTTCGCAGCGTTTGGCGGTGCCCTGGCAAGTGCTCATCTGCCGCCAAGTCGAGCGGTGCCGGGCCGGACGGGGTGTTGTCCTCCCGCAGCGGGTACAATCTGATCCTGGCAACCGCTGGGTTAGCCACCAGCGTCAGATTTTCCGGGTGGTGTGACACAACGCCTGGGTGCCATGCGTTGTGTTCAGACGATCAGCCTTGCTGCGGTATCGCTGCCGTTGGTGTTACGCCCGGCCTTACCGGTTCGCACAGGTGTGCACGCAGTTCGGTCAACCGGCGATAGCTTGGGTCCTGCTCCAGACCGTCAGCAATATCGTCGAGTTGCGCCGGCTGGTACTTCAGCAGTCCGGCAACGATGGGGCCAACCGCCTTCGAGCGACTGGCGCGGTGCAGGTCGATGATGGTCCGATAGCCGTTCTGCTGCAGGGTCAAAAAATTCTTCGCGCCAACCAGCACGACAAGCTGTGCCTGGCCGATCCAGTCCGCGACTTCGACCAGCTTGAGGTTGGAGGTCAGGAACAGCTCGACCGCATTTGCCGAGGCGAGGTTCTCACAGTTGTCCATTCCCATCTCGAACAGACGCAGCTTGCGGAATGGGGAAATGCCCTCGATCAGGTCGAGCGGCAATTCCTCCAGCCGTTCGTCGGTGCTCAGCATATAGCGGCGGAGCCGGCTGGAGACCGAGATCAACGCGGAATTGGGGAACAGTCCGACACCAAACCCGACGGCTTCAGCGATAAATCCCGGGCTCGCGGTGGTGGCGGCGCCGCTGAAGAAGATGGTCTGGATATGGTTGAACACTAACGCCACGAACACCGCGACGACGAGGCGCATCAGCACGTTGTAGTAAGTGGCGGCGACGAGCTCCATGGTGACGATGCGGAAGAAGATGACCGAGACGGTCCAGACGTACCAGCCGAGATAGGCAAAACACATCACGTCAAAGCTCTGCCGCAAGTATTCATCGGCTTTTGGGCCCGCCGTCGAAAACACATGGCCCAACAGCAGAAAATTGCCGAAGTCATTGGTGCTCAGGTCGGGCGTATAGACCAGGAGGCGGGCGAAGTACAGGCTGAATAAAAAAATCACCAGTATAGGAAACCACGTTTGCTGGATAATATTAGGTTGGGTATGCCGATGGCGGTCGTAGATCTGAAAGTATTGCGTAAGACCGAGTTTATCGGTCTTTCTCGCAGCTTTTTTGCGTCCTTCGGATCTGTTGTGCTTCATCACGACGGACAGCGCGCATAACACCGGGATGAACAAGGCAAGAGCGATGCTCCCACCGGCCGGTATCGTCTGTTTTGGGGATAGAATTACCACGGCCAAGACGGCGAGCAGCGCTGTCGCCACCACGGCCTTGATCGTGAATGGCCCGATCGGAGGGACGCCCCCGGGGTCGGACGAATCCCGGTCGCTTGACGATGCGAGAACGGTGTCCTCTGGTCCGATGATCTTTCCGTCGTCTGGCACATCCGTTCTCCCGATAAATGATTTGGTCCCTTGCTTGCTGTCGTTCAGCGCCGACGTGGTCACGTGGACCCGACGTTCTGGCGTGGATCGTCCGATAGACAGTCGCCGCAAAGGTTTGCCGGTCGATCGCGACGCATGGCGGGGCAGCGTCGGCACCGGCGTCCGAGATCTGCGTTCGCTGGCGATTATCCGGGACGGCCAATTGGCCCCGGCTGCATATTGCGGGCCCCGGCGCGGATCCGATGTGAGCCAAGTCACAGGCAACGTCGGATTTGGAGTGTCAGGGGACGATTTTCGCTGACACCGTCACGCGCGGTCCGCCGGGCAGTTCGGATGCGTCACTTCTGGCGCGTCCGTTCGAGGCGCACGTCGGGGCTTGGAGACATTGTCCGGCGGAAATTTGCGGCGATGTCCCGTCAGCAAGGTCACATACGCCGCTCATGCGGCCAAGAATGCCTCAGTATCCGATATGTCCGGTCGCAGGCTGGCGGTCGCAGACCGGGTCATAATCGCAGACTGGGTCATAATTGCGGATCGGGTCATACCGGATCATGACGCATCAGGAATATCATGCGACCGGCGCTTGATGTGGATTTGATCCGGGGAAGATAGCGGACTGTGTCATGTGGCCGTGATCGGGCACCCCATGGTTGATAGAACAGTCCATCGTCCCATTTGCGTGGGGATAAGTTAGGTTGATCCCGATCGATGGTTACAGCTATTCGTTTTATCAGAAGGTCCGGTCGATTTTGGATTGGGTTCGCGAACTGAGGGCTTCCGAAGGATGAACGCGTTTAAAGACCATTGCCGCCGGTCACTCGATGCCATTCGCGACCAAGGGCGGTACCGGATTTTCACGCCGCTGCAAAAGCGCGCGGACGGTTTTCCGTACTACCTGCGGCCCGATGGGTCGCGCATCCTTGTATGGTCCTCCAATGACTACCTCGCGATGGGCGGACATCCGATTCCGGTGAATGCGGCGTGTGAGGCTGCCCAGACCATGGGCGCCGGCGCCGGCGGCACGCGCAACATCAGCGGCACCAGCCCGGTGCATGACGACCTGGAAGCTGAACTCGCGGCTCTGCATGGCAAGCAGGCCGGATTGCTGTTCACCTCCGGCTTCGTATCGAACCAGGCGGCGCTTTCGACCATCCTGAACAGTCTCCCGAACGGTCCGGACCAGCCGTGGCAGGCATTTTCCGACGCCAAGAACCATGCGTCGATGATCGCCGGGATCAAGGGTTCGCGGGCCTCGGTCAACATTTTCCGCCACAACGATCTTGATCATCTGGAGACGCTGTTGCGGGCGGCCCCGGCGGATGCGCCCAAACTGATCGCGTTTGAGTCGGTTTATTCGATGGACGCCGACATCGCACCGATCGGCGCGATCTGCGACCTGGCGGACAAATATGGCGCGATGACCTATCTTGATGAGGTCCATGCGGTCGGCATGTACGGCCCGAACGGCGGTGGCGTGTCCGAACGTGACGGCGTGGCGCACCGCGTCGATATCATCGAGGGCACGCTGGCGAAGGCGTTCGGCTGCCATGGCGGCTATATCACCGGTGATGCCGAGGTAGTGGATTTCATCCGCTCGACCGCACCTGGATTCATCTTCACCACGTCGCTGCCGCCGATGATCGCCGCGGCGGCCCTTGCCAGCGTGCGACATGTGCGGCAGGACCACGCCCGACGGGCCAAGCTGTTTGAACGCGCGGCGGCGCTGAAGGCCCGGTTTGATGCCGCCGGCCTGCCGCGAATCGCGTCCGTCAGCCATATCGTGCCGCTGCATATCGGGGAGGCCGCGCTGTGCACGGAAGTCAGTCAGCGACTGCTGAACGAGTTCGGCATGTATGCGACGCCCATCAATTACCCGACGGTGTTTCGCGGCGAGGAACGGCTGCGCTTTACCCCAGGGCCGCTGCATACGGACGCGATGATGGACGAACTGGTCGAGGCGCTGACCGCGATCATTCCGTTGGAACGACGCCGAGCGGCGTGAGGACGATCAGGGGCGGAGCCCCAACCTTGTCATGATCACCGAACTCGGCCACTTCGCGCTGATCCTGGCGCTGTTTGTCGCCATCATTCAATCCACCGTGCCGCTGGTTGGCGCCGCGCGGCGCCACGTCGGCTGGATGGCCGTCGGACGCTCCTGCGCGCTGATCGGCTTTTGCCTGACCGCGCTGGCGATGCTGTCGCTGATGCACGCCTATGTGACGTCGGACTTCACGGTGATCAACGTCATCGAGAACAGCCACACCGATAAGCCGCTGCTTTACAAGATCACCGGCGTCTGGGGCAACCACGAGGGCTCGATGCTGCTGTGGGTGTTCATGCTGTCGCTGTGCGCCGCGGCCGTGGCGCTGTTCAGCGACAACCTGCCCCCTGCCCTGCGCGCTCGGGTCCTTGCGGTCCAGGGCATGATCGCGGTTGGGTTCCTGCTGTTCATTCTGCTGACCTCGAACCCGTTCCTGCGCACATTCCCGCCGGCGCCGAACGGCCGCGGATTGAACCCGGTGCTGCAGGATCCCGGCCTGGCGTTCCATCCGCCATTCCTCTACCTGGGCTATGTCGGATTTTCGGTCGCCTTCGCCTTCGCCGTCGCCGCGTTGATCGAGGGTCGGGTCGATGCCGCGTGGGCGCGCTGGGTGCGGCCCTGGACCCTGGCATCGTGGTGCGCGCTGACGGTCGGCATCGCGATGGGCTCCTGGTGGGCTTACTATACGCTGGGCTGGGGCGGCTGGTGGTTCTGGGATCCGGTGGAGAACGCGTCCTTCATGCCCTGGCTGGTCGGGACCGCGCTGATCCATTCGTCCATCGTGGTGGAAAAGCGCGACACCCTGAAATCCTGGACCATCCTGCTGGCGATCATCACCTTCTCCCTGTCGCTGGTCGGCACCTTCCTGGTGCGGTCAGGGGTGCTGACCTCGGTGCATGCCTTTGCCACCGATCCGGAGCGCGGCACCTTCATCCTGCTGCTGCTGATCGTAGCGATCGGCGGGTCGCTGACGCTGTATGCGATCCGCGCGCCGGCGCTGAAGGGCGGCGGGCTGTTCGCGCCGATCTCCCGCGAGGGCGCTCTGGTGCTGAACAACCTGCTGCTGTCCTGCGGCTGCGCGACGGTCTTCCTGGGCACGCTGTATCCGCTGTTCCTGGACGCGATGAACGGCCCGAAACTGTCGGTCGGGTTTCCGTTCTTCAACCGCACGTTCGCGCCGATGATGGTGCCGATGATCATCGCGGTTGGCATCGGCCCGATGCTGGCCTGGAAGCGCGGCGACCTGCTGGGTGCGCTGCAACGACTGTGGGTGGCCTACATCGCCACCGGACTGACGGTGCTGATCGGCTTCTACGTCACCTATGGCGGCCCGGTGCTGGCGGTTCTGGGCCTTGGCCTGGCAGCGTGGCTGTTTGCCGCAGTGCTGACCGAGTTTGCCGAACGGATCCGGCTGTTCCGCGTCCGGCTGGCGGACAGCGTCCGCCGAGCGATCCATCTGCCGCGTTCGGCCTATGGCATGACGTTCGCGCATTTCGGCCTGGCGGTGTCGGTCGCCGGTTTCGCCGCCTCGGCCTATGCGCAAGGAGGCGATCGAGATCCTCAAGCCCGGCGGCACCATCGCCATCGCCGGCTACGAGCTGACGCTGGAGCATGTCGATCGCGTCCCCGGCCCGAACTATATGGCCGACGACGCCGCGATCCGGGTGACCCAGGACGGCGCGCTGGTCACGACCATGCATCCCGCAGCGCCGGTTCTTCCCGCTGCAGCAGCAGACCACCGGCGAAACCGCGATCCGCACCAACCTGCTGGCCGACCTGTATGTCGCGCTGGGCGATTCCGACACCGCAGGGCGACTGGACGGTTCGGGTCTACTGGAAGCCGCTGGTGCCGTGGATCTGGATCGGCGCGTCATCATGGCGTTCGGCGGCGTGGTCAGCCTGAGCGACCGGCGCTGGCGGGTGGGTGTGGCCAACCGGGCCGCCCGTCGCAGGACCTCAAGCGGTGCCCGCGGCCGGCGAATAGATCATGAAGCGCGCCTTCTATCTGCTGCCGCTGGTGATGTTCCTGGTGCTCGCTGGTGTATTTCTTGGTCTCGCTGCGGCCGGGCCACGACATCCACGAACTGCCCTCGGCGATGATCGAAAAGCCGGCGCCGGCGTTCGACCTGGCCGGCCTCGGGCGACAGCAAGCCGCTGGCGCTGGACGCGCTGAAGGGCCATCCGTTCGTCATCAACTTCTTCGCCTCCTGGTGCGTGCCCTGCCGGATCGAGCATCCGCTGCTGATGCGGCTGGCCGAGCAGAACCACCTGCCGCTGTATGGCATCGCCTACAAGGACAAGCCCGAGGACTCCTCGCGTCTGCTGGCGACCTTCGGCGACCCGTACCGGCAGGTCGGGGTCGACCGGGACGGCCGGGTCGGGCTCGACTTCGGCGTCTATGGCGTGCCGGAAACCTATGTCATCGACAGCACCGGGGCCATCCGCAGGCGCTTCGTCGGCCCGCTGACCGCCGAGACGGTGGACAAGGAACTTCTGCCGCTGCTGAAGCAGCTTGGATCAGTCATGAAAGCATGGTCGCATCTGCGGCGGCTGATCCTGCTCGCCGCGTTGGCCGCCCATGCGGTGGAACCGAGCGAACGGCTGGCCGATCCGGCGCTGGAGGCGCGGGCGCGGACCATCAGCAGCCAACTGCGCTGCCTGGTGTGCCAGAACGAGTCGATCGACGAGTTCAGGCGCCGACCTCGCGCACGACATCCGCATGTTCGTCCGCGCAGCGGCTGACCGCCGGGCGACACCAATGCCCAGGCGATGCAGGCCATTGTCAGCCGCTATGGCTCGTTCGTGCTGCTGAAGCCGCCGGTTGAGCCGGCGACCTACGTGCTTTGGTATGGTCCGCCGTTCGCTGGTCGCGGTCGGGCTGGCCGGCACGCTGCTCTGGCTGAGACGCCGCCGACCGGTTTCGATGGACGCCGAACCGCTGAGCGCCGAGGAAAGCCGCCGGCTGGATGGCCTGATGCGGGAGACAGACGCTTGATCCTGCCATTTCTCCTGGCGTTGCTGGCTTTTCTGCGCGCTGCTGCCGATCGTGGCGCCACTGCTGCGCGGCAGCCGTCCGGTGGCGTCCCGCGCCAGCTTCGATCAGGCGGTTTACCGCGACCAACTCGCAGGAACTCGACCGCGACATCGCCCGCGGCCTGATCACCCCGGCCGAGGCCGAAGCCGCTCGGCTGGAGATCCAGCGCCGACTGCTCGCCACCGACAGGCTGCCGGCCGCGCCACCACGCCTGTCACGCAGCCCGGTCCTGGCGGTCGATTGTGTTCGTCGTCATCGCCGGCGGTTCAGTCGGGCAGTTACCTGTGGCTGGGCGCGCCTGGCCTGCCGGACGAGCCGTTTTCCAGCCCGCAAGGCGGAACTGGCGCATAACGGGGCCCGTCTCGCTGCAACAGGCGACGGACGGCCCTGGCGGCCAAGCTGAAGCAGAACCCGTCCGACGCCGCCGGCTGGCTGCTCTACGGCCGCAGCCTGGCGATGCTGAACCAATGGGATCAGGCCGAGGACGCCTACCGTCATGCCATGGACCTGGGCCAGACCGGCCCAGATGTTGCTTGCCGACCACGCCGAGATCCTGGTGATGCAGGCCGGCGGCACGGTGACGCCGGCGGCCGAAGCCGCATTCCAGAAGGTACTGAAGGCTGATCCGAGCAGCGGGATCGCCCGGTATTATCTCGCCGTCGCCGCGATGCAGGCCGGCGAACCACGTAAGGCGATCGAGGGGTTCCAGGCGCTGCTGGCCGAGTTGCCGGCCGATTCGCCGTTGCGCGCGCAGCTTGGGCAGAGGGTTGCCGAGGCGGCACAGGCGGCGGGCATTCCGGTGCCGGAACTGGCGAAGGGGACGCCACCCGCCCAGCCGGGGCTCAGACCGGTGTCCAACCCGGTGCCCAGGCACCGGGGCCGGATGCCAAGGCAGTCGCTGACGCGGCGAACATGACGGACGAGCAGCGGCAGGCGATGATCCGCGGCATGGTCGCAAACTGGCGGCGAAACAGCAGGCCGATCCGGGAAACCTGGATGGCTGGCTTCGCCTGGGACGGGCCTATGCCGTGCTGCATGAGCCGGACAAGGCCGCGGACGCCTACGACAAGGCGGCAGCGCTACAGCCCGGACGATCGTATCGATCCCGCTTGCAGGAAGTGCGCGCGCTGTTGAGCGACCATGCTGCCGACCGACAAACTGCCGCCGCGGGTGGTCGGCTTGCTGAAGCAGATCGAGGCCACCGATCCGGATCGAGCCGCTGGTGCTCTGGTATCTTGGCATGGCGGCGGCACAGGACGCGGCATCCTGATGAGGCGCGCCGCTACTGGGGCAAGCTGTTGACGAAGATGCCCCCCGGCAGCGAGGACGCACGAATGATCCAGACCGCGCTCGATGCTTTGCCCAAACGCTAGGTCGGATTGGGGAGTTAGGGGCCGCAAGCCCATCGTTTTGTCGGCGCTTGCGGTCGGTCGGCGGCGGCGGATTTTCACGCCTTGCATGAAGTTCAGGCGGCGGATCGGGTCATCTCCGCAACTCTGCGCAGGAGCGGGCCGTGGCCCGCCGCCTGCATGTCCGACTTCGGTCGCGGCTACGTGGAAGTAGTTCGCGATGTAGACGCGGACCGCGCTCGTGCGGCCGCCTGCGTGCCCGGCCGCTTCGATCTGACGCACCAAGGTGCTCATATCCTGCGCTTCGCGTTCGCAGATTTCACTCAGCATGTCCCAGAGTTCGGGTTCCAGCCGCATGCTGGTCCGGCCGCGCTCCGCGACGACGTTACGGTTGACTAGACGACTGACTGTCATGGCCACCTCCGTTTGCCGGAGCGCAGAAGACCAGGAAGTTATTAAGAAAAGGTTGACAAGACGGAAAAAACTGAATTTTTTTGGAACACGATTGTATCGTGTCTGTGGGCTCCATGTCGCCCGAATTTTGGCTCGCAGGCGGCATTGTCGATACGTCGCGGGTCGATGGACACAGACTGCCGATTTCGGACTGTGGTTCAGACTGACCGTTCCAGCCGGCGTTTCACACCGGCAGTGGCGCGGCTTTCATCCGCTCCATGCTGAACCGGCTGCTGACATTGCGCAGCGGCACGGCGGCGATCAGCTTGCGGTAGAACTGGTCGTAGGAAGCGATGTCGGCGACCACGACGTGCAGCAGGTAATCGACATCGCCGCTCATGCGCCAGGCATCGACGATTTCGGGCATGTCGCTGGATCACCTTGGCGAACCGGTCCGAGCCATTCGCTGGAATGATCGGCGGTTTCGACGGCGACGAAGACCGAGACCGGCAGGCCCACCTTGTCGGCGTCGAGGATCGCGACCCGGCGCTGGATGATGCCGTCCTGCTCCATCCGGCGAATGCGCTTCCAGCACGGCGTCGGGGTCAGGCCGACTTTGGCGGCGATGTCGGCCAGGGACAGCGAGGCGTCGACCGATATCAGTCGGAGGATCTCGCGGTCGAGGCGATCGAGATCCTTGTCGGCGGACATTCAGGGCAGCCCTTTCTGTCAGACCACCACAGGGGCACGGAGCCACCAGGGCGGAATAATTTTTCGAGGGGCACCCTTAGCGGGTTCTTCTGGAGAAGAAAATAATCTATTGCAGAGAACGTAGAGGAAACGGGATTAGGCTCCCTTTTGCGTTGCATATTCCGCGGGTGTCCGCAGGGTCAGGGCCAGAGCGTGCATACCTCCCTGCTCCGCCGGCCCGAATTCGTCGGCCAGAGCAGCGTGGACGGCGCGAGAGCGTGCCACGCGGCTGACGCCCTCGAATGCGGCACTGACCAGCAGCACGCTGTAGTGGGACTGACCGCCGGCGGGCGCGCCGGAATGACCGGCGTGATGGGCGCTGTCGTCCTGGACCTGCAGAACGGTCGGGGCAAAGGCCTGGGTCAGGATTGCCCGCAGGCGGTCGGCGCGAGTGAGGGAGGTCGAGTTTGTCATCGGCGGATTATCCGTCCTTTGACCGGTCCCGCCAATAGGATCGTCAGCGGGCATGGACCATTCGCCCTCGAAGCAGGGCCGCCTATTGGCAGAGCAGCATCAGGGCCGTTTCGCCAGACCGTCCGGAATTTGTGTGCTCAGTACACCCAGCACGTATCGGCCGTAACGCTCGAGCTTGGAGGCTCCGACGCCCTTGATCTGGGCCAGTTCATCCAGACTGGTTGGCTGCATCACCGCGATGTCGCGCAACACCGAGTCGTGGAAGATGACATAAGGCGGGATCGACTGCCCTTTTGCCTCGGCCAGCCGCCACAGGCGCAGCGCCTCGTATAGGCTGTCGGGCGCCTTGGATCCCGGCTCGGTGAATGCGGGTTGCTTGGTCGCTATGGTTGGCGGAGCGGGGCTTCGGTCTACGTTCCGGCCGCTCGGCACGCAGCGGGCGCGGCCGATCCTGGCGCAGCATCACTTTCGCCTCGCCGCGCAGGATCGGACGGGCTTCTTCCTCGACCAGGAACAGGCCGCCGTGGCCCTCGGTATCGACGTCCAGCGCGCGCAGCGCGATCAGCTGCCGGATCAGACCACGCCAGTAGGTTGCGGCATGAGCAGCCCCGACGCCGAACGTGCGCAGCTTATCGTGGCCGTGACGCAGCACGCCCTCGGTTTTTTCGCCGCGCAGCACGGCGACGATGTGGGCGGCGCCGAAGATCTGATTGGTGCGATAGACGGCGGACAGCACCATCTGCGCCTCGGTCGAGGCGTCCGCGGTGATCGGCGGGGCGTCGCAGTTGTCGCAATGGCCGCAGGCGCATTCAAGTGCCTCCCCGAAGCAGGTCAGCAGGGACCGGGTGCGGCAGGTCACCGCCTCGGTCAGCGCGACCATCTCCTCGAGCTTGGTCCGCATCACCCGCTTGCGGGCTTCGGGGGCGGCGGATTGCGCCAGCCAATGCCGAGCCTGGGCGACGTCCTGGCCGCCGTACAGCAACAGTGTGTCGGCGGGATCACCGTCGCGGCCGGCGCGGCCGATCTGCTGGTAGTAGGCCTCGGGACTGTCCGGCATGTCCAGATGCACGACGAACCGCACGTCCGGGCGGTCGATGCCCATGCCGAAAGCGATCGTCGCGACCACCACCAACGGCTCCCCGGAGCGGAAGCGGGTGAGCGATTCACGTTTGTGGGCGGGATCGAGGCCGGCGTGGAACGGCAGCGCCGGAAAACCCTTTTCGCTCAATTTCGCCGCCATCCGCTCGGTTTTGGCTCGGCTGCCGCAGTAGACGATGCCGCATTCGCCCTTGTGGCGCTGTAGGAATTCGAAAAGTTGGGCTGTTTCGCCGACTTTCGGGGCAGCGGATAGGCGCAGGTTTGGGCGGTGAAAGCTGGAGACGAAGACTTTCGCCGATTCCATCCGCAATGCCGCCAGGATGTCCTGCTGGGTTCTGGGATCAGCGGTCGCAGTCAGGGCGATCCGCGGCACGCCGGGAAACATGTCCGGGAAGTCGCGCCAGCTCACGGAACTCGGGACGGAATTCATGGCCCCATTGGGAAACGCAATGCGCCTCGTCCACGGCGATCAGCGCCAGCCGCACGCGCGACAGGCGATCCATCGTGCCGTTGCTCAGCAGCCGTTCCGGCGAGACATACAGCAGGTCGAGCCGATCCTCGATCAGGTCGCGGGTGATGGATCGTGCCTCGGCCGGGATCGATTTCGGAGTGCAGCGCGCCGGCGTTGACGCCGACCTGACGCAGGGCGGCCACCTGGTCGTCCATCAGCGCGATCAGCGGCGAGACGATAACCGCGGTGCCGGGCCGTACCAGGGCCGGCACCTGGTAGCAGATGCTTTTGCCGCCGCCCGTGGGCATCAGCACCAGGGCATCGCCCCCTGCCACGACATGGTTGACCGCGGCGTCCTGCTGACCGCGAAAGCCGGGAAAGCCGAAAACCTGGCGCAACACCTGCGCCGGATCGCTAAGCGTGGGGTCGCGCCGACATCCCGAAGCTGAAAACTCCCTGGTCCAATCCATCGTATCGCCGAATCGCCACACGGTCCGGCCACTATAGGCCCGCTTGCCGGATTGTCGCCAACGCTGTCGTGAACGCTGTGGACTTGATCAGCCGCCCGGCGATGCCGACCAAAGGCGCATGCCTATTCAAGCCACACCCACTCAAGCAGAGATCGACGCCGCTGACCGGCAGGCACGCGAATGGCAGTGGGCTGGCCGCGATCCGCTTGGGGTCGGGTCGGACAGTCATCGCGATGCCGCCTGCCGGATGTTCCGCGAAACCTTCAACCCGTACAAACCGTCGATCATCGACTGGCCGCGGCTTGATCCGGATGCTCTGCAACGCCTGGCCAGCCTGCCGATCTGGGACATCGCCGTCAGGACCGAAAACAAGGCACGCGCCCGGATGCTCGCCTATGGCGACGTCGTGGGCGATCCGGCCTGGCGCGAGGCGATCATCCAGAATGGCTGGGAGGAAGGCCGTCACAAGGAAGTGCTGTCCAACCTCGTTGCCAGCTATGGCATTCCGCTGGCTCCGGAAGCAGCGGACCGGCCGCCGGCCGATCCGGAATGGGGCTACCTGGTCACCGGCTATTCCGAATGCATCGACAGCTTCTTCGCGTTCGGCCTGTTCGAACTGGCCCGGCGTTCCGGCTATTTCCCCCCTGCCCTGGTCGACACGTTTGAGCCGGTTATCCAGGAAGAGGCCCGTCACATTCTGCTGTTCGCGAACTGGCTGGCCTGGCACCGCAAACGCCTGGGTGCGTGGCGGCGCATCCTGTTCGAGCTCCGGGTCGCTCGCGCCTGGGTCTTCCTGGCGTTGGAGCGGATCGGCCTGGCCCGTGGTATGGACGGTGGCGACAAGCCGGCTACCGACAACAACTTTACGCTCACGGGAAGTCAGGCGATTGGCGAGGACCTCGATCCGCTCGCGCTGATGGAGATATGCCTGGTCGAGAACGATCGCCGCTTCGCCGGTTATGATCGCCGGCTGTTGCGGCCGACCACCACACCGGCGCTCGCCCGGCTGGCGGTGCGCCTGGGCCGGCTGTTCGGGCGAGGCAAGGCGGTGCGGCCGATGACGCCCGCGGCCTCTTGATGCTCAAAGACCGTATCGCCTCGAGCCAAAATCAGCCATAATGAGGCCCCAGTCGATCGGCAGAGTTTAAAGCATGATGTCCAGAGCCGGCGGTGTCCTACGCCAAACGGTTATCGCAACGACGCTGTGCGCCGGGTTGATCGGCCTGGGCGGCAGCCCTGCGCTCGCGCGTGTCTTCGTGGGTATCGGCATCCCGTTCTATGGGCCCGGCTACTATCCGCCGCCGGTCTATTACCCTCCCCCGCCGGTGTACTATCCGCCACCCCCGCCGGTTTATTATACGCCACCGCAGAGCTACGTCCCCGCTCCGGTGCCGTCAGCGCAGTCGGGTGGCGGGCAAGCTTGCTACGCCGGGGCCTACGTCTGTCCGATGGATCGTCCTGTGCTGATCGGAAGCACCTGTTACTGTCTCGGGAATGGCGGGCAGAAGGTGTGGGGTCGGGCAAACTGATGGCGGCGGACCGTCATAGGTCCAGTCACCGTCAACATCACACCTCGGCCGACGGCGTTTCTGATCCGAAACAAGCCGCTTCCGTAACCGGGGCGGCTCATGGCGCGCCGATCGAGGATTATGCGCTGATCGGCGACTGCCACACCGCGGCACTGATAAGCAAGCATGGATCGATCGACTGGCTGTGCTGGCCCCGGTTCGACAGCCCTGCCTGTTTTGCTGCTCTGCTCGGCACTGCGGACAATGGTTATTGGCGGATCGTGCCGGCGGCGTCGCCAACACGGGTGACCCGACACTACCGTCCCGGGACGATGATCCTGGAGACCCTGTTCGAAACCGCATCAGGGTCGGTCGCACTGATCGACTTCATGGCGGTGGAGAAAAATTCGATCGTTCGTATCGTCGAAAGCCGAAGCGGGTCGGTGGAGATGCGGTTCGACCTGTCGCTGCGGTTCGAATATGGCTCCGCGGTGCCATGGGTGACGCGTCTCAACCACGGCAGCGGAATCAGGGCGATTGCCGGTCCGGATCAAGTGGTGTTGCAAAGCGATGTCAGGCTGCACGGCAGGGCGATGACGACGGTCGCCTCGTTCGTTGCCGAAGCCGGCCATCGCACATGCTTCGTGATGACGCACGCGGCGTCCCACCTGCCGATGCCCGTGCCGCCCAATGCGGAAAATGCGTTGGCGGAAACGGAGGCGTCGTGGACCTCGTGGGCCGGCCGCGGCACCTATCGGGGGTCGTACCGGGCGGAGGTGCAGCGGTCGCTGTTGACGCTGAAGGCACTGAGTTACTACCCCACCGGCGGGATTGCGGCCGCCCCGACAACCTCATTGCCTGAACAACCGCACGGTTCGCGGAACTGGGATTACCGCTATTGCTGGCTGCGGGATGCGACGTTCACGCTGTTGGCGCTGATGCACGCCGGTTACCGGGAGGAAGCGCAGGCTTGGGGTGCGTGGCTGCGCCGAAGCGTCGCCGGCACGCCGGCCCAGTTGCAGATTCTTTACGGTTTGGCTGGCGAGCGTTGGGTGCAGGAGTGGGAAGTGCCGTGGCTGGCTGGCTACCATGGCGCCACGCCGGTTCGCGTCGGCAACGCGGCGAGCGGTCAACTGCAACTCGATGTCTATGGCGAGCTGATTGACGCACTTTACCAGGAGACGGCGCTTGGCCTGGTGCGTCCGACGGCAAGCTGGGACCTGCAACGCGCCGTTGTGGGGCATCTGGAAAAAGTCTGGCAGGAGCCAGACGAGAGTATTTGGGAAGTCCGCGGCGGGGCCCAAAACTTTACCTTTTCCAAGGTCATGGTCTGGGTTGCCGTCGATCGCGCGATCCGCGGGGCTGAATCCTTCAACCTGCCCGGGCCGCTGGATCGGTGGCGCGCGTTGCGCACCCAAATCCATGAAGCAGTGTGCCAGGACGGCTACAGTGAGAAGCGCGGGAGCTTCGTTCAGTATTTTGGCGGCGAAACGTTGGACGCCAGCCTGTTGCTGTTGCCCCTGGTGGGCTTTCTGCCGCCGGATGATCCTCGTATCCGCGGCACCGTGGAGCAGATCGGGCGTGACTTGATGGCCGACGGACTGATCCGCCGCTACCGCACCGACGAAACCCAGGATGGGCTCCCTGGCGGTGAGGGCGTCTTCCTGGCATGCAGCTTCTGGTACGTGGACAATCTGGTGCTTCAAGACCGGTATGAGGAGGCTCGGGAGATGTTCGACCGGTTGCTGGCTCTCAGCAACGACGTCGGACTGCTCGCCGAGGAATATGATCCGGTGGGTCATCGCCAGCTTGGCAATTTCCCCCAGGCGTTTTCCCATTTGGCTCTGATCAACACCGCGCTCAATATCGATACCCATGCCGGACCGGCGACGCAGCGAAGCCAAGGGGACGGACAGGCCGGCGAAGATTGCCAGCCCTGATTGCGCCGGCCTGTCTCGCGCCAGCCGGTTGCAAATTGGCCGGCGCGAGACGACCGCGATCGAGCAACGGAGGTTGGCGGCTTACACGTGGTTCATGTGGCGGCGATCGTCCGCGAATACCCGCCGCTTTTCACCCGACGCACCTCACACCAGCCGGCAGCTGGGCAGGTTGGTGTGAAGTTTAGCCTTGTGCGCCGCCGTCACAGGCGAAGCGCCGTGCGACGCCGGCCAGTTTCGGATTTAGCTTATGGGTGGACCGGATTATTTCGGCGCTAGAGCGCCTTCAGGCTGACTGGAAATCGTCAGCGCGCTCTATCTCTGTATATGAGCGAGCAACTTTATCACCCGGACCGTTCCAGTCAGGGTGATGTTGCTCTAGTGCGGAACAGATCAGTCCCCGGCAGGGATAAGGATTTCAAGCGCGTCCGCCATGAAGTCGAACAGCATAGTGCGTCCCATCGTCGGCTGCACCACAATGCCGTCGGACGAACGCCAGATCATCCAACGGCGAAACGCGCGGGTTTTGTCATAGAGACCCAGCAGTTCCTCGTATTCGTCGCCCTCGGCGCAGACATCGAGTTCGATGGCCATCCGCAGATCATGGAAATCGGCCCATCCCTGCAGCATCAGGAGGTCGGGGATATCGAACGACAATCCGGTAGGCAATTTGGCAGACGTGCGGGGTAGCTGCAACGAAACCTCCTTCACAATGGGCCGAGAACCGGTCCGCGTCTTCACAGACATGTGATCATCTGTATCACGCGACCGTGAGGCTGCAACTAGATTATTTCCAAAGAAATAGTTTACCAACGAGCTGTCGCTTGCAGGTCACGGCCGACAGGATCAATGCTCGATAAACCTTTGTAACGGAGTGCATTTTTCTTATTTATGATACGTAATCATCCTTGTTGCTCATACATCGTAATTTCGCGTTTTCATTACTGATAATTTACGATATTTTGGACTGCTCGCAATCGGTGTGCTCCCGTATCCGTGATTGAACTTGGCGTGTACTCACCTACCTGTTACCAAACAGTCCGGGAAAACAGGAGCGGTCCGGTGGGGCAAATTCATTCGACGGCACAATCTGCGATCAAGAATTGTACGCGTGTTATCGCGGCGGCGAATGATCAGCAGCGCATGATGCGCGGTCTCGTGCACGGCCTTATCCTGTCACTCGCGATTTGGCTCGCCGCCGGATATCTGACCTTTATTCTGCGCTGACCGCTTTGGCGCCCAGGGCAGCCGGGTCAGGAATTTTCGATCGGCGGCCGGCCAGACGCTCCAGCGCCAGGTATACCACAGGCGTCGTATAGAGCGTCAGCATCTGGGATACGATCAATCCGCCGACAATCGCGATCCCGAGCGGACGGCGCAGTTCGGAACCTGTGCCGAATGCAAAGGCCAGCGGCAATGCGCCGAGCAGCGCCGCGAGCGTCGTCATCGTGATGGGGCGGAATCGCTCCAGGCAGGCGGCGTGGATGGCATCGAAAGGCGACAGGCCCCGCTGGCGTTCCTGCTCCAGCGCGAAATCGACCATCATGATGGCGTTCTTCTTAACGATCCCCATCAGCAGGATGATGCCGATCATGCCCATGATCGACAGGTCGGTCCCGGTGAGCCAAAGCGCGAGCAGGGCGCCGAAGCCGGCTGATGGCAGGGTCGAGATGATGGTCAGCGGATGCAGCAGGCTTTCGTAGAGCACACCCAGCACGATGTAGATCGAGATCAGCGCCGCGGCGATCAGCAGCGGCTGGGTGGACAGAGATTGTTGCAGGAAGCGGGCGTTGCCGGCGAATTCGGTGCGTACGTCCTCAGGCATCCGCAGTTCGGCCGTCGCATTCTGCACGGCGGTTTCGGCGGTGCTCAAGGCGACACCCGGGGCCAGATTGAAGCTGATGGTCGCGGCGGGATACTGGCCCTGGTGGCGAACCGCCAGTGGGGCGGTGCCGCGTTCGAACCTGGCGACCGCGGACAGCGGCACCTGTTTGCCACCGGCGGCACCGACGTAGAGGCGGTCTAGCAGCGACGGATCGACCTGCAGCTTGGGGTCGATCTCCAGCACGACCTTGTACTGGTTGCGCTGGGCGTAGATCGTGGACACCTGGCGCTGTGAGTAGGCGTTGTTCAGGGCGTTGTCGATGTCCGAGACCTTGATCCCCAATCTTGCCGCGGCATCGCGGTCGATCGTCACGTTGATCTGCGGTCCGGCGTGGTCCTGGTCGGATGTGACATCGACGATGCCCGGGGTTTGTTTGAGCTTCTCCTCCAGCGCAAATGCCCAGTGGCGCATCGCTTCGAGATCCTGGGTGACCAGGGCGTACTGATATTGTGATCCGCCCTGCCGGCCACCCCCGCGCAGATCCTGTGCCGAGTAGAGAAAAGTCTGCACACCATCCACGCGGGCGAGTTTTTCACGCAGACGGTTGATCACGTCCTCCGACGACGCATGGCGTTCGCTCAGGGGCTTGAGGCTGATCGTCAGGTAACCGCGGTTGAGCGAATCCCAGCCAGACGCCACCCCGACCGTCGAGCCGATGGTGGCAATCGCCGGATCGGCCAGCAGGACGTCGACCACCTCACGCTGCCGGGTGCTCATGGTCTGGAAAGACACATCGGAATCGCCAACGGTGGAGCCGAGGATCATCCCGGTGTCCTGCTGGGGCATGAAACCTTTCGGCACCAACCCGTACATCCGCACTGTCAGCACGACTGTCAGCAGGGTGATCAGCAGCATGAACACGCGATGCGCCAGGGCCCAGTTCAGGGTCCGGGCGTAAAAGCGCTCGACCGCGGTCAGCACCCGATCGATGCCGCGCCAGATGCGGCCGCGCCCACCGGCGGGTTCGGCGACGGTCATGTAGCGACCGCAGATCATCGGCGTGAGCGAGAGCGAGACGACCGCGGAAATGCCGATCGCCATGGTCAGGGTGACCGCGAATTCGTGGAACAGCCGGCCGAGGATTCCGCCCATGAAGATCAGCGGAATAAACACCGCGACCAGAGAGATGCTGATCGACATCACGGTGAAGCCGATCTGCCGCGCACCCAGGATCGCCGCCTGCAGTGGGGGCATGCCGCGTTCGGCGTGGCGGACGATGTTCTCGATCATCACGATGGCATCGTCGACGACGAAGCCGACCGACACCGTCAGCGCCATAAGCGAAAAATTGTCGATCGTGTAGCCCATGAACCACATGCCGGCGAGCGTGCCGCTGATCGACAGCGGCACGGTGACGGCGGCGGCGACGGTCGGGATCAGCCGGCGCATGAACACCAGCACCACCATCAGCACCAGGAAGATGGTGATCAGCATGGTGTATTGCACATCCTGCACGCTGGCGCGGATCGTCGTCGTGCGGTCGGAAATGATCGAGACCTGGATGTCCGGCGGCAGCCATCGCATGAGTTGCGGCAGCAAGGCGCGCAGTCCGTCAGCCGTGTCGATGACGTTCGCGCCGGCTTCCTTGGTGATGGTCAGCAGGATCGCCGGCTGCTTGCCGTCCCAGCCGGCGAGCCGTGTGTTGGCGGTGCCGTTGACGACGCTGGCGACATCGGACAGGCGCAGTGTCGCGCCGTTGACCGTCTTGATCACCAGCGGACGGTACTGCCCGGCCTGCCACATCTGGCCGTTGATGCCGATCGATTCGGCTCGTTCAGGGCCCTGGAAGCCGCCGAGAGGTTCCAGCACGTTGGCGCCGCGGACCGCCGTGTAGACGTCCTGGCCGGACAGGCCGGTGGCGGCAAGCCGCAGCCGGATCGAGCCGGATACGCACCGCTGGCTTTTCAGAGCCGTTGACGGTGACCTGCGCCACGCCCGGCGACTGCGACAGGCGCTGCGCCAGAATGGTGTCGGCGGCATCGTAGATCTGCGCGGTGGACAGCGTGGCGGAAGACAGCGCGATCTGCATGATCGGCGCGTCGGCCGGGTTGAACTTCTTGTAGTACGGCCGGGTTGGCAGGTCGGCGGGCAAGTCCACCGTGGCGGCGTTGATCGCGGCCTGAACATCGTGGGCGGCGCCGTTGATGTCCCGGTCGATGTCGAACTGGATGATGATCGATGTGGCGCCGATCGAGGAAATCGAGGTGATTTCGGTGATGCCGGCGATTTCACCCAGCCGCCGTTCAAGCGGGGCGGCGACGGAGTTGGCCATCGTCTCGGGTCCGGCGCCGGGACGCCGGCCATCACCACGATGGTCGGAATATCGACGCTTGGCAGCGCCGCGACCGGGCAGGAAGCGATACGCGACCATGCCGGACAGCATCAGCCCGATCGACAGCAGGATCGTGGCGACGGGACGGCCGATGAAGGGGGTGGAGAATCCCATTGCTCAGGTCGCTTCGACGCGGTCGTTGACGCGCCGATGCAACCCGCGGCGCTTTGGATCGTTACGCCAGTCTTCATCACTTAAGAGGTTCTGATGCGTATTTCGCTTTTGATTGCTGCCTGTGCCCTGTCGCTTGTGGGCCTGACCGCCTGCCATCAGGAAGGCCCGGGTGAGCGGGCGGGCAAGAGCCTCGATCATGCCGGTCAAAGCGTGCGTGACACGTTGGATCCCCCAAAAGGTCCCGTTAAGTCCGCCGGGCGGAAGGTGGACCGCGCCCTGGGCAACTAAGCTCTGGTCGACCGGGCTCTGGTTGTATGACGGGGGCATCATCTACTCCGCTGCCGCCGGTTCGGGTGTTCCCGGGCCGGCGAGCCGCAGCCGGAGCCGCTCGAACGCCAAATAGATTGCCGGCGTCGTATAAAGCGTGAGGAACTGCGACAGCAGCAGGCCGCCGACGATGGTGACCCCGAGGGGAAATCGCAGTTCGGAGCCGGCGCCGCGTTCCAGCACCAACGGCAAGGCGCCTAGCAATGCAGCCATTGTCGTCATCATGATGGGACGGAATCGCAGCAGGCAGGCTTCACGCATTGCGTCATGGGGAGACATGCCGCGCGTGCGCTCAGCCTCGATGGCGAAGTCCACCATCATGATGGCGTTCTTCTTGACGATGCCCATCAGCAGTACGATCCCGACGAGTGCCACGAGTGACAGGTCGATCCCGCAGATCATCAGCGCCAGAAGCGCGCCGATGCCTGCCGACGGCAGGGTGGACAGGATCGTGACCGGGTGGATCCAGCTTTCGTAGAGTATGCCCAGAACGATGTAGATCACCACGACGGCTGCCAGAATAAGCCAGGGTTCGGCGGACAGTGATGACTGGAACTCCGCCGCGTCGCCGGAGTAGTTCCCGGTGATCGTTTCCGGCATGCCGATGTCCTTCTCCGCGCGCACCACCGCGTTGACGGCGTGCCCGAGCGAATAGCCGGGTGCGAGATCGAAGCTGAGGGTGATGGCCGGAAATTGCTCCTGATGAGAAATCACCAGCGGGGCGGTGACCCGATCGACATGGGCGATGGCAGACAACGGAACCTGGGCGTCATTCAGGCCCGGGACGCGCAACAGGCGCAGGCTGTTCGGATCGCCTTGCCAAAGCGGATCGGCCTCCAGCACGACACGGGTACTGGTTGGCCTGGCCAAAGATGGTTGAGATCTGCCGTTGGCCGAACGCGTCGTACAACGTGTCCTGGATCGCCTGCATGGAAACGCCCATGCGCATCGCCGCGTCCCGGTCGACAGTTATGAAGGTGCGGAAGCCTTCGTCCTGCTGATCGCTTGCGACGTCGCGCAATTCCGGCAGGGTGGCGAGCTTCTGGCGCAATTTTGGCGCCCACGCGGCTAGTTCGGCGGCGTCAGTGTCCATCAGCGTGTACTGGAACTGGGTACGGCTGATGCGAGTGCCGATCTGGATGTCCTGCACCGGCTGGAAGAACGCCGTGATGCCAGGGATGCCAGCGATCGCCGCCTGCATGCGCGCGACAATGACGTCAATTGGATCGCGCTTGCCCACCGGTTTCAGCGCGATCGTCAGGCGTCCGGTGTTGGGCGTCGTGTTGATCGTCCCGGCCCCCACGAAGGACACGACGCCGGTCACCGCTGGGTCCTGACGGATGATTTCGGCCATACGGGTCTGCGAGGCGATCAGCCTCGGGATGGAGGCATTCTGGGCAACCTCGGTCATGGCCAGCACAACCCCCGTGTCCTGGCGAGGCAGGAAGCCTTTGGGAACCACGGCATAAAGCCCCAGCGTGCCGACCAGGGTCAGCGCGCCGACGGCCAGAACCAGGCTCTGGTGCCTGAAGCTCCAGTCCAGGGTGCGTCGGTAGCCGGCGAGCAGGCGGTCGAAGGCCCGCTCGCTCCAGCGGGCGAGAAGGCCGGGCTTATCGCTATGGGTGGGACGCAGGATCCGGCCGCACATCATCGGCGTAAGGGTCAGTGACACAACAGCCGAGACCACGACGGAGACGGTCAGGGTGACGGAGAACTCCTTGAACAGGCGGCCCACCACGCCGGTCATGAACAGCAGCGGGATGAAGACCGCGACCAGCGAGACGGTCAGCGAGACAATCGTGAAGCCGATCTGGGCGGCGCCCCGGAATGCGGCTTCAAGGGGCGGGACACCGCGTTCGATAAAACGGACCACGTTCTCGATCATGACGATCGCGTCGTCGACGACAAAGCCGGTGGCGACGGTCAGCGCCATGAGCGAAAGATTATCCAGGCTGTAGCCCAGCAACTGCATGATCCCGAAGGTGCCGATCAGCGACAGCGGCAGTGCGACAGCCGGGATGAAGGTCGCGCGCGGACTGCGCAGGAAAACGAAGATGACCAGCACGACGAGTACGATGGACATGATCAGGGTGTACTGAACGTCGGCGACCGAGGCCCGGATCGTTTCGGTACGGTCGGTGACGATGCTCACCTTGATGCCTGATGGGATCGCGCGTCGTAGGCGGGGCAGCGCCTGCTGGATCGCCTGGACGGTTTGCACGATGTTGGCGCCTGGCTGGCGCTGGATGTCCAGCACCACCGCCGGCGTCCCGTCAAAGATCGCGCCGACGCGGTCGTTTTCCACGCCGCTGATCACGCTGCCGACGGCCGACAGCCTCACCGGAGCACCATTGCGCCAGGCGATCACCAGGTCCTGGTAGGCCGCCGCGTCGACCAACTGGTCGTTGGCACCCAGCGAGAAGGCCAGTCGCGGTCCGTCGAAACCGCCCTTGGCACCGTTCACGTTGGCGGCGGCGACCGCGATGCGAACGTCCTCCATGGCCAGGCCGTAGGCCGCAAGGCGCGCGGGATCGACCCGGACACGAACGGCGGGCCGCATGTTGCCTTGGACGGTGACGCGGCCGACGCCGTCGATCTCAGAGAGTTTCGGCTGCAGCAATGTGTCGGCGGCGTCGCTGATAACGTCGATCGGGAGGCCTTGCGAGGTCAGGGCGAGCGTGAGGATCGGCGCGTCGGCCGGGTTCACTTTGGAATAGGTCGGTGGGTACGGCAGATTGGCGGGCAGCGTGCCGGCAGCGGCGTTGATCCCTGCCTGCACATCCTGTGCGGCGGAATCCATCGACCGGTTCAGGGTGAATTGCAGGGTGATCTGGCTGGTGCCCTCCGCGCTTTGCGAGGTCATCAGCAACAGGCCCGGAATTTGGCCGAACTGGCGTTCGAGTGAGGCTGTGATCAGGGTCTCGGTGGTCTCGGGGCTGGCGCCGGGAAGCTGGGTGACGACCTGGATGGTGGGAAAATCCACTTCGGGCAGGGCTGAGACGGGCAAGGCGCGATAACCGAGCGCGCCAGACAGCATGATGGCGAGGGCGAGCAGCCAGGTGGCGATCGGGCGCGCGATGAAGGGCGCCGAAATGTTCATGCCAAGCCCCTGCCCTGTCTCACTAGCCGGCCCCGGCTGGCCGCTGCCGGCTGGTCCCGGGTGCGGTGGGCTGGTTGGGTGTGGTTGCGCCGGTCGCATCAGGTTTCGCCAGGGTGACCTTGCTGCCGTCGGACAGGCGGGAGGCGCCGTCGATCACGACTTTCTGGTTGGCGTTCAGCCCGGACGCTATGACCGAGGTCGCTTCGTCTTCGTAGCCGACGGTGACAGGCTGCCTCTTCGCCGTATTGTCGCCGCCGACCACGAAGACGTACGGCCCGCGTGGTCCGCGCTGAACCGCCGAGGGCGGCACGACAACGGCGTTCCTGGCGACATCGGTCTGCAGCCGAACGCTGACGAAGCCACCGGGCCAGAGGCGATGGTTCGCGTTGGGGAAGGTCGCCTTCAGCTTGATGGTACCGGTCGTGGAATCGACCTGGTTGTCCAGCACGGTCAGGGTTCCGGTGTCCATGACACGGGACGCACCGCCCGAGGCATCCTGCGCCATCGCCAGCACTTGCGCGCTGCCGGCGGCCATCGCCCTGGCGACCGCGGGCAAGGTTTGCTGCGGCAGGGTGAACAGGACCGAGATCGGCTGCAGCTGGGCGATCACCACCATGCCTGTCGCGTCCGAAGCATGGACGATGTTGCCCGGATCGACCTGCCGGATCCCGGTCGTGCCGTCGATCGGGGCGGTAATGGTGGTGTAGCTGAGCTGCGTGCGGGCAGTATCGATCTGCGCCTGATCCTGCTGAACAAGGGCAGCGAATTGCGCGACCTGCGCCTTTGCGGTGTCGGCCTGTTGCGCGGACGTGTAATTGTTTGCCACCAGCTTCTGGTAGCGCGCCAGATCGAGCCGGGCATTGGCGAGCTGCGCTTCGTCCTGGGCCTTTTTAGCGGTGGCATTGTCCAGGGCCGCTTGATAGGTGCGCGGATCGATCTGCGCCAGCACGTCACCCTTATGAACCTCCTGGCCTTCCTTGAAGTTCACCGACAGCAGCGGGCCGTCGACCATGGCCTTCATGGTGACCGTGTAGAATGCCTGCACCGTGCCGAGACCATCCTGATAAATCGGCACGTCTTTTGTCGTGGCTTCGGCGACGACCACAGGGATCGGCTGGCCGGCATCACGATCCCGCCCCTTGGTCGAGGTGCCGGCGGAGGGGAAGAACCAAATCGCCCAGCCGATAGCGGCAACCACCAGCAGGCAAAGCAGGATCATGCCCGAGCGGCGCAGGCGGGAGCGGCTGCGGGTCTGGACCGGGTCTCGGGTCAGAACGTCCATGCGGTGGAGCCTTTCGTCGCCAAGTGGCAATATTGGGACGGTTCACGGTTTGGCAAATTTTTCACTCGGCGTTGCCTCCGACCGGCAGCGCGACGCCGCCTGGAATCACGCCGGGGGTTAGCCCGGGGAATTGGCGGGAGATCGGATGGCCAGGTTCTACCCAGCCGCCGCCGAGGGCCTTGTAAAGATTGAGCAGGGCCTGGGCACGGGCAAGCCGCACCTGGACCAGCGTATCGGTGTCGTTGAACAAGGTCGCCTCGGCGGTGAGTACGGTTGTGATATCGACGGTGCCGGCAGCCATTTGCGCCCGGGCGATGGTCGCGGCCCGGCGCGCGGTATCGACCGCGATCTGTTCGAGCTTTTCCTGCTCCGAGGTGAAGCGCCACGCCGTCAGCGCGGTGTCGACATCGGTGAAGGCCTGAATAACCGCCTTGCGGTAGTTCGCCAGCAGCTCATCGTAACGGCCTTTCGCCAGATCGAGCTGTCCGCGCAGCGTGCCACCGTCAAAAATCGGCAGCGTCAGACCCTCGGCGAGCGAGGCGAGAGCGCCGCCGGGGGTAATAAGCCGGTTAAGCGCCGGCGCCTGATATCCGGCGCTGGCTGTCAGCTGGATGCTGGGGAAGAAGGCCGCCCGAGCGACCTTGATGCTGAAATTCTGTGCGAGAAGCTGGGCCTCGGCTGAAGCGACGTCGGGCCGGCGGGCCAGCAGTTCGGAGGGCAGGCCGGGTGCGACGATCGGCAATCCCAAAGCAGTCAAGGTTCCCGGGCGGACCTTGATCCGCTCGGGTGGCTGGCCCGTGAGAATGCCGAGGGCGATCACTTCCTGTTCCAGCTGGTTGGCAAAGCTTGGAATCGTGGCACGCTCACCGGCGACAAGGGCTTCCTGCTGGGCGGTGTCCAGCGCACTGGCGGTGCCGGCGGCGAAGCGGCCCTGGATGACGGCCAATGTTTGCTGTGCGTCCGCGAGGTTGGCGCGGGCGTTGGCCAGCCGGTCAGCGAGCGACAGCGCGATGAACCAGGTATTGGCGACATCGGTGACGATGGTCAGCGCGACCGTCTGCTGGTCGAACCGGCTGAACATGGAAGAAGCCACCGCTGACTGACGGGCGGAGCGGTTGCGTCCCCAGAAGTCCAACTCGTAGCTGACGTTCAGGCTGGTGCTGTAGCTGCGGAAGTCGATGCTGGAATTGGAGCCTCCACCGCGGATGGTGCTGCCGACACGGCTGCTGCTGCCGGTCCCGAGACCTTCGTGCTGCCAGTCGGCGGTACCGCTTCCGCTGATCGTCGGCAGCAGGGAGGCTCCGGTGAATTCGTACCTGAGCGTCGGCTTGCCGAACCCGCGCGATGGCGGCGGCGATGTCAAAGTTGCGTGCTCTGGCGAGATCGATAAGGCCGTTCAGCTCGGGCGAGCCGAAGCCTTCCCACCAATCTGTTGATGGCCATGCCGCGACCGCGGTTTCCGGCGTGGCGCGATAGGCGAGCGGAATATCGAGCGCCGGGCGTGCGTAATTGGGGCCGACATCGCAGCCCGTAAGAACAATAGCTGCCGTCAGCCAGATCGGAACACGGGGTTTCAAGCAGTCTTATCCTACAACGCGCGCATAACGAGCCGCGACCAATTGACGTTGTGCCCGCGACCGGCGGACGGCGCCACCGGGTGATTGATCTGGTGTCATTCTGTAACGGCCATGTGTCTGAGCCGTCCTTGCCAGGTGAAATTGCGGCAACATCAGATCGGCAGGCGCGTCAGGATGAAAGTACCCTGTTTCAGCGTTTCGCGGTGGAGACGGCCTTGCACCATCGCAGAGTATATGCAAAACGCCACGCATACTGGAACCAATTCCACAGGGAGACGTCCGGGGGTGACAGACACCATCCTGGAGACCAACGGCTTGACGCGTGAATTCGGCGGCTTTCTAGCTGTCGATGGCGTTGCGTTGCGCGTTGCGACGGGCACGATCCATGCACTGATCGGTCCTAACGGCGCGGGCAAGACGACGTGCTTCAACCTGCTGACCTCTTTCCTGCCGCCCACACGCGGCACGATCAAATTCAAGGGCCGTGACATCACCGGGATGAAGCCGGCGATGGTGGCGCGATTGGGGCTGATCCGCAGCTTCCAGATTTCCGCGGTTTTCCCACATCTGACGGCGTTGGAAAATGTCCGGCTTGCGCTGCAGCGGTCACGCGGCGCCAGCTTCGACTTCTGGCGTTCCGAAAAGGCGTTGAAGGTTTACGACGACCGGGCGCGGGCGTTACTGGACGATGTCGGCCTATCGGGCCTGTCCGAAACCGTGGTCAGCGACATGTCGTACGGCCTGAAGCGCGCGTTGGAGATCGCGACGACGCTGGCGCTCGATCCGGAGATGATGCTCCTGGACGAGCCGACCGCCGGCATGGCGCATGGCGACGTGGACCGGATCGTGCAGTTGATCGCCCGGATCCGCAAAGGGCGCACCATCCTGATGGTTGAACACAACCTGTCGGTCGTCGAAGGACTGTGCGACAAGATTACCGTGCTCACCCGCGGCAAGGTCCTGGCCGAAGGCGACTATGCCTCGGTGTCGAAGAATCCCGAAGTGATCGCCGCCTACCTGGGAACCGTGGATGCTTGATATTAAGGGCCTGAACGCCTGGTACGGCGAAAGCCATATCCTGCACGGCGTCGATTTCAACGTCCAGGACGGCGAGGTCGTTACCCTGCTCGGCCGCAACGGCGCCGGCAAGACCACCACGATGAAGTCGATCATGGGTCTGGTGCCTCGGCGGGAGGGCCATGTGATGTTCAACGGGGCGGAGATGATCAGGCTGATGCCCAATCAGATCGCCCGGGCCGGGATCGCGATCTGCCCGGAAGAGCGTGGGATCTTCGGATCACTCTCGGTGACCGAGAATCTGATGCTGCCGCCGATCGTGTCGGCCGGCGGATTGTCGGTCGACGAGATTTACACGCTGTTCCCCAACCTCAAGGAGCGCGCCAAGACGGCGCACGGGACGAAGCTTTCCGGCGGTGAGCAGCAGATGCTGGCGATTGCCCGGATTCTGCGGACGGGCGCCAAGATGCTGCTGCTGGACGAGCCGACCGAAGGGCTGGCGCCGGTCATCGTGCAGCAGATCGGGCGCACCATCCGGGAGATCAAGAAGCGTGGGTTCACCGTGCTTCTGGTCGAGCAGAACTTCCGCTTCGCGGCGACCGTTGCCGACCGCCACTATGTCATGGAGCACGGCAAGATCGTGGACATGATCCCGAACCAGTTGCTGGACTCCAGCATGGACAAGCTGCACGAGTATCTGGGGGTCTAGGGCATCCCTATGCGTATCGGGCAGGTTTCGAATTATCTGACTTATTGTTTCACTGCATGATTTTTGTCCGTCCGGCGGTAGCGTCAACACGATCAGGCGGTCAAGGAACGGTGGCGCCGGCCCACTTGCTAACATGTCCGGCAGGGAAGACCGGGGCGCCTGTGCAAAGGCCCTGGGTGGGATTTGTGTCATGAACCTCTCACGCCGTGATCTTTCACGTGCTGGGCTCGCATTAGCAGCCACCGCGACGCTGCCGGTTCGAATGCCGCGCGCCCAGGCGGCGCCCACGCTGAAGATTGGCTGCCTGACCGATATGTCGGGTCCTTATAAGGATCTGGCCGGCCCGGGGGCGGTTGCCGCGGCCAAGCAGGCGCTGGCGGAATTCGTCCGGCAATGGGTTCACGTTGAAATCGTGGTCGCCGACCATCTGAACAAGCCGGATGTCGGGACGACAATTGCCCGGCAGTGGTTCGACCGGGACGGTGTCGACCTGATCGTCGAGGTCGCCAATTCCGGCGTCGCGCTGGCCGTGGCCAATGTCGCGAAGGAGAAGAACAAGGTCTACCTGAATTCCGGTGCGGCGACGTCCGATCTGACCGGAACGGCGTGCAACGCCAACACGATCCACTGGGTGTACGACACCTACATGCTGGCGCAGTCGACCGGCGGGGCGATGGTGAAGGCGGGCGGCGACTCCTGGTATTTCATCACCGCCGACTATGCCTTCGGCAAGGCGCTGCAGCGCGACACCACTGACTTCGTCACCGGCGCGGGCGGCAAGGTGCTGGGCAGCGTCGCCTATCCGTTCCCCGGCACGAGCGATTTTTCGTCCTACCTGATCCAGGCGCAATCCAGCGGCGCAAAGGTGCTGGGCATCGCCAATGCCGGCGCCGACACGATCAACACGATCAAGCAGGCGAAGGAATTCGGCATCAAGATGCAGCTTGCCGGACTGCTGATGTTCCTGACCGACGTGCATTCGCTGGGACTGGATGTCGCGCAGGGCATCGCGCTGACGGATAGTTTCTACTGGGACATGAACCCGACCGCGCGCGGGCGTTTTCCGACCGGTTCACCGCCAAGGTGAAGGGCGTTCGCCCGACGATGGTGCAGGCCGGGGTCTATTCCTCCACGCTGCATTACCTGAAGACGGCGACCGCGATGGGTGTTGGCGAGGCAAAGATGGACGGGGCGGCGACTGTCGCACGGTTGAAGGCGATGCCGACCGATGATGATTGCTTTGGTCCGGGCTCCATCCGGCTGGATGGGCGCAAGATCCATCCGTCCTATCTGTGGGAAGTGAAGAAGCCGTGCGGAAAGCAAGGGGCCCTGGGATTATTACAAGCCCGTCGCTTCGACCGCCGGCCGACAAAGCGTTCCGGCCGCTCGATAAAGGCGGCTGTCCATTGGTTAAGGCATAGAGGTTCATTGATGATACTGACACGTCGTTCGGCTTTGCAGACGGTGGCGGCTGCGACCACCTTGCCCCTCGTTCGCCCGGCCCGTGCACAGGCGGCTGCGATCAAGATCGGCGTGCTGAACGATCAGTCCGGTCCCTATACCAATACCGGCGGCATCACCTCGGTGATCTGCGCCAAGCAGGCGCTGGAGGATTTCGGCGTCTCCACCAAGGGGATGAATGTGGAGGTGATTTCGGCCGATCATCAGAACAAGCCCGACCTTGCGGTGTCGATCGCGCGGCAGTGGTTCGACCGCGATGGTGTCGATGTGTTGCTGGATGTCCCGACCTCGTCGGTCGCGTTGGCAGTGCAGTCGGTGGTGCGGGAGAAGAACAAGGTCTACCTCAATGTCGGTGCCGCGTCTTCGGCGCTGACCGGCAGCCAGTGCTCACCGAATTTCATTCACTGGGTCTACGATACCTACATGCTGTCCAAGTCCACCGGCGGCGCGATGGTCAAGGCGGGCGGCGATTCCTGGTACTTCTTGACCGCTGACTATGCGTTCGGCAAGCAGTTGCAGGACGATACCTCGACGTTGGTCAAGGCCGCGGGCGGCAAGGTGCTGGGTGCGGCGCCCTATCCGTTCCCGGGCACGACCGATTTCTCGTCGTTCCTGGTGCAGGCGCAATCCAGCGGCGCGAAGGTGCTGGGGCTGGCCAATGCCGGCGGCGACACGGTGAACTCGATCAAGCAGGCGCACGAATTCGGCCTGAATGCCTCGATGAAGATCGCTGCGCTGCTGATGTTCATCAATGACGTGCATGCGCTGGGGCTGGAGACAGCGGGCGGTCTCAACTTGACGGAAAGCTTCTACTGGGACCTGAACGAAGGCACGCGCGCCTTCACCAAGCGGGTGCTGCCGAAAACCCCGAAGAACTATCCAAACATGATCCACGCCGGCTGCTATTCCGCGACCCTGCATTACCTGAAAACGGTGGCCGCGATGGGTGCCGCCGAGGCGAAGAAGGACGGGGTCGCCACCGTCAACCATATGAAGGCGATGCCGGTCGAAGATGAGTGCTTCGGCAAGAGCAAGATCCGCGAGGACGGTCGCAACATGGTCCCGGCCTACCTGTTCGAGGTGAAAGCCCCGGAGGAGAGCAAGGGTCCATGGGACTACTACAAGCTGAAGGCGACGACGCCGGGCGATGAAGCCTATCGCCCGCTGGCGGATGGCCACTGCGCCTTTATCAAGGCCTGAACAAAACTTAGGGAAACGGCGAGGCCGGGACACAACCATGATCATGATATTCGGGATTCCCGGTCCGCTGTTGTTCGGACAGTTGCTGCTCGGGCTGATCAACGGCGCCTTTTACGCGATGCTGTCGCTGGGGCTGGCGGTGATCTTCGGCATGCTCAACATCATCAACTTCGCCCACGGGGCGCTGTTCATGATGGGGGCATTCGCGTCCTGGATGCTGCTGAACTATGTCGGCATTGGGTATTTTCCGGCCTTGATCCTAGCGCCGCTGCTGGTCGGGGCGTTCGGTATCCTGCTGGAGAAAACCATCATCAGCCGGCTGTACAAGCTGGATCACCTTTACGGCCTGCTGCTGACCTTTGGCTTGTCGCTGGTCATCGAGGGTCTGTTCCGCAACGCGTACGGCAGTTCGGGCATGCCCTATCGCATCCCGGCGGTTCTGCAGGGCGCGACCAATCTGGGCTTCATGTACATGCCTAATTATCGTGGCTGGGTGGTGCTGGCGGCGCTCGTGGTCTGCATCTCCACCTGGGCGATCATCGAGAAGACGTCGCTGGGGGCAACACTTCGGGCCGCCACCGAAAATGCGCCTTTGGTGCAGGCTTTTGGCGTCAACGTGCCACGGCTGATTACGCTGACCTATGGCGGCGGCGTCGCGCTGGCGGCGTTTGCCGGGGTGCTGGCGGCGCCGATCTACTCGGTCAACCCCAACATGGGCACCAACTTCATCAATACCGTGTTCGCCGTGGTGGTGATCGGCGGCATGGGATCGATCATGGGGTCGATCCTGACCGGCTTTGGCCTGGGCGTGGTGGAGGGGCTGACCAAGGTGTTCTATCCGCAGGCCTCGGCCACGGTGGTGTTCGTGGTGATGGTGATCGTTCTGCTGGTCAGGCCGCGCGGCCTCTTTGGAAAGGCCGCCTGAGATGTTTGGATTTTCGCGGGCGCAGTCGATCGCGTTCCTGGTGATGCTCGTGCTGATCGTGGCCAGCCCGTTCGTACTGTATCCGGTGTTCCTGATGCGCGTGCTGACCGCGGCACTGTTTGCCTGCGCGTTCAACCTGATGATCGGCTATGTCGGGCTGCTGTCGTTCGGCCATGCGGCGTTCTTCGGCATGGGCAGCTATGTCGCCGCCTGGACGATGAAGACGTGGCACGTGGATGCGTCCATCGCGATCGCCTTCGGCGGGCTGACCGGGGCGGTGCTTGGCCTCGTGCTGGGATATCTGGCGATCCGACGGTCGGGCATCTACTTCGCGATGATCACGCTGGCCCTGGCGCAGATGGTCTACTTCTTCTGTCTGGAGGCGCCTTTTACCGGCGGCGAGGACGGCATTCAGCAGGTGCCGCGCGGTTTTCTGTTCGGCTTCATCGACCTGTCGAACGACATGACGATGTACTGGGTGGTGGCGGCGGTGTTCCTGATCGGCTTTCTGCTGGTGCACCGGATCATCCACTCGCCGTTCGGGCAGGTGCTGAAGGGCATCCGCGAGAACGAGCCACGAGCGACATCGCTAGGCTACCGCACAGACGACTACAAGCTGATCGCGTTTGTGCTGTCGTGCATGATTGCGGGCGTGGCCGGCGGGACGAAGGCACTGGTGTTCGGCATAGCGACACTGACGGACGTGCACTATTCGACGTCGGGTGAGGTCGTTCTGACCACCCTGCTGGGTGGGCTTGGCACGGTGTTCGGACCGGCGGTGGGGGCGTTGGTGGTGACGTCGATGGAGAATTACCTGGCGCAGTTCGGCGCCTGGGTGACGGTGACGCAAGGCGTGATCTTCATGATCTGCGTGCTGGCGTTCCGGCGTGGGATTATCGGCGAGCTTGGGGCCTTCCTGAAGATCTCACTGTAGCGGTGGCGGCGCCGCGATGGCGGATACGGCGCCGTTCATTCTGACCTTGACGCTCGACCCGGTTGCGCAAGCCTATTTTGATCGGCTGCGCGCCGAGCACTTCCCGCCATCGCGGTTGTTTGTCGGTGCCCATGTCACGCTGTTTCATGCACTGCCAAGCGATCTAAAGATGGATGCGCTGGCCA
The DNA here is from genome assembly GCA_963790515.1 of uncultured Alphaproteobacteria bacterium. Lineage (GTDB taxonomy): Bacteria > Pseudomonadota > Alphaproteobacteria > Acetobacterales > Acetobacteraceae > Rhodopila. The sequence continues at coordinate 177,546 of CAWBPF010000010.1, read as the reverse complement.
ATGTCGCGGCGGAAAGGCGACCATTTCCGATCGAGGTGACAGGGCTCCGGCTACTTGGACGCGGCGTGGCTTTCGCGCTGGAGGCCGCGCCTCTTCGGGCGGCCCGCGCGCAACTCCGGGCGGGCTGGACTGAACGCCTGACCCCGCAGGATCGGCAACCCTGGCAGCCGCATGTCACGATCCAGAACAAGGTCGAGCCGATGGTAGCGCAGGCGTTGCACCGGGCATTATCGGAGACGTTTGTGCCCTGGTTGGTCACCGCGACAGGCCTGGCACTTTGGCGCTACCGGAATGGGCCGTGGGAACGTGCAGCAGCGTTTCCGTTCCGCGAGCAGCTTGATTAACCGCTCGAAGCGTCACATGCCGTGCAAGGCCTGCGCCCTATCGGGCGCTTGTCGTGCCAGGACATCGACCAGGTGGCCAGCGGTTCCGAAACGCGCGCATGATGAATGCATTGTCGCGGGGTCGGTCAGCGACCGTTGCCGGTGGTTACCCGGGCCATGCGGTGGCGATTACATCCCCAGCGCGCGGCGGTAGATATCCAGCATAGTCTCCTGCTCCTCGACCTCTGCCGCCTCCTGCTTGCGGATGCGGATCAACTGGCGCAGCACCTTTGGATCGAATCCGGCTGATTTCGCTTCGGCGTAAATGTCCTTGATGTCGTTCCCGAGCGCCTTGCGTTCTTCCTCGAGGCGTTCGATTCGCTCGACGAGGCTGCGCAGACGGTCGACCGCGACTCCTCCGGCCTTGATTTCTTCTTCGCTTACCGGTTTCGCCATGGTCTCGTCTCTCCGCTCAGGCAGGGCGGGCGGGGATAGCTTCGAGGGGCGGTGGGGTCAATGGAAAACGGGCGGGGTGTTGCTTTCCCGCCACCACCCGGGTCGCCGGGCATCGGGCCGGTTGACCCGATTGCCGCGGCGCCTCAATGGCTTAACGCAAGGTCCCGAGTTCAGCCGGTCAACGACCTTGCGGCGCCATGCGAGCAAGACCTGTCGTGCGACAGCCCCAGGTCGCGATGTCAGTGGCCTGGATTCGCTTTCGCGAATGCGGCCTTCTGATCGGCGGAGGCTTCGACCTGGTATTTTGCCTGCCATTCCTTGTACGGCATGCCGTAGACGATCTCCCGCGCATCCGGATCGGCAAGCGTGATCCCCTTCGCCGCAGCTTCCTCCCGGTACCAGCGGCTGAGGCAGTTCCGGCAGAACCCGGCAAGGTTCATCATGTCGATGTTCTGCACATCGGTGCGTTCACGCAGATGCGAAACCAGACGGCGGAAGGCCGCGGCTTCCAGTTCGGTGCGGGTGGCGGTGTCGAATTCAGGTGCGGACATGTTAATCTCCTGCTGGATTTTCCTGAAGATGGCGCGCCTTGTTCAGCTTCGCCATAGTGGCCGCGCCGGAAATAAGAGAGGAACCGTCGATGCACCAGGATACGCCTTGGTCCAAGGACGTGGAATGGCCAAAGGCGCCGTGGAACGATGCGACAGCCCGCGCGGCCTTGCGCTCGTTGTTCGACACTGCCGTCGCGGCGGCGGACCCAAGGGTGGTGCTGGCCGCGCATCTGCCGCCAAAGCCTGTCTCGGGGCGATGCATCGTCGTTGGCGGCGGAAAATCGGCCGCGGTGATGGCCGCCGCGCTGGAGGACGCCTGGCCGGACGTCGCGCTGGAAGGCACCGTCGTCACGCGCTATGGCCACGCCGTGCCGACACGGAAGATCGAGGTCATCGAGGCGTCTCATCCGGTTCCTGACGGAAACAGCGAGCATGGCGCCGTCGCGCTGCTGGACCGCGTCAGGAACCTGACCAGGGACGATCTGGTGATCGCGCTGATGTCTGGCGGTGCGTCGGCGCTGCTGGCGGCGCCCGTTCCGGGATTGACCTTGGCCGACAAGCAGGCGGTCAACCGGGCGTTGCTGGCCTGCGGGGCCAATATCACCGAGATGAACACCGTGCGGAAGCATCTGTCGGCGATCAAGGGCGGGCGGCTGGCGGCGGCCGCGTCGCCAGCGCGTGTGGTGACGTTGGCGATCAGCGACGTGCCAGGGGACGACCCCGCGGTGATCGGCTCCGGTCCAACGGTTCCCGATGCAACCACGTTCGCGGAGGCCCGTGCGTTGATCGCACGCTATGGCATCGCCGTGCCCCCCGCCGTCGCCGCTCGGCTGGGACAGGATGCCGACGAGACGCCGAAGCCTGGCAGCCTGCCGAACGTGGAGTTCCACATGATCGCCACACCGATGATGGCTTTGACCGCCATGGCCGCGAAGGCGCGATCGCTGGGCCTGACGCCGTTGATCCTCGGTGATGCGCTTGAAGGCGAGGCGAGCCAGATGGGCATCGTCATGGCTGGCATCGCCCGCTCCGTCCGCAGCCATGGTCAGCCGTTGCAATCGCCGGCTGTGCTGCTTTCCGGCGGCGAGACCACCGTGACCATGTCCGGGCAGGCATCCGGTAAAGGCGGTCGCAACACCACGTTCCTGCTGGGCCTTGCCATTGCGTTGGACGGTGCGCCAGGTATCTGGGCAACGGCCGGCGATACCGATGGGATCGATGGCATGGACGAGATCGCCGGCGCTGTCCTGACCCCCGATACGCTGGCCAGAGCCCGGGCCGTAGGCCTCGACGCCAGGACTAGCTTGGCCGCGCATGACAGCCACGGTTTTTTTGGTGCGATCGGGGATCTGATTGTGACAGGTCCGACATTGACCAATGTTAACGATATCAGGGCTATCCTGATCAGCTAGTGCTCTGGCGCTGTCAAAGGAGTCAGAATGGGTCGGAGCACTGATCTGATTTGGTGGACCGTTTCAGTCAGGACCCTTAAGGGGGCTTTGGGGCCGGACCACTGGAGTGCGATCGTCTGGGGTTGACCCAACTTCAGACGTGAATCGCCCTCGTAAACAAAGGGTCTTGGAGCCTGATAGGTTCAACCTGAGCCTATCGGGCTCTGGGACAGGATGGAACGCGGCGGCAACGCCGAACCGCGAGCATCGTTCTCTCAAACCAAGGCAAGGAATGCCCATGGCAATTCGCCCGAAAATGCGTCGTCGTCGTCGCACGAAAATCATCGCCACGCTCGGCCCTGCCAGTTCATCGATCGAGGTCATGACGCGGCTGTTCCAGGCCGGCGCCGATGTGTTCCGGCTTAACTTTTCGCATGGCACGCATGAAGACCACGCCGCCCGCTTCGCCGTGATCCGCGAACTGGAGGAGAAATTCGACCGACCGATCGGCATCCTGGCTGACGTGCAAGGGCCAAAGCTGCGGGTTGGCCGCTTCGGTGGCGGGCGGGTCCACCTGCAGGCCGGGCAGATGTTCCGCCTCGACCTGAACGCGACGCCGGGCAACGCACAGCGGGTCAACCTGCCGCACCCCGAAATCATCGAGGCCGCATCGATCGGCTCGTCGTTGCTGCTGGATGACGGCAAACTGCGTCTGCGGGTGGTCCACAAGCGCCCCGATGCGCTGGAAACCGAAATCATGGTCGGTGGTCCCTTGTCGGATCGCAAGGGCGTCAACGTCCCCGACGTTGTGCTGCCGATCCCGGCGCTGACGGTGAAGGACCGGGAGGATCTTGAGTTCGCTGTCTCCCACGGCGCCAATTACATCGGCCTGTCGTTTGTCCAGCGACCCGAGGACGTGGTGGAGGCAAAGCGACTGATCGATGGCCGGGCGTGGGTGATGGTGAAGCTGGAAAAGCCGCAGGCGCTGGACAACCTCGACGAGATCCTGGCTCTGACCGACGCAGTGATGGTGGCACGTGGGGATCTGGGTGTTGAACTGCCGCCCGAGGAAGTGCCGCTGGCGCAGAAGCGGATCGTCCGGCTGTCCAGGCAGCTTGGCAAGCCGGTGGTAGTGGCGACGCAGATGCTAGAAAGCATGATCAGCGCCCCTGCCCCAACCCGCGCCGAAGCGTCCGACGTTGCCACGGCGGTGTTCGATGGTGCGGATGCAGTGATGCTGTCGGGCGAAACCGCGGCCGGGCAGTATCCCTATGAGGCCGTGAACATGATGGACCGCATCGTCGCAAGGGTGGAGCAGGATGCCGGCTGGCGCGCGATGATCGATGCGTCCCATGGCGGACCCGACAAGCACACAGCGGCCGCAATTGCCGCCGCTGCGGCGAAGGTGGGTCAGACCATCGGCGCCAAGGCTATCGTCGCGTTCACGGCCTCGGGCGGCACGGCGTTGCGCGTCGCGCGTGAGCGTCCGGTCTCACCGGTGATCGGCCTGACGCCACGCCAGCAAACCGCCCAGCTCATGGCGGTGGTCTGGGGGGTTCATGCGGTGGTCACGCCAGACGTGCATTCGATGACCGAGGCGGTATCCCGAGCGGGGCGGGTGGCGCTGACGGAGGGGTTTGCCGAACGTGGGGACGAGATCGTGGTCACCGCCGGCGTTCCATTCGGGCATTCCGGCACCACCAACGCACTGCGCGTCGCCACCGTGAAATAGTCGGGTTGGGGCGGCGGGTGTGAGCGCCTGGCCTAACCGCCCGGGCTAACCGCAGGCGTTGCCACGCAGGCTATAGGCTCGGACCATACCGTTGGCGATGGTGAAGGTCGTATCGCAGACCAGGGTTGTGGCGGTGGGCGGGAAGCCGCCGCCATACCAGAACGGCCCAGGACCGAAGTAGTACGGTGTTCCGGGCACGATCTCGACGTGTCGTTCCTCATAGGTCAGGAATTTCAAGCCGCCTGTCTCGTAGGTCCGCGTCGGTACGCCCATGATACCCACCAGCTCGGTTTCCGGCTTGCCGACCCACATCGCCAGTTGCGCCTGGTGTTCGGCCAATCCGTTGCCGCAGCCTGCGAGCAAGACCGTCACGACAATGGCACAGACACCGCGCGTGGCCGTGCGCCTGAAATTTGACCGCATCATATAAGATCCAGGGGTGGGAGCCATAACACCTGGCCGATCCTGTGGGCGCCAGACGCGATCATCGCCAGGCGGTCGAACCCCATGGCGATGCCGGCGCTGGGCGGCATGCCGTGCTGAAGGGCGGCAAGGAAATCCTCGTCGAGCGGCCAATCCGGGCCATACGTCGCATGACGGCGCTCGCGGTCGGCCACGAAGCGGAGGCGTTGTTCGTCCGGATCGGTCAATTCGACGAATGCATTGGCGAGCTCGATGCCGCAGACGAACAGTTCGAACCGCTCCGCGACGCGCGGGTCGCCAGGATCGCGCCGAGCCAGGGCGGCTTGCGCGGCGGGCCAGTGGGTCAAGTAGGTCGGGTGCCGGCGGCCGAGGTTAGGCTCGATGTGTTCCAGCAGCAGTCGGAAGAACAGGTCCTCCCAGGTTTCGCCATCACGCAGCCGCACCTTGGCGGCGTGGGCCAAAGCCACGGCGTCGTTCCCGGTTTCCAGCAGGTCGACATTGACGTGGCGGGCGAATGCTTCCGCTACGGTCAAACGTTCGAAATGGGACAGGTCGGTGGCGATGCCACGACATTCGACGACAGGCGGCAGTACCGAGCGAAGCAGGGCGGTGGTGTCTTCAATCAGGGCGTCCATGGTGGCGCCGGGTCGATACCATTCCAGCATGGTGAATTCGGGTGCGTGCAGAGCGCTGCCCTCACCGTTGCGCCAGACGCGGGCGAACTGGAAGATCGGCCCGGCGCCGGCCACGAGCAGACGCTTCATGGCAAATTCCGGGCTGGTGTGCAGCCAGAGGTTTTCGCGGGCGCCGTCGGGATACCGGCGCTGTGTCGCGAACGCCTGCAGATGCACTTCTTCGCCCGGGGTGGGAACCGCGTAGGGGGTTTCGACTTCCAGGTAGGCCCGGTCGTGGAAGAAGGCGCGAACGGCGCGCGTCAGGGCAGCCCTGCGTTCAAGGAACGGGATTCGGGCTGCGAGGCTGTCGGGATGCCAAACGGGACGGACCATGCCGGGATATTTACTGTTGCGGACGCTTTGCCGCCAGGTTGACACAAAGCCAACACCCCTCGGCCTTGGTTGGAACCAATGTGGCAATGGTCGTTGATAGAGAGGAAAGTACCATGGGCCTGATACTGTTGATTGTAATTCTGTTTCTGCTGTTTGGCGGGGGCGGTTACTATGGCTACCGCTCCGGATACTACGGCGGTGCCCACTACGGTGGTGGCCTGACACTCGTGGTCGTTATTATTGTCCTATTCCTGCTGTTTGGCGGCCACGGTTACTACCACTACTGATGGTCCGGCGGGTTTGAAGCGTTCAGCGTGCGCTGGACCTGTCGCGTGGCCTGATACGCCGAAGGGCTGAGGGTTGGCATTGGCCGGCCAACGCCGCTTTACGCCCCATGGTTCGGGCAGTACCGAACCATGGGGGTGAAGTGGACGTGTTTCAGGCCGCTGCGTATTGGCCACGTCCAAAGACACGGTCCAACGTAGCCGCCTCTGCCTTGTCGAATGGCGTCGTGCGGGCGCGAACGGCCTCGACTTCGGCCAAGGCCTTTTTCACCGCCGGGCGTTCGTCGATCGCCTTCACCCAGCGCGTGACGTTCGGCAGCTTCGCCGCCGCGTCCGCTCCCAGCAAGGCGGGCACGTTTCGCAACCATGGATAGGTCGCGACATCCGCGACCGAGTATTCCGACCCTGCGAGATAGGTAACCTTGGCCAACCGCTGATCGATCACTTCGCAGACGCGGTGTGCCTGGGTGTAGTAGCGGCTTTTGGAATAGTCATTGCCTGGCGGCGCAAACCGCAGGAAATGCACGTACTGACCGAACATCGGCCCAACGGTGGACATCTGGGTCATCAGCCACTGAATGGCGTCAAACTTGGCCGCGGTATCGGTGGGCAGCAACTTTCCGGTCTTGTCCGCCAGATAAAGCAGGATCGCGCCGGATTCAAAGACCGTGTACGGCTTCCCGCCCGGACCATCCGGATCGACGATAACCGGCACCTTGGCGTTCGGGTTCAGCTTCAGGAATTCCGCATCGAACTGCTTGCCGGTGAAGACGTCGACCGGCGCCACCGTGTAGGGCAGCCCGACCTCCTCCAGCGCGATATAGACCTTGACGACGTTTGGGCTGCCCATTCCGTAAAGAGTGATCACGGCTTCATTCCTCCTGTTGTGGTATTGGCCATCGCGAGATCGAGCGACGGCAACATCGCATGGGATGATCCCGCGGGGAAGGCGACCTTCCCTGGGGACTGGGATAACCCCGACCGCTTGCCGCCGCCCGCGTATTTGGCTTACGCTGCGGTGCGGCAGGATCATTGCCATTTGTCCGGCCAACGGGCAAAAGGGCTGTTGGGCGTCAGCGCGCAAGCCGGACAGCAGTTATGTTACGCCAAGGAAAGTTGTGGCAATGCAAGAGGTTATGAGACAAGGCCTGTATGATCCCCGCAACGAGCACGATGCGTGTGGCGTCGGCTTCGTGGTGAATATCAAAGGGCGAAAATCTCATGACATTATCTCCCAGGGTCTGAAGATCCTGGAGAACCTGGATCATCGTGGCGCTGTCGGCGCAGATCCACTGGTTGGCGATGGCGCGGGCATCCTGCTGCAGATGCCGGATGCGTTGCTGAACGACTGGGCGCGAACCAAAGGCAGGTCCCTGCCCGCGGCAGGCCGTTATGCCGTCGCCATGTGCTTCCTGCCGCGTGATCCCTCGGCGCGGGAGCAGGTCATTCAGCATTTCGAGCAGGTCGTCGCCAAGGAAGGCCAGTCCATGGTCGGCTGGCGCGACGTGCCGATCGATCTGACCGGTCTCGGCAAGACGGTGATCGAGACGATGCCGGTGATCCGCCAGGCGATTGTCGCGTCCAACATGTCGATCCGCGACCAGAATGCGTTCGAGCGCAAGATCCTGGCGATCCGCAAGCAGATCCTGAACAATCTGCGGACGCTGGCGGAAAAGCGGAACATACCCGGCGTGACGGAACTGTACATGCCGTCATTCTCTACCCGCACGATCGTCTATAAGGGCCTTTTGCTGGCGACGCAGGTTGGCAGTTTCTACCAGGACCTGACCAATCCGCTGACCACCTCGGCGCTGGCGATGGTGCATCAGCGGTTCTCCACCAACACCTTCCCGTCCTGGAAGCTGGCGCATCCATATCGGTTCCTGGCGCATAATGGCGAAATCAACACCGTCCGCGGCAACGTCAACTGGATGTATGCGAGGCGGCGGTCGATGGAATCCGACCTGATCGGGCCGGACCTGAACAAGATGTGGCCGATCATCCCGCATGGGCAGTCGGATACCGCGTGCATCGACAATGCGCTGGAGATTCTGGTGGCCGGCGGTTACTCGCTGTCGCACGCGATGATGATGTTGATCCCGGAAGCCTGGTCGCACGACCCGCTGATGGATCCGGAACGCAAAGCCTTCTACGAGTACTATGCCGCACTGATGGAGCCGTGGGACGGCCCCGCCGCGATCGCCTTTACCGATGGGCGCCAAATCGGCGCCACGCTGGATCGCAACGGGCTGCGTCCCGCACGCTACGTCATTACGGACGACGACTACGTCATCATGGCATCTGAATCCGGCGTGCTACCGGTTCCGGAAGAGAAAATCGTTCGGAAATGGCGGCTGCAACCGGGCAAGATGCTGCTGATCGACCTGGAAGAGGGTCGGATCATCGATGATGCGGAGATCAAGCAGAAGCTGGCGCGCGAGCATCCCTACGCCGAATGGCTGAAGCAGACCCAGTACAAGCTGGAGGAACTTCCCGAAAGCGATGAGCAGCGCGCGCTGCCACGGGCGAACGATCTGGAAGGCGTTGCTGCATTATCAGCAGGCCTTCGGCTACACGCAGGAGGATCTGCAGTTCTTCCTGGAGCCGATGGGCGCGCAGGGCGACGATCCGATCGGCTCGATGGGCACCGACACGCCGCTGGCGGTGCTGTCCGACAAGCCCAAGCTGCTGTTCAACTATTTCAAGCAGAATTTCGCGCAGGTCACCAATCCGCCGATCGACCCGATCCGCGAAGAACTGGTGATGTCGCTGGTGTCCATTATCGGACCGCGGCCTAATCTCCTGGGGCACCATGCCGGCAACTATCTGCGGCTTGAGGTGGCGCAGCCGATTCTGACCAACACTGACCTGGAGAAGATCCGCGATATCGACAACCTGGCCGGCGGGGCGTTCCGCACCCAGACGATCGACATCACCTGGGCGGCCAGCGAAGGCGCCGATGGGATGGAAAAGGCGATTTCCCGGATTTGCCAGGAAGCCACCGAGGCGGTGCTGGCCGATTATACCATTCTGATCCTCTCGGACCGGGAAGTCAGCGAGCACCGGATCCCCATTCCGTCCCTGCTGGCCACCGCGGCTGTGCACAACCACCTGATCCGCCAGGGTTTGCGCATGAGCACCGGTATTGTGGTCGAGACCGGCGAGGCACGGGAAGTGCACCATTTCTGCGTGCTCGCGGGCTATGGCGCGGAAGCGATCAACCCGTACCTGGCGTTCGAGACGCTGGAGCAGATCCGCGTCCAGACCAAGATGAACAAGTCCGCGGCGGAGGTGAAGAAGAACTACCTCAAGGCCGTCGGCAAGGGCATCATGAAGGTGATGTCGAAGATGGGCATCTCCACCTACCAGTCCTATTGCGGCGCGCAGATCTTCGACGCGGTTGGGCTGACCTCGGCGTTTGTCGAGCGCTGCTTCACCGGCACGGCGACAACGATCGAGGGCGTTGGGTTCGCCGAGGTCGCGCAGGAAGCGGTGGCGCGCCACCGGGCGGCCTATGGCCATAATCCGATCTACCGCGGCATGCTGGATGTCGGTGGCGACTATGCGTTCCGCCTGCGGGGCGAGGCGCATGCCTGGACGCCCGAGTCGGTGGCCAAGCTGCAGCATGCGGTGCGCGGCAACCTACCCGCCGAGTTCCATGCATTCACCCGGACCATCAACGACCAGAGCGAGCGGTTGCTGACCATTCGCGGCCTGATGGAGTTCAAGTTCGCGCCGACGCCAGTGCCGATCGACGAGGTCGAGCCAGCGAAAGAGATCGTCAAGCGGTTCGCCACCGGTGCCATGAGCTTCGGGTCGATCTCCCGCGAGGCGCATACGACGCTTGCGATCGCGATGAACCGGATCGGCGGCAAGTCCAATACCGGCGAAGGCGGCGAAGAGGCGGATCGGTATACACCGCTGCCCAACGGCGATTCCGAGCGATCCGCGATCAAGCAGGTGGCGTCGGGCCGGTTCGGCGTCACGACCGAGTATCTGGTCAATGCCGACGACATCCAGATCAAGATGGCGCAAGGCGCTAAGCCCGGCGAAGGCGGGCAGCTGCCCGGCCACAAGGTGGACAAGAATATTGCCCGCGTGCGCTATTCAACCCCAGGGGTCGGCCTGATCTCGCCGCCGCCGCATCACGATATCTATTCGATCGAGGATCTGGCGCAGCTGATCCACGATCTGAAGAATGCCAACCCGATGGCGCGCATCTCGGTCAAGCTGGTCTCCGAGGTTGGGGTTGGCACCGTCGCGGCCGGCGTATCCAAGGCTCGTGCGGACCATGTCACCATCGCCGGTTATGAGGGCGGCACCGGCGCAAGTCCGCTGACATCGCTGACACATGCTGGTTCGCCATGGGAAATCGGGCTGGCCGAGACACAGCAGACCCTGGTGCTGAACGGGCTGCGCAGCCGCATTGTGGTGCAGGTCGATGGCGGCCTGCGCACCGGTCGTGACGTAGTGATTGGGGCCCTGCTGGGGGCTGACGAGTTCGGCTTCGCCACCGCGCCGCTGATCGCCGCCGGCTGCATCATGATGCGCAAATGCCATCTGAACACCTGCCCCGTCGGGGTGGCGACCCAGGATCCGGTCCTGCGCAAGCGCTTCACCGGCACGCCTGAACACGTCATCAACTTCTTCTTCTTCATCGCCGAGGAAGTTCGCGGGCTGATGGCGCAACTCGGCTTCCGCACGTTCAACGAAATGGTTGGGCAGGTTGGCAAGCTCGATACCCGGCGGGCGATCGAGCACTGGAAGGCGCACGGCGTCGATCTCAGCCGGATCCTGTACCAGCCCGTGCTGAAGCCTGGTGTGGGTATCCATCACTCCGAGCTGCAGAACCATCATCTGGACAAGGCGCTGGATCAGGACCTGATCCGTGACGCCAAAGCCGCGCTGGACTCGGCAAACCCCGGTGCGGATCAACGGCACGATCCGCAACGTCAACCGGACGGTCGGCGCCATGCTGTCGGGCGAGCTTGCCAGGCGCTACGGCCATGCCGGTCTGCCGGAGGACACGATCTCAATCAGCCTGACCGGGACCGCCGGGCAGAGCTTCGCGGCCTTCCTGTCACGCGGCGTGTCGCTGTACCTGACCGGCGATGCCAACGACTATGTCGGCAAAGGCCTCTCCGGCGGGCGCGTCGTGGTTCGCCAGCCGCACAACGTGAAGCGTGACCCGATGCGAGAACATCATCGTCGGCAACACCGTGCTTTACGGCGCGATCGCGGGGGAAGCCTATTTCCAGGGCGTCGCCGGCGAACGCTTCGCGGTGCGGAACTCCGGCGCTGTGGCGGTGGTCGAAGGCTGCGGCGACCATGGCTGCGAATACATGACCGGCGGCGTGGTGGTCGTGCTGGGCGACACTGGTCGCAACTTCGCGGCCGGCATGTCGGGTGGCGTCGCCTACGTCTACGACGAAAAGGGCCGTTTCGAACGCCTCTGCAACATGGCGGGCGTCGAACTGGAGACAGTTGGTTTCGCTGAACTCGGACTGGCGGACGAGCCGGGCCGGCCGCGGCAGCGCTCGATCAGCGTGGACGACAGCGGCATGGGCGATCCGCTGCGCTTCGACGCCGAACGGCTGCGCATCCTGGTCGAGCGGCACCTTCTGTTCACCGGCAGCGTGCGGGCGCGGGAATTGCTGGAGGACTGGGACGACGCATTGGCGCGCTTCGTCAAGGTCATGCCGCGCGACTACAAGCGTGCGCTGCTCGACCTGAAGGCGGAAGCCGCCGCCAAAGCCACTGTAGCGGCCGAGTAGGGTTGGCGTCCGGGCTGGGTGCGGCCCGGACTCCATGCCTTCGCACGCGGGTGCTGGTCAGGGCGTGAAAGACGACCACCTTCACGGGCGGAATACGCGCCGGCTATTATTTCGGCCCTATAGGCAATTCGTCCCGCTGAACACAGCAACTATGCTCGTGCAAGAAGCTCTTCGCGACAGGCGTTGCTGAAGGCACAGAGCGGATCCAGTTCGCTGTCCTTGGCGATATTGGCAAACAACCGCAGTTCTTTGTTCGGCGCGAAGTAGGGGGCGCCGATGTCCACGATAACGCGTTCTGCCGCTTCAAGTGTTTGCGGCCGGCCGAAGAGGCGGATTGTGTTGATGATCGCGTAAAGGCGAACGAGCTTGGCTGGATCGTCGAACTCATGTTCAAACGCATCCGCGAATAGTTTGGAGGCCTTGCGGATGAACTCGCTGTAGAGCGCTTCGCGGCGTCCACGATCCTGCAGCCGCCGCGATGCCCGGGTCTGCGAATACTGCGTCAACCAGGTCGTCACCACCGAAGCGAAGGCGCCAATCGCGGAGCCGGCCAGAGCCGACATCGCAGAAATATAGCCGGTGTCCATGTCACGCGAGCCCCCGGCTGAAAACTAATTTTGCTTGGTCCATCGCAGCATCTCCCAAAGATGACATCCGGCCGCGGGACAGGTGGCGTGCTTGCGGCCGGACAACAGGCACGTCAAACGGTCGCGAACTTGCCCGGTTCAGCGGCGATGAAAGCTTCGCAACGGTCAGCCTTCGGCGGGTAAATCCATAGCCTGTTGATTTGCCGCTTCATGGCCTTGGCCTCGGCACCTGTCATGATGACGGTACGATCCCAGCCTTGCGTGGCCACCGCACCCCACGGCCCCAGGTCGAGGCACGTCCCATAGGCCTCCTGGACATAAGGGAGTGTCGGCGCCCCAAGGAGGTCGGCGGCGGCATTGTTGCCGGCCGATCTCCCAAGAGGCAGGGCGTGCTGACAGGACATCAGCGTGCGGTTTCCGTTGCTGTCGGTGGCGGCGTTCGCTGCATCGCCGGTCGCAAAAATTCGCGGTGCCCCAGGCACGCGAAGATCACGGTCGACAAACAGGCGGCCGTGGGCGTCGTGCTCTGCCGGGATCTGCTGCGCGAGCGGTGTCGCCTTCACGCCACCGGTCCAGACCACGGTCGAACTCCCGATCCCCTGTCCGTTGGCCAGCGTCACGCCATGGGCGTCAACGGCAGCGACCGCCACGCCGAGTGCGTCAAGCGCCGCCTCGATAACCGGACGCGGCCCCGGCCCCAGATCGGGTCCGATGGCGTCGCTCCGTTCCACGATGATCACCCTCACCGCCGCATGCGGACCAAGAACCGCACGTAGTCTCGCCGGGAACTCGACGGCGGTTTCTATGCCCGTGAAACCACCGCCAGCTATCACCACCGTATCGCGTTCGTCGGAAGCCGGACGGGCGGCAAGACTGTGCAGGTGCCGCTCGAGCGCAGCGGCTTCTTCCCGCCGGTCGACGCTAAAGGCGAAATCGGCCAGCCCTGGCAGCGGTGGACGGAAGACATGGCCGGCGGCGAGGATCAAGCGGTCGTAGTGCAGTATCGACCGGCTGGCTTTCGGTGCCGTGACGATGATTTCATCGGCTAACACTGTCGATCGTTTCGACCGTCCCTGGCACGAAGCATACGTCGGTCGCCATAAAGAGCGCATCGAGCGGCGCAGCCATATCGGCCGGCGCGGTTTCGTATAGCCGGGGCCGAACCGTCATGATTGGCTCCGGCGCCACGACGATGATTTCGAACTCGCGCGGCGACACACCCAGTTTGTCGCGTAGCCTTGCGGCCGACAGCGCGCTGAACATGCCGGCGAATCCGGCTCCTATGATAACGAGTTTGCGGGTCACATGATTGCTCCATCCGTGTCGTATCGAGAACGCAAGTCTTACGGTGCGGAGGAGACGTATCCTCCGCAGCCGTTTTCATCCGTAGTTCTGGTGGATCAGCTTGGGGCGCCGTTCTTCCGGCGCGGTTACCTGATTGCTAGGGCGCCGGCGTTGTCAGGTTGTGTTCGTCGGTATCAACGACGAACACGGCAAGCAGGCGCGCGGTGTTGGTCTTGCTGGCGTTTTCGCTGATGCCGTGATGATCGCCCGGCATTTCAGAAAAGCTTTCGCCTGCCTGATACACTGTCACTGGCCCGTCATTGACCTTGCTGCGGATCGCACCCTGCAACACTGTTGCATAGATGAATGCAGAGGCGGGATGGGTGTGCGCGGGTGATGAGCCGCCCGGCTGGTATTCGACGAGCACGCTCTTGATGCTCTTGCCGGGAACATTCGGAAGCGCGTGCTCGTAGACCAGCGTTACCTTTGACTTGCCGTCGGACACATCTTGGGCTCCTGCCGTGCTTACGAACGCCGCCGTCAGTGCAACGGTGCATAGAAGTTTTCTGAACATCTGCAGTCTCCTGGTGTTGACCTTTGCCGCATCGCCTATTTTCTGATTTGGCTCAGCCAGTCGTCGAAACGAATCACCCCGGTGCGTGGGTTGTCCCCCGGGGTGAGCGATTGATCGTTCAATTCGATGCCGAAGTAACGGGCATGGATATCCGCCATCACCTGTCGTGGGTCCCGCATCGCGCTCAGGAACCGCCCGACAAGTGCGTCGAGTGGTATCCGTTCGGGGCCGGCTATCTCGATTGTCCCGTTGACCGGCGGCCCGATCGCGACGTCAGCCAAGGCATCGGCCACGTCGTCGGACGCGATCGGCTGCAACAGGGCGGGCGAAAGGTGAACCGTCTGCCCGACGGTGGCCTCTTGGGTAATGCCGCTCACGAATTCGAAGAACTGCGTTGACTGGACGATCGTGTAGGGCGTCCTGGAGGCCTTGATCAGGTTTTCCTGGGCCAACTTGGCGCGAAAGTAACCGCTCACGAGAAGCCGTGCCGTGCCGACGACCGACAGCGCGACATGATGGCGAACACCGGCAACCGCCTCGGCCGCAAGCAGGTTGCGACCCGACGTCTCAAAGAATTCCAATACGGCCTTGTCCTCCCACGAGGGGGCATTCGCCACGTCGACCACAACCTGAGCGCCGCCAAGCGCATCAGCCAGTCCCTCGCCCGTGACAGTGTTGACGCCCGAGGTGGGCGATGCCGCTACCACCTCATGGCCTTGATGCCGAAGCCTGGTTACGAGCTTCGTTCCAATGAGGCCGCTGCCTCCGATAACCACGATCTTCATCACTCGTTCCTCCTTGGGTTACTGCCGACAATCGACTGACCCGTTGCCATCGATGTGCTACGATGGTGGCTGGAAGCTGAACGAAAGTCCTTGCATCAGTCTTGGATTGTTGTTGGGTTTTCCATGGTTATTTGTCCAAACGGGAACGCCGTTCCGGCAGTGTCCCGCCGCGGAGGCGAGGTCCGCCGATCGCCACTCTGGACACGTGCGTGGAGCCACGGAGCGACAAGGTGCAATTTGCGTTCGGAGATTTCAGACTTGACCCCGACCGGCGGGAGCTGACCCAGGGATCCGCGCAGATCGCCATCGGGCCACAGGTCTTCGACCTGCTGCTTTATCTGATACAGAACCGTGCACGCGTTCTCAGCAAGGATGACCTGCTGCATGCGGTGTGGGGCGGGCGGATCGTCTCAGAATCAACCCTGACCAGTCATATCAATGCGGTACGCAAGGCGATCGGTGACAACGGCCAGGACCAGCAACTGATCCGGACAATCGCCCGCAAGGGATTTCGCTTCGTCGGCGATGTCAGAGAAGTATCGGCGTCGGATGAACTGACTGCCCTGAACGACGAAACGATCGGGCCGAATGAAGCATCCGCGCAGGTCCCGATGCTTCCCGACACACCGTCCATCGCGGTCCTGCCGTTTCTGAACCTGAGCGCGGACCCGGAGCAGGAGTATTTCACCGACGGCATGGTGGAGGACATCATCGCCGCGTTGTCGCGCATCCGCTGGCTGTTCGTCATCGCGCGCAACTCAAGCTTCACCTACAAGGGCCGCTGCGGTCGACGTGAAGCAGGTGGGCCGCGATCTGGGTGTGCGCTATGTGCTGGAAGGCAGCGTGCGCAAAGCAGGCAACCGCGTGCGCATCACCGGCCAGCTCATTGACACCACGACCAGAGCTCATTTGTGGGCAGAGCGCTTCGAAGGCACTCTCGACGATATCTTCGAGCTGCAGGATCAGGTCGCCGCGAGCGTCGTTGGCGCGATCGCGCCGCAGCTGGAGCGCGCCGAGATCGAGCGCGCGAAGCGGAAGCCGACCGAAAGCCTTGACGCCTACGACTACTATCTGCGTGGCATGACGAACTTCCATCAGGGAACCCGGGACGCCATCGACGAGGCGCTGCCGCTGTTCTACAAAGCGATCGAACTCGATCCGGATTTCGCGTCGGCCTATGGGATGGCGGCATGGTGCTATTTCTGGCGCAAGATCAATGGCTGGATGGCCGATCCCGCCCGGGAAATCGCCGAGGGCGCCCGATCTGGCGCGCCATGGCGGTGGCGTTGGGCAAGGACGATGCGGTCGCTCTCACCAGAGGCGGCCATGCGCTCGGCCAATTCGGCGGCGATCTGGAAACCTGCATCGCATTGCTCGACCGGGCGTTGGTGCTCGAACCCGAACCTGTCGGCTGCCTGGTATCTCGGCGGCTTCCAGCGCATTTCCCGCGGCGAACCGGATGAGGCGATCGAGCGCTTCGCCCGCGCCATGCGTTTAAGCCCGCTGGACCCGGAGATGGTCCGCATGCAGGCCGGAACGGCGATGGCGCATTTGTTTGCCGGACGCTTTGACGCGGCCTCGGCGTGGGCCGAGACAGCATTGCGGGAGCTGCCGAGCTTCCTGATGGTGGTCGGCATTGCGCGCGGCAAGCCATGCCCTGGCCGGCCGAACGGACGAGGCACGCCGGGCCATGGCCGAGTTGCGCCGGCTCGATCCCGCGCTGCGGATTTCCAATATCGAAGATTGGGTCCTGCTACGGCGACCGGCAGATCTGGTGCTGTTTACGGATGGCTTGCGAACAGCAGGGTTGCCGGAATGAAAACGCGATTGCAGCCCTGCGATTGACCGGGCAACATTATCGACGTCCTGACCCACTCGTTGCCGATGCCGCGCTTACGCATGATCGTCGCGCGGGCCGCACCCTCCGAACGGGGAAGCCCAAACAACGAGGCCCGAATAACCAGGATTGACGCCACGGTATCGAACCCCGAAAATCGACCTTCAAATACTGCGCCATCCAGCAACGCGGCCATTGCACCGACGATCTGCTCGGCTGGCGCGACCAGGAGACATACATGGGTAAGGTTACCGGCTTCCTCGAGATCGAGCGCCACGACCGGGTCTATGAAAAGCCCGAACTGCGCCTGAAGAACTTCAAGGAATTCGTCAAGCCGCTGCCGGCCGGAGGAACTGAACGGCCAGGCCGCGCGCTGCATGGATTGCGGCATCCCGTTCTGTCACAACGGCTGTCCGGTCAACAACCAGATCCCCGACTGGAACAACCTGGTCTATCGCGAGCAGTGGCAGCAGGCGCTCGATCAACCTGCACTCCACCAACAACTTCCCGGAATTCACCGGCCGCATCTGCCCCGCGCCGTGCGAGGCGTCCTGCACGCTGAACATCGACGACAATCCGGTGACGATCAAAACGATCGAGTGCGCCATCGTCGATCGCGGGTGGGAGGAAGGCTGGATCGAGCCGCTTCCGCCCGACGGCCAAGACCGGCAAGACGGTCGCCGTGGTCGGGCTCCGGCCCGGCCGGCATGGCCTGCGCCCAGCAACTCGCGCGCGCCGGCCATGACGTGACGCTGTTCGAGAAGCAGGACCGCATCGGCGGCCTGCTGCGCTACGGCATCCCCGACTTCAAGATGGAAAAGCACCTGATCGACCGCCGCATGGACCAGATGGCGGCCGAGGGCGTGACCTTCCGCACCAGGCGTCGAAGTCGGCAAGGACGTCACCGTCGGACGAGTTGCTGGCCGACTACGACGCCGTCGTGCTGTCCGGCGGCGCCGAGTGGCCGCGCAACCTCGACGTCACCGGCCGCGAGCTCGACGGCATCCATTACGCGATGGACTTCCTGACCCAGCAGAACAAGCGCGGCGCCGGCGACGACGAGGCCATGGCCGCGCCCAGCCGGCACCATCAGCGCCAAGGGCAAGCACGTCGTGGTGATCGGCGGCGGCGATACCGGATCGGACTGCATCGGCACCTCGGCCCGCCAGGGCGCCGCCTCGATCACCCAGATCGAGATCATGCCCAAGCCGCCGGTGAGGGAGAACAAGGCATGGTCTGGCCGGACTGGCCGATCAAGCTGCGCACCTCCCACGCGCATGACGAAGGTGTCGAACGCGACTGGTCCGTGCTGACCAAGCACGCCGTCGGCGCGGACGGCAAGGTCACCGCGCTGGATTGCGTTCGGGTCGAGTGGGACCGCACGGCGGACGGCCGCATGACCATGAAGGAAATCCCCGGCAGCGAATTCCAGCTGAAGGCCGACCTGGTGCTGCTGGCGATGGGCTTTCTGGGCCCGCGCCGCGGCGCGCTGCTGGACCAGGCCGGTGTCGAACTCGACCAGCGCGGCAATGTGCTGGCGAACACGGTCCAATACCAGACCTCGCGCGACGGACTGTTCGCCGCCGGCGATATGCGCCGCGGCCAGTCGCTGGTGGTGTGGGCGATCCGCGAGGGCCGCCAGTGCGCCCGGGCGGTGGACCAGTTCCTGATGGGCTCAAGCAACCTGCCGCGTTAACGCCGCAGGGGCCGAAGCACAGCACCGGGACTGCTCGCTCGCTACCTGGTACGAGACACGGCCGACATGCGGGTGCTGCAAACAACGCGCCTCGGTCACGCACGTGGCCGAGGCAGCGGACATTGTTACAGACGAATCAGATGCGATGCGACAGCATGACAGCACGTAGCCCATGCGGACCCGCCATACCGATCGCCGGGTAGCAGGAATGGGATCGGCGGGGGGCATGCCGGGTCTGCATGCTTTCGCACACCGGTCCTTTCGATGCTACAGGACCGGTGCCGGAGTTGACCCTACCCGTACCGAGGCTCAGACCCGGGTCGTGGCATCCCACCACGGGCAGACGCCTTCCATTCGGCGGTAGTTGCCATCCAGAACGTGCACCGGCTCGCGCTTGCCATTGGCAGCCGCCTTCAGGCGCATTTCGCGTGCCTGTTGGCGCTGTTCCGCCGGCAACCAAGCCCGGTCGTGGCCCCAAAGGCTCGGGCCGACGGTGACCTCGGTTGGTGTCCAGGCGCCAGGGGTTACATCTTTGCCGCCCCAACCGTATTCCAACATGAAGCCACCGGGCGAGCGTAGGTAGTAAGACGTCACGGCATCGTTGGGATGACGACCCAGTGTTGTGGCGATTTTCTCCGGCTCGCCGAGTGCGATATCGTAGCCTTGGCCGACATCATCCAGGGAAAACAGCTCGACCATCAGGTGATGAAGGTCCTGCTTGCCGGTTTCGATCAAAGCGACCGAATGGTGCCGCGGATTGACGTGCAGAAAATAAGCGCGGAACGGCGAGGTGATGTAGTCGCTGACGCCAAATCCCAGCAGGTCTTTGTAAAAGCCTAGCAGGTCATCGATGTTTTTGACGTGGAACACGACGTGGCCCATGCCCTGCGCTCCGGTTCGAAAGCCGGAAATCGACCGTCCCGGCCGAAATGGCTCATCGGCCGTCGCGGCACCGTAGAAGGCTTCAAGGTGATTGCCGCCGGGATCGTCGAAGCTGATCAGGCCCTGCACGAAGCGCTGATCGGCCAATGATTTAGGTTCTTGCCTGACCTTGACGCCAGCGGCTTCAAGTCGGGCGGCGAGGGACTGAAGGCTTTGGGCGGAAGCTACCTCGAACCCAAAATAGCGGTCGCCTTCGGCTAATGACCGGTCGACCACAAGCCGCTGCTTTCGATCGTCCATGCGGAACGCGCGCGTTGTGTTGCCGCGCTCAATCATTTGCATGCCTAGCCAGTCAGTGGCGAAAGATGTCCAATCGGACAGGTCTGACGCCCCTACTCCCATATAGCCTAGCGCAGTGATTTCCACGGATGTGCCTCCTGCTCACGCTGCCTGTCGCCGATCACTCGGGTTCCCAGAGCATAGCAGCGACGATCGGGGGTGCAATGCGGACGGCATTCCCGCAGATGATGGCGGATCCAGGAACGCCACGGGCGGCCAGACACGCTGTCGTTCGCCCGATTGCTGCATGGACGTTGCGATCGACTCGCGGTGGCCAGCGGTGGCTGGCTTTTGTCGGGAGGCCAGGACAGCCCGTGGGCTGGTCGAGCCGGATGTTATTGTTCGGCAGCGTTGGTCATCAGAAGTTCGAGCTGCTGGATCAGGCGTTCGCTTTCCACCGGCTTGCGCAGAACATGAAAATTCCCGCCGGCGATGGTCGCAACCGATGTAACCTGCTCGGCATAACCAGTGAGTAGAATCGCCGGCAGGCTCGGCTTGATTTCACGAGCTTGCCTGATCAACGTGATTCCGTCGGCGCCAGGCATGGTTAAATCAGTTACCAATGCGTCGATCGTGGCGTCCTGTCGCAGGATCATGATGGCTTCAGATGCGTCGCTCGCCTTGATGGGCTGAAATCCGGCGAGTTCCAAAAGTTCAGCCATTGTGTCGAGAACAGACTTATCGTCATCGACAATCAATATGCGTCGCGCGGTGTCGGTTTTAGGTCGCGGCGGGAATGGATCTGGTTGCTGGTCCGGATCAAGCGCCGGCTCGCTTGGCGCGGCTAGCCAGTTCGCCTCACCCAATATCTGGCCCGAGCAGCGTGTTTCGGCACGTTCAGTGTTCAACACCACATCCATGCCTTTATCCTTCTTGTGGGATGAGCGGGATCGGCCACGTGGCGGACTGTCAACGACAGCGTCAGTAATTGTCGCGGAATTCGTTCCTGGCCTGAGCGGGTTATCGTTTTCTTGGGAAGATAATTTTATACGCATACTGGAACTTAACGCGGCGATGGATAGCGTTTGCAACTCAGTCACTGAAGCAGATTAACACAGCCACCGCATTTTCGTAGCGATTTTGATATGATATCAGCTAAAACAAACAATTTGTGATGAAACACAGGCGGATTTGGTGCTGAATATCACTGAATTCAACTCTGGCACAAATCTCAAAATAGAACGTGAGATCAGGTGAGCCGGACCGGTCTGATCCTGTCAGCCGACGATAACATTGTCCACCGCGCCTGCAGATACCTTTGTCAGGTGCAAGCCCAACGTTCACAATGGCCGGTCGCTTCGGCCTTGCGGAACGGCGTGATCATAGCATCCCGATTTCCCCTCGATGTGGCCGTGTCAAGCGAAGACCCGCTGGGGTGCGACGCAGCAAAAGGGAGGGAATAGCCAGTAACGCTCGTTCGACATCGCAGTGGGGCTATTGGCCACCAAGTATGTCAGCGCGGCCGGTGGACGCATCCTGCATGCCTATCCGCCGGGAAAGGTTCCTTAACGACCGGTGCCCGCGAAAACTATCCTGAGGCCGAGCCTCCTGCAATGTGTTCTTATATGCAATTAGTTTGTAGACTAATATACAATTGATCGTGGCCGACATATTATGTCAGCAGGCACTCCATATCTTTCGTCCAGGAACCGATTGGAGCGCCCCTTGGCCCATTTGCAACGAAACGTCCTCGGACGCCGACGTCTTGCCACGATGGCTGTGGCCAGCCTGCTCGCACGTTGTTCATCTGTGCCAAACATTGATGGCCTGACTGCGCGTGACGTCGGGCTGCGGACCTCAGCGACAAACCCGACGCCGGCCGCCGTCAATGATGTCGATGCACTGCAGCAGCAGTATGACCTGCAGCGCGGGCTGTCGGACAGCCCGATCGTTTTTGGCAATCAGGTCACCCTGCTTCCCAGCGGCGCGGATGCCTTTCGGGCGATCTTCAGTGCGATCAAAGCCGCCCGCGACAGTATCAATCTCGAGTATTTCATACTGGCGGATGTCGTATCTGACGGCGTGCCTTTGTCGGACGTGCTGCTGAACAGACTCGCAGCCGGGGTCAAGGTCAATATGATCTATGATTCGTTCGGTTCGAAGGATACGCCCGGGGAGTTTTTCGACACCCTGCGGAAGGCCGGCGCGAAGGTGGTCGAGTTCAATCCGGTCAACCCGTTTTCGGTGAAAATTGGCTGGTCGCCGAATGACCGCGATCACCGCAAGATCACGGTTGTCGACGGCCGCATCGGCTTTACCGGTGGGGTCAACCTCGACAAAGCGTACGAGAACCCGCCAAGCGCTGGGATTCCGGCCGACGGCAACACGCGGCACGCATACTGGCGCGACGACGCGATACGGATCGACGGACCCGCCGTAGCAGAGCTGCAAAAGCTGTTTTCGGCACATGGCGGGAGCAAAAAGGCCCAACCGTTGATCCGGCCGATTATTTCCCGCCTCTGGCGCGGCAGGGCGTGCAGACCGTTCGCATCATCGGCAGTTCGCCCGGCGACGAAAAGCCACTCTATTATGCGTCGGTGCTGACCGCCATGCAGGCCGCCCGGCGGCGCGTTTGGCTGTGCAGCGGCTATTTCGTGCCACCGCATCAGGAACGCGAGGAACTGCGGAAGATTGCCCGGGCAGGGGTGGATGTCCGGATCATCGCACCGGCCTTCAGTGACGTGCAGAGCGCGGTTTACGCGGCCCGAGCCGCTTATGGCGACCTGCTGGAGGCCGGCGCCCATATCTACGAAATGCGGGATGCCGTGGTGCACGCCAAACTCGCAGTCGTGGACGACACCTGGACCGTGGTCGGATCGTCCAACCTCGATCGCCGCAGCGTCGTGTTCAACAACGAGGTCGATGCCGTGATCCTGGGCCACGACACCGCCGCTCAGGTTGAGGCGGTGATGCGACAGTTCATGGCCGGCGGCCCATGAGGTGGATCTGGCAAAGTGGAAACACCGGTCGATGGGCGAGCGGATGCGAGAGTGGCAGGCGCGGGTCTGGCAGTACTGGATGTGACCCACGGCGTGCCCCCGCTTGACCGGACACGGCTACGATCGACCAAACTCCGCCCAGCGGGATCGTCCAAGGGCACAGGCCACGCGCTGGCTGAACGCCTCTGGCGTCCCGACGTGTAGAACAGCGACACCACGAAAGGGAGCGCGATGCCTCAGGTAACCCTGACGGTCAACGGCAAGCAACATACGGTAGAGGTCGAAGGACGCACCCTGCTTGTCGAACTGCTGCGTGAAAAACTTGGACTCACCGGCACCCATATCGGCTGCGACACCAGCCAGTGCGGCGCCTGCGTGGTGCATGTCGACGGGATTTCGGTGAAGTCGTGCACCCAGCTTGCGCTGCAGGCGGACGGCACCAACGTCCTGACGATCGAGGGTCTGGCCGCGCCGGACGGCACGTTGCATCCGATGCAGGAGATGTTCCGCGAGCATCATGCGCTGCAGTGCGGCTTCTGTACTCCCGGGATGGTCATGACCGCGGTCGATCTGGTGCAATCGCACCCCGACGGGCTTTCGGAGAAGGAAATCCGCGAGGGCCTTGAAGGCAATCTGTGCCGTTGCACCGGCTACCATAACATCGTCAAAGCGATTGCCGCCGCGCATCCGCTGATGCACGCCAAAGCAGCCGAATAAAGCGCTGCGCCTACAGGGGGGACAACCATGGGATTCGAAGGCATCGGCGCATCCGTTCGCCGCAAAGAGGACGTCCGCTTCCTAAGCGGCAAGGGCAACTATACCGACGATATCAACCGGCCCGGACAGCTTCATGCCTTCATCAAGCGGGCTGATCGGCCGCATGCCAGGATCAACGGCATAGACACCGCCGCCGCCGCAGCGGCACCAGGTGTGGTGCGGGTGTTTGTCGGTGGCGACATGGCAGCCGAGAATATTGGCGGCCTGCCATGCGGCTGGCAGATCCACAACAAGGATGGCTCGCCCATGGCGGAGCCGGCGCACCCGGTGATCGCGACCGGTAAAGTGCGCCACGTCGGAGATCCGATCGCCGTGGTGATCGCCGAAACTAAGCAACAGGCCAAGGACGCGGCCGAACTGATCGATATCGACTACACCGACCTGCCGGCGGTGGCGAACCTCAAGGATGCCGTCGCCCAGGGTGCGCCAGAGGTGCATGACGGCGTTGCCGGAAATATCTGTTACGACTGGGTCATCGGCGACAAGGCAATAGTGGACGGCGTATTCGCCAACGCCGACAAAGTGGTGAAGCTCGATCTCGTCAATAATCGCCTGATCCCGAACGCCATGGAGCCGCGGGTGGCGCTTGGTGATTTCGATACGTCATCAGGCGATTACACGCTGTACACCACCAGCCAGAATCCGCATGTCATCCGGCTGCTAATGGGCGCGTTCGTGCTGCACATCCCGGAGAACAAGCTGCGCGTCGTCGCCCCGGACGTGGGTGGCGGGTTCGGATCAAAGATCTACCATTATGCCGAGGAGGCGATTGTTACCTGGGCCGCCGGCAAGCTGCGCCGGCCGGTGAAATGGACCTGCGAGCGCAGCGAAAGCTTTATGTCGGATGCCCATGGCCGCGACCATGTCAGCACGGCCGAAATGGCGATCGACAAGGAGGGACATTTCCTCGGACTGAGGATCACCACGTTGGCGAACATGGGCGCCTATCTGTCTACATTCGCGCCCGCGGTACCGACCTATCTCTATGCGACCCTACTGGCGGGTGTTTACAAAACGCCGGTTATTTATTGTAACGTCAAGGCGGTGTTCACCAATACCGTCCCGGTCGATGCGTACCGCGGAGCGGGCCGACCGGAGGCGACGTTCCTGCTCGAGCGTCTGATCGATGTGATTGCGCATGATACCGGGATCGACAAGCTGGAGCTGCGGCGGAAGAATTTCATCCCGGCCAACGCGTTTCCGTACCAGACGCCAGTGGCGCTGCAATACGACAGCGGTGACTATCAGACGACGCTGAAAGTCGGTCTTAAGAACGCCGATTGGGACGGTTTCGAAGCCCGCCGAGCGGAGGCCAAGACCCGAGGCAAGCTGCGGGGTATCGGGATTTCCACCTACGTGGAGGCTTGCGGCATCGCGCCGTCGGCCGTTGTCGGGTCACTCGGCGCCCGTGCCGGCTTGTACGAGGTGGCCAACATCCGTGTCCATCCGACTGGCAGCGTGACGGTCTTCACCGGCACCCACAGCCACGGCCAGGGCCACGAAACGACCTTCGCCCAGCTCGTGGTGGAACAACTCGGCGTGCCCTTTGACCAGATCGAGATCGTGCACGGCGACACGGCGAAGATCCCGTTCGGCATGGGCACCTATGGCAGCAGAAGCCTCCCGGTTGGCGGTTCGGCCATGGTGAAGGCGATGGACAAGGTCATCGCCAAGGGCAAGAAAATCGCCGCCCATCTCATGGAAGCCTCGGTGGAGGACATCGAATTCAAGGACAACACGTTCACTGTCGCGGGCACCGACAAGTCGAAGACGCTGACGGATATTTCCCTGGCGGCGTATGTCCCGCACAACTACCCGATCGAGGAACTGGAACCCGGCCTCGATGAGACCGCGTTCTACGATCCGAAGAACTTCACCTTTCCCGGTGGCTGCCATATCGCCGAACTCGAGATCGATCCGGAAACCGGCGTTGTCGAGATGGTCAATTTCACCGCGGTGGACGACGTCGGACGCGTGGTGAACCCGATGATCGTCGAAGGCCAGGTGCAGGGTGGCGTCGCTCAAGGCATCGGTCAGGCACTGATGGAAGCCTGTGCCTATGATCCGAGTGGGCAACTTTTGTCGGGGTCCTTCATGGACTACACGATGCCCCGGGCGAACGACATTCCCAACCTGTCGGTCGCCACGGAAAACACGATGTGCACCCACAATCCGCTCGGTTCCAAAGGCTGCGGCGAGGTTGGGGCGATCGGGTCACCGCCGGCGGTTATCAACGCGGTGATCGATGCATTGAAAGACTACGGCGTGCGGCACCTGGACATGCCCGCGACCGGAGCCAAGATCTGGTCCATCATCCAGGCGGGACAGCCGCGGATGGCGGCGGAATAAGCGTGCTGCGAGGAGCGGCCGACTACTAAGGCAAAGGGAAGATCAGGATGTACGATTTCGCATATCAAAAGCCCAGCAGCCTGGCCGATGCGGTGAAGGTGTTGTCTGAGGACATGGAAGCCAAGGCACTCGCGGGCGGGCAAACGTTTATCCCCGTGCTGAAGCAGCGCCTGAACAAGCCATCCACGGTTGTGGATCTGGCGAAGCTTGGGTTGTCCGGCATTTCCGTTTCGGGCGACAAGGTGACCATCGGGGCGATGACCACCCATGCCGCCATCGCCAGCAGCCCGGATATCAAGGCCAAGATCCCGGGTCTGCAGCATCAGGCCTCGTTGATCGGCGATGAAGCTGTGCGGCATCGCGGGACCATGGGTGGGTCGCTGGCCAACAACGATCCGGCCGCGTGCTATCCATCGGCACTGCTGGCGCTTGGCGGCACGATCAAGACCGATCGCCGCTCGATCGCCGCGGATGATTTTTTTCAAGGCATGTTCACCACCGCCTTGGAGCAGGGTGAGATTATAACCGCGATCGAGCTGCCGATTCCGGAGAAGTCGGCTTACGAGAAATTCCGCAATCCTGCCTCGCGGTATGCGATCGTGGGCGTGTTCGTGGCAAAGTTTGCTTCCGGCGTGCGTCTGGCAATTACCGGTGCGAGCCAGGGCGGTGTATTTCGCCACACCGAAATGGAGAAAGCACTTTCGGCGAACTTCTCACCCGACGCGATCGCCGGGATTGTCACGCCAGCGGATGGCTTGAACGGTGATATCCATGCCAGCGCCGAATATCGAGCCCATCTGATCGGCGTCGTGGCAAAGCGGGCGGTGGCAAAGGCCGCCTGAGGCCGGTTCTGGCTGAATGAGGACGGGCGGTCAGACAAAGGCCGCCGGTCCTGGAGGGGTCGCGTCGCGCTGGGTCGTCGGACGAGAGTCTTTGTTCACCCTACCGTTGGCAAGCCATCCTGACGCCCAACCTGGACTGACTTTCATTGCGTAGGCGCCGACCAGTGCCGAAACGCGTAGAACATGTCATTTTTTGGCTTTTGTCTGAACTATTCGGCATCGAGGCCTGTGCGGGATGCAATCCTGACCCGCAGTCGCCATACTAAACGTATGGCAACATATCAAATTATCCCTTCCGGGGACGGCTCCGGTTTCAACATTGGTGTCGCGGGAAGCAATGGCGCTCGACAGACGATGTTGGGCTTCACTTCGATGGAAGAAGCTGAGGCCTGGATTGTTCAGGACCGTCGGCTGACCGACGGCGCCGAATATCAGCATTCTGACAGCCTCGCTGAACAAAACTCTTGATCGTTACCCCCGCCTCATCTTTCGTTTGAAAACGCCATCCTGCTAGCGCCAGCTTGGCGTTTGGCCGGACCGGTCACAGCCGTCGACGAGCCGATGTCCGAACAGTGGCATTGAGCCGGGCCAGTTTTTGCAGGCAAACCCGGCAGGTGACGGTGTCTGAAGGCGGCTCTGCCCACGCTGAAGCAGCCCCTGGTTCGGTGGAACACAGGGCCATCCGGCAATAAGGCGTGACCGCGTGGTACATTGGCCTACGCCCGGGCGCGAAACTCCGTCCATCCTTTCGTAAAGCCACAAAAAGTCTCTCTGCTTCAGCCATTATGGGTATCCTTTTTGTTTGGTTGGTTACCTTGTTAAAGCATCAGTTCATATTTAACAATTGTCATCGTCGGTCAAAAACACGAGTGATGGTCACATAATTTAGAATTCACATGCGGATCGACTATAAATAGACGATGTCTGTGATCGACCGCGGCAGTCCGTTTCGGGCTTAAGGTGCGATCTTGTGACGTCGACCCAACTTCAGACGTGATGCGCCCTCTAGGCGCGGTGATCGACCCGGCCGCCTTAGGCTGCAAATGAATGCAACGCCTGGCATCATTCAGCGTATTGTAACGAATCCGATGTCCTGAGCCGAACGGGAGCAGCATTTCCGGCTCTGACCGGGTGTGTCCTCCGTCGCTGCGGTTCCCGCCAGAGGGCTCTGCCCGTTCGCCGATGGCCGCCGACGTTTACTCATTTCCGCCGTTTGACGCTTCGTGGCTTGCTGTCAAATAGACTAGGCCTAGAGTGGAACCATAAGGCACATCCAGGTTTGCCGTTCGGTTGGAGTGGCTATGATAGACTTGACGCCGCTGGTCGCCAGCGAAGGCGCATCGTCCCTGCCCTATTTCGATCCCGCTTTTCCCACTCAGCGGTTGATCCTTCATGTCGCCAGGCCAAGGGACTGGCATCCCGGGCTGCCAATTGTCTTCATCCATCACGGTGTCGCCCGAAACGGCCTGGACTACCGGAACTACTGGCTGCCGCATGTCGATGCAGGCGGAATGCTGGCGATCGCCATCGAATTTCCCGAAGACAGTTTTCCGGATTATCTTTGGTACAACTTTGGCAATCTCCATACCGCCGACGGCGTCGCCAATCCGCGCGACCAGTGGACCTTTGGCATCGATACGCGGCTTTTCCAGGCACTGCGGGCCCAGGGAATCACCACCACCGAGCGTTATGGCTTGTTCGGTCATTCTGCCGGCGGACAATATGTTCATCGCATGCTATCGTTCGGATATCGTGACAAAGTAGCGGTCGCGGTCAGCGCCAACGCCGGAACCTATGCGATGCCCGACCTGACCACTGACTGGCCGTGGGGCCTCGGCACAACAGGCGTCACGCGCGATGACCTTGCAGCACTGCTGGGTTTTTCACTCACCATTATGGCCGGCACCGCCGACGTCAAAACGACTGGGCGGTTTTTCCCCAAAGGTCCGAAATCGTTGAAACAAGGGCCAACTCGCTATGCCCGCGCCCACACCTATCTCCGCACCGGACAACAAGCGGCAGCCGCCCTGGGGGTCGCGCTGGCCTGGAAGGTAATCGATGTGCCGGATGTCGGCCATGACGGACGGCAAATGTCCGATGCCGCGGCCCCGTTGATCGCCAACTCGTTGCGTCAATGGGCGATCACCGGCTGATACCCCTTGGAATGTCAGGGTTTTTCGCCTAACCTTTCACAACGAAAACACATCCCGGGGGACTGCCTCATGAAGCGACGCACCGTGCTCAAATCGGCCGTGGCGGTTTCGGCCACCCTTGCATCCCCGCGGATAAGCCGAGCCGATGGGCCGAAAACGGTGACGTTCGTGCCGCATGCGGACTTGGCGTCGCTCGACCCGGTGTGGACCACGGCTGATATCACACGCAACTATTCTCTGGCAGTGTTTGACACGCTGTATGGCTACGACGCGCAATTCCGCGTGCAACCGCAAATGGTCGAGGGCCATCGCGTCGAGGACGATGGCAAGACCTGGGAACTGACGTTGCGCGATGGGTTGGCGTTCCACGATGGGCAGAAAGTCCTGGCGCGCGATTGTGTCGCCACCATCAAGCGTTTTGCTGTGCGGGACCCGTTTGGTCAGGCGCTGATGAAGCGGGTCGACGATGTTCACGCGCCGGCCGACAACGTCATCCGGTTTCGGCTGAACAAGCCGTTTCCTTTGCTGCCGAACGCTCTGGCCCAAGTCTATTGCGCCATTATGCCGACCCGGTTGGCCGAAACCGACCCGATGAAACAGATTCCGGAAGCCATCGGCAGCGGCCCATTCAAGTTCATGGCCGACGAGCGAATTCCAGGCTCACGCGTGGTGTTCAGCAAGAACGCCGGCTATGTACCGCGGCCTGGCGGCACGGCCAGTTTCAACGCCGGTCCAAAAATCGTGAACGTGGACCGCGTCGTGTGGACCTTCATTCCGGACCCTGCCACCGCATCCGCCGCCCTGCAGCAAGGCGAGATCGACTGGTGGGAAAACCCCAGCCTGGATCTGATTCCGCAGATCAAGACCTACAAAGACGTTACTTTGGTGGTGAAAGACCGCACCGGGGAGATGGGTTGCCTGCGCTTCAATCAATTGATCCCGCCGTTCAATAACCCAGCGATACGCCGCATAGTCGTCGCCGCGATCGACCAAAAGGAGGTGATGGAAGCGGTCTCCGGGGCGGAACCTTCTCTGTACAAAACCGATGTTGGTCTGTTCGTGCCTGGTACGCCGATGGCGAGCACGGTCGGCGTCGAGATCACCCGCGGCCCCAAGAATTACGCCCAGCTGAAAAAGGACCTCGCGGCCGCCGGATATAACGGCGAGAAGATCGTGATCCTGGCAGCAACCACCATACCGACAATCTGGGCCGAGGCGCAGGTCGCGTCCGACATGCTGACCAAGATTGGTTTCAACATTGACCTTCAGTCGATGGAGTGGGGTTCGGTCGTGCAACGGCGTGCGAGCCGCGAAACGATCGACAAAGGCGGCTGGAATATTTTCTACACTTGGCTAGGTGGTTTCGGTAACATCTCCCCTGCCCCTAATATTTCGATTCGAGGCAACGGGACCGCTGCCTGGTTCGGTTGGGCAACAAACGAAAAGATCGAGGAACTTTACAGCGCGTGGTTCGACGCGCCGGATCAAGCCGGCCAACAAAAAATCTGCGAAGCCATGCAGGTCGCATTCTGGCAGAACCCGACCTATGCGCCGCTTGGAATGTATGATCAGCCGACTGCATTCCATACCTATCTGCAAAACGTGCCTGATGGCTGGCCACAGTTTTACGGCTTAAAGAAAGTCATTTAGCGATTGATGACACGCCCCAGCATTGTTCTTGCCGACGCAATGCTCGCGATCCGCGACCGGTATTTCGCGCCCAGTCAGCTCTGTCCGTTCGCCGATGATATGGCACGGCGGCTGTCTCGCATCAGCATGGGCCCGTTGCTGGAAATAGCAGCGGATACCGGCATCCTCACGCAAGCAATCGCATCGGTGATGTCGGCGGGACTAACGATCATTGCGACCGACCCGGACGCTGAAATGGTCGGGCATGCGTCGACGAAGCCAGGCATGGCACGGATCACCTGGCGGACCGCCGACCCTCGGGCGCTTCCATTCCCCAGCGAAACGTTTGGCATTGTGGTCTGCCATTTTGGCGTTGCGGTGCTGACTGACCGTGTTCAGGCGTTTCGGGAGACCCGTCGGGTGATGAAGCCGGGTGGGCGGTTCGTCTTCAGTGTACCGGCGCATATCCGGCACAACCCGGTGGCGGACTGCCTGCAAAATGCCATGCAGGCGCTGTTTCCGACCGATCCGCCGGAGTTCGTGGGACGGGTCCTGCATGGCTACGCCGACAACGAGGCGATTGATGACGACCTGACGGCCGCAGGTTTTACAGACGCGATCTATACATCGGTGGAGCTGCCGTATATCGCTGCGTCGGCCAGGGATGTCGCGGTTGGCTATTGCCTTGGCACGCCGTTGCGTTCGGAAATCGAAGCGCGGGCCCCCGGTGAGACCGAACAGGTGATCAT
Organism: uncultured Alphaproteobacteria bacterium; assembly: GCA_963790515.1. Lineage (GTDB taxonomy): Bacteria > Pseudomonadota > Alphaproteobacteria > Acetobacterales > Acetobacteraceae > Rhodopila. The sequence goes on along the minus strand of CAWBPF010000010.1, from coordinate 146,183 downwards.
GGCGGCCACCGCAGCGCTGGAAAAACGGTTTGGACCGGGACCGATCAAGGCGACCATGCGCGCGCACATCGTCTCTGCCTCGGGATGAGCCGGGTCGTCGTCATTGGCGGAGGTGTGGTTGGGCTGTGTTGTGCCATCGCGCTGTTGGATGACGCGCATGCGGTCACCATCGTTGAACCCGGGCGACCGGGGGGCGAACAGTCCGCCAGTTACGGAAACGGGACTCTGCTTAATCCAAGTTCGGTTATTCCAATGTCCTCACCCGGGCTTTGGCGGAAGGTGCCGGGCTACCTGACGGACCCGCTCGGTCCTCTGACAATCCGATGGTCTTATTTGCCGCGTCTGTTGCCCTGGCTGCGGCGTTTTTTGCAGGCGGGATCGACTGCCACCAAGGTCGCCGCCACGGGCCGGGCGCTGCGACCGCTGCTGGCGGATGCGCCGGCGATGCACCGCAAACTGGCCGAGGCAGCGGGCGTCGCCGAACTGATCACCCGACAGGGCGTCCTGTTCGCATTTCCCGACCGGGCAGCATTCCTAGCCGAGGCATCGTCGTGGCGGGTCCGCGGCGACAATGGCATCCAGTGGCTGGAGCTTGATGAGGACGAGTTGCGCCAGCGGGAACCCTCGTTGGATCGGCATTATACATTTGGCGTGTTGGTTGAGGAAAACGGCCAATGCCGCGATCCCGGGGCTTACGTGGCGGCATTGGCCCGGCATGCAGCGTCGCTTGGCGCCACGATCGTGCGAAGCGGCGCAACCGGATTCCGCATCGAAGGGGGTCAGCTCCGGGCGGTGACGACTGATAACGAAGAAATCGCCTGCGACAAGGCGGTGATCGCAGCCGGAGCCTGGTCGAAGAAGCTGGCCGCCGCCGTAGGCGACCGGGTGCTGCTCGAGACAGAGCGTGGCTATCACGTTGTCATCTCCAACCCCGGAATAGAGCCTCGTTACCCGGTGATGCCGAGCGACGGGAAGATGGCATGCGTGATGACGCCGGGCGGGCTGCGGCTGGCCGGACAGGTGGAACTGGCGGGACTGGAGGCTGCACCGAACTGGAAGCGGGCCGACGTGCTGCTTCAGTTCGCTCGGAAAGTCTACCCCGGACTGCCTGCGGATCTACCGCCGGAGCGGGTGAAACTCTGGATGGGACACCGGCCGTCAACGCCAGACGGGTTGCCCTGCCTCGGTGTCGCGTCAGGATGCCCGGATGTCGTCCATGCGTTCGGGCATGGGCATGTCGGTTTGACGGCGGCGGCGATGACCGGGAAAGTCGCGGCGGATCTGGTTGCCGGTCGGGCAGCCCCGTTTGACCTCAGGCCTTATTCGCCGGCTCGCTTTCGGTAAGCCGCTTTCTACATCGGCCCCCCTACATCCGCCACCCTACGTCCGCCCTCCATATCCGTACCGCGCTATCTCCGCACCGCCATGACGATGCGGTTGGAATTGGTGCCGCCCCGATTGTTGTGTACGCCCCAGCAGTTCGCGGTCTTGGTGAAGGTTTGCTGGTTGACCATCACGCCCAGGATATCGAACGGCAGGCCCTCGATGGCGACGGCAACGTGACGCTCCAGAAGGATGAGGCCACCACGCACCTCACCAACCTCGAATGCCACGAATCCGCCCGGGCGGACGACGCGTGCAAATTCCTGAAAGGCGCGCCGGACGAAAGCCTCCCATGCCGCTGTATCCCGATGCTTGTCGATCTGCACGTCGGTTGGATCGATGCCGGCGAACCAGCAGCGCAGCCAATTGTCGCCCCCGTAATCGACGACATTCAGGAACGGCGGCGACGTTACAATCAGGTCCACCGAACCATCGGACAAACGCGGCGTTCGCTCCGCAGGGCCAGTCATCAGAATCGCTGGCGGATGCCCTGGCGGTAGACCGTCCGCCAGCAGGCTCCGGGTCTTCTTCAGAATAATCGCCCGCACGTCTCGCGGCGGGGGCGCCTGCCCGCGTGCCTCGTTGATTCTGCGTTGGGATAGGGCCGAGACAGCCTGATTTGGCGGCATGGTGTAAACGGAGAAGAATCCAGCGGAGTGGCCGGTCAGCCGGTTGATGGCCACCATCCTGATCCACGCGTCGACCGGATCGATGGCATCGCCGCGATCCAGCAACCGGGCCCGAAGCGCGCTGATCTGACGCAACGTGGTGGGGTGGTAAAACACGAGCAGGTCTGCCTCGGCCGGGTCGGCAACCGCCCGTGACAGGTCGATTTCATTCAGGCGCTCCGCCACCTCGGCCATCTGTGGCGGGTCGAGGCGAGGCGCGCAAAGCATGGCGCTTAATGGGTTGACGTCATTCGCCGCGGGCGCCCTGGCCATCAGCGCGGCTTGCACAGCCGTGGTGCCGCGACCGGAGAAAGGGTCGAAAACCCGATCCCCCGGTGCTGTCAAACGCTCAATGAAGAACGCGGGGAGCTGCGATTTGAAGCAGGCTCGGTAGCTGATTTCGTGAATGCTATGGCCCCGCCGCTGTGCGGCCGTCCAGAATGCATTGACGAAATAGCGTAACCCGGCTTCCTCCAGCTCCACGGTTTGGGCGCCATCGAAGGAGAACCGGCGCAGCGCATCGACGAAGTTTGCCGGCTGCAATCGGTCCGTCGCAGGTGCCAGGAAAGATAGCTGGGACGCGGCGCTCACCGCAGGAATGGATTGCTGGCTTTCTCGGCGCCGATGGTCGACCCAGGACCATGGCCGCACAGGAAGGACATGTCATCGCCAAGCGGCAGAAGCTTGGTCTTGATCGCGGTGATCAACGCGGTGTGGTCGCCATACGGAAAATCGGTGCGTCCAACGGATCCCTGGAACAGAACATCACCCACCAGCGCAAAGCGGGCGGTTGCATTGACGAACACGAGGGAGCCCGGCGTATGTCCCGGACAGTGCAGCACATCGAAGCGGTGCGGGCCGAGCATGACAACATCACCTTCAGCCAGCCAACGGTCTGGTGTGACGTTGTCCGCCGCGAACCCGAAGGCCGCCGCTTGCTCGGCGATTCCATCCAGCAGAAACTTATCACGCTGATCAGGACCTACGATCGGAACCGTGCCGCCTGATCGCACCTGCAGCGCGTCGCGCAGGGCAGCCGCCCCGCCGGCGTGATCCAGGTGACCATGTGTCAGCACGATCTTGTCGATTTGCGCACCGGTCTGCTCGATCGCGGCGATGATCTGATCCACGTCGCCGCCGGGATCGACCACCATTCCGGCCTGGCTGGCCTCATCCCAAAGTATCGCGCAGTTTTGCTGGAACGGCGTGACCGGCACAATCATGCCGCGCAGCCTTGTTTCCCCGGGGTCGGTCATATTGATAGCGCGTCGGTCAATGCAGCTTCGGCGACTTCAGAAAGCTTGCGCGGTCAGCGGACCGAACGGCGACCCGCTTGGGTGAACCGTCGCGTTCAAGCCGCAACCGCACTTCTGCCCCGGCGCTGCCGGACGACCAAACGCGGCGCCACAATCCTGCCAGGTCCGGGATTTCCTCGTCATTTACGGTCAGAATCCGGTCGCCCGCCCGGACGCCGGCCTGTTCGGCAGGACCATTATCGGCAAGGCCGCAGACGACAAGCGTTTCGTCCGACTCGGTGGCATGCATCCCCAGCCAGGGACGGGCAGGACGATTAACCCGGCCGTAGCTGAGAAGATCGTCCATGATCGGCGCCAGCAGGCCGATCGGCACAACCATGTTCATATCCAGCCGCCGGCCTTTGCCATCGCCTTGCTGCAGAATGAGCGATCCAATTCCCATCAGCTTGCCGTCGGTGCCGATCAGGCCACAGCCGCCCCAGAATGGATGCGCCGGCGCGGTGAACAACGCGTCGTCCAGCACGTATTCCCAGTAACCGGCGAATTCCTGCCGACCAACGATGCGCGTTTCGATCGCATGGCGGCGCCCCCCACCGGCGGCAAACACCGCCTGGTCCCCGACCTTCAAGCGATCGGAGTGACCAAGCTCCAGCGTGGGAACGTCAAGCTTGCCGAGCGTTTGCACCAGGCCAAAGCCGCTCTCCTGGTCGTACGCCAAGCCATGCCCGGGAACCGCCTGACCGTCGGACGACGTGATCCAGATGGTTTCGGCTTCGGTGATCAGGTAGCCGATCGTGGCGATAAGGCCAGTGCCCTTGATCATCACGCCGCTGCCCGAGCGCTCAGTGCCCAGCGTATTTGCGGTAAAAGCGTCAGCTGAAACATATGATTTCAGATTGACCACAGCCTTCAACGCCCGTTCGAGGTCGAACGAGTAGTCGCTTGGATCGGGCTGCAGATTGGACGGGATTTCCCAGTCTTCCTTCTTCATGCCTCGACGTCTTCCCTGGTTTGGGCGGCCCTTTGGTGGCGTATCGGTCATAGTCCCTTTATATCGGTCCTTTCAATGCAGCCGACAATGCCAGTTTCCGCAAATGAACCTTAATCAACCGCCTCTCGCCCGACGATTTGCCGCCAATTCGTCAGGCGTGAGCTGGAAGCCGGTGATAACACCGTAAGCCGCACCGGACTTCTTGGGCGAAATCGGCAGATCCAGGTCGATTTCAGGACTGGTGATGGTCACACGGTCAACATTCGGCGGAAAGACGAGATGGACCGCGAAGATTTTTTTGTCTCGGACCGTGTCGCCTTCGGTTACCGCCAGGAAAACCGGAATATCGGCCTCATGTCCCTGCATCGCCGGGCCACGCTGGACCGAAAGAGTGACCTGCACCTTCGCTGGCAGCACGGATTTGTCGTCACCAGCCTGGCAGCTTCCGTTCACCGCGACAACGCGGGCCTGAAGGATCAGGTCGGTCACATCGTGGGCGCGTCCCTGACCCGCGTAGCGAGTCACGTCCGCCAACGCCGGAATAAGCCGAGCTGTCGGACAAAGAGGCGCGAACTCGTTGCGGCCCGGGCCGCAGCCGAAAAGTGGCAGCAGCAGGATCGGAAGAAACAGCCGGACGGCGGGACGCAAACAAGGGGGCATCAATAACTCCGCGAGGCGGGACAGATGTCCGCGACTCCGCTTGGGGGATACACCATTGTGCAGCCCCCACTCAGGATGAGCAATGCGAACTGTTTGAAGCGGGCCGGATCGGGCCAGCAGCCTCAGAAAGCGGCGCGCAGGTACTGCGGCGGCACCTCCGGCTTCAGCCCGAGTGCCTTGGCGGCGCGAATCGGCCATGCCGGGTCTGCCAGCATCGCACGCGCCAGCAACACGACATCCGCTCGGCCGTTTGCCAGGATCTCCGCGGCGTGGGTCGCCTCGGTGATCAACCCGACCGCACCGGTCGCGATGCCGGCCTGATTGCGGATCGCGTCGGCGAACGGGACCTGGTAGCCCGGGTGCAGCGACGGAATCTTCTGTTCGTGCGACACCCCGCCCGACGAGCAGTCAATCAGGTCGACTTGGCCCGTGGCGGCGAGCTTGCGTGAGACCCCGACGGTGTCCTCGATGGTCAGGCCGCCTGGCAGCCAGTCGGTGCAGGACAGACGTACCCACAGCGGCAGGTCGGACGGCCATTCGCCGCGGACGGCCTCGACCACCTCCATAAGAAAGCGTGCACGTCCGTTCAGGTCACCGCCATAGGAGTCGTTGCGGTGGTTGGAGACGGGCGAGAGGAAGGAGTGGGCAAGATAGCCGTGCGCGGCATGAATCTCCGCAATCTTGAATCCGGCCTGCCGTGCCATGCGGGCGGTGGTGGCGAACTGCCTGACGATGTCGCCAATCTCGGCTGCCGATAACGCGTGCGGGATCGTTGGCGCCGGGATTGGCCGGGATCGCGCTGGGGGCGACCGGGGTCCAGCCACCATCCTGTAGCGAGATCGGCTTGCCGCCGTCCCATGGAACGTTGGATGAAGCCTTTCGGCCGGCATGGGCGATCTGGATCCCGGGCACGGAACCACACTGGGTGATGACGGCAGCCAGGCGGGTAAGCAGCGCCTGATGTTCCGCGGTGTAGAGACCCAGGCAATGCGGCGTGATACGGCCGATGTCGGAGACATGCGTCGCCTCGGTCATGACGATGCCGGCGCCACCGGCCGCCCGGGCACCCAGGTGCTGGACGTGCCAGTCGTTGCCCAGTCCGTCATTGGCGCTGTACTGGCACATTGGCGCCACGACGATGCGGTTGCGAGCGGTGACCGAGCGGAAACTGATCGGCTGAAAGAGCAGCGGCGTTGACATGCGAAGGGGTATCCCGTTTGAACAATAGGGCGAGACTCAGGGATGCCGAGTTTCGGACGCGAATGCGTTGCCGGCGCATATAGCCTATTGCATCCACGATGGAACCGGGGGGCTGAGCTTGAATATCCTGTCTATTCAGTCCTGGGTCTCCTACGGCCATGTCGGCAATGCCAGCGCCGTGTTCCCCCTGCAGCGGCTCGGGGCCGAGGTCTGGGCGATCAACACCGTCCAATTCTCCAACCACACCGGATACGGGGACTGGAAAGGCGCGGTGTATTCGGGCCAGTCGGTGCGGGATCTGGTGGATGGCATCGCCGCGCGTGGCGCGTTCAGCCGATGTGACGCCGTGCTGTCCGGTTATGTCGGCGGCGCGGATATCGGTGATGCCATTCTGCATGCAGTGGCATCGGTCCGTCGGGCCAATCCCAATGCTCTATACTGCTGCGACCCGGTGATCGGAGACAGCGATACCGGCGTCTATGTTCGGCCAGGAATCGAGGACTTCCTGCGCGAGCACGCTCTGCCGGCGGCCGATATCGCCACCCCCAACCGGTTCGAGATCGAGCGCTTGACCGGACTCGATCTGCTCAACCCTGCACAATGCCAAGCAAGCTGTGCTGCGGCTGCGGTCGATGCTGCACGGCGGCGGCCCCGCGTGCGTGCTGCTGACCAGCCTGGAAACGGAGAACACCCCGGCTGGTCACATAGACATGATGACGTTTGAAGGCGGGCAATTCCATCTGCTGCGGACGCCTCGGCTAGGGTTGACGATCAACGGTGCGGGCGATGCCATCGCGGCGCTGTTCCTGTTTCATCGGTTGCGCACGGGTAGCGCCGTGGTGGCGCTGGAAGCGGCCGGATCGTCAGTCTATGGGCTCTTGAGGCGGACGGAGGCAGCGGGATCACGGGAAATACTGACGGTGGCCGCACAGGACGAATTTGTGGCGCCAACCGATGTTTTTACCGCATTCCGGGTTTAATCAGCCGATAGTCAATCGCCCGACCCGGGTGGTCAGCCTGCATGTGTCGGATGCCCTATTCAGTGGCAGCCTGCTCTTTCATTAAGCCATTTCCGCGGCACGAAGAGCAAAAAGTTGGTTGTTGTTGAGCCCGCCACGGCGCTGGCGTATCGCTTGCTTGGAGAGGATGATCCAGCGAGGCTTCAACCAGCAGCATAGGGAAACATCATGCTCGCTCGTCCGATCACGCGGCGCACAGCCGCTTTTGCGATCACAGGCCTGGCCGTGTCCGCGACGCTGGGAATGGCGTCTGTCAAGGCTGCCGAGAAATCCGTGACCGTCGGGATCAATCTGTCACTGACCGGCGCCGATGCGGAGTTCCGCCAAGCGGATCGAGTATGGAGCGATGATGGCGTTTGACGAGGTCAACGCCAAAGGCGGTGTCAACGGCTACAAGCTCGTCCTCACGCCGTATGACGACGGCACCGCGACCGCCGGCCAGTACGATCCGGCGCAGGCGGCGACCAACGCGCGCAAGATGGTATCGGATAAAACCACCATGGCGGCAATCGGCCCGCAAATGAGTGGCGCCGGCAAGGCGATGTCGCCGATCCTGAGTCAGGGTGACCTTGCGATCATCACGCCGGCCTCCACCAACCCCGACATCACCGACCCGAGATACGCAGCCCAGTATCGTCCGGCGGGCAAGGCGATCTACTTCCGCACCGTTGCCACTGACGCCTATCAGGGACCGTACATGGCGAATTACTACGCCGATGTACTGCACGTGAAGACAGTCTATATTCTTGACGACAGCGGCGCTTACGGCGTGGGGCTGGCGGATGCCTTTCAGGGACAGGCGGAAAAGAAGGGCATCAAGATACTCGGTCGCGACCGACTGGACCCGAAGGCGGCCGACTACACCACGGTGCTGACCAAAATCAAATCGCTCGCTCCTGAGGCGCTGTATTACGGCGGTGTGCTGCAGGCGGGCGTAAAGCTGGCCAAGCAGGCCTACGATATCGTCCCGAAAATGATCAAGGGCGGCGGCGATGGCGTTGACGGACCGGAAATGCTGACTGCTGTCGGCTATCCCGCCAACGAGGGCTGGTACGCAACCGTAGCCTCCCCCCATGTCACCGACGATGCCAAGATGGCCGACTGGGTCAAGACGTTCAAAGCCAGGTATCATGCCGACCCCGACGATTACTCGGTCACCTCCTATGACGCCGCCACGGTCATCGTGGCCGCGATCAGGCAGGTGACGGACGCCGGCAACGCACCGACCCGTGGCGCCGTGCGGGACGCCATCCAGGCCGCCAAGGTCGACACGCTGCAGGGACCGGTGGCGTTCGATGCCAATGGCGACCTGCAGGACAAGACCATCAGCGTCTTTCAGATCAGGCAGGACAAAAGCATTCCGGCGGATGACATGCGTCAATACCACTACATCGGTGTAGCGCCGTCGACCTGACGGCTGATCCGTGTCGTTCTCCGACCTTCTGTTGCAGCAAACCATTAACGGACTGAGCCTTGGGGCGATGTATGCCCTGCTCGCCCTTGGGTTTACCCTGGTTTACGGCATTCTGGAGCTGATCAACTTCGCCCACTTCAACGTCTTCATGGTGGGCAGCTTTATCGGGCTGTGGACGTTGCAGCTGTTCGGCATCAATGGGCAGGCGGTGGTCATGACCGGGCTGCCGTTGATCGGCGTGATGATGACGGCGCTGGTTGTCACGATGGTCTTGTCCGGCGCCCTGGGCGTACTGATCGAGCGCTTGTCGCTGCGGCCGCTTCGCGACGTCAAAGGCCCCGCCGCGATGATCACGACGATCGGTGTCTCCTATGTGCTTTTCAACATCGTTCTGCTGACGGTTGGGGCCGATTCAAAAAACTATCCGAACCCGTTGCCGCCAATACAGTTCGCGATCGGTGATGCCGTGCTCCGATTGCGTGAAATCCTGATCTGGGTCATCGCGGTTCTATTGATGCTTGGCCTGCACTTCTTCGTCCAGCGCTCGAAGATGGGCAAGGCGATGCGGGCCACCGCCCAGGATCCGGAGGCGGCGCGCATGATGGGGGTCGACGTCGATCGGATCATCATCATTGCCTTCTTCATAGGTTCTGCTCTGGCCGGCGCCGGCGGGCTGATTTTCGGTCTGTATTACAATTTCACCAGCTTCATTATCGGCTTCACCGCCGGGTTGCGGGCGTTCACGGCGGCGGTGCTTGGCGGCATCGGCAACGTGCCCGGTGCGATGCTGGGCGGGGTCATCATCGGACTGGTCGAGGCGATGGGCGGCCAGTTCATCGCCACCGCATGGACCGACGTGATCATATTCTCGATCCTTGTCCTGGTGCTGGTGTTTCGCCCTGCCGGGCTGCTGGGGCGTGCCGTCCCCAACAAGTCGTAACGGAGGCAACCATGAACACCAATGCCGCTGCTATGGCGAAATGGGCGAGACCATTCGTGCGCATCCCCTTGGCACGCCGACAGCAAATCCTGACACTGTTGCTCGCGATCGCGGCGGTCGCCTTTCCGTTGGTGCATGACAACGACGCGGATATCGATTCAGCAGCCAATGCGGCGGCCTACGCGACGTTGGCGCTCGGCTTGAATATTGTTGTCGGCTTCGCAGGTTTGCTCGACCTTGGGTATGCGGCGTTCTTTGCAATAGGCGCCTATGCCTATGGGATTTTGACCTCGTTCCAGGTGATGCCGCCCTGGACATCGTTCTGGGAGCCGTTCGCCTGGCTGGAACTGGTGCAACGCATGCCGCAGCCCGGCGGCGACGTGGTGCATTTCACCGTTTCGTTCTGGATCATGCTGCCGGTTTCGGCCCTGATCGCGGCCGGGTTTGGCGTCCTGTTCGGCGCGCCGACGCTGCGCCTGCGTGGCGACTATCTTGCCATCGTCACCCTGGGCTTTGGCGAGATCGTGCCAATCGTGGTCCGTAACGTCGATTCAGTGACAAATGGTGCGGCCGGGTTGAACGGCATCCAGGCGCCCATGATCTACGGCCACAGTTTCGGTGTCGATGCGTGGCCGTATTATTACGTTGCCATCACGTTGGTGGCATTGTTGATTTTCATCAGTGTCAGACTAAGAGATAGCCGGATCGGCCGAGCGTGGATGGCGATACGGGAGGATGAGACGGCGGCGGCGGCGATGGGCGTGGACCGGACCCGCACCAAGCTGCTGGCGTTTGCCATCGGTGCCGCTTTTGCCGGCGCGACCGGCACGTTCTATGTTGCCAAGTTGCAGACTGCGACGCCCGAGATGTTCGGCTTTCCGGTGTCTGTGATGATCCTCGTCATGGTCGTCCTCGGCGGCATGGGTAGCGTTTGGGGCGTGGTGCTCGGTGCTGTGCTGCTGCAGTTGCTGCAATCGTGGTTCCTGCAGGATATTTCAGGCTGGATCCATGCACTTGGCCGCGCGGTCGATATGCCGTGGATGGAGCAGATCGATCTGACCCAGTCGATCGAACTGATTTTCGGCCTGATCCTGGTGTTCATGATGCTGTACCGGCGAGACGGGCTGATACTCGCGACATCCAGGCAATCCGCACTGACCTACGACCAGCAACACGCCGACGTCAGACGCGGCGGTGTCACCGCCCTGACCGGGCTCGGCGTCGCGCTGAATGACGGCCATGCCGCATTGGAGGTGAAGGGTGTCACTGTGCGCTTTGGTGGCCTAGTCGCGCTGAATGCGATCGATCTGACCGTTCCCGCCGGAAGCGTGGTCGCGGTCATTGGGCCGAACGGGTCTGGCAAATCAACATTGTTCAATGTGATGACCGGGCTCACCCCGGCGGATGGTGGGACAATCCATTTCAACGGTGAAGATCTGCTGGGCCTGGCGGCGCATCAGGTGCTGCGCCGTGGGATCGCCCGTACTTTCCAGAATATCCGTCTGTTCAACAACCTTTCTGTACTCGACAACATCCTGATCGGTCAGCACGCACACCTGAAGACCGGCCCGATCGCGGCGGTGTTCCGCCCTCCGGCCACCCGGCGGGAGGAAGCCGCGGCCCGGGTATGGGCAACGGAGATCATGACCTTGTTTGGCAACCGGTTGCTGCCTCGCGCGACCCAGACCGTCAGCCATCTGTCCTATGCCAACCGGCGCCGCGTGGAGATCGCTCGGGCTTTGGCTGCCAGGCCGAAAATTTTGCTGTTGGATGAGCCGACCGCGGGGATGAACCCGGCCGAGACCCTGGAACTGGCCGAACAGATCAAGAGCCTGCATGCCGTCGGGCTGACGATCCTGTTGATCGAGCATAAACTGGACGTGGTTACGCGGCTCGCCGACACGGTCGTGGTGCTCGACCATGGTGAGAAGATCGCCGAGGGCACGCCGGACGAGGTCCGCAACAACGAAATCGTCCTGCAAGCCTATCTAGGCCGCGGTAGTCTGGCAGCCGAAGGTATGGTGCATGTCTGAGCCGCCGCTGCTGTGTTTTCAGGACGTCAACACCTATTATGGCGATCTGCATGTATTGAAGGACGTGAATTACACAATCGCGCAGGGGGAGATCGTTTCCTTACTTGGTGGCAATGCATCGGGCAAATCCACCACCATGAAGACCATCATGGGTGTGGTTCGCCCAAAGACCGGGACTGTGATTTTCGACGGTATGCCAATCGAGAGGCTTTCGACCGCCGATCGGGTGAAGCGCGGCATCTCCCCGGTCCTGGAGGCGCGGCGATTGTTCCCACGCATGACGGTCTTTGAAAATCTCGAGATGGGCGCTTACACGCGCAAGCGTGGACCCGAGTTCGCGGAAGATCTTGACCGGGTATACTCGTTGTTTCCCCGGGTCAAAGAGCGGCTGAACCAGATCTCCGGCACTTTATCCGGCGGTGAGCAACAAATGGTTGCCATCGGCCGAGCGCTGATGGCTCGGCCGCGGTTGATCTGTATGGACGAACCATCCATGGGTTTGTCACCACTTTACGTCGAACAGGTGTTCGAGATCATCCAGCAGATCAATCGGCAGGGCACGACCATCTTCATGGTCGAGCAGAATGCCAACATGGCGCTGTCGATCGCCCACCGGGGCTATGTCCTGCAAACGGGCAAAGTTGTGCTGGCCGGGTCGGCGGCGGAACTGCGCCGCGACCCGGCGATTAGAGAGGCGTACCTGGGCGAGTTGCAGGTGACGCCGGCCTGATCGGGCCGAGCCGGTTATGCTTCGGCCAGGAAGGCCATCGCCGCTTCAACTCCGCCACGGCCGTGCGGAATACCGTCGATCCGCAGCGCCATCTCGATCGCAGTCAACGCGCCCAGCAACATTGGTTCGTTCAGGTCGCCAAGATGCCCGATGCGGAATATCTTGCCGCTTAGTTTACCCAGACCACCGCCGAGGGAGACGTTGAACCGCTCTCGGATCGTCTTGCGGAGGGCGTCGCCGCTGAAGCCGTCCGGCATCAGGATGGCGGTGACGGAATCCGAGTAGCGGCTGGGCGTCAGGCAAAACAGTTGAGGACCGTTGTTGCCGGCCCAGACCTGGACGGCTCTGCGTGTCGCCTCGGCCAGCCTGGTGTGGCGGGCGATGACGTTGTCCAGGCCTTCTTCATCCAGCAGGCGGATCGACTCGCGCAGGCCATAGAGGATGTTCACTGGAATTGTGCCGATGAAGCTTTTCTGGGCGCGGTTCATCATCATGGTCCAGTCGAAGTAGAAGCGATGCAGTTTCGCTTTGGCATGCGCCTCCATGCCTTTGTCGGACACCCCGGTGAAGCTCATGCCCGTAGGCAGCATCAGGCCTTTCTGGCTGCCGCCGACGACGCAGTCGATCTTCCATTCGTCCATGCGGAATTCGAGCGATCCCAGCGACGAGATGGTGTCGGCAAGGAACAGCGCCGGATGATTGGTAGCGTCGATTGCCTCGCGGATCGCCGGCAACGGCAGCATCATGCCGGTAGCGGTTTCGTTGTGCACGACGCAGACCGCCTTGATAACGTGGGCGGTATCCGCGGCCAATGCGCGGTGGAGGTCGGCAATGTCGACGCCGCGGCGCCAGTCGGCCGCGACGACCCGGACCTCCAGGCCATGGCCACGCGCCATGGCGGCCCATTCTTCGGAGAAATAGCCTGACTCCAGGACAAGGATGGTCTCGCCTGGTGACAGCAGATTGGTGAGGCTGGCCTCCCACGCGCCATGGCCAGAGGCGTTGTAAATGAACAGATGTTGTTCAGTGCGCAGGACCCGCTTCACCCCGGCGAAGGCGGCATCGTAAACGCCCACAAAATCTGGGTCATTGAAGTCGATGCTAGGCCGATCCATCGCCCGGAGAACGCTGTCGGGGATATTGGTGGGGCCGGGATTGGCAAAGAAGTGGCGGCCGCGGGGTTTGCGCATCTGTATGGTCCTACTGGCTTTCCGTGGGCCGCCTTATAACCCGAAAGCCGCGGGACCGTGACCCCGCGTATGAACTGGAGAGATATTCGCAATGGCAACCGAAACCGCATTGATCATTGGCGCCTCACGAGGTCTGGGCCTTGGGCTGGTGCGGGAATACCTCGGCCGAGGCTGGCACGTTGTCGGCACTGTGCGGGGTTCGGCACGGACGCTGCTGCACGATCTTGCCGACCGGGCCGATGGCAGGCTTGAGATCGAGACAGTTGACATTAACGAGCCCGAACAGACGGCTGGCTTGCGGAACAGACTGGCCGGGCGGCATTTCGAATTGTTGTTTGTGAACGCCGGCATCTCGAACGGCCCAGCGGAAACGATTGGCGATGTGTCGGATGAGACCTGCATCCGGGTCATGATGACGAATGCACTGAACCCGATGCGAATGGTCGAGATGTTCGAGTCGCTGGTCCCGGGGAATGGCAGCATTGCCGTCATGTCGTCGGGGTTGGGAAGTGTGGCCGACAACGATGCCGGCGGATGGGAGATCTATCGCGCGAGCAAGGCATCACTGAACACATTGATGCGCAGCTTCGCCGCCAGGCACAAAAAAGATCCGCGCTGCCTGCTGCTGATAGCGCCGGGCTGGGTGCGGACCGATATGGGCGGACCGGGTGCACAACTGGATGTGGAGACGAGCATTCGCGGGGTCGTGGATGTGATCGCGTCCCGGGCCGGAAAGATGGGCCTGCACTATGTGAACTACCGGGGCGAGACGGTTCGCTGGTAATCGGGTTGTCAGGCAGGCCACGCCGACGGCAATTTCGCCGCCAGGAAGCGCGCCAGGGCGGCATTGACGGCGACGGGGTTTTCCTGCGCCATCCAGTGGCCGGACTGGACGACAACTTCGGTCAGGTCGGTGCACGCCTGGCGCATCGGCTCGGCCAGACGCGAGTTGATCGTCTCGCAGGTGTAGTCAAAGGCGCCGTGCAGGAACAGGACTGGCATCGATATCCGTCCGCTGTCGGCAGCCTGCCGCGCATAGCCGATGTTGCGCTCGTGGTTCATGTACCAGGAGTCCGGTCCGAAGAAGCCGTTGCGTGTCAGTCCGGCGGTGTAGCTGTTCAGATCGGTCTCGGTCAGGACGTCCGAATCCCTTGGTACCGAAGGCGCCCGGCCGGCGCCACCGAACCAGCCACCGTCGCGACGCACGAGCGCGGTGCGTGATGGTTGGCCCTTGCCGCCAGCGCTCCCCTTGCGGAACAGCGCCTTTACCGTGTCGGACACGCTTGCCTCGAACGCCGAGCGGGCTTTGTCGAAGCTTTCCTCGTAAAACAACTGGTACTCCCATTGACCGGCAGGGAAGTCCTTTTCCGGATAGACGGAGCGGTCCACCAGGGGGATTGTCTTGGATGGCGCGAAGCCTTCGGGCAGGTAGGGCACGCACAGGTTGGCGATGCCCTTGCAACGATCGGGGTGATGGCTCCCCAGGCTCCAGACCACCGGACTGCCCCAATCGTGGCCAACCCAGATGGCCTTGTCGCGCCCGAGCGAGTCCAGGAGCTCTGTCATATCCCGGACGCTGTTTTCCAGGGCGTAGTCCTCATGCCGGGCATAGACACTGGATCGGCCGTAGCCGCGCATGTCCGGGGCGATGCAGCGGAAGCCAAGTGCCGCGAAAACCGGGAGTTGGTGTCGCCAACTGATAGACAGTTCGGGCCAGCCATGGACAAAGATCATCGGGGTCGCATCGGCAGCGCCGCAGCTCAGAAAGAACGTGGTGTGACGGTCGGTCTTCACGACATGCTCGGTGACTGGAAACATCATGACCTATCCTCTGATTCGGCTCGCGTCGGTTGCAAACCTCTACGCAGATTGCTCAAACAGTCTCTAACTATCTGATTTTGCTGTCAGGTTTGTCCGTCCGCCCGTGAAACATCGACATCGACTACGTCAAAATCCCACGCCATTGATTTTGCCGGGAAATTCCACGGCAGATCTTCTTCCGTGGTTTCGGCGACTATCGCGATGTGCTGTGGCCCGCGCGGGGTTCAGATCGCTTGGTCCATATAATCTGCTCCTCAAAAAGCTACCGTCAAGGCGCTTTGGCCTCATGCGCTACAGACCCGTCATTGAATATCGGCCACCACATCGCGGGCGATCTCCGCTCCAATCCCTTTGGACGCCCCCATCACGACCCCGACTTCGTGCGCAGGCTTGCCCATCGAACCCTCATCTGGATGCAGATACCCATCACCCTCAGCGAAGCGGCACGTTCTCAAGCAGCGGCCCCAGCCCCTCAGCCGTTGTCAGATGCGCAATGACGGCGTCACGAAGCTTCGGGTACGGCAGCCCCGCCAGCATCGCCGTCTGTATCGCGGCCAAGACCTCGCCCGCATCAGCGCCGATCATCGAGAAGCCGAGAATGCGGTCGTCGTTCGCGCCGACAAGGACTTTCATGAAGCCCTTTGTCTCGTCGGTCGCTTCCCGCCGTAGCACGGCACTCATCGGCAATTTGCCGACGCGCACGGCAATGCCCTGTCGCTGTGCGTCCCGCTCGCTCAACCCGATATGCGCAAGCGGCGGATCGGTGAACACGCAGTACGGCACCAGCCGGTCGCCCGTGCTGCGCGCGCCACCAGCCAGGTTGTCGCGGATGATGTGAAAATCATCGACCGAGACCTGCGTGAACTGCGCGCTGCCAGCACAGTCGCCAAGCGCCCAAACATTGGGCGCGGTCGTCTCCAGCCGTTCGTTGACGCGTATGAAGCCGTGCCCATCCAGACCGACGCCCGCCGCCTCCAGACCGATTCAGGCGGTGTTCGGAACGCGCCCGATCGCGACCAGAATGTCGCTTGCCTCGATCGTCTGCGCGCCGGCGGCGAGCCGCGCACTGACGCTGACGCCTTCGCCGGATCGGCCCTGCACAGCAACGAGCTCGGCAGACAACACGAACCGGATACCTTCCTCACTCAGAATGCCGTGCACCGCCTCGGCGATGTCCGCGTCCTCCCGGCTCATGATCTGCGGCCCCGTCTCGATCACCGTCACCCGGCTGCCAAAGCGGCGGTACGCCTGCGCCAACTCCAAACCGACATAGCCCCCACCGAGCACGATCACATGCGAGGGGGCATAGTCCAGATCCAGTGCCTCGATGTGCGTGAGTGGCCGCGCATCCGCAAGGCCCGGAATGTTGGGCATCTCCGCACGCGAACCAACATCGATGAAGATCTTGTCGCCGGTCAGCCGCCGCGCGCCGCCGTCGTTCAACTGGATCTCGAGCGTCTTCGGCGCCACGAAGTTTCCGCTGCCCATGACCAGTTCGGCGCCGCTCGACTTGAACGGCGCAGTGTGGGCGGCGATCTCTCGCTCGACCATTTCGCGCTTGCGCTTGACAACCTTCGCCATGTCGGTCGTGACCGGGCCGGTGATCGTTCCGAACTGCGCCGCGTGCCGGACCAGATAGGCGATGCGCGCGCTCCACACTTCGTTCTTGCTGGGCATGCAGGCGATGTTGGGACAGGAACCTCCGACGTATCGCCGCTCGACGACGACCGCCCGTTGCCCGGATCGCGCAAAATGCCACGCGAGTAGATTTCCGCCCGGGCCGCTTCCGAGAACCAGGGCATCAAAATGTTCTGCTTGAGTCATCTTCTCCTCCATGTCCCCGCGGCAGAGGCTCTGTTGTGAGCGCAATACCGCTGCTGCCACCGGCGATCAGGGCGGTTTTTCCTTCAAGCCTCTTTGCCATCTCGTCAGCGATGTGGACTGGCCCGGATCGAGGCGCCGAAAGCCGTGCGCGGCCGCCGATTCAAGTGGCTCGTTCCGTGCGACGTTGGATCAGCGCTCGCTTGGGGCGTGCGCCGATCCCTCTCAGACCGCTCAGTCGCGAAGTGACCTGAAGCCCGCGCGAATCTCGTCTGCAAAGAGCTGCGGCTGTTCCCAGGCCGCAAAGTGCCCGCCCTTGTCGAGCTTGTTGTAATACATGAGTTTGGGATACGCCCGCTCTGCCCAACTCTGCGGGGCTTGATACAGCTCGTCAGGAAACACGCTCACGGCTGCCGGGATCGGAGACGCCTTTGACACCGAAGAATGAAATCTTGTTCTCGAGACACTCCCAATAGAGGCGCGCCCCGGAAACAAACGTGTTCGTCAACCAGGTGAGCGTGACGTTGTCGAGGACATCATCCCGTGTCAGGCCTTCGGGCTGCCCGTCAAAGGCGCGAGAGATCATCGCCAAACTACGCGCGTCATGATCGAGGAAGTAACCGGCTATGCCGACGGGAGAATCGGCAATCCCGTAAAGCGCCTGCGGGCGCAACCCCATCTGGTAGCCGTAGCCGATGCCCTTCGCGTATACGAAGGCCAGCCGCTCGTACGCGAGTTTCTCGTCCGCGGAGAGACCGGACGGCGCCGGAGCGCCCGTAAGGGCAGCCTTGTCGATGTCGGGCGAAAACACGCCGGGCATGTTGGAGTGAATGCCGAGCAGTTCCGGATGCCCCTGGGCCCCCATCAGGTCGGTGATGATCGCGCCCCAATCGCCGCCTTGCGCCACGAACTTCGTGTATCCAAGGCGCTTCATCAGCACGACCCAGGCGCGCGCGATGTGGGCCGGATCCCAGCCCGTCGTGGTCGGTTTGCCCGAAAACCCGTAGCCCGGCATCGAGGGAATCACCAGATCGAAGGCGTCCGCCGCGCTCGCGCCATGTGCCGTCGGATTGGTCAGCGGATCGACAATCTTCAGCTGCTCGATGATCGATCCTGGCCAGCCGTGCGTGACGATGAGCGGCAACGCGTTCTTGTGTTTCGAACGAACGTGAATGAAGTGGATGTCCAGCCCATCGATCATCGGTCACGAAATTCGGCAGGGCGTTCAGCCTCGCCTCGACTTTGCGCCAGTCGTACTCCGTCGCCCAATAGTGCGCGAGTTTTTGCAGCGTCGCGAGCTGGGGGCCTTGCGATTGATCTGTGACTGTTTCCCGGTCAGGCCACCGGGTCGCGCTTATGCGCCTGCGCAATTCGGCCAGCTCGGTGTCCGGGAAATTCACACCAAATGGATGAACGGCGTCGCTGGCCGTCGCGCCGACCAATTGCCGACCGTGGTCAAATGCTTCGAGGTTCTCAGTCGCATCCATGGCTTTCTCCTCTGGTCGATGGTTTCGCTTGGGTCACTTGCCTGCTTCAGACACCTATGCCCCCAGGCTAGTGCGGCTCGCTTTCGCATCCGTGTCATCGTCATCCGCCCGCCCGAGCGCAGGGAGGTACTGGCCGAAGTTCAGTTCGAAGTCGCTCGGAACGCCGTAACCGATACTGCGGACCTTGGCACGGCGCGCCTGCGCACTGGGCAAGGCCAAGGTTGCGAAGAACATGTCGTTACTTGACTGAAGCTCGGTGGCTGTCGGCCTCCGGAACCGATTGATCTGGGCCTTCGCCGGGGCCAGCGGCGCACGAGGCCAGACGCCTGACAAGCGCATCGACAAACGCGTCGAGGTCGTCATCGTCCAGCGTGCGGTTGACCCAGCCATAGCGCTCGGCGATATCAGCATCGAAATCGTCACCGCTGAGCACGATCTCAAGTGCGCGCGAACGGCCCACCAGGCGCGGAAGCCACTCCAGCGCCCCGCCGCCAGGCACCAATCCGACGCCAATCTCGGGGTTGCCGAACAGGGCGCTTTGCCGGCTCGCGAAACGCATGTCGCAGGCTAGCACCAACTCGTTACTTATGCCGCGCGTGCGTCCGCGAATCTTTGTGATGCTCACAACTGGCGTGGACGAGAGGCGCAGCACAAAGTCGCGCCAAAGGTCCAGCACGCCCGGCTGTTGAGCTGCCTTGGATACGTCGAGATGGGCGATGAAAAAATCTGGGTTCGCCGACTGAAACACGACGACCCTCACGGACGGGTTGGCCTCGAGGTCGGTCAACAGCGCTCTCAATTCGACGATCGTTGTGGGAACAAACATGTTGATCGGCGGGTTGCGGAAGGTGACCTTCCACCGACCCGGCTCGGTGCGGTTGGTGCTAAACTGCGAAGGGTCAAGCATGGCGAATCCTCTGCGTCGATTGGCAGATCAGCTTTGTGTTCAAGCCGGCCTTGGGAAACGATAGCTTGCAGGTCGAGGAAACTGACCCTGCAGCGTATCTTTGGGCATTACGACGATTTACTTCAATTGTGCGATGTATAGGTCGTTACGGCAGTATCGGGCGCCGGTGTGATCACCATGCCTTAAGTCTGCCCGCAAGACCGGTCGGCGGATTGTTTAGCTTTTCGCACTTTTGTACTTTCTTGTGGTGATCCGTGCTTCAGCGGCGAACCGGAACCCACCCCTGACGCATCTTATTCACCGGACCGACGCACAAGCGGCATTCTGAGCACGGGGCACGGTTTTCCGAATGGTCGGCATCCTCACAGCCACAAGCGATCGCCAGCATGCGGGCGCGCAGAATGTCGGCCACGCTGTGGGTCGCCAGCAGCGGATTACGTGGATCGGTGATCAACAGCGCGAGCCTATCCGCAATGCCGAATGCCCCTTCGGCCGTGGTAAGCAACATCACGCGGCCAACCGAGGTCATGCGTCGGCTGTGAAATGCGGCCGCCACTTTCTTGCGTCCGACCGCTGGGAAACTGAATGGCAGCAGGCCAATTTCGGCTATGGCGGGTGTGGCAGCGTCCGATTCGGTGATATTGGCTTCGAGACCCAAATCTCTGCTTCAAATCAGACGCTTACGCTACGTCCGCCATCGAATCCCTGTTGCGCAACGAATAAGATGGGCTAGTGCGTTACCACCTCGAGGTGCTGGCGCAGGCCATTATTGATCTGCTCGATCGCCGCTTCGATCGAAGGCACGTGACGAAGCGCGTTCAGCAGCAACAAGTCGTGAATCGTCCCGTCGTAACGAACGGCATCAACGGTTACGCCAACCGCTTTCAACTTTCACGCATAGGCCTCGCCCTCGTCGCGCAGCGGATCGTTCTCTGCGGTGATGCCAAGTGCGGGCGGCAGGCCCTTGAGTTCGCCGGTGCTGGCTCGGAGTGGCGACACATAGGGATTGTCGCGGGTGTTCCCCTCGGGGGCGTAGTGATCCCAGCCATAGTTCATGAAAGCACGCGCCAGGAAGCGGCCGGTCCCATACTCATGATAGGACTCCGTATCGACGCTGGCGTCGGTCGCCGGAATAAGGAGAGCCTGATTGAGCTGGTGCCGGTTGCGATACGGCGCAACATCCGCGGATTGAACAACGCCGCTTCAAGATCGCAGCTCGGCTTCCGGCCGGATCACGGCAAGCGTCGCCGGCGACCTGCCGGGCGTCAGTCGCGCGATACGGACAGTCCCGCGAGAAGCGGCGCGTACGCGGCGAGCCTGCGGGATACGAACTCAGTGAAGAGCAGCACGCGTTTTGTCTTGCGCGTCTCGCCCTGCGTGAGGAGCCAGAGCGTGCCATGGTTGTGCAGGTCGGTGCCCGGAACCCTCACCAGAAACGGGTCGGCATCTCCGACGAAGCAATCCAGCGTCGCCATGCCGAGCCCCTGCCGTATCGCAACGATCTGCGCCTCGCGGTCCGTGGTCCTGAACGGAACCTCCGTGGTAGGAACCTCACCCTCGCGCGCCCAGTCCGGGATTCCGTGGCCGCTGATGACGATCCACCGGATGGGATCAGGCGCGCCCGCACGCCACCCGGCTAGTCGGTCGCGGGATATATAGACGCCGCCGAACAGCTCCGGTCCCTTCAGGCCGTGGAGATTGAGCGGCAGGGTTTTGCGATCGTAGACGACGCGGATCGCGACGTCGGCCTCGCGGTTGGTCAGATTTGCCAGCTCGCCGGACGACAAGATTTCCATCTCGATATCCGGATGGAGACGCGCGAAATCGGCGAAGTCCGGCATGAGCAAGTGTGTCGCGAGAGTCGGAGCCAACGTCACCCGCAGCAGCCCGCGCACGCTCTGGTCGCGCCCGAAGACCCGTGTTTCCAGCTGGTGCGATGACGCTTCCATCCGGTCCGCGAGCTCGAGAACCTCCTCGCCCGCTTCCGTCAGGCGGTAGCCCGAAGGCAGCTTTTCGAACATCTGCGCCCCGAGGCGTTCCTCGAGCTGCGCGATGCGTCGCAGAACGGTCGCGTGGTTCACCCCGAGGCGCTCGGCGGCGGCCCGCACCGAGCCCCCGCGCGCGACGGCAAGAAAGTAGCGAACGTCATCCCAGTTGATCATGGTGCATTCCCGCGCCGCTAGCTGCGCCGTCCGAAGCCCATTCTAATACGCTGGGCCGTAGTGCGCACGAAGGTCGTGGCCTTCAATCGTCTCAGTGGATCGTTTTCGCACCACCGATGTGCGCCATTCCGCACTCACCGCCTACCTCCGGCGAACCCATGTCGAGGCTCTCGCGGGGGACCTCCCCGTACAGCCAAAGACCCGAGACGGCGAAACAAGGAGTGCATGACATGACCAGATTGAATGGAAAGACCGCCGTCATCACCGGCGGCGCCACCGGCATCGGCCTCGCCGCAGCAAAGCGATTCATCGAGGAGGGCGCCTTCGTCTTCGTCTTCGGCCGCCGGCAGGAAGCGCTCGACGCCGCCGTGGCCGACCTCGGGCCCAATGCCCGCGCGGTGAAGGGCTCGGTCTCGGATGAGGCCGACCTCGACCGGCTTTACGCGGCGGTCAGGGCCGAGCGCGGAACCCTCGACATCGTCTTCGCCAATGCCGGGGCGGGAAGCCAGCTTAAGCTCGGCGAGATCACCGCCGAGCACATTGACGAAACCTTCGACACCAACGTGAAGGGTACGATCTTCACGGTCCAGAAGGCGCTGCCGCTGATGGGCCAGGGCGGTTCGATCATCCTGACCGGATCGAGCGCCGGCACCACGGGCGCCCCGGGAATGAGCGCCTACAGCGCGAGCAAGGCGGCCGTGCGCAACCTCGCGCGGACCTGGGCGGAGGACCTGAAGGGCACCGGTATCCGGGTAAACGTGCTGTCCCCCGGGGCGACTGCAACCGAACTCGCGAAGGAAGCGCTCGGCGAGGAGGGCCAGAAGGTCTTCGCCTCCATGACCCCGCTCCAGCGCATGGCCGATCCGGCAGAGATCGGGGCCGTGGCCGCCTTTCTTGCATCGCCGGACAGCAGCTTCATGACCGCCAGCGAGGTCGCCGTCGACGGCGGCCTGGCGCAACTCTGACCCCGCCGCGGTCCCGGTCTGGTCCACACACAACGAAAGATAGAAAGATGATGAAAAAACTAGAAGGTAAGGTCGCCGTCATCACGGGCGGAAGCAGCGGGATTGGGCTGGCCACAGCCAAGCGCTTCGTCGAAGAAGGTGCGCACGTCGTGATCACCGGGCGACGAGAGAAAGAGCTGAAGGAGGCCGCGGCCTTCATCAAGGAAAATGTTACGGCGGTCGTGGGCGACGTGTCGCGCTTGGACGATCTGGACCGGCTCTATGCCGTTGTGAAAGAGAAACATGGTCACATTGATATTCTCTTCGCAAACGCGGGTGCGGGAACAATCGCACCGCTTGCGGTCGCTACTGAGGCCCATTTTGACCAGACCTTCGATGTGAACGTGAAGGGGCTGTTCTTTACGGTGCAGAAGGCCCTTCCGCTCTTCAAAGACGGCGGCTCGATTATCCTGACCTCTTCAGTCTCGAACGTGTTGGGGGTGCCAGGGTTTAGCGCCTACGCCGCGAGTAAGGCGGCTGTGCGCAACTTCTCGCGCGCTTGGACCCTGGAGCTAAAAGACCGCAAAATCCGCGTGAATACGATGAGCCCCGGACCAACCGACACCCCCGCCTTAGAGACAACGACGGGCCTTACCCCTGAGCAAGCCGAACAAGCGGCCGCCCAGTTTGCTTCACAGATCCCAATGGGTCGCAGGGGCAAGCCAGAGGAAATCGCGGCTGCCGTCACGTTCCTCGCCTCCGATGAAAGTTCTTTCATCACCGGCGTGGATCTCGCTGTCGATGGAGGCATGGCGCAGGTCTAACCCCGGCGTTAACACAACATCGGAGAAACATTATGAGCTATTCAATTATAGGATTCGGCAATATCGGCCAGGCTCTTGCCAAGGCGTTTGCCCGCAAGGACATCGAAGTTTCCGTTGCAACCACGCGCGACCCGGAAAGCTTTGCAGCCGATGCGGCCGCGATCGGACCCACGATCATTCCCAAAAAGCTGGCGGACGCGGTCAAGGCGGACATCATCTTTTTGGCTGTCCGTTTCGAGTCGCATCCGGATGTCGCGAAGGCGCTTTCCACCTGGCAGGGCAAGACCGATCGTCGATGTGACCAATGCCTACGGCGTGCCCCCTGAGGAACTGGGAGGACAGCCTTCTTCCAAGTTCGTCGCGCAGGCCTTCGGTGGTGCAAGACTGGTCAAGGGCTTCAACCATTTGGTCGCTGCCGTCCTTGACCAAGATCCGGCCGTGCATGGTGGCAGGAGAGTCGTGTTCCTGGCGAGCGACGATGACGCTGCCGCAGCGGAGATTGGTGCGCTTGCGGAAAATCTCGGTTTCTCGCCGATCAATCTTGGCGGGCTTTCGGAAGGCGGACTGCTTGTGCAGGCGCGCGGAAATAGCTGGGGTCGGCTGATCTTTAAGGACCTGGTCAAGTTCGACTGATGAACACGACCTGCCCACCGGCAGGACCACTATGCACGGATCGGATCGAGCGCGATCCGATCCGTGCGAAATGGAGAAATTCCCATGAGCATTGAGAAGAACATCCAGACCGTGAAGGACTTCTTCGCCGCGATCGGCCGCGGCGACAGGGAGGCTCTGCTGGCGCTGGTCGCCGAAGACATCGAGTGGATCATTCCGGGCAAGGACTGGCCGCTGGCCGGAACGCACCGCGGACACGCGGGGCTGGCGAATTTGCTTGAGACGGCATCCAAGTCAATAGAAACGTCCACGGAACCCCGGGAGTTCGTAGCGCAGGGAGACCGGGTCCTGGTCGTCGGCTTCGCGAGGGGAAAGATCAAAGCCACGAACAAGACGTTCGAGGACGACTGGATCTTCGCCATCACAGTCCGCGACGGCAGACTGACCAACATCCGGGAATACGTCGACACGCAAGCACTGGCGCGGGCCGCGCAGATGGACGCGTCCGGGCCGGCGTAGCGCTGGCCGACTGCGGCCATCGGTTCGGTGTCGAAGGTGAATGAGCCGTGGATCGCCGCCTCGCACGCCGCGCGCTCGTCGAATGCCCAACCGTAAAGGAGATCCCGATGTACGACCAATCCAAGCTATCCGAATTGATCCGGTTCGCACGCGTCGATGCGGGCTCCACCGTCATCGACGTTTACCCAGGCGACGGCGACTGGACCCGTCTCTTCTCCGACATCGTGGGACCCGAAGGACGGGTCTACAGCTTCGTGCCGGCCGAAGTCGCCCACTTCAAGAACGATCCGGTCGGCCGCATGCGGACGCTTGCGAAGGAGCCGGGCCGAGAGAACGTCGAAGCCGTCTCGGCGGACCTCGTGGCGATGCCGGAGGCCACGCAACCAGCGGATGTCCTGTGGCTGCACCTGTTCTACCACGATCTCCACACCGCGCTGATCCAGGCAAAGGGCGCGACGGCGGCTCACTTCAATCGAGCTGTCTACGAGCGGCTGAAGCCCGGTGGGTCCTACGTCATCGTAGACCACGCCGCCGCCGTCGGGGCGGGCACGAGCGACGCCCAGTCGCTGCATCGGATTGAGCCTGCATCCGTTCGCGAGGAGGTGGAGGCGGCCGGCTTCGTATTGGACGCGGAAAGCACCATGCTCGCGAACAAGGACGATCCGCACTCGATCAAGGTGTTCGATCCCTCGATCAAGGGCGAGACCGATCGCTTCGCCTATCGATTCGTGAAGCCGACAGCGAGACAATGAAATCAGCTCTCGCAAGCGTGGCTGGCTGATGCACGCAAGCGGCAGCACTTGCAGCCAGCTCATCTTCCAGAATTTGTTCAAGCACGATGAGTAATCGATCTACAACAGTGTGATCGACGCCGAGAACTGGTCGCGCGCGGTAACGTCTTCGAGCAGCGCGCGACCGAATATCAGAGCGGCAGATCCGCGGTCGCCCTAAATCTATCGACTGCTATCGATGGCCTAGGATTTGCCCGAGCGTCCTCTGGCTATCCGAAACTACTCCCCTCACTCCCACTCGATCGTCCCAGGTGGCTTGCTGGTGATATCATAAGTCACGCGGTTCACCCCGCGGACTTCGTTGACGATCCGTCCGGCAACCCGCGTCAGGAAGCCCATCTCGAACGGATACACATCCGCCGTCATGCCGTCCGTGCTCGTCACCGCGCGCAGCGCACAGGCCATGTCGTAGGTGCGCCCATCACCCATCACACCAACGGTTCGCACCGGCAGCAGAACGGCGAACGCCTGCCAGATCGCGTCGTACAGGCCGGCCGAGCGGATTTCCTCCAGGTAGATCGCGTCCACCTTGCGCAGCATGTCGGCTCTCTCACGCGAAACCGCGCCGGGAATGCGGATCGCCAAGCCCGGCCCAGGGAACGGATGGCGCCCGACGATCGCCTCCGGAATACCAAGTTCCCGCCCCAGCACGCGCACCTCGTCCTTGAACAGTTCGCGCAACGGTTCGACGAGCTGCATCCGCATCCGGTCGGGCAGGCCGCCGACGTTGTGGTGCGACTTGATCGTAACGGACGGCCCGCCGGTGAAGCTGACACTTTCGATCACGTCCGGATACAGCGTGCCCTGCGCCAGGAAATCGGCGCCCCCGATCTTGGCGGCCTCTTCCTCGAACACCTCGATAAACAGGCGTCCGATGGTCTTGCGCTTGAGTTCGGGATCGGTGACGCCCTCCAGCGCCCCCAGGAACAGGTCGGACGCGTCGCGATGCACCAACCGGATGTTGAAGCGGTCGCGAAACGTGGCGATGACCTCGTCGGCCTCGTTGTGACGCAACAGGCCATGGTCGACGAAGATGCAGGTCAACTGGTCGCCGATCGCTTCGTGGATCAGCACGGCGGCGACCGAGGAGTCCACGCCACCCGACAAACCGCAGATCACCCTCCCGCTGCCGACCTGGGCCTTGATCCGGGCTATTTCGGTGGCGCGAAAACCCGCCATGCTCCATGAGCCGGTCAAACCGACAACATCATGCGTGAAGTTGCGCAGAAGTTGCGCGCCGTGCGGCGTG
Source organism: uncultured Alphaproteobacteria bacterium (assembly GCA_963790515.1). Taxonomy (GTDB): domain Bacteria; phylum Pseudomonadota; class Alphaproteobacteria; order Acetobacterales; family Acetobacteraceae; genus Rhodopila. Next base: position 119,562 of record CAWBPF010000010.1, on the reverse strand, counting down.
TGCACCACCTCGGGGTGGAACTGCACGCCATAAAAATGCCGGGCATCGTCGGCAATGGCGGCGAACGGTGCGCCCTCGCTGGTGGCGACAACGCGAAAGCCGGGCGGCAGCTTCGTGACCCGGTCTCCGTGGCTCATCCATACCTGCTCGCGGCCACCCTTTGCCCAGACACCGTGGAATAAGGCGCAATCATCGGCGATATCGACATAGGCGCGGCCGAACTCCCGATAGTCGGATGGTTCAACCAACCCGCCCAGTTGGTGGCAGAGAAGCTGTTCGCCGTAGCAGATGCCCAGGACCGGGACGCCGAGATCAAACACAACCGGGGGCGCCAGCGGCGACGCCGCCTCATGCACGGAGGCCGGGCCGCCCGACAGGATGACACCGCGCGGCTTCCAGGTCGCGATGCGGTCCGGGGCGGCGTTGAACGGCCAGATTTCGCAGTAGACGCCCAATTCCCGCAGTCGGCGGGCGATCAGCTGGGTGACCTGGCTGCCGAAGTCCAGGATCAGAATGCGTTCGGGGGTGTCGGCGGGATCAGGCAGGGAATCGGTCATGATGTATGTATCGCCAGCGCTTGATCCCGCGCCTTGGACCATGCTGCCCGCCCTATTGCAAGCCGCGTTTCAGCCCAGGAACGCCCCGCCGTTCACATGCAGCGTCTGCCCGGTGATGTAGCGCCCGTCCGGCCCGGCCAGAAAACGTACCGCCGCGGAGATTTCCGCCATCGCCGCTTTACGGCCCAACGGGATACCGCGATCGGTCAGCGTCTGCGGCATGACTCCGGCGGAGGCGCCGCGCACCGTGTCCACCGCACCCGGGGCGACATTGTTGCAGGTGATGCCATGCGGCGCGAGTTCCATGGCAAGCGCTCGCATCAAACCCTCGAGCCCCGCCTTCGAAGCCGAGACGTGGCAGCGGTTCGGCGTGCCGACATGGGTGGAGATCCCTGACAGCGCCACGATCGCCCCGCCGCTTCGGCCAAGCATGTGCGGGACCGCGGCACGGGCAAGGATAAAGGCGCCGTCGAGCGCAACGGACAGGATTTCCCGCCATTCCGCCAGCGACATTTCCAGGAACGGCGTCTGGCGTCGCAGGCCGGCGTTGCTGACCAGGATGTCGATCCCACCGAACGCGGCGACCGTATCAGCGATCATGCGCAGCGTTGCCTCCTGATCGGAGACATCCGCCAGACAACCGATCGCCTGGCCGCCCGCGGCGTTGATCTCCGCCACCACGTCATCGACCGCCGATCGGTCGCGACGCCCGTTCACAACCAGGGAGGCACCGCGCGCCGCAAGATCCAGTGCGATGGTGCGGCCGATGTTCTTGCCGGCACCCGTGACCAACGCGACCTTGCCGGCGAATGTCTGCTCCATCGTCATGCGGCGCCCAGGATCATGTCCGCCCCCTTCTCCGCGATCATGATCACCGTGGCGTTGGTATTGCCGGACACCACCGTCGGCATGATGGACGCATCGATCACGCGCAGGCCTTCCATCCCCTTGACCTTCAGGTTGATGTCCACGACAGCCTTGGGTCCGGGACCCATCATGCAGGTGCTGGTCTGGTGAAAGGTCGTACCCGCGGTGGCGCGGACGTGGTTGAGAAGATCCTCGTCGGTCTGCGCTTTCGGACCCGGATAGATCTCCTCCTTGCAGTAGCGCTGCATGCTGGCGGTGGCGAAGATCTTTCGCGTCACCCGGAGGCCGGCGACAATCGTGTCACGATCCGCCTGCGTGGACAGATAGTTGGGCTGCATCGCCGGGGGCTGACTGGGATCGGGCGACTGGATGCGAAGCCATCCGCGACTTTCCGGCCGACAGGGGATCGCGACCATGGTGCAACCCGGGAAGCGGTGCATCGGCTCCCCGGTCTTCTCGGCGCTGCCGGCAAGGAACTGGTATTGCACATCCGGGCTGTCGAGTTCCGGCCGGGTTTTCACGAACAGACCGATCGGGCCGGCACCCGTCATCAAGGGACCTTTTTGGGCGAAGATCCACTCGGCTCCGGCATAAAGCCGGCGTAGCCAATTGTGATAGATCTCGTTCATCGTCACCGTGCCGTCGACGCAGCGGTGGATGATGCGGCCGCCAATGTGGTCCTGCAGGTTTTCGCCCACGCCCGGAAGATCATGCTTCACGTCGATGCCAAGCGACTGCAGCAAAGCGCCTGGCCCAACGCCTGATAACTGCAGGATCTGCGGCGAGTTGATCGCGCCGCCGCACAGCAGCACTTCGCGCCTGGCTTTGGCCTGATGCAACGTGCCATTCTGGCTATATTCGACGCCGACCGCCCGCTTGCCCTCCAGCAAGATCCGATGGGTCAGCGCTCGGACCTCAATCTTCAAGTTGGCGCGGGATTTGACCGGATTGAGGTATCCCACCGCGGCGGATGCTCGCCGGCGCCCCTTCACCGTAAGCTGCAGCGGCCCAACCCCTTCCTGCCTGGCGCCGTTGAAGTCGGGATTGTACGGATATCCAGCCTCCTGCGCGGCAGCGATGAAGGCGTCGTGCAGAGGATGTTCGGTCTTCAGGTCGGACACGCCAAGCGGTCCGCCGCTGCCGTGAAATTCGTTGGCGCCGCGTTCCTGATCCTCAGCCTTGCGGAAATACGGCAGGACGTCGTCATACGACCAGTCGGCGTTGCCAAGCTGACGCCACAGGTCGAAGTCCTGGCTCTGACCCCGAATGTAGATCAGTCCGTTGATCGAGGATGATCCGCCAAGCACTTTGCCACGTGGCCAGGAAATGCGCCGGTTATGCATCTCCACCACCGGTTCGGTTTCAAAGTACCATGCCACCTTGGGATTGTAGATGTTGCGGTAGAAGCCGGCCGGAATGTGGATCCAGGGGTCGATGTCCTTGCCGCCGGCTTCCAGCAAAAGGACACGGTTATTGGGATCGGCGCTCAGCCGGTTTGCAAGCACGCAGCCAGCTGATCCCGCACCGATGATGACGAAATCGTATTCTTGCACCGAAGCCATCGCGCGGTTCCTCCTCCCTGGCCATCCTTATGACAGCCAGTGAAGCGGAACCGGGCAGGCTTGACCAGAGTACGGACCGATCAACCCGGGTCAGGTCACCACACGCAACGCCGGGCGGGATTTGACCGCCATGCGTCGATACAATGAAACGTAGTCCTCTGCCATCCGTCGGGCAGTGAAACGCTCCTCAAAACGCGCCCGGATCGCGGTCGGCGACAGGCGATCGAGTTGCGAGACAGCGGCAACCGCCGCACTTTCGTCGTGCACGATGAAGCCGGTCAGACCATGCTCGATCACCTCCGGCACCGAGCCGGCGGGAAACGCGACGGTGGGGGTGCCACAGGCCATCGCTTCGATCATCACCAGGCCAAACGGCTCCGGCCAGTCGATGGGCAGCAGCAATGCCTTGGCTCCGCTCAGAAAACCAGGTTTCTCGGCATCACCGATCTCACCGATCATTTCGATCTGGTCGCCGTCGATCATCGGCCGGATGCTCGTTTCGTAATAATCACGATCAACCCGATCGACCTTGGCGGCGATTTTCAGCTTCATGCCGCTCGCCCGGGCGATGCGGATCGCGCGGTCCGGCGATTTTTCGGGGCAGATGCGGCCCAGAAACGCCAGGTAGTCGCGCGGCATCGATTGTGGGGTCAGCAGGTTCGGCGGCAAACCGTGGTGCACCGTGCCGACAAAATTGCCCCGCGGCAGTGGCCGCCGCTGGGCATCCGAAATCGAAACCAGGGGCGCGTTCTGGAAACAGTCATAAACCCGGGTCAGTTCCGGCAGGTCGAGGCGCCCGTGCAACGTGGTCAGATACGGCGTTGCCTGGCGGCTGAGCATTGAGAATGGCCAATAGTCCAAATGACAATGCAGGACGTCGAATTCATGCGCATGCCGGTAGACTGTCTCCATCAGCAGCATCTGTGGCGCCATGGCATCCCGCAGCGTGGCGTCGAAGCGAAGCGCACAGGGCCACACGGCTTCAAGTTTTGCACTGGTTACAGAGTTGCCGCTGGCGAACAAAGTCACGTCGTGTCCCATCGCCATCAGTTCTTCGGTGAGGTATGATACCACCCGTTCTGTTCCACCGTAGGTCCGCGGCGGGACTGATTCAGTCAGCGGCGCGATCTGGGCTATACGCATTTTCAACTGGCTCCCGGCTTTTTCGATCTGATCATGGATGTCGAACGGATCGGGTTTTTTTGAGGCGGCTGCGTTCATGAACCGGCCATAGATTGGGTTATCACGGCCATGTGACCACGCCGTTGCGACCTTGCCGGCTCGTTTGCGTTTAGGAGGCTCATGAATGGTGCCGTGGCAAGCGGCCCAAAATTTGCGGGAGGTGCAGACAATGGGACGGCTGGTTGTCGTTTCGAACAGGGTGCCCCTGCCCTCTGAACGTGGTGCCAAGGCAGGCGGGCTCGCGGTCGCCTTGGCCGATGCGCTGCATCCCGGATCTCTTTGGTTCGGATGGAGCGGACGGCGATCCACGCGTGGATCCAGCACAACCCATATTCAACGTTCAGATGGCATCACATACGCAACAATCGATCTGACGGAAGCAGATTACCACTCGTTCTACGTGAATTTCTCCAACGGCGCGCTTTGGCCACTGCTGCATTTCCGCCTTGGCCTGGTTGACTTCAAGACGGACGATTATGATGGCTATCGGTCGGTCAACCGCCAGTACGCCGCCGCGCTACTGCCGCTTTTGCGCCCGGATGACCTGATCTGGGTGCACGATTATCACCTTATGCCCATGGCTGCCGAACTTCGTGCGCTGGGTGTGACCAACCGCATCGGCTTCTTCCTGCATACGCCGTTCGTCCCGCCGTCGATTTTCCATGCACTCCCGCGGTCGACGGAAATACTTTCCGCCCTCTGCACCTATGACATCATCGGCTTCCACACCCGGACCTATCGCACGGCATTTTTGGATTGCGTGACCGAAAGTTTGGGGATCCACCCCGATCCCGACGGTCGTTTTGTCTGGCGCGGGCATGCCGTGCGGGCGATCGTCGATCCCATCGGCATTGATGCCGAGCAGTTCGCTGAACGGGCGCGGGAGGCAGCACGCGGTTCGGATGCGCGTCTGCTACGCGACAGCTTAGGCAAAGGCGGCTTGGCGATCGGTGTTGACCGACTGGATTATTCCAAAGGCCTTATCAATCGGTTCGAGGCAATCGGCCGCTTCTTCGCCAATTACCCACAACACAGGCGACAGGTCAGCTTCCTGCAGATCGCGGCGCGATCAAGGGAAGACCAGGGCGCGTATCAACGACTGCGGCGGGAGCTTGATCGCATCGTAGGCGATACCAACGGCCGCTACTCGGAGTTCGACTGGACGCCGCTTCGCTACATGACCCGCGCGGTCAAGCGCGACACGTTGGCGGGGTTTTTTCGCCTGTCCCGACTGGCCGTGGTCACACCGCTGCGTGACGGTATGAATCTCGTGGCCAAGGAATACGTCGCGGCGCAGGACCCTGACGACCCAGGGGTTCTGATCCTGTCCCGTTTCGCCGGTGCAGCCGAGGAATTGACCGAAGCGCTCATCGTCAATCCATACGATTCCGACGAGATCGCCGAAGCCATGCATATCGGCCTTTCGATGGACCTGGAGGAACGCCGCGACCGGTGGAATTCGCTCCATAAGAAAGTCACTGCCAACACCGCTCGACGCTTCTGCACATTATTCCTGAACTATCTGGGGCGGAACGAAATGCACCCCGAGCGACCACCGTTGCGGGCGATTTCATGATTTGGGTTAATGATTTCACCGTCTCGTGATAAGTGCATGGCCGTTGCCATGTCGAGGGTACGCAGTGTTGAAACGGTTAATCCCGCCTTGTGCCGTGTTGTTTGGTCTGGCGTTGTCGGTTGGTGCTTGCTCTGATCCCTACAACCCCAACCAACGTGCGGTCGGCGGTGGGCTGCTCGGCGCCGGCGCTGGCGCGGCTATCGGTGGACTGGCTGGAGGCGGGAACGGCGCAATCGCCGGCGGGCTGATCGGCGGGGCCGCCGGTGCGATCGGTGGGGCTGCCACAACGCCCCAGCGCCCGCAGCGCAGCTATTATGAAAGGCCCGACTACCCGCCTCCGCCGCCGCGGTACACGCCGTGATTAATCCGCGAACAGGCTGACCGGACAGCCGATCGCCGGCGCGGCGGCGCGGAACAATCCGCCAAGGGTTGGGTGTTCAGCCAAAACCTGGGCGGATTTGCCCTCACGCAGGGATGTCACATACAGCATGCCATCGGCGAAGCATGGCATTGTCGGTCCGGGCACCGGAAAGCGCCACTTGCGAAGCAGTTCACCGGCAGGACTAAAACAGTTGATGCACCCCGCGGACGGCCCAGCGGACCAATAGTTGCCGTCCATATCCGTGGCCGCGCCATCGGGACGGCCATCGTCGTTTGTCAGGGTCACCACTGTTTGACGATTGGTCCGCCCACCGGTGCCGGGGTCAAAATCCCAAGCCTCGACAATGCCGGCGGTGGAATCCGAGTGATACATAAGCAGCCCGTCCGGCGACCATGCCAGCCCGTTCGAGACCGCGTAGCCGCCTTCCTGCCTGGTGATCTGGCCGTCGGATGTGACGCGATAGAGCGCGGCGATCTTCTGGCGTGGAGAGTTCTCATCCATGCTGCCAACCCAGAATGCTCCATCCGGACCGACCTTGCCGTCATTCAACCGGTTTGTCGGCGGCTCCGGAATTTTTGGCGTGAGATCGGTCATGGTGCCGGAGATTGGGTCAAACAGCACGACATGATGCCGCTGCGCAACTACGAAGCGGCCGGAGCGGCAGAGACCAAAGCTGCCAACAACCTCGGGGAATTCCCAGACTTCGCGTTTGTCCGTATCAACCGATAATGCGTGGATCCGTTTGCCGTTGATATCGCAGAACAGCAGCCTGCGTTCGGCGGCGTCCCATACCGGGGATTCCGCCACGCCGCAGCGCGTGTCCCATACCAGTTCGAAGTCGCTCATGGGTCTTTTCCTCTTGGGGTCGTCATCCTCTTCGGGCGCGATCTGCCTCGCGTTCCGCAACGCCGGGCCGCCATTCAGGATGCCGGTCAAATCCGACGAGTGAATGATCCGGTGATCCATCGCCCGGGTTCGGCGCTTGCCTGATGCAACATAGGATGGGAATGGTGGAGCGTTATCAAGGTCAGGTCGTTCAAGAGCATCATGGATAGGTTAACGGATAAATTCGGGCAACATGCCGGACTGGCACAACGGCTGCTGGCGGCCCTGGGTGACGACAGGGATGACGGATCGCACGACCGGTCACATTTGCTCCGGGTCTGGCTCAATGCGTCAGCCATCGCCGAACGGGAGCCTGACTGTGACCTGGAGGTGCTGACCGCCGCGGTCATCCTGCACGATTGCGTCGCAGTGGAGAAAAATTCCTCGCAAAGAGCACAGGCGTCCCGTCTGTCAGCCGCTCGGGCCCGCACGATCCTGGCAGATCTTGGCTGGCACGCGTCGCGCATCGAACAGGCGGCCCATGCCATCGAGGCACATAGTTTCTCCGCCGCCATCCCGCCCGAAACCATAGAGGCTCGGATTGTCCAGGATGCGGACCGGCTGGATGCGATCGGGGCAATCGGCATCGCACGATGTTTCTATGTGGCGGGACGGATGGGCTCGAGCCTTTATGATCCCGATGATCCGTCGGCGACCAACCGGGCGTTGGATGACCGAACCTTCGCATTCGACCACTTTGCAGCGAAACTGTTCAAGCTGGCCGGAAGCTTTCAGACCGAGGCCGGCGAAGCGTTGGCCGAGGCGCGCAATGGGATGATGCGCGGGTTTGCCCGGGCTTTATTGAACGAAATCGAAGGGAAAAGCAGATGATACGGGCAGCGATCGTCGGTCTTGGCTGGTGGGGCCAGAATTTGGTCAACAGTGTTCGGTCCAGCGAGACGATCCGCTTCACCATGGCGCACACGCGGACCAAAGCGACCGCTGCGGCTTTCTGTGCGGACGCTGGGTTGCATTGGACCGACTCTCTCGCTGCAATCCTCGAGAGCCGCGAAATTGACGCTGTCGTATTCGCGACACCCCACACCCAGCATTCCGATCAAGTGATCCGCGCCGCGGGCGCCGGCAAGCATGTTTTTGTGGAAAAGCCCTTCAGCCTGTCGATGAAGGATGCCAAAGCCGCCGAGCAGGCAGCGCAGAGAGCTGGTATCGTGCTCGCAGTGGGTTTCAACCGCCGCTTTCATCCCTCGATGGGCCTGTTGCGCGAGGCGGTGGCGAGCGGCCGCCTGGGTACTCTGGTCACCATCAGCGCGGAGCAGACCGCGTTGCACGGCATCTCAATGAAACAGGATGCATGGCGGGCTCAGGTTACCGAGGCACCGGCCGGCGCGATGACCGCCATTGGCGTTCACCTGGTTGACGGCATGATCGACCTGTTTGGCCCGATCCGTCAGGTCTATGCGCAAGTTGCCCGGCGGGCCGCGCCGCTGGCAGACGACACCACCGACGTGTTGCTGCGGTTCGAGAATGGCGCGTCCGGTCATATCTTCTGCTCGACCGCTGCGACCCCCCATTATCGGATGGCGGTCTACGGCACGAAGGGATTTGCCGAGGTGCTCGGGCATCCGATGACAACGTTTCGGCTGGTACCGGCCGGTGATGGCGGCCACATCGGGGCGGGCACGGCGGAGGTCACCGAAACCCCTGACTTCAACATGCTGACGGCTGAACTGGAAGCGTTCGCGGCGAGCATCGTCGCTGGGCGACCGTTCCCGACTCCCTTGAGCCAGATCATTCATGGTGTTGCGGTCTTCGAGGCCGTCGCCGCGTCCGCTGCCCGAGATGAACCGGTCAGAGTGTGACCAAGTTGGCGGCGGGTCGCGCCCGATAGGCTCCGGCCGACCCTTAACAGGCGCCAATGTCCCCTGTTAAGGGGGCGCTTTGCGTCCCCCGTCGGGTCGGCCTGCCAGATCGCGCCTTAATGCTGCCGCCCGGATAGGCCGAGCCGCCATCATGGAAGCATGCATTGCGTTGTCGCATCGGCTGTCGCGCCCATGCTAAGGGGCGCATGTGCGTGATTTCAAAACGGTATCCATGTCATTGCTGAATTGATGGCCGATTTTTGCGGTTTGCGCGGCGCTGACGGCTGGCCTTTCTTCCGGGATCAGCAGGGCAGAACTGGCACCGAAGCCCGATCCGTCCCCCCTCGCGCCCGGCGATCTCAAGCGGCCAATTTTTGATACCCGAACACCGATCTATGACGTGACGCAGCGACAGGAAAAGAGCGCCAGTGTCGTGGTCGCGGAGGTTGACGGCCGCGCCGTGACGCTGGGTGACGTTGCGGACGCGATCCGGGAACTACCGGCGAGTTTGCAAGCGCTGCCTTTCGCAGACCTTTTCCCAGGTGTCCTGGCGAAGCTGGTTCGTCAGCAGGCCCTGGTTATTCGCGCCCAACAACAGGCTCTGGATGAGGATCCGGTGGTGCGGCGCAAGGTCAAGGCCGCGGCAGACCGCGTCATGGCCGATGAACTACTGCACCAGGAGATCGGACGGTCGATTACCGAACAGACACTATTGGACCGATATGATACCACGATGGCGGGCAAGCCTGGCCCGGACGAAGTGCATGTCCGGGTGATCATGTCGCCCTCCGAGGAAGCCGCGGCCGGCATCATTGCGGAGTTGAAGGCGGGTGCGGATTTCGCGGTTCTGGCAAAACGGTCCAGTTTGGATGCCACCGCACCGGTGGGCGGCGACCTTGGGTATGTGCGGTTGGACGGTCTGAACGCCGAGGTCGGCGCGGTCGCTTTCGCGCTTCAATCGGGCCAGTTCACCGCGTTTCCTGTCCGTAGCGCGGGCGCGTGGTTCGTCGTGAAAGTGGACGATCGGCGGCGGCGGCCGACCCCGCCGTTCAGCGAAGTCCGCGAGCGCATCATGCAGTCGATGTTGCGCGAGGGCGTGGATGACGTTGTCGCACGAGCACTGGCCGACATAACAGTGCGAGAGTATAACATTACGGGTAAGGAGACGACCGGTGATGGTCAGAAATGAGGTGCCGCATTCAAGTGAAGTTTGGCCGCTTCTCCATGCTACGTTAATGTGGGCGGATTTTTCAGGACTTCAGGCCCAATTCGACAGTGCCGTCGTCTCCACACATTCTGTAATGTCATAAACGAGATTTATTTTTCTATTTACATCAGACTTCTTTCATGATACATAACGATACGTCAATGCATCCGATTGTGGAGCCTGCAGCTGAGGGACTGAACTATTGAGTGCAACCTGGAAATCGCAGCTTCTGGGTTTGTTGACGGTCACGGTCATTGGCTTGAACCAGCACGCCCAGGCTCAGACGACACCTTTAGCCGTCGACAGCGCGTTGAATTATGATGGGTTGCTGTTCACCGTCGCCAGTTGTTCCTATGTCGTTCAGACTGTCGCGCAAGCCGGCTGCGGCCCGGCCGGCGCCGAATTGTTGGCGAGCAATTCCGTCGGTGGACCCGCGGTCGAGATCCTCGGCTCTGCGGCTGGCGCGCCGATTCTAAGCCTTGCGAGCGCGAGCGGCGACACATACAGCGACCTTTCGCTGGTGTTGAACATTTCCGCTGCCTCGACCAACACAACCATCAGTTCGGTCACCGACACCTTGAGCGGCGCCACCAGCAGCACCGCGCTGTCGGCCGTCTCGTCGGCTCGGGCGAGCACCGCATCCCGGTCGTTGCCGCTCACGACAAGTCTCCAGACACCCACCGCCACGGCGTCCTTTGCAACATTCAGTCCGGCTGCCAGCCCGATGACGTTGAGTATCGATCTGAACGTCAGTTCAACGATTGGCGTGGGAGCAGACGTTGGTGGGCTGTCGCTGAACAACGTGACCTATACATTTTCGAAGGCGCCGGAACCGGCCTCGATTGCGCTGTTCGGCATCGCCCTGGTGGGGTTGGCCGTGGCCCGGAAACAGGCGAAACGTCCGGCGCGATAGTCCACAGTAATCGACGGTTGACCGGCGTCCGGCCCGGATCCCGAGCGTGCCCGGCACGCAGCAGCCACACGGTGATGTCCTCAACGGGCACGCGCGGCGTCGATTGACTCAAATCCCGAGCTGGCAGTCCGAAAGCCACAGCAGCCCGTGACCCGATCGGGGATCGGTGTTCCAACACCGCCGCGGCAGAACCGAGCGGGCGTGTGCCTGGGTCCGTTGGCTTGCCACTTGGCGTCGTTTGACGTGTTATCGGCCGGCCGATTCACTTTCCGAGGCAAACATGGCACAAACCAACAGCCCCGACCCAGCGGTGCGCGAAGCCGTTGTCCGACAGGACCTGGATAACGTCCTGCACCCGATCGTCCAACACAAGGTGCTGGAATCGCGGCAGATGGTTGTCACGGGCGGACAGAACTCCACGATTTTCGATGCCGACGGCACCAGCTATCTCGATGGCATGGCCGGACTTTGGTGCGTGAATATCGGCTACGGGCGCACCGAACTGGCGGACGTCGCGGCGGAGCAGATGCGGCAATTGTCGTATTTCCCGCACACCGCGATGAATGTGCCGGCCGCGGCGCTGGCCGAGAAAGTCAACGGACTGATGGGCGGCGGTTACCATACCTACTTCGTCAACTCGGGTTCCGAGGCGAACGAGGCCGGGTTCAAGTTCGCCCGGCAATACATGAAGCATGAATACCCGGGGGAATATCGCTTCAAGACCGTCAGCCGCTATTTCTCCTATCACGGCACCACACTCGCGACGTTGGACGCCGGCGGCATGGGTGAGCGCAAGGCAAAGTTCGAGCCCTTCTCGGGCGATTTCGTGCATGTTGCGCAGCCGTATTGCTATCGCTGCCCGTTTGGCCTGAGCTATCCGAGCTGCGGCCTCGCCTGTGTGAAGAACATGGAGAACACGATCCTGGGCGAGGGGCCGGAGACGGTGGCTGAAGTCATCGTCGAGCCGATCATGAGCGGTGTCGGTGTGGCGGTGCCGCCCGACGAGTACTTGCCCGCGGTTGAAAGCCTTTGCCGGAAATACGGCATTCTGTTGCACATCGATGAGGTGATCAACGGCTTTGGCCGCACCGGCAAGATGTTCGGATTTCAGCACTATGGTGTTTCGCCGGACATCATTGCGATCGCCAAGGGCATTTCCAGCGCCTACATGCCGATCGCCGCGACCGTGGTGAAGAACAGCGTGTTCGACAGTTTCTATGGCGATCCGGCCGCAGAACCGCCAGGTCGGTCAGGTCAATACCTATGGCGGCCATCCGGTCGCCGCCGCGGTCGCCCTGCGCAACATCGAGATCATGCAGGAAGAACAACTGACCGACCGCGTCGGCCGACCACGGGCGCCTATTTGCTCGACGGTCTGCGGACTCTGATGCGGCATCAGATCGTTGGCGATGTCCGTGGCAAGGGCCTGCTGCTGGGTGTGGAACTGGTGCAAGGACCGCGTGACGAAAGAGCCGGTGGGTCCAGCCGCAGATCACCAGTATCGTCGACTTCTGCCGGGACAACGGCCTGATCGTTGGACGTGGCGGCGGCGGGCGGCGGTATGGCAATACCATCACCTTTTGCCCGCCTTTGGTCATCACCCGCGATGAGTGCGACCGCATCGTCGAAATTCTGGACCGGGCGCTGGGCACGCTGGACCTGAGGCATGATCGAGTCACGGGCGGGTTTTGTGGAGACCGTCGTTCCGGGTAGGTGGGAATCGTTTCGGTTGGGATGCTGCTGGTGCCGCGACTGCCAGTTATCTCGCTCCGGCAATGCCTCGGTGAACGCGATCTGTCGCTCGGGAACCCGCTAACCGTCACTCGCCAAGTCCCCGGAGTATCGCCAGCATCCTGCCGAGCAGCGAGCACGGCGATGCGCCGCCGCTTCTGTCCAAGTTGCGGAATGCGCGATTGTTCAGCCTGAGGCATTCAGCCGGCACGAATGAACTGGTCGGCTGATTCGGGTGGACGCCCTTGACGATCCGGAGGTCGGCAACCCTCGGGCGCGATGCTTGGAACAAATTCATCCTCGCCGTCTGGGAACATTGGCGATGCACAGACACTGTCGCCAGATCATATCAAGACGCGTGCCGCCCGCTCCCGGTCGACCAGTGACGCAGGAGAGTAACGCCATGTCTCCACCGCGAGCGCTGGAAAACATCCGCGTCGTGGATTTCAGCTGGGTCCGCGCCGGCCCCTGGGCCACGCGCTGGCTAGGCGCTCTCGGGGCCGAGATCATCAAGATCGAGTGGCCGGAGAATGAGCGCGGCAGGCTGCCCAGCAGCACGACGCCGCAGAATCTTGAAGTCAATCTGAACACCTCGGGCAACTTCGCCGACACCAACGTCAACAAGAAAAGCCTCAGCCTGAATGTGCGCAGCCGCCAAGGGCCTGGAGATCGTGAAGCGGCTGATCGCTGTCTCCGACATCGTGATCGAGAATTTCAGTTCCCGGGTGCTGCAGAAATGGGGCCTCGGCTATGAGGAGCTGTGCAAGATCAAGCCGGATATCGTCTACGTGTCGATGTCGGGTTATGGCCACACCGGACGCAATCATCACTACACGACGTTCGGCCCGGTCGCCCAGGCGGTCTCGGGGCTGACGTATCTTTCCGGTCTGCCGGACAAGCCGCCGGCTGGCTGGGGCTGGTCGTATATGGACGACACCGGCGGCATGTATGGGGCGATGTGCGCTCTGACCGGCCTGTATCATCGCAACATGACGGGCAAGGGCCAGCATATCGACCAGGCGCAGATGGTATCGAGCGTTCCCCTGAATGGCCCGGCGCTGCTGGATTTCACCGTGAACGGGCGAGGGTCGCGGCGCGCCGGATTTCCGCCGGGCAACCGGGCGCACTGGCCGGGCACGCCGCTGGTCAACAATTACCGCGGCCCGACGGTCGCGCCGCATAACGCGTATCGCACCCATCCCGGCGACTATAACGACTGGTGCGTGATCGTCTGCCACTCCGACGAGGAATGGCGGCGTCTGGTGCAGGTCATGGGCGCCCCGTCATGGGCCGTGTCGGAGAAATTCGCCACCGTCGCCGGACGCCTGGAGCACCAGGAGGAACTGGACGCGCACATCGAAGCCTGGAGCATGACGCTGGGGAAATACGAGCTGACCGAGCGCTGCCAGGCCGCCGGTGTTCGCGCGCTGCCGGTGCAAAGCGCGGAAGATCGGGTGGAGCATGATCCTCAACTGCGCCACCGCGAGATGTATCTAGCCAATCGAGCATCCGGCGCTTGGCACCCACAAGGTGCAGAACGCGCCGTTCAAAATGTCGGAAACCCCGGCGGTCAACCATCTGCCTGCACCGCTGATCGGCCAGCACACGCGGGAAATTGTCGAAGGGCTGCTGGGCTACAGCCGCGAAGAACTCCGCGCAGGCTTCGACGACGGCACGTTCTGGCCGACGAAGCGCGCGCGATTTCCCTACATGGAGGAAATGCTCCAATGACCGATGCCCCAGGCCCGCTGACCGGGCTGCGCGTGCTGGAGCTCGCGGACGAAAAGGGCCAGTTCTGCGGCAAGCTGCTCGGCGATCTCGGGGCGGACGTGGTCAAGATCGAACCCCCCGGTGGTGAGCGGTGCCGCCATGTCGGACCGTTCCTCGACGACATTCCGCATCCGGAGCGCAGCCTGTCGTTCTGGTACTACAACACCTCCAAACGCGGCATCACGCTCGATCTGGACACCGCCGACGGACGCGCGCTGTTCCGGCGTCTGGCGGCGACCGCGGACGTCATTCTGGAAACGTTCCGGCCCGGCTTCCTCGCGTCGCTGGGCCTCGATTACGACACGCTGCGCGCGGAAAATCCTGGGCTGATCCTGTGCTCCCTGACCCCGTTCGGGCAGACCGGGCCGTGGCGGGATTACCTGTCCACCGACCTGCTGCACATGGCGGCGGGCGGGGAGATGGCCTCCTGCGGCTATGACGAGGCGGACGTGCCGAACGCGCCGCCCATCGCGCCCGGTGGCGGCAATGCCTGGCACATGGGCTGTCATTACGCCTACATGGCGATCATGGCCGCGCTGGTCTACCGGACGGTCTCCGGCCAGGGGCAGTATATCGACGCCTCGATCCATGAGGCCTGCGCGCTGACGACCGAATCGGCGATCGCCAACTACGTCTATCGGGGCGAGATGTTACTGCGGCAGACCGGCCGCCATCATGCCGCCGGCGCCATCGACCCGCACCCAGTTCCGCGCCAAGGATGGGATGTATGTCACGGCGCTGATCACCGGCGGGCTCAACCCGCGGAACGTCACGGAATCTGGCGGAACTGATGGACCGGTATGGCATGGCCGGCGATCTGAAGGACCCCGAATATCAGGACCCGGCGGTCATCGCGGCCAACGCACCGCACATCATCGACGATCTGCTCGCCAGCTTCATCGCCAGCCTGCCGGCGGAGGAGGTTTATCACGCGGCCCAGGAGACGCGGTTTCACCTGGGGGGCGGTGCGGGCGCCGGAGGCGGTGCTCGAGGACCCCCATCTGCACGATCGCGGCTTTTGGAAGCAAGTGGAGCATCCGGAACTCGGGCGCAGCTTCGTCTATCCGGGCGAAGCGGCGATCTATAACGGCTCGCCCTGGCGGATCTCCCGGCGCGCGCCGCTGATCGGCGAGCACAACACGGAAATCTTCTGTGCAGAACTGGGTTTGTCGCGGGGTGAGGTGACCGTTCTGGCGGAAAACGGCGTGATCTGATCAGGCCACCTCAGGCGCCCGGGCCGATCAAATACAGACGTAACGACAGATGACGACACGGGCACACGCCATCGGGCGGTTCCAAATCACGCTTCAGTAACGACTCTGTCCAGCAGTCGACGAAACCAACTTCGCCTAGAAAGCATTACAGGTTGAGGTTGAACCTGTCATGCTCTCAGACTCTTTGTCTGAAAAGGCGATTCACGTCTGAAGTTGGGTCAACCCCAGACAATCGCACTCTATACTTCATAACCCAACTGTCGGCAGCAATCTGTGCCATCCGGACGATCCGGCGGCCGACAGGGTCTTGAATGCGCCCCGTACGGCAGCGCGCTCGCCGCCGCACGGAATCGCGGACCATTATTCGAAATGGAAGTGCTTTTCCATCTCCTTCCTAACATCCGTCATATGGGTAAAGTACTGCAGGAAGCTGCCATTGTAATTCCCATCTTGCCGCCGGTTATTCTCGCCCTCGAAGTTGTAGTACCCCGGCGTGCATTCCTTGTTCCGGTTGGTCTTGCCACGATTGCGGATCACCTCATCCACCCACCATTGCTCGGTGGCCGGCGCGGCATCGATCGTCGTGTAGCCATGCTCACGAACGTAATTGATGCATTCAGCGATGTGATCGCCCTGGGTCTGCAGCATGAACGTCAGGTTGAATTGAAACGACGCCTGGTAGCCGCCCATGATGAAGAGGTTCGGATACCCTTGTGAGTGGATGCCGAACACCGTCCGCATGCCCTCGGCATACTTCTCGTTCAGTTCCAGGCCATTTTCGCCGCGGATCTCATTGTAGATACCGGTAACCTGCACTTCGAAGCCGGTGGCATAGATCAGCACGTCCACATCGTATTCGCGTCCCTCGAACACCGGGCCGTTCTCGTTGATCTCGGTGATGCCCTTGCCGTCGGTATCCACCAGTCGCACGTTGGGACGGTTGAACGCCGGCAGATATTCGTCGTCGTAGCACGGGCGTTTGCACCGATGCATGTACCAGGGCTTCAGCGCCTCGGCGGTCGCCTTGTCCTGCACCACCGCCTCGACACGCTGATGGATGCGCATCATGTGCTCGATGTTCTGGTTTTCCTGGCGCCTGATCTTCTCCTCCCGCGGCAGGTTCGCAAGGTCGCGCTTCTGCTCCTCTGTCAGAATTGGGCCGCGCATATGCTTCTCGCGCCGTTCCTGCTGCCACCCGGGCTTCAGGCTCGCCGCCCATTGCGGGTCGGTCGGCGTGTCGTCGCGAATGTCGATCGCCGATGGTGTGCGCTGAAACACGTAAAGCGCCTTCGCGGCCTTGGCGACGCGCGGAATGATCTGCACCGCCGACGCACCCGTGCCGATGATGCCAACGACCTTGTCCTTAAGACCTGACAGATCCTCCTTCGTGTATTTGTAGTCGAACCGTGACGAGTGGAAGGAATGGCCCTTGAAGCGCTCCATGCCCTCAATTTTGGAAAGCTTCGGCTTTGAAAGCGTACCGTTGGCGCAGATCACAAACCGAGCAGACATCGTGTCGCCGCGATCGGTGCCGATGCGCCAGAGTTTTGCCCGCGCATCCCAGACCGTGGAGGTCACCGTGGTCTGGAACACCGCCAGATCATACAAATCGTATCGACGAGCGATCGCCTGGCAATGAGCGAAGATCTCTGGGCCCTTCGCATAGAAGCTGCCGGGCACGTAGTTCATTTCGGACAGCAGCGGAAGATAGTCATAGGCGCTGACGTCGCACGCCACGCCCGGATAACGGTTCCAGTAACCAGGTGCCGCCGACGTCGCCGCCGCGCTCGACGATACGGATGCTCTGCACGCCCCGTTCACGCAGACGCGCCGCCGTCAGCAAAGCGGAAAAGCCGCCGCCAATGAACAGGACTTCCACCGTATCATTGATCGGGTCGCGCGACGCCGAGGTTTCGACGTAGGGATCAATCTCGTATTTCGCCAGTTCGCCCGTCAGCTCGGACGTGTATTGTGACCTGCCCTCAGGCCGATAGCTCAGCCGCAGGTCGCGCGCCTCGGCGAACTTCTGCTTGATCTCGTCGTAATATTCCTGCGGCTTGTCGACCGGCCGCAGCGGATCGAACAGGACCCGGCCTGGCACCGGAGGCCGGTCCGCGGCCCTAACAGGCAATGCTTGTTCTTTGGTATCCGACATACTCAGTTTCCTGCTTTCGTTCTCATTTTGTAGCCGCATCCATTACAACCAGGCACACACGCAACGCGGTCAGCCACCGTGCCCAACGCACAAGCGCCCCAACGCATAAAGCTTACTGTATCGCGGGTGTGGGCGCGGGCAAGAGCAAGGCCCGCCAGCCCGCCGCCGCGACCATGACGCGCGGTTTGCCTGAACCGGTCCTTCGTGCCGTCATCAGGTTGCGACCGACGACCTCGGGCGGCCCGGACAGCTCGAGCGCCCGAGGCGCCAGGATGGACGCCGCTCATCCGATTTGCGACACAAGCATCGGATTCTTATTGGAGCTGCGTGATGCTTGAAACCCGAGAAGGCGGCTGCCACTGCGGCCGGGTACGGTTCCGCGCCAGGGTCGATCTGGACCTGTTGTCACAGTGTAGCTGCACTGTGTGCACCAAGAAGGGGATTCTCCACCTTCCGGTCTTTCCGGCCGATTTCACGTTACTGCGCGGCAAGAATGCGCTGACCGTATACACGTTCAGCACCGGTGTGGCTCAGCACCCGTTCTGTGCGACCTGTGGCATGCATGCCTTTTACATTCCGCGCTCGCAACCCGACAAGGTCACCGTGAATGCGAGATGCCTTGACGACATCGACGGCCCAGGCCTTAAACCGACACGCTTTTTCGACGGCCGGCATTGGGAAGACGCTCAGACCAGGCGGATCGCGGATGGCGGACATGTCTCGCTGGCAGGGCTGAACGGCGCTGTCACCTTGCAGAGCATTTTGGACCAGGCCCCCGAATAGCATCCCGCGGGAATAGCACCCCAAAGTCATACTGGCGCAGACCCGCATCGTGCCCGCTGCGCCCGGCGTGAATGCCCGTGGACGTCCGACCGGCTTGCCCGCTCCTGGGTTCGGTAGCACCCTGCTCACCGAAACGGGGAGCCGCCGCAAGCCGACTGCGCACCCGCATGCAGGAGAAGATCATGGACCTCAAGGGTACGGTCGCGTTGGTGACAGGCGGCAACGGCGGGCTCGGCCAGCGCATCTGTCACGCGCTGGCAAAGGAAGGGGTGCATATCGCCGTCATGTACGCGCAAAGCCATGACCAGGCAGAAAGCGTCGCGCGGGACCTGGCATCACGGTATCAGGTCAACGCCGCGGCATTCGCCTGCGACATTACCGATGGCGCGGCCGTGGACGCTTTGATCGGCCAGGTGACCAAGCGGTTTGGCCGCCTCGATATCCTTATCAACGACGCCGCCTACAACAAATCGATCCCCTTCGCTGACCTCGACAATCTCACGCTGCAGGAGTGGGACAAGATCCTGGCGGTCAACCTGACCGGACCGATGCGCATGATCAAGGCCGTGGCGCCTGTCATGAAGGCCCAGGGGCAGGGTCGCATCGTCAACATCTCATCGGTGGCGGGGCTGACGCCGACGGGCTCATCGATCGCCTATGCGGTGTCGAAGGCAGGCCTGATCCACCTCACCCGCTGCATGGCGGTGGCAATGGCGCCCGAGACCCTTGTGAACTGCGTGGCACCGGGACTGCTGGAGGGCACGCGCGCGACGTCCAACCTGCGATCCGAGCAGATCGAGCGCTCCGCCGCGGGCTCGCTGCTGAAGAAGGCCGCCGACAAGGACGATTGCGCCGACATGGTGGTGACCATGTGCCGCACCGAGACCATGACCGGCCAAACGATCGTTATAGACTCCGGGCGCGTTTTTCACTGAACAACGATTTCCTTGCGATGGCTGTCGCCCGGCAAAGCCCATCGCAAGGATCACCGCTATCGAGACCGGAGTGGAATATCCTGGTTTCGGTCGCCGCGTAGCGGCAGCGACCGTTGGGGCGGGCAGCAACAGCAGCGGCTTGCACGCCAAGCATCGCCCGAAGGCCCCGATAATCTCAGCGTCGTTACAGTGAATTCCCCTGCTGCGGGCCTCATGTCCGGAACCCGGACCATTTGGCGCCCGGACCGAGCATGGCCTATGGTCCGGCCGGGGGAATCGGACCCCACGGAGGAACACATGGCATATTCCCTGTATGACGCGGCGGTGACACCCTGCGTCCAGCAGCTCGGCGCTTTGATGGGCATCATCGACAAGGCCGCCGCGCATTGCGCCGCCAACAAGATCGAGGAATTCGCACTGTTGCAGGACCGGCTTTATCCGGACATGTTCTGCCTCGCCCGCCAGATCCGACAGTCGGCCGATTTTGGCATGAACACCGGCGGCCGCCTGGCCGGCGTCACCCCGCCCGCCCTGCACGCCGTGGACGACACCAGTTTCGCCGACGCCAGGCAGCGGGTCGAGACCGCCCTGGGCTTCGTGAAGTCCCTGACCCGCGCCCAGGTCGATGGCGCCGAGGACAGGACAATCGCCTGGATCGCCGGAGGCAACGAGCGGAAACTGAAGGGCAACGACTACCTGCAACAATTCGCCCTGCCCAATTTCTTTTTCTTTGTCACGACGGCATACGACATCCTTCGCCACCGCGGCGTCCCCGTCGGCAAGCGGGACTTCCTCGGCCCGGTCAACTGGCTCTGAAACCAAGCTGTCCCGGCGGCGTTAAGCGCACCGCCGGGACAGCTCCGTCATCAGGTCAGGCTTCCCGCGACGTCAGGCGATCGGTACCTCAGTCATCCCGCGATGCGCGGCAACACCTTGTCAGTTAGCAGCCGGAACGATCGGCCGCTCATGGGCGCCGCCATCAGATAGGTCATGCCGATCTCACCGGCAAACGACCGGATCTGGTCCACCACGCTTTCCGCGGTGCCGTGGATCATCACGTCGTCCAGGTAGAAATCCACCGGATCCTTGCCCCCGAACGAGCGCACCTCCTGGCGCACGTTGCCGCTGTGCTTCGGGCCGACGTAGGACGCGATCGTCCATTCGGCCACACGCCTCGCCACCGCGCGCGCTTTTTCCGCCGTCTCGTCGACCGCAACCAGGCGAGCCATCGGGATGGTACGGCCGACGTCGCTGTGTCCGACCTCAACGAGTTGGGCCGCATAGTGCCGGCGTTTGCGGATCAGTTCGGCGCGGGATGAATGCGGGTCCATCAGGATCGAATGCCCCAGGCCCGCGGCCCAGTCGATCGCCGGCGTGGAAGATGCCGCCATCCAAACCGGCGGATGTGGCGCCTGCACCGGCTTGGGCAGCACCTCCACGCCGTCGTACTGGAAGAACCTGCCTTGATGGCTGACCCGCTGATTGGTCCAGGCCTTCAGAACGATTTCCACAGTCTCGTGGAACCGCGGCGCGCTCTCCTCGCCCGGGATGCCAAAAGCGGCAAACTCACTCCGCTCAAATCCACGCCCCGCACCCCAGTTGACCCGCCCGCCGGAGAGCACATCCAGCAACGCCACCTCCTCCGCAAGGCGCAACGGGTTGTAGAAGGGGGCCAACGAAACAGCCATGCCGATCCGAAGCCGCTTGGTACGTGCGGCGACCATGGCACCCATCATATGCACCGACGGGCAGACCGAAAAGCTCGAGAAATGATGTTCGGCCAGCCAGACAGCGTCGTAGCCCGTCTCGTCCATGATGGAAAAGCGTTCAAGTGCCGTTTCGTAAACCGAATTGAGTGGCACGGACCGGTCGCGCCAGCCAAAGAACTGGAGAATGCCGACTTGCAAGTTTCCCTCCCCTATCCGCTGGGCTCGGTTGTGCATCCGCCCCAGCCCGACGCATCAGAACCGGCGCCTCAAACCAATGTCACGTTTCTCCGCGACGAAGTCCAACATCGGCGGGGACCACGGCCAGAACCAAGGACGGGCACCACGCTCCGGATAACCCCCGAGCTGGCGGATAAGCAGCGACTGCCGCGCCGGCCCGAAACACGTATTCATTTCTTGAACGATAAAGATTAACCGCGGCGGCGAACCGCTCGCCCACCGCTCCTCCGACCGAAAGTCGAGATCAATCGCCAGATGTGGCCAACGAGTGTTACGGCGGTTGCTTCGCCAGGCCCGGCAGACTTGCGCCAGATCAAGCCGCCTCGCCGTGCCGCGGCGTAAATAACTCGCATGGACACCGTACCCGCCCGTTTTGTTGATCGAGCCGAGGCCGGCCGTTTGCTGGCGGCACGGCTTCTCGCCATGAACCTCCCGCGCCCGGTGGTGTATGCCTTGCCGCGCGGCGGCGTGCCGGTAGGGCTGGAAATCGCCCGTGCCCTCAACGCCCCGCTCGACCTGATTCTTGTCCGCAAGATCGGTGCCCCCGGCGCGCCCGAAGTGGCGCTTGGCGCCGTTGTGGATGGCCAAGAGGCGCAAACCGTCATCAATGAGGACGTGCGGCGCGATTCCGGTGCCAATGCCGCGTTTGTCGCCCGCGCCCGACGCCGCGAACTGGCGGAAATCGAACGCCGCCGAACACTGTATCTACAGGGGCGCCCACGGGTCGACCCCGCCGGCTGCACTGCGATCGTTGTCGATGACGGGCTGGCCACCGGCGCCACCGCAAAGGCCGCACTCGGCGCCATCAAACGACAGGGAGCGACGCGCACCATTCTCGCCGTGCCCGTGGCGCCCGAGGAAGCGCTGGCTGAAATGCGCGACTATGCCGACGAGATCGTCTGCCTCCGCCAGGTCGTCCGGTTCCACGGCGTCGGTGCCTTCTACGACGACTTCCACCAGCTCACCGACGAGGAAACCATAGGATTGCTGCGCCAGGCCGGGACGGAGCGGCCGGCGGAAGGCACTGTCGCGACGCCCCCGTTCGCGCGCCGTGCCATCAAGGTGCCGCCGCTCGGCCTGCAAGGCGATCTCTGCGTTCCGTCATCGCCGCGCGGCCTCGTGCTGTTTGCCCATGGCAGCGGATCCAGCCGCCTCAGCCCGCGCAACGTCGCCGTCGCACAGGCGCTCAACGATCGCGGTTTCGCGACACTGCTGCTGGATCTGCTGACCGAGGCGGAAGCCCGCGACCGCCGCAACGTGTTCGACATCCCGCTGCTGGCCGAACGGCTGCTGGAAGCCGCGCTCTGGATCAACGGCGAGCCTGACCTCGCGGATCTGCGGCTTGGCCTGTTCGGCGCCAGCACCGGCGCCGGCGCGGCCTTGCTGGCTGCCGCGGAGCTCAAAATACGCGTCAGCGCCGTGGTGTCGCGCGGCGGCCGACCCGACCTCGCGGGCCGTGCGCTGGCGCGCGTGACTGCGCCGACCCTCTTGATCGTGGGTGGCGAAGACCACCACGTCATCACCCTGAACCGTCAGGCGCTGGAAGCGATGACGTGCGAAAAGCTGCTGCGGATCGTGCCGCGCGCCGGCCATCTGTTCGAGGAGCCAGGCACGCTGGAAACCGTGACCGAGCTCGCCTCCGACTGGTTCGAGCATTATTTGCCGCCGCCACCGCACCCCATCATGGTCGAAGCCCGGCCGGCAGCGCGCCCCCCCGACGTCATGACTGTGCTAAGGGCGGCCGCCGAGCCTCTGCCGCCGATCGACGATGCCGCCTTCGCCGCCGCGTTCGACCGCTTTGCCGATGCAAGGGTGGTACTGCTGGGCGAGGCTTCGCACGGCACCTCGGAATTCTACCGTGCCCGGGCCGCCATCACCCGCCGGTTGATCGAGCACCATGGCTTCTCCATCGTCGCGGTGGAAGCCGACTGGCCCGATGCGGCCACGATCGACCGGTACGTTCGGCAGAAGCAGCATCAGCCGACAAACGTCGCACCCTTCACGCGCTTTCCAACCTGGATGTGGCGCAACAAGGATATGCATGACTTCGTTGCCTGGCTGCGCACCCACAATGCGGCGCTGCCGCCGGCACGCAGGGCCGGGTTCTACGGCCTAGATCTCTATAACATGAGCGCCTCCATCGCCGCGGTGCTGGCCTATCTCGACCGCGTCGATCCCCCGGCTGCAGCATCTGCCCGTACCCGCTACGCCTGCCTGACGCCATGGAGCCGCGAGCCCTCTGCCTATGGCCGCGCTTCGCTCACCGAGGGATACGCCCTCTGCGAGCAGCCGGTGACCCGCATCCTGATCGATCTCCTGCAGAAAGAACTGCAATACGCGCGTAATGACGGTGAAAGCTTCCTCGACGCCGCACAGAATGCTCGGCTGGTGGCGGATGCGGAACGCTATTACCGGGTCATGTATTATGGATCCGCCGAATCCTGGAATCTGCGCGACCGCCATATGTTCGAAACACTCGACCATGTCCTTCGGCAGCAGGGCCCTGCCGCGAAGGCCGTGGTGTGGGCCCATAATTCGCATATCGGCGACGCACGTTTCACCGACATGGGCACCGAGCGCGGAGAGCTGAATATCGGCCAACTCTGTCGCGAGCGCTTCGGGCGTGATGCAGCGCTCATTGGCTTTGGCACCCATACCGGCACCGTGGCCGCCGCGTCCGAATGGGACGCCCCGATGGAGATCAAGACGGTGCGGCCGTCGCGCCCCGACAGCTACGAAGCGCTGTGCCACCAGATCGGCCACGACCGCTTCCTGCTGGATCTGCGCGAAGGTCATCAAGACGCTGCCCGCCAGGTACTCGGGCAGCCCAGGCTGGAGCGCTATATCGGCGTGATCTACCGGCCGGATACTGAGCGCTGGAGTCATTACGCCCACGCCTCGCTGCCTGACCAGTACGACGGCTTCCTGTGGATCGACGAGACGACCGCCGTCACCCCGTTGCCGTCACGAGTACGCGCGGGAGACGACGAGACCTATCCGTTCGGACTATGACCGATATCGGGGGTCCGATCGCGCGGTAGCCCAAGGCAGCAAAAGCGGGGTCTCGCTATCTGCGGAACCGGCCATCTCGCGCCCCGGCTGCTGCAGCGGTCTCTTCCGTGTCGGCCGGAGCGGCTCGGCAGCCGATGGCGATCCGTTCCGACAATTTCTGTCCACTGAAGTTGGTGCCGCGGAAACGGCACTGGGAGAAAATCGTCCGGTCAACGTCTGGCTCGATGAATATATCACCGCCGTCGAATGAGCATTGCAGGAACAGTATTTCGTCAACACCGCCGCCGATCCGAATGCGTGTCCCGCTGGGGAACCACGTATCCTGAACGAGCACCTTCATGACCCGCCCTCCAACGCGTTAGGTGCCACAGTCACGCGGAACCGGTCGTGCGTCGCCTCGCCGGTTTCGCGCCATGTCCATTCGAACTCGATCTGGCAACCCGTGGCAAAGTCCGCTGTATCCAGTTCGACCGCATGGAAGCCCAGCCCGGTTTCGGCGGTGGCAGCTTCCGCATCAGGCCGCCCGTCGCCCCGCCAGCGGACAAGTGCCGGTTGCGGCAGCGCGACAACCAGACGCGAACCCGTGGGACAATAGCCGATCGGTGATTTCGGCGACCAGAACGCCCGCCGTGCAATCGGACGCTTGCCTTGGTATCGGCGCCACACCGCGCTTGGCCGGTCGCACGGCCAGCCGAGTTGGCGCGAGATCACCAGCTTGGCAAATTCCGCATGTGCCCACGCAAGCGGCCGCGCCGAACCGGTTGGGCGTCCGAACACCAGGTCCCTCGCCGGAATGTCCGGCCCGTCCCAAACCTGCTCGGGGATAAGCCCAAGCCGGCTTGCCATCCCGGAAATCGCCTCGAGATAAGGCAACGGGTCCTGACCGGCGACGAGTTCGTAGTGTCCGCGCTCGCCCGTCAGCAGCGGCCAGGGGCGGCCACGCCCAGTCCCGTCATACGGCCCACCGTCGTCGTGCTCGCCGTAGCCGTCGCCGGTATAGCGGCGCCACACCGGTCCTACAGGAGTGTCGACTTTAAGCAGGCTGTCAGCCACGGTGATGCTGTTCCGTATCAAGGGTTCGTCCGGCTGCCGAAGCCCGAACCGCACGAGCTGGAGAAAATCGGTCCCGACAATCTCGCAAGCCGGAATCTCCGCCTGATCACTGTGGTTGCGCAGCGGGATTAGCTGCTGCATCGCCACCGCTCCCTTGGCCAGCACGTCCGCCGGCGCGATCCGCACAAAATAGCCGCTCACGCCCATGCGCGCGGCCATATCGGTGCCGGACACCACAAGCCAGTTCTCGATACTGGCGTTCCAGAAATCCGCCAGATCGAGCGCCCATGCCTGAGCGTCCGCCGGCAGAAACGCCGCGCCTTCGACCAGCGCCGCGATCGTTACGGCCAAACTATAGGCGTTAAGTCCGCTGTTCTCTTCCCAGCGCTCCTGTCCAGTGACCGGACCGTTGCCGGCAATGAACCTCAAGGCCTTGCACACCATGTCCTCGATGTGAATTCCGCCCAACGCCCCCCGTTCGGCCAGCGCCGCGGCGAGCAACACCGGAAACGCGGTTTCGTCGAGTTGCTGCCCCTCCCAGAATGCCTTGCCGCCAAGCCACTGGTTCTGATTCCAGTGGCCATCGCCGTGCTGCGTCGCGATCAGGTACCGCAGGGTATCGCGGGTTTCCTCTTCGGCCCCCAGCGCCAGCAGGGCGCCGGTGCACGAAACCAGGTCACGCGGCCAGACCAGATGATAGCCCCCGCGCTCCTCGCCGCTGTCGCCCCATGGGATACTGAGGCTGGCCACCATGGCCCCCGGATAGGTCTTGTCGAGATGCGTCCGCAGCACCGTTGCAGAGACCAGGAATTGCTCGGAAATCGAAGCCGGCAGGTCAATCGGCGGCGCATACCGTTCGCTGCGGCGCGCCTGCCATCCTTCCCATTCAGCGATCTGCTGGCGCAGGATATTCTCGAATGGTTGCAGTAAACTTGCGATGGCAAGGGTCGAGGCCGCCTTGGCGCTGCTGCCGAAACCAATGCCCAGCGCCCCGTTCCGTGGCAGAGCGCCAATCAGGGCGACATTGCCAGGCCCGGCATTTTCATAGTTCCAGGTCAGCACGCCATGGTGTGCGAAGTCCTGCCAGCCATCGCTGCTGCCGACGTAACCGGCGCTCGCCGCGCCAAGCCCATCCTTCTGCTGCTGGTCGACGACCGCGAGCGCGAGGGCAAACGGACCTTGCGTGGCAACCAGCACCCGGCGACCGGCATGGGTCTCCACGGCAGCCCGGTTGTCATGGCCCGTCGCCCCCAGATGCGGCGCCAGAATGACATAGGGATGCAGCCCGGGTTCGCCATCGAGGTGGAATTCGACCGCCAGCACCTCGCGCCGCGTGTCGGGGGTGATACGCAGACGAAACCGGTAACGGTCATGCTTGTGAATAATCTCGAAGGCTGGCACGCCGGGCGCCAGAAAACGCATGTCGTAGGTATTGACCCGCTTGACCTCGGACCAGAATCCCGCGCCGTCCGCGATGATGAACCCAAGATCGCGGATCTGCGGGATATCGATACGCGGATAATAGATCTCGTTGACCACCCCGTGCCCCAGAGTGAACCAAAGGCGTGGGGCACCCAGCGAGCACCCGATGGCATCCTTCGCGCTGCTCGTCCAGGTGGGGCTTAGCCCCGGCCGTCCGGGCGCGTCGGCCTCACCGTCAACTGGGCCAGCATCGAGCATCGGCGTCGATCCTCCATCCAGTGCTGTTCGACCCCATCGATCGGGACCGGTCAAGGGCCGGATCAAGACAGATGTGTCCGCCCAACCGCCGTCCGCGACAAGACCAGGTTTGACCCAGATCAATGAACGATTGAGCAGGCCCGTATAGGCGGAATTTAACTCATCAGGGTTCGCCTGACCGGTCCGGAGGTGACGCCATGCGCTTGATCCACGAGGTCATCGACGATCTACGCGGTATGCCCGAGCAAAACGTTAGCCCGATTGCAGCCGCGCTCGAGGCGTTGCTCGGCGGCGAGCGCGGCACGCTGCCTGATTTGGCCGATCGTTTCACTGAAGCCGGCTTGGCGCCGATCATGGCGTCATGGATCGGCAACGGACCCAAACTGCCGATCAGCACACACGATTTGCGGCGCGTCCTGGGAGACGAGCGGGTCGGGGATTTCGCCACCTTGGCTGGTCTGTCATCCGACGATTTTCTGCTGCATTTTGCCCGCTCGCTGCCTGCGGCCGTGCATCGCATGACGCCGGAGGGCGAGCTCGAAAAACCCGACTGAAGCAACTTGCAAAAAACCCGTCGCAGCGTGTCCGCTACCCCCGGTCGTCATCGCGCCTCAAACCGAAACCGGCGCCACGCCGGGGCGCACCTGCAACGCCTCACGCGCGGCTTCCTGGAACAATGCACCGGCCGGCAGAACGACCGATGCCGAGCGCACGCGGTGGCTGGCGGGGTCCGTGCCCGGCGGCGTCACGCCATCCTCCGTAACCGCCCGCGCCGCCCGCATCAGCCGGTCACGAGCCGCGACGATGCCGGCGTCGGTGGTGGTCAAATGCTCCTTCCTGCGGTCCATGATCGGCCCCATGCTTTCCTGCAGCGACGCATCCTGCATGGCAATGCCGGCGACCCCGCTGTACGTCGTGCCCGCCCTCTGCGCGGCACGGTCGATCAGGTAGTCGTTGTCCCTGTTGGCCACGGGAATGTACGTCCCCGGAATAGTGCGCGTATGAATACCCTTGCCGTCGCGCATGGCCTCAACCTCGGACGGCGTCAGCGCCCGGACCGGATGGTAGTCGAAGCTCCACGCCCAGCAGTTCTCGTCATCGACCGGTATCCAGAAATGCCCGTGCACGGGGTGGTTGCCGCGCGGCGGGATCATGGTGAATGACGGCATGCACCAGGGCGTGATGCGCCAGTAAGAGGTGCCAGGCTCCGCATTGCGGCGCACCCCGATGAACAGTCCGGCAGGGTGGTCGGCAACCGCAAAGACCGGCATGGCATCGGACAGGTTGTATTGATTGCCGCGCGAACCCCGCATCAGGGGATCGGACTGCAGCGCGTCCCGGTGCAGCCAGGACACGTGGCTGGAATCGATCCCGCCCTCCAGCGCCTGCAGCCAGTTGCAGTACTGCAGACGCTTGGAGACGAAGCGCCGTTCGGACGCCACCATGGCGAATTCGTATTCCGGCAGCCCCGGCTGATGCACCCGTGGCCCCATATAGGTCCACAGCACGCCCCCGCGCTCGACCAGCGGATACGATCGCAGCCTGACGCCGGCACGAACGCCGCTCAACTCCGGCTCCGACGGAAGTTCCACGCATTGCCCGGTCACGTCGTATTTCCAGCCGTGATACGGACAGCGCAACCCGCATTCCTCGTTCCGGCCAAACCATAACGAGACACCACGATGCGCGCAGAATTCGTCGATCAAACCGTACCGTCCCTCGCTGTCGCGGAATGCGATCAGTCGCTCTGACAGCAGCTTGAGGCGAACCGGCGCCCCGTCATTCTCGGGCAACTCCTCAGCCAGCAGCGCGGGTATCCAGTAGCGCCGCAACATCTCACCCATCGGCGTTCCCGGGCCAGTCTGCGTCAGCAAGTCATTCTGTTCCGCCCGCAGCATGACTATTCTCCCGTCAGGATGTCACCGTCGGTATCTGACCCAATGGCGCGAGCTGAGCCTTGCTCAACGGCGACTGAATGAACTTGAAGCGGACCGCATCGGCCATCAGCGAGCCAACGCCGGTCAGCCGATCGGAGAAAATCGCGCCGTTCGCAAAGCACGCAGTGCCCAGCCGCGGAACAGACGCTCCGACACGCCGGCGAACCCGGCATAGACCTTGGCGGCGTCCGGGCTTTGCTACATCCACGCCAGCGTCTCGCGATACGCCGCGATGAAACGGTCCAGCACCGGCCGCCGGTTCTCCGGCACCATCTGGTTGCGCGTCGACGAAAATCGTTTCCGCCAGCAATGATCCGGATTTTTCCCGCATCGGCGGTATCCGGGAGACGGGGTCCACAGCGCGCTGACGCTCACGGCTCCGCATCGCGTGTCATCCCGCGCGCCATCGCAGGTGTGTAGCCAGGTGCGACCCGCACATCGACCACCGCCACGCCACCGGCGACAACCGAGGCAACCGCCTCCCGCAGCGCCGTGGACAGGTGCGCCGCATCGCTCACCGGACCGAAACCCGCGGTACCCTGGGCTTGGCCAAGCTGAGCCAGATCGATCTCCGGATCGGCCAGGCGTTGCCCGATCCATCGGTTCTCCACCGGCCGCCCGCGCATACGCGCGACCCGTTCCTGATGCACCTCGTCGTTGAAGAACGACCGGTTGTTGGCGACCACCACCAGCAGCGGGATGCGGTAGTGAACCGCGGTCCAAAGGGCGGTCACGCCCATCAGGAAGTCACCGTCGCCCAGGACTGCCACCGGCAGCCGCCCGCTGTCACGCAGCGCAAGGGCGGCCCCGACCGCGATACCCGGCCCACCACCGATACCCGCACCGCCTTCACTGCCGATATAATCCAGCGGATGCCGCAACGGCCAGTCAGCGGCGTTCCAGCCCAGCGGCACATGCAGCAACGACACCGCGTGACCGGCCGTCACGGCATGCAGCGTCTCGGCCAGCCCGCTGATCGAAATCGTCCCGGCAACGGTCGCCAGCCCCTCCCCAGGGGTCGTCCAAGGGGTCGTCCCAGGGGTCGTCCCAGGCGTCGCATCCGCTTGTCCCGGCGCAACGGCGACGCCCAGTTCGCCCAACAGCGCCGCCACAACCCCATTCGGCTCCGCCGGCAACAGCAGGTCGACCGCGGGCAACCCCTGGTGATCCATGCTCCAGCCATTGTGCAGATGGTGGTCGAGCGAGACCTGGATCACTTTGCCCGCAGGGACCGCGCCACAGGCGGCCAACAGAGTGCCCCCCAGATCCACCCAGTCCAGGCTCAGAATAAGGTCCGCCGAGCGCAACGCCTCCTTCAGCGCGTCGCTTGGGAAGGTCGAAGGCGCACCGATATGCAACCTGTGGTCGGTTGGAAACGCCGCACCGATCTTGCCATCCGTGGCCACCCGAGCGCCCAGCGCCTCGGCCAGCGCAACCCGCTGTCGCCACGCGGTTTCATCCCGGGAAACCCGACCCATCAGGATCACCGCCTGTCGTGCCTGGCGCAGCAGTGTCGCCGCCTGCGTGATCCCCTGCGCGGAGGCAGCCGTCGCCGCCAGCGGCATGAACCGCGCCGGGTCCACCGCTGGCAGTGGTTCCGTCACCGCCGCCTCCTGCATCCCGGCATCCAGATTGACATAGACCGGTCCGTGCGGGGCAGTCCTGGCGAGCCAGTTGGCACGCAGCAACGCCTCCCGCGCCGCCGCCGGAGAAGCCGGTTGCGCGTCCCATTTCACATATGGCCGCACGATGGCGCCCTGATCCTGCGCGGTATGAATCCAGTCGATCCACGGCCGCCGTTGCGCCGCATCCACCGGTCCGGTGGCGCCGATCACCAGTACCGGCACGCGGTCGCACCAGGCGTTGAAAATCGCCATGGTGGCGTGGAACAGACCAACGTTGGAATGCACCGCCGCGGCCATCGGCCGGCCGGTGACCTTGGCCCACCCATGCGCCAGCGCGACCGCGTTTTCCTCATGCAGGCAAACCAGCATCCGCGGATTTTCGTTGCCGAGGTAATTGACCAGGCTGTCATGCAGCCCGCGATAGCTGGCGCCCGGTGTCAGCGCGATCCACGGGATATCGAGCGCGCGAATGGTTTCCGCCACGACGTCGCTGCCGAACAACGTGTTCGATACCGCGCGCTCCGGACGTTCGATGTCGCTGCCATCCATGGCCACCCCCTGTTTCAGATCCGAAACGCCTCGTGCGTCGACGGATGGAACAACGCGTCGGGTGACAGAAGCCGCGACGACAGCCCTTCGGCATGATGCCGTCGCAGGAAGACTTCCAGCACATGCCGGTTCGCTTCCAGCCCGTATGACCAGAAATCCTCGCCCATCAAGCGACGGGCAGCCAGAAGCTGCTCCTCGACGAACGGCAGCGTCACCTTGCTTGCGGCCACGTCGCCCAGTTTCAGCAACGCCCGGGCCTTCGCCTGCTCGAACGCCTTCATCACCGCGGCAGGAAGCCAAGGGCGCTGCTCCGCCAGGGAGCGGCGAATGCCAACGATATGCATAATCGGAAAAATTTTGGTCTTTTCATACCACGCCGCAGCGGCCGCGGCCGGATCGGGAAACAGCCATCGCACCATCGGATGCCGGTTGACGAAACAGGAAGGCGCCCGCGGCCCGATCAGCCCATCGATTTCCCCGCTCGCGAGCAAACCCGAAATCGTCGAACCCGCCGGCGCATCCTCGACCCGGACATCCGGCGGCAGCCGCAACGCGATCTTCTCGATCCGCCCCGGTTGCTCGTAGCCGCCGCGCACCCAGGTCACGTCAGATGGCTTGACGCCATAGTCATCCTCGAGCATCGCCCTCGCCCAAACATTCGCGGTGACCTGGTATTCCGGCACACCGATGCGCTTGCCCTTCAAATCCTCGGGACGACTGATAGCCCGGTCGGTGCGCACATAGATCGAGTTGTGCCGGAACGCGCGCGACGGAAACACCGGGACGCCGACATAGGGACAGTCGCCGGCCGCCGTCTTCACCGTGAAGCTGCTCATCGACAGCTCACAGATGTCGAACTCCGCATGGCGGAACGCTCGGAAGAAAATCTCCTCCGGTTCCAGCAGCATGAACACCGGATCGACGCCATCGATCAGCACCGAAGCATCAACCAGGGGCCGCACCCGGTCATAGTCACCGACCGCCATCGACAGTGTAAGCTTGCCCATTGGCTGCATCCCCCTACGCGGCGCCTGGTTCATTCGGACAGCGAGCAAGTTCTTTGACCCAGACGCCAAGTATGCGCCACTCCCGCGCCTTTGGCACCACCCCCGCAAAGCCGCCCCGCTGGCCCTGCGGGATGACCAACTCTGTCCGTCCTACCGCAGGACCACAAGACCAAAGGGTGCCCGCCGGCATGATCTGCGCGTCGCCTAAATGTCTTGCGTTCATGCGCGGCCGCACACGAACCACACACCGTAACAACCACCTGTCCACCAAGCGCAATTCACCTGCTGGCAGGTCCCAACCATCGGGAACGACGCGACAGGCCAGCGGTCGTAGCGGAGGCCTGCGACGGTCACCGACCAACAGCCATGGCAAGTCCGCAAACCAGCCGTTCGCAAATCCGCGAGCCGTCCGCGCAGTCTGCTATTTGGCAGACCGGAACACGATCGCCACCGGCGTGATCGACCTCGTCACGCGACCCGTCGGCTTCAGTTCGCCGCTCTCGGTATCGACCGCGAACTGGACAATGGTATCACCCTTCTGGTTGGCGACGTAAACCCGTCGGCCACTGGGATCGATCGCGAAATTACGAGGAAAATTTACGTCCTTCGTCGCGTGGCCGATCACCGTAAGCAAGCCTGTCGCAGCGTCGATGCGATAGCCGATGATGCTGTTATAGCCACGATTGGACGCATAAAGGAACTTCCCGGAAGGATGCACAAAGATCTCGGCCGTACTATGCGGCCCAGTATAGCCGGGCGGCTCCGTCGAGATCGTCTGCAACAACTTGCCAATCTGTCCAGTTGCCGGGTCGTAGGCGAACACGGTCACCGTCGCGGCCAGCTCGTCCACCACATAAAGCACCCGGTCATTGAGGCCGAACGCGATGTGCCGCGGTCCGGCGCCCGGTGCCACCGATGCCGCGCTGACGCGATCAAGCTTCCCATCAATCAGGCGGAAGGTCTGCACCTTGTCGATGCCAAGATCGGCGGCCGCGATGTAATGGCCCGCCCGGTCGAAGATGACCATGTGCGGGTGCGGCGCCTCCTGGCGTGCCTGATTGGGACCGTTGCCGGTATCCTTCAATTCGCCGCTGACCGGACCAAGCCGCCCGTCGGCGCCGATTGGCAGCACGACGAAGTTGCCACCAATGTAGTTGGCGACCACCAGGTAACGTCCGCTCGGATCCACGACCAGATGCGCCGGGATCGGACCACCCACTGACTGGCGATTGAGCAGCGTGATCATCCCGGTCTTGGGGTCGACGGCAAATGCTTCGACCGACCCCGTTTTCTGCCCCTCATAGTCGTCAATTTCATTGATCACGTAAAGGAACTGGCGGGACGGATGCAGCGTCAGAAAGGATGGGTTGGCGCTTTGCACCTGCTGCACCGGGGTAAGCCCGCCGTCAGCCGGATCGAACTTGAACACCGAGATGCCAACGGGGTTGTTATGGCCGCCGCCGGGCGGATCTTTGGTGTAGGATCCGACATAAACAAAGGTCGGCTCCGCCGCATCGGCCGCCTGCGTGGTCCCCGCCGGAAGCATCGCGCTGACAGCAGCGACCATAAGATGACGCCGGTTGAGTCCCGGCATCGCGAAAGCACGCGGTTTGTCATTCATTGGCTTTTGTTTCCTCCGCTGGCAGGCCGCCTGGCCGCGTTATCACCGCGGCTTCGCCAGTGCTGCGCTGCTTTACATCCCCAGACCTCGATTGCCGCAAGCGCGACCGTCGAAGGTTGACCCGACCTTCAACATTAATCGCCCTCTCGGGCAAGCGACCCGGAGCATGCCAGGCTCAAACCGAACCTGCCATCCTCCAATGGCAACGCATAGCACGACCGGCCAGTCTTGACAGCGCGCGTTGGCGCGACGTCATAGTCAACTTGACAGTGCGCGTTAGCGCGACGCCACAGTCAAACCGAGAAAATGGAACGCGCGGGCAGCCAAACGTCCGCGTCGGGCTTCCTATCGCCGGTAGCGGATGACAATGCTTTCGCCCTCATAATGCCCAATGCGTGCCCGCAATGAACTATCGGCGCCGGGCTGTTGACCCATCCAGCCCTGGTAAAGCCCTTCCAGCACCGGCGCGAGCCAGGTGCCCGCCGGCTCCCCGGCCGAACCAACCTGCGGCAGGCCACTATGGATAATCATCACGCACCGGTCGGCTTCATGCAACGCCACCTTGACACGGCCCCAGCCAATCTCGGCCAGCACCATGTTCATCTCCATTTCCAGTGCTTCCAGCGACGCGACCGGGATCAACGGCAACAAAGCCGCCATCTGCTGTCCAACCCCGCGCAGGATCGCAAAGCTGGCATCGGCACCCACTTGGGCATCGAGTTCCACCGCGAGGCCACGCAGAAACGTCCGCCAGGCGACAGACCCTGGCGCAGCGAGTGTTGCAAGTGATTCTTGCGCCAGGTCGAAGGCTATGTTCACCAACTATCTCCGTCAAAAATATAGCGCGCGTACAACCGGCCGATGGTCTCACTCCAGTCGCCGGCATGCTGGTAACTGGCCTGCCCGCCCAGGGCGAGTGAGTTGTTCACTCGATACTCAAGCGATCCGGAAGCGCCGCCGACGACGCCGGAGGCGCTTCGGCTGGGATACGATGTCAGCACCGCCGTCGGGCTCGTTGCCGCTGAGGACACCAGCGCATTCTGCAGTGACGGATTGTTCGGGAACACCGCGGACGCTTTCTCGCTGTAGGTCTGGTAGCCGAGCGACCCACCAATCGACCAGGTGATGTCATCATGTTTCGACGTATACTTAACCGGGAACAGCGTCGCGAAATACGATTGGGGACTGAAATATCCGCCCTGACCCAAGCTGAAGAAGCGCAGATTTTTGTCGTATCCGAAATAGACGGTGTCGATCCCAAGCCGCACTTCGTCGGTTGCATTGCGCCACACCGGATAGCTGCCGCCGGCCCCAAACTCGAGCTCTCGGTTAGAGGCGACATTCTGCCCGTTGAGCACCGCGTATCCGCCGCCCGCATAGAAATTGGCTTCCCGGACTGCGAATTCCAACTGGGCATGGCCACGGGCGCGCGTCACGCCGCCCCAGGCGGTACCCGTGCCGGGATCCTTGGTGCCGGCATAGGACAGCACGCTGTCGGTCACCGCCCGGCGTTCGCCAAGGACACGCAGGTGAACATTGTCACTCAGACCCGGTGCGACTTCGACGCCACCCAGGACGTTCTGCTGCTGAAACCCGATCGGTGAGGTGCCAACATCCGTCTTCAGCCAGCCAAGCTGATAGGCGGCCGCCAGGCCGACACCCTCCGCATGCTGGCTTGGCGGCGTGGGATGCCCACCGAAAGCGCCGGTTCCGAAGCTTGCCTGGCTGTTCGTATCCGCCTGCAGATTGCCCGACGACAGGAATGTCGGTGTCGCGGTCGCCGTCAGCACGCCGCGTCCCAGCGGCCGCACAATCAACTCGCTTGGCAGACTGGTTTCACTGAGCTGATCCAGACCGGTGGATCCCGTGCGGGAACGGAAGGAAGGGCCAAAGGCGAATTTGGGCGCCCGGTCTTCCCGCACCGTGCCGATCTGGTTGTCGATATCCTGCAGCATCGGGTCGGTCGGCATGCCCGGGCTGGACGACGCGCC
The DNA here is from genome assembly GCA_963790515.1 of uncultured Alphaproteobacteria bacterium. Taxonomy (GTDB): domain Bacteria; phylum Pseudomonadota; class Alphaproteobacteria; order Acetobacterales; family Acetobacteraceae; genus Rhodopila. Next base: position 83,602 of record CAWBPF010000010.1, on the reverse strand, counting down.
GGGGAAATCACCGATCGAGGAAACCTGCACCTCGCCGCGACGGAACGGATTGTCGGACCCGTTTGCGACCAGGGCATCGTCGCTGAACGCATGATCCGCGGCGAACCGGCGCCCGCCACCTGCACGTGGGCCGCCGGCACGTGGATCAGACGCCTCCATCGGGTCCAGACCCATCTCCTGCTGGCGCAGGGCGCGCGCGCGTCTCAGATCATCATAAGCCGCTTGCAGATTCCCATGGGCACGATTGAGCGTCGCCGACATCACCCACATCTGCGGATCATCCGGTGCGGCTGCGATCCCGTCGCGCACCAGTGCCCCCGCATGGCTCCAGTCGCCCGCTTGGATCGCCGCCTCTATCGCCGCCTTGCGGGCATTGAGATTGGCCGGATCGCGCGCCAGCACCGACTGGTTGATCGCCAGCGCCTTGCGCGGATTGTCCGCGGCGGCATACAGCCGTCCGACCGCCAGGTTGACATCCGAATTGGCCGGGTCACGCGCCAGCACCGGGGCCAGCACGTCATAGGCATCAGCCTGGCGATGATCGGTGTTGAGCCGGTCGGCCTCGCGAATCGCCGTCCCCGCTCGCAGCCGGTTCAAGGCCATCGTCTGTTCGGACGACAAGCCCGCCGTGCCGTCCAGGGTGTGGATCAGGATTTGTGCGCCGCGCTCGTCACCGGCCTGCAGCAGCACGCCGGCATAGGCGATGCGTTGTGTCGGGGTGGGTGTTCGGGTTGCAGCCTGGGCCGTCGCCAGCGCCTCCCGGGCACCGGCAGGATTTCGCATCTGCAGGAACGCACGGGCGATCGCCACGCCGCGGGTGCCGTCAGGATCGGGTTGCGCCGACAGCGTCAGCAGCTTCTCGCGCGCGGCGGTCGGACTGACGGCCGCCAGGCCCGCGGCATTGCGGATGTCGTTCTGCAGTGTCGCCTGCGCCAGCAGGGCACGCATATCCTGGGTGTGGGCCGCGGCTGGCAGGCGGGCGGCCAACGCCGCGGCATCCGCCGGCCGGTCATCCTCGGCGGCGAACATCGCACCTGCGCGCAACGCATCCGATCCAGGATTGGCACCGCCGGTGACATCAGCCATGACCATCCGCGCCTCAGCTTTCTTGCCGCTGCCAGCCAGCGCCCGCGCCAGGTCCAGCCGGGTCCAGGGGTCACTGGGATTCGCCGCTGAAGCGGCCCGCAGCAGCGCCTCCTTGGCAACCGGATCGTGCGTCACAGCCGCCTGCTGACGCAGCCCGTCACCTCGGATCCGCTCGACCGCTCGGCTGTTGCCGGTGCCTTGCGCGCGATCCAGCACGGTGTCGGCCTCGGTCCCACGACCCTGGCGGTTCAATACCTGCGCCAAACCAACCAGCGCATCCGCGTTGTTCGGCTGGCGTGCAAGCGCGGTGCGATATTGCGCTTCCGCACCGGAAAGATCGCCGCGTCGGCTCATGACGTCGGCGAGCATGAGCTGGGCGCCGCCCACGTCACCGCCGCTGGCGACAATTGCCCGCAACTGGCGTTCGGCGGCGTCAAGCTGGCCACGCTGGATCATCGCGCGGGCGGCGGCGTAATCTTCGCCCACGCTCGCACCCTGCAGCGCTGCCTCCCACCGCGCCTTGTGCGCGGGATCAGCCCCGATGGCACGCGACAGCAGGGTCCGCGCTTCCGCGACATTGCCCTGGCGCAGACGCACAAGCCCCAGCCCGCCCAGGGCGTCCGGATCTTGCGGGGTCTGCAGCAGAACCGTCTGGAAGGCGCCTTCAGCCTCCTGAATGCGGCCGTTGTTCAGGGCGGTAAAGCCGCTGCTGCGGGTAAGCGCCGCCTCGTCGACTGGCGTGCGCACCGGATTGCGCGCCTGCTCCAACCGGCCGCGGATCACACCGTCGTTCGGATGATCGGTCAGCCAGGCTTCATAGGCGGCGATAGTGGTATCGCTGATCGGCATCCACTCCAGCGCCTGGTGCCACGCCTTGGTCGCGGCCGCCGACGTCTCCGTGGCATGGGCCAGCACCGCCAGGCGTTGGGCGCCTTCCATCCGAGTCTGGTCGCGATAGGTAAGCAACTGCGCGTAGGCGAGCTGCGCCTGCATGTCGTTTGGTGAAGCGGCGGCAACCTGCGCCAGGCCAACCCTGGCGGCGTCCCAGCCCCCCTCGGTGCCGGACAAGGTCTCGTAATATTCGACTGCCAGGCTCGCGGGCGGGTTCGCACCCTGGAACAGCCGCCGGTAACGCTGCACCGCTTCGCTGTTGTGTTTCTCTTGCGCCAGGTGGCGTGCCTCCGCCAACCCGCTCGAGTCGATGCTTCCAAGCCGGATCGCCTGCTCGACTGTGGAAATATGCGGATCGGCCGGACGGATCGTCTGCAGATGCGCCAGCGTCGCCTGCGCCCGGGTGCGATCGCCCTTCTGGGCCTGCAACTGCGCCAACAGTGCCAGCGCGTCGGCGTTGTCGGGCTCGGCCCTCAGCAACCGGTCCAGCGCGCTCTCGGCCTCGTCTGGCCGGTTTTCCCTGGACCAGTAGTTCGCCTGATCCATCAGCACCTTGGCCGCGGTGCTGGGTTGAGCCCTGGCGGTGGCGGCCAACGACAGGAACAGGACGGCGATAGGGATGCTGTGACGGTTCATTTTATGATCCCTACGCCGCACGGGGGTGCGCGGTGCGCCGGCCGGCTCGCCAACGCAGCACGCGGTAGAGGCAAAGCCCCATCCCGGCGGCGGCGGAAATCATGATCGCGATGATCGCGACCGGCTGGTCCTGCAGCCACCATTCCGGCCACAGCCAGAACGGCAGGGTGCCGACATTGTAGGTTCCGCCCGTGCGGTAGGACGTCATGGTGCCCCCGGCAAGCAGCGCGAGGTCGCCCTGAATGTTCGGCACCAGCTTGGGGTCAAGCATGGCTTCCACCATCGCGTCCAACCCCTGCGGGGAGCCGGCGAGCACTGCCACCACGGACCGGTTGTTGTCGCCCGGCGCCTGTGCACCGATCAGCACCGCGGCATGGTCGCCCAGCGGTGTGCTCAGCGCGGTCATCGCCTGCTGGCGGGATCCGGCCTTGCGGTCACCGAATACATGCCAGATGTCCTCCAGCGGACCGGGGAGCGCAACGCGCAGGTTGGGCCCCTCGACATGATAGGGCGACCGTTCCAGCAACGCCGATGCACCGCCGAGGTGCCCCAGTGTGCTGATCACCAGCAGATCCTTGTCGGGCAGCGCGCCGATATCCCCCGTGCGGGCGATCGTGAGGCGGTTGACCGGCTGAAAGGTCCGAGCGCCAAAGTTGCCCATCAGACCAAGAAACGCCGTCAACTCCACCGGGCTGGGCTGCTGCGCCAGCACGACCACTGTCTCCGACAGGTCAGCCATCCGGGTGAACGGAAAACCGGAGTTGGTGAAGAACGCCAGATTCGGCAGCGCGGTGAAGTGGTAGGCGTTGCTGAGATCGAGGGTCGAATCCGGATCAACCCCCATGTGCAGATCTTCCGGGATCGCAGCGCAGGCACCACGATGCAGCGGCCGCGTGTCGAAGAACATCTGCAAGTCGTTTTGCCCGAACACCGCATACAGCGGGATCGGCGTCGAGCTGTCATGCACCGGACGGGCAAAACCCATCGTATGCATCAGCCAGTCCACCGTCGTGTCGCCCGCTGCCAGGGAGTAGCTGCGCAGGAAGGTGCCGTTGATGCTGACATCCAGCCGTGACGCCGCGACGTCGATCACCGGGCCGGGCGGGGCGCGGAAATTGATCTGCGCCTGGAACGGACGCCGGCGCCACGTATACAGGTCGGGGGCAGTGCGGAACGGCACATGGAAGGTGCCCGGCACGTAACCGGTGCCCTGCAAGGCGGAGACATCCACCAGCTCACCGAAGCGCTGCGGCCGGTCCGTCTGGATCCAGGCCGGTGCGTCGTACGGCTTGTGGGTCGGCACCGTGTCGAGCTGCCCCGCGTCGGTGGCGCCACTCAGCGTCCGGCCACCCAGCGAGAGTTTGTCGGCGGCGGCCACGACCTCCACCCCGTCGCGCCCAGTCACCACCAGGATCGTCGCCAGCGGGTCGTTGGGATTGGCGACTTCCGCCACCAGCGGCCCGCGCACCGGCGGCAGATCAAGGCCGGCCGGAATATCTTTGGCCAGCGCCACAACCACGGCATTGCCGTCATGCGGAAGCTCACTGCCGACCGGGAACCGGGTGCCACGAAAGTCAGCCAGCTTGCCGAACCAGGAAGCCACGATCGCCGACGCCTGCAACACGTCACTGCTGGGATTTGCCACCAGGTTGAACGGCAGGACCAGCCTTTGCTGCAAATTCTCGTCGAACAGCGGCAGCGGCAGGCGCGCCAGTTCGCGCTGCGGCGGCAGCCGGGCGATGGTCAGCGTCAACGTCGATTTGTCAGACACCGTCGACCACAGCAACCCGCTCAAGGGGTCGTTGCAGTCCTGCGTGTAGCGGCCGGTGAAGCGGAAGTTCAGCCGATTGCGGTCCTGGAAGAACACCGGATTGATCGGCATCTCCAGCGGTCCGAACTCGGGGTGGTTTGCCGTGACCGGGATGGTGCCGACATACTGTTCGTTCAATGTAACGGTTACGTTGCTCGCGTCCGGGATCAGCGATGGCGACATCGCCCCGCTCAACGAAAGACGCGCATCCGTCACCACCTCGTCGTGCCTGATGCCAAGCAGCACACCCTGGATCGCACTGGTGCCGCGCATCGTCATCGGCCCGAGCGCACCGATATCGTGCAGCGTCAGGACTTCGACCCGGGTATCGGCGGCCGGCGCCGCTGCAGGCGACGGTTGCGTCAGCCGGATGGGCTGCTGCGTCGGCGGCAGTTGCGGCATCGGCACGGTGGGTGCCCGCAGCAACGGCTCGACCTGCTGCGCCTGTGCCGCGCCGGACCAGGCGCCCATGACGGAAGCAATCAGCAGCACGGCCGCGCCGGAAAGCGACCGGGGCCGCAGCACCATGCTCTGCCGCGCCAACAGCCCGGCGGCGACGGCAACCGGTGCGGTCGCGGCGCGCGGCTCCACATCAGCGGGCGCGATCAGTTGCCCGCGAAGCCGGAACAGGCCGCGAATACTGACCAACACGTTCCAGAGACTGACCAACGGCCGGTCGACCGGATAGCGCGCCCAGTCAACCCAGGCGTCTGCGCGGCCAAATACTGCCTGCACAACACGACTTTCCTCGGCAATGTCATCGACCTGCCAGACAACTTGCATAACGCGATCATCCCAGCGGCCGACAGTTGCGGGTAGTATCAGACGTTGCCCACTCAGGTTGAACTCGATGTCAACCGATGCCGGCAATGCCAGATCCTCTGGCCGCTCAATTTGAAACGCACCGCCGCCCAGCGACAGGTTCTGGCTGTTGCCGAGCAACGTCCGGCCGTCATTCAGCCACGCGACAACCGTCAGCCGGGCCGAAATGCGGGCGTTGTTGCGGATCTGTCGTGTCTCGCGGCCGACGGCCAGGGCAGCAAGAACGATAAGCAGGCTAAACGTCACCCAAATCGAATTCAGCAGAAAGGCTTGGAACTCCAGGCGCGTGGTTTGCTGCACGAACACGCCAAACAGCCCGCGCGCCAGGCCCGCGGTAAGGATCGCTGCCAGGATCAGGTTCGGATAGACCGCACCCATGTCGAAATAGCCCTTGGCGAGCAAGCCGCCCTTATCCGTGACGTTGAACTTGCCGCGCCGGGGACTGATCATCGTGACGATGTTGATCCGTACCAGGAACAATGCCATCACCGTCTCATAGATTTCGCTCCAGAACGAATGTCGCCAGTTGCCCTGGATCCGCGCATTGGTCGCGATCGAATGGAAAATATGCGGCAGCGCGTAGGCGATGATCGCCAGCGGCGACGCGGCGATGATGTTTTGACCCAGCAACAGGAACGCCAACGGCGAGGTCAGGAACACCATGCGCGGTATTGCGAACATGAAATGCAGCATGGCATTCAAATAACAAATACGCTGCCCGAGACTGAGGCCCGGCCCGAAGACCGGGCTGTCCGTCCGCAGGATCTGCAGCATGCCGCGTGCCCAGCGAACACGCTGGCCGATGTGCAGGATAAGCCGCTCTGTCGCCAGGCCGGCCGCCAGCGGCAACTTGATATAAGCTGACTGCCAGCCCTTGCGGTGCAGCCGGAGCGCCGTGTGCGCGTCCTCGGTCACGGTTTGCGTGGCGAAGCCGCCGATCAATTCCAGCGCGGTACGACGGATCACGGCGCAGGAACCGCAGAAGAACGCCGCGTTCCAGAAATCGTTGCCGTCCTGCAGCAGGCCGTAGAACATGTTGCCTTCAGCCGGCACCCGCGTGCCGGCCGCCAGGTTGCGCTGAAACGGATCCGGCGAATAGAAATGATGCGGCGTCTGTACAAACGCCAAACGCTGGTCGCGGGTCAGCCAACCCATCGTCATCTGCAGGAATGCGCGGGTCGGGACGTGATCGCAGTCAAAGATCGCGACGAAGTCACCATCCGTCACGGACATTGCGTGATTGAGGTTGCCGGCCTTGGCGTGCGCATTGTCCGGCCGGATGATGTAGCCGCAGCCACAGCTTGCCGCGAAATCGCGGAACGCCAGGCGACGGCCATCATCCAGGATGTAGACCCGCAGCTTGTCCTGCGGCCAATCGATCGCCATGGCCGCCAGAACCGTCGCGCGCACGATCGACAGGTCCTCGTTGTAGGTCGGAATGTAGACGTCGACCGTCGGCCACTCGGCGGTATCATCCGGCAACGGCACCGGCTGGCGTTCCAGCGGCCACACCGTCTGAATATAGCCCAGCGCGAGCACGATGATCGCATATGCTTCGGCCAGGGCCAGCCCGGTGCCAAGAAAGCCTTGCAGCAGGGTATTGAATTCAAGCGTTTCGGTAACCCGCCAGACGATGTAACGCAGCGACACCAGCGCCGACACCATGGTCAGGAACAACGTCATCGGCCGACCGCGCCGGCGATTGCACACCAGGAAAAGCACGGCAGTCGTGATGGCCAGGATGAACTGTTCGGCGGGATCGAGGTTACAGGTCGCGGCCACGAAGGCGAATGCCAGGCCGCAGGTGCCGATGAACGCAATCAGGACCCACTCCAGGGCCCGCGGCGCAGCCGTGCCACCATGCAGCAGGCGGGCGGCGAAGCCGGTCATGCCACGGTCCTCCGGCGATGGCCGGCATCCACCGGCAGAGGTATCCGCAGACGGGTCAGGATCGCACGGCTGATCGCTGCGATGTCATGGTTTGCCTTGGACGCCGGCGCATAATTCGCCAGCACCTTCTGCGCTGCCGCGGCCTCCGATACGTATTCGTCGCGGTAAACCAGGCCAAGCAGCCGTTCGCCGAGATGGCGCGCCGCCGCATCGGCGATGGCGCCCCCAAGACGGGTACGGGGATCGAACTGGTTGAGCACGAACGCCACCGCAGGCCCGGACCCTTCCTCCGGTCCGATGCTGTAGGCCCCCTGCTCCACCGTCGGGATCAATGAGACCGAGGTCGCATCGACCAGCAGGACAGTCACCAGAAGATCGATCCTCGGCAGCAGTGCCGACAACAGCGGCGACGGCCCGGGTGGTGTATCCACAACCAGGCAAATGTCCGGACTTCGAAAGGATATCGTCCACCGCCTGCAGCAGAAGCAGCGGCGTCTGCGAAACCTCGGCGGCCAGCAGGATCGCATCGTCCGATCCGGACGACCCGTACGGCAACAACGAGACCCCGACTGACGTTTCCCGCAAGCAACGGCGCCACGCCGGATGCTCGGCCAGAAGATGAGTAAACCCGGCTTGATCCTCCAACGGAACACCGAAGTGGAGGCGCAACGTGTTTTGTGGATCGAGATCCAGGGCGACCACGCGCTGGCCGCCCTGTGCCAACTCACTGGCGACATTTGCCGCCAGTGTGGTTTTACCGACGCCGCCTTTGGGCGATGCAAAGCAAATCAAGGTCATACATTAAAGCCGAGCTGGCCCCTTTCTGCAAAGCACTGAAAAATGAGACGGTGACTTAAAGACGGCTGAAGATATCCTGCAGTCCGGTCTTGGTTCCGGCGGCATCCGCGGGCGCCGGCGTCTCGGCATGCAGCGCATGAAACATCGCCGCGATCGGCGTCGTACGGCCCTTGGCCGCCGCCTGAACGGTCGTGGGCACGGGCACCGGCGCACTGATCGTCTGGGTCGACAATGTGTGCCGCGGTGACAGGCCAGGCGACGACACTGGCTTGGCTGCCGGCCTCGGCTGTTGCGGTGCAGACACCACCTCGGACGGTTGCGCCACAAACCTGTCAAGCGATCTCGACCCGATCTTCTTTGCCTCTGCCACCGGCGCCCGCGACATGGGTGACGCGGCGTTCGTCACGGACGGTGGCGAGGGGATCTGCGACTGGCTGATCTCGGGCAAGGCCGCCAGCAGCAGTGGGAATGCAACTGTCCCTACAGGCCTGGCCGCATTTCCGGATGCGGTCTCGTTATCAGACACCCGCTTCGGATTACCTGTTACTGCCGGCGTAGTTGCAAAATTATTATACCGCATCGGTAATGCAGCGAACGCAGCCATGGCGCGATCAACGTCGCCGTTGTAATCTTCTGCCACGGGTCGGGTTCCTTTGTGAATTCGTTACCTCTTTACGCGATGTTACCGATGAACACCACGAAAAAGTGATCTGACCGGGTCAGCGCGATATGAGGTCGAATTCCGCCATTTGCGTGAGCAAAATCAACGCCGCATCGTAGTAATTTGTCGCATTCACAACGCTTGGTCCCGCGTGCTCGGCCGTACCGCCGGTCGCCAGCCGCAACAGCCGGATGATCCCAGTCATCCCAAGCGTTGCCGGATAAGGCGACATCTCATTCGTCTCAAGATCGACCCATGCGGGCACGACAAACGGCGGCGGTGCCAGCCAAAGTTGCTTGACCGATTCTATCATCCCGCCGACCGGCAACCGTTGCCAAATCCACCACAACGGGACACGGATGGCATCATACGAAAAGCGCGGCGGCCATCCCGGCGCAGGTGACAGCGCCGCGTCGGCCTTGCCGATACGCAGCCAGTCCGGCGGAAGCGCCCAGCGACCAAACCGTCCCCGTTCAATCAGCGTCCTGCCGTCGCGCTGCAGAGCATCCCATTGGCGTGAAGGAACGATACGTGCCAGTTCAGTTATCATCGGGAACGCGTAGTAGGACGGGTTGATTACGATCGCATCCGGTGTCTCGAAACCCTCGGCACCCGGCAGCAGGACGGTGAAATGTCCGACCCGCCTGACCAGCAGACGAAGGATGTCGCGACCGATCGCGGCCGCGACCAACAAATGATCGGGGCGTCCCCACATCCGACCGGCATGGATCAGCGCGGTCGCGATGAACATATCCCCGTCCACAGCGTTATTGAGGTCGAGAACCGATGGCTGATCCTTGGGGACATACCGCCAGGCGTGCAGAGCATCGTGGGGTCGCCGCAGCACGCGGGCCGTCCAGCCCAGGATGAGATCGAAACTCGCCTGGTCGTTGGCCGCCACCGCGAACAGCAGGCCCCATCCCTGCCCCTCGCTGTGCGAGACGCCGCCGTTGCCGTTGTCGATGATCCGCCCGTCATCGGACAGGAAACGTGACTTGAACGCCCGCCATTCATCCACCGGCGGCGCCTGATCAGCGCGCGCCGCGATGACGGTCCCGAACGAGGCAAGGCCACCGAAGATGCCGCGACGAGTTCAACATGGCACACCAATGTCATGCCGGAACGACCGGGCCAGTCCTGCAGGCGGGCTTCGTGTCGGACTGGGCATCATCAATGGATTGGACTTTATCAACGTCCGGCAGCCTTCACTCGTACTGAGAGGTTGGTCCGGAGACGAACGTTCCTTAGGCGCAATCCATCTGGGCCGCAACTGCAATAGTACAGATCGCATCGTTTCTCGGCCACCGTGATCCAAATGCCCGCAAGCCGCAACGGTCGGTGCAACCCTGCGCCACCTCGGGCGTTGTGGTCCGGTTACCGATGACCCCAGTCAAGGACCGGTCCGCTTCCGATCATCGCGCCCGGCTACGCTTGTCCGCCGTGGTCCAGAGCGTCGGACGCTGTTGCCGGATTGGCGTCAACCCGTTGTTCAACGCCAGGCAGCCAGATCGTAACGATCGAGCCGGTCGCCCAGGCGTCGATGTTCACCGTGCCACAATACAGAGAAACCAGTTCCGTCAGGCCACGCGCTGGGCCGTTCCGCGTGACGGGGTCGGGATCACCAGCATCGCCGATCGCCCGGACAGCAATCCGGCCATCACTTTCCCAGGCCGTCATCAGAAGCCTTCCCGCCGCCATTCCATGGATCGTCCGCGAAACCAGGGCCTCCAGTATATCGGCAAGCGCCGGCGCCGGCACCGGCACCGCCAGGGCAGGCAACAACGCCACGTCGATCGTGATATTCCGGCTGGCAATGACCGGCCCAAGCCGCTTGAGCGCCACGTCAAATGACGCGTCAACATGGCTCCACCGCTGCGCCGCCGGTTCAACATGCGGTCTGACCGACGTCCAACCGAAATCGCGGGAAGAGGTCATGCGCGCTGACATGACGTAGGTGCTTCGCAGGCCCACCGCAACGAAAAGCGCCGATGCCGCCCCCGCGGCAAGAAGATATGCCAACAATAGTGTCTGCATCGGATGCTACCGAGACGATGAAGCAGAATTACTATCAGGCAAATCTTTAATAAAGAGTAAATACCCGGCCTGAACTATGCGACAAAGTGACACACGGATTCCGGTACTTCACCGAATTCTGTACCGCGCCCCCAAACGACGCGGCAAGATGTGCCCCGGCCCACGATGCGGCCGGCGGTCCCCGCACTTAACCGCGCCCAGTGCAGGCCAGGCAGCCGAATTGCCGAAGAACACGATCTCCGCCAGTGCCGCTCGCACGGCGGCAGGCTCCGCTCACTGCATAACGACAAGCCGCGGCCAGCCGCCTCAAGCCGGCAAGTTGTACCCCAACGCCGCTTCCACCTCGAGCGTCCTGCGCACCGCGGGCCGTTCCATCATCCGGTCATGATGCGCACTCAGGTTCGGGAACATCCCACGGTCAGCCCCCAGCGACCCCCGAAACCGCCAGAACAGCCGGAACAGGTGGATATCCGCGATCGAATAAGCCCCACACGTCCAGATCCGCCCGGCTAATCGCTGATTCGCCACTTGATACACGGCCTTTGCATGCTCGACCCCCTGCCGCCGCGCCGGATGAAGCGTCGAAGCTATGAACGACATCCAGGAAATGACGTGCGCCTCGGCCTCTGTGTCGCCGACCGGGAACAACACCGCCGCCGGATACCGCTTCGCCAGATAGTACAATATCCCTGCAACCTCGGTGAGCGGCCGGCCATCGATCACCAGCGTCGGCACCTTCCCTTCCGGGTTGAAGCCCCGCAGCTCCGGCGGATCCTGCTCACGGGCGGAAAGCAAGATCGTCCGGCCCTCGAATTCCGCCCCGACCTCGTGCAGCGCGATATGCACCGCCATCGAACTCGATCCTGGCGCGTGATAAAATACCAGTGTCACCGCTGCCTCCACGGCAGGCCGTCCGCCTTCCAGCCAGCCGCCGTCCCGCGATGACCCTCGGCGTCAGGCGGCCCTTCGAACCCGTCCGCGACATTGAACACATGTGGAAACCCCGCCGCCCTCGCCGCTTCGGCCGCCGCCATGCTGCGCGCGCCGCTGCGGCAGATGAAATAGATGCGGTCGTCCGCGGTCAGCCCGGCCTGCCTGAGGTGATCCTCGAACGACCCGTTCCGCTGCATCGTCGGATACACCTGCCACGGGATCAGAACCGTCTGCTTGCCCACCGCGTTCAGGTCGGGGACACCGACGAAATTCCACTCCACGTCGGTGCGCACATCCACCAGCCTGGCATTGGGATCCGCCCGCAAGGCTTCCCATGTTTGGATTGGCGCGACATTCTCGACCATACTGACACTCCGCTGGGCAATGAGGGACCTAATGACAGCCTTGTATCACGGCACCACCTGGCAAGACGACCTGGCGCAGGCGATCGGCAACACGCCCCTCATCAAGCTCCGCCGAGCATCCGAAGCAACGGGCTGCACCATCCTCGGCAAGGCCGAGTTCATGAACCCGGGCGGATCGGTCAAGGACCGCGCCGGCCTCGCGATCATCACCGACGCCGAAGAGCGCGGCACCCTGCGCCAGGGCGGCACCATCGTGGAGGGCACCGCCGGCAACACCGGCATCGGCCTGACCCTCGTCGGCAACGCCCGCGGCTACCGCAGTGTCATCGTGATGCCGGAGACACAGTCGCAGGAAAAGATCGACTTCCTCCGCATGATCGGCGCCGACCTACGCCTCGTCCCGGCCAAGCCGTACCGTGACCCCGGCAACTACGTGCACGTCTCCCGCCGCCTTGCCGAGGAAATGGCCGAACAGACCGGCAATGCCATTTGGGCCAACCAGTTCGACAACCTGGCGAACCGCGAAGGTCACCGCATCACCACCGGCGCGGAAATCTGGGACCAGACCGGCGGCAAGATCGACGCGTTCACCTGCGCCTGCGGCACCGGCGGCACACTCGGCGGCGTCTCCCTGGCGCTAAAGGAACGCAACCCCGATGTCCGCATAGTCCTCGCCGACCCGCACGGCTCCGGCCTCTACGGCTGGGTGAAAAGCAACGACCTGTCGATCGAGGGATCGTCCATCACCGAAGGCATCGGCCAGTCGCGCGTGCCGGACAACCTGGCCGGCGTGGAAATCGACGACGCCGAACGCATCCCCGACGCCGAGGCGCTGGAGCAGATTTTCGACGTCCTGATCCACGAGGGCCTGTCAGTCGGCACCTCGGCCGGCATCAATATCGCCGCCGCCATAAGGGTCGCCAGGGCAATGGGTCCGGGCCACACGATCGTGACGATCCTGTGTGACGGCGGATCGCGGTATCAATCGAAACTGTTCAACCCGGCATTCCTGCGTGAAAAGAACCTGCCGGTCCCGCCCTGGCTGACCTGACCGCCAAATCCCGGGTCCGCTGGTCGTCCTATCCCGCCCGAGGTGCCGAAGCCCAGGCGGGCTGCGCCTGCCGCGCCGAAACTCGCAGATCAGCCGGAAACCGATACGGCTCAACGGCGTCCAGGAAAATCACCTCGGCCGAAATGAGATCCTGAACCATCGCGGTGTCGAGTTCGGGCCGGGACTCCATCGCGTCAGCCTCGACCGGGACCAATTCATCCGCCGCCTCCACAGCATAAGCCTCCGTCGTCCCGTCAGGCTCGATGGAGGCAGCAACTGTCTCCTCGACAAATCCCGCCTCCCGGACCGCCCCTTGCAGGATGGCATCGCGCATGTTGGCCCCGCTCAAATCCACCCGCCTGATATCAGCGCCTCGCAGATCCGCGCCGCTCAGGTCGGCGCCCTTCAGGTTCGCGCCATACAGGATCGCCCCCCTCAGGTCCGCCCAACTCAGCAACGCGTTGCTGAGATCAACCCAGCTCAGGTCCGCCCCGCTCAAATTCGCCGCACGCAGATCAGCCCCGTTAAAATCTGCCTCGTAAAGGTTCGTTTCGTTGAGATTGGATCGGCTAAGCATTGACCTCGCCAGGTTGGCATTCTTCAGGTTCGCATTACTGAGGTTCGCTCCGCCAATCTGGGCGTCACTGAGGTCGGACCCGCCGAAATTCGACCGGTGCAGGTTCGCCCCATGCAGGCACGCCCCGCCAAGCCGGGCCTCGATCACCGTCGCTCCCGCGAGATTGGCCCCATACAGGCTCGCGTCTTTCAGGTCAGCCCAGCTGATATCCGCCTCATGCAGATCCGCCCCGCGCAGATTGGCCAAGCTGAGATCCGCCCCGCAAAGGTTCGCCCGTGCCAGGCTGGCGCCGATCAAACTCGCCCCCCGCAGGTTCGCTCGGCTCATGTGGGCACCGGACAGGTTGGCGCTCACCAGGTTGGCGCCGATCAGATTGGTGCCCGACAGGTTGGATTTTCGCAACGGCGCGTGGGCGAAATCCACCGGACCGAGATTGGTCCCCCTCAGGTCAATGCGCGAACCCTCGCGACCCTTGCAGGCGTTTTCACGCCGAATGATGACCGCCAGGGCAGCCGCGACGTCCTTGGCCATTTCCCGGCGCGACGACTTCAGGTCGTTGCTCGCCTGGCGACCGCTTGTCGCCGGCGTCGACGGCACGCCTTCCTGCCCGCTCCATCGCGCACGTTCCCGAACAAACGCCGTGAGAACTTCCATGACGACGTAATGGTCATGCCTGCTCTCGCGCGAAATACGCTCCAAAGTATAAATACCGCCAAGACAGATTTGCGCTTTGACGCTGCCTAACTGATCAACGGCTTTACTGAATACTTCGGTTGTACCGGGCGGTCGATGCGACTCTTGACGTTCCTTCAGCCGGAGAGCAGCGAACGCTGGCTGTTGCAGCGCCCCCCACGTCATAAGTCCACCCCCCAGCAAAGCACCAAGAGCCGTCAACACTTCCCGGTTTCGCGCATACCAGTCGCACGCAATACCGACAAAAGACATTAGGCCACGCTTACTCCCTGCCTGGGCGAAGGCCCGTTGTCGTGCGACGGCATCGTCATTACGAAGCTAGCATGGAAACGCTATGGTGTTAAACCAACTTCACGACTCAGGAATCAGATTTTTCAGTTTGTCCGGGCGGCAGACGCCGCCTCGAACGCACACGTCACGAATCCACCGTCAAACCACTGCCCGCCATCGGTCACCAGCCCACCGGCAAGTCCTGAACGACCGGAGCCACACCGGCTGGACTTTGATGTTCCAGACCGGGAAAATCGCTGCGGAATGCTGCAGGTTTCGCTACGAAATCATAGCGAAAGGCCAGCCCGACACCCGGAATGCATCAATGACAAACGTCTACACCACCCAATCCGCTCGGCCCACAAGCGGTCCCCTGGCTCCCGGGCAGTTGCAAAATCGACACACTTTCCGCAATCAATTCGTATCGCACGCTCAAGCAACGAAATCCGCCCGTGACCGGCGTGTTTCCCGCCAACCCATCCCTCTAAATCCGGCCCGCCGAGGTGGTCCGTCGCCCCGCCCAAACGCACGCGCGGCAGCCAACCCCTGCCGACGCCGCGCGGGCCTTTCCGCCCCCGGCGCCCCGCCCCCCGGTGCCCCGGTCCCGAAGATCGGTTCCCGGGCGCCGGGATAGGGGCACCACATCAGCGGCTGGAAGATGAAAGCCGACGCTACCACCCGACAAATTCTATCCGCTGGTTAGGACCGTTCGGTGCGGCCATGGCGAACGCCCGCCGTCGCGTGGCCGCGCTGAGCGTTGTGACGATGCGCCACGCGCTTGGCCATCGCCGCGGCAAGCGATGCCGAGGCCGCAACCTTGGGCCCCGTCGCCCGCATCGCCAGCATGGGCGCTTTGGCCAGCGTCCCCGGCGCCACGATGCTCAGCATCCCTGGTGCGACCGGCCCCGCGGTGCCATCGGCGTTGGTAAGCTGCAGGGCGCGATCGCCAAGCCCGGCATTCGCCGCGGCCGTGATCGTGACCGTGAACACCTGAGAATCCTGCCCGCCGGCCGAAGTGTTCTGGAAATTCGTAACGGCGACGGTGACGCCAGGGGCGCCGGTGAAGGCGATCGTCGTCTGCTGCGTCGTGTTGGCGGCGAGCACGACGATATTGGCCACACTCGTTCCCTGCTCGATTAAGGTCACCGCGGACGATGTGGAGCCGGCCATAAACAGATCGAGGTCCTGCACCCCCTGCGGCGTCGGAATGCTCTTTGGATTTGGCGCCTGGCACGGCTGGGTCTTCTCCGGCGGAAGCGTTGTCGGCAAGGCCAGGCCGCGTAACGCAATCTGGAACGTCTGCGTGATCTGCGCGCCGTACTGGATGGTGTTGCCGTTGATCTGAATGTCGCCCACCGTGAAGGACACGCCGGCCTGCTTCCATCGCTGCGGAATCTCGAAACGGGCGTGCAGGATGAAGTCCACATTGTCGTTCGCCCCGCGCGCATGTCCGCGCACGATGCTCCAACACTCCGAAACGTCGGCATCCGCCGGCAGCTTCGGATCGGACGGCAGACTGTACCCGCTGAAATCGGGCGTCTGGATATAGAGCCCGACCGGATCCTGCAGCGAAGCCACCAGGCCGCCGCCGATGATGACACTGTTCACTTCCGAACCGATGTGCGGATCGCTGTTGCGTCCAGGCGTGCCGAACCGGCTGCACTGGATCAGTTGATCCGGATCGGTGACCGGCTGCCCGCCCTGCTCGCGCAGCAAGGTCGCCGCCGCCGCCAGGTAAATCTCCGCGTTCAGCGTGTTCGGCCCGGAAATAAGGTGCACCGCACCGGTCACCGCGCCCTGCGCAGGCTGTGAGTTCCACTGGTTGAACGGGTTATACGCCGGAAGCCCGGTCGCCCGGTCTACAACCGGATCGTTGTTGCCGTCACGCAAGTACAGGTCTTCAAGCTTCACCGCCGGGCTGACGAGGTCCTGATACAGCGACAGCACGCGGCCGGGATTAACCCGCCAAAGGCTGAACCAGTACTCCGGATTCTCACACGTGAAGTCGACGTGGGTGACCTTGCCGGTGGCGTCCCGCGTCGCGATCCATTCGCAGTATTCATCCTGCCAGCCACGCGGACCGCCGGGGCGATACGCTGCCCCGTTGACACTGGGCGGCGGTCCGAAGCTGCCGTCCTCGTGCACGCCTTCGGCATAGCCCATCTGCTGCAGGAACGTGGCGTTCGGGAAAAACAGCAGGATGCGGTTCGGGAACGCCGTCCAGGCGATCGGCTTGGAAATCGGGTTGTTGGCAGCGTCCGTCGTCAACGGGTTATAGTAGAAGGTGCGGTTCTGGTCGAACAGGCTTCCCCACGGATCACCCAGGATCGCGGTTTCTGTCCACCGGTTCACGTTCCCGCTCCATTGCAGCGCGAGGTTCTCCTGATCGGTGCCACTAAGGTCGGCCTGGTTTGCCGGTGGGGCGAACTGCTTGAGTATGGGCATGGTTTCCTCCGTCGATTGAATTTCCAGATCAAACACGAAACACAGCCGCCGACCTGCTTCCAAAATCGGCGCCAGATCAGTGCCCGGAACAGCGACTGCTATTTACTGAGTTGGCGACTCTTGTTACTGGCATGGATACGCCCACAGCGGGTCATCGCCAATGGTACCATCCACGTTCATCCGCTTGCACTTGCTGAACACAAGGTCGTTGCTGGGAAGCAGCAGTGAGAATTCATCAAAATTCCCCACGCCCGGCACAGTACTGAACTGCTTCTGGCGCGAAACCGACATTGTCAGGTAGTCACCCGCCCCGCCGTCGGTACCGATCCGCTGATCGATGGCGGCGAAGTAGGGATTGATCTGACCCAGCGCCCGTTGCTGCCAGTCGCCCTGGCCGGCAAAATACAGGAATTGTTGCTCCGGCGTGCAACGCGCCAGGCCCGCCGGGTCGCATGGCGGCTGACCCTTGGCCGCCGCCGTCACAAGTGCGAGGAACTGTGCTGGCACACCCTGCGCATTCGCCGAGCCGCTCACCAGGACCTGCGCGGTCGTGATTTGCGCGGCATATTTCATCAGCGCACTGCGCTGCGCCGAAAAAACCGGGTTGGGGAAATCCACCAGCAGGACCGAGGCAGCGAAATTCGCGTCGATCACCTTCTGGTTGATCAACTCACGGATCGCGACCATGTCCTCGAAGGCCGGCACCGGCACGAAGAAGGCGAAGAAATTGCTGCCCGGCTGCTGATAAAACGGCTGTGCGTCGCGTTGCTCCAGCGAGAATTTGTGCTGCGACACGAATGCATCGTTCGTCGACCGGCCTATCTTCAGCGTCGGCGGCACGGCGAACGCCAGGTTGATCTGCGGCATCGTCAGCGCGCTGTGGAATATGAAAAAGTCAGCCGGCACCTGCACGTCGGTGGTATCAACCGGCTTGGAAAACGACGACTGGAAATTGATCGTGGTGGTCTCGATCAGCCGCTTCAGCAGTGCGGGGACGTTGCTGACGGTGCCGTTCTTTACCGACGACGCCACCAGCCCCTGCGTATAGCGCGACTGCAGGCCCTGGAAATTGTTTTGCAGGACGTCGGCCCCGCTCAGCCCGGCGAACAGCGGGTCCTGCGCCAGCGCCGCCGGAACATTGCCCGCGCTGATCGCGGCGCGTGGCGAGTTCCAATTGTTCCATGGCGTCACAAGCTCCTTCATGTTCAGCGCGCCGTTGATGTGGCAGCCGAAACACCCCTGCCCCGCGGATTGCTGGCCGCGCGATGCCGTCGAGTTGCCCGCCCACGACCATGTGCGCGTCGTTCCGCCCGACCCCAGGACATCTTCATCCGAGACATATTGGTAGTAATTGAACACGTTTTTTGTCTGGTCATAGCCGATCACCTGCAGAAACGAGGCCGGGCGCCCGGGATGGGTGCCGGTCGGCGCCGCGCTCAGGAAGACCGACGGGGACGAATTGGCCCCCCAGGAGACTACGTAGCGCAGGTCGCGGGAGGCATCGCGAGACACGACACTGGCCGTAATCTGACTCCCCTCACCCAGCAGGTAGCTTTTCTGATTGGCGGCAAAGCCCGGGACGGTGGAAACCAGACCGACGATCTGCTCGACACTGGACGGCCACAAATTCGGCTGCCCGCCACCCTTCTGCAGCACATTGACCGCGAACGGGTCATGCAGTTCCGCAAGAGCCGACGCCGAGAGCGGTTGCGGGCATCCGTCAACGCCGGCGACAAAGCGATATGCGGTGTATGGCTTGACATCAGCGCAATCAGTGACCGCAGCCATCCCCGTCACACCCAGCCTCATTCGGCTCGCATGGACGCCCTGACGCCCGCGCAGTATCGACGTGCGTTGACCAAACTCATCATCGCCGCGCGCTGCAGTGACGATGAAATCCCCCAGGCCCGCGGCCACCAGGCAGATCAGCGCAACACGCAGCTTACACCTCACGCCACATCACGCCCGCGTTTGGGTTCATTGCGCACCTCGCTCGGAGAGACAACTTTGACGTTCTTCAGTCAGTATTTATTGTTATTAGAAAGATACTGACTAATGAAGACGTTACAGGTTCGCCGAAGAAGTTTGCAACAAGACATCTCGAATTGTCCTTCACGAAAATGTGAGCCTGTGGCCAGCCGATCTGTCTGGCGCCGGACCCAGCCACTGCGGCGGCCTCATGACCGCGCTTGCCGGCACTCACCGCCCGCCCCGGCGCCGCGACAGGCCCCCTTCCCAATAGGTCCCCACGCCCGGTAATCTTCGTAAAACGCGGCCAACCCCATCCGCCTGTATTATCGCCCGCCCGGTCCAAGGCAACAGACGCGTCCCGGTCCGCGAGTATTGCAATGCGGTTTCATCTCTTCGGCTCACTCCAACGTGTAGCCAAAACCAGGGTAAAAGGCCTCATCTGTTGTCCATGACCGAACCAGTTCACAGCATCGCTCAGGTTTTGAATGCCCCGCCCCGGCGCACCGCGAAACCGCCCGGCCCCTGCGCCATGGTCATCTTCGGTGCCGGCTGGCGACCTGACCAAGCGGCTGCTGGTCCCGGCGCTGTATAACCTTGCCACCACCGGCCTGTTGCCCGAGCATTTTGAACTGATCGGCGTTGATCTTGCCGACCTCGATGCCGACAAGTGGCGCGACAGCCTGCACAAGATGATGGAAAGCTTCGTCGGCAAGGCAGCCAGCGAAAGCCGGATCGACAAGGTCGATGAAGACACCTGGAAGCGCCTGACCGGCCACATCGCCTATATCAAGGGCGACCTGAACGACGACGGCCTGTACGCAAAAGCTGAAGCAGCATCTCGACCAGCAATCCGACACCGGCGGCAACTGCCTGTTCTATCTGGCCATCGCGGACCGCTTCTTCGGTCCGGTTGTCACCCACCTCGGCAAGGCCGGCCTGTTCGAGGAAAACTGGGACCAGGACGGCAAGAAGCCGGAGCACTGGCGCCGCGTGGTGATCGAAAAGCCGTTCGGCCACGATGAGGCCTCGGCCAAGGCACTGAACGCCACCATCCTGCGCTGCGCCGAGGAGCACCAGATCTACCGGATCGACCATTTCCTCGGCAAGGAGACGGTGCAGAACATCATGGCGCTGCGCTTTGCCAACGGCATGTTCGAACCGATCTGGAACCGCGACCGTATCGATCACGTCCAGATCACCGTCGCCGAAACCGTTGGCGTGGAATCCCGAGGCCGGTTTTACGAAAAAACCGGCGCCCTGCGGGACATGGTCCCCAACCACGTGTTCCAGCTTCTGGCGATGGTCGCGATGGAACCGCCCGCCGGCTTCGACGCCCATGCCGTGCGCAGCCGCAAGACCGATGTGTTCTCGGCCATGCACACCGTGGCGCCCGAGGACGCGGTCCGCGGCCAGTACGGTCCCGGTCCCAACGGCGTGCTCGGTTACCGGCAGGAAAAGGACGTCGCGCCGGATTCGGCAATCGAAACCTACGTCGCGATGCAACTGGCGATCGACAACTGGCGCTGGGCCGGCGTGCCGTTCTACCTGCGCACCGGCAAGCACATGTCCCGCCGCGTGACGGAGATCGCCATTCGCTTCAAGCCGGCGCCCTTCGCCCCGTTCGAGGACACCAACGTCGCCGCCCTGCCGCCCAACTGGCTGCTGCTGCAAATCCAGCCGGATGAAGGCATCGCCCTGCAGTTCGAAGTCAAGCGTCCCGGACCGGTCGTCGACCTTGCGGCGGTGCGGATGGCGTTCAAATACGCCGACTGGTTTCCGAAGGAGCCGAATATCGGCTACGAGACGCTGATCTACGACGTCATGACAGGTGACCAGACCCTGTTCAATCGCGCCGACATGGTCGAAGAAACCTGGCGCGTGGTCGGGAAGGTTCTGGAGACCTGGTCAACCGAAACGCCGGACGACTTCCCCAACTATGCGTCCGGCAGCGACGGCCCGGCCGAGGCCGATGCCCTGCTGTCCCGAGATGGCCGCGCCTGGCGGCCGACGGCTGATTCCGGTAACACCGGAAACGCCCGCTAGCGCCTCACCGACCCCTGACACGAGCGTCGGCCGACGGATCAACCGCCGCGACACGTGCGCTGGCCCGTACGCTGAAGGCCGCATCGATACTTTCGGTACTGCAGACGAACGGTGCGGCCAGCCAGTAACGGGTCGCCGCTGGTGTCGCCGGGCTCGGTTCTTCCAACCCGAGAAGCCCTGATCAACCCTACGCGGCGTGACAAAGTCTGGAGCGACTGGCCAACCTGCCAGCCTCTCCAGGCTAAGTGCCTGCGCTGATCAGCGATCTCCCGAGTACTGCCGGGCCCGTGAGATGGCTTCGTCGAATGCCGATATCACCTGACGGTGACTGGAGTTGTCGTTCATGCTCTCGATGTCATTGAAGCCGCGGCTCATGGCAACCGACAACAGGATCGTGTTGGCTCCGGTCTGCGGCCCGTGCAGGTTCATCAACCTGGCGGCACCGCGCAGGGCGCCAACGGCACAGCGCCGGCCGTCACGCGTTTCGTACCGCCGCTGGACCCAATCCTTCCGGTCTTCGATCAGCGCCCGGCCGACCGTTAGGACCTGTAGGGTAACGGCATCGGGCTGACCCGCGGGTACAGGCTGAAATGCTTGTAGCGGGATCGATTTTCGCCACGGGAGGAGCACCCAAGACGAACTGGGTAAGACGCGTCCAGAGCGAAGGCTTGGCAGTGGTGGTCGAGGTTACATAGCCAAGTCCATCAAACGGCATGGGTGCCTCCCATGAGTGTAGAGATACCGCAAGTTTAACCACGTCTCGGGGCCGAATGTTCACACCGCACGATAATTTGGCTAAAACTTGTGACGGTGCCGGGCCTGTGCCGAAAGCGAATTGGTGTTATATCGATTTATATATGGTAGAATTCGGCACAATCCTTTAATATGCAACAAATTCGATTTGTGTACATAACTAAATCAAGGCACTAACCAAATTTCGGGCGCTGCCGCATCGAATTTGGGTGTTCTCCGTGTCGCGATAATATGCTTGTGTGATGTTTCGGACGATCGAGCCGCAGCAGCCGAACTGACAACAGTCCGGCTGACAAAACTGGCTGCGAAAACAACGAGCTAGAGTGCCGGTCCAGGCGTCCGCCAACGTCAGTCGGCGGACCTCGGAGCGGTCGGCTTGTCGAAATGCCTGTGCAGCCCGGCTGCAATCAGTCCGGTTGCGGCCCGGCTGCCAGCAATCCGGTCAGCTTTCGGTTGCGGTTGCCGACGCGGGCAGCAGCCAAGCCACGCTCATCACTGCAATGCGCCCCACACGCTATACAATTGGCAAACGAACGATAAATCGCGCGCCAAGCACGCGACCAGTGCTGTCGCGGCGGTTTTCGGCCGAAATTTGTCCGTGCAAGGCCTCGACGATCTGCCGGCTGATCGACAAACCAAGGCCCGAATGTTGGCCAAAGCTCTCGCCCGTCGGCCGTTCCGAGTAAAACCGATCGAAAATATGCTCAAGGTTGGCATCCGGAATACCCGGGCCGTCGTCCTCGACGCATAGTTCGGCCATCCCGCCGGATTCCCGCACCCGCACGATGATCCGGCCGCCCGGCGGGCTGAACGACTGGGCGTTGCCGATCAAATTGCGCAACACCTGCACCAACCTGTCCTCGACCGCCCAGACCGACAATCCGCTCGGTGGTGCGATGACCTCCAGCTTCGGATCGTCATCCTCGTCGCGCGTGGCCTCGTCCAGTTGCTGAAGCGTCCGCAGGATCGGCACCACGTCAACCGGCTGGGCGGTGACACGCGACAACTCGGCATCCAGCCGGGACGCGTCGGAGACGTCGCTGATCAGCCGGTCCAGCCGCAACACGTCCTGGGCGATGATGGTCAGCAACTGCCGCTGGCGGATCGGGTCCTCGATCCGCGGCAGGGTTTCGATGGCGCTGCGGATCGACGACAGTGGATTCTTGATTTCATGTGCAACATCCGCGGCGAAGCGTTCGGTCGCGTCCATCCGCTCCCACAACGCCGCGGCGGAGTCCGACAGCGCCGAGGCCAGCGCACCGACTTCATCGCGACGCCGAAGCAGTGCCGGCGGCACGCTGCCGGACCGCCCGCCGCCCTCCCGCATATCCGCCGCGGCTTCCGCCAGTCGCAGGATCGGACGGGCGATCGTCAGCGACAGATACCAGGACAGCAGTACCGTCAGCAGCAGCGCCATGCCGAACAGCGCCAGGATCGACATCCGCACCGTGAACAGGCTTTCATCAACCTCCCGCGCCTCCCGCGTCAGCGAGATGATGCCGACGGTGTGCTTGTCCCGCTCCACCGGCACCGCAACGGTGACCAGCAGCCGGTTGTCGCGCGTGCGTCGGATGTAGGGCGCGGTTTCGTTGCTGTTGCCGGCGCTGTTGAGGCGCAGTTCCTCCTTGACGTCGGGCTGCCAGTCGGCACCCCCGGCCGATGGCGTCAGTATCGACCATCGTCGTCGGCGCATGATGCGGCAGCAGCGCCAGCACGCGGTCATACAGCCAGCCGATCGTTGCCAGCACCGGCCCATGATCCGAGCGGCGGCGGCAAAGGTTCGGTGGTGATGATGCCGCCCGGCCCCTCGCGCAGGCGCGAATCCGCCAAGCACCGTGCCGTCGGGCGCGTAAAGCCGGGCCTGGGCGTCGGGGGTCGGTTCGGTCAGGCGACGCAACAGGGACGCCGCAACCTCCGACACCAGCTTGGGATTGTCCGGATCGGTGGTGCGGACCGCGCTTTCACCCAGCGCGCCGGCGAACACCCGGGCCTGCTCACGCAGCGCGGTGACCTGTGCCTCCAGCAACCCGTTCTGGTACTGGTCCAGATACAGCAGCGCGACCACCAGCAGCGCCAAAGGCAGCGCGTTGACCAGCAGGATCCGCCGCAGCAAAGGCGATATCCAGCGCTGGCGGAACCGCCTCGTCGGGGCGCCGGTGCCGGTCAGACCAGAGAGGAAGCCGCCGTCGGGCAATCACTGCTCCTTGTAGCGATAGCCGATACCGTAAAGCGTTTCGATATGATTGAACTCTTCGGTCCCGGTGCGGAACTTCTTGCGGATGCGCTTGACGTGGCTGTCGATGGTGCGGTCGTCGACGTAAATGTTCTCGCCATAGGCGGCATCGATCAGCTGGTCACGGCTTTTCACCATGCCTGGACGCGCCGCCAGGGCCTTGACCAGCAGGAATTCGGTGACGGTCAACTGAATATCGTGCCCGCTCCAGGTGCACTGGTGCTTGGTCTCGTCCAGCACCAGGTCGCCGCGGGTCATCACGCCGCCGGGCGCCGTGCCGGACCCCTCGGCCTTGCCGGCCTCATTCCGGCGCAGCAGGGCCCGGATGCGTTCCAGCAACAGGCGCTGGCTGAACGGCTTGGTGATGTAGTCGTCGGCGCCGAGCCGCAGACCCATCAGTTCGTCGACCTCCTCGTCCTTCGAGGTCAGGAAGATCACCGGCATCGAGCTGCGCTGGCGCAGCCGCTGCAGCAGTTCCATCCCGTCCATGCGTGGCATCTTGATGTCGAGCACGGCAAGGTCCACCGGCCGGGCGGTCAGCCCCTGCAGGGCGCTTTCACCATCGGTGAAGGTGCGGACGGTGAAGCCTTCCTGCTCCAGGGTCATGGACACGCTGGTCAGGATGTTGCGGTCGTCGTCAACCAGGGCGATGGTCTGCTTCATCGTGGGTTCCTTGATGATCCTGCTTACCATCTTAGCACGATGTAGCAGACGATTGTGGCGGATTGCGGACGAGGAGTGAACGAAATATGGCATCTGACTCCGGAAATAATACCCCGGCCGATCAAACCCCCGCCTGGCAGGCCCGATGCCTGCTGCGGGCGGCGCGGAGCGGGTGCCTGGCGACCAGCGCCGCGGGCCAGCCGTTCGCCTCGTTGGTAACCCCGGCCTGCATGCCGGATGGATCGCTGTTGCTGCTACTGTCACGTCTGTCGGAACATACGCGCCATCTCATGACCGATCCGCGATGCTCGGTGATGGTCAGCGGCACAGCGGAAACGGCCAACCCGCAGACGACGCCACGCGTGACGGTGACCGGCATGGCCGAGGTCGTCGATGACGCGGCGCTGAAGGCGCGCTATCTGGCGGTGCATCCTTATGCGTCGCTTTACGCGGACTTTGGCGATTTCGCGACATGGCGGATCAAGTTGGCGGCAGGGCTGCTGGTGGGCGGCTTCGCACGCGCCTTCCGGCTGAAGGCCGCCGACCTGGCGCCGGACGCGGACGCGGTGGCGACGATCGCGGCATCCGAGGCCGGAATCCTGTCCCACTGCAACCGCGACCATCCGGACGCTCTGGCTGCGATCGCCGGCACACCCGGGGACTGGCGGATGGTCACCGCGGACGTGGACGGGTTCGATCTGGCGCTTGATGAGCGGGTCGTCCGCTTCGCGTGGTCCGGGCCGGTCAAGGACGGAGCCGATGTGCGGCGCGAGTTGGTCCGCCTTACAAGAGAAGCCCGCGGCCGGCCGTCATGAAAACAGCGGATTTGCGGGTCCGCCAGATCGCCTCATTATCCAGCCGTCCGGTAACGGCGCGCCTCGTGGTCAACGCCACACCACGATGGCGCCGTGACAGGGGCCAATGTCCCGCGGCCAGAGCCAAATCAACATGACTCGAACACGCAGACTGCTAAAATTGCTCGCACGGACAACGAGAAGGTGCGCGCGGACTGCCAACGGTCAGCCCGATCTGCGCTCCGGACAAGTATGCCCGTCAGCAAGTCGGTCCGGCGGTGCTCGACGAGCAACAGGGCCTGGGTCGCTCGCCCCAATCGCGCTCAGGGATCGACGTCAATCCCAAGCGCCGAAAGCAACGCGTATTGCTGGTCCGCCTTGATCTTGAGCCGGGAAAAGCTGGCCAGGCTCAGCAGGTTCAGACCGCTGATCTCTGCGTCGCTCAGGTCCGCCCGATCCAACCGGGCACCGTCCAGGATGGCCTGGAACAGGTCACAGTCGCGCAGGTCAGCATCGGTCAGGTCGGTTCGCTCCAGGTTGGCCTCACGAAGGCGGCTGCCGGACAAATCGCAGGACGCCAGCCGCAGCTCCGCCAGATTGGCCAGTTCAAGGTTGCAGCTACGAAACGCCGCCCGCGTCGTCACGACCTTGCGGCTGTAGGCATGACTGAAGTCCACGTGGGTAAAGCTGGCCCCAAGCAGGTTGCAACGCTCCATCTCGACAGAGAAAAGATCGCACCGGTCGAATGTCGCGAATGACAGGTCGCTCCGCACGAAGCGCGCACTGCGCAGGTCGCTGAAGGCGAAGCCGCAGCCCTCCGGCTGATCGGCGCGATCCACGAACAGGCAATCCTGGAACACGGTTTCCCGGAGATCGGCATGCGAGAACCGACTGCGCAAAAAGCGGCAGTTGATGAACCGCCCACCCGCCAGCCTTGTGCTGATGAAACGGGAGTCGGCAAAGCTGCAGCCGATGAACACTGGGTCGTCGTAGCCGCGGTCCTGCCAGTCGATGGCGGAAAGATCGGCGCCATTGATCGGGCTTCCCTCGGTCAGCCGGTCATGCAGGGCGGCAGGGTCCATGGTGTTTCCTCGGCGGGTGACCGCACCGCCAGGATCCACGGCTTCGGCGAAATTCTCAAGCGCCTCCGCCGACGCGGCGCCTTAAACGCAATGGCCCGGCGGCGCATTACACACAACGTTGCGGCGCCGCCCTACAGGTGAATGGACAAGCTGAGAAAGACCCGCCGTTCGACCGGCGGGCCGGCGGAAACCAGCAGATGCGACGCGTTGAACTGCTGGGCCGAGAGCGCCACGGTTATATTATCCGTCAGGCGGTAGCCGGTGCGGGCGCTGGCCATGACGTAATTGCCGACCTTCACCGGCACCAGCGTGACGTCGACCGGATTGGCGCGATAGTCGACAAACCATGATTGCCAGCGGCTTTGGGCGTCAAACTCCCAGCGTCCATAACTGTAGCCGCCGCCCAGTACCACGGCGTGCTTCGGCGTCCCCTGCTGGAAATTCTGTGGGCTGAAGATGCCGTCCTGGTTGATCGCCAAGTGATCACGTATCGAGATAAAAGAATAACTGCCATTCCAGCGAAAGCCGGACGGTGAGTGCCCGCGCAATCCGATCTCGCTGCCGACCGCGGAACTGGAACCGACGTTCGCGGCAAACGAGCGTTGCTCCTCCACCCCGTTCAGCACCACGCCATCACCGCTGGTCGGGGTTTCATAGGGATTGATCAGAATGTTGTCCGTGCGCTCGGCGAAGACAGCGACGCGCACCGTGGAGTCCAACGACGGGAGCGTTCGGTCCCAGTTCACTTCGATATTCTTGACAGAAGCAGCGCTGACATTCGGCTGCCCCAGGAACAGGTAACTCTGGCCGTCCGGGCCAGGCGGCTGGCGATCCTGCAACCCGAGGTCATAGATGCTGGGAAGCTGCAGCCCACGGGCGGCGAGCAGCCGCAACGTGTCGTGATCAGTGACCTTCCAAACCAGGCCGGAATTGAAACTGGGCTGGTTGATAGACCGACCGTTATAGGCCGACGACGGAAATCCGACATCGGGAACAAGGTAACCACGCTGGTTCAGCACAAAGTGGTCGAAGCGGACCGCGTTGGTCAGCGACAGTGACGGTGTAATCTGCCAGTCCCACATGGTGCTGGCGGAAAACACCTGGTACCCGACTTTACCCGCGAGCACGGCGGACGACGTCGCGGTGTTGTCGCGGTAGTCCAGACCGATCCGGATCGTATGCCTGGTATCGAGCTTGACCAGGTCACTCGCCTGCACGACGACGACCGTGTCGTTGATGTTCTCCCATTCGCTCGCGCCATTATAGACATACAGGAGTTCGTTTCTGTAAGCGCTCAGACTGATCAGGCCCAGCGAAGTATCCGCGGCGAGGCCAGCCCGCAGCCAGTTGGTGCGCTCGAAGTCAGTCCCGTAGTAGGGCGACGAGGTGGCTTCCCAGATGCGCGTATCAACCGCGGCGACCGGAGACGAAAACCTGGATGTTCGGTGTCGCCTGCACCCGCGCATCCAGGCTGACCGAACCGCGTTCGGGCGAAGCGCGGAACGGCAGGTCGCTTGGCGACACGTCCGTGGCGGCGAATTCCTGCGCGCGAAACCCGTCCGCGGCCACCCGCACGCCGCCGATGTCGGCGATGCGTCCGGTGCCGACCGCCGAAAGCGACATGTAGCCCTGCGTGCCGCCACGCAGGGTCGCCACGTTCACGCTTTCCTGCGATGGATCATAGGTAATGATGTTGATCACGCCCGAAACGGCATTGAAACCAAACAGCGCGGTGTTGGGGCCCTTTGACGATCTCGATCTGACGGATCTCTTCCAGTGTGACCGGCAGAGTGTACCACTGGGTGCGGCCGAGATCGTCGAGGTAGACCTGCTGACCGTTAAGCAACACCAGCAGCCGTGGATTGCTGGTCTCGTTGTAGCCGCGAATGCCCACGTCGGCCGCGGCGAAGCCATAGCGGCGCACGTTGATCCCGGCGACAAACTGCAGGATGTCCGGAATGTTGTCGGCG
This sequence comes from uncultured Alphaproteobacteria bacterium, assembly GCA_963790515.1. Taxonomy (GTDB): domain Bacteria; phylum Pseudomonadota; class Alphaproteobacteria; order Acetobacterales; family Acetobacteraceae; genus Rhodopila. The sequence goes on along the minus strand of CAWBPF010000010.1, from coordinate 55,131 downwards.
CCGGAGCGGCGGATGTCGTCCGCGGTGATGATCTCCATGTTCGCCGGCACCTCTGAGATGCGCTGCGGCTTGCCGGTGGCGGAGGTGGTCACCGGTTCGTCGAACAGTTGCTCGAAGCCGGCGTAATCGACCGACTGGCCATACAGCGGCGCAGTATACAAAAGGAAGGCCAGTGCGTGACCGAAGATGCGCCGGCATCGGCGGAACCCGGGGACAACGGCGCCTGTCCAGCTCTTTGGCCTGATCGCGGCCATCCTACTTCTCCCGCACAAGCATGCGAAACGCCTGCAGGAAGTGAACGCCGATTTGTTCGGCGGCCCCCTGGTTGAGCAGGATCTGCACGGTCGGTTCGCTCGAAAATCCCACGACGCAGCAGCCGGATTTAACGCAGGCCAGATCGTTCGAAATGGTGAGGGCCTGCAGGCGCCGCGCGGCGTCGAACACCGCATTGGTGCTGTCCGACAGCCCCGAGGTGATATAAAGCGCGTTGACGCCGGTCACTGCCCCAAGCTGGTCAACCGGGACAAGGCGCGCCTGAAGCCGGATGCGGCCGGTCGGCATTTCGTCGCCAATCACCGCTCGGATCCGTTCCGCCTCCTGGCGGGACGCGTGATCGGCCGGCACGAACACGACGCCGATGACGGCAACGCCGGTCAATCCGCTACCGGTATAGCTCAGCGTGCGACCAATGATCTGTCCGTCCTTGGCGCTGAACTCTGCCGCCGCGACCTGCGGAAACGCTGCGACCAGAATGACTGCCGCAAGCCTGCGCAACGTGAGTATCCGTCCGGCAAGCCTGCCCCTGGAGGCGCAACTCCGCGGCGGGCCGGGAATTTCAGGTGGCAGAACGGATGCGCCGCCCTGGCCAGGCTGGGGCACCACGATGGGTTGCTGATATGGCTTACGCAGAAAGCGCTTGGCGCACTGACCGGTCAGGCTTTTTGGATCGATGTTTGGCCCCTGCTCTGTCACCGATCAGGTCCCTGCCGACACAAGTCCAACGCCCATTGACGCGCCGAGGTCTGGCGTGGGCGGCCGAGGCCGGGAAATGGCGGGGAACCGTGGGCCGAGCACCGGCAGACCTTTTCGGTGAATCTTGCGGCTCGTAACTTAGCAACAAGGTCTTAACAAGACGTTAATGGTTCAAACCAAAGTCCAGCGAAGCTCATGCACCGATTTAGGCCAGTAAACACTTTCTTAAGCTTTATTGCTCATAAGCCTCGATGCCTCAAGCAGGAGCAAGGGCGGTGTCGCGGGCAAAATCTGATATTTCCTTTCAAGCCGACGTCGCATTCGGAAGCTTTTGTTCGCCCTGGCGATTGGCCGGCAGGCGGCGCTGATCCAATTCGCCCCCGTTGCGAACGTCAGAATGCGCATGCTGAAAGTCGTGCAGCGGATCATTCGCTCCGCCAGGCTGGCCAACTGGCCATTCGCGCTCAAGATGGCGTTTTGCCCGGCGCTGGCCATGATCGTGATTATCGGGATCGGCTGGCGCGGCACTGTCGTCGTTGACAATCAGTCAGCGCTGGTGCGCACCGTGGTCCGCGGCGACCTCATGATCGCCATGGGCCTGGCGCAAGATGCGACCACACTGCAAAAGATCAACGGCAGTCTGTATCGGCTGACGACACTGCAGGCCATCAAGGCACCGAACCTTAAAGTCACCGCCGAGATCGACGGTTTGATCGCAGAGACCTCTGCGCTGGCCGATAGCATTGAGGCGCTGTCGGGCGCGATGGGGCTGCAGGAAGACCGCGAAAATGTCTTGCAGGTTGTTTCCGACATTCGGCTGTATCGGGATGCGATCGATGTCTTCGGATCGATGCTTGAGATCGACTTCCCGAGCGCGGTCGAGTTCTTCAGTCCGTTCGACAAGAACGCCGCGAAGGTGCTCGGGCTGATAAATGCGATGGCAGACCGGGCCATTCGCCAGGCCAGTCTGCGTGCCGAAATGTCCACGCGGCTTGCTGAACTGATTCGGATCAGACTGGCCGTCGTCACGGTCCTGGGGTCGCTGGTCTTGTTTGGCACCGCCGCGTTGCTGACCCGCGCAACCGTCCGGTCGGTGAAGCGGATCGCGACCGCGACCGAGAATGTCGCAAAGGGCAGTTCCGACGTGAACATCGACGCATTGGCGCGCGGCGATGAGTTGGGAACGATCGTGCAGTCTCTGGCGGTGTTCCAGGCCAACGTTTCGCAGATCGCGTTCCTAGCCCACCATGATCCGCTGACCCGGCTGGCGAACCGGGTTCTGTTCCAAGACCGGATTGACCAGGCACTGGCGCAACTCGACCGCGACGTCGGGTTCGCGGTGCTGTGCCTCGACCTTGACCGCTTCAAGGTGGTGAACGACACGCTGGGTCACCCCGTCGGCGATGGTCTGCTGCGGCAAGTCGGCGAGCGTCTGCAGGCCTGCGTCCGCGACGGTGACACCGTGGCCCGGCTGGGCGGGGACGAATTCGCCATTGTGCTGCTGAATGCAATCGACCCGGCCGCGATCGACGTCCTGGCCGCTCGGATCATCGAGGTGGTCGGCGTCGAACTATGAGATCGACGGCCACCAGATCAACATCGGCACGAGCATCGGCATGGCGCTGGCGCCCGCGGACGGTTCGGCATCGCGCGAGCTGCTGAAAAAAGCCGACACCGCGCTTTACCAGGCGAAGGCGAACGGCCGCGGCACCTCGTGCTTCTACGAGGACAGCATGAACACCTCGCTGCAGGTGCGGCGTGAGTTGGAGGTGGGACTGCGGCGGGCCATCGTGAACGAGGAATTCCAGGTCCATTACCAGCCGCTGGTGGAAGCCGGATCGCGCCGGGTAGCCGGGTTCGAGGCGCTGCTTCGATGGCGGCATCCGGACCAGGGTTTGCTTTCGGCTGACGCGTTCATCCCGGTCGCCGAATCGTCCGGCTTGATCGGCATCATCGGGCAATGGGTGCTGCGCCGCGCCTGCCTGGATGCGGTGACCTGGCCTGAGGCCATCAAAATCGCGGTCAATCTGTCACCCTCGCAATTCCGCAACGAAACCCTCGTGGACAATGTGCACGCCGCATTGGCGGCGAGCGGACTGGCGCCAAACCGGCTGGAGCTTGAAGTCACCGAGTCGGTGCTGCTTCACGACAGCGCCGCCGTTCTGGAAATCCTGCGGGAGATCAAGGCGATGGGGGTGCAGATCTCGATGGATGATTTTGGGACCGGCTATTCTTCGCTTAGTTATCTTCGCCGGTTTCCGTTCGACAAGATCAAGATCGACCGAAGCTTCGTGCAGGATCTGCCGCGCGACCAGAACGCAATCGCCATCGTCCGCGCGATCGTCGGCCTTGGTCTGACGTTCGGAATGTCGGTCATCGCCGAGGGCGTGGAGACCGAGGAGCAGGCGCAGCGGCTGGAGCTCGAGCAATGTGCGCAGATGCAAGGTTATTTGTTCAGCCGACCGGTGCCCGCGACAAACGTCCCAGCCTTGATCGAGCGGTTTTCGGGCACTTCGAGACAACTGACCAGCGTGTGATCACACATCATGACTCATCCTGACAGCATCCGCACAGGCGTCTGCGCATTCGGGTCAGGCCAGTGAGACGAAGGCCGCGAAGTTGGTTTCGGCTCACACCGGCAGCCGAAGCTGCGATGCGAAGGCGGTGCGATGCGGAGGCGATAGGTCCTGCTTTCAGGAGATCAGGTCACCCGGGCGGATCGGCCTGAGCTTGGGAATGACCCCGGTCCCCTTGCGCAGGCTTTCGGAATATTCGCGCTTGTACATTAGCCCGAGCCGCCGGCCGATATAGGCGGCCTGCTGGGGGGTCGGGTCTTCCGGCATGATGATCCCGCCGCCGGGTAGAATGCCCTCGGTGTTGGCAATATCGAGGCCCTTGTTCTCCTCGGCGATTCGATCCTGCTCTCGCACCTGGTCGGTGATTGCCAACGCGTCACGCGGCCAGACGACGGCCTGTTCGTGCCGCGGCGACGCCTCATTGTCGTTACCGCGAACACGCTCGGCGATGCGGTCCAACCTTTCCCCGCCCTTGTCCCCCAACCAGATTTTGGGTTCGGGACGGCCGACCGGGACCGCCAGCGGCTTTGCCTGACGCCGCTCGATCGCGCGCAGCATGGTATCGAAGGTGCGGGCGGCGGTGGCGGCGGCGCTGATGTGCCGGGTGCTGTCACCGCGCGGGTTGCGCGCATTCATCCCGATCCGCCAGCAGGCGCAGGCGGCCTGATAGGCGGAGATGGCCTGCACCCCCAGCATCACCTCGATCGGGTCGCGCGGGTTGGTGGCGGCGAGCGCGGTCAAAGCGGCCTGCATGTGCCGTTGCTTCGTTGCGTCCGGCTCCGGCGTGTCGAGCGGTAGGGTCCGCATCAACGCCTGGATGGCGTCGGCCATGAACTCTGGGTCGATCGGGCCATCGGCGTGGAAAATCGCATTCGGGTCGTAAAATGTGTCGTCGTGAGAATCAGGCATGGATAATATATGTTCTTGTAATGTTCTAATATGACGCGACGTGGGAGCCGCGCCAGCGCAAAACAAGATCCGCCTGCAAATTTATTTCACAGAGGTGGCTATAACGCCGCGTGCTGCCATCGCGGAGTGGGCGGCCGCCTGCCCGCTCAACCACGCGCCTGCCAGGGTTCCGGCGAACGGCACGTGGCAGCCCTCTCCGGCGAACATCAAATGGCCGCCGGACAACGGCTCGGCCAGGGCATCCCGGGCCAGGGCCGATCCCGGTACCGCGTAGCAGTAGGCGCCGCGCACCCACGGATCGGCGTCCCAACGGGTGACCAGCGTCGCCCCGCCCGCGAACAGCCGGTCGACCCGCCCGCCCAACGCCCGGCGAAGGTACGACAACGCGAAATCCACCGCCGCCGCCTCCCCCGCCCGCGCCAGGTCCCAGGCCACCGATCCGCCGATCCAGCCTTGCACGTAGTCGCGGCCGAACGGCCAGCACTGGAACGGCATCAATGGCTCACCGGACCGCTCGAGAATACGGTCAACCGAGCAATGCAGCGGCAGATCAAGCCGGTCGGGGCTGGTGGCGCGCAGGGCGACCTTCATCGCCAGCCCCATCGGCAGCGCCTGCACCGCGTCGGTGACCCGGGCCGGCAAGACCGGGTCGAACACCAGCGTTCCCGATGCGAGCACCCCGGTCGAGACGGTGACAATGCAGGCGCCGGCGGTGATCGGGCCGTCCGCGGTCTCGACCGTGACCTGTCCGCCTGGTCCGCCCCAGCGCACCCGGGTGACCGGCGTGTTCAACCGGATGTCCAGCCCGTCGGTCAGCCGCCGCCGCACAAACGCGCCGATGCCACCATCCGGTACCAGGTTGCTGCCGCCCAAGGCGTTCCGCCGCCAGTCCCGGGCACTGAACCGGTCGGCGTCGGCGGCGCAAATCACCGGACCTTCCCAGGCCTCGATGGTCGCCGCCCACGGATCGTCGGGCAACCGGCGGGTGACCTCGGCCAGGGACACATCGCCTTCGGCCGCGACGAGCGCGTCAGCCGCCGCCTCATACCCCGGCCAGGCGTTCGCATAGGCGTCGAGTTCATCCTCGGTTGCCAGCCGGTCACCGACGAACGTGCGTTCCTGGCGGATTTCATCCGACCGCAGCAGGGTGTCGCCGGCGGCTCGGGCGATCGGCACCAGCGGGTTGGTCTCGGCGTTATGGAACCACACCGCCCCCATGTCGAACCAGACCCCGCCCAGTGCCGCCGGATAATCGGTCCAGGCGCGGCCGCCTGCCCGGTTCGATGCCTCCAGGACCAGGGCGCGCTGACCGGCGTCCCGCAGGGTGGCTGCCGCGCCTAGTCCCGCGAGGCCGGCCCCGATAATCACAACGCCGGTTTCAGTCACGTCATACCCCCTTCAGGCCAGCCAGTCCCCGAGTCTCGGGGTTATCGCAGTCGGCACCGTAGCCCGTCCGCACGCACCAGGCCATGCCGCAGGCGGTCCGCGCATGCCGGACGATGTCGTACCCGGTCCGCGTACGCCGGACCATGGCGCAGGCGGTCCTTAGTGCGCGGACCATGGCGCTGGAGCAGCGTGAAGGCGCCGACAGCGGTTACGCCACCACGCGGGCGACCTCGGTTGGCGGTTGCAGCACCAGGCGGTCGTAGTCTTTCATCAAAGTTTCGGTGATCGTCCCGGGGGTGAACCGGTGCGGCCCGATTTCGCGCACCGCCGTGACCTCCGCTGCCGTACCGGCCAAGAACACTTCCGTCGCCCGGTTCAGTTCGCCGGGGTCGATCTGTCGCTCGATCACCTTCATCTGGTTCCTGCGGGCGAGGCTGATGACGGTGCGGCGGGTGATCCCGTCCAGGAAACAATCGGGCACCGGCGTGTGCAGTTCGCCGTCGATGACGAAAAAAATGTTCGCCCCGGTCGTCTCGGCTACCAGCCCGCGCCAGTCCAGCATCAGCGCGTCGGCATAGCCTTCCTGTTCGGCTTTCACCTTCGACAGCGACGCAATCATGTACAGCCCCGAGGCCTTCGCCTTGACCGGAGCGGTCTCCGGTGGCGGCCGCCGCCATTCCGCCTGCCCTACCCTGATCCCCTGCATCCGCTCCGCGCCGAAGTAGCTCGGCCACGGCCAGGCGCCGATCGCCAGATGGATGGAGGTCCCGGTCGCCGACACCGCCAGTTGCTCCGACCCGCGCCAGGCGATCGGACGGACATAGCCGTCGGCCAGCCCGTTGGCCTGCAACACCGCCTGGCTCGCCGCATCGATCTGTTCAGCGGTGTAGGGGATCTCGAAACTCAGGATGCGGCCGGAGTTGATCAGGCGGTCCGAATGGTCACGCAGACGGAAAATATTGCCGGCATAGGCGCGCTCGCCTTCAAACACCGCGCTGGCATAGTGCAATCCGTGCGATAAAATGTGCAGCTTGGCGTCCCGCCAGGGCACAAGGGCGCCGTCCAGCCAAAGCCAGCCGTCTCGGTCGTCGAAAGGAAATAGCGTCATGGCCAGTTTCTCCGTAATTTTGTTGCTGTCATCAGCCGTGACATAAAACGAAGATGCTTTTTAAGTCAATAATACTGACCTATTTCGGGATCGAATGGCTGGCATGCTAAAAGCTACATCGCGCTTCGTCGCTCCACCCAAGCTGCCGCCGCCGACACCGATTGTCGACCTGAGCGACGCCGAGATGCGCCTTGCCCAGGACCTGCTGTTCTTCGCCTATCGCGATTTCACCAACGTCGCCGACCAGGTGCTGGAAGAACTCGGCCTGGGTCGGGCGCATCACCGTGCGTTGCACTTCATTGGCCGCAACCCGGGCATCACGGTGTCCGGCCTGCTGGCGATCCTGCGTATCACCAAGCAATCCCTGGCCCGCGTGCTGAACGCACTGGTGGATCAGGGCTTTGTCGGCCAGGCCCCGGGCTTTGAGGATCGCCGCCTGCGCCTGCTGACTTTGACCGAAAAAGGCGAGTCGCTGGAACGCCGGCTGTTCGACGCCCAGCGCGACAGAATTGCCCACGCGTATCGGGAGGCTGGTCCGGAAGCGGTTCAGGGCTTTCAATCCGTCATGCGCGCCATGATGGATAAGGGCGCGCGTGCCTATATGGATGGCACTGGTTCGGCCGAGGACGCCTGACATCATGCCACCCCCGACAATGCCCGTTGCGGCAACGCCCGGCTCCACAATGGCCACTGCGACAACCGATGATTGCCACATCTTGGTCGTCGAGGACGATCCCCGCCTGCGGGAGCGTCTCGCCCGCTACCTGTCCGGAGAAGGCTTCCGGGTCACCGCCGCCGGCGACGCCGCCGAGGCCAGGACTTAGCTGCGGGCGATCAACCCTGACCTGATGGTGCTCGACGTGATGATGCCGGGGGAGAACGGCCTGGCGCTGACCCAGTCGCTGCGGCTGGAACAGAGCCACGACCTGCCGATCCTGCTGCTGACCGCCCGCGGGGCGCCGGAGGACCGCATCGCCGGGTTCGAAGCCGGCGCCGACGACTACCTGGGCAAACCGTTCGAGCCGCGAGAGCTCGTGCTGCGCATCCGCGCCTTGCTGCGGCGGGCCCCACCCGCGCCGGTTATCGAGGTCCCGGCCGGACCGATGCGGATCGGCGACAAGGAATTCAACCCGGACCGCGGCGAACTGCGCGACGCCACCGGCCCGATCCGCCTCACCGGTGGTGAAGCCGCGCTGCTGACCGCGCTCGCGCGCAAGCCGAACGAGGTGCTGTCGCGTGAGGAAATCGCCGAAGCCCTCGGCATGGACGACTTCGGGGAGCGTGCGATCGACGTCCAGGTCGTCCGCCTGCGCCGCAAGATCGAGGCTGACCCGCGGGAGCCGCGTTTCCTGCACACCGTGCGTGGCCGGGGCTATATCCTGAAGCCTGGTATCTAAGGTGCACGCCCGTATCCCAATGCCCTTCGGCACCGCGTTCAAGCGGCTGATGCCGCGTTCGCTGCTGGGGCGCACGCTGTTGATCATGCTGGTGCCGCTGGTCGTGGTGCAGGCGATCGCGTTGCAACTGTTCTACGGTAACCACCTCGGCATCGTGTCGCGCCGCCTGTCCGGCGCCATCGCCGGCGAAATCTACTACACGGTCGAGCTTATGCGGCAGTTCCACAGTCCGGCCGATCGCGAATGGGCGCTGCAGATGGCGCGCGAACAGTTCACGCTGGGGATCAAGCTGGAACCTGGCGCGGTGCTGGAACCGCAAAAGCGGGTGAATATCCTGGGTCCGATGGACGATGACATGGCGGCGGCGCTGAAGGAGAAATTCAATGTTCCGTTCAACATGGACTGGACCTCCGACCCGCGATCCGTGCTGATCCGGCTGCAACTGCCGGACGGTGTGCTGGACGTGCAGGCGCCGCGCAAGCGGCTCGCGGTCGGCACCCTGTTCCTGTTCGTCGGCTGGCTGGTCGGCTCCGCGCTGCTGCTGTTCGTCATCGCCGCGCTGTTCATGCGCAACCAGGTGCGCGCGATCCGCCGCCTCGCCCGCTCGGCCGAAGCGTTCGGCATGGGCCGCGACGTGCCGCCGATCCGCCCGGAAGGGGCCGCCGAAGTGCGTCAGGCCGCCGCCGCCTTCAACCGGATGCAGGACCGCATCCGCCGCTTCCTGGCGCAACGGACCGAGATGCTGGCCGGCGTGTCGCACGATCTGCGGACGCCGCTGACCCGCCTGCGCCTCGCGCTGGCGATGCTGCCACGGACCGAGGAGCTGCGGCAGGACGTTGCCGAAATGACCGCCGATGTCGAGGAAATGGAACGTATGATCGGCGGCTACCTCGCCTTTGCCCGCGGCGAGGGCACGGAGCAGGCCGAACCGGTGAACCTGGCGACGATCCTGGACGACGTGGCCGCCGGTGCGCGGCGCGCGGGAACTGTGCTGGCGCTGAATGTGCCGGCAAACCTGACGCTGAAGCTGCGGGCAGACGCGGTGCGGCGCGCCGTCACCAACCTGGTGGACAATGCCCGCCGCCACGCCCGCCACGTCGCGCTCAGTGCCGTGGCGCAGGGACGCTCGGTTTTGGTCACCGTCGATGACGACGGGCCCGGCATTCCGGCCGACCAGCGGGAGAATGTGTTCCGCCCGTTCGCCACCGGGTCCAGCGGCGGCACCGGCCTGGGTTTGACCATCGCCCGCGACATCGTGCGCGCCCATGGCGGCGAAATCGTGCTGGAGGACAGCCCGATGGGCGGCCTGCGCGCACGTATCCGGCTGCCGGTTTAACGCATGGGCCTGTATGCTCGACGGGAGGCCGGCGAGCGGCTGATCGGGCTGGAACTGCTGCGGTTCCTGGCGGCCGTGGGGGTGCTGGTGTGGCACTACCAGCATTTCATGTTCGTCGGGCATGACAGCCTGGGCTGGGATGCCGATCGTCTGCCGATCCGCTGGCTGCTGGCGCCATTCTACACCTACGGCTATGCCGGGGTGGAGCTGTTCTGGTGCCTGTCGGGCTTCATCTTTACCTGGAAATATGGCCCCTTGATCGCGCCGGCGATGCGACGAACCGCGCTGTCGTTCGGGCGGTTCGCGCTGCTGCGGTTTTCGCGGCTGTATCCGCTGCATCTGGCGACGCTGCTGATCGTCACTGCGCTGCAACAGGTCTATGTGGCCGGACGCGGCCAGGCGTTCGTTTACCAGTTCAACGACGCGTGGCACTTCGCGCAAAGCCTGCTGTTTGCCAACTGGTGGGGTTTTCAGTCCGGCGAATCGTTCAACGGACCGTCCTGGAGCGTGTCCGCGGAAGTGCTGATTTACCTGGTGTTCTTCTGGATCACGCGGCGCTTCGGCTCCGGATGGCGGACGGACCTGTGGGCATTGTTCGGGTTCTCGGTCGCGGCGTGGGTCGCCAAGGGCCTGTTCGGGATCAAGCTGGCGTTCACCGGTGCCGGAACCTTCTTCTACCTGGGTGCGCTGACCTGTCACCTGTATGATTGGATCGAGACGCAGGATCGGCGATGGCAACGGCGGATCAGCCTGGCCTGTGCCGTCGTGGTCGCGGCCTGTGCCGGCATGGTAGCGACCCATGTGCTGAAGATCGCCGGCGCCAGCGTGGCGATGTTCCCGGCCGCGGTGCTTATGGTGCAGCTTGCCGTCCGTCCGAACGGAAAAGCCGCGCGGGCCTTCCTGAGTGACCTCGGGAACCTGACCTACGCCAGCTACATGCTGCATTTTCCGATGCAACTCGCCGCTATCCTGGTCATTGGGGCGCTTTCGGTGCCGATCCAGTCCCTGATCTACTCTGACTGGTTCATGCTGGCCTATCTCGGGTCGGTCCTGGCGATGGCGGCTGTCGTGTTCCGCTGGATCGAACGGCCGACGCAGGCTTGGCTGCGCGGTTTGGGGCGATCTTCCACCCGCCTCAGCCTCGGGCGAACCTGAACGACCGCGGTCCTCGGACAACTATCTGATTTTGCGCGGTCGCCCCGCCTGGACGTTTCGGCCCCGCGCCAAGTGCTCCATACCGGATGTCCCCCCGGCTCGGCAGAGCCCGGGAGCCTGGACCAAATACCGTGCGCACGGCCTCTTGTGACGGGTAGAATCAGATTTTGTCATGCGGTCCAAAGAACGAAATTGCGCTACGACTTACCGCCGTACCAGGACGGCTTGCGTTTTTCGCGGAAGGCGGCGGTGCCCTCCTGACCCTCGGGCGAGTGCCGCTGGGTCCAGCCTTCGTGCGCCAGCATCGAAATCTGGCGTTCATCGAGCAGCAGGTTGTTGGCACCCAGGAAGCTGCTCTTGGTCATCGCGATCGCCGTCGGGCTGCCCAGGAAGATCGCGTCGAGAACGGTCTCCAGTTTCGCTTCGGTTGCTTCCGCGGCGACAACCTCGTGGATCAGGCCAATCCGCTGGGCTTCGTGGGCATCGAAACGCTCACCAGTCAGGGCGTAGCGGCGGGTGTGACGCAAACCGATGGCATTGACCATGTGGGTGGAAATCGGCGTGGGGGCGACCCCGACACGGATTTCCGTGATGCCGAACTGCGCGTCCGGGGTGGCGAAGGCGACGTCGGCGCAGCAGACGATACCGACGCCGCCGCCGAAGCACGCGCCATGAACCAGCGCGATGGTGGGTTTGGGGAACTCGTTCAGCAGTTGCATCGCTCGGGTTGTGGCGACGGAGGCGGCGTAGTTGCTGGCTGGCGGGTAATGGGCGACCTCACCGAGCCACCGAATGTCGGCGCCGGCCTGGAAGTGCTTGCCGGCGCCTCTGATGACCAGACAGCGAACGGCGGGGTCTTTGGCCAGGTCGGTAAGGCCCTGGATGATCGCTTCCAGCATGGCGGCGTTGTACGCGTTGCCGACTTCGGGGCGATTGAGGGTAACCGTGGCGACGCCGCGAGCGTCGGTGGAGACCAGAACGGGGGGTTGGGTCATGCGATCCGCTTCGTCATACGGCGACGTTGGACCGGTCGGCGCGGGAAGGCAAGATTGACCGCCTGTGGCGATTTATCGCGCCGGGTCTGGCAGGAAGCCTCGCGCCGCCGCCAGCCTTTCACACCACGGCGGGCTGTCGGCGCGTCCGCATGAAACGCGTGCCATGGCCGAGCCTGGACCGACTGTGCTGACGTCGGTCGGGATGCGTCATCGTCGCAAAAATCGCGAGGACGATTATGATGACGATGCGTTCTCTCATGACGACCTCGGTTCGACGACAAAGGCACGCTAGTATTTCAGCCGTCACCCCGATGTGACCTTGGCCACTAGTCCCAACGATTTAAGCACTCTTGCCGCCGCGGCCTTCGCACAGCGCCGCTGCGACGCGGGACTGTGCAGACATAGCGTCGATCAACGCCGCACCGCGGTCATGAAGTCGTTACGCCTGATAATGTTATGTCGGGATAATGTTATGTCGGGTCTGGCCGGCATTGGGTGGGTCTGCAATGCTGCGGCAGCCCGCGCGTGACCTCAACCGGGGAAGTGCCATGCCAATGTTCAACATCCTGGCCCTCACCAGGATCCGTCCGGAGGACCGGGCGAGCATCGAAGCCGTGGATCCGGGCGTGCGGCTGACGGACGCGGGCGGGTGGTTTGATGGCGAGTATCGCGAAACCTGGCCGGCGTTCACGGCGAACAGGTATCTTGCGCCCAACGCGACCGGCCAGGGGTCGCGTGACGACCGGGACCGGCTGCTTGCGGAAGCCGACATCATCCTGGGCGGCTGGCCGTTTCCGCTCGACCTGCGGGCCCGGTCGCCGCGGCTGAAATGGTTTCATCAGCGCCCGGCTGGCGCCAGCAACCTGCTCCGGGGCGATCTGTGGGGCAGCGATGTGACGGTAACGACCTCGCGCGGGTCGGCCAGTTCACTGGCGATCGCGGAATACGCCGTGGCGGGCATCCTGCATATCGCCAAGGGCTTTCATCACACCGCGGTCGATCGCGACATGGGCGAGTTTCACGCCCGCATCTACCGGCCGCTGCTTCTGCACGGCAAGACCGTCTGCATCGTCGGCGCCGGCGGCATCGGGCAGGAGGTTGGCCGCCTGTGCGCGGCGCTTGGCATGCGGGTCGTCGGCACGCGCCGCAACGCTCCGCAGGACCGGCCGCTGCCGCAGGGGTTCAGTGAAATCGGCGGCGCCGGGGATCTCGACCGCTTGCTGCCCGACAGCGATATCGTGGTGATCTGCTGCCAATGGACGCCGCAGACCAACCACCTGTTCAATGCGAACCGTTTCGCGCTCATGAAGCCCAACAGCATTCTGGTCAATGTCGCCCGAGGCGAGATCATCGACGAGGACGCGCTGGCGGACGCGCTCGATCATGAGCATCTGCGCGGCGCGGCGCTTGATGTGTATGTCGGTGAGTTCGAGCAGCCGCCGGCGGACCGCCTGTGGTCCGATCCGAGGGTCCTGATCACGCCGCATATCTCCGGCTCCAGCGACCAGGACCGGCATGGCGGGATCGCCTTGTTCTGTGACAACCTGCGTGCCTGGATCGACAACCGGCCGATGCGCAACGTGATTGACTGGGAGCGTGGCTACTGAGCGGGGCGACGGCCGGGGACTGTAAGGGTCGAGCAGCCTCAGCCGTCCGCCAGCTTCGCCGGATCCATGTTGGCGCCACAAATGACCACGCCAACCTGGGCATCGGCCGGCGGCACGAAGCGGGCGGACAGCAGCGCCGCGAGGGCGGTGGCACCACCCGGTTCGGCGACCAGGCGAAACTGCTCCCAAAGCAACCGCTGTGCCGCCAGGATCGCGTCGTCCGGCACCAGGATCGCCTGACTGACGAAGCGTTGTGCGACCGGGAACATCAGCGCGCCGACCTGACGGGCGCCCAGGCTGTCGGCGGCCAGTCCACCGACCGAGGCGTCCACCGGTCGTCCCGCGCGCAGGGCGTCGTGCAAAGTGGGGCAGCCTTCGGGTTCGACGCTGATGACCTCGGCGCCGCCCGCGTACCACGCCGCGACGCCACCGATCAGCCCGCCGCCGCCGGTGGCAACCAGGATGTGGGTCAGCCCGGGTGCATCCTGCTCGAACTCCCGCCCCACGGTGCCCTGCCCGGCCAGCACGTCCTGGTGGTCATAGGCGTGCACCTCCAGCGCGCCGGTATGCGCTTGGCGGGCGCGTGAGGCCAGCAGCGCCTCGGCATAGGTTTCGCCACCCTGGACGACCCGCGCGCCATAACCGGCGATTCGCGCGACTTTCGCGGCCGGGGTGGGCCCTGGGACAAAGATTTCCGCGGTGACGCCCAAGATGCGCGCCGCATATGCTACCGCCGCGCCGTGGTTGCCACCGGAGGCCGCGATCACCCCGGCTGGCGGGATTGTGGCGCAGAGCAGTCGGTTGAACGCGCCGCGCGGCTTGAAACTACCGGCATGCTGTAATAGCTCCAGTTTCAGGACAGCCGCCCGGACGCCACCGACGTCACATGTCAGCGTTGGTGTATGCCGGACATACCGGGATATGCGGCGAGCAGCCGCGGAAATGGCTTTTCGATCACTCATGATTGTTGGACGCTGACATGGGTAGCCTGACCCGACAAGTTGCTTTCTTTTCTTGCGTAAAGCGATCAGACTACGACCTCATGCACAGCCAGCGGCGCATGCACGGAAGCTGCGTATCGAAGGACGGAAACGCCGTTCTGGTGGTGGGTCCGCCAGGATCTGGCAAATCCGACCTCGTTCTACGCCTCCTGGCTCGGGGGTTTGTGCTTGTCGCGGACGATCAGGTGGACATAGTGGACGGTGCCGCCTCATGCCCGGCCGCCCTGGCCGGGTTGCTGGAAGTGCGTGGCCTTGGGATTATGCGACTGCCGTTCTGCGCAACGGCGCACCTTGCCTTGATCGTTGAATTGGACGGATGTCCGGACCGCATGCCGCTGCCGCACCAACACCCTGAACTGCACGTGCCGATAGTCAGGATCGACTCGACCACGGCATCCGCTCCGGAGAAGGTCGCGCTGGCGTTGGATTGTGCGATCGGTCGGGTAAAACAGGTCGCGGGGGCGTTCGCGGCATGAGCGGCGGCGGCGCGGGTGCGTTGTCCGGCTGCTCCGCGCCTGGTGGCCCTTCCGCGTCTGGTAGCCCTTCCGCGCCTGGTGGCCCCCCCGTGTCTGGTGGATCCCCCTTGGCTGGCATCCGCCTGTCCGTCGTGATCGTCACCGGGCTGTCCGGCGGCGGGAAGGCATCGATCCTCCGGGCGCTGGAGGATGTCGGTTATGAAGCGGTGGACAACCCGCCATTAACGATGCTGGAGGACATGATCGCCCGCGGCGACCACAAACTGGCGGTCGGGATCGATGCGCGAACGCGGGGGTTTGACGCGACCGAGGTGCTGGAGGCGATCCGCCGGCTACGTGCGACGCCTGGCCTGCACATCCAACTGGTTTATGCCTGGGCCGACGAAAGCACCTTGCTCCGCCGCTACACGGAAACCCGCCGCCGACATCCCTTGGCGCCACAAGGGGTTGTCGTGGAGGGTATCGCCGCGGAGATCGCCTTGACCGAACCGCTGCGGGAGCAGGCGGATATGGTCGTGGATACGTCGGGACTGCCGATCGCCGACCTGCGCCGCCTGATCGAACGGCATTTTGGCGCGGATGCCGATCAGGCCCAGATGGCGGTGTCGTTGGTGTCCTTCGCCTACCCCAAGGGCCTTCCGCGGGAAGCAGATCTGGTATTCGACGCACGCTTCCTGCGTAACCCGCACTACGATCCCATGTTACGTGCCAAGACCGGATTGGACCCGGAGGTCGGGGCCTACGTCGAAGCCGATCCGGACTTTTCAAATTTTTTTTCACGCCTTGCTGAATTGATTGAACTCATTTTACCGAGATTTGTGCAAGAAGGCAAAAAATACGCTACTATCACGATAGGGTGTACCGGCGGACGGCATAGGTCGGTTCATCTGATTGAAAAATTGGCAAATCATCTCACTTCGCGCGCTGCGGTGCAGCAGGCGAACGTTGGTGCCGAAGCGCCCTGGAGGGTCTTCGTCACCCATCGTGAACTGGCTCGTGGCGACAACTCGGCTGCATTTCGGACAGACCGACCCGGTTGCGCGCCGGGACGAATCGGACATAGACAAGGCCGCGCAGGCTTTGTCGGTTCAGGCATAGGAGGCCTGATACAATACGATGGTAACATCGAACGGTTACAAATCTGCCGGCCCGCCCACAGCTTTGGGACGATTTGGTGCACCAATGATCGGGATGGTCCTGGTGACGCACGGGCGGCTTGCGATCGAACTGCGCTCCGCCATGGAGCACGTGGTCGGGTCACAGCGGAACGTGGACACGGTCTGTATCGGGCCGGACGACGACATGGAGAACCGCAGGGCCGAAATCGAGGCCTGTATCGGGCGGTGCGACACCGGCGACGGAGTCGTGCTGCTGACCGACATGTTTGGCGGGACGCCCTGCAACCTCGCCATCTCAATGATGGAGCGGAAGGGCGTCGAGGTCATCGCCGGGGTGAACCTGCCGATGCTGGTGAAACTGGCGAAAGTGCGATCGAAGCAGCCATTGGCCGACGCGGTCAATTGCGCGGAGGATGCCGGGCGAAAATACATCGCCGCCGCGTCGCACGTGCTGCATGGCTGCAAAGTGAACGGATCCAACGGGTCCTGTGGATGACCGACGCGCCGTCGTCGAGTGACCAGCCAGTCCTTTCGCGCGTCGTCACGATCTGTAACAAACGGGGCCTGCACGCGCGGGCCGCGGCCCGTTTCGTCACTTTGGCGGAGCAATTCGGCGCCTCGGTTGACGTCCTGAAAGACGGTCAGGTGATTTCCGCCCGCTCCATCATGGGATTGATGATGCTGGGCGCCGCGCGTGGTGCCGATATCGAGTTGCGTGCCGAAGGCTGGGATGCCAAGGAAGCGTTAGACGCCCTGGCAGCCCTGGTCGAGGCCGGCTTCAATGAACAGGATTGAGCCACCACCGCCACAGCACGAGCGACTGGCCCGCCCCGCCCTCGCTGTCCCCGAGGCGCGTGCGGAGCGATTGTTCCACGGAATAGCGGTTTCCGCCGGAGTTGCGATCGGCCCGGTGTTCGGCACCACCGAACCCGAAGCCGTGGTGACGCACCACAAGATCACCGCCTCCGACATCGGCGCCGAAAGCGCCCGTCTGGAAGCGGCGATCGTCCAGTCGCGCAAGCAACTGGCCAAGCTGCGCGCCCGGCTGGCGGTGCTGCCGGAGGAAAGCCAGTCGGAAATCGCCCCGCTGATCGACGCCTACATCCGCATGCTGGGGCCGTCCCGGCTGGTACGGGGCGTTCGAAGCGACGCATCGAGGAGACCTTGTTGTCGGCGGAAACGGCGGTGCTGACCGAGGCCCAGGCGATCGCCGACGCGATCATGGCACAGGCGGAACCGAGCCTGCCGGCAGAGGATCTGGCTGGGCTGCGGCGACGGGCGGATGAAATCGGGGAGATCGCCCGTCGGCTGGTCCGCAACCTGACGCGGTCGCCGTTCCGCAGTTTCGCCGGGCTGCCGGAAGGCTCGATCCTGGTCGCCGAGGCGTTGCGCCCGGCGGACGCGGCATTGCTCGATCCCTCCCGGTTGGCAGGGGTGGTGACCGAGGAAGGCGGCGCGGACGGACATACCGCGGTCATGCTGCGGGCCCTTGGCGTGCCCGCGGTGCTAGGCGCGGCCGGGTTGGCGCATGTCGATGCAGCCCGGCGATATCGCCGTGGTGGACGGAATAGCCGGCACGGTGACGCTCAACCCGTCGGCGGTGACGATGGCGAGCTGCACGCCGCGCGGTCACCGCCTTTGCCAGGGAACGGCAGCGTTATGCCAGGTTGCGGCGGTTGCCGGCGGTCACGCAGGATGGCGTGGCGGTGGAGCTGCAGGCGAACCTGGAATTGCCGATCGAGCTGCCGCTGATCGTGCAGTCGGGCGCGGTGGGAATTGGTCTGCTGCGGACCGAGTTTTTGTTCATGAATCGCGAGACCATTCCCGACGAGGCGACACAGACCGAAAGCTATCGGACGATCGTGGATGCGATGCATGGCGATCCAGTCACCATCCGCGTGCTGGACTGGGGCGGTGAGAAGGAGATCGAGGCGCTGACGCTGGCCGGCGTGGTGCCGGAAATCGCCGACACCAACCCGGCCCTCGGCCTGCGCGGGATCCGGCTGCTGCTGCGGCGACCGGAACTGCTGGAAACACAGTTCGCGGCCATTCTGCGCGCCTCGATGACCGGACCCGTGCGGGTCCTGCTGCCGATGGTGACGACGGTGGGCGAGGTTCGAGCGGCGCGCGAGGTCTACGAGCGGGTTGCGCGGCGGCTGCGGCGACGCGGCGAGCGGATACCGGAGAAGCTGCCGCCGCTGGGGATCATGATCGAGACGCCGGGTGCGGCGCTGTCCGCCGATGCGCTGGCGCTGGAGGCGGATTTTTTCGCGATCGGAACCAATGACCTGACGGCCTACACGCTGGCGGTTGATCGCTCGGAAAGCGATGTGGCGGAGTTGTATGACCCGATGCACCCGGCGGTGCTGCGGCTGGTGCAGTTCGCGACCGAGGCGGCGCTGCGGATGCGGATGCCGGTGTCGATCTGCGGGGAGTTGGCTGCAGCGCCCAAGGCGACACCGCTGCTGCTGGGCCTGGGCGTGCGATCGCTGAGCATGAACGCATCGGCCGTGCCGAAGGTGAAGCAGGCGATCCGGTCGGTGGGCCATCGATGCCTGCGTCCGGTTCGCCCGGCGGGTGATGGAGCAGAGCGACCCGGAACGGATACGCGGGATGCTAGACGGATTCAGTCGCGGTGAGGGCTAGAGACTGTTTGTTTCAGGTTGAACCTATCAGGCTTCGAATCGTCTTGTTTGAAAGGGCGCTTCACGTCTGAAGTTGGGTCAACGCCAGACGATCACCCTAATCGTTCCAGCCAGGTTGTTTATCTGGGTATGGACGGCTGGTGTTTAATCTTCAGAATGATCTATCGTCCCCAGCATGCATCCACTGGCCGTCGCCCAGGTGCTGGGCCTGATCACGTTTGCGAACAGCGCGCCGGTCGTGGCCAAGAAAATATTAGGCAGTCGTTTCATTTGGCCAATTGATTTTGGTCTCAAACTTTCAGATGGACATCGGCTGTTCGGCGCCTCGAAGACAATCCGCGGCGTGGTGCTGGGGATTGTCTCCGGCTGGGCGGGCGCACCGCTGATTGGCGTCGCGGCGGGCCTTGGCGCGCAGATCGCGGCACTGGCGATGGCGGGCGACCTGTTGTCCAGCTTCCTCAAGCGACGGTTCAAGCGACCTTCGAGCAGTCAGGCGATCGGTCTTGATCAGGTTCCCGAATTGTTGCTGCCGCTGCTTCCCTGCATCGAACCGTTCGACCTGACGGTGGCCGACGTCGTGGCAGTTGTCGTGATCTTTTTCGTCGGCGAACTGCTGGTCTCCCGCCTGCTGTTCCGCCTGCACCTGCGCGACGAGCCCTATTGAAGCACGGCCGGATCAAGCACAGGCAAGATGATGCAGGGTGATCTCCGGCGAGCAGTTCAACCGTACCGCAACAATGGACGACCCGGCGCCGACCGACGTGTAACCGGCCATGCCTTGATAAGTCCATGCTCCGGCGCCAAGCCGGCGGGGCAGATTCGAATCCAGTGTGATCGGCACGCCGCCGGGGAGGCAAATCTGCCCCCCATGCGTATGCCCGCTCAGCATCAGGTCAAATTCGGCGTGGGCGGCCTGGCGATAGACCTCTGGCGTATGCGACAGCAGCACGGCGCACGCGCCTTGCGGGATCTTGTCGCCGGCCTTCTCGATATTATCCACGCGAAAGAAATGCGCGTCGTCGATCCCAGCCAAATAGAGACGCGCCTCACCGCGATCGATCACCGCGCATTCGTTGAGCAGCATGTGGATGCCCATTCCTTCCAGTGCCGGGACCATGCAGATCGTGTCGTGGTTGCCCAGCACGCCGTAGACGGGCCCTTGCAGATGGGCGCGGACGCGCGCGACACCCTCGATCGTCCGGGCGAATGGGCCGAACGTCTTGCCGCGGAAATCGCCGGTCAGAACGCAGAGATCGTATTGCAGGCCCGGGAGAAGTTCGATCACCCGCTGCATGGCGTCCTGGCTGATGTCGGCGTGCATGTCGCTGATCTGCAGGATGCTGAAACCGTCGAACGCGGCTGGCAGGCGTCCGAGGCTGACATGGTTGTGCCGCAGTTTCACATCCCCCGCGTTCCGGCGGCCGCGTCCATACAGTCCGGCGCTCCAGAGCACCGAGCGGATCACGGAGTGAATCGAATACCAGTTTTCGATATGGAAGAAATTGAGGCCCTGGCCGAACGCCTGCGCTTCGTGCTCTGCCTCGATGCCCAGACGTTGGCGGGCATGCAAGCGACCGAGCCGGCCTTCGAGGAACGCCAAAGTTTCCTCTTTGGTGGCCGAGTCTCTCTCTGGATTTTCCATTTCGTCTGATTACCAGATGTGAACTCTTTGGGTTGGATCGAGATAGAGCCTGTCACCTGGCTGGACGGAGAAGGCGTTGTACCAAGCGTCGATGTTCCTCACGACGCCGTTGATCCGGGACCGTTCCGGTGAGTGGGGGTTCGAAACCACCATTTGACGGGTCGCCGCCTCGCGTCGCTTCACGCGCCAGGACTGGGCGTAGGCCAGGAAGAAGCGCTGATCGCCGGACAGACCGTCGATGACCGGCGCCTGCTGTCCGTGAAGCGAATGATGATAGGCGTCCAGTGCGATCAGGGTGCCTCCCAGGTCGGCGATATTCTCGCCGTTGGTCAGCCTGCCGTTCACATGAACGCCCGGATAGGGCTCGTACTGGTCATATTGGGCGACGAGCATGGCCGCCCTGGTGTCGAACGCCCTGACATCCTCCGCGGTCCACCAGTTGACCAGGGTGCCGGTGCCGTCGAAATAACGGCCCTCGTCATCGAAGCCGTGGGTCATCTCGTGGCCGATGGTGGCGCCGATCCCGCCGTAATTGGCAGCGGCGTCGAAGCGCGTGTCAAAGTAGGGCGCCTGCAGGATGGCGGCCGGAAAGACGATCTCGTTCGCCGTGGGGTCGTAGTAGGCGTCAACCGTCTGCGGCGCGATGTTCCACTCGTCGTGGTCAATCGGCCGGTTAAGGCGGTTCCGCTGGCGATCCCATTCGAACGCCGTGATGCGCACCACGTCGCCATAGAGGTCGTCGGCCCGAACATCGAGTTCGGCATAGTCGCGCCAGCGGTCGGGGTAGCCAATTTTCAGACGGAGCTGCGACAGTTTGCGCGTCGCCCTTTGCCTGGTCTCCGGGCTCAACCAATCGGCTTGCCGGATCCGGGCCGCGAAAGCCTCGCGGATTTCCTCTACCACGGCGGTGATCTGGACCTTCGCCTGGGGTGGAAAATAGGCCGCCACGTAGCTGCGGCCCACCGCTTCGCCCATCAGGTTGTCGACCAGCGCGACGGCTTGCCGGCTTCGCGACAGTTGCTGCGGCTGACCCGTGAGCTCGGTTGCGTGGAAGGCGAAATAGGCGTCGGCGAAGGGTTGCGCCAGGTTCGGAGCCGCCTTGTCGACCAGGCGGAAAGCCGCCCAGGCGCGCAGTGTCTGCATCGGCGTCTCCGCATAGATCGCGGCCAACCGTGGCAGGGCGGTGTTTTCCTGCATCACCAGATGATCGAGGTCACCCAGCCCGGCTGCGTTCAGAAACGCTGCCCAGTCGAAGCCTGGCGCGGCGGCTGCCAAAGCTGACGGGGTGGTGGGGTTGTAGATTTTCTCCGGCTCACGCTCCGCAACCCGGGACCAGCTGGCCTCCGCGATCCTGGTCTCATAGCCGAGGACGGCGTCGGCCGCGGGGCCCGGGTCCGGCCAGTCGATGAGCGCCAGAATCTGGGCTATGTAGTCGCGGTATTTGCGCTTTTGGGCGGCGAACTGGGGCTGCAGGTAGTGCTCCCGGTCGGGCAGGCCGAGGCCGGATTGAACCACGGTCACGGCATAGCGGTCAGGCGCCTTGGCGTCAGTTCCGATCGATAGATCGAACAGCGAGGTTTGCAAGCTGGTGACGCTGGTCCCCATCAACGCGGTAAGTTCGCCCCTTGTTAGCGCATGGCTAATGGCGGCGAGGTCAGGCTTCAGCGGCTCTGCACCCGCGGCATCGACCCGATCGCGATCCATGAACGCCTGATAAAGCGCACGCGCCTTGCGCACGCCCACAGCCGCTTCGGGCGGCGTGGCCTCGCCTGCTTCAAGTATTTCCCGGATATGCCGTTCGGCCGCTTCGGTCAGCATGACGTCGATGCCGTAGCTCGGCTGATCGGCTGGGATCGTGAGATTGTCCAGGTAGGTTCCATTGGCAAAGGCGTTGAAGTCATCGCCGGGCCTAACTTCCTGGTTCGAGCCGCCGGCGTCATAGCCCCAGTTTTCGACGCTCATCGGTGGCCGGTCGGCCGCGGCGGCGGCGGCGGCGCTGGTCGCAGTCATCACTGCGACTGACAAGATTATCGTGCTCAGCACGCATAGTGTGGTGGCCCGCATGGAAATACCTGCCCGCGGCAGGTTACGACGAACCGCCAGCGCAGATAAGTTATTTGAACGGGGATCGGTTTTTGGCGTGCGGATCCCCAAACCAACCGGTGTGCCGAACCGGCGCCGATACCGGTTTACCGAGTTGGCCCGCGGTCGGCCTGTCGAGTGTAAAGCGCGCTCGGTGTGCCGGACACAGGTACTCCCGTGATGCCGAACCGCAGGTTTTGGCGTACTATACCCCCTTCGGATTAGGACCCCGTGGTTCTCTCCTGGGGTTGCGATCGCCGCTTTCCACGTCGTGGCGCACTTTGGGCTCCGCGGCCTTGGGTGCCGTTTTGTCCGCCTGGCCCGGCTTGGTGCTGCGCGTGCCGCCGGGATCGACGCCCTCGATCGGGTCGTTGCCGGTCGTGCGGCTGGAGGACTGGGTGAAGGTTTGATCTTTTGCCATGATGGAAGAAAGGCATCGGGCCGTCAGGCGTTGCCGGCGGGTCGTGCAACTCTCGGTGTTGACGATCTACCGCTCCTGCGGCAGCGGCTCTGTCGGGCGCCGTCCGCCGCCGGGTTGGTAGCGGGTCAGGTAGGCGGGCACGATCAGTTCCACCGGCGTTGGCATGATGCCCAGATCGGCCAGGGCGAGCGCGCCTGGCGCCACGACATTGTCCTTCGACAGCATCAGGAGTTGGTCCGGCGTCAGCGGCTTGCCCGGCACGTGCTGCAGGATGGAAGCCTGGAGCCGGGCGATCCCCATCGGGATGTCGATCAGCATCCGGTCCCGCCGGGTCTGCTTGAGGATGAACGCCAGGATTTCCCGGAATGTCCAGACCCGTGGGCCGCCCAATTCGTAGACCTTGCCCTGTGTCGCCGGCAATTCGAGCGCGGCCATCACCGCGTCGGCGACGTCGCAGACATAGACCGGCTGCATTCTGGTATCGCCGGAAATCACCGGCATGAATGGCAACAACCGAGCGAGTTCGGCGAACCGGTTGAAGAATTTGTCCTCAACGCCGAAGACCAGCGAGGGTCGCAGGATGGTCGCGTGCGGGAACGCCGCGTGGACCGCCTGTTCCGCTTTACCCTTGCTGGCGCCATAGCTGCTAGGGCTGTCCGGATCGGCGCCAATGGCGGAAATCTGGATCAGCCGGCTGACGCCATTGGCGGCGGCGATGCGGGCGATGCGTTCAGCCGCTTCGGCATGAACCGCCTGGAACGATGCCTTGGGGCTTTCGGTCAGCGCGCCCACGAGGTTGATCACCACATCGGCGCCGGCGATGGCGCGGTGCACCGTCGGTTCGTTCATGACCGAGGCGTAAAGCGGCACGATCTGTCCCACCGCGCCCATCGGCTTGAGGAACAACGCCCCCTCCGGATCACGTACCGCCACCCGAACGACATAGCCCTGCTGGGCCAGCCGCTTGACCACATAGCGGCCGATAAAACCGGATCCGCCGAAAACCGTTGCCACGCGTCGCGTCGCCATCGTTCAAAGCCTCCTGTCCGCGGCGGTCTGATACGCTGCGCGGGCTTGCGTCTCAAGCCGCCCTGCTCGCCGGGGCAGAAATAACGTGCGGAAACGGTTGACGGCGGCGCGCGTCAAGGCTACATCGCGCGCCCTACTGCTGTCCGCACCTGGTGCGGAACATCGGTTGCCCTGGTGGCGGAATTGGTAGACGCGCAGGTTTCAGGTACCTGTGACCGCAAGGTCGTGGAAGTTCGAGTCTTCTCCTGGGCACCAACACATATTAGAAATGAGCATCACACAGTTCATGCCGAACGGCACCATCCACCTTTACCGGGACGATTTGCCGGAAGGCTTGACGCTCGGACCGGTGGTCGCCGTCGACACCGAGACGATGGGCCTTAATCCGCACCGTGACCGGCTGTGCCTGGTGCAGATGTCGGGCGGGGACGGTCACGCCCACATGGTGCAGTTGACCCCGACCGAGCACGGCGGACGCGGTTTCGATTGCCCGAACCTCAAGCGGCTGATGAGCGACGCGGGTGTCGTGAAGCTGATGCATTTCGCCCGCTTCGACGTGGCGGTGCTGCAGCATTATCTGGGCATTACGGTCAGTCCGGTGAAATGCACCAAGATCGCCGCCAAGCTGGTCCGGACATTCACCGACCGGCACGGGTTGAAGGATCTGTGCAAGGAACTCCTTGGGGTCGAGTTGTCCAAGCAGCAGCAATCGTCGGACTGGGGTGCGCTGGAACTGACGTCGGAGCAGCTTGCCTATGCGGCGTCCGATGTACTCTATTTGCATCAGTTATGGGCGAAGCTGGAATTGGTCCTGATTCGTGAAAACCGGCTGGGCCTGGCGGAGGCATGCTTCGCGTTTCTGCCGACTCGCGGCCGGCTGGACCTGCTTGGATACGAACAACCGGACATTTTCGCGCATTAGAGCCTGATAGTTCAGGTTGAACCTATCAGGCTTCGAGGCGCTTTGTTTGAGAAGGCGCTTCACGTCTGAAATCGGGTCAACGTCAGGCGATCGCACCCCAGTCTCCGGTTCGTAGGCTTTATTAATGAGGTTGGCGTTGCTCGTTTGAGCACGGGCGACAGGACCGCTTGGTAGGACGGTGGCGAAAAGGCCATTCGGCGGCCTGGGGCGAACCGCTGTTCGGGCGGCTTTTGGGCAAAACCGGCCGCGAATGGCTTACGACGTAACGCTTTGATAATCTATCGTGGTTGACCAGAGCCGCGGCGACGGCCCATAGAAAAGCCACGAAAGACTTAAAAGATGCACGGATCTTGAGTAATCTTATCACCCAGCCGGACGCCGGCACGCTTGATCTCCAGGCCGCACGGGACGTGTTGAACACGGAAGCCGCCGGCCTGTTGTCGCTTGCCGCCAGCCTGGGCGAGCACTTTGGCCAGGCCATCGACCGGTTGGCCGGCACCACGGGCCGGGTTGTCGTCTCGGGCATGGGCAAATCCGGCCATGTCGCCCGCAAAATAGCGGCCACTTTGGCGTCCACCGGCACCCCTGCCCTGTTCGTGCATCCGGCTGAAGCCTCCCACGGCGATCTGGGCATGATCATCGCCGGCGACGCGGTGCTGGCATTGTCGAATTCCGGCGAAACGGCAGAGCTTGCCGATCTGGTTGCCCACAGCCGCCGCTTCGCCCTGCCGCTGATTGCCATAACCGCGAGGCCTGAATCGACTTTGGCGCGGTCGGCTGATGTGGCTTTAATCTTGCCGAAAGCGGCCGAGGCCTGTCCGATGGGCCTGGCACCCACCACATCCACCACCATGCAGATGGCGTTGGGTGATGCGATAGCGGTCGCGCTGCTGACACGGCGTGGGTTCACCGCGTCCGATTTCCGGCAGATCCACCCTGGCGGTCGCCTGGGTGCAAGGCTGCTCCGCGTCCGCGACCTGATGCACGGCAATGAGGCGATGCCGCTGGCGCCACCCGACATGCCGATGGCCTCGGCGCTGGTGCGGATGACGGAAAAGCGCTTCGGCTGCCTTGGGATTGTTGGCACCGACGGAGTTCTGCGCGGCATCATCACTGACGGTGACCTGCGTCGGTCCATGGGGCCTGACCTGCTGTCGCGGCTTACCGGAGACGTGATGACGGCCTCCCCCAGGACGATCGGACCCGAGGCGCTGGCGGTCGAGGCCCTGCACGCAATGAATGCCCACGATCGGCCGGTGACGTCCCTGTTTGTCGTGGACCCGGCAGGCCGGCCATTGGGCATCCTGCATATTCACGATCTGCTACGGGCGGGACTGGCATGAATACGCCGGATCTGACGGCATGCGCTTGAGGATATCAGCATGAGCACGCGGCCGGTGCCGTCGAGTGGAACTGACGAGCGGCATGCTGGTGATTACCTCATGCGAGGCATGGGCGGCCGGGATCGCGTGCCGCCGGCACCGCGCCGGATTGCGCAGCGGCGCTTCCTGATCAATCTGACAAAATGGGTACTGCCTTTGCTGGCGATGGGATTGCTGTCGCTGATCGCGCTGTGGCCGGAAATCGACCAGGCAACGCTGAAGGCCCGCCTGGCCATGAGCCATGTGTCGGGCGAGGTGGAAGGCGGCAAGCTGATCGACGCCCGATACAATGGCGTGGACGAGAAAGGCCGGCCCGTACACCGTTACGGCCGCGACCGCCTGGAAGATCGACGCTGAACGGGTGGGTCTGACGCTGCCCAAAGGTGATATCACGCTGGAAAATGGCACGTGGCTGATGCTGACCTCGAAGACGGGGACCTTCATGCAGCACGCTAATCAGCTCGACCTGGTGAAAGACGTTACGCTGTATCGTGACGACGGCACCACGATGCATACCGAAAGTGCCTCCATCGACCTGAAGCTGGGTGCCGCGGCCGGGTCGGAGCCGGTGCATGTCGAAGGTCCGTTCGGCGTGCTCGACGCGCAGGGTTTCACGGTCATGGACAAAGGGACGTCGATCGATTTCCCGGGCCCCGCACACCTGGTGATGAACGGATCCGGGCATTGAGGCTGGTCTGCGCAGCCGCTGTGCTGTTGTGCATGACGGTGCCGCTTTTTCCGGCACCGGTGAGCGCCCAGCAGCTTGACCTGTCGCATGGCGGACCGATCGATATTACGGCCCGGGACGGGCTGGAATGGCGGCAGGCAGAGCAGGAGGTGATCGCTCGGGGTGATGCCCGTGCGGTCCGTGGCGCGGTGACGGTCACCGGCGACCGGCTGATTGCCTGGTATCGCAAGAAGGGCGCCAAGGATGCCGGTCAGCCGACCCCGTCGTCCGGTCAGGCCCAATCGGGCCAACCGGGTTCGGGCGCGCTGCCAGCGTCCGGCCTGGTTGGAGATCCGTCGACCGAGGGCAACGAGGTGTACCGCCTCCAGGCCGAGGGTCACGTGCATATTTTCACCGCGACCGATCAGGCGCAGGGCGACAAGGCGACTTACGACCTGGATCAATCCGTGCTGGTGATGACGGGCCGGAACCTGAAGCTGACGACACCGAGTGACACGATCACGGCGCGGGATGATCTGGAATACTGGCCGCAGAAGCACATGGCGGTGGCGCGGGGCAATGCGGTCGTCGTGACCAACGACGCCAAGCGGGTCGCGGCTGATACGCTGGTTGCCTACACGGTCGAAAATCAGCCGCCTCGACGCACGCCCGCGTCGACCAAGCCGTCCGATGATCCGCTGGCGTCGTCGGGCAAGCTGCAACGGGTGGAGGCATTCGGCAACGTTTCAGTCCGCACGCCTACCGACACCGTGACCGGTGACCGGGGCGTCTATGTGCCAGATACCGGCATGGCGCGCCTGGGCGGTAATGTGCGTATTACCCGCGGCCAGAATCAGTTGAACGGGGCCGAGGCGGACGTGAACATGAAGACAGGCATCGCGACCCTGGTTGGACAGAAAACCGGACGGGTGCATGGGTTGGTCATGCCCAACGATGAGAGCAGCAAGTCCGTCGGCACTGGTCCAGCCGGAGCAGGCGGCCGTAACACTGCCAAACCGGCACCAGTGGGGCAGCCGCGATGAACATGATGCGCAGAATCTCGGCCCGACCGCCAATTCCGCGACCGGCAATCCCCGGATCGTCAGTTCAGGGTGCTGCCCGGCAGCGCCGGCCTGACCGCACGCGCGGTCGGCAAGACCTACAAGGGCCGTCCCGTGGTTCGAAACGTCTCGGTGACGTTGCACCGCGGCGAGGCCGTGGGTCTGCTCGGGCCCAACGGTGCGGGCAAGACCACGACGTTCTACATGATCGTTGGCCTGGTAAAGCCCGACACCGGCGCTATCAGCCTGGACGGCGCGGATATCACAAAGTTGCCGATGTACCGGCGTGCCCGCCTTGGCATTGGCTATCTGCCGCAGGAAGCCAGCGTGTTCCGTGGCCTGAATGTCGAGCAGAACGTCATGGCGGCGCTGGAGGTCATCGAACCCGACCAGTCGACGCGCGACATGATGCTGGACGAACTGCTGGCGGAGTTCGGCATCAGCCATTTGCGCCGCACCCCGGCCCTGGCGCTGTCCGGCGGGGAGCGCCGGCGGGTCGAGATCGCGCGCGCCCTGGCGACGCAACCGTCCTACATCCTGCTGGACGAGCCGCTGGCCGGCATCGACCCGATCGCGGTTGGGGAAATACGTGACCTGGTCAAACACCTGAAGGACCGCGGCATTGGCGTGCTGATCACCGACCACAACGTCCGCGAGACGCTGGACATCATCGACCGCGCCTACATCATGCATGACGGTCAGGTGCTGATGGAAGGCAAGCCCAGCGAGGTGGTTGCTCACGAAGATGTGCGCCGGGTATATTTGGGAGAAAAGTTCAGTCTGTGAGATTTTTACGGCGATAATTCAAACCGCATAGACACGGTTGCATGCTTTTTGCATGCCAAGTGGTGAAAACTATTTGACCCTGGGCTGAATGCCTAGATAATCGCCGTATTATGGCGATCGCCCCCCGTC
This sequence comes from uncultured Alphaproteobacteria bacterium, assembly GCA_963790515.1. GTDB lineage: Bacteria > Pseudomonadota > Alphaproteobacteria > Acetobacterales > Acetobacteraceae > Rhodopila. Next base: position 26,329 of record CAWBPF010000010.1, on the reverse strand, counting down.
TCGATCTGCGCCAAAGTCAGACATTGGTCATGACGCCGCAACTGCGTCAGGCGATCAAGCTGCTGCAGTTTTCCAACATCGAGGTGAACTCCTTCGTCGAGGAGGAGATGGAGCGGAATCCGCTGCTGGAGCGCGATGACTCGCCTGAACCACCGGTCGGCGAGCGGGCGGCGCTGGATCAGTTGGAGCCGCGGACGCCGGCGGTGCTGGATGCAGCCGATGCGGCCCGGTCGGACACCTTGCCCGGCGAGGCTGGGTCACCGTTGGATGCCGAACACGCCGAAACCTACGACCCCGGTGGCGCCGGAGACGGCACGCCGCTGGTGGGTCGCATGGACAGCGGCGGTGGCAGCCATAGTTTCGAGGGCGACGACCGTGGCATAGACGATTTCGCCGGCAGCGAGCGGTCTCTGCGGGACCATCTGGGCGAGCAACTGCGGTTGAATTTCACTGATCCGGTTGACCGCATGGTCGGCGCGCATCTGATCGCCCTGCTCTGCCCCGCTGGCCGGCTGACCGCAGACCCGGTCGCGATTGCCGCGGCGATGGGCCTGCCGCTGTCGCGCGTGGAGGGGGTTCGCGCGCGGATGATGCGGTTCGACCCGGTCGGGCTGTTCGCGCGCGACCTGCGCGAGTGCCTGGCGGCGCAACTGGCCGAGCTCAACCGGCTTGATCCGGCGATGCAGACATTGCTGGACAACCTTGAACTGCTGGCTAAGCGGGAAAACCGCCGGCTGATGACGCTGTGCGGTGTCGATGCCGAAGACCTGACCGACATGATCGCCGAGATCAAGGCGCTGGATCCGAAGCCCGGGGCGACCTGGGACACAACGCCGCCGCAGTTGGTCGTGCCCGATCTGCTGATGCGGCATTTGCCGGACGACAGCTGGATCATCGAGCTGAACCCGGAGACGATGCCTCGGGTGCTGGTCAACGAGCGGTTCTATGCCAAGGTCGCGCCGCGGGCCAACAAGGACGAGAAGGTGTTCCTGACCGAGCGGCTGGCGAACGCCAACTGGCTGGTGCGGTCGTTGCAGCAGCGGGCGCAGACCATCCTGAAGGTCGCGGCGGAGATCATTCGCCAGCAGGACGCGTTCCTGCGGCTTGGGCGTTGCGCATTTGCGGCCGCTGATCCTGCGCGACATCGCCGAGGCGGTGGAGCTGCACGAAAGCACCGTCAGCCGGGTCACCGCCAACAAATACATCGCCACGCCGCGCGGCACGTTCGAACTGAAATACTTCTTCACCACCGCGATCCACGGCACCAACGGCGGCGACTCGCACAGCGCCGAAGCGGTGCGCCACCGCATCCGTGGCCTGATCGACATGGAAGCGCCGGCCGACATCCTGTCCGACGACGCAATTGTGGCGATGCTGCGACGAGAAGGTGTGGATATCGCCCGGCGGACGGTGGCGAAATACCGCGAGGCGCTGCGGATACCGAATTCTGTCCAGCGACGGCGGGAGAAGGCGGTTCCGGCCTGATATCAGGTGCATTTCGCGCTGGCTGAACTCGCGGTCATGTGCCAGCCGCCAGCCTGGCCGCATCAGGAACCTGACTGCATCTGGATCAGTTCAGTGGCTGGACACCCGCGGCAGTTCAACGTGGCCAACTGCCGCATGCCGCCGCGGGCGCCAGGTCAAATCGCCCTGAGCAGCTGACGAACCGGTCGGGAGAGAACGATGCAAATCACGGTCTCCGGCAAACAAGTCGATTTGTCGGACGCGTTGCGCACTCGGGTGTCCACCCAATTGGACACGATCGCCGGCAAGTATTTCGATCATGCGCTGGAAGCGCATGTCACATTCAGCCGAGCGCGAAGTTTCTTCACATGCGATATCAATGTGCACGCGGGGCGAGGGCCTGCAGTTGCGCGGCGAAGGCGAGGCAGCCGATGCCAATACCGCGTTCGACGACGCCGCCGAGCATATCGCCAAGCGGCTGCGCCGATACCGCCGCCGGGTGAACGACCACCACCGGGATCTGGCGCAGCGCGCGCAACCCGAATCGGCCCGGCAGTACATCCTGCAGGAGGCAGCGAACAACGTGGAACCGGCGGCGATTGAAGGCCGGACCTTGGACGAGACCTACGCCACCGTGGTGGCCGAAACCCAGACCGAGATCGCGGTGCTGTCGGTCGGCGAGGCGGTGATGCGGATGGATCTGGCGGATCAGGCCGTGATGATGTTCCGCAACAGCGCGTCCGGCGTACTGAACGTGGTCTATCGGCGGAATGACGGGCATATCGGCTGGATCGATCCGGGGGCCGAACCAAGCGTGCCATCAGCCTGACTGTGCCGGCTGGGGGCGATCTAGCTCATTGTTTTCGCAAGCAGCTTTATCAGCCGGACGGTTTGCAGTCGGGCTGATGGTGCTCTAGCCTGCGCCCTCTCCAGAAACAGAGGGAACAGGATGCGTCCGCAAGCAGAAGCCATGAAGGCGTTGTTGAACGAACCCGCGTTGCAGGTGGTTCCCGGCTGTGGGGACGGCCTGGGGGCCCGTCTGGTCGAGGAAGCGGGGTTTCGGATCGGCTTCGCCTCGGGGTCCTCGATCTCGGCCACGCGGCTGGCGATGCCGGACATGGACCTGCTGACCTTCCCGGAGATGCGCGACGCGGTGGAGGCGATGATTACCGCCGCGCCCAAGGTGCTGTGGCTGGCGGATGGCGATACCGGGTACGGCAATGCGATCGCGGTTCGCAAGACGATCCAGGGTTACGCCCGGGCCGGCGCGGCGGCGGTGCTGATCGAGGACAAGCAGTGGCCCCGGCAGCTCGGGCACAAGGGCGCCAAGCTGGTGGTCGAGCGGGAGGAGGCCAGGCTGCGCTGCCGGGCGGCGGTGGAGGCGGCGCGGGAAGAGGGCGTGCTGCTGCTGGCGCGGACCGATGCGCGCGGTTCCCGCGGCTTCGAGGAGGCGTTGGCCCGGTTGAAGGATTTTGTGGCGGAGGGGGCGGATATCTTCTTCCTTGATTCGCCGATGTCGGAGCAGGAGATGCGGGCCTCGGTCGAGGCCTGTCAGGGCAAACCGGCGATCGCAGTGACCAACCCTGGCGGCAAGCATTTCAAGCCGGCTGATGAGGTGCTGGCGTCAATCGGGATCAAGATGGTGATCTATCCGCAGGAGATCCTGGCTGCGACGGTGCTTGCGGTGCGCGGCGCGCTGGCGGGGTTGAAGGGTGGGCCGAAAGCGGCGATGGCGAGTGCATCGGAGCTGGCGGCGGCGATCCGGTCGGCGGATTATCTGGCGTTGGATGAGCGGCTGGCTGGCGGGCCGGTCATCGCAGGAGGCGGGCGAAACTAAGCTCATGGCCGTCGGGGTCGGTGAGGTGGAAGAAGCGCTCGCCCCAGGGTGCGTCACGTGGGGCGGTGTCGGGTTGGATGCCGTTCTGCAACGCCTGGGCATGCAGGGCGTCCACGTCGGACACGTGGAAGATGACGCGGCCCCACCAGGTCCACTGCCTTTGCTCGGGCTGGGCGGTGATGTTGAGATAGCAGGTGCCGGCGTGGAAGCTGGTGAAGGGTGCGTCCTCGCCGCCGTATTTCAGTTTAAAGCCGAGCATGGTGTAGAATTGGACGGCGCGGGCCATATCGTGGGTGGCGAGGGTGATTGCGTTGATACTTTCAATCATCTTGTCGATGTCATTCCATTCTGTCGAACGGGGAGAACAGATCATGAGTGCCACGCTTGCCGAGAAGACCTGCACCCCCTGCCGGGGCGGGGTGCCGCCGCTGACGCGGGCGGAGGCGGAAGGCTATCGTGCACAGGCGCCGGAGTGGGTGCTACAGGATGAGGCGACGCGGATTGAACGGGCGTATAAGTTCAAGAATTTTACTGAGGCTTTCGCGTTTGTTCGCAAGGCGGGGGAGCTGGCCGAGACGGAGGCGCATCATCCGGACATCAGTTTTGGCTGGGGCTACGTAACGGTTTCGTTGCGGACAAAGAAGATAAAAGGGCTGCACGAGAACGACTTCATCATGGCGGTCAAGCTGGACCGGCTTGCGGGCGGCGATTTGTAGGCGGCAAGCCGGTCTTGCGCGGCTACAAGGTCGCGCCGCCGTCGATCGCGACTTCGGCGCCGGTGATGTAGCCGCTTTCCTCCGACAGCAGGAACAGCACGAGGTTGGCGACTTCCTCGGCGGTGCCTCGGCGTTTCATCGGCACCGCCTGCAGTCGCTGGGCGGCCTGTTCCGGGGTCTGGACTTTCAGCATCTCGGTGTCGATGGGTCCGGGATGCACCGAGTTGACGCGGATTTTTCTGGGTGCCAGGTCGATGGCGGCGGCCTTGGTCATGCCTCGCAGTGCCCATTTCGTGGCGCTGTAGGCGATGGCGCCGGGTGAGCCGCGCAGGCCGGCGACCGAGGAGATGTTGACGATTGATCCGCCTCCGGACCGGTCCATCAGCGGGACCACCGTTTTCATTCCGAGAAAGCAACCGAGCTGATTGACCCGCATGTGGCGTTCGAAGAGTTCGGTGTCAGTCTCCATCAGGGTTTTTGGTTGATAGATGCCGGCGTTGTTGACCAGGCCGTGCAGGCCGCCGAGACCGGCGGCGGCGTTGACCGCTTTGTCCCAGTCGGCTTCCAGGGTGACGTCCTGGCGGACGAAGATGGCGGCGTTGCCGAGTTCGGTCGCGAGGCGTTGACCTTCGGTTTCGAGAACGTCGCCGATGACGACCTTGGCACCTTCGGCGACGCATAGGCGGGCCTCGGCAGCGCCCTGCCCGCGTGCGCCACCGCTTATCAGAATGATTTTGCCGGCGAGGCGGTTCATTGGTTGGTCCTCCGATCGTGGGTTGCTTTGGGCCTGGGTGTTTTGCGCATGGGACGGCCCGGACGAGCCGGGCCGTGTCGGGATAGTAATGTCCCTGGCTGGTCAGCCGGCGATGGCAGCGAGATGTTCCTGGGCGCGGACTTCGTTGATGATCTGCAGGACGCGTTGGCGGAACGGGCGGTACTGGATGCCGAATTCCTCGATCAGGCGGCTGTTGTCGATCAGGTAGTTGCCGGACGGCTCTTTACCGCCGGTTTCCTGTTCGAAGCTGATTTTTGCGTCCGGCAGGTAGCCGCGCACGATGTCGGCGAGGTCGCCGAGGCTGATTGGGGTGCCGCCGGTGTTGTAGATGCTGTGGCGCGGCTTGTCGGCGAGCAGGACGCGGGTGAAGACTTCGGCGATGTCGTCGACATGGACGGGGCAGCGCATGGCGTCCTTGTGGGGGAAGGATACTGGCTTGCCACGGGCGGGCTGGGTGATGCAGTTGACGTGGTCGACCGAGCCGCGGACCTTATCGGGGCCGGTCACGTTGGCGGGACGAATTCCGGTGATGGTCATGCCGTGCTTTTCGTTGTAGTCGGCCGCCTGGAATTCGTTGAACATCTTGTGGACGGCGTACTGGTTGGTGCCGTACCTGTAGTCGTCCTCGGTGATTGCCTTGTCGCCGTAGTGGTTCTGCATCCCGTTCACCGCTAGGGAACTGGCGTAGACGACGCGGTTGACGCCGCAAATCCGGGCGGCCTCGAAACAATTATCCATGCCGAGGATGTTCAGCTTGGTGGCGACATGCGGTGCGTGGTCGCTGCCCAGGTAATAGGAAAGGTTGATGACGCGTGAGGGTTTGGCGGCGGTCATGGCGGACATGACATCGTCGAACTGGGTTACGTCGCCGCGGATGACGCGGACCTGACGGCCGAGATCCTCGAACGAGGTGGCGTTGGGGTTTATGTCCATGCAGACGACTTCCTCCCCGCGGGCCGCGAGTAGCCTGATGACGCGGAGTCCGATGAAGCCCGTGCCGCCGATTATGAAGACTGACATGGTGGTTTCCTTCCCGCTGCGTTGTTTTGTCGGATGTTAGTACCGTCCTTCAGCCAAGGGCAATACGCGGCGCTATTCCAAGGTGGATCGAGGGCACGCGACGGGTTGTCGGTCGATGCGATCGGAGCGTCGAGGATCAAATCCGGCCGGTGCGGCTCGCGGTGATTGCGGCACTTTGACCGGGACTGATTCGGGCTGGTTCGAATAACCCGTTTGAAATGCACTGGCTTTCGCTCGCCTCGGCTTTTCCGGGTCTGAAAGCAAGAGTCGGAGTGCGGGGACACCCGTGTTGTGCGACATCGGTGCGGGCGAGGCGAAAGGAGTGGAACAACAGACACGATACTATTTGGAGCACCGATCGGGTCTTTATTGACTGAGATGAAGACTGGAACTGGGCTAAGTCGTAACAGGTTTCGAGGGAATGTTTCTTTATCATACTCGATATGATGAGATGCCGATTGACCGCGGCGTTCGTGGCGCGACCGCACGGTCGGCGAATTCCGAAAGACCGCAAACAAGCTTTCGTCTGCTATCAACAACAGCAAACAGCAAGAGAAGTTCACATGTCCAATATCGCTGAAAACAAGGCCATTGTTGGCCGATGGTTTACAGAATTCTGGGGCAAGACCTGCAATCTCCGCGTTGTCGATGACCTGGCGGCGCCCGACATGCTTTTGCAGTATTCACTGCATGAACCGCGTCGCGGCCGGGAGAACATCAAAGCGTTCATGACCGATTTTCGTGCGGCATTTCCCGATCTCAACTTCTGGGGAACCGCGGACCTTATTGCCGAGGGCGATTATGTCGTCGGTCGTTGGGAAGGCGGCGGGACCCATACCGGCCCAGCGTTTGGCGATTTTCTCGCCGGATCGTTGCCAGCGGCAACCGGCCGGACGATGCAATTCGCCGGAACAACGGTGCTTCGGATTGAAAACGGCAAGATCGTGGAGGAGATCGGCCTGGATGACGGTGTGGCCGCTCTTCAGCAACTGGGCCTTATCCGGATGACCGATCAGGCAGCATAGACTTCGAGGCGCATACAGGTCGCTTTCGTCGCGGTGACGAAAGTGACCTGGGCGCCGCCTCATTCCGATGCAAACGGCGGCTTGGGGTCGCACGCGGCTATGGATCAGTGCACATCGCGCTGACTCGACCGCCGAGAGATGATCAGCCGAGCAGCAGCAGCGCGGCGCCGTAGATTGTTCCGGCGACCACGAAAGTAACGACCGTGTATCCCATCACCCGCTGAATGCCGATGCCGGCCATCGCGACAACCGGCAGGGCCCAGAATGGCTGCAGCATGTTGGCGACTTGTTCGCCCATGGCGACGGCCATGGTGGACACCGCGATCGGGGCGTGCAGGGTGATCGCCGCGGGAATGACGAACGGGCCTTGCACCGCCCAGTGGCCGCCGCCGCTGGGCACCAGGAAGGTGATCAGGAGCGAGCACAGGTAGCTCCAGAACGGCAGGGTGGCGGCGTTGGCGACGACGACGAAGGCCTTGGAGATCACCTCGGCGAGGCCGGTCGCGGTCATGATCCCCATGATGCCGCCGTAGAACGGGTATTGCAGCATCATCCCGCCAGTCTGCCTTGCGGCGTTACGCATGGCGGTGCCGTAGGCGACGGGGGTGCCGTGCAGGGCGATGCCAGCGATCAGAAAGATGAAGATCACAGCGTTGACGTCGAAGGTAAACAGGCCTCGCCACGCAGCCACCGCCAGCGCCGCGATGCCGGCTGCCAGCAGGAACCAGGAACCGAGTGGCGAGGCATCGATACGCTGGGCGGGCGACACGGGTGTTATAGAGGCTTGGGCCGTTGGCGGTTCGGGTTCGGGGGAGAAGGCGACAACGTCGACGGCGGCCGGTCGGATGGCAATGAAGGCGATGGGTACCGCGATGACGGTCAGGATGGTCGGGATGAGGTTGAAGCCGGCGAACACCGTGGTGGAGAACGGCAGCAACTGGCCGGTGAGTTTCTCCACGATGTTCAATGCGTTGCCGTGGGTTGCCTGGGACAGCGCGATGGAACTGGACGGGCCGCTGGCCCAGATCACCCAGCCGGAATAGGCGGCGGCGACCAGCCAGCCGAAGTCGACGCGGACCCTGCGCGCGACCTCCCGCGCCAGGGTGGCGCCGACGACGAGGCCGAAGCCCCAGTTCAGCCAGGATGCGGCGGCGGCGATCAGGAAGGTCAGCACGACGGCCTGGTTGGGGGTGGTGGCGAGAGCGACGACCCGGCGGAGTAAGCGGGCGACGGGCGGTGCATTGGCGAGGGCGTGGCCGGTGGCCAGGATGAGGATCATCTGGAAGGCGAAGCCAAGGATGTTGAAGATGCCGGCGTACCAGGATGACAGGATCACGTCCGGCGTGCCCTTGGGCGCCAGCAGCAGGGCCAGCACAGCGACCAGAGCGGTCAGGCCGACGGCGAGGACGAATGGATCGGGCATGTACCGTTCGAACAGGTTTACGAACAGCGGTGCGATCGACTGCAAGCCGCGGCGGCTCCTGCCGGTGACATTATCCATGCCCGAACTCCTTGGCTGCCGGTTAGGTTTTTCTCCGGCCGTCTAAGCAAAACGCCCATCAGGTGTGAGAGATCCGGGTTGGTTGTCGGAAAATCCCGCCCCTGGACGGCAGGCGATCGCACGGGCTTTGGCGGATTGCTGAAAGCCTAGTGTCCGTCGATCGATTTCGCGCGATGACTGGGGGACACATTTATTGTCCATGATTTTGGAATCGACTCGCGTGCCTCGCTCAGCCGCGACTTCATAGCGGCGTCGAACAGAGCGTTGGGCGGCGGCGGGCACCGAGACGATGCTGCAAGGTAGAATTACCCTCGAAGCGGGGTAGGAAAGGGCTCACGCCGACGTGCGGCCGGAGCACGTTCAGGCTGACTGAAGTCAGCCAGCGCGCGTTATCGCTTTGTTTAATCGAGAAAGTCCATCAACCCAACTGTTGCAGACAGGGCGATGTTGTTCTGGCACACGCGGGGCTTTCACGATTGCAATCTGACCGTCATGTTAGTGTCATCCGGTTTACTCATCTGCGCCCGCATAAGGCCCCGCGGCTAAATCAACGGGGACTCAAGTAAAATGCGACCACTTCGAAATTATTTACTTTCGACCACGACTGCCCTTGTCCTGGCAGCCCTGCCGATGGTGTCGCAGCCAGCCGCCGCCGGCGCGCCCACGGCTGCCATCGGCGGCGGCTATGAGCATGTACTGCTCATCAGCGTCGATGGCATGCACGCCGTTGACCTGGCCAACTGGATCCAGAGCCATCCGACAAGCAACTTTGCCAAGCTGGCCGGTGCAGGCATCATCTATCCGAACGCTTTCACGACGGCGCCGTCCGACAGTTTTCCGGGCATGATCGCGCAGGTCACCGGCGGGTCGCCGAAGACCGCCGGGCTGTTCTACGACGACAGCTACGACCGGACCGTGTACCCGTCCAAGGCGTCCTATACCAGCGCGGGCAAGGCGGATCCCGGCTGCACCGGCACCCCGGGCGCGGAAGTGACCAACTTCGAGGAGCTGGACTACAGCTACAACTTCGACACCGGCCTGGTCGCGGACATCACAGGCGGCGGCAAGCTGGGGCAGGTATTGACCCAGCTGGATCCGGACAACATGCAACGCCGCCTGGTCAATGGCGAATGCAAGCCGATCTATCCGCACCAATACATCCGCACGAACACGATCTTCGAAGTCATCAAGGCGGCCGGCGGACTGACCGCGTGGTCGGACAAGCACCCGGCGTATGAAGTGCTCAGCGGTCCGTCGGGCAAGGGCATCGACGACCTGTTCGCGCCGGAGATCAACTCCCAGATGATCCTGCCGGGCGCCCCAGCGGGGGTGGACAACACCACCAGTTACGCCGCGGTGCGGGCGTATGACACGCTGAAGGTGAATGCGGTCATCAACTGGATCGACGGGCTGAACAGCACCGGGACGGCGCATCCCGGCGTGCCGGCGGTGTTCGGGATGAACTTCCAGGCCGTGAGCGTGGGCCAGAAGCTGGCGAAGGCCAGTTACGGCGATGATCCCAGCCTGACCGGTGGCTACACCGACAGCAACGCGACGCCGGGCAGTGCGCTGGCGCTACAGCTTCAGTACGTTGACGAGTCCATTGGCAAATTCGTTGCTGAACTGACGAAACAGGGCATCAACGGTTCGACTCTGATCATCGTCAGCGCCAAGCACGGGCAATCGCCGATCGACGTGAAGGATCGCGTCGCCATTTCGGATGCGCCGTTCCAGAAAGTGCCCGGCTTCGGCGCGAACGGCTTCGAAATCTGCGACGACGAGGCGCTGATCTGGCTGCAGCCGGATCTGCAGAAGGACAACTACGCCGCCGCCAAGGCCTATCTGCAGGCCAACGCGGCGACTCTGCATATCTCGGAACTGCTGGATCGGACCTCGCTGACGCCGCTGTATGGCGACCCGTTCGAGAACAGCCGGGTGCCTGACTTCATTGCGGTAACCGATCATGGGGTGATCTGCACCGGCGGCTCAAAACTGTCGGAGCATGGCGGTTTCTCCGACGACGACCGCAACGTGGCACTGCTGGTCTCGGCGCCGCGGATCAAGCCGCAAATCGTGGAAGCGCTGACCTACACGACGCAGATCGCACCGACGATTCTGACGGCGCTGGACCTTGATCCGAAGCAGCTCAAGTCGGTGAGGCGGGAAGGCACGCAGGTTCTGAGCAAGTAACACCGCGAGATCCTCGCGTTATCGCAACGCTCTGTTGCTGCCGAGCGGATGAGATGGCCGGCTCCTGTGATGGGAGCCGGCCGTTCTTGTATCGTCCGTGGCGAGTGAGACGCGGCTTTTGCGCCGTGGGAAACGCGAGGACACTTCCGTCGAACTGATACAGTTGGCTGCTTCGGCGGTGCGGTCGGGCAACGCCGTTGAGCGGGATTGCACGGTGCGGGTGGCGACTTCGGAGCGAACTGGCGGGTGTTCGGGTTAACCGCAACCGCCTGCAACGCTCGGTCCTACTGTTCCCGCCAGCGACTTTGCCTGTGTTCCGGGCAGGCCGGCGTTGGTCTAGCTTCGGGGTTCGCCGATTCCGGGCAGGTCGTTCGTCATCCCGGCCAGTACCTCAGCCACGTGACGGGTGTGAACCCTTTGACCCTCCCGCTGCAGCCGCCCGGCGATGTTGAGCAAGCACCCGAGATCTCCGGCAAGCACGGTATCGGCGCCGGTTGCCACAATGTCCTTGGTCTTGTCGGAAACCATCCGCACTGAGATATCCGGGTATTTCACACAGAAAGTGCCGCCGAAACCGCAGCAGATCTCGGGCTCGGTCATTTCCGTCACCGTTACGCCCGCGGCTTGCAACAGGTCGCGCGGCTGCTGCTTGATGCCCAGTTCCCGCAACCCCGAGCAACTGTCGTGATAGGTCACGGTGCCGTCGAACGGGGCTGCTCCGGTGTCGCGGACCCCCAGCACATCGGTCAGGAAGCTGATGAGTTCGAAGACCCGGGTCGCCATGCTGTCCGCCACCGCGCGGAGGTTAGGGTCGTCGTCGAACAGATGCGGCAAATGATGCTTCAGCATTCCGGCGCATGAGCCGGACGGCACGACGACATAATCGTAGCCGCGGAATGCCTCGACAATCCCGACCGCCAGATCCCTTGCTGTCCGCCGGTCGCCGGAATTGTATGCGGGCTGCCCGCAGCATGTCTGGGCCCTGGGGACCTCCACCTGGCAGCCCGCTCGCTCCAGCAAGCGGATCGCCGCGAACCCGATCGACGGCCGATGCAGATCGACCAGGCAGGTCACGAAAAGACCCACCCGAGGCTTCATCCCACTCATTTAGCAATCCTTCAGATCAGCCGCTGCGCGCCGCCACCAACCGCCATGTCGGATCAGACTGCCCAAGCTCGCGCTCGAACGTCCACAGATCGGTGATTTCGGTCACGGCGTCGGTGCCGGTCAACGGCCGGCCGTCCTTGTCCTTGGTATAGCTGATCTGGTCCGACACGATCCGCGCCGTCACCGACCCAACCCGCCCTTTCAGCTCCGCGGCATCGATGCTCAGGTGATGCATCGACTTGATCTCGCTGACCTGCGTCTCCCCGGCTTTTTCGCGGGCGCTGATCGCTTGCTCGAACGCCTTGTAGGTCTCATCGGACAGGAGCGACCGCAGTGCCACACGGTCGCCGCTTGCGAATGCGGTGACGATCATGCGGAAGGCCTGTTCGGCGCCGGCCAGGAACTTGGCCGGATCGAAGCTGCGATCCAGTTCCCGCATGCGCGCCAGTGCCAGGCCGGCCGGCGATGCCGCGTCGGGAACCGTCTGCGATGCAGCGGGCACGGGCGGTTCGGCGCGGGCTTCGATGATGGGCCCGGGGACGGACGGGTTGGAGCGGGCTGCACGGGGGGCGCCTGACGCTCCAATCCGGTCCGTTTCCCCAGGATGCTGCGCAGCCGCAGGACCAAAAAGGCCGCGATCATCCCAAACAGGACCAGATCAATCGGAAAGCCGCCACTCGCACCCATGCCAATACCTCCTTAGCAGACAACAGATAGGCGCTGCTGGGGGTCATGACAAACGGAACCCGGTTCAATTTGGTCGAAACCGGTCAGGTATTGCGCATAAAAGCAGAGTGGTATGGCGTTGGTTGCCCGAAGTCGGCGATTTTTGCGCCGAATTGTGTCTTCAGCCGGAGCCGCACAGTTGACACTTGCCGCCCGGTGGGACCGCCTGTAAGGCCCGCGCATGATCCTGCTTCGTCACGGCCAAAGCGAGTTCAACCTGCATTTCGGCGCCACCCGCCGCGATCCGGGCATCATCGATCCGCGGCTGACCGAGCTTGGCCACGCCCAGGCGCAGGATGCGGCGGAACAACTGCGGGGCCAGGGTATCGAGCGCATTATCGTCTCTCCCTACACGCGGGCGCTGCAGACAGCCCACCCGGTGGCGGCGGCGCTCGGGGTACCGGTTGTCATCGACCCGATCGTGCGGGAGCGGTATGCGTTTGCCTGCGACATCGGCACCCCTCGGCCGGCACTTGAACAGGCGTGGCCGGCGCACGATTTCTCGTCGATCGAGGAAATCTGGTGGCCCGATCAGGAGGAGCCGGAAAAGTCGATCGTCGACCGGGCGGCACGTTTCCGCACTGAACTCGCCGCGCGGCACGACTGGAACAGCACACTGGTGGTCAGTCATTGGGGTTTCATACTCAGCCTGACCGGACAGAGCGTCACCAACGGACAATGGCTGCGCTGCGATCCAAACGAACCGGCGCCGGAGCGGCTGGTGTGGCGGGCATGAGCCGAAAGCTGGTGGCAATCACCGGACAACCGTGCTACCCGGCGCGCCTCGTCGTGCACCGAAGGCGGCCCCCGACGGCGGCGACTTAATTCATACGGAGCCCGTAATGTCCGAGACCTCCCCTGCCCCGCAGCCTGCCGGCCAGCCGCCGCAGCCACTGGTGGTCAATATCCAGTACGTAAAGGACTTGTCGTTCGAAGTTCCGGGTGCGCCGCAGATCTTCAGCCAGTTGAAGTCGCAGCCGCAGGTCAGCATCAACCTGGATGTGCAGGCCCGTCGGGTGCAGGAAGGGCAGAGCGTCTTCGAGGTCGCGATCATGATCCGCGCCGAGGCGCATGACACCGGGGCGATGAGCAACGGCCAGGCGGCAAACCCTCCTCCCACGGTGTTCGTTGCTGAACTGACTTACGCCGGGGTGTTCACGCTGACGGGGTTGCCGGACAACGCGGTGGAGCCGGTGCTGCTGGTGGAATGCCCGCGCATCCTGTTTCCGTTCGCCCGCAACATTCTGTCCGACGTGACCCGCGATGGGGGCTTTCCCCCGGTGCTGCTGCAACCGATCGATTTCGTGGCGCTCTGGCAGTCCAGGCGTAATCAGGCGGGTGACGGCGGCAGCGTCGTCGCCTGAGTGCCGCACGGCTTTCGCGCCGTGGTTGCTTCGTGGTTGCCGATCCTGCTGCGGGGATTGCTGCCGCCTGACGCATGCGTGGCCGGCTGACCGGATGCTTGAACCGGTGCCGGGAGTAACCGCGTTGTTCGGCGCGGCGGATGGGCCTGTTGTCGCTATCAGGGGATAAGCAGGCTTTCCCACGTTGACCCACGCTTCGGGTGGCGCAAACCATTGATATGTTGGCCTGCCTAGAATCGTCATCGTGCGCAGACCGCGGAAGGTTTGCTTAGGGGCCGGATCTTGCCTTGCTGTTGCCGCGTCGCGCTGCGGTCGAAGGCTGTGCACGGGGCAGTGCCACGGTGGGGGTGATCGACCGGTTGTTCGGCAGGCTGTTGTCCTGTCCTCGATAGCGGGATTCATTCTTCGTTAAGGTTTTCCTGGCACATCCGTACGCATGTTCATCGGCATCAGTGCCACTTTCTGGAGAAGGCCATGTCAGTCCATGCAGCAGGCGCGGCTTCGCAGCTTTCCCAGCAAACCGGCAAGGCCCAGGCAACCAAACCCGCTCCCGCGGTGACACCGTTCAGTCAGCAGTTGGACGCTCAAGCCAATCGCCTGGGAGCAACCGGCGGTCACGGTCATCATGCGGGAAAATCGCAGTCGGTGACGTCTTCGGTGAAGAGCCTAGCCGCGGTGGCCGGACCGATCTCCTCGGGTCACGGCGCTTCGGGGCATGGGGTGTCGGGGCATGGGGTGTCGGGGCACGCCCCGTCGGGTAAGGCGGCGTCGGGCAGTGTCGCGTCGTCGATCCTAAGCTTGCTGTCGTAATCGACGCGCCGATGATCGAGGGTATAACTGTCGTTGGCGATCTTTTGCGTCCTGATGGACGCGGCCAGCCGGGGGGCAACGACAGGCCGACAATCTGGCTGTGGAATGCGATCAAGCGCCAGGTCTATCTGGCATCCGGCCTGCCGTCGGAGACGCTGACGACAACGCCACTCCATGGCTGGATCGAATCGCTCCGTTCCGCCGCGGAGGCTGACCCTTACTGGGCATCGATCCACCAGCGCATGCCCGCCGCAGACCCGATTCTGGACCATTTGCGGCGGCGGTTTTGTATCGGCTACGAGATGCCGCCATGGTTGGTCGGCCTGCTGGACGATCATGCGATCCCTTATGTCGATCTGCGGGTGCACCCGGTGCGCTTCCTGGATGATCTGATTTTCGCCGCTCGCGGGTGCATCCCGGAAACCCAGGCCAACCTGGCATCGATCGCGATGCATGAAATCTGAGGTCTTCGCCACCGCCGGTCTGCGCGAGGCGATGTGTCGCTTCATCTCGGACGCACAGGTCCCGGACAATACTTTGCTGGTTGCCGGACAGCGGCGGTTCGATTCCACCCAGATCGTTGACGGACGCTTCTTTGATGCAGGCCCGCTGGCGTCGGAGATCCACGGGATCTGCGCGCGTTATCCGGCGGTTGTGCTGAAGCCACATCCGCTTGACCAGTATCATACGTTGCTGGAGATCGCGGCCGCGGCACCGACGCGGGTCATTGGCGTGATCAACGACAATGTCTACCGGATGTTGTCGCTGCCGCAGATCAGCGCCGTTCTGACAGTGAATTCCGGTCTGGCGCATGAGGCGCCGTATTTCGGCAAACGGGTTCATACGTTGGCGCCACTGCCGCTGCGACTTGCCTGGCGGGGTGACCTGCCCGATGCCGGATCGCATGTTTCGGTAAACGATTTCGTTTTGACCCCGGATTTTTGGCGGCTGGTCCTGGCGCCTCATACCGCGGTCACCGCCGCGGACGGCATGCGGCTGCCGGCGAAGCCAAACCGGCTGCGGATCGCGCTTGATAGCTTCTGGAACTACCAGGAAATCGACACCGACCGGATCCCTCGGTCGGTTTGACGACGTGCCACGGGCTTTGCTCAGTTTGCTGGATGACCCGCCAGCCTGGTCCGTCTTTGGTATCTTGGTAAGTTCTAATCTGTCGTGGCATGTCCACGTTCCCTATCCGTGGCGACGGGTGGGCGGGCCATCGGGTTCTCGATGGTTTGGCGAGATAGCGGTGTCCGTCGAATGCAGCCCTGTAGCCGATCTTTGACGGAGACACGTTGCGTCAAACGGTCATTTCGTCATTGATCGGAAAGCAATGACGTCTGATCTGAAACAATTCGAACATACAGGCGGCTCTGTCTGCGTTGAGGCGAGCCGCGTGGGGTCAGTTCCGCTCGAACGCCTGATCGGAGATATCCCGCGCGTCGGGGACGCCGGCGTCGGGTGCCACCACCAGATGGGCGCTGCCGGGCAGGTTGAGGGCCGCATCCATCTGCATCGCACGCATCCCGGCCGCGAACGAACTGCACGCTCGGCTCCATAACTCGCCGATCGCGAACTCCACATGGAAATTGCCGTCCGGCAGTCCGTCGAATTCGGCATGCCCGCCGGGCCCGAGGAAGACGGCGAGGGCGACCCCGCCGGCGTCGTCGCGCAGCTTGACGACGGCGGGCTGCACCGCGCGGTTTTCGAGCTGCAGCGTGTTATCGTGGCGGCCGGGCGCCGGCGTCTCCGCGTTGGCCAGCCTCTCGCCGTTTGACGGCGCCGGACCGGCGTTGTAGCCGCAGTAGGCGCGCCTGGCTGCCGCGGCATTCCCCGGGGTCAGGTGATCGGCGCTGATGAAACCGTTGCCGCGGTCGTTCAACAGCACCTCCAGCATGCCGTTCTGGCGAACCAGGCGAACGGCCTGCACCGAGCTGAACGGTGGCAACTGACCCAGCGGAACCAGGGCATTGTGTTCTGTGTCGACATGCCACAGCACCGCCGGACTGGCAGCGGGGATTACATAGAAGTTGGGGGTTCCGGGCAGATGAACGGGCGTTGGACCATACAGAACAGCCTGATGCGCGCTGGGGGACAGCGGCGCGACGATAGCGGCGTTGGGGCGTATCGTCGGCTCGTGCAGCGGGGGCGGCGTGGCCAGAAGATGGGCAATCACCTCATAAACGCAGAGGCAGAGGAACACTCCCGACCCGATCCAAACCGCAATCGGCAGGTCGGAAAAGCGTGGCTGCCGGGTTGGGGTGGATGCAGCCGGATAGGCCGGCTGATGAACGATGATGACCTCCGGCTCGATCGCATCCATGGCGGCCTCACGGGCCTTGCGGTCGTAGGCCGCACGCCGGTCCCGGTTCGACAGCACATCGTAGGCCTGCTTTACGGCGACGAATTCATCGGCGTTTCCGGTCTTTGGCACATCCGGGTGCAAGATGCGAACCTCGGTCACGGAACGCCTTGACGATTTCGGTCGGGGTCGCAGCCGGCTCCAGTCCAAGGCGGACATAGTAGCCCTCGGGGTCCAGTCTTGTTCGGGGTGGCAGCATGGGAATTAGATGTTAGGTCCGGCAAGAAGCGGCAAGGCGTGCCGATCCGGGCACGGGTTGTGAATGGATGGCTATAGCAGAACAGCCCGGCACTGGCTGACGAATTCAGGGAGAAAGCGTGACAACAGGACAGAAAAGCGCCCTGCGCTGGGTGGCGCTGGTGATATTGCTGGCAGGTGGGTTCATGCCGCCGCTGGATTTCTTCATCGTCAACGTTGCTCTTTCATCAATCCATGAGAGTCTGGGCGCGACTCCGGCCGAACTGCAACTGGTGATCTCAGGGCTATGCCTGCGGCTATGGTGTTTTCCTGATCACCGGCGGCCGGCTGGGCGACCTGTACGGCCGCAAGCGCTGCTTCCTGATCGGTATGGCGGGGTTCTCGCTGGCCAGCCTGGGCTGCGGCATCGCCGACTCACGCCGACGCAGCTGGTGATCGCCCGCATCGTCCAGGGGTCCGCGGCGGCGGTGCTGCTGCCGCAGGTCCTGGGATCGATCCGGGCGCTGTTTCCGGATGAGCGTGAACTTGCCCGGGCCATGAGTGCCTACGGCATCATGATGGGCATGGCCGCCGCGATCGGCCAGTTCAGCGGCGGCGCGCTGATCCAGTGGAATCCGGCGGACCTGGGCTGGCGGGCGATCTTCCTGCTGACGCTGCCGGTTTGCGCGGTGACCCTGGTGCTGGGCTGGAAAGTGGTGCCGGAGACCGGCGGCGGCGGCAATGTCCGCCTGGACCTGGGCGGCGCGGCGCTGATCTCCCTGACGCTCGCCGCCATCGTGGTGCCGCTGTCCGAGGGCCGGCGAGCAGGGCTGGCCGGCCTGGGTGTTCGCGGTGCTGGCGTGCGTTCCGTTCCTGACTGCCGGCGTTCTTCTGGTATGAGGCACCGTCTGAGCCGAGCGGGCGGCATGCCGCTGGTGGATATGCGGCTGCTGCGCATCCCCAGTTTCCGCCGGGGCGTGCTGGTGGCGACGTTGTTCTTCTTCACCACCAGCTTCTATCTGCTGTTCGGGCTGTACCAGCAGGAGGGCCGCGGCATGGCGCCGCTGCACGTCGGGCTTGGCGATCGTCCCATATGGCGTTGGCCTGTTCATCGGGCCCCTGATCAGCGCGCCGCTGGTCAGCCTGCGGCCGAGGTTGCTGTCGATCGGCATGGGCATCCAGGTGACGTTCTACGCCATGATCGGTCTTCTGGTGGCGCTTGGGGCGGATGGTAGTCCCGCTGTCGGCGTGCGGTGTTCCTGGCCGGGCTCGGACAGGGTGTGGCGTTTCCGCGGCTGTTCGCCACAGTGCTGGGCGACGTGCCGTCGGCGCAGGCCGGGGTTGCGGCCGGCATCACCAACTCGGCCCTGCAGATCGGCGCGGCGGTCAGCGTTGCCGCGATCGGCTCGCTGTTCTTTACGGTTCTGGACGGCGGGACCGGGGAGCGGGCCTACGCCCATGCGTTCTGCGATCGCGCAGTGGACCGCGACCGCCGGACTGTTCCTTGCCATGCTGATCGCGCTCCCGCCGCGGCGGCGGCGACCTGTCATGCTGACATTAACAACCGGATGCATACTTGCGGCACCGGCAGGTGAATGAGTATGGAGCGTCGCATGCGAACCATTTCCCCTAACCCGCGCCTTACCGGCTGCGCTTCTGCTCGGTAGCGCCCTGGTCCTGCTGGGCGGCTGCAGCGGCGACAGGCTGTCGCGCACCTTTGGCCTGACCCGGGATGCGCCGGACGAATACACGGTGACGACGCGCGCGCCGCTGTCGATGCCGCCGGATTACAACCTGCGCCCGCCGCGGCCGGGCGCCGCGCGGCCGCAGGAGCAAAGCGAGCGGCAGCAGGCCGAGGAAGCACTGGTGCCGCAGTCGGCCTTGAACCCGCCCGAGAGCAGCGCCAGCGCCGGTCAGGCCGCGCTGATCCAGGAGGCCGGTCCGGCGGCACCCAGCGACATCCGCCGCAAGATTGACCAGGACGCGCGCCAGGCGACAGCGACGAGAGCTTCATCGACAAGGTGCTGTACTGGCGCAAGCCCGACGTCCAGCACGCGCAGGTCGATCCACAGAAGGAATTGCAGCGGCTGCGGCAGAACGCCGCGCTGGGCGAGGGCCCGAATGTCGGCGACACGCCGATCATCCAGCAGCGCAAGACCGGTTGGTTCACCAGTCTGTTCTCCTGGCTGTAGTGTCCTGAACCCGGGGTTCGTCCTTGTGGAAAACGTCGGGTTCGGACCACTCAACACTTTGTCTCAGCCTGCTGTTCGCTCTGACGTCCGCCAGCCGACCTTGACGAACGTCTGACCCGGCACTTGAGGTTCCGCATTGGTTACGGCTGACGTCCATTTTGTGCAGGCCGGCGACGCCCCGATCCTGATCGGGTCTGGCAAGGACGCGCTGTCCTGCGAGTGCGGCAACCGGCTGATCGATGGCTATGCGCCGGCGCAGTTCCTTGGGGTTGGCGTGCAGTGCGGACGCTGCGGAACGGTGACGACGACGCCCCCCTTGGCTACGGGCGCGATGCCGCCATCCGCGGTGATCGCGGCGGAAGCGTCCACCGAGCCGCGGGCGAGTGCGATGACGGTGCCGGCCGGTGTTGCCGTTGTCGGCCGCGCGGAGAAGGATCGCTTGTCGGCGCTGCTTCGGCCGGTCACGCCGGCTGATTCGACCTATCGGATTTCGCCGGCACTGCTCGATGATGCGGCGTCCGCGTTTGAGCGGCACACGGGCGGGCCGTTGCCCGTGGTGGAGGCGCGTCAAGCCGACCGGTTCGCGGGATTGCGGGACCATGCCCTGGCCTGGGCGGTGCAGCGGTTGCGGGACCGGATGCGGGAGGGATCGTGGGCCTGCATGGAGGATGCGCCGACCGCCAATGCCGTGACCCATGTCGCGGGGTTCCTGCATTTCGTGTCGACCTGGTCGCATCACCCGCTGTTTCCGGCGATGGTGGCGACGGCGGGCGACCGGGGTTTTTCGCTGCATGGCCTGGCCCGGTTCGCGGCGGCTCATGTCATGGTCATGATGGGCAACCGGATCAGCTTTGCGGCGCCCACCGGCTATCCAGGGCGGATCGAGGGTTTCGAGGTGGCCTCGAGCGGAAGCGGCGGCGTGGCGGTTCATGTCGAGGTGTTCGATCGTTTCGAATTCCCGTTTGGCCGGGTGTGGGATCCTGCCGGTCTGCGGGCCGCGGTGTCCGCTGTGGTGGCGGCGGCGCAAGGCCGGATCAACTTGCGCAATCCGGGTGTGTTGCTGCTGTCGCCGGGAACCGCGCTGGCCGGGTTTGACGAGGCGCTGATCGAGGCGGTGAAGGACTGCCTGCAGCCTCTCGGGCGCAAGAACCGTGGCCTGATGGCCGTGGGACCGCTCGTGCTGCGGCTGCAGGCGCTGCCCGACCCGCATGCGGTGCAGTTCGGCTATGGGTTGTTCCCGATCGCCAACCGGCATTACAGCGGCGAGACGCTGCTGCAGGCCGACCGGTAGACTTGGTTCCGGCGGGCGGGCAAGCTGGCCGCCATGCGTTTGTGGTTACTGCTCTGGTCGATCCTGGTGTCGCTGCCGTTCGGGGCTGACGCGCAGGAACTGCGGATGGGCGTGCAGTCGGCCTTCGTGGTCGATCCGCACATCCTGTTCCTTGGCCCCAACATGGCGATGGCTCGGAACCTGTTCGACAGCTTCGTCGGCCGGGACGCGGAGGGACGCTGGACACCGGCGCTGGCGGTGTCGTGGAAGCAGGTCGATCCGCTGACCTGGGAGTTTTCGCTGCGCCGCGACGTGCGGTTCAATGACGGCAGCCCGTTCACCGCCGATGACGTGGTGGCGAGCGTCAGGCGTATTCCGTCCATTCCAAACAATCCCGGGCCCTATACGTCCAACCTGCGCACGATCACCAGCACGGTGGCGGTCGATCCTTTTACTGTGCGCGTTACGACCGACCGGCCGAACCCGTTGTTGCCCGGGCAGTTCACCAATGTCTTTATCCTTTCGAAAGCGATGGTGAATGCGCCGCCCGAGGAATTTTCGTCTTCGCGCAGCGCGACGGTCGGGACTGGGCCCTACCGGCTGGTGTCGTTCCGCTATGGCGATACGGCGGTGCTGGAGCCAAACCGGTTTTACTGGGGGACTGCGCCATCGTGGAAGCGGGTGATGATCCGGGTGATCGGCAATGATGCTGCGCGCGAGGCGGCGTTGCTGTCCGGCGATCTGGACCTGATCGAGAATGTGCCGCCCGAGGATGTGGAGAGGCTGCGCGGGACGGCGGGTATGTCGGTGTTTGCGCGCGCTGCCGACCGGGTTGCGTTTCTGTTGCCGAACGTCGCTCGGGAGACGATGCCGCTGCTGACCGATCGGCAAGGAGCGGTGCTGGATGGCAATCCGCTGCGCGATATTTGGGTTCGGCAGGCGATTTCCCTTGGGTTGGATCGGAATGCGCTGGTGTCCCGGGCGCTGTCTGGTCAAGGCATGCCGACGATGCAATTGGTGCCGGCGGGGTTCGGCGGCTGGGATGCCTCGGTGCGGGTGCCGCCGGCCGATCCCGCGGGTGCGAAACGGTTGCTGGCCGAGGCGGGGTATCCCGAGGGGTTCGGGATGACGCTGGCGTGCCCGAATGACCGCTGGGTGGACGATGCCCGGGTTTGCCAGGGGGTCGCACAGATGCTTTCGCGCGCCGGGTTCGCGATGAAGCTCGATACGATGCCGGGGAGCGTGTTCTTTCCCCGATCCCGATACGGAAGGAACGAATGGCCGCTGATCCTGTATGAGCTGTCTTTGTCATCGCTGCGGGATGGGCAATATATCCTGCAGGTCGTTGCGGAGACAGTGAACGAAGCCCGCGGGATCGGTGACGGGAACCGCGGTGGGTTTTCGGACCCGGCGCTGGATGGGTTGATCGAGGCGGCGGTGGTGCGCAGCGATCCGGGACGGGAGGATGCGATCCGCGGGGCATTGGCGGCAGCGGTGAAGGATTTGGGCATTATCCCGATGTATGTGGAACCGACGATCGCGGCGACACGCGGCGGGGTAGTTTACCGGCCGCGTATCGATCAGCAGATGGTGGCAGCTGAGGCGGCTCCGCCGGGACAGTAGGGCCGTGTCAGGATGGCAGGACAGCCAGTCTGGCCTGCTGCGTTCGCACGCATCCGACGAGCGCTTGGGGCCAGCGGTTCAGAGTCTGACAGCGTGAGCCTGAGGCCGGCCCTTTGCCTGGGAGGGCGACGAGCGATCGGGAGGCATCGTTACTTTTTTTCAATCAGATCGGCCATCCGGCGCTCGATTTCATCGGTTGTCAGGTCTTCGATGTGCGTGGCGATATGCCAGGTGTGGCCGAAGGGATCGGTCAATGTACCCATCCGGTCGCCGTAGAATTCGTCCTCCGGTGCGGTTTTCAATGTTGCACCAGCGGCGACGGCCCTGGCGATCGTTGCGTCCACGTCCGGAACATAGAGATGCAGGCTGACAGGTGATCCGCCGAAGGCGCCCGGGGCCTTGGCCTCGTGCGCTGGGGCTTCGTCCGCGAGCATGATGCGGCTGTCACCAATTTCGATCTCGGAGTGGCCGATGCGATCGTTGGGGGCTGACAGGCGCATCAGTTCGCGCGCGCCGAAGGCTTCGGCGTACCACGTGATCGCTCGCGTGGCACCGTCCACGATCAGGTAGGGCGTCAGCGCTTGGTAACCGGGCGGGACTGGCGATACGGACATTGGCGTCTCCTGCGATAGTGCGTTGCCTGCGTGCATTATGCGCGGTGAGGCTGCCGATTTCAAGAACATTCCATGAACTTTTGATTGGCTCGGTTCGGGGCGCAGGCGACGCTGGAACCGCCATTGTCAAACCCGTCCCGGTCAGCCACGGTTTATTGTTGCCGCCTATATGTAAGTACGGTTGTGTTGATATTTTGATTCCATCTGGCGTTTGTTACTTTCCGTCAGCTAATAACGTCTGCGCGGCTTATCGTTCTGATATTATCTTGTAGGCGCTTCCAGAGGCTGGAAGTCCGGGCCCCCTAGGTATTTTTCTGGTCCGCTACAATCGGGCTGCATTCTTGCTGCGTCGTGGCATTCACCGTAGCTTGCCCGAAAGCACGGGCAAAGATGTATGTTTATCACAATGACCCTTTGGCTGGCCTTCTTTGTGGTCAACTTCAACATTGCGATGATGATCCCTTTGCTGCCGTTCATTCAGCGGGATATCGGGCTTTCGCCCTCACAGGCCGGCATGGTTCTTGCGGCGTTTCCCATTACGGCCTTGATTGGGAACCTTGCGCTTGGGCCACTGATTGATCGGTTTGGCCGCAAGCGGTTCATCATCGCGGGGGCGCTGACATGCTCCACGATCTTCTTGTCCACTGCAATGGCGCGAAGCGTGATCCCGATTGCGGTGGGCCGAGCGATGACCGGGTTGTTCATGCCGATGGTTGGTGCGTCGGTCTTCGCGGCGGTCGCGGATTACTTCCCTGCGGGAAGCCGTGCCCGGGTCGCGGGCTATGTCACATCGGCGGCGCCAATCGCGTTTCTGTTTTCCATGTCGCTCGGTGTGCTGTTGGGCGGATTGTTCGCCTGGCAGGTTCCGCTCGTGCTTCTGGCGATGACGACGTTGACGTTGGCTGGTTGCGCGGCGGCCTTGCCTCCGACACGGGCCGACGCACTCTCGCGCGCACCTATTTCTGCCCGCAGCTATCGGGATCGGCTGTTGTCGTTTTCACTGGATCACCCAACGCGGCTTCTGCTGCTGGCGTATTTCTTCTGGGCGGCAGCGGTCTTCGTGTTCCTGGGATTGTATCCGACCTGGATCGTGCAGCGCGGCCTATCCGCCCATGGTGTCGGCGCGATAGGGATGATGCTGTTTATCGGCGAGATTGGTGGGCTGTTCGGCGCCCTGCTGTCAGGCACGATCGCGGAATCGTTTCGACACCCGCTGGGGCTCTGTGCGATGGCGGCGCTAGGGACCGCGGCCATGGTGCTCGCCATGCCGTTCGGGGGTGGTAGCCTGCCGTTCCAGGCAGTGACGTACAGCATCTTTGCGTTCGGCCGGGACTTGATGCTGGCTCTTATGCTGGGGGGTGCGATGCTGCTGGTCCCGGCGGCACAACGCGGCAGCCTGAATGGGATGCTCAACGCCGTGTATCAGACGGGCTCCACGCTCGGCGGAATGGCCAGTGCCTGGCTTTACGCTGCCCGGTCTGATTTTGTGGCCAATACAGTTGTCGCCGGTGGTTTATTTGCGGGCTCTGCATTCCTGCTGTGGAGCATCACTCGCCTTCGCGGATCGGTGGCCGGGGCTGGTCGATCGTGACCGCGCTTGATGCGGTGTGATTTCCAGACGATATTGATCGCCAAATATAAGGATTTCATCCATGCGGCGATCGGGGATCAGGCTTGGCTTCGTTGTATTGGCTGTCCTGGGCGGTCTTGGTGCACCGATCGAAGTCGATGCGCGAACGGCCGTGTCACAGCAGGGCTGCCAGACGATCGGCAAGGCCGGCGTGATTGCTTTGTTTGATCAATGGAACCGCGCCTTGCTGACGAAGCGGGCGGACGTCGTGGTCGCTGAATACGCCGCTGACGCCACACTTTTGCCGACGGTACAGAATGGACCGCTTGTCGGGTCAGAGGCCATTGGAAAGTACTTCACTTACTTTCTCAAGCAGTCGCCGCGCGCGAAGATCGAGACAGAGAATCATTCATACCGGCTGCAACATTGCCTATGACATCGGACTTTATTCATTCACCATGGATGGCGATCAGCCGGGTACACGCACGGAAGTTAAAGCGCGTTATACTTTTATCTATGCTCCGGTTCACGGCAAGTGGCTTATCGTCCATCACCATTCTTCGGCGTTTCCCGTAACCTCACAGTAAAGGCAGTGATTGTCCGGGTGCCACGGCGGCGGCTGCATCGCCGATACTTACCGCGTGCTGTTCAAGGCGTTGTCGTAGCGCCAGCGCATCGCGTGTGGCCTCGCCGAGGGCTGTGTTGTCGAAGATGCACCAATATTCCTGGTTGGGAAGCATAGTTTTCCGGATTTGACGCGCGGTCAGGTCGAGGTATTCCGGACTGTAAGCCGAATAGTACATGCGTGGCGACCCGTGCAGGCGGCGATAGATGATGCCCGGGTAGCCGCCTGGTTTGGCTGCCTCGGGGATTGGGGCTGGATCCGCCACGACGCGGGCGACGTGGTATCGCGCGAGCAGCGCTTCGGCGGTGTCGTTGAACCAGGTGGGGTGACGAGGTTCGCAGACCACCCGACCTTCGAATCGATTTCGGAGTGTATGGAAAAATGCGGAGGCTACATCTTCGTCGAACTGAAGGCTGGGCGGCAATTGCACCAGCAGCGGACCGAGCGTCTGGCCCAATGCCTGGGTTTCGTCAAGGAAGCGGTCCAGGGGTTCTTGTGGCGCGGAAAGTTTGCGGGTGTGAGTGATCTCTCGGGGGACCTTGACGGCAAAACGAAATCCGCAGGGGACGCTGGCAGCCCAGCGAGCGTAGGTTGCGGGTTTGTGAGGCCGATAAAAGGACGAGTTGATCTCGACTGCCGAGAAGCGTTGTGCGTAGCGCTGCAGGTGGGTGCCATCACCGGTGAATTCCGCCGCCTGGGATTTGGGGATGCTCCATCCGGCCGTACCGATTCGGGTGTTGTCGTTGATCAAAGCGTCGTCCATCGCCTCTGCGTCGTCGCCATACATTTGTTCAGGTCACGCCTCTTTATTTGATCCACGCACAAGTTCGGGTGTTCTGCTGCCCCTCGCACTTCTTGGCTTGCCGTCAGCCCGGCCGACGGGGGGAACCCAGTCGCGGCGCTGCCGAGCGGTCCAGGCATATTTGGGGTCACCTTCCAGCAGGTTGACGTGATCGGCGAGTTGGTGCCGTTCCAGCCACCCCAGAGCAGCTTCGAGTTCTGCGATCGTCATTTCGGCTCGGCTTCGATTGCCCATAATACGTTTCAGGACAGCATTGTATCGGTGATACAGCCCGGCACCGCGCGGTGCCTGCAGCGCGAGCTCGTCCTCCACCGCCTGGGCGGCAACCATTTCGCCCACGCGGGCGCGCAGGCGGCGTTCGATCACCGACGGTGTCGCCGACCTCTGGAAACTGCCAGTCGGGTGGGCCTGCGCCCTATGAGCGACGCCACGACTTCTCTCAATGATCGATGGCGGACACACCAGTTTGTGCATGGGTATCGCGACGGGCACCGCATGCTCGCCGGAAGTACGACCTTGGATCCTGACGCTGCGCGCCGGATCGACAGGTTGAGGTCGA
>CAWBPF010000009.1:0-499659 GCA_963790515.1 uncultured Alphaproteobacteria bacterium | reverse complement strand
CAAATACCTCGTAGTCCAATGCCCGCAGAATCTCCACGCAGGACATACGCACCTGATCATCGTCCTCGACCACAAGGATTGTCTGCCGCCCGCTGGGCTCGCGCCGCGGAACGCCGGTCGGCGCCGGCGACAAATGTCGCGGCAGGAACACCCGAAGCGAAAGGCCGTCCATCGTCCCGCCCGCGCGCAGCATCATGCCGCCGCTCTGCCTTACGAAGGCCCGCGCCATCGACAACTCGGCGCTGTCCAAATCGTTGGCCAAATGCCATTTCCGCCGTTCATGCGTCGCAACTGAGGCATCGATCGCGAGCTCGACGTATTCCCCAGCCGCGACCGACGGGTGTGCAATCACGAAAACCTCGTCCAGGCGGGTATTCGACACGGTCATCTTCAGCCTCGCACCGTCCCTGACCTGATCGCTTGTGGTCACCACCAGCGACAGGACTGCGTGTTCCATCTGGTTCACGTCAGCCCAGACAAACCATGGTTCGGCGGACAGTACAACCTCTCAGCTCCACCCGATCTCCCAACGTCCGGCGCAAGATATCGGCCAGCCCGTTCAGCAGTCGGTTGACGTCCACCATCTCGGGCTCCGGCGCCGGCTGCCGCGAAAACGACAGCAGCCGTCCGGTCAGCAAAGCGGCACGCTGCACACCTTGCATCGCAGCATCGACATGCCGCCGTAACCCTTGCTGCGAGGTATCAAGCCGGCGCGCCATCATCTCGACATTGCTGCTGATCACCGTCAGGTGGTTGTTGAAGTCATGCGCCACGCCGACCGCCAACCGCCCCAAGGCCTCCATTTTCTGTGACTTCGCCAACGCTTGTTCCAGCGAAGCCCGATCTCGCTCGGTCCGCTCAAGTGCGGCCCGCAAAGCCTCCAGCATCTTGACCGAGCGCCAAGCCATAAGGACCATGCCAGCCATTCCGGCCGCTATCCCGGGCCACGCTCGGCCACTTACCCACAACACCAGGAATGACACCACGACGATGCCCGCGATCCAGTGCCCAAACCCCGCCATGTCGCGCAGCCGAACCAACCACCGATCGGGCAGCGAGGTCACTGCAGCCAGGCGCGTACGGACCGTCAACGGGGGAAACATGGAAACCAAGGACTTGGCACAAGCGCGGCGATCTCGCCACTCCAGGACGTTATCGTTATGATCACGGTGCCGTGAGGATCGCGATCGTGCGCGCCCCCGTCTAAGCAATCAGCGGAACCCAGCATGGCCCCGCCCGTCGATCGCGTCCAAAGCGACCCTGTTGTGCCTCAAACAACCCGTGTCGTTGTCATCGGCGGCGGGATCATCGGGGCCTGCACCGCCTTTTTCCTGGCGCGCGAAGGCATCCCCGTCGTGCTCTGCGAAAAGGGCGAGATCGCCGGCGAACAGTCCAGCCGCAACTGGGGCTGGTGCCGCAAGATGGGCCGCGACCCGCGGGAGGTTCCGCTGGCCATCGAAGCGCTGCGCCTGTGGCCCGAGATGAACAGTCTGGTCGGCGCCGAAACCGGCTTCCGCCGCAGCGGCATCGTCTATCTGTGCCGCACGCAGAAGGAGCTGGCGAAGCGCGAAGCCTGGCTGGAACAGGTCGGCCGGCCATTGCAGCTCGACAGCCGCCTGCTGTCACCGCGACCAGATAAGCCGGGTGCTCCCGGGCCTCACCGGCTCCTGGCTCGCCGCCCTGTACACCCCCAGTGACGGCCGCGCCGAACCCGCCCACGCTGCCCCGGCAATCGCCCAGGCCGCCCGGCGTTTGGGGGCCACGATCCTCACCCACTGCGCAGTACGTGGCATCGAAACCAAGGGCGGAAAGATCGCCGGCGTAGTCACCGAACGTGGCGCCATCGCCTGCGATCAGGTGGTCCTGGCCGGTGGCGTGTGGTCACGTCTGTTCTGCCGCCCGCTCGATCTGCGACTGCCGCAGCTGAAGGTGCTGTCGTCCGTCATGCGCACCGAACCGCTGGCGGGCGGGCCCGAGGCATCCGCCAGCGGCTTCGGCTTCGGCTTGCGCAAACGCCTTGACGGCGGCTACACCGTCGCGAGCTGGAGCGGCAACGTCGCCGACATCGTCCCTGACTCGTTCCGCTTCCTGGGCGACTTCCTGCCCGCGATCCGGCTGCGCGGTGGCGATGTGAAGCCGCGCTTCGGACCGCAGTTCTTCCGGGAACTGCGCCAGCCCTCACAATGGCCGCTTGACCGGCCGTCGCCGTTCGAGGCGATGCGGATACTCGATCCGCCAGCGCATAAACCCATCCTCGACCAGGCCCGCGCGCATGTGACTGCCGCCTTCCCGGTGTTCCATACCATGCGGGTCGCCGAAAGCTGGGGCGGCATGATCGACGTCACGCCGGATGGCATCCCGGTGATCTCCGGCGTCGATCAACTGCCGGGATTCTTCATCGCCACCGGCTTCACCGGCCACGGCTTCGGCATCGCCCCGGCTGCCGGGCGGCTGATGGCGGAACTGGTCACGGGTGAAACGCCGGTGGTCGATCCCGCGCCTTTCCGCTACAGCAGGTTCCTGGACGGAACACGGCCCAAACCTTCGCCACTCGCCTAGGGACAACCGGGATGGTCAACAGCTTCCCCACGATGCGCCTGCGCCGCTTGCGCTCCAGCCAGGTGATGCGGGATCTGTTGCAGGAACACACCGTCTCGGTGAACGACCTGATCTACCCGATCTTCGTCGAGGAAGAACTCGACGACTTCGCGCCGGTCGAATCCATGCCTGGCGTGTTCCGCATCCCGGAGCGCAAGCTGGACGTCGCGATCAAGGAAATCGCCTCGCTCGGGATCAAGGCGGTGATGACCTTCGGCGTCAGCCATCACAAGGACGACATCGGCAGCGAGGCCTGGAACCGCGACGGCCTGCTGGCGCGGATGATCAAGCGCGCCAAGGATGCCGCCCCGGACATGATGGTGATCTCCGACACCTGCTTCTGCGAGTACACCTCGCACGGCCATTGCGGCGTGATCCATGGCAACGACGTGCATAACGACCACACGATCGAGAACCTGGGCAAGCAGGCGGTCGTCGCGGCCGAAGCCGGCGCCGACATGATCGCTCCGTCGTCGATGATGGATGGCCAGGTGACCGCGATCCGCTCGGCGCTGGACGGCAACGGCTTCGGCAACATCCCGATCATGGCCTACTCGTCGAAATTCGCCTCGGCCTTCTACGGGCCGTTCCGCGCCGCCGCCGGCTGCGACCTGGAGGGCGACCGCAAGGCCTACCAGATGAACCCGATGAACGGCCGCGAAGCGCTGCGGGAATCCGATATCGACGAGGCCGAGGGCGCCGACATCCTGATGGTCAAGCCGGCAATGCCCTACCTGGATGTGCTGACGCAGATCCGCCAGCGCAGCCTGCTGCCGCTGGCGGCGTATCAGGTCAGCGGCGAATACGCGATGATCAAGTTCGCCGCCGCCGCCGGCGCGATCGACGAGCATCGGGTGGTGCGCGAAAGCCTGGGCGCGATCAAGCGCGCGGGCGCCGATCTGATCCTGACGTATTTCGCCATGGACATCGCCCGGCAAGGCTTCTGATCGCGCCCGGTAGCTCGATCGAGGCACGGCATCCCGGGTGCGGACCATTCAGGGTGCGGACCATTCAGGGCGCATGCCGGCGCTGCTATTCCGAAACGACAACGCCGCTCGCCGTATCGGGATGAAACTCCCCCATGAACGGGTAGCGACCCGGCCCCAGCGGGCGAAGCCGGATGGTGGCGTAATGGTTGGCCGGGATTATCTTCTCGACCTTCAGCGCCGTTGAATTGAATTCCTCCGCCACCGAGTCCTGGTTGGTAACCAACAGGTCAGTCGGTTTGCCGGCCTGGACGTGGATTTCGGCCGGCTCGAACCGGTGATCCTTGAGGGTCACGTTGATCTTGGCCGGTTCGTCGGCGATCGCCGATCCACACGCAAACAAGCCGGTTAGAACAAGGCCGAAGACGGCGTCACGACGTCGGCCTGAACAATAATCTGGCATCACGGGTCCCTTTTTCCCTTGGGTTCAATGGACCGGCCTGTGTGACCAGCCCGTTTGGTCGTTCGCAAACTACTCGCAGTCGCATCGCTATTGCAAATCATTCTCAATTAGGTCATTCCCGTCTGACGCCAGCAGCAAGGGAAACGGCACGGATGTCAGGCCACCGCGAAGCAGTGAGTAGTACCCGCATCGATACCCCCGGCTGGGCCGCACGCCTTGCACGAGTGTGGTGGATGACAGCCGCGGCGGCATGGACATGTCAGGCCGTATCGACCAGTCCCGCCCATGCCGCGCCGCCTGTGCTGCAGGTTCCCAGTGACGAAACACTTCAGGCCGATCAAAACACCGGCCCCGCGTCGGGTCCATTCGGCCTTCTCACCGGACTGTCCCGCCGCAGCCTGCTGCTGGGCGACATGGGCGGCCTGCGCACCGAGCTGAGCAAGTACGGCATGTCCCTTGCCATCCAGGAAACCAGCGAGGTGCTCGGCAACGTCACCGGCGGCGCAAAGCGCGGTGCGGCCTATGACGGCCTGACCCAGATGCTGCTGCAACTCGACACCGACCGCGCCTTCGGCTGGCACGGCGGCACGTTCAACGTCAGCGCGCTGCAGATCCACGGCACGCAATCTCAGCGCCGACAACCTGCTGACGCTGCAGACCGCCAGCGGCATCGAGGCCGACCGGGCCACCCGGCTGTGGGAGCTCGTGGTACCAGCAGAAATTCCTCGACGAGGACCGGCTCGACATCAGGATCGGCCAGCAGAGCCTCGACCAGGAATTCATGGTCAGCCAGAACGCCGCTACTTCGTCAACACCATGTTCGGCTGGCCGATGGTGCCGTCGGCCGACCTGCCCGGCGGCGGCCCGGCCTATCCGCTGTCGGCGCTGGGCGTGCGGCTGCGTGCGCGCCCGGTCGATCCGCTGACGTTCCTGGCCGGCGTGTTCAACGGCAGCCCGTCGCCCAGCAATATCGGGCGATCCGCAGCTGCGCAACCCGTCCGGGCACCAGCTTTCCGCTGAACGGCGGCGTGCTGGTGATCGCCGAGATGCAGTATTCCTATCCCTCGCTCGGCACGATGCTCTACGCCGACCAGCCGGAGCCGCTGGCGCGGACCTACAAGCTGGGCTTCTGGTACGACACGGAAAGCTTCGCCGACCAGCAGTTCGACAACCGCGGCCTGTCGCTCGCCAACCCCGCGAGCAACGGCATGCCGCTCAGCCATCACGGCGATTACGGCATCTACGCGGTCGCCGACCAGATGGTCTGGGTCGATCCGACGGAGACGCGACCGCACCATCAACGTGTTCGCCCGCGTGATGGGGGCGCCGCAGGCCGACCGCAACCTGGTCACCTTCAGCCTGAACGCCGGCGTGACGTTCCACGAGCCGTTCCTGCACCGCGACGACGACACGTTCGGCATCGGCATGGGCTACGCCAAGGTCAGCGGCAGCGCCGCGGCGCTGGACCAGGCGACGGCCGCGTTCACCGGCAGCCTTCGTGCCGGTGCGCGGCGGCGAGACCTATCTCGAGGTCACCTACCAGTACCAGGCGACGCCCTGGTGGCAGCTCCAGCCGGACCTCCAATACGTGTTCAACCCCGGCGGCGGCGTCGCCAACCCGAACGCCCCCAACCAGCAAGTCGGCAACGAGCTCGTGTTGGGCCTGCGCACCAACATCCTGTTCTGAGCACGATTCTATGACCAGGACATCCATGCCGATTGTAGAGCTTGCGCTTGACCAGTCAGGCAACATCGATAATGCGATGACTCGCATCTAACATTGCGCAACGCTCCGTCATCGTGGATGCAGACCATGACCAAGTCCTTCGGCCACTGCACCAGGCCAATGTCCGCCAGCCGTTACCGGATCCAGGGCGCGTTTCTGCTGGCCTGTCGACGGCGGGCGCTGCCCGGGCGGACGAGCCGCGCGGCTTCCTGGAGACGGTGAAGAAGCATGTCACCCTGACCTCGACCGTGACCGACAATGGCGACCAGAATCCGTATGCCCTCGTCGTGGCCCCGGTCTCGGCCGGGAAGATCCAGAAGGACGACGTGCTGGTCGACAACTTCAACGACCTGTCGAACCTGCAGGGCCCCGGCACCACGATCGTCGACTACAATCCGGCGACCAAGACAGACGACGCTGTTCGCCAAGCTGCCGCGCCACCTGCCGCAATGCCCGGGCGGCGTCGGCCTGACCACCGCGATGACGATGCTGAAAAGCGGCTGGGTCATCGTCGGCAGCACGCCCAGCAACGATGGCACCACCCGCACCAAGGGGCGACGGCTGCCTGCTGGTGCTCGATCCCAACGGCGACCTGGTGGACGACCTGGACCGGCCCGGACATCAACGGTCCCTGGGGCAATATGGCGGTGGTCGACAACGGCGCGACGGCGACGCTGTTCGTCAGCATGGCCGGCTTCGACGTGCCCGGCCCGCAGGTGCGCGACCCCGCGACCGGCTATTCCGGTCACGCTCAACAAGGCGACGGTGCTGCGGATCGATCTTGTCGATTCCGCAGGGCAAGCCGCCGGTGATCACAAGCCAGACCGTGGTCGCCAACGGCTTCGGCCAGCGCGCCGACCAGGACGTTTTCCTGATCGGCCCGACCGGCCTGGCGCTTGGCGCCGACAACACGCTCTATGTGTCCGACGCGCTGGGCAACCGCATCGTCGCCATCGCCGACGCGACCACGCGCACCACCAGCGCCGGCACCGGGCGCGAGGTCACCAGGGACGGCCTGCTGCAACGGCCGCTGGCGCTGATCATGCTGCCCGAACGGCCATCTGCTCGCCTGCAACGGCCGGAACGGCCAGGTGGTCGAGATCGACCCGGCCGCCGGCAAGCAGCTCTACGCGCAATGGATCGACGCCAACCAGGCGCAGTCGCCGCCCGGCAACGGCGACCTGTTCGGCATCGCCATGCGAGCCGGACGGCAAGGCGCTTCTATTACGTCGAGGACGACATGAACACTCGTGGAGGCGAGATCCGCGATGAGCGACCCAGGCAACAACACCCCGCGCGCGTCCCGCCGCGGCCTGCTCGCCGCGGCCGGCGGCCTGGTGGCCGCTGCCGGCGTCAGCGGTCGGCGCCCGCGCCGCGGCGGCCGAGGCCGCACGCCAACCGCGCCCGCGATGACCGAGGCCGTTCTGGGGCGCGCATCAGGCCGGCATCGTCACGCCGGCGCAGACCCACACCTATTTCGCCGCGTTCGATCTGACGACCGACAAGCGCGACGATGTCGTCGCGCTGCTGCGGCGCTGGACCGATGCCGCCGCCAGCGCTGACAGCCGGCCAGACCGCGTGCCAGCCGATCGGCCGACGATCCTGACGTGCCAGACCGCGGACTCCGGCGAGGCGCTCGGCCTGCCGCCGGCGCGGCTGACGCTCACCTTCGGCTTCGGC
This sequence comes from uncultured Alphaproteobacteria bacterium, assembly GCA_963790515.1. GTDB lineage: Bacteria > Pseudomonadota > Alphaproteobacteria > Acetobacterales > Acetobacteraceae > Rhodopila. The sequence goes on along the minus strand of CAWBPF010000009.1, from coordinate 492,266 downwards.
GCCGGGCCTGTTCGTCAAGGAGGGCAAGGACCGCTACGGCCTGGCGGCGCAGCGGCCCGCGGCGCTGGTCGACCTGCCGCAGCTTCAACGGCGACCAGTTGGTGCCGGAGCACGACCGGCGGCGATCTGTCGGTCCAGGCCTGCGCCGACGATCCCGCAGGTCGCGTTCCACGCGGTCCGCCAACTCGCCCGCGCTCGCCTACGACGTGGCCGAGATCCGCTGGGCGCAGACCGGCTTCCTCGTCACGCCCCGGCGATGGCAGACGCCGCGCAACCTGATGGGCTTCAAGGACGGCACCGCAATGACACGCCGGCAGCAGATGGACGAGGTCGTCTGGGTCGGCGACGACGGCCCGGCCTGGATGCGCGGCGGCAGCTACCTCGTCGTCCGCCGCATCCGCATCGCGCTGGAGCACTGGGACCGCACGAAGGTCGCGTTCCAGGAACAGACCATCGGCCGCCACAAATACTCCGGCGCCCCGCTCGGCCTGAAAGACGAGTTCGAGCCGCTTGGTCTTGACCGCAACGACGCCGACGGCAACCCGGTCATCGCGGAGAACGCCCATGTGCGCCTGGGCAATGCCGCCGAGCAACGGACGGCGGAAATCCTGCGCCGCGGCTACTCCTACAACGACGGCGTCAATTTCACCGCCGAGCGCTGGCCGCCCTGGCGCCAGGGCATGGAATACGACGCCGGCCTGCTGTTCATCTGCTATCAGCGCGACCCGCGCACCGGCTTCGTCAAGATGTTCGACAAGATGGCGAAGTTCGACATGCTGAACCAGTTCGTGACGCACACCGGCGGCGGGCTGTTCGCCTGCCCCGGCGGGGCCCGGCCAGGTGAGTTCATCGGACAACGCCTGTTCGAAACGGCGTAACCGGTATCGCCCGAATAGGGCGGCACGGCGCGGTTTGCTTGCAGTGGCCGGTTCATGCAGCGAATCCCGATCGCCGCATGAACGGCCTTCTAAACCGGACACTGGACAGATCAGGCCGCCCGGTGCAACAACCCGTCCCCCGCCGCCGGGAAGCCTGCACCGACCCGGCACATCAACGCCTCGCTTGCCAACAGGCGCCTGACAGGGCCGCATGCCCGAAGCCATTCCCGTTGCCGCCACCCTTCACAGGACGTGGCTTTCCGAACTCCGCGCGCTCGCCGCGCTGAGCTGGCCGCTCGCGCTCACCAATCTGGCCCAGATCGCGATGGGCACCACCGACGTGATGATGATGGGCCGGCTCGGGCCTGATACCCTGGCGGCCGGCGCCCTTGGCACGAATCTTTACTTTGTGCCGATGATCTTCGGCATCGGTCTGCTGAACGCAACAACCCCCATGATCGCACGGCAACTCGGCCGCGGCTCGCCCGCCGTGGGCGAGCTGGGCAAAATCGTGCAACAGGGCTTCTGGTCGGCCGCCTGCGTCGCGGTCCCGTGCTGGCTTGCACTGTGGTGGAGCGAGAAGCTGCTCATCGCCATGGGGCAGGATGCCGCGTTGGCCGCCATGGCCGGCACGTATATGCACACCCTCCAGTGGGCCCTGTTCCCGACCTGGTGCTACCTCGTGCTGCGATCCTTCGTGAGTGCTGTAGAGCGCCCACTCTGGACACTTTTCATCGGTATCGCCGCGGTCCTGGTCAATGCGGCCGCCAATTGGTGCCTGATGCTGGGTCACTGCGGCTGCCCGCCACTCGGGATCGCCGGTTCAGGCATCGCCACCTCGCTCTCAAGCTGCCTGATGGCCGCGGCTTTGGCGATTGTCACCTGCACCGCGAAACCCTTCCGCAGCTACCACCTGTTTGCCGGATTCTGGCGGCCGAGCTGGGTGCTGTTGCGAGCGCTCTGGCGCCTTGGCTTGCCAATGGCGGCGACGCTGAGCTTCGAAGTGACAATGTTCAACGCCGCGGTCTTCCTGATGGGCTTGATCGGCGCGGCTTCCGTTGCGGCGCACTCGATCGCGATCCAGTTGTCCGGGTTGACGTTCATGGTGCCGCTTGGCATCGGCCAGGCCGTCACCGTGCGGGTCGGACGAGCGTATGGCGCACAGAACCGCGAAGCGATAGGCCGTGCCGGGTGGACTGCGTTCTGCCTGGCCGTGACCTTCATGTCCGGAATGTCGCTGACGATGATCCTGGCACCGCGCCTGCTGATATCGGCTTTCCTGGATACTGCCGACCCGGCCAACGCCCAGGTCATCAGCCTCGCCACATCGTTTCTGGCCTTCGCCGCCTTGTTCCAGATCGCCGATGGGGCGCAGGCGGTGGGTTCAGGCATGTTGCGCGGTCTGCATGACGCGCGAACCCCGATGCTGTTCGCCCTCGTCGGCTATTGGGGTATCGGCCTTCCACTGGGTGTGGTGCTGGCTTTTCCCTTGGGCCTCAACGGCATCGGAATCTGGATCGGACTTTCGGCCGGATTGGCCGTCGTCGCCTGCCTGATGATGTGGCGATGGCTACGCCGTGAACCGCTCGGCCTCTTGGCGCTGCGTCAGTGACAATACGCCCGTAAAGGTACGCCCGAAGCAGGCAGCCACAACGTCGGCTCCCTCGACAAACTGCAAAGGGGGCCCCTGCTCGCCACAGCATGTGCACCAAAAGGGTCGGCCCAGCAACGTGTCCCTGGAGCAACATCACCCCGGCTGGAGCAATCGGGGGCGATATTGCTCGCTTAAAAAAAGCGATAGAGCGCGCTGACTGTTCACAGTCGGCGCGCTCTGGCAACGTGGTTAGCGTAGAACGTCAGTAGCCGATCGAGCTGCGCCGTGGTGTACTTCACCTCCAACTAGTGTGTCAGCCACAAGTTCGCCAACTTCAACTGGCGGACATTTGACCGGCACGCTGCAAACGCGGGATTTCGGGTCCCGAACCTGACATCTTTTACTATGACTAACTTCGGATTTGGGACACCGGAGGGCGACATACTTCCAAAATCCGCAACCAGGTTAACACGCGAGGCCGGCATGATATTGTCCGGTGCAAGCATCCGGCTGCGTCAGGTAACCACGCGGCTGAGGCGGCCGCGTGGTTCCACCAATTCAGCAGTCGGCCGGGCTCAGTTCGCATGAACCGTCAGATATTGGCTGCCGGGCAGGCCAGGTAGGTTCGGTGAAGTACCGAAGCTCAGGGTCAGCCGCCCGTTGGTCAGGTCAGCGCTGGTGTAACCTGCCATAACGAAACTGGTGTCAATATGACCAGGCGCCTTGAAGATGAGGTCAAGCCCGGTAAAACCTGCCGCGCCCTGATTATCCAATTTTAACATCGAGAAATCAGTCGGATTGACGCCCCAGACCGTTGCGTTGTCGCCGGAATGGAAGTTTACAAGAGTGGAAAAGATGGGCGCATCCGAATTGCGATTATCCAGGTAGAATGTATCGTTGCCTGTGCCGCCAGTAAGAAAGTTGGAACCTGTCGAAGCATCAATGATATTGTTGCCATTGGCTCTGGTCACGTCGATAGCATCCATGCCAGGGCCGCTGTGGATAAACACGTTCGGCGTTACTGCTGAAATATTAAGATTATGCGGCGTCAAAGTGGGATTGTCGTTTTGAACGGCATACTGCGTTTTCAGTCCTGCTACCGGTCCTACATATCCCGTGCCGGTACTAACCCAGGTCAATCCTGTCGTTTGATCGCTGATCGTGAAATTCGTCGGCGCAATGGCATTAACCACGCTGGCGTGGTTATCAGAGGTGCTTTGATTTAAACTGTCGGTCACGTCGAGCTTTATCAGCGCAGTACCGGGTGTTGCGGCGGGCGTAAAATTAAGACCAGCCAGAACTCTGGCAATACTGGTTGCTCCAACCCCTCCAGCACTTTGCCGGTTAATCTGGTACACGCCGACCGCAGTGTGACTAAAAGCACTAAGATTACTGCTGAACGTACCGTCAGCTTCTGTCGGTGCTCCAGTATTGATATCTGACACGGTGATGGTGATTGTCAACGTTGCCGACGCCGAAGAATCCAGAATATTTGCACCGCTAAGCGGCTGGATAACGCTTCCGGCTACGTAATTAAATCTCGTACCGGTTCCCGTAACAGACAGGCTCATTTATGTCCCCTATTTTGAAGCGCGCAGTGCGAAATCTGGACTGGCATTTTTGATATTGTAAATACTGATCCTTAATGAAACACAATTTATTAGATCAGTTGTTTGTGGGCCGACGCAGTGGTTTTGTAGTTTTCCTATCGATGTCGGAGTGGGTTAACGCCGAAATAATCAAAACGCAATTTCAGTAAAGGGGATAGATGCCATGGCCACAGCCTGGCCCTAGGACCTCAATACCCTTTACCTGTGGCATTTTGGAAATGTCATCTTGCTAAACAACAACCTTAATATCGTCGATGTTTATTAGAAATGGCTCCGACCAACAACCGAAGCCTGTGTACTCCGGTCCTGATGCAACCGCGTTAAGTTCACTAAACTCGTCTGGCGCGACAAGCTCAATTCGACGCGCAGTCCGCGGACGGACACCTAAAACTCTTTAGGCAAGTAGCTGCGGGCTGGATCCTGTCAGCTTCGCGTCGGCGTCAGCAACGCATTGCACGCTTGGGCCACTCGCCGCCCAACAGATTTCAGTACGCATATATCTCCATTGCTCGGTGGTGTGCACATTTGTCGAAGACTTAATGCCAAACCTATGCAGCGCTGTGCTCCAGACATCGAGACACCACGTAATGAGTCGCCCTGGCTCCCACGCAGCGCGCGGCAGCATAACCTACGTACCGTTCGCTCGGCCGCCAGAGTTTTTCCGGTCGCGTTGGCTGATCTGAAATTGCGACTACCTCAGATAATTGCGCACCTTTGTCCGTAGCAGATCCCGTTCGAAAGGTGCCTGTTTTGATCATCATCAGGCCGCTTCCAAATCAGCTATCAGACTCTCGACCGGATCGACTTTCAAGCTTGGTTAGGGAATCAGTAATCTACGGCCTCTGGAGCAACACACATGACCCGACAAGACCTGCGCCACCAAGGCGAAGCCATGCTGCGAACCCTGTTCGGATCCCAGGCGCAACCCGCCGGCATGGCCAACCTGCTGACCGAGGCAGCCTATGGTGGTATCTGGACCCGCCCCGGTCTCGCCCTGCAAGACCGGTTGATCTGCGCGATCGCGGCGCTTGGCGTCGGTCCAAGGCTGAAGGCGCTGCGCCGCCACATCAGCTCGGGGCTGGATCACGGCCTGACAGCCGAAGCCATCCGTGAAATCCTGGTCCAGTCGTCACTTTACACAGGCTTCTCCGCCGCCGAGGAAACCCTCGCCCTCGCAGGCGAAGTCTTCGCTGCCCGCGACATCCAGTTCCCCGCCGACCCACCCGAGAATGTCTCGCTGGAGGAACTCGACCGCCGCGGCGCGGAACTGATGGCCAGCCTGCACGGGAGCCGGGCAACACAGGGATATGCATCCCCGGACAATCCGGTGACCGGCCAGCTCTATCCGTCGGCCATTCGATACGGCTATGGCGAAATCTGGTCCCGCCCCGGCCTGAACCACCGGCAGCGCGCGCTCGTCGCCGTCGCGTCCTTCACCGCCCTGCGCCTGCCGGAACAAGTCGCCAAGTTCGGGCAGTCCGCATTGAACATTGGCCTGACGAAAACCGAGGTGATCGAAGCGATCATTCAGACCGCACCGTTGACCGGTTTTCCGCCGGCCCTGAATGCACTCGGCGCGATCAGCGCCGCGTTCCAGTAATCCGCGATTGGCGCTGCGTCCGACCAGGCGATCGTGCGCCGCGTCATTGCACCGCTCATCGCGATCTTCATCGCGGCCACCTGCGATATCGCAGGCGAACGGCCAACCGAGTTAAACTGTTTCGGTTATGCTGGAACCTCCGGTCGCGATGTCTGGTCGCCGGGACGACGTTTCAGCGGGTAACGACGATTTCACAACTGCTGGTTTTGGGTTAGGGTACGAAACGATACGCCTGTTGCCGGCCTTTCGATAACAAACCGTGCCGGCCCAACAAAACTGACCGCTTACCGGCTACCAAGGAGATGCCCGATGCCGCAAATCACCTACGGAACCAAGCGATTGGGGATCCTCGTCCCATCCGGCAACAGCGTCGCGGAAACCGAGCTGAGGGCGATGTTGCCGGACGACGTCACGATGTTGACAACCCGGCTGGCGCTTCGGGGCAGCTCTGAACCCGAACTTCTGGCCATGCTGGCCGACCTCGACAAAGCGGCGACCCTGGTCGGCCATGCCGAACCCGATGCGATTGCATTCCATTGCACCGCAGTTTCGACTGTACACGCCGCATCTTGCCGCCGAAATCCGCGCCCGCATCACTGGCGCCACCGGCCGTCCGGCACTCGCCATCGCTGACGCAATCCTCGCCGCCTTCCGCGTTCTGGATGCAAGCCGCGTGTTGCTGGTCACGCCCTACATTGAGCCCGTTCACCGGCGCGAAATTGACTACCTGGCAAGCAACGGTCTTACCGTGACCGGCGGAAGTCGCCTGAATGTTGATACCAATACCGAAATGGCCCGCATTCCGCCGGACGCCATCGCCGACCAGGTCCGGACCGTCGCCTTGGGCAGCAAGGCCGACATCTGCTTCATCAGTTGCACCGCCATCCGCTCCGCCGGCCTGATCGCCGACCTTGAGGCATCGCTTGGCATGCCGGTGATCACCAGCAATCAGGTCCTGGCCTGGTACGCCCTGCATGCGTTAAAGATAAACTTGCCCGTCAACGGCTTCGGGCGGCTGTTCAGCCATGACGCCCCCGTGATGATCCGGTGACACACGCCCGAACCGCATCCGGGCCACTCTGGAAGGTGAGCGGACGGGAACCATTCCGGAACCACGAATGCGCCCAACAACCATTGCCAACCGCCCGTCGAGGCGCACATAAAGACCACCATGATGCGACGCCCCACGCGCCCCCGGGCCTACGCACCCGACCCGGCAGCGCCCCCGGGCCGGCCGTGCGACATGCCCGGTTGCCACCAGGCCGGCGAGTACCGCGCCCCCAAATCCCGGACGAACCTGAACGAGTATCACTGGTTCTGTCTGGAGCACGTCCGCGCCTACAACGCCGGCTGGGATTTCTACAAAGGCATGTCCCCCGCCGAGGTCGAGGCGCAGCTCCGCGCCGACACGTCCTGGCAGCGGCCAACCTGGCCTATCGGCAGCCTCGGGCACACTGCCTGGGACGAAGACGTGCTAAAGGACCCGTTGCACATTCTGGCTGCTGCGCGGATGAAATCGTCCAACCGACCGGATCCGCAGAAACCTCCGGCGGAACTGCGGGAACCTTTGGCCACTTTAGGCCTGTCGTGGCCCACAACGCTCGACGCGGTAAAAAGCCGCTATAAGGAACTAGCCAAGCGGCATCACCCCGATGCCAACGGCGGCAGCCGCGATGCCGAGGAACGGCTGAAGACCATCAATCTTGCCTACGCGGCGGTCCGCACCAGACTCGGATCCGAAGCCCGGGTCGCCGCGACGGGATAACCAAAATACGACCGAACGCCCGCTGCCCTTGCGCCGCGCGCCACCAACGCTAGACTTTCCCGGAATTGCAACAGGAAACGCTGGACTATGAACACGGCTGTCGACATCGCCCCGCCCCGCCCGACGTCCGAGATCAATCTTCCGGACACAAAGGTCTCGGCGCGGGAGGCCTTTGGCCTCGATATCGAAATGGACGTTCCTGCGTTCTCCGTCCGCACCGAGCATGTGCCCGATATCGACACATCCTACAAATTCGACCGGGAAACCACCCTCGCGATCCTGGCGGGGTTTGCCTACAACCGCCGGGTGATGATCCAGGGCTACCACGGCACCGGCAAGTCCACGCATATCGAGCAAGTGGCCGCCCGCCTGAACTGGCCCTGTATCCGCGTCAACCTCGACAGCCACATCAGCCGCATCGACCTGATCGGCAAGGACGCGATCGTCCTGAAGGACGGCAAACAGATCACCGAATTCCGCGAGGGCATCCTGCCCTGGGCGCTTCAGCATGCCTGCGCCCTGGTCTTCGACGAGTACGATGCCGGTCGCCCCGACGTGATGTTCGTGATCCAGCGCGTGCTGGAAGTCGAGGGCAAGCTGACCCTGCTCGACCAGAATCGCGTGATCCGGCCGCATCCGTCGTTCCGCCTGTTCTCCACGGCGAACACTGTCGGCCTCGGCGACACCACCGGCCTGTACCACGGCACCCAGCAGATCAACCAGGGCCAGATGGACCGCTGGAACATCGTCGCCACCCTGAACTACCTGCCGCATGCCATGGAAACCGGCATCGTGATGGCGAAGATGGGCATCGACGGGACCAAGGACGTCGCCACCAAGAAGCGCATCGAAAGCATGGTGGCGCTCGCCGACCTGACCCGCGCCGGCTTCATCAACGGCGACATCTCCACCGTCATGTCCCCCCGCACGGTCATCACCTGGGCCGAAAACGCCCGCATCTTCGGCGATGTCGGCTTTGCCTTCCGCGTCACCTTCATGAACAAGTGCGACGAAGCCGAACGCTCGACCGTCGGCGAGTACTACCAGCGGTGCTTCAACGAGGACATCCCCACCGGCGGTTTCACCACGCGCAAATTCAATTGACAGTCTGACGGTTAGCCAGCACCGATGGCCCACACCAACCGGGCCAGCTTGACAAGGTGCCAACGGAGCGGGTTATGAGCGGGACCAACAAAGACAACGCACGCGCCGAGGAATTCAAGCGCGCGACGGCCGGCGTCCTTCGCGCCATCGCCGAACAGCCGGATGTCCAGGTCGCGTTTCAGCCCGGCCCGTCCGGCGTCTCCGGCAAACGCGCCCGGCTGCCGCTGCCGACCCGCGCCCTGCCCGCGGCCGAGATGGCCAAACTGCGCGGCCAGTCCGATGCGATCGCGCTGCGCCTGCGCCATCATGACGACAGCGTCCATGCTCAGCGCATGCCAACCCGTCGCGAAGCCAAGGACGCCTACGACGCGCTGGAACAGGTGCGCGTCGAGGTCATCGGCTCGCGCTTCATGAATGGCGTCAATGCCAATCTGCGCGCCAAGCTTTCCGAGGAATGCGAGTCCGAAGGCTACGACCGCATGACGCGCAAGGATCAGTTGCCGATCGATAAGGCGCTGGCCCTGTTGGCGCGGGAACGGCTGTCCGGCGAGGCCGTCCCGGAACCGCGCAGCGCGTGCTGAACCTGTGGCGCGACACCCTGGGTGATTCGGCCGACCAGGCGTTGTCGGAGATGATGTCCGCCCAGGACGACCAGAACGCCTTCGCCCGCGCCTCGCGGAAACTGCTGGCGGCGCTGGACCTCGCGGAAGCCGAAGTCGATGCCGAACCCGACGACAATTCCGAGGACGGCGAGGACGGCGGCGAACAATCCGGTTCGCAGGACAACTCCCAGGACGGCGAAGGCCAATCGGAATCCGAACAGGATTCCATGCTGGGCGCCCAGCCCGAGGAGATGGAGGGCGAAGCCGCCGACGACGACGGGTCGGAATCCGAGGAGGAAGCCGCGGTGGCCGAGGGCGACGACCGTCCCGGCGGCCCACAGCCTCGCCGCGAACGCCCCAACCCGGACAACGAGGCCATCTATCGCGCCTACACCCGCCAGTTCGACGAGGAAGTCGACGCCGAGGACCTGTGCGACGCCGACGAACTGACGCGCCTGCGCCAGCAGCTCGACCAGCAGCTACAGCATCTGCAGGGCGTGATCTCCAAACTGGCGAACCGCCTGCAGCGGCGGCTGCTGGCGCAGCAGACGCGGTCGTGGGAGTTCGACCTCGACGAAGGCATGCTGGACGCCGGACGCCTCGCCCGCGTGGTGATCAACCCGATGCTCGCGTTGTCCTACAAGCGGGAGCTGGACACCGAATTTCGCGATACCGTCGTCAGCCTGCTGATCGACAATTCCGGGTCGATGCGCGGCCGGCCGATCACCGTGGCAGCGATGTGCGGCGACATCCTTGCCCGCACGCTGGAACGCTGCGCCGTCAAGGTCGAGGTGCTTGGCTTTACCACCCGCGCCTGGAAAGGCGGCCAGAGCCGCGAGAAATGGGTGCAGGACGGCAAGCCGCGCAATCCAGGCCGCCTGAACGACCTGCGCCACATCATCTACAAGGCCGCTGATTCGCCGTGGCGCCGCGCCCGCAAGAACCTCGGCCTGATGCTGCGCGAGGGCCTGCTGAAGGAAAACATCGACGGCGAGGCCTTGCTTTGGGCCTACCGCCGCCTGCTGGTGCGTCCCGAACACCGGCGCATCCTGATGGTGATCTCCGACGGCGCCCCAGTCGATGACTCAACGCTGTCGGTCAATCCCGGAAACTACCTGGAAAAGCACCTGCGGGAGGTCATCCGCGACATCGAGCATCGCGACCAGGTTGAACTGATCGCCATCGGCATCGGCCATGACGTCACTCGCTATTACCGGCGGGCCGTGACCATCGTCGATGCCGAGGAACTCGGCGGCACCATGATGAAGAAGCTGACCGAGCTGTTCGACGAGGACATGGATGCAGCGTGGGTGCGTGCTGCCGGAGAACGCGCCGCGATCGTGATTTAGCGCCTAAGCAGACATCGGCGGTTGACAGAAACGCTGGAAGGGCGATATGCACGACCATGACAAGCATATCGCCAAAGCATTCTGGGTTCGCTGAAGCACCCGCCACCCGGCTGCCGTTTGTGCGTGACGGGCTGCCCTTGTCGGTCGTGGACCAGGCCTTGGCGGATGGGCGCCTTTCACTGGCTGAACTTGACCGGCTGGCCTTGCCGCGAAAGACCCTTGCGCACCGGCGCACGCTGGGGACACTGACCCCGGAACAATCAGACCGGCTCAGCCGCCTGCTGCGGATCATCGAGGAAGCGGAAACCACGTTCGGCGATCACGCAAAGGCCCATACCTGGCTGCGACGGCCAACATCCTTGCTGGACAACGAAGCGCCGCTTGACCGCCTCGACACGGACATCGGCACACGGCAGGTGGAGGCCATGCTGGGCCGGATAGCGCACGGCCTCGGCGCCTGATGATCGCGTGGCGGCTGTGTCGCCGCCCGCATGCCGATCTAACCGGCGAAGGCGCCAGCCGCTTCGGCGGACGCTGGAACAGCCCCGGCCGGCCGGTCGTCTACCTAGCGGAGCATCCAGCCCTTGCCGCCCTGGAACTGCGGGTTCACCTCGACCTGCCGTTCGACCTCCTGCCAGCCGATTACGTCCTGATCCGGGTAACGACGCCCAGCGACCCGGATCGATTGTATGCGATGCCCGAAAACACCGTCGCAGCCGGCAACGCCTGGCTGACCGAGGCGTCATCGGCCCTGTTGAGCGTCCCGTCCGTCCTGGTCCCGCACGCCTGGAATATCCTGCTCAATCCCCGCCATGCCGATGCCGTTCAGGCCGAGATCCAGAGCATCGAACCATTCCGGTTCGATCCCCGCCTTTGGCACCCGTTGGCCGGGGAAGGCTGACCTACGGCGTATTCGCCTTCAGGAAGGCCACCACCTGATCGCGCTGCTGGTCGAGAAAGTCCGTGCCGCGCCAGTCGGTCAGCACCTGAACCCCCGGCAGCAACGCCGCCAGTTCCGCGCTGGTCGCTGCCGGATGTGGGATGTCGGTTCCAGGCAGCAGGAATGTCGGCACCGGGCAGTTTCGCACGAAATTGCTGTCGACGCAGAAGACGAACGGGTGGTTCCACATGTTCCGGCCGAACGCCGCGATCGCCGCCGCGTTCAGTTCGGGCCGCGCCGCGAGCTGCTCCCTGGTCCATTCCGCATGGCTTTCCGGGAAATACTCAGGGTGCTCGGGATGCAGCCCGATCGGGTTCTGCAGCACCGCCGACATAACTCGTTTCGGGGCAGCTTCGACGGCCTTGAGGCAGAAGCTGCCGCCGATGCAGCCACCCAGAACGTGGAATTTGTCGAACCCGAGGTGATCCATCAGCGCGATATGATCCGCGGCGTAGGTGTGCCAACCGTGATCCGCCTCGATCGCGGTGCGGGAAGCCCCGGCATTACGCTGATCCATCGCCACAGCGGTGAACCCGGCCGCCGGCAGCGCCTGAGTCCAATCCACCCATGACCGAGCCGGACCGCCCGGCGGTGCCGGCCACATCTCCATGCGCGACCGCAGACCGCCAGGCGCGAACAGCAGCACCGGAAAACCTTGCCCAAAGACCTGATAATGAATTTCGCCGTCCGGACGCTGCAATACGGGCATCGGTTTCTCCTCCGGTTTTGGGACTTATGCTTCACGGGCAGGCTGCACGGGCCGGCCGGTCCGCGCAAGATCAGCCCAGGAGCCGTCTTGCCTCGGCGGCGTCCGCCGCAATCTGCGCTTTCAGGGCATCAAGGCCGGAAAACTTCACCTCGGCGCGGATGTAGGAATGCAGCGCCACGGTGATGTCGGTGCCATATATGTCGGCATCGAAATCGAACAGATTCACCTCCAGCCGGCTTTCCGGCCCCTCGTTGACGGTCGGACGGCGGCCGATATTGGCGACACCCTTGTGCATCGCTCCATCGGCGAGCCGGACCGTGACGGCGTAGACCCCCCGCGCCGGCTCCAGATGGCGCCCGAGCGGCACATTGGCGGTGGGAAACCCGATTGTGCGGCCGCGCTTGTCACCGTGGCTGACCATGCCGCGGATCGCCCAGGGACGGCCGAGTTCCATCGTCGCGCGTTCGGGATAGCCATCCTGCAGCGCCCGTCTGATCCGGGTCGAGGACAGCGGCCCTTGCGCATCGGTGACCGGCGGCACCAAGCGTCAGGCCCATGCCCAGCGCCTCGGCCCGGCCGGCGAGAAATCCGGTGTTGCCGCCCCGGCGGTGACCGAAGGCGAAGTCCTGGCCGGACACCAGATGGCGCGCGCCGATGCCTTGATGCAGCACTTTCGCGACGAAATCGTCGGCGGTCATCAAGCTGAATTCATGGTTGAACTGCAGTTCATACAGCAGATCGACGCCGAGGCCCGCCAGGGCATCCGCGCGTTCGGCGGACAAGGTCAGCCGGAACGGCGGATCGTCGGGGCGAAACACCTCCCGCGGATGCGGCTCGAACGTCAGCACCGCCAGCGGCGCATCGGGCCGCGCCGCGTGCGCCGCCCTGATCACGCTGGCATGGCCAAGATGGACGCCGTCGAAATTACCCAGCGCGACCGTCGCGCCGCGGGCATCAGGCGGCACGCCCCGCCAATCGGAGAAAATCCGCATCAGTCGCGCATCGGCACCAGAACAACCGCTTCGCCGTCGATCACCACATCCTCCTTCACCATGCATCTGGTGCGCAGGGTGGCGCTTTTCCGCGGCGGGTTCAAATCGGTAATCTCAACGACGGCCCTGACGGTTTGCCCGATCCGCACCGGCGCGCGGAAAGTCAGCGACTGACGCAGATAGATCGCGCCCGGTCCGGGCAGCCGCGTCCCCAGCACCGCCGAAATCAGGCCGGCGGACAACATGCCATGTGCGATGCGACCGCCGAAACGCGACCGGCTGGCGAATTCCTCGTCAACGTGGACGGGATTGGTATCCAGGCTGACGGCGGAATACATCAGAATGTCGGCTTCCGTGATCGTCTTCGACAGGCCTGCCGTCTGGCCGACCTGCAGATCCTCAAAGAAATATCCGTCGGTCATGCGGCTGCATCCCCGGTTCATCCGAATGTCTTGGCGTTGCCGGGACATCGAGGCAAGCCGGCTGGACACCGCGGCCGGGTACGCGCACAAGGTATTGACCTGGAAACGAGAGGACATGATGCCGGCGACAGAAGTTGGAACCTCCGAAGACCTGCTGGCCGAACTGTCAGGCTGGGTGAAGATGGAAACCCCGACGACCGATGGGGCCGCGGTGAACCGGCTGATGGACGTGGTCGAGGGCGAGCTGACGCGCGCCGGCGCCGCGATAACCCGCATCCCGGGCCGCGACGGCTTCGGCGACAACCTCATCGCCCGGACGCCTGGGCAGGGGAAACCGGTCCTGGTCGCGGGCCACCTCGACACGGTGTGGTCGCATGGCACGCTCGATTCGATGCCCTACGTCGTGAACGGCAAAAAAGCCCATGGTCCCGGCATCTACGACATGAAGGCCGGCAGCTTCCTGGCCTTCCACGCGGTGCGATCCATCCTGCGGCAAAATATCAACACGCCAAGACCGATCGTGCTGCTGCTGACCCCGGACGAGGAAGTCGGCAGCCCGACCAGCCGCTGGCTGATCGAGCAGGAGGCTGCCCAAGCCGCAACGGTGCTGATCCCGGAGCCCGCCGGTGGCGGCGGCGCTTGCGTGACCGCCCGCAAAGGCGTCGGCCGCTTCACCATGCGCGTCGAGGGACGCGGAACCCATGCCGGCAGCGCGTTCGAGGACGGCGCCTCCGCCATCGTTGAGCTGTCGCATCAGATCATCGGCCTGCACCGGATGGTCGACATCGAGCGCGGCATCACCCTGAACGCCGCGCCGATCTGGGGCGGATCGCGCCCCAACGTCATCTCCCCCGATGCCGGGTGCGAAATCGACCTGCGGGTCAATTCCCCCGCCGACGGAGCACTGATGGAGGAACGCCTGCTTGGGCTCACCGCCAAGACGCCAGGGTGCCGCGTCATTGTCGAAGGCGGCATGAACCGCCCGCCGTATACGGAAAGTCCCGGCATCTCCGCGCTCTACGCCCATGCGCAGGGGATCGCGCAGCAGGTTGGTCTGGCACTGCCGAAGCAGCACCGCGGCGGCGGCTCCGACGGGAATTTCTCCGCCGCACTGGGCATTCCGACCCTGGACGGCCTTGGTTGTCCCGGTTCGGGCGCCCACGCCAGCCACGAGCACATTCTGTGGGACCATCTGGCGCAACGGGCGGCGCTGATGGCCGGCCTGCTGGAAACGCTGGAATAAAGCCGTCAGCAGCCAGCGTGGGATGCTCGGCCGCCTACGCCACCTCGAAGACCTTGATCTCGACGCGGTCCGGATGGCGGGCGGCACTCGCCAGGAACAGCTTGCGCGTCAGCCATTGATAAGCGGGGGCAGCTGTCTCGAAACGCGGCGTCGTGCGAAAATAGACTTGCGCTGGATCGACGATCTCACCGCGTAAAATCCGCGCCATGATCTCGGGCGGCCCAAACCGAACGCCAACGTTAACAATATAGATCATTACGCCGCCGTCGAGTTGCGCGGCATAACGCGCATCAAGCGTCGTATAACCATCTGGTCGGATCAACTGGTAGTCCGCCCCCGCCGGCAGAATAACGCCCTTCAACCGCGGCCCGTCGATATGGCCACCAAGGATCGGGATAACGCGGCGCAAGCCCTCCGGGGTTTCCCCGATCGTGATGGGTTCGCCAATCTGGATGGTAAAGTCAGCGGTATGGGTCAGTTCAGGCGGCACAGTGTTATCTCCGGCAAAGGCGACCATGGGAACATTCCACAAAAGCACGGGTCACACAGCGAATGCGTTTCGTCGCGTGAATCAGCCACTTCCACCACATCTCTACGTATCGTCCTTCCCTAATCGGCGAAACTAGCGGGCCGGATGTGTTGCCGCCCAGTGCTTCATCATCGCGATTTCCTTCCGCTGGGCGGCCACGATGTCGGCTGCAAGCCGACGCAGTGCCGGGTCCTTGCCGTCACGCAGCTCGACCTGGGCCATGTCGACCGCGCCCTGATGATGCGGCATCATCATCGCGACGAAGTCATGGTCGGGATCGCCGGTCATCGGGGCACTGGCCATGTCATGGTTCATTTTCTCCATCCCGGCCATCATCTCCTGGTCCGCGCTCGACCGCTGCTGGCCGAGCGCCGGGACGCTGACCAGGACGACGGAAAAGAACAGGATCAATCGACGGATCTGATGCTTCATGAGCCTGTTTCCTCTTCGTGATATGGATGCCGCATGGGCCCGCGGCGTCCGAGGATAAAGAATGTCAGCGCCAGCAGGCCGAGGGCAAGATTGAGCTGGTATTAGTGCGCAACAGCGAAGTGGCCCCCCGCTAATCGCAACACCCGGCGCATCTCGCGCTCAGCCGGGCGATCATGATGACCTTCCTCCCCTACCCTATCGCAAGCTGGATTACGCGAACGATGACGATGCCGACGGCACCAACGAGATAGGCACGCAGCACGATCATCCAGACGCGCGTCGGGCCGGTCATGTGGGTCGGCGCCAGCTGCTGCAACGGTGGCATACGCCAATTCTGACGGAGGGAACGGTGCACGACCGGCTCTGCCTCGCCCGTGCGCGTCCGGGCGATCAACGTCACGCCGGCCATCACCAGCGACAGCACGCTGCCGACGGCCAGGATCAGTACCATGGTCTGCCCGGATAGGTCGGGATACAGCACCGAGGCGGTAAGGATAATAGACATCATCACTAGGCCCGCGATGATCGCGCCGGTAAACAGGTTGGTGAACCGCCCGTTGACCCACGGCCCAAGCACGGCCTTGTCGTTGCACAGCAGCAGCAAGAAGACCGTGGCGCTTGGCAGGAGGACACCCGCGAGGGTTTGCACGCCTTCGGTGATGAGCCCGAGCGGTGCGTCGGGGATCAACACCAGCGTTGCAGCGGCGGCGATCAGGCCGCAATACACAAGGTAGAACCCGGTCGCATCCTTGGCGCCGCGATGCAGGGAGTGCTTGAGCGAAAGGACGTCGCCCAGCGCATAGGCCGTCGCCAGCGAGACGGCCGATGCGCCGATGATGCTTGCGTCGATCAGTGCGATCGCGAACAACGTGGCGGGTAGCTGCCCGGCGTATATGGCGAGGCCGTCTGCGATACCGCCGGCGTCGGTGAAGTGGCCTGCCTCTGGCCGGCCGGCGAAGACCGCGGCGCAGAAGGCCATCATGGCGGCGGCGCCGACGATCACGATCACGATGCCGATCCACAGATCGGCCTTTTCGTACCGCATGAAACGCGGGGTGATGCGCTTGTCGATGACGTAACTCTGCTGGAAGAAAAGCTGCCAGGGGGCGACGGTCGTACCAACGATCGCGATGATCAGCAGCAGCACGTCCGAAAGTTTGCCGTCCTGCGGCAGGCGTGGGATGACCAGATCGCGGGCAATGTCACCGACCGGCGGATGCACCATCAACACGATCGGCACCAGCAGCAGGCTGCCGAGGCAGAGCACCAGCGAAAACCGCTCGAAGCGGCGGAAATTGCCCGTGCTGGCGGCGAGCATGGTCACCACTGCGGCGATCAGCACCCCCCAGAGTTTCGGCAGGCCGAGATAGCCGAGGCCGAGGCTGATGCCGATGAACTCGGTGACGATGGTCAGGCCGTTGAGGACGAACAGGTCGATGACGCTGAAGGCGCCCCAGAACTTGCCGAAGCGTTCCAGGATCAGCCGCGCATGGCCGACGCCGGTGACCGCGCCCAGGCGCAGCACCATCTCCTGGTTCACATAGAGCACCGGCACCAGAAGCAGCAGCGTCCACAGCAGCGCGGTGCCATAGTTCTGGCCGGCCTGGGTGTAGGTGCCGAAGGCGCCGGCGTCGTTGTCGCCGACCATGACGATCAGGCCGGGCCCGACAATGGCGGCGAGTGTTCTTAATTTGGCGGCCCAGGTGTGGCGCGGCCTTAGGTCATTTTGGTAGATCGTGCCGAGCGCACCGTGAATATCGCCGATATGGGCGGCATCAAGAACGGCGTGAAGGCGGACGGACCCGTGGTCTACAGGAGTATCGGACATGGCTGACTGATCCAGCTGGTATTTTCGGGCAGGTCTGGAGGCGCAGGGCAGCCACCCGGCGCAAGGCCGGACGGCTGCCGAAAAGCCCGCTTAGCCCGAAGGGCCGGGAAGTCCTGCATCGACGCGCCAACGGCATACAAGCCGCCCCTGAGGGTTAAGCTGCCACATGGCGACCAGCCGTGGACGCGCGGGAGGCCGATCACGGCCTGACTGATCATGACGCCACCCATCATCGAAGGTGGCGACGACGTGGTCGGGCAGCGTGTGCCGGCGCAGAAAGGCGAGGGCCGGAAGGGCGGTCATTGACGCCTCCTGTTGCTTAAGCGGTTGGCTCAAGCTCGGGAGGGCCGTGGCCGCCCTGGCGTCAGCGCATCAGCGGCGCGGAAGCCCAGGCGGGAACATGCACAACCCGAGCACGGGGGCAGTCCGGAAGACGGCCATGGCAGACGAGAAGCGTCTACTGTCGCCCTCTTGGGACTGGCTGCTAGATCGCGGGTTCATGAAATCCCTTGGTCTGGTTGCGGATCCGGCCGTGGCCGGGGCGAAATTGCGCCGCACGCTTGGCTTGAGGCCTCGCGCTCAGCACAGGTTTCGTGATATAGCCCCCCGGAGTATAAGGTCAAGCGCGTTGCACGCGTCCGATGAAGAGAAATCCAAGCTTGTAAAGCGCCTTAGTCGCATCAGCGGCCAGGTGGACGCACTGCGGCGCGCGATCGTCGAGCACGACGCGCCGACCACGAAGCTGCTGCAGCAGGCGACGGCGTGCCGCGGCGCACTGGACGGCTTCATCGCTGAAGTCATCGAGGACCACATTCGTCAGCAGGTGGTTGAGGCGGAGACGAAGGGGGATGCTTCGCGTGCCGCGGAGGAGTTGATCGGTATCGTCCACTCCTATCTGACATAGGGTTCTGGATGAAGACGGGCAGTATGGCTCGCCGACGGCCGTCGTCGACGCCGCGCGGGCCTCGAGGCACGCGCGCACGGCGGGCTGCGTCAACTTCGGCTCTCGACTGCCTTCCGCGCGACGATGCGCCTGATCAACTTGCCCGATGATATGCTGCCAACTTGTTCGTCCAGCAGGATCTGAGTTTTGCTCAGGGCGCTTAATACCTGCTCCGGCTCGAACGCGGCGTAAAGCCGTCCGTGTTCGTCCCGCCGGTCCGCGCCTTCGGTTACGCGCCAGCTTAGATACAGAGTGCCGCCTGGGATGAGGAGCGCCAGAAGCGTCTCGACCGCCGGCGTAACCGCTTCAGATTTGAGATGCATAATGACGGTTTCGCACAGGACATTGGCAAAGCTGCCGCCGGCGATGCCATCGAGGTCTGGAAGCGCAGCAATACTGAAATCGATGTGTGGATGGCGCCTGCGTGCCTCGGCCAGCAGGCCTTCTGACGCGTCAAAGCCTTTCGTTGGATAGCCGTTGGCGTCAAGCCAGGCCGCATCACGGCCGCTGCCACACCCGATATCCGCGGTCGGGCCGGGGATGAAAAAGCGGCGGACGACGGCATGCAGGTCCGACGGCGGCGGCTGGGCGTCCCAGTCGTCAGCGAAGTTTTTGGCATCACGATCATATGCGCTCAGCGTTGCGTCATCCATCCGGCAGTGTCCTTTCCGGCTTCGCGATTGTAGGCACTGCGGCCGGTTGATGAAGGGCCGCGTGGCCCCCCCCTCAGCGCTTGTTGAGGTCACCCAACTCCCAATGACTGGGCCCGGCAGCGACCGATGGGCTGCCTGCAAGCCCATCGGTCGCTGCCACGGGAGGGATGGCCAGTGAGCAAATTATGCGCTGGCCGCGATTTGGAGGCGCCATGCCGCCAGGCAGTTCGCCGTAACCGCGGGAAAATAATTGGTCAGAGCAAACCGACGCGGCTCGCACCCCGGCGCGACAGCCGGCGCCGATCACGTCCGAGGCGCAGAACCGCGGCAGCAGCGCTCGGGTGCCCGGATGTATCGAAAATCGCCTTAGCCGGCTAAGCGGTAAGCGTTGCAAGCATTCAACTTTCCGGAGCATCCAAAAGACTGCGCAGCTTGGCGCCGAGGGTCGCCGCGGTAAACGGCTTGGGCAGGAGATGAACACCGGGATCGAGAATGCCACCATGGATGATGGCGTTGGGAGTGTAACCGGTGGTGAACAGGACGCGGAGGTTAGGCCGCAGGAGCGTGGCCTGCTTGGCCAACTGGCGCCCATCCATGCCGCCGGTCAGCACGACGTCGGTGAACAGCACCGTTACTTCAGCGTTCCGATATAACAGGTCGAGCGCCATGGCGGCATCGCTAGCGGCAAGTGCCGTATAACCAAGGTCGCGCAAGAAACCGAGCGAGAACGCGCGCACGGCGTCGTCATCTTCGACCACCAGAATCGTTTCGTCACGTTGTACTGGTGCCGCCGAAACCGTGACCGGCTGCGACAGCACGGTCTCGGCAATCGGGACGGCACGCGGCAGATAGAGTTTGATCGTCGTGCCGCACCCGAGTTCACTGTAGATCTTGATGTGGCCGCCGGACTGCTTGGCGAAACCATAAACCATGCTCAAACCCAGGCCAGTCCCCTTACCGACCGCTTTGGTGGTGAAGAACGGGTCGAAGGCTCGGGCAACAGTTTCGCGCGACATGCCGGTACCGGTATCGCTGACCGCCAGCATGACATACTGACCCGCCTCGACATCCATCTGCGCCGCTGCATAAACCGCGTCCAAGGCGACATTGGCGGTCTCGATCGTCAGCAGTCCGCCTTGCGGCATCGCGTCGCGGGCATTGATGGCGAGGTTGAGCAGCGCGTTCTCCAACTGGCTTGGATCCGTGCGCGTCAGCCAGAGCCCGGTCGCCGACACAGTCTCCACCTCGACATGCTCGCCAAGCGTGCGGATCAGCAGTTCAGACATCCCGGCGATCAGGCGATTGAGATCGACTGTCTGTATTTCCAGCGGCTGCTGGCGGGCGAATGCCAACAGGCGATGCGTCAACCGCGTGGCCCGCTGCACCGCGTCGCGCCCCAAAGCAGCGAAGCGCTGCACCCTCTCGTCGGGGTTCGGCACCGCGTTGATCAGAATCTCGATGCCGCCCCCGATTGCGGTCAACAGGTTATTGAAATCATGGGCGATACCACCGGTCAACTGGCCGATCGCCTCCATTTTTTGGGCCTGACGCAAGGTTGTCTCCAGCGCCTGGCGCTCCGCCATCTCGGTCTCGAGTTGCTGGTTTGCATCCGATAGCGCGGCCGTGCGTTCCGCGACGCGCTGCTCGAGACTTTCGTTCAGGCTTTGCAGCGCCTGCTGGTCAGCCTGGATGACCGCTGCCATCTCATCGAACGCACGGGCGAGCCGGCCAATTTCCGACGTCCGCTCGGTCAGCCCGGTCCTGGCATCATACTGTCCACTTGACCATTTTCTGGCGGCGGCAGTCAGAATTTGCAGCGGTTGACTAACCAGGTGCGTGGCCCCGAACCAGGCCAGCGCGGCGGCAGCCAGAAGTGAGGTCAGCATGACGGCGAGATCGCGTTCAGAGTTGGCTTTGGCGACCGCGGCTATCTCTTTCTGCGACAGGTCGACGGCGATCGCCAGGCCAATCGGCGCCGCAGTCAGTGGCTCAAGGCCGACAATATGCGGATTACCTTCAAGGTCTCGATAGGTAAAAGCTGCTTCAGCCGGGCCACGCATCGCCCGTAATGAAACCGGCAGCGGCTGTCCGATACGTGCCGGATCAGACGGGGCGACAACAACGGTACCGTTACGGTCAGAGATCCACAATGTCGCCCCTGGTGGCAGGGCCAGATCGCCGAAATGCGTCTGCAGCCAGTCGAAACTGAGCCCAATCGACAGGACAAGGCGGCGGCCCGCATCGTCATCAAACGGTCGTGCCACCGGCAGTTGCGGCCGACGGATCGTGCGACCGACGATGTAGTCCCCGATCACGAAGTCATTGCGTCGCATGGCCTCGCGAAAATAGAAACGGTCCGCGGCTGTTGCGTCCGGCGCGATCGGAGTATTGGCGCAGATCGGCGTACCGCCATCGTCGATCAGTGTGATGTTGAGAATCTGCGGATAACGCGTCGTCAGCGCCGCCAGGTAGGCTGAGCACTGGGGCAGATCCCGCTTTCGGATAAAAGGTATCTCGCCGAGCGCGATCAGGATGCCGTTGACACCCTCCAGCACACGCGCGGCATCGCTGGACACCAGCCTGGCGTAGCGCGTGGCATCGGCCTGAGCGGCCGCCTCCCGTTCGTGCTGCAGCTCAACCTGGGCTGTACAGTTGGGCTGCAAACACCGGGACCGTTGCCAGCGCAATCAGGAACAACAGGCGTGTGGCGAGCGACATCACTTCCATGGCGGTTCGAGCGTCTCCGAATACTGGCAGATCGCGCGCATCGGTGCGAGATCATCGCGCACTTTCAACTTTCCTCAACACCGGAGAGCTTTGCCGTCAGCTGTTGTTGAGCGATTGGTCAATCCGACGATGAGCGGGCCGGACATGCCTCGGTCGGCAACCGCTCGGCCCACGCCACGACCAAGGACACCATAAAAACGATAATGAAATATTTTTGCCTTTGTCTTGGCTGCAAGCACTATCCGCGTCAATACAGTGCTGCCTGGGTAGTTGATACGGACATGTCAAACTTTACCAAGACGGATGCGGGCCGCGCCGTCACGTTGGGGATGCAGGCGTCGAAACGCGTCACATGGCCTGACGACATCGCCGGCCCGGTGGCCTTCTTGCGTCCGGCAATGCGGTTGGATCACCGGCGATACGTTGCGGGTCGACGGTGGCTCGAAGTTGTCGTCGGTACCGCAGCATCCGGCCTGACCTCAACGCCGGATCGGCGCCGTGCGTGGCCGGTTGGCGGCGGCTTGACAGATCGTGACCGGTCCGACATCACGGCACTGGAGAAAGCAGGTGGAATGCACCTGAGACCTCACATCCGGCCACCGAGTCCCTGTCGAAGGGCGGCCTGGATGACCCGCCCGGCAGGCGGAAAGGTCGTATCCAATGATTGCCACTTTGTGGTTGCCGCTGGCCGTCAAAGCCCTCGCAACAGCGTTGCTGGTCGTGGCTGCGTCCGCCGCCGCCGAGGCACTTGGCCCCTTCTGGGGGGCTTTGATCGCCAGTCTTCCGGTGTCGGCCGGGCCGGCCTACGTGTTCCTGGCCATGCAACACGGGGATGGTTTCGTCGCGGCAAGCGCGCTCAGCAGCTTGGTGGCAAACGCGTCGACAGGATTGTTGCTGATCGTTTACGGCGTGTTGGCCCGCAGAATGCCGCCTTGGCAGAGCCTGGGCAGCGCGATAGCGGCCTGGTTGGCGACAAGTCTGGCGGCGCACCAGCTAGTCTGGACGCCGTTGGCGGCGCTGCTGCTGAACCTCGTTGTCTACGGCGTCGGATTTGTCCTGCTGAACGTCGCGCGGAGCGCGCAGCCCAACCCAGCACCTTCCGCTCGGCGGGGACGTTTGGAGCTTCCCGCGCGTGCACTGGCAGTGGCCGGTTTCGTCTCGGTCGTTATTACAGCGAGCTCAATGCTGGGACCCAGTGCCACCGGAATGGCGGCGGTGTTTCCGGTCAGCCTGATCAGCCTGATCGTCATCGTGCGACGGCGGATGGGCGGGCCGGCCTCTTCGCTGCTGGCGGCCAGTGCGCTCCGGGCCATGCTGGGCTTTGGCATGACGCTGCTTGCCCTGCACCTTGCCATCCAGCCATGGGGCGCACCGATAGCCCTGGTTGTTGCGCTGTCAGTATCGGTCTTCTGGTCCGTTGGCTTGCTGTTGTTCGAGCGACGAAAGCACCTTGGCCAGGTCGCCGTCCCGGCCAAAGCCGGCTGATTGATAAGCGGGATGGGCGAAGCTTCGCTTGGTCTTCGCCCGCTCTGGTTCAACCAGTCGCCTTCGCGGTTGGCGCGGGGCCAGCCTGTTGCAGCAGGCGATGGACCATTTCACCCGGGACCGCGGAAAGCGCCGCCGCGTTCATCGCCGAAATCTGGTCGCTTTTGGCGACGGAGCCGGAGGACGATCCAAGCCAGTAGTTCGCCACCTGCGTGGCCATCGCCGCGACCGTTCCCAGCAGCACGTTCGCGAGCGGCGCGGTGCTGGGCGTCAAGATTGTGTTGCCATGGATGACGACATAAACCACGCCGCCGAATACCGTCAGAATAAGCCCGCTCAGCAACGCTGGGGTCCAGGCCAGTGCGCTGCGGGCCTGCGCAAGCATCGATGTCTGGCCGCGGGCGCCTGCACGATCCGTCGTATCGACCTGCATCCTGGCCAGGGCGGCCGCACGCTCGGCCTCGGCGGCGCGATCCGCCTCGGCCTGCTGCTGGGCGGCGATGACGCGAAGCTGGACGCGCAACTGCGTCGCTGCTTCCGGGTCTGCTTTCAGCTTGGTCTGGGCCGCGTCGGCGTCCGGGGTGCCGGTGACTGTCTCGACCGCCTGGGCGACCAGTCCCGCGGTCTTTTCGCCGGCGCTGCCAAACAGCCAACGGCCGACCTCGGGGGCAATGTCTACCACCAGGCCACCAAGACCGCCGGCAACGGCGCCGATCGGACCGGCGGCCGACCCCATGGCCGCACCCTTTGCCGCGTCCTGGGCAGCGCTGGTCAACGTATCGAGGATGTTCACGATGCCACTCCTGCTTACTGCACTTCGGCCATTGGACGCGCTTCGACCATTTGCTGTGCTTCGAACGACAGTTGGCACAGCCGGCGGGCCCACCCGTCGCCATGGGTTCGCCACCGGGCCGGACCGGTCATGAAAAGCAGGCGGTTGGCCTGGAACTCGGCACAAAGGAGCTGAATGTTGCCCGCCTGCGCGTTGGTCGCCGCCAACGTCTCCGTCCCGATCTCCCCGTCCTGGGAAACCTGGACCGCCGCCTGCAGCCAGCGGGCAGCGCGCTTGATGCCGTTGTTGAGCGCGGCATCGAAAACGAGCAGCGCAAGCGCGCCCGGCAGCTTGTCGCATTGAAGCCGGTCCCAGTAATCGCACCGGTAGATCTCCTGCGCTTGCGCCAGCGTGAGCGCGGCGATGTCGAGCTGCGGATGGGTGGCAGCGCTGATGCCCCATTTGGCGCCACGGCACTCACCGACACCGCGACGACCGCCGGTCCAATGGGCGGGGTTGGCCGCGTCCCTGGTGTAGGTTCCTTCGTGGCCGATAACGAAGCTGAAGGCCTGTTCAAAGATGTCCATTTAACTTACCCCTACTTTGCCGAGCCCCTACTTTGCTGAGCGAAAACGTGATGCACCCTAGATCGGGACGGCGCGGGACGATGTGGCCATGGTCACAATACGAACCGGTAATCGTCATGGACACGTTTTTAGCTGAGCAGGCCTTGGAGATCGCGCTGCCGAGCGTGCTGATTGTTGTTGTCGCGATCTTGCTTATAGGATACCCCCCTATCCATAATGCATACCATTCGTGAAAAGCAGAAGCTCCTGGCCCGCGTTCGCCGGCTACGCGGGCAGATCGAGGCGATCGAGCGGGCGCTGGATACCGAGGCCGGATGCGAGCAAGTGCTGCATTTGATCGCCGGGGCGCGCGGCGCCATGGCTGGCTTGATGGCCGAGGTGGTGGAGGACCATGTCCGAACGCATTTGGTCGATCCCGACACCCATCCCGGCGCGCTGAACCCGGAAGCGGTCAATCAGTTGCTGGACGTCGTTCGCGCTTATCTGAAATGAAATCCGCTTTCATTCGAAACGAGGTCGCCATGGAACCGCATAGCCACGTTTTTCTGGGCGAGGGTCACGAACACGCCGAGAAGCGGACCTGGGCGGTGATCTGGCTGTGCGGCGCCATGATGGCGCTTGAGATCATCGGCGGATTGCTGTTCGGCTCGATCGCGCTGGTGGCGGACGGGCTGCACATGAGCACCCATGCCGGGGCGTTGCTGCTGGCGGCGCTGGCCTATCGCTATGCACGCCGGCACGCGACGGACGCCCGGTTCAGCTTCGGCACCGGCAAGCTGGGGGATCTGGCCGGGTTCACCAGCGCGATCGTGCTGGCGATGATTGCGATGCTGATTGGTTGGGAGGCCATCGGACGGTTGCTTGCGCCCGTGCCGATCGCGTTTGCCGAGGCGATCCCAATCGCCGCCCTCGGTCTGGCGGTGAATGTCGCCAGCGCGTGGCTGCTGAGCGGCGGCCACCATCATGATCATGGGCACGGAGCGCACGGACAAAAGGGGCATGATCACGCGGACGTCCGCACGGTGGATCTGGGCGCGACGACGCTGGCGGTCGAAATCCATGAGGATGGTGTGCCGCCTCGGTTCCGCGTCCGGACGGCGATTCCCGCGGGCGAGCTGGTGGCGGAAACCCTGCGGCCCGACGGTTCGCTCCAGACTTTCGCCTTCGTCGCCCGAGACGGCTGGCTGGTCAGTGTCGATGAAATCCCCGAACCGCATGAATTCGTCGTTCAACTCAGCCGTGGACCGGACCGCACTTCGATCCGCTTCGAGGAACACAGCCATGCGCATGACACGGCACACCGGGATAACAACATGCGGGCCGCGGTGGTTCACGTCATGGCGGATGCAGCCGTGTCGGTGCTGGTGATCGTCGGACTGTTGCTCGCTCGCGCGTTCGGCTGGCTGTGGATGGACCCCTTAGCAGGGATCATCGGCGCCTTCGTGATCGCGAGTTGGGCGTATGGCCTGATCCGTGACACCGGCGGTATTCTGCTGGATATGAACCCGGACCAGAACCTGACCGAACGGCTGCGTCGGCAAATCGAAACCGATGGCGACGAGTTGACTGACCTGCACATCTGGCGGCTTGGGCCGGGTCATCTGGGGGCCGTCCTGTCAGTCGTGACCGGACAGGATCGTCACCCAGACGATTACCGCCGCCAACTGCGGCATTTCCCGGCGTTGTCGCATGTCACCGTGGAGGTTCAGCCCCGTTGACCCCACCTGACCCCAGGCTGCGGTTGTTCGCGGATCTGCTGCTGCGGTGGAACACAACGCTCAATCTGATTGCGGCGCGGGACGCCGCCGTGGTGTGGGACCGGCACATCGCAGATTCCCTGCAACTGCTGCCGCTGATGCCGGCGGGGATCGGGCGGGCCATCGATCTTGGCACCGGCGGCGGATTTCCCGGGCTGGTGCTGGCGATCGCGACCGGCGTGCATTTCGACCTGATCGAATTGGATCGGCGCAAGGCGTCCTTCCTGCGCACGGCGGTACTGGAAACTGCCGCCACCGCCACGGTGCATTGTTGCCGGATCGAGGATGCTTCGGTTGCCCCGGCATCACTGGTCACCGCACGGGCGTTGGCACCCCTGGCCCGCCTGTTGCCATTAGCCGCTCGATTGCTGACCGAGGATGGGGTTTGCCTGTTTCTCAAAGGCGCCAAGGTGACAGAGGAACTGGCGGCAACAGAACAGGACTGGTCAATGGCCGTCGAGCATGTGCCGAGCCGGACAAATCCGGATGGGGTGGTGCTGCGGCTGGCTGGGCTGCGACGGCGCTGAACACGGGCCGCCTGAACCGGGTTTGTTGCGATTCCATAAATTCCATCGCCGCGATTGCTCGGTCACGGAGCGGAGAATGTATCGGCTCATAACCGTCAGAGGTACCTGGGAAAAAGCTGCAGCTGACTAAGCTTTAATGAGATTAAAGCAATAAATATCGACACAAGCCCGACTTCGCAATCTCGCGAGCAAGCATTCCGCAACACGACTGCAAGCTTACTGTCATCATCGACCGATATAGGAGCGGCGTTACCACAGTAGCGAGAACAACAATGATTGCTGGGAAACGTCGGAAGGCTTTGAGCTTTCTGACAATGTTGTCGATGACAACGAATTTCGTCGCACCTGCGGCGATCGCCGCGCCCCTGCAGGCCAACGACACCAACACCACAACGCCGATCAAGCATGTGATCGTTATCTACGGCGAAAATCGCTCGTTCGATCATTTGTTCGCCACCTATAAGCCGAAGTGGGGCGAAAAGGTGAATAACCTGCTCTCCGAAGGGATCGTCAACGAAGACGGAACGCCTGGCCCCAACTTCTCCAAGGCTGCGCAATACACGGCGACGGATACTGACACTTATCATATCGCGCCGACCAAGACCGGACCGTACTCGACCCTTCCGCCGATGACCGCCGGCGGTCCGACCGCCCGTAGCGACACCAGCCCCCCGTTCAACACGATCGCCGAGGCCGAGGACGCCACCAGCGACCTGTTGCCGAGGGATTTGCACCTGCTGCTCACCGGCGCGACAGGCCTCAAGTCCGGCGTGGTCGATACGCGGCTCGCGAACGTGAACAGCCTGCCGAATGGGCCTTATTCTCTGACGCCCAGCATCTCCTACGATGCCTATGCCTCGAGCCCGGTGCATCGTTTCTACCAGATGTTCCAGCAGATGGACTGCGACGTCAGCTATGCCACCGCGGCCAATCCAAGCGGCTGCCTGAACGATTTGTTCCCTTGGGTTGAAGTCACCATCGGCGCCGGCACCAATGGCGGTCCGCTCACCGGAACCGTAACGCCCTCGGGCGAAGGCTCTGTTGCGATGGGCATCTATAATGTCGCGCAAGGCGATATGCCTTACTTCAAGCATCTGGCCGACACTTACAGCATCAGTGACAACTATCATCAGCCGGCCAAGGGCGGCACGGGTCTCGACAGCATTATCGCGGGCTTCGGCGATGCCATCTGGTATAGTGACGGCAAGGGCAACGCGACCACGCCACCGGCCGGCCAGATTGAAAACCCAAATCCGCAAGCCAATTCCAACAACGTTTACGTCAATGACGGCTACGGTAACGCGACGACCGGCAATGGTGGCTCCTACAGCGAATGCAGCGATCCGTCGCACCCAGGTGTAAAGCCCATTCTGGACTATCTCGCGGCGCTGCCGGAAAAGGTCAATCCGAACTGCGAACCGGGCCACTACTACCTGCTGAACAACTACAATCCCGGCTACCTTCAGGATGGCACGATCGATACGACGACGCCATTTGCCATCCCGCCAGTTTCGACACCGAGCATCGGCGACGTGCTTCTTGCCAACGCGGTTTCGTTCGCGTGGTTTGGTGAGGGCTGGGACCAGGCGGTCGCGCAACCGACCAATCCCGACAATGTCTACTGCAATATCTGCAATCCGTTCAACTACCAGACCAAGTTCATGGCTGATCCCAAGCTGCGCGGCGTTGCCAGCCAGGATACTGCCGATTTCTATAATGATCTGCATTCCGGCAACCTGCCGGCTGTGTCATTCGTCAAGCCCTCAGGTGTGAACGACGGCCACCCAGCTTCGTCGAAATTCAATATTTTTGAGGCATTTACCCGGAAAGTGCTGGAGGAACTGAAGAAAAATCCTGATCTGTGGAAGACGACAGCGGTGTTTATCACTGTCGACGAAGGCGGCGGGTACTGGGACTCGGGCTATATCCAGACGCTGGACTTCTTCGGCGACGGCACGCGCATTCCGTTGATCGTCGTGTCGCCTTACTCCACGGGCGGCCATGTCAAGCACAGCTACACCGATCATGTGTCGATCCTGAAATTCATCGAGAAGAACTGGGGCCTTCCGACGATCTCCAAGCGGAGCCGGGACAATCTGCCGAACCCTCAGGGTGATGGTCTATGTTCCGACCAATCGGCCGGCGATCGGCGATCTGATGGATATGTTTAATTTCTCCCATAGCTGAACAAACGGCTTCAGACTGGGTCAAAGGGCGGCCATGTGCCGCCCTTTTTCTTTGTGTGCTCGCAGATCTTTACGATGTCCGCACGCAGCCGAAGTGGTCCTGACCAGCCGTGAGATCCATGGTCAGGCTCAACAGATTTGCCGCCACCGATCCACGTCCCTGCCACCCAATTCAGAAGGCCGGAGGGAACTATGTTGCACAGTCCGTGCTGAGCCGGATGACCAATGCCCTGAAGCGCCAAGCTTGTTAAACCGGAGGCGTTATGATAGCCAACATATAGGACAATCTTGTTTCA
Source organism: uncultured Alphaproteobacteria bacterium (assembly GCA_963790515.1). Classification (GTDB taxonomy): domain Bacteria; phylum Pseudomonadota; class Alphaproteobacteria; order Acetobacterales; family Acetobacteraceae; genus Rhodopila. The sequence continues at coordinate 462,736 of CAWBPF010000009.1, read as the reverse complement.
TGTTCGACCACCATCCTGCTGGCTGGTCCGAAGAGAAAGCCGATGACGGACACGACTTCGGGTTACACGACCCACGAGGTCCTGAACCAGCCCGGGTCGCTGGAGAACTACAACGCCTTCGCCGAGGACACCGCGCTGTACGAAGCCGTCGGGGTATTCGGGGCCGGTTGGGCGGGCGAACACCTGGCCGACACCGGCGCCCAGGTCGGCAGCGCCCGGGTACAACATCTTGCTCGGCAGGCGAACCGGCATCCGCCGGAATTGCGCACCCATGACCGCTTCGGCCACCGCGTCGACATCGTCGAGTTCCATCCCGCCTATCACGAACTGATGGCAATGATCTATGAGTCCGAGGCGCATTCCTTCGCCTGGACCCACGACCGCGCCGGCGCGCATGTCGCCCGCGGCGTATTAAGTTATCTGTGGAACCAGGCCGAAAACGGCATCTGCTGCCCGATGGGGATGACGTTCGCCTCCATCCCCGCGTTGCGCCACGATCCCAGCCTGCTGGCCGAATGGGCGCCGCTGATCAATAGCGCGGACTATGATCCCACCGCCGCCTTCGCCAAGGACAAGCGCGGCGCCACCGTCGGCATGGCGATGACCGAAAAGCAGGGCGGATCCGACCTGCGCGCAACGATCACAACGGCGCGTCCGGCCACCATCCGCCGCGGGTCCGGCGCGCCCTATCTGATCACCGGGCATAAATGGTTTTTCTCAGTGCCCATGAGCGATCTGTTCCTGACCCTGGCGCAGACTGAAAACGGCCTGTCTTGTTTCCTGGCGACCGGCTGGCTGCCCGATGGATCGCGCAACCGGCTTAAGCTGCAGCGCCTGAAGGACAAATGCGGCAACAAATCCAATGCCAGCGCCGAAGTCGAATTCCACGACCTGCAAGCCGTCATGCTTGGCGACGAGGGCAGCGGCATCCGCACCATCATCGAGATGGCGCACGTCACACGGCTGGATTTCGCCATCGGGTCCTCGGGCCTGATGCGCCAGGCGCTCAGTCAGGCGATCCACCACACCGCCAACCGCCGCGCATTCCAGCGCAGCCTGGTGGACCTGCCGATCATGCGGAACGTAGTCGCGGACCTTTCGGTGGAATCCGAGGCAATGATGTGGATGTCAATGCGTCTGGCCGACGCGCTGGACCGGTCCGAAGCAGAACCGGAGGAAGCACTGCTGTCACGCATCTGCACACCGGTGGCAAAATACTGGGCCTGCAAACGTGCCCCCGCCTTTGTCGTTGAGGCGCTGGAATGCCACGGCGGCAACGGCTTCATCGCCGACCACCTGATGGAGCGGCTGTACCGGGAGGCTCCGTTGAACGGCATCTGGGAGGGCACCGGCAATGTCATTTGCCTGGATGTCCTGCGTTCGATGCGGCGGCAGCCGGAGACGGTCGGCATTTTCCTGGACGAAATCGCGCAGGCCAAGGGCGGCAACCCGCGCCTGGACACCTATGCCGATGGTCTGGCACGCCGACTGGCGGACCCGGACACGCTGGAGCCGGTCGCGCGGCGGGTCGTGGAGATGATGGCGTGCGCGCTGCAAGGCAGTCTGCTGGTGCGCTACTCGTCACCCGCGGTCGCCGATGCGTTCTGCGCGACGCGCCTGGACGGCGACTGGGGCCAGGCCTTTGGCACCATGCCGGCCGGACTGGATACGCAGGCGATCGTCGACCGGGCACGCATCGGCGTTTGACCCGGTGCCGGTCCGGCGGGCTTCAACAGGCGCACCCGCCGTGGCGTCGTATTTTGTAGTGTCCGTCGCGAACGGCGTTTAGATTGACTTCCCGAACGATCCTGGCACGGTTTTCGGCCGGCCGTTAGCAAGCTGACAAAGGGACTGACGTCAACATGACCCATCGCCGTTACTGGGTGTACTTCCTTCTCTTTTTGTTCAACGTGATCTGCTACCTCGATCGGATCAACATGTCGGTCGCAGGTCGCTCGGTCGCGCAGGAGTTCGGTCTGTCGCCAGTCCAACTCGGCTACCTGTTCTCATCGTTTCTCTGGGCATACGTCGCGATGATGCTGCCCAGCGGCCGGCTGGTGGACACCCTGGGCGCCCATCGTCTGGCCGCGATCGGCGCCGCGTTCTGGTCCGTCGCGCAGATGCTGACCGGTGCCGCGACCGGCTTTGTGACCATCCTGATGGCTCGCCTCGGTCTCGGCGCCGGTGAGGCGCCGACCTTCCCGGTCAGCTACCGCGGGGTTCGGGATTGGGCGCCCGCCAGCGAACGCGGCGTTGCGGTGGGCTGCATCCAGGCCGGCACCTTGTTCGGCCCCGCCCTCAGTGCGCCGCTGGTAGCGTGGCTGATCGCCGAAACCTCCTGGCGGTGGTCGTTCGTCGTCACCGGCGCGGTCGGGCTGCTCTGGGTCGCGGTGTGGCTGATCTTTGTTTCCACGCCGGAGCGGACACGCTGGCTGCCGGAAGCCGAACGCCGGCGTATCCTGGCCGAGCGGCACGGCAACGAACCGATTACCGACCAGCGCAGCGTGGGTTATCGGGGATTGCTGCGTTCGCCGTCGATGTGGGGGCTGGCAATCTCGCAGGGCTGCGCGGTCTATTCCGTCTACCTCTACCTGAGCTGGCTGCCGAACTATCTGCAGACCGCTCGCGGCGTTTCGATGATCGGGTCGGGCCTGTTCACGTCTGTCCCATACTTCATCGGCGGCGCGGTGATCATCCTGACCAACTGGATCGGTGACCGCATGCTGACCTCGACGACGATGCATACCGGGGCTCGGCGTATCGTGGTTGTGGCGTGCCTGCTGTTGTGCGCGCTTGGGATGGCGATCCCGTTCGTGGACTCGCTGACGATGGTGATCATACTGACAATCTTCCCGATCAGCTTCGGCGGCACGGCCACCGCGACGAATGCGGCGCTGGCCAACGACCTGCTGCGGTCACAGGCAGACAGCGGCCGGGCGTTCGCCTTCATGGTGCTCGGCGGGAACGTGTTCGGGCTGCTGGCACCGATCGTGACGGGCTACATCGTGCAGATCACCGGCAGTTTCTCCTCGGCCTTCGTGCTGGCCGGCGCGCTGTCACTGATCGGAGCCGCGGTTTCGTTCACCTTCACCCGCCACACGCTTGGGGAAGCGGCACCGGTCGCGGTTGGCCGGATGCGCGCCGCAGAGTGATAAAGGGCACATACCGGGCCGGGTTTCAGGCCCGAGCCTGGTATGTGCAGATGTCATTTGGAACGATTCGGCCCGGACGGCTTACGAACTGCGTGGCGAATTCGTTTCATTCGGTGCCAGGTGTCGCGAAGTAGCGGTACGCAAATTATGGCTTCGGACGAGCTCGCTGCGGCTTGGCCGCTTCCCATTGTCGAACGACGGCCACGGGAACGTGTCTTCACCGGCCGGCAGGTCCGCCCATCTTATGGTGCAGTGCAATATTCTGCATGAACTGCCCATAGGAATTTTCATTGCCAATCGATCATTCACCTTCCGCCGATCATTCACCCTCCACGAGCGCGCTTTGGCCAGTTCATAGTGCCGCCGGACAGCCGCCGGTCGCCACAAATCCGGCCGGGCAGTTCGTTGCGGCGACCCAGGCATTGGATGTGTCATCGCAAGCGACGGACAGCGGCGCGAATTCCTTGGCGTCCTTGGCGGACCCCGCAGCCGCGAACCTTGGCGATCTGCGGCAACACCTTGCCGACCTTGTCAAAGGTGTGGTGCGGACGAACCTGGAGGCATCGCAGGCAATACTCAAAGCTACGACCCGCGGCGAGCTTCTCGCGTTGCAACAGCGATTCATGCGGGATTACCTGACCACTCTGATGCAAGGCAGCTTCCAGCTGATCCACACGGTGCGGCAGGCAGCACTGCACACGCCGTCGCGTCCCGAATAATCACCTACGACTGAGGCCGCACCCTCAGGCAATTGGCGATCGCATAGATGTCGGCCGGTCATACGAGGCGTGTGACCACCCCAGCTCCTGCGGCGTCACCGCGTCGGACCCAGAGCATAGACTTCAGCGACGCCGGTGTATCCCGTCGCATGAATAATGATGGAAATTATTACTGTGAAATTCTTTCAAACCCAGCGTCAGTCGAACTGGAAGCAGCACGCCCTGCTGGCCGGGGCGGTTAGTCTTGTTGGCCTTGCGGTGGCGAACGTCTTCGCAGCCCGCCGGGCGGAGCGTAACCATCCGCCCGAGGGCTCTTTCATCGTGGTGGATGGCGTCAGGCTGCATTACAGCGACCGCGGCGAAGGCAGCCCCATCGTGCTTGTTCATGGCAACGCCGTGACAGGTGACGACTGGAACACCAGCGGCGTGGCCGAACGCCTGCTGCAGTCACACCGGGTGATCATCTTTGACCGACCGGGCTTCGGATACAGCGAGCGGCCGCGCGGGCGCATGTGGACCGCCTCCGAACAGGCTGATCTGCTCCACCGTGCGCTCCGCCAGCTTGGCGTCGAGCGGCCGGTGGTGGTGGGGCATTCCTGGGGGACGATCGTCGCCCTGGCACTTGCCGTCCGGCATCCGGCGGATGCAGGCGGGCTCGTGCTGCTGTCGGGCTATTACTTCTGGACGCTGCGGCCGGATGCCCTTCTAGTCGTGCCCGGGGCGCTGCCGGTGCTGGGCGACATCCTGCGCTACACGGTCTCGCCGCTGCTTGGCTGGCTGCAGATGCCACTGCTGAAATGGTCAATGTTCGCACCCGCCCGCATACCCGAGCGGTTCGAGAACGAGTATTCGACCGCCATGGCGATGCGGCCGTCACAGATCCGGGCGACATCAGCCGACGGAGCGCTGATGATCCCGGGGGCGTTGAGCCTGCGCGGGCATTACAAGCACCTGCGGTTGCCGGTCACCATCATCGCGGGGGACGGCGACAAGATCGTGTTCCCACGCCGGTCCAGGCAACTTCACGACAAGATCCCGGGCAGCACGCTGCAGATCATCCGCGGCGCCGGGCACATGGTCCATTATTTCGCCACGGCCCAGATCGTCGACGCGATCGAGGCCATCGCAGACAAAGCCTCATCGTTCCCGGTGCAGTCCGCAAACGCCGGATCACCCGTCAGTTAGGACGTGCCCGGCGCTGCGTTCAGACCGACGGCTCAGGCCGGATCAGAACTTCTCCACCCAGGGCCGCAGCTCGACCTCCCAGGTCCAGGCGCTGCGCGGCTGGTTGGCGACCTGCCAGTAGGTCTCGGCGATCGCGTCCGGATCCAGCATGCTGTCGGGGTTGTCGTTCGGGTCCGGCCGGTCCGCGCTGCGGATGCCGCCGTCGATGACGAAATGCGCGACGTGCACGCCCTTGGGCGACAGCTCCCGCGCCATGCTCGACGCCAGGCCGCGCAGCGCGAACTTGCCCATCGCGAACGCCGAGGAGTTCGGATAGCCCTTCACGCTGGCCGACGCGCCGGTCAGCAGGATCACCCCTGACCCGCGCGCAACCATGTGCCGCGCCGCCTGCTGCGCCACCAGGAACCCGCCATAGGCGCTGACCGAGATCGCCCGCGCGACCTCCGCCGGATCCAGGTCGGTCGACCGGCCCGCGGGCCCGCGCGCTGGCGTTGTAGACGACGATGTCCGGCACGCCCTGGGTCGCGACCACGACGTCGAACAGCGCCGCGACCTCCTCGGGTTCGGTCGCCTCGCACGCGAAGGTGACGCCGGCGGTCTCCTCCGCCAGCTTCTGCAGCTTGTCGGGATCGCGCGACGCCATCGCCACCTGCAGCCCATGTCTTGGCGAACAGCCGCGCCAGCGAGGCACTCAGGCCCGGCCCGACGCCGACGATCAAAGCAGTTTTCATGTCCATTTCAACGCCCTCCGGAAATCGGCACTATGACGCCCGTGATATAGGACGCTTCCGGCGGAAAGCAGCCACAGCACCGCCGTCGCCACCTCATCGGTGCGTGCCGACCCGACCCATCGGCACGCCGCCGACCAGCCGCGTCAGCCGGTCCGGCAAGCCGGCGCGGGCATGCAGATCGGTCTCGATCAGCCCGGGGCTGACGGCGTTCACCCGGATGCCCCGCAGCGCCAGTTCCTTCGACGCCCCGATCGTCAGGCTGTCCAGCGCCCCTTTCGAAGCGGCGTAATGGATCCACTCGCCCGCCCCGCCGAGCTCAGCCGCGCGCGACGAAACGTTGACGATCGCGCCCCCTGCACCGCCGCGGTCGGTCGCCATCCGGGCCACCGCCTCGCGGATCATCAGGAACGGCGCCCGCACGTTCACCGCCAGCACCGTGTCCAGCGTTTCGGTCGTCACCGTGTCGATCTTGCCCATCGGGCCCGGCGTGCCGGCGTTGTTCACCAGCGCGGTCAGCGGTCCGAGCGTCTCGTCGACGGTGCGATACAGCGCCAGGATCGAGGCCTCGTCGGCCATTTCGGCCCGCACCGCGATCGCCCGTCCCGCCTGCCGCGAGTGATGTCGGCGACCACCGCTTCGGCCAGCGCCCGGTTGGACTGATAGGTCAGCGCCACCGCATAGCCGCGCGCTGCCGCCAGGCGCGCCACCGCGGCGCCGATCCCCTGGCTGCCGCCGGTGACGATCATGACTTGTTGCATGACAAATTCCCCCTTCTTTTACCGCATCATTCCCGTATCATCCGCGATAACCAACAAACAACCACGGAGGCGACGGCTCGTGCTCGGTCTGATGCAGACCCATGGGCTGATGATTTCCTCGATCCTGACCCATGCCGCCCGGCATCACGGGTCGGCCGAGGTGGTGTCCCGCACCCACGAGAACACCACGCACCGCTATACCTGGCGCGACGTCGAAGCGCGCTCCCGCCGGCTGGTCCGGGTGCTGCAGAAGCTCGGCATCGCCGCCGGCGACCGGGTCGGCACGCTGGCCTGGAACGGCTACCGGCATCTGGAGGTCTATTACGCCGCGCCCGGGATGGAGGCGATCTGCCACACCATCAATCCGCGGCTGCATCCGGACGACATCGCCTACATCATCAACCACGCCAGGACAAAGTCCTGTTCGTCGACAGCAGCTTCGCGCCGCTGATCACCGCTATCGCGCCGCAGATCGCGGACACCGTGCAAGACCGTGGTCATGCTGACCGACGCCGGCGAACATGCCGGAGGTGACGCTGGCGCCCGGCATGACGCTGCGCTGCTACGACCAGCTGATGGACGCGGCCGACGACGACTACGTCTGGCCGACGTTCGACGAAAACACCGCCAGCGCGCTGTGCTACACCTCCGGCACCACCGGGCGGCCGAAGGGCGTGCTGTACAGCCATCGCTCGACCTGGCTGCACGCCTATGCCATCGCCCTGCCCGACGTGCTGTGCATCAGCGCCACCAGCCGCATCCTGCCGGTGGTGCCGATGTTCCACGTCAACGCCTGGGGCATTCCGTATGCCGCGGCGCTGACCGGGGCGGCGCTGGTGCTGCCGGGCCGGCATCTGGACGGCGCCAGCATGGCGACGCTGCTGAACAGCGAACGGGTCACCTTCACCGCCGGCGTGCCCACCGTCTGGCTCGGATCTGCTGCAGCACCTGCGCTCCAGCGGGCAGCGGCTGGAAACGGTCGAGCGCATCATGACCGGCGGGTCCGCCGCGCCGCCGCTGCTGATCGAGGCGTTCCGCGACGAGTACGGCGTCGCCGTCGAGCATGGCTGGGGCATGACCGAACTCAGTCCGGTCGGCACCTACAATGCGCCGAAGACCGCCGCAGCTCGGGCTGACCAAGGACGCAGGCGGCGCAGCACATGCTGAAGCAGGGCCGCATCCTGCCCGGCATCGACATGAAGATCGTCGATGGCGAGGGCAAGGAACTGCCGTGGGACGGCGTCGCGTTCGGCGACCTGATGGTGCGCGGTCCCTGGGTCGCCAGCGCCTATTACGGCGACGAGCCGGCAGCGCGCTGGACGCAGGACGGCTGGTTCGCCACCGGCGACGTCGCCACCATCGATGCCGACGGCTTCATGGAGATCACCGACCGGTCGAAGGACGTGATCAAGTCCGGCGGCGAATGGATCAGCTCGATCACGCTGGAGAACATCGCCGTTTCCCATCCCGACGTGGCCGAGGCCGCGGTGATCGCCGCCCTGCATCCGAAATGGGACGAGCGGCCGCTGCTGCTGGTGGTCCCGCGCCGGGGAAGACCGTCGACCCCGCCTCGGTTCTTGCGCTGTATGAGGGCAAGGTCGCCAAATGGTGGCTGCCGGATGACGTGGTGGTGGTGCCGGAGCTGCCGCATACCGCCACCGGCAAGCTGCTGAAGACGAGCCTACGCACACGATATCGGGATTATTACGCTAAATCCTAAAAAACGACCCACGTATGGACGTTGGTTGGGACACTTGCCGCTACCTCAAGCAGCCTCGACGCCGGGGCTGCCGCGACGTCCGTTGGACCTGAAACTCCTCGCCTGGGGTCTGCGGGGGAAGCGCGCCCGCCTCCCCAGGCTATGGCTGTTCACCGACGAGCATCGGCTTGCGGACCCGCGTCCGTCCGTCGCCGCACTGCCGCGCGGCAGGGCCGGCGTGGTCCTGCGACACGATCACGATGCGGGACGCACCAGGCTGGCCAGGGACATCGCAAGGCTCTGCCGCGAACGTCGCCTGATCCTGGTGATAGCCGGTGATGCGCGCCTGGCGACGGCGACTCAGGCGGGGGTGCACCTGCGCGGCGGCCATTGGCCGGGGCCACTGCGCCCGCGCGGCGTGGTGACCAGTTCCGCGCACTCGGTTGCCGACCTGCGCCGGGCACGCAAAGCCGACGCCGACCTGGTGTTCCTGTCACCGGCTTTTCCGACTGCCAGTCATGCCGGCGCACCCGGCCTGGGTCCGCTCCGCTGGGCGGCGATGGCGCGGCACGCCGGAGGCGTCACGTTGGCGGCACTGGGCGGCGTGGACGGTCGCTCGGTCAGACGGCTGCCGCCAGGTCTCTGCCTTGCCATTGGAGCAATCGGCGCGCTGAGCTCGAGATCGATGTGATCGATAACAACGCAACACCGTCATGACGCCAGGATGGTCGCCTGATGCCGATAAATTTATCATTATGATGCCGTAAGTGACGGATATTGTTGCCGTTGGATCGTTCGACACGACAACGACATCGGCCCGAACCTGACCAGGAAACCCGAATTAGAATAGCTGCACCAACGGTTTGTGGCGCTGTCGCCACAGTGTTTCGGAAATGCCATGCTGCAATGCCGAAGCGGGTTGCGGGGATGTGAACCTCCGTTCATTAGTTTCGCCGAGGTCTGGCTGCCTACCGCTGTTCGCGGGACCAGACGGGCGGGGCCTGAGGAGATCGCCGGCGAACCGGTGTAATAAGGAGGATTTTCATGCGTAAGCTTCTCATGGCCAGTGCGGCCATTCTGGGAGCGACCGGCGGTCTGGCTCTTGCCCAGACACCCGGCTGCCCCAAACCAAGGTCAGTTGGCCGCCCCGTACGGCGCCGGCCCGGCCGCGAACAACAACAACAACGCCTGGGGTATCGCCAACACCCCGACCGGCAGCGCCGCCGCCGGCCCGCTCAGCGGATCGATCTACGCGCCGAACGTCGACGCGGTCCCGGCCCCCGGCACCATCGTCATCCGCCTGAACGGCCGCGTGGAAGTCGACGTCACCGCCAACTACACCAGCGTCGACAAGGGCGTGACCGCCACCGGCGCGCCAACCGGCTACAAGCTGAACCCGGTCGGCGTCAGCAGCTATATGCGCCTGTATCCGGGTTTCGACGGCATGGCCGCGAACGGCCTGCGCTATGGCGCCGCGATCGAACTGCGTGAGAACTTCGGCGCCGCAGACCGCACCTTCGCCAACACGCACCGCGGGCGGCACGGCCAACAGCCCGAGCGCCAACACCAGCGGCCAGACCGTGTTCGTCCGCCGCGCCTTCACCTACCTTGCCTCGGATAAGGCCGGTCTCGTTCGCTTCGGCCAGACCGACGGCGTGCTCGGCCTGTTCGACAACTGTATCTTCACCACGCAGTGCTGGGACGCCGGCATCGGCAACTTCAACGGCGGCGAACCGCTGCAAGGCATCGGGCCGGGCGGCGCGACAGCGATCCCGTTCGTCTGGCTGGCGCAGGCCGGCGCCGAATACGGCAACAACAAGATCGTCTACCTGTCGCCGCAGTTCTTCGGCTTTGACTTCGGCGTCCAGTATGCCCCGAACATGGGCAACTCGTTCCAGAACGAAGGCCTGAGCGTCGGCTGCAACCAGGCTGGCCCGACCTGCATCAACGTGTCGTCCGGCAACGATCCGACCCGCTGGATCAATCAGGTCGGCGTCGGCCTGCGCTTCCAGCAGACCTTCGGCCCAGTGGACTTCAAGGCCTATGGCTTCTACGAGACCGCCGGCAAGGAAAACCTGACGACGACGGCCTATACGACGACGGCAGCGGCCCGAGCGTGCGCGACCGGCGGCGTGCAAGCGCGCAGACCCTTCGGTATGACAACCTCAGCTTCTACAAGGCCGGCGTCGCGGTCACCGCGCTCAACATCACCGCCGCCGCCGACTACATCGGTGGTCGCGGTGAACGGTCAGTTGGCCGATGCGCCCGACCGGCGGCGCGCCAACCAACGCGGTCGTCACTGGCCTGACCTACGCCAACGGCCCGATCATGCTCGGTGCCGAAGTCGGCTTGATCGACACCCAGGGTGATGCCCGTCTGACCGGCGTTTCCCAGCGTCACGAGTACGAAGTCGCCTTCGGCGGCAACTACAAGCTCGCCCCGGGCGTCCAGCTGGTCGGCGAGTATATGTATACCCATCGCCATCAGGGCGGCTTCGACTTCGCCACCAACACCCTAGGCAACGCCCGGCGCGACCGGTGCGACCGCTGGCCGGACCACGCGCGATGCGCAGGGCCAGGGCTTCGTGTTCGCCACGGTTCTTACCTGGTAAGCAACGGCTACAGCGTTTCGGCGGAACGGCGGGGCACAACCCCGCCGTTTCTTTTGTATCGGCGCGGCCACAACGGTACCGGACCGAGACCACAAATGGCGATTGCCGCACGGACAACGCAGGGCTAAAGACTGCGCGATCGAGCGGCGGCCCGCCTTTTCTTTGGTCGCTCGGCTGACAGGCAAAATAAGGCACGCCATCGCGATGCGATTGAACTCCGTTTCCGTTCGACTCCTGCCCGCGGCGATCATCGCCGCGCTGGCCATTGCAGCCTGCTCTTCGGACGGCCTTAAACCCAACCCGACCCCGCCCGATTTCCAGGGCCTGGGCAGTGGCTCCAACGGCGACGTCAGCACCAGCCGTCTCGGCGGCGAGGACAGCGGCACGATCTTCGGCATCGGCAAGGGCAATACCCGCGACCAGGGCGGCGGCAGCGGCGTGGGCGGCGCCGGGATCGGCGTCAACGCGTTCCTGTGGCGTGGCGCGTTGGACACCATCGCGTTCATGCCGCTGGCCTCGGCTGACCCATTCGGCGGGGTGATCATCACCGACTGGTACACCCCTCCCGGCACCAGCGGCGAACGCTTCAAGGCAACGATCTACATTCTCAGCCGCGATCTGCGCAGCGACGGCGTGCGGGTGAATATCTACCGCCAGGTACTGCAGAACGGCCAGTGGGTGGACGCAACCGTCGCCGATTCGACGGTGGGCGACATCGAAAACAAGGTTCTGGCGCGCGCCCGTCACATGCGGGAACAGCTGCAAGCCAGTAGCTGACCGGACTGCGGGTCGCTGAGCTCGCCCCGGATCCGTAGCAATCGACCAAGCCGGGCGCAGGCCGACAATTTGCCTCAAGGACCGGGTATCATTCGCCCCAGCGGCCGGCCGGCGAACAGATGGATATGGAAATGCGGCACTTCCTGGCCGGAGTGCTCGCCCATGTTGGCCAACAGCCGGTAGCCGGACGTTTCCAGGCCAAGGTCCTTGGCAATCCGGCCAACCGCGCGGATAAAACCACCGATTTCCGGATCTGACGCCGTCGCGCTGAAATCGGCGAATGAGCAGTACGGGCCCTTTGGAATGATCAGGACATGGGTCGGCGCCTGCGGGTTAATGTCATGGAAGGCCAGTGCCCAGTCGTCCTCGTAGACCTTCTTACAAGGGATCTCCCCGCGCAGGATGCGGGCAAAGATGTTTTGGGGATCATAAGGCGGCAGGCCGTTGACCGGCATCTGTTGGTCTCCCTGAAGCGGTGTTCGCACCGGTTTTACGATGACCGGGATTGGTTTGCCACTGGCCCGCGGACCAGGCGGTGCCGGTGCTCCGGCAGCGCGATCGTCACACGAACCACCCAACCTCGCTGGACGGTTCGCCAACCGTGACGGCATTATCCTGTGCGGACAAGAACCCGGACCATGAGGTTGTAAAGGCTCGCGCGCGGCCCTGGAGTACGATCGTCGGAGCTTGACCCGGCGTGAGACCTAAATCGCCCTCTCGAACAAAGAGACTTCAAGCGTATCTCACCCGTTCAACCTGAACCCGTCAGGCGCTACGGTATCTTCGAAGTCGTCACTCTGCTGCCCACCACAGCTGGTTTGGCGCGGGCCGCCTTTTCGGCGATGCCGCTGATGCCCTCCCGCTGCACAAGTTCCGACCAGACGTCGGCGGGGCTGACATCACACGCCACCCACAGCACGATCAGATGATACAGCACGTCCGCGCTCTCCGCGACCAGCGCATCCCGGTTGCCGGCCACCGCCTCGATCAGGCATTCGACGGCTTCCTCACCGAATTTCTGCGCGACCTTGGCGGCGCCGCGGGAAAGCAATCGCGCCGAGTGGCTGACAGCGGGGTCAGCATCGCGCCGGCTTTGCACCACGCCGAACAAGCGGTCCAGGACAGCGATATCGGACCCAGCCGCGCCGTTGGCGACAAGTCGCTTCGCGGCCTTCACCGCCGGCTTCTTTCCGCTCGTCACGGTCTTTTTCTTGGTCGACTTGGCCATGCTCAGGCAGCCTTGCGAGGTAAGCGGACCGGCAGCCCGGCATCGGCGAGCGCCTGCTTAACCTGCGCCACGGTAAAGGTGCCGAAGTGGAAAACGCTCGCCGCGAGCAGGCCAGTGGCACCCGCTTTGGCGCCCTCGACAAAATGCTGCAACGTGCCGACGCCGCCGGAAGCGACCACCGGGACCCGCACCGCCCGGCAGACCGCGGACAGCAGATCCAGGTCGAACCCGGTCCCAGTGCCGTCGCGGTCCATGCTGGTCAGCAGGATTTCCCCTGCACCGAGCGCCACCACCTGGCGGCACCATTCGATGGTGTCGATCCCGGTGTTCCGGCGGCCGCCATGGGTGAAGACCTCCCACTTGCCAGGGCCGGTTTGCTTGGCATCCACGGCGACAACCACGCATTGGCTGCCGAATTTGGTCGCCGCTTCCCGAACCAGCTCGGGTCGCGCCACCGCCGCCGAGTTGATGCTGCATTTATCGGTGCCGGCCAGCAGCAGGCGGCGCATGTCATCGGTCGAGCGGATGCCGCCGCCGACCGTCAGCGGCAGGAATACCCTGGCCGCAGTGCGGGAGACGACATCAAGAATGGTGTCGCGATTCTCGTGGCTGGCGGTGATGTCCAGGAAAGTCAGCTCGTCCGCACCGGCGGCGTCATAGACCGCGGCCTGCTCGACCGGGTCTCCCGCATCACGCAGGGACACGAAATTCACGCCTTTGACGACGCGGCCGTCCTTCACGTCCAGACATGGAATAACCCGCAGTTTCAACATCACGGGACGCTTAGAAAGCGTGACGGCGCAGGATGCAAGACCATATGAATGCATGGCACCCGTGATGACAGTAATGAACGGAAAAGTTGCCCATTTATCCAGACATCACAGGCGAAACAACGCCAGCGCCTGGGCCGGGTCGACCCGCCCGTCATACAGCGCACGGCCGATGATAACGCCCTCGATTCGAGTGCCAACCGAAGCGTCTTTCAACGCCGCGAGATGCACGAGCGACCCAACGCCACCCGATGCGATGACCGGCGTCGTCAACCGCTGCGACAGCGCCACGGTTTGCTCGAGATTAAGGCCGCTCAGCATGCCGTCACGGCCGATATCGGTGTAGATGATCGCCGAAACTCCGGCATCCTCGAAGCGCAAGCCAAGCTCGGCCGCCGGCATGGTGGAGGTCTCAGCCCAGCCTTCGGTGGCGACGAACCCATCACGCGCATCAATGCCGACCGCGATACGGCCGGGAAAGGTCTTGCACGCCTCGATCACCAGGGGCGGATTCTTGGCCGCCGCGCTGCCCAGGATCACCCGATGAATACCGGAGTCGAGCCACGCCTTAATACCGGCAAGATCGCGGATGCCGCCGCCAAGCTGTACCAGGCACCGTCACATTCGCCAGGATCGCGCGGACCGCAGCGGCGTTGACCGGTTTGCCGGCGAAAGCGCCGTTCAGGTCCACCACGTGCAGCCAGGAGAACCCAGCCGCTTGCCAGGCCTTCGCCTGTGCGCCGGGATCATCGGCGTAGACGGTTGCCTGGTCCATGTCGCCGCGGCGCAGGCGGACGCACTGCCCGTCTTTCAGGTCGATCGCAGGATACAGCGTCAAGCCGCTCATTGGCCGTTGCCCGTCTTCGGTGGCCGCAGCCGCTTGTAATAGAACAGGCCGGTGACCGATTTGCCGCGCACCAGCGCATACTCCGGATGCTCGCCCCAGCGGATATAGCCGTGCGATTCATACATTGCGATCGCCACCGCCTGGGTTTCGCGCACGTCCAGGTTCAGGATGTGGTAGCCGAGTTCGCGGGCGCGTTCCTCCACCGCCTGCGTCAGCATGCGCGCCAGGCCGTGCCCGCGGGCATACGGGGCGATGTAGGAGTGCATCAGGTTCGCCGCGAAAGCCTGCGCTTCGTTATTGCGCGGCGGACGGACCAGGATCGCCGAACCAACGATATCGCCGTTCAGCCTGGCGACGAACAACTCGCGCTCGGGCACCAGCAGGACGCCACGAAAATAGGTTTCCAGCGCCCGCCGCCCGGGTGGCGTGACCCAGCCGAAGCCGCCGCCATCGATGATCGCGGCGTCGGTCGCCTCGCACAACGCGTTCAGGTCCTGATCAGTGAAGCGCTTCAGACGCTCGATCAGCAGTTCCGGTTCCTGGGTCACCGTGGTTGCGCTGGGCATGGTCACGGGGCCCAGCGCAGGAAGTTGGACAATAGGCGGATGCCGACCTCCTGACTTTTCTCGACATGGAACTGGGTACCCGCGCGGTTGCCTGCGACAACGATCGCGGGAACACTACCGCCATAATCGGTGGTCGCGATGGTTTCATCGGGCGCGCCGTGCACCAGGGCATAGCTGTGGACGAAATAGGTGTGGTCGCCTGGGGTGAGACCCTCCAGCAACGGATGGCAGCCGGGCACGAAATCCAGGCTGTTCCATCCCATCTGCGGCAGGCGCAGGCCAGACGCCGGCATTTCGGCCACGTCGCCCTTGATCCAGCCAAAACCGGGGGTGACCATGTGTTCGAGCCCACGTTCGGCCATCAGTTGCATGCCGACGCAAATACCAAGGAACGACGTCCCCTGCGCGGTCGCGGTTTCGATCGCATCGCGCATCCCGGGCACGGCGGCAAGCCCGGCCGCGCAATCGGCGAACGCGCCCTGCCCCGGCAGCACGATCCGGTCGGCGTCCCGAACCACCGCGGGGTCCGACGTCACCACGACGGTCGCGTCGATACCCGCCTGTTCCGCGGCCACCACCAGGGCCCGGGACGCTGAAGCCAGATTGCCGCTGCCATAATCGACGACCGCGATCCTCATGCTGGCCCCGCCCTCATGCCCGTTCCGCCGTCATGCCGGCTCTGGCCGGAACCGGTCGCCAAGGTCGGGCCGGTGAGCCAGCAGGCGGGTAAAGGCGTCGTCGGCGTTGAGCGCGGCCAGCACATGGACCAACAGGTAGCCGCGGTTTTCCAACGACCAGCGCCGCAGATCATTGCCGGTCAGCCCTAGGATCAGCGCCACCGCGACCATCAGGATACCTGCAGCCGGCCGCGGCACCACGAACGCGATCAGGATCACAGACGGCTAGACTGATCGCGGCGGGAACCCAGGCGCGATGCGCGGCCAGCCAGAACGGCCCCAGGAACAGGGCACCCCAGGAAAACCCTTCCCGCACCAGCACCGGTTCGGCGCCGGCTTTCAGCAAAGCCGTATAGATCTTCATAGCGCCCCCTTGGTGGAGGGGATGGCGTCGCCGATCCGCGGATCATGTTCGACAGCCATGCGCAGCGCACGGGCCGTGGCCTTGAAGCAGGCCTCCGCGACGTGATGGGCGTTGTGGCCGGCCCGGCGGGTGATATGCAGCGTCACCATCGCATTGAACGCCAGCGCGCGGAAAAACTCCTCGAACAGCTCGGTATCCATCTCGCCGATCTTGGGACGCTCGAAACCGACGTTCCAGGCAAGGAAAGGGCGGCCGGAGATGTCCACCGCGGCCTCGGCCAGGGTCTCGTCCATCGGGATCAGGGCGTTGCCGAAGCGGCGGATACCGCGCTTATCGCCGAGCGCCCGGGCGAAGGCCGCGCCGAGCACGATGCCGACGTCTTCGGTCGTGTGATGGAAGTCGATGTGCAGGTCGCCCTCGGCCCGGATCGTGAGGTCGAACAGGCCGTGACGAGCCAGCGATGTCAGCATATGATCGAGGAAGCCGATGCCGGTGGCGATCTCCGCCACCCCTGTCCCATCAAGGTTCAGGGTCAGGGAAATGTCGGTTTCCGAGGTCTTTCGGTCGATTGTCGCGATACGGGCCATGATGACGCGTTCACTACAGCGCCTCGGGCGCGTGGTCCAGGGTAACCCGAAGGCACGCCTCATATGGCGTAAAAATGCACTCGAAAAAGACCCGCGCTCCGCCGTTCGCTGCCCGTCAGCCCCGCTTCAGGCCGATCGCTCCTGCCGCCGTCGGGTAAGCTGAGACTCCACGATCAGCACCGCGACACCGCAAACAATCGCGGCGTCGGCGACGTTGAACACATACCAGGAGACATCGCCCCAGGGCGTGTCGACATGGGCGTGGATGAAATCGACCACGCGCGCCAAAGCGCACACGGTCGATCACATTGCCGATCGCGCCGCCGGCGATCGCCCCGATCGCGACCGCCACCACCCGGCTCTCCGCCCGGCGCAGCCAGAACCCCAGCGCAACGACGACACGCCAGCGCGACAAACGCCAGCAGGATATGTGCCCCAGGCGCCGAGGCCGTTCAGCAGGCCGAACGTCACCCCCCGGTTCCACACCATGGTCAGGTTCAGCACCGGCAGCAGCACGACCTGGCGCAGGTCCGGCAGGTCCAGCACGTTCAGCACCCACCACTTGCTGGCCTGGTCCGCGGCCAGCACCACCAGCCCGGCGATCACGCCCAGCGGCATGAAGTTGGAACGGGTCATGCCGCCGGCTTGCACACCAGCCCCGACTCCACCGCGTCCGTGCAGCGCAGACACAGTGCCGGGTGGGCAGCGCTCGACCCCACCTCCGGCAGAACCCTCCAGCAGCGGACGCATTTGTCGCCGGAGGCGGGCGTGACCTTCGACTGGGGGTTCGTCCGTGTCCCGAACGATCCGTTACGGAGGAGACGATCGCGATCTCGGACCATGCGGCTTCATCCAATAGAGTGTTCGTGTTCCGCGTTCAGCGGCAGTTCGACCGCGGCCTGCAGCGAGGAGCCGAGCGTGTTGGCCTTGCGGGCTTCCTCGATCGGCACGGTGATGCGGCGGCGGATCGCGCGGATGGTCTCCCACTTCGCCGCCAGCGCGTCGTCGTGCCAGTCGGCGGGCAGCGTCGGGAACAGCTCCAGATGCACGCTGGCTGTCGTCGCCGAAGCGGGCGCACCAGGCTTCCTCGGCGGTAAAGCACAGCACCGGCGCGAGCCAGGTGCACAGGCAACGGTGCAGATGATCCAGCACGGTGCGGGCCGCGCGGCGGCGCAGGCTGTCCGGACGGTCGCAGTAGACCGCGTCCTTGCGGATATCGAAGTAGAACGCCGAAAGGTCGACCGAGCAGAAATTATGCAGGTCCGGATAGACCCCGGTCCAGTCGTAGGAGTCCACGGCGGCGCGGATCTTCGCGTCGATCTCGGTCAGGCGGTGCAGCACCCAGCGCTCCAGTTCCGGCATTTCCGCCACCGGCACGCGTTCGGCTTCGGAAAAGCCCGTCCAGGCTGCCCAGCACCCAGCGCAGCGTGTTGCGCAGCCGGCGATACAGTTCCGCCTGCTGCTTCAGGATCTCCGGGCCGATCCGCAGATCCTCGGTGGTGTCGGACATCATGCACCCACAGGCGCAGGATGTCGACGCCGTATTGTTTGGCGACCGCCTCCGGGGCAACGACGTTGCCCAGCGATTTCGACATCTTGCGGCCGTGCTCGTCCATGACGAAGCCATCGGTCAGGACCGCCTTGAACGGCGCACAGCCGCGAGTGCCCACCGCTTCCAGCAGCGATGACTGGAACCAGCCGCGATGCTGGTCGGAACCTTCCAGATAAAGGTCGGCCGGCCAGGGCAAGCCGCGCCTTTCCAGCACGAAGGCGTGGGTCGAGCCGGACTTCGAACCAGACGTCAACGATGTCCATCACCTGCTCGTAGTCATCCGGATTGTAGTCCGGCCCCAGGAAGCGTGACGGCGGCGACGAATACCAGGCGTCCGCGCCCTCAGTTTCGAAGACCGCGGTGATCCGGTCGACAACCGCGGGATCGCGCAGCGGCTGGCCGGTGTGCTTTTCGACGAACACGGTGATCGGCACACCCCAGGCGCGCTGGCGGCTGATGCACCAGTCAGGGCGGCCGGCGACCATTGAGCCGATGCGGTTGCGACCCTGGTCCGGCACGAAATGCGTGGCGTCGATCGCAGCGAGCGCCTTTTCGCGGATGCGTTCCGGCCCGTCCATGCGGATGAACCATTGCGGCGTTGCGCGGAAGATCAGCGGTGCCCGGGAACGCCAGGAATGCGGGTAGGAATGGCGAACCGACCCACGGGCCAGCAGCGTCCCGGCCTCGGTCAACGCCGCGGAGACAGGATCGCCCGCGCGGTAGACGTGAACGCCGGCGAACAGCGGAACCCAGGCGTTGAAGGTGCCGTCGTCGCCGACCGTTTCCGGCACGTCCAGCCCATTCTCCCGGCCCAGGTTAAAGTCGTCCTCGCCATGCCCGGGCGCGATGTGGACAAACCCGGTGCCAGCCTCGGTGGTGACGAAATCCGCCAGCAGAAGCGGCGTATCCTGCTCATAGCCACGGCCGCGCAACGGGTGCGCCATCACCGTGCCGGCAAGATCCGCCCCCTTAAGCACGGCCACGACCGTATACGCGGTGATGCCGGCATCCTTCGCCACGGCCGGCAGCAGCGCTTCCGCCACCACAATCTTTTCGCCGGCCCGCGCGAGTGACCCCACCGCGGCCTCAGTCACCTCGATGACCGCATAGTCGAAGTCGGCTCCGGCGGCGACCGCACGGTTGCCGGGCATCGTCCACGGCGTCGTGGTCCAGATGACGATGGATGCGCCCTCCAACTGCGGGCGTGACACGCGGATGACCGGGAAGCGGACCCAGATCGTCGTGCTGGTGTGGTCGTGATACTCGATCTCGGCCTCGGCAAGGGCGGTCTTCTCGACCGGAGACCACATCACCGGGCGCAGGCCGCGATACAGCGCGCCGTTCAGCAGGAACTTGCAGATCTCGGCGGCGATCGCCGCCTCCGACGACGGGTCCATCGTGGCGTAGCGGTCGGCGAAGTCACCCTCAACACCCAGACGGCGGAACTCCTGCGCCTGCACACCTAGCCAGTGTTCAGCGTAGGTGCGGCATTCGGCGCGGAAGTCCAGGATCGGGACCGCGTCCTTGTCCTTGTTCTTGCGGCGGTAATCTTCCTCGATCTTCCACTCGATCGGCAGGCCATGGCAGTCCCAGCCCGGGATGTAGTTGGCGTCGTAGCCCGCCATCTGGCGGGTGCGGTTGATCATGTCCTTATGAATCTTGTTCAGCGCGGTCCCGAGATGGATGTTGCCGTTCGCGTACGGCGGACCATCGTGCAGGATGAACAGCGGCCTTCCGGCAGAGGCTGCTCGGATTTTGCCCAGAAGATCCATCGCGTCCCATTTGGCGAGGATTTTTGGCTCTTTTTTCGGCAGGTCGCCGCGCATGGGAAAAGCGGTCTGCGGCAGGAACACCGTGTCGCGGTAGTCGCGCTGGGGTTCTGTAACGACGTCGTTCATGGCGGTTCCGTAGGGCAAAAGGCGGGTGCCCGGTAATCGTCCGGGCAACGAAGGGCGCTAGCCTATACACCGATGCACCCGCCACCACCATGCAGAACGCGGAAAGGTGAGACCGGACGGGGGATGATTTCGTGTGGGTGACGGATTGACAGGCGCCGCCGGTCCTTCCGCACACGGATCCTGGCTGATCGCCATAAAGCTCCCGCCTTCAGCGCGGCTTCTGTTGGCAGCGCAAACGCCATCCGTCAGCTCTGGAAGCTTTTCCCCACGCGCGTGAACGCCAGCGACCCGAACGGCAGCGTCCACTGGCGACGCCCCCTTTCGCCACCACGCCACAACGGCTGAGCCCCGCCTGCGCCGGCAAATACCGGTGCAGCCGGGGGCTGAGCATAACTGTCATCGATCCCCTCGATTAAAACGTCCTAGTTTATTCATTGGATCGTTGCGCGCCGACCGCCTATAGGCCAGCTCTCGAGACACCGAGTAAGGGGACGACGAAGATGGACACAAACGTGCCAACTGAGACCGGATGCCCGGTCGTGGGACACACGACGCGTCTGGCCCGAATGAATCGTGACTGGTGGCCGAACCAGCTCAACCTTCATATCCTCTACCAGAATCCGCCCCAGGCCAATCCGTTGGGCAAGGCGTTCAATTACGCCAAGGAATTCGAAAGCCTCGACCTGGATGCCGTGGTCAAGGACCTGCACGCACTGATGACGACGTCGCAGGATTGGTGGCCCGCCGATTATGGCCACTATGGGCCGTTGTTCATCCGCATGGCGTGGCACAGCGCGGGCACCTACCGTATCGGTGACGGCCGTGGCGGCGCATCCTCCGGCACGCAACGCTTCGCGCCGCTCAACAGCTGGCCTGACAACGCGAACCTCGACAAGGCGCGCCGGCTGCTTTGGCCGATCAAGCAGAAGTACGGCCGCAAGCTGTCCTGGGCCGACCTGATGGTGCTCACCGGCAACGTCGCCCTGGAGTCCATGGGGTTCAAGACCTTTGGGTTCGCCGGCGGACGCGAGGACGTTTGGGAACCGGAAGAGGACATCTACTGGGGGCCTGAGGGCAAGTGGCTGGACGACCAGCGCTACAGCGGTGACCGTCAGCTTGAGAAGCCTCTCGCCGCGGTTCAGATGGGCCTGATCTACGTCAATCCCGAAGGGCCGAACGGCAAGCCGGATCCGGCCGCTGCGGCGGTTGACATTCGCGAGACGTTCGCCCGCATGGCGATGAACGACGAAGAGACGGTCGCGCTCATCGCCGGTGGGCACACATTCGGCAAGACCCACGGCGCCGCCGATCCCGGCAAGTATATCGGCCAGCAGCCCGAGGGCGCCGACATCCAGGAGCAAGGCCTGGGCTGGAAAAACACCTACGGCAGCGGCAAAGGCGACGAGACAATCACCAGCGGGCTGGAAGGCGCCTGGACCACCGACCCGGTGCATTGGGACAACAATTTCTTCGACAACCTGTTCGGGTTTGAGTGGGAACTGACAAAAAGTCCCGCCGGCGCGTTTCAGTGGACGCCAAAGGACCCCGCTGCCGCGAGCCTCGTGCCCGACGCCCACGATCCGTCGAAGCGGCACGCTCCGATGATGCTCACGACCGACCTCGCGCTGAAGGTGGATCCGACCTATGCGCGGATTTCGAAGCACTTCCACGAAAACCCGCAGGCGTTCGCGGACGCGTTCTCCAAGGCGTGGTACAAGCTGACCCACCGCGACATGGGGCCTCGGTCCCGGTACCTCGGCAAGCTGGTCCCGGCAGAGACATTGCTGTGGCAGGATCCCGTTCCCGACGTGGACCATGAATTGGTGGGCGGGCAAGACATCGCCGATCTGAAGGCGAAGATCCTCGCGTCCGGACTGTCCATCGCCCAGCTGGTCTCGACGGCGTGGGCGTCGGCGGCAACCTTCCGCGGCTCCGACAAGCGTGGCGGGGCGAACGGTGCGCGTATCCGCCTGGCACCGCAGAAGGACTGGGACGTCAACCAGCCGGCTCAGCTGGCGAAGGTCCTTGGGACGCTAGAGAGCATCCAGAAGGCGTTCAACGCTTCGCAGACCGGTGGCAAGAAGGTTTCGCTCGCCGACCTCATTGTTCTGGGCGGTTGCGCAGCCGTCGAGGCGGCGGCGAAAAAGGCTGGCCACGATGTGACGGTGCCTTTCGCGCCGGGGCGGACGGACGCGTCGCAGGAGCAGACCGACGTCGACTCGTTCGCAGTGCTCGAACCCACCTCAGACGGGTTCCGCAACTATCTGCGGATCAGCGACGGCAGGTCAGCCGAGGAGCTGCTGGTCGACCGGGCACAACTGATGACGCTGACGGTTCCGGAGATGGCGGTCCTCGTCGGCGGCATGCGCGTCCTGGGCGCAAATGCCGGCCAATCACCACACGGCGTGCTGACCAGCCAGCCCGAGACGCTGACCAATGATTTCTTCGTCAACCTGCTCGATATGCACACGGTGTGGGAGCCATCCGCCACGACGGCAGCGGTTTACGAGGGGCGCGACCGCGCGACCGGCGAGATCAAGTGGACCGGCACGCGTGCCGACCTGTTCTTCGGTTCGAACTCCGTGGTCCGGGCCGCCGCGGAAGCCTATGCATGCGACGACTCGAAGGAGACGTTCGTGAAGGACTTCGTGGCAGCATGGAACAAGGTGATGAACCTTGATCGCTTCGACCTGGCCTGACCTCGACGGAGCTGCCCTCAAAACCCACTTGACGGCAGCTCCGGGTAGTCAACACGCGTAAATCGGGGCGGCGTTCCGGTACAACCCGGGATGCCGCCCTGATGGCGGCATCGGCAATAAGTGCCCGAGCCTGAACAACCGCTCCGCCATGTTCCTGGTCAGCGAGGCGCACGTCGCCGCAATCCAGGCCGCCTACACGAGGTGCGGCGAGATGGCGACTGCTTTCGAGCTCCCACAGGCTGTCCCGGGCCTCACCATGCCGCCCCTCCGGTGGGTGCTGGGCCTGCCTGCATCTGCCAAAGCAGAAATCCCAGGAAGGAAGCTAGGAGCCGCGCAGAGCGGGCTTACTTGCGTCCCTGAAGCATCTCCACGAGTTCGGCATCCTCGATGTAGCCTTGATCCCATGAGATTTCCATTAGCCTAATGCCGTTCTGCTTGCAGAGGGCGCGCTTGCGCTGGTCCCGCTCCTGGTTCTTCCGGAAGGCGTCCTCGCCCCCGAAGAACTCGACAGCCTGGAAATGCTGCGCGCCGTGATATTCGACGGCGACCGAAAGGGAGGGGATCCAAACATCGAGGTGCTGTCGCCCGAGCCAATGCGGTTGGCCATGGTGGATGACTTCGACGCCGGGGAGCAAATCTTGGATCCGGTGGCACAGCTCCGTCTCGCTCACCCAGCCTCCCCCGACCACGGCGATGCCGTAGCGCGCCCGAACCTCGTTCTCCGTCTCCCGAATCAACGCGGCGAGCGCCTCGGCGAAATTGGGTTTAGTCGTGTCCCGGCTGTCTAGCGCGGCCACTTCGTCCCTCAGGAGCTGGCGCCGCCGCGCCTCGGCCTGGAGAAACTCCGCGTCGCCCCGCTGCCATCTTTTTACGCGGAACTCGGCCTCGCGGAGCTTGCGGAGATTGTTTTCAGTCGGATCGCTGGCGCAGCGCTGCGTCCAGTGGCCGACGTCCTTCTGGGCCCGCTCCAGGTGCTCCTCACTCGTGCGGTTAAGCGCCTTTGCGTAAACAGAGCGCGACTTGCGTGCATTCGAGCCAGAAGGGAACCATTCGACGTTCGCCGCTTCGACCGTCCGCCAGCCACCCCGGTCCGGATCGATCAACAAGAGCGAGCGGTCCTTTTCGACCACGTACGTTTGCAGGAGCTCGAACGTGAGCTTCGGAGCCAGCGCCTCGGCGATCTCATCGTAGTGGCGACCGAGAAAGTCCGTGCGCCCGTTGACAAAGAAACCCGGGCTGACCATCACCTCCCATGCGGTGGGCGCCACGCCGCACGTATAGGCCAAGCTGAACTGCGCCTTGAGTTGGAAGGAGCTTACCGGGCCGCCGCTTTCCTGCTGCTCCTTCGACTTGATCCGCATCCGGGTCAGCAGATCCAGGAGATCGTCCTTGCTCAGTTTCTCCGGCCCATACCGGACGGATCCTTCTGCTTCTTCGAACCTCGTGAGCATGGCCACTGAACCTACATCTAGCTGCGCGATCTGCCTCATACAGCAAGTGACATGCAGGCGCACATTTCCCTGGTAGCAGGTGTCGCTGCCATTCAAGGCCTGTGGGCCTCGATCGGTTGTTGGGGCTCGGGCCCTAAGTGCGTCAGCACGCCCATAAAAACTACCCGGTCACACAGATACTCATAGGTTGTTCAACATCGCGAACCGCAAGACCATCGTTGAACAAGCTTTAAATCCAGACCCAACGGTCAGCGGATCATGACCGGGTCACGCCGCCAGCGGCACCGTCCAGGCGTCGTAGCCATACACCCAGTCGGCGTCGTGCGGCTCCTTCAGCCAGGTGTTCTGCGCCGAAGTCTGCTGGATCCGCGATGTCCGCGGCTTGCGGGTCGCCTCATAGCGCAGCAGCGCGGCGTGCAGCCCGTCGCGGTCGACGCCATCCAGGCAGCGCGACAGGATCGCCGCCGTCCTCGATCGAGGTCGAAGCACCCTGCGCCATGTAGGGCGTCATCGGGTGGCAGGCATCGCCCAGCAGCGCGACGTTGCCCTCCACCCAGCGCGGCAGCGGATCGCGCTCCACCAGCGCCCATTTGTGCACATCCGGGCAGGCGGCGAGGATCGCACGCACCTGCGGATGGAACGTGTCGTAGGCCGCGCGCAAGGTCGCCAGATCGCCTTTGGCGGACCAGGATTCGACGTCGAAGTCCGGCTCCGGCGTGCTGGTGACGAAATACAGCTCGTCGCGGCGCGGATTGACGAAATAGCTGACGATATGGCGGTCCGGCCCCCACCATTTGACGCATGGATCGGGCTGCATGCCGCCCAGCAGCGCCGTCGGGAACACCGTGCGGTAGGCGACGCGGCCGGTGAAGCGGGGCTGCTCCTCGCCCAGCATGAACGTCCGCACCACCGAATGCACGCCATCCGCGCCGATCACCGCATCGGCCTGCGGCGGTCTCGCCGTTGGTGAAGCGTCAGCCGCACGGTGCCGTCCGCGGCGTGGTCCAGCCCGGCCAGCTTGTGGTTCAGCCGGACGACCTCGGCCGGCACGAGCGTCCGCCAGCATGGCGTGCAGGTCGCCGCGGTGCATCAGGAAATACGGCACACCGTGGCGCTCCAGGACCGACTGACCGAGCGGCAGTGAATTGGTCAGGTTGCCGGTGTCGTGGTCGCGGGAGTCGTTGCTGTCGGGCTGAAACGCCTGGGCCAGCAGCTGCGTCCTTCAGGCCCAGCGCATACAGCACGCGGATGGAGTTGGGTGCCTGCTGGATGCCGGCGCCGAGCCGGGTGAAGCCCCTCGCCTGCTCGTAGATGCGAACGTCGACGCCGACGCGGCGCAGGCAGGCGGCGGCGGTCAGGCCACCAATGCCGGCGCCGATGATGGCGATATGAGGCTGTCTGGCGGGCATTCATGTCCTCCGTTTGCGCCAATGGTGTCCACTTTCGTCTGTACCGGCAAGCGAGCCGGACGTGTCCTGACGACGGCGCGGCATCAGCCGGGCCGAAAATCGGCGGAATGATAAAGTTACTCATGAAAACAACGGGCTAGCTCGCTCTCAGCCGGCACGTCCAGGGTGAAGGCGAGCTGGACAAGCCAGGCCGATTTCGGCTTTCCTCCAGTCTGCTGGGGGAGAAATCGCAATGGACATCAAGCACGTCGTTGTCCTGATGCTGGAAAACCGCTCGTTCGACTGCATGCTGGGCATGCTGTACCGCAGCGATGACCGTTTCGACGGCCTGACCGGAACCGAGCAGAATATCTGGCACAAGCCAGGCGGGATGCAGCAGCCGGTGACGGTGTGGAAATCACCGGAACTCACGCCAACTGCGGCATGCATTCCCGACCCCGACCCGGGTGAGTTGTTCACCGACATCCATATGCAGGTCCATGGCCTGACGGCGGACGGACAGCCTGATCCCGGAGCCCCCGCAATGGGCGGGTTCGTCGACAACTACATGCGCCAGCCGCCGCCCGACCCGAAGGTCGATCCCGCGCCCGATCCGGCGGCGGTGATGCACTACTTCACCCCCGACCAGGTACCGGTGATCAGCCAGTTGGCGCGAGCGTTCGGCGTTTCCGACCGCTGGCACGCCTCGGCGCCGTGCCAGACCTGGCCGAACCGGTTCTTCGCCCATGCCGCGACGGCAAACGGTTACGTCAACAATTCGCCAACGCATTTCCCGTACGAGATGGAAACGGTATTCAACCGGCTCGACTCGGTCAAGCAGCCGTGGCGGGTGTATTTCCACGACATTCCGCAGTCCATCACGCTGTCCAAGCTATGGCCGGATGCTCTGACGCATTTCCGTTACTTCAAGGAAGACTTCGCGCGCGACGCCGCTGCCGGCAAACTGCCCGCCTACAGCTTCATCGAACCACGTTATTTTACCGATATGATCCTGGCGCTGGTGCCGAACGACCAGCATCCGCCGCATAATGTTGCCTATGGAGAGGCGCTGATCGCCCAGGTCTACAACGCGGTCCGCTCGGGTCCGGGATGGCGCAACACGCTGCTGATCATCACCTACGACGAGCACGGCGGGTGCTACGATCACGTTGTTCCGCCGGCCGCGATGTCGCCGGATGACCACCAGCCGGACGGCTTCGACTTCGGCTATTTCGGTGTGCGGGTGCCGGCCGTGATCGTTTCGCCCTATGTGCCGGCCGGGTCGATTATCCGGCCGCCCGGACTGACGCCGTTCGACCACACCTCCATCAGTGCGACCCTGGGAAAGCTGTTCAAGTTCCAGCCATTGACCAAGCGCGACGCCGCGGCGCCAGACCTGCTGCCCGCGCTGGCCGGGCCCGGCGACAACGATGGACCGGCCTCGATCCAGATCCACGAGCCTGTGCCGACCTCGGCGCAGCTCGCCAGGTCCGCAGCGCGGGCACCCAACGACATGCAGCATGGGCTGGGCGCCGCGGCGATGATGCTGCCAACGGCCGGGGCAAATCTCGGCGCCCACATTCACCGCCTGCAATCCGCCACCGATGCCGTGCCGGCACGTTCGACGGTCGCTACAGCGGCAGCGTCCATCGCAGCCCATGTGAAGGCGTTTCTGGGACGATAGGGCGGTATCGGCCGCCACCTGCCGAAGTCAGTAGCAAGCCCGTGCCTCGGACACCACCATGATAACGGAATCGATATCCGCCTCACTCAGTGATCGAGGTCAAGCCCCGTAGCCGTGAAGCGGGAGGCTGAAGGCGCCAGGCTTGGGGTTGGCCACTGAACAACAAACCATGAAATGCGCCGCCCTTCGACCAACAATCTGACGGAGCCAGGCCCGGCCTTGACACATCAAAGCACCGGCATGACGCCCACCAAGGTAAAATCCCGCCCCGTCGCGCCCATTCCGACCGTCGCCAGTTGATAGTAGAAACTCCATGATTTGGTCGCCTTGTCGCGGACGCCGAAGGTCGTGACGTGCACCGGTTGCCCGCCCGCCATGTAGATGTTCGGATCGACCAGGCCCTCGCTCAGTTTCGATCCTTTCAGGATGGCGTTCTGCTTGCCCGCCATGTTGCTCTGTCCCTTCATGTTGATGTGACAGACCATGCGCTCTCCGTTGGCCGTGGCACTGCCGATGCCGAAGCTGCAGCCGTCCATCGGTGCAGTGAACATGATGTTGGCCAGGTTGCCGACGACGATCGATTTCATCGCGCCGTCCTCGTAGGGGCACCAGTAGCATTCGAACAGGTCGGTGCCGCCGGTCGCCGGACGGGCCATATAGACCGGAACACGCACGCCCGGACGCTCGGTGCAGGCGGCGGTGATGGATTTCTTTTCCAACGTGAAGAATTTCGTCCCGCCCGTATCAAGTGATCCGCCAGTCGCCGGCGTGTCGACAAAGTTGTTCTGCATGAAGTCGACAGGATCGGCGAGAAAGCGGTCAACGTCGGACATAATCTATCTCCTGGAGATCGATCACTATACTGGAGCAACACCAGCAGACCGGCAATTGCAGTGCCCAAGGACGTGGACGTCCCAGCAGCTACCCGAGCGCATCGAACAGACGCCGCACCGGTCGGTCTGGCCGGCTCGGCATGAGCGATCGGCCATGCCGGAACACGATCCAACGCCGTCCGCACCATTCAGGGCACGCTCGGTTTTAGCGCCGGTGCCGTTCACCCGAGCTCACAGCAAAATCTACTACATTGTTCTAGCGAACATCTCCACCCATTCAGATCAGCCGTCTGAACGGGATCGGCGCTAAACCAGCCGCCCGTCTCGCAACGTAACGGTACGGTCCATCCGCGCCGCGAGGTCCGGGTTATGCGTCGCGATCAGCGCCGCCACCCCATGGTCGCGCACGATCGCCAGCAGTTCGGCGAACACCACCTCGGCCGTGGCGACATCCAGGTTGCCGGTCGGCTCGTCCGCCAGCAGTAGCTTCGGCTGGTTCGCCAGAGCCCGGGCGATGGCGACGCGCTGCTGCTCGCCGCCCGACAGCTTCCCCGGCAAGTGACCCAGCCGCGCCCCCAGGCCGAACCGCGTCAGCAGCAACCCGGCACGGTCCGCCGCCGCCCGCCGGGATGCACCGGCGATCATCTGCGGCAGCACAATGTTCTCCAGCGCGGTGAACTCCGGCAGCAGATGGTGGAACTGATAGACGAAGCCGATGGTATCGCGCCGGATGGTGGTGCGGGCAGTGTCGGGCAAGCCGCCGACGTCGCGGCCCTCGATCAGCACCGATCCGCCGTCAGGCCGGTCCAGCAGCCCGGCGACATGCAGCAAGGTGGATTTACCGGCGCCGGACGGCGCCACCAAGGCCACGATCTCCCCCTCGCGCACCGCCAGGTCGGCGCCGCGCAGCACCGCAAGCTCCCCCGCATCGCCGCGATAGACGCGGGAGACGGCGCGCAGGACCAGCGGCTCATTCATGCCGTAGAGCCTCCACCGGATCGGTCCGGGCCGCACGCCAGCTTGGATACA
The DNA here is from genome assembly GCA_963790515.1 of uncultured Alphaproteobacteria bacterium. Classification (GTDB taxonomy): domain Bacteria; phylum Pseudomonadota; class Alphaproteobacteria; order Acetobacterales; family Acetobacteraceae; genus Rhodopila. Next base: position 433,531 of record CAWBPF010000009.1, on the reverse strand, counting down.
GCGTGGCCAGCAGCGACAGCACCAGGCCCAGCGCCACCACGCGAACGACATCGGACCAGTCGATCGCATTGGGAAGTTCGGTCAGCATGAACACCGAGGCGTCGAACACCCGGCCCCCGGTCAGACGCTCGACGAAATGCTGGATGGCGACGATGTAGTGGCAGAACACCACGCCGATCGCGGTGCCGATCACCGTGCCGCTGACGCCGACGAAGGCGCCGCACATCAGGAAGATCCGCATCACCGAGGCACTGCTGGCGCCGATGGTGCGCAATACCGCGATATCGCCGCGCTTGTCCTTCACCAGCATGATCAGCGACGACACCACGTTGAACGCGGCGACCAGCACGATCATGCCGAGCACGATAAACATCGTGTCCTTCTGCACCTGCAGCACACCGATGATGGTGTCGTTGGCATGGCGCCAGTCGCGCCCATAGACCGGCAGGCCCTGCAGCAACGGGCCAAGCTGAAGCCCGACGGCATTGACCTGATCAGGGTCATGCAGCCTGATCTCGATGCCGGTCACCGCATTGGGCTTCTGGAAGAACACCTGCGCCGCCGTCAGCGGCAGGAAAACGACACTGCTGTTGTAGTCGTTCAATCCGGCATCGAAGATCGCAGCCACCTTGTAGGCCCGCACCCGCGGTATCGTCCCGAAGGCGGTGGCAGCCCCTTCCGGTGAGATCACCGTCAGCGGATCGCCGATCCTTAGCTGATAGGCATTCGCCAGCCCGACCCCGACCACGATCGCGTCGTCGCCGGTAAAACTGGCCAGGCTGCCGGCAATGACGTGGTCGCTGATCGGATGCAGCGCACGCAGGTCATCCAGGCTGATCCCGCGCACCAGCCCACCCCGCGCGCCCCCGCCTTCCTTGCTGAGCAGCGCCTGCCCGTCCAGCACCGGGGTCGCCGAGGCGACGTCGGGCAGTGCCCGGACCTTCGTCACCAGTTGCTGATAGTCCGCCAGCTTCTGGCCGGCATAGGCCTCCACCGTGATGTGTCCGTTGACGCCCAGGATGCGCGACACAAGCTCGACCTGAAAGCCGCTCATGACCGACGTCACCACGATCAGCGTCGCCACGCCCAGCGCAATGCCGACCAGCGAAAATATCGCGATGATCGAGACAAACCGCTCCCCCTTGCGCGCACGCAAGTAGCGGCCCGCGACCATGCGCTCGAACGGGCCGAACATTCAGCCGATCCGGCTCAATGCTTCCGCTGGTGTGACCTCGATCCGTTCCCCGGTCGCGCGGCGCTTCAGTTCGACGTTGCCGGCAGCCGCGCCGCGCGGGCCGACGACGATCTGCCAGGGATGCCCCATCAGGTCGGCATCGGCGAATTTCGCCCCGGCCCGGTCGCCGCGGTCGTCGTACAGCGCATTGCGGCCCAGCGCGGCGTAAAGCTGCTCGCACATCCCGTCGCAGGCAGCGTCGCCAACCTTTAGATTGAGGATCGCCGCCTTGAACGGGGCGATACTGTCGGGCCAGATAATCCCGGCCTCGTCATGGCTGGCCTCGATCACCGCGCCGACCAGACGGGAGACGCCGACGCCATAGCTGCCCATCTCCGGGTGGACCTGCTTGCCGTCCGGGCCGGTCACCGTGGTCCCCAGCGCCTTGGTGTATTTGGTGCCGAAGTAGAAGATGTGGCCAACCTCGATCCCCCTGCCCTCGCGCTTGCGGTCCGCCGGCACCTGATCCCAGCGGGCGACATCGTGCTTTTCGTCGGTGGCGGCGTAATGCGTGGTCATCTGCTGGAAGAACCGAGCCAGATCGTCCGGGTTTTCGTGGCTGAAGCGGCCCGCGCCGCTGGACAGATAGTCCATCTCGTCAAACGCCGCGTCATAATAGACCTGGCTCTCGCCGGTGGGCGCCAGGATGATGAACTCGTGGCTCAGGTCCCCCCCGATCGGCCCGGTATCGGCCTCCATCGGGATCGCCTTCAGCCCCATGCGCTGGAAGGTGCGCATATAGGCCAGCATCATCTTGCGATAACTGGTCACCGCCCCGTCGCGATCCAGGTCGAACGAATACGCGTCCTTCATCAGGAATTCGCGGCCGCGCATGACGCCGAACCGAGGCCGCACCTCGTCCCGGAACTTCCACTGAATGTGGTACAGGATCTGCGGCAGTTCACGGTAGCTGCGGATCGACTGGCGGAACAGGTCGGTGACCACTTCCTCGTTGGTCGGGCCGTACAGCATGTCGCGGTCGTGCCGGTCACGGATCCGCAGCATCTCCTTGCCGTAGTCCTCGTAGCGCCCGCTTTCCCGCCACAGCTCCGCCGGCTGGATCGTCGGCATCAGGATTTCCTGCGCCCCGGCGGTGTCCTGCTCCTCCCGCACGATGCGTTCGATGTTGCGCAGCACCCGCAAACCCAGCGGCAACCAGGCGTAGATGCCCGCCGAGGTCTGCCGCACCAGCCCAGCACGCAGCATCAACCGATGTGATGCGATTTGCGCCTCGGCAGGGGTTTCCTTGAGCGTCGGGATGAAGCCGCGAGACAGTCGCATTGATGCTGAATTCCGCTATAGGTTGCGTCGCAGACGGTCGTAACGCGTTTGGGCAAGTTCTGCTACCGGACTATCTGCCAAAAAACCGCCAGGACGGGCAAAACGCCGTCGAAGTATTTGCAAGAGCAAGAAATGCTGCGATGCAACACAAAAAATAAAAACCCAGTTAAATCGTAACTTTGATGCGTTGCACAACGACTTTGGGCAATAAACTTCCCGTTATCAGTCGAAAAAGTAACAATAAAGCGTGACATGAGACATGAGTTTAGCTAACAAAGCGGCGGGCTACATACCGGTCGGTAGGTGGGCCAGGTTTGGGGAGGAAACGCCATCCGCCCGGCAGGCCGAGGACCCAGTCCTCCGCCTGTCCGAGGCGGGGCAGTGTCGACGAAGCGTCCTAAAAACATAATAATATCAATCATCCGGCTCGGCGAAAACGCCGTGCCGGAAACTGATGTAGTCGCTTTAAATCAACGCATACGCACCGCACCAGAGCAAACACGTTAGCAGTGTGGTAACGATAACTTTTCGTACCGATACGAGGCTGCTCCGGCGCGCCGCGCCAGCCACTTGTCTCGTCCGCCTTTTGCACCGGGCGCGTGCCGATCGGCAGGACCGCGAACAACGCGGTCCACCAGATGACCACGAACAAGACAATTCCGGTGAACCAGTTCATCCCGCCTCAGACCCTGATCAGATGCACGTCCACCATCGGCCGCTTACCCAGCTTGCGCCCCAGCGCCCGGCGCAGCGCCGCACGCGCGGCGTCTTCCAACGCGGCATCATCCCGCCGCAGGCTGGACGGCAGGTCCAACAGCGTATCGGCAAAATCGTCCGCGATGCGACGGGTTTCGGAGTCTTCCGGATCAAGCAATCCAGGCGCGCTGATCCGGGGTTGACCACGCAACGCACCGCTCTGATCCACCGCCAGGCTGGCGACGACGATGCCATTGAACAGCATCCGCCGACGAGCCGACATCACCTCGCCCTTCAGCGGAACCAGGCGCGTTCCGTCCAGCACCAGCCGCCCAACCGGGGCGCTGTCGGTGATCGCCGGCCGCCCGGGGAACAACGTGATGATGTCCCCATCTTCCATCATGAACGGCGTCGCCCCCGCCTCGCGCGCCAATTCGGCATGGGCGGAAAGATGCCGCCACTCGCCATGCACCGGAATGGCATACCGCGGCTTGATCAGCCGGTACATCCGCCGCAGCTCGTCGCGTGCAGGATGACCAGACACATGCACCAGATGATCGTCATCGGTCATCAGCCGCACACCGCGACGCACCAGGTTGTCCTGCACAGTGCCGATCGCCCGCTCATTGCCGGGGATCATGCGCGACGAGTAGATGACCGTGTCACCCTCCCCCAGCGATACCCGCGGATGGTCGTCGCGCGAAATGCGAGAGAGGGCGCTGCGGGCCTCGCCCTGGCTGCCGGTAATCAGCAGCAGAATGTTGTCGTCCGGGACATCGTCGATATCGTCCTCCGTCAGGAACGGCGGCAGCGTCTTCATGTAACCGCATTCCCGAGCCGCCGCGTCCATGTTGCGCAGCGACCGGCCGACAATGGCAACGCTGCGGCCGGCATCCTGCGCCGCCAGGGCAACGGACTCCATGCGGGCCACGTTGCTGGCAAAGCAGGTCACCGCCACCCGCCCGCGCAGATCGCGCACCAGGGCGGACAGGCTGCGGCGCACGTCGAGCTCGCTGCCCGAGTGTCCCTCGACCATCGCATTGGTTGAATCGCAGACGATTGCCAGCACACCCTTTTCGCCCAGCGCTGCCAACGCCGCCTCATCCGTCGGCGGGCCGATCAGTGGGGTCGGATCCAGCTTCCAGTCGCCGGTATGCAGCACGGTCCCGGCCGGGGTGTCGATCACCAGGGCCTGCGCCTCGGGGATGGAATGCGCCAGCCGGATGAAGCGAAGCGCGAACGGCTTCAGGTCGATCGACCCGCCGGGCGGCACAACGTTGATGCGGACCTGGTTGGTCAGCCCGACTTCCCCCAGCTTGCGGCGCAGCACCGCGGCGGCAAAAGGCGTGCAATAGACCGGGCATTTCAGCTGCGGCCAAAGCCAGGCGACGGCGCCGAGGTGGTCCTCGTGCGCGTGGGTGATCACCAGCCCCACAAGTTTGTCTTTGCGGTCGGCGATGAAGCCGGGATCGGCCATCATCACGTCAACTTCCGGCAGTTCGCTGCCGCCAAAGCCGATGCCGCAATCGACGGCCAGCCATTTTTCGTGGCCACCCTCGCGCCACCGGTACAAGTTGAGGTTCATGCCGATTTCGCCCGTCCCGCCTAGCGGCAGGAAGGCCAGTTCGCCTGTTTCAGAGTCCATATTTCAGTTGTCGTTCCGTTATTCGTGTTCAATCAATCTCGTTCTCTCCCGGGGTAATGTGGGCGCTGGGTTGCGCTCCGCCAACATCCGCAGGCCGTCTAGGGTCAGGTCGGGCTCGATATGCTCGATCATCAGTGTGCCCTCGGCGAACAGGGGCGCCAGCCCGCCGGTGGCGACGACCTTCATCGGGCCGCCAAATTCCGCTTTTATCCGGGTCAGCAGGCCTTCGATCAGGCCGACATAACCCCAGTACATGCCCGATTGCATAGCGGGCACGGTGGACCGGCCGATCACCGATTGCGGCCGGCCAATGCCGATGCGCGGCAGGCGGGCGGCAGCCTGATGAAGGGCCTCCAACGATAGGTTGATGCCGGGGCAGATCACGCCACCAAGATAGGCACCCGTGCCGTCTACCACATCAAAAGTGGTAGCGGTACCGAAATCGACCACGATCAGCGGGCCACCGAAGCGTCTGTGCCCGGCCAGCGAATTCAGCAGGCGGTCGGCGCCCACCTCGTTCGGCTGATCAACCTTGATCTCGAAGCCCCAGTCGAGCGACGCCCGCGCGATCAGCGGTTCAACGTTGAACCAGTCCCGGCACAGCCGGCGCAGATGGTACAGCGCGGCGGGAACCACCGTGCCGATCACCGCGGCGCTGACCTGCTCGCGTTTCAGATCGCAAAGCGTGAGCAAGCTGTTCAGCCAAACCGCATATTCGTCGGACGTGCGCTGCGCATCGGTGCGAATGCGCCAAGTGCCACGCCAGCCGGAGGGATCACGAACAGCGAACACGATGTTGGTGTTGCCGGCATCGATCACGAGCAGCATGGCTAAACGGTCGCGTCCGGACCAGTTGATGACATCGCGGGCATGTACCTTGCAGCGGGTTGTTGGAAGCAACGGGTTGTTGATAAATCGGCGTCACATGATCGATCCAACGGATCGGAGTCAATGTAAGCCGATCTCAAGGGCCGCAGACCCGGCTACGATGGCAGAATGCGGCCCGTCGTTTTGTCCACCGGCAAGCCTCCCGCGGCCGCGGCCGGGCCCAGACAACCTACTAATCCACGGCCCCCGGATGATCCCGATCCTCCGTCGCGATAACACCAAACACCAACGGACCGAGGTAACCAGCGGTCAGTCCTCGTAAGTTGCGTGGTACGCCTCCAGCAAAACCTCGTCCAGTGACCGGCCGGCGCGGTATCCGCCCAACCCTTCAGGGGTATGCACACCTGGCAGCTGGCGCGGGCAGGGTTCGGGTTCGCCCAGAACCTGGCGGACCGGAATCCGCGCGGCCCAGATCGGCAACGCGTAGTCTTCCTCATCATCGCCGACATGGGTGAACCGTATCTTGCCGGAGGCCTCGTCGATCGGCATCACCACGAACCCCGTTGCCTTGGTTTCCTGTGCCGTAGGCGGCCGGATATCACCGGAACGCCTCGGATAAAGCCGATCCACGAAACCATCCATCAGCCGCCGCTTCTCGATCGGATCCGCAACCAGGCGCGCGGTGCCGAAAGCCATCACCGACCGGTAGTTGACCGAATGATGGAACCCGCTGCGGGCCAGCACCATGCCATCAAGATGCGTGACCGTCAGGCACACCGCCGTGCCGGCGGACTGGCTGCGGATCATCCGGCTCGCAGACGAGCCGTGCCAGTAGAGATTGTCGCCTTCTCGCCAGAACCCGGTCGGCGTGCAGAACGGTTGGCCGTCGATCACGTAGGCAATATGCGCGACCAACGACGAGTCCAGAATATCGTAAACCGTCGCACGATCAAAGCTGCCACGTTCATGCCGGCGGCGCAGACGGTTACGATCGGTGACAGGGAAACTGCTTTCGGCCATCGGGTTTGTCCCACGAATTGATCTAACGACTTTACCCGAATTCGGGCAATTGCATTGGACCAATCAGCACGGACAGCGCCGTTCCAATCTCAAGACGATTTATTCGGGCCCGCCCAAGCCACATCCTGCTGCTTCACCCGTTGAGCCGCGGGACGGGAGCAAATCCGTTCGATGTAGCGCTTGATGACCGGCGTTGCGGGAACCAGGCCGAACATCGTGGTCCACTGCAGCGCCGTCCCCCACAACACGTCGGCGGCCGAAAAATCCTGCCCCAGCATGTACGGCCCGGCCTCCAACCGGGCGGTCAGCGCGGACATGACCGTGTCGAAGTCGCCGTAGGGTGACATCTTCGCAGGCCCCGGATCACGCTTCATCGCCTTGTCCATCACCGCCGGCTCGAAACAAGCGGCATAGAACACCATCCAACGCAGGTACGGGCCGCGGTTCGGATGTATCAGCCCCGGTGCCAATCCCGCTTGCGGAAACAGGTCGGCGAGATACAGGTAAATCGCCACCTGCTCGGTGATCAACGCATCCCCATGCAGGACTGCCGGCACCTTGCCCAACGGGTTGATTGCCAAAAATTCCGGCTGACGCTGCTCGTCCGCCTGCATGTCGAGGACCCGCAACGCATACGGCGCACCCAGTTCCTCCAGCAATATCAGCGTCCCGGTGGATCGGGTGTTGGGCGAATGAAACAGCGTGATCCCGGCCGGATCAGTCATGCGAACCTCCTGCTCTTGCCTCTTGTCAAGCGACGAATTGCTACCTATGATTGCATTCATGCGGACAATTTTTGCGACATTCATCGCTATTTTAGCTGTCTGGCCGACTGCCGGATACGCCTCGGTCGTCGCCTATTCAATTGCCGTCACCACAGCCTACGCCACGGCCGACCCCTTCGCCAATCGTTTGGACGACGCCTATACCGAACCCGACACCGGCTATTTCCAGATCGCCAACACCGGAGCCTCGACATTTACCGGCGTCATCGGGACCATCGCGGTCTCGGCATTCGCCGGCGACCTCTCGTTTAGCTCGGGCTCTGTGATATTGTCGCCGGGCGACGCGGTTTCGGTCGCCATACCGGACGACGCCAGCGACGTCGGCGGATTCAATGGTCCACCGTATTTCTTCCGTCCAGGCATCGAGATCACGCTCAACGGCACGATCTCAAACGGTCCCCTGTCGCAGGCGTTGGCGCTGCTCGTGGCGGACGCCGACATCCATTCGGGCGTGCCACGCACCGACTCATATGGTCTGACCTCAGACAGTTTCGTGCTGCAGGGCGGCGACCCATGGGGCTTCGATACCGGCGACGACTTCGAGCTTAGTCAGGCCGACGGCGTCTATGTCTTCGCCCAGGCGCCATTGTTCAGCCAACCCCTGGCCGAACCGGGATCCCTGGTCATCCTGACAGCGCTGTTGCCGCTTGGGGCGATCCGACGACACCGCTTTGCGCGGCGGACGGTCAGGTCTCGCGTGGGGTGACGTCCACTGTCAGCATCTCGGTCCGACGCAGCAGCCGCAGCGGCACCGCGATCCCGGCACGCTCCTGGGTCAGTGCTCGGTGCAGATCGTCAACACCGATGACCGGCATGCCATCGAAGGAAACCAGCACATCCCCCGCCTGCAGACCCGCCTGTTTGGCCGGACCGTCGGCCGCCAGTTCGGACACCATCACACCAGTCGCCTGCTGTAAGCCGTGGAACCGGCGGACCCGCGTCGTGATCGGCACGGTCTGAGCCGACAGGCCAAGCCGCGAACGGCGCACACGGCCGTCACGCATCAGGCGGGTCGCGACCCAGATCGCGGTGTCGATGCCGATCGCAAAGCAAATCCCCTGCGCCGGCGCGATCATCGCCGTGTTGATGCCGACCACACGCCCCGCACCGGACACCAGCGGACCGCCGGAATTGCCTGGGTTCAGCGGCGCATCGGTCTGGATGACGCTGTCGAGCAGGCCCCCTGCCCGGGTGCGCAAGGTTCGCCCGAGCGCACTGACGATGCCGGCGGTGACCGTGCAGGTGAACCCCAGCGGATTGCCGATCGCCACCACCAGTTGCCCAACCCGCAGCGATGCCGATGAACCCAGTTCGGCATGTGGCAGCCCGGCCCCTGACAGCCGCAGAACCGCGTGTCGGTGGCCGGATCGTCGCCGATCAGGGTTGCCTCGAAGCTCTGGCCATCGGTCAGGCTGGCGTTCAGACGCGCGGCTTGCCCGACCACATGGCTGTTGGTCAGCACGTAGCCATCCGGGGTGAAGATCACCCCCGAACCCTGGCCCGCCGGACGACCGTCCTTGTCGAAGGCCGTGACATGCACGACCGCCGGACCAACACGGTCGAACGCATGGACCACTTGCGCGGAATAGGGATCGAGTTCCTGATGCGAAGCATCGAGTGGCATGGAAGTCTTCCTTTCGACACCCAGATGGGGAGGCTGCGGGCCTCGCGGCACCCGGCCATCTGGCGAGGCTTTATCCCGGCCATCCAGCCCGATATCGGCCGCTCGCCGGATCGGCGCACTGTGCCAGCCATGCATAGGAGGCATCGACGCATGGACATGATCGAACAGTTTTCCTCTGACCTCGCCGACCGGATCGCCGCGGCCGCGCTCTTCACGGTCGGCATCCACACCGGCAAGCGGCCGGCCAGCGGCATCCTGTGGCGGCCCGACGTGGTCGTGACGTCAGAGCAGATGCTGCCCGAGGACGCCTCGGCGCTTCGGGTCATGCACGCGGGCCAGACCATCGGCGCGACCCTGGCCGGGCGCGATCCCAGCACCAATGTCGCGGTGCTGAAGCTGGACCCACCGATCACCGCGACGTTGCCTGAAGCCACGGACACGTTGCGGGTCGGCACCCTGGCCCTGCTGGCCGGCGCCGACGCGAACGGCCACCCAACCGCCCGCCTGGCAATGGTTCACGCCCTGGGCGAGGCCTGGAACAGCATGGCCGGCGGGCGCATCGACGAGCTGATCCGGCTGGATACCAGGCTGGGCGCGGACGAAGGCGGGCCGGTACTGTCGCTGACCGGCGGGCTGATCGGCATGTCCACATCCGGTCCCCGACGCCGCACCATTGTCATCCCGACCGCCACCATCGCCCGCGTCGTCGACCCATTGCTCGCAGAAGGCCGCATCGCCCGCGGTTGGCTCGGTATTGGACTGCAGCCGGTGATGATTCCTGATAGTTTGCGTCAGTCCGCCGGCCGCGAAGCCGGGTTGATGGTCGTCGGCATGGCCGGTGGCGGTCCTGCTGAGTCCGCAGGCGTTCTGCCCGGCGACATCGTGCTGGACATCGATGGCGCTCCCGCCGGCCGTCCACGGGCATTGTCGGCCTCCTTGGGCGCCGACCGGATCGGCCAGGCCGTGGCGCTGCGGGTGCTTCGGGCGGGTGCGGTGCAGGCGATCAGCGTCACGATCGCAGCTCGCCCAGCCGCATGACCAGCGGCCTTCGCGTCCGGGTTCACGCAACGGACCCGGTTCGCCGGCGTGGGCTGGCGGCGATGCTGGAGGCTGCGGGCCATGTCCTGACCGATGAGACGCCTGACGTGGAACTATGCGACCTGGACCGGGGGGCCTCGCCGCCGCCGAAGGAAGCCGAGGCGCCGGTGGTTGTGCTGATGGCAGGCTCCCCTACCGGCTCCCCCGCCGGCGTGCTGGCTCCGGATGCCACGGCCGAGCAGTTGGACGCCGCATTGCGGGCGGTGTTCGTCGGCCTGCTGGTGCGATCCACGCCCGCGCCGGAGGCACGAGGCTTCGCGCCCGCCGAGGATATGCCCTGCTGACACCAAGGGAGCGGGAAATCCTGGGCCTGATCGGGGAAGGCCTCAGCAACAAGGCGATGGCACGCCGGCTGGGAATTTCGGTCCACACCGTCAAATTCCACCTGGAGGCGCTGTTCACCAAGCTCGACGCGACCAGCCGGGCGGAGGCAGTGACAAAGGGACTGCGCGGCGGGGTGATCGAGCTATAGAGAATATCGATGCGCCGCCCAGCCCCACCATGAACGGGATCGAAGGGCCGCCGGCCCTTCGCGGGCCCGGGCAGAGCCCGGAACGTCCTTATGTTTGACATTCCCTCCTGGCGATGCGATCCGGTTACTGAACAGTAGCTTGGAGCCGGATGTGAACGATGCGCTGCCGCTGGGGGATGCGCCCCTGCGATCGATCGATGCTGTCGAACAGGGCCTTGGCGAGGCCGGGTACATCGCCAACCGCCAGATCTCCACCGCGATCTACATGGCGCACCACCTGCAAAAGCCAATCCTGGTAGAAGGTCCCGCCGGGGTCGGCAAAACCGAGTTGGCAAAATCGGTGGCGTCCTGGCTGAAGCTGCCGCTGATCCGGATGCAATGCTATGAGGGGCTAGACGAGTCCAAGGCACTGTACGAGTGGAAATACGGCAAGCAACTGCTGTACACCCAAATCCTCAAGGACAAGATCAACTCGGTCATCGGCGATGCGGACGACCTGACGACGGCGCTGGACAAGCTGCACGCTTTCGGGGACGTATTTTTCTCGAAACAATTCCTCGAGCCACGCCCCCTGCTGCGGTCCCTGCAGGAACCCGGTGGGTCGGTCCTGCTGATCGACGAGATCGACAAGTCCGACCAGGAATTTGAGGCTTTCCTGCTGGAGATCCTGTCCGACTATCAGGTGACAATCCCGGAAATCGGCACCGTCGGCGCGATCGTTCCACCGATCGTTCTGCTCACCTCCAACAGCACCCGCGATCTGGGCGATGCGCTGAAACGCCGCTGTTTGCATCTGCATATCGGCTTCCCGGACGACAAACTTGAAGCAAAAATCATCGCCTCTCGCGTTCCAGGCATAGACGCTCGGTTATTGAAACAACTTGTCAGCTTCGCGCAACAACTTCGGACGCATGGACCTCAAGAAAGTCCCGTCGGTCAGCGAAACGATCGACTGGGCGAAGATCATGCTGTTGCTGCACACGACGGTGCTGGAGGTCGATCTGGTTCGCGACACGCTGAACGTGCTGCTGAAGTTCGAGGCGGATATCGAAGCCGCCGGCAAACAACTCGCCGGACTGACCCATAAGGCCAGGCTGGACGCCGGGGTCGGCATAGTGCCGACGGCAGCCCCCGCCAGCGAGCCGCTGCGCCGCTTCCTGCAGGTCGCGCGCGGTGCAGGCCTGCGGGTATCGGCGGCCGAGGGCATCGACGCCGCCCGCGCCGTCGATATCGTCGGGTTCAACGACCGCACGGTGCTGAAGGATACACTGGGACTGCTGCTGGCAAAGACGCCGGAAGAAAAGGCGGCTTACGAGGAAGTCTTCGACATCTATTTCAAGCGTGATGAATTCGCCGGCGGCAAAGGCGACACCGAAGACGAATCCCCCACTTCCGAACAGGACCCGTTCTCCAGCCCGGCCAATGGGTCAGGGCGGCGAAGGAATGGGCGGCCAGGGCGGTCAGTCACTCGGTTCGTTACTTGCGACGGATGATCGCGCGACGCTGGCGACCGCGATGGAACAGGCCGCGCGCGAAGCCGGCATCGAAAATATCCGCTTCTTCACTCAGAAGAACCTCTATGCCCGGCGCATTCTCGACCGAATGGGCCTGCGTGCGCTGGAACGCGACATGGAGGCAATGCGACAGGCCGGCACGCCGGAAGGGTTAGGACGGGCGCGAGTTCCTGGAGGGAAAGGTGGAGGCGCTGCGGGATTCGGTTCGTGACTTCGTCGAACGGAACTTGCTGCTGTTCGCCAAGGGCGACACCGAAAAATTCCGCGAAGAACTGCTCAAATCCGCTCGGCTATCTAACGTGGAGCGCCGCGATCTCGACCGGATGCGCGTGCTTGTCCGACAGATGGCGAAGAAACTGGCGGCCCGGTTTGCCAAAACCCGCCGACGGCGGCTACGCGGGCAACTCGACACAAGGCGGACATTGCGCCGGAACATGGGATGGGGCGGAATACCGTTCATTACCGTGTGGAAGCAGAAGCGGATCGAGAAGCCGCGGGTGATGGTGCTGTGCGACGTGTCCGGATCGGTCGCGGCGATGGCTCAGTTCCTGTTGATGTTCATGTACGCGGTCAACGAGGCGCTGTCGGATATCCGCTCCTTCGCATTCGCCGGATCGCTCATCGAGGTTTCCGAAATCCTGGAAAAGGAACCGGTCGAGGAAGCCATCGCCAAAATCATGTCGCTGATCGGCTTCGGGTCGTCAAATTACGGGAACTCCTTCGCTGACTTCGAAGACGGCTGGATGAAGCACGTGACCAACAAGACGACCGTGATCATCCTGGGCGATGCCCGCGGCAACCGCACCGATCCCCGGACAGATGTGGTCGGACGCCTGTCGCAGCGGTCCAAACGCATCATTTGGCTGAATCCGGAATATCGTTCCGCCTGGGGAACAGGAGATTCCGACATGTACCGATATGCGCCATTCTGCAATTTGGTAACGGTATGTAATACACTGCGGCATCTGGAGCGGGCAATCACCGATATCCTGGAAGATGCCGCCTGATTTCGCAGCAGATTTGATACTATATGAAACAGATCGAAACTTGACACTTTGATTAACCGATCAGTCGTGAATACTGCTGCTTTTGCTACTTCCTGTTAAATACTTTGCGAATTTCGCCTCAACAACCACGAATTGACCGGCGCAGCCTGCCGACCGGCAGGTCTTGCCCAGCCCGCAAAGCAGAAAGCCGTTTCAAAACAATCCCTTCTCTCTGGCACATTCAATGCAGCGTTGTACTCCGGTCACGACCAATTGGAGAGTAATGTGTCAGTCAATGCAACATCAGGTTCCTCGTCCGCCTGGGAACTCTGGGCAGCGCAGAGAGCAGCGCAGCAAAATGCCAGCCAGACGAGCGATAGCGATGCCCAGGCGGCGGCCTCAGGCCAGACCGACGGCGCCAGTGCGACGCCAGACAGCATGGCCGCAACCGGGGGAGGCCCAGGCCGCTCGTCATTCCTGTCCGCGCTGAATGGTTTCCTGGCGCAACTGCAGCCGATTTTCAAAGCCGGCGGGTCAGGCGACGCCCCAGTCGCAGCCACGAACGGCACCGCCGGTGTGGCCCCGCCGCCGCAGGATTTCGGTTCCACTACCAGTACGACAGACGCCACCTCTTCAGCCAGTTCGCTGAGCGCCGACGCCTCCAGCCTCATGAACGATCTGCAATCGTTTGTTTCGGCATTGCAGTCGGGGCCGTCCGCCACCGATGCCACGACGGCAACATCCAGCCAGTCTAAGGCTGCGACGGACGCAACCGCCACGGTAGCAAGTTCGACGGCAAGCACGGGGACCGCCCCGACCGATCTGGCTGCCAAACTAGCTCAGGATCTGGAAACCTTCATGTCGTCGCTGATGTCCGGCGTGGGAGCAACGGCCACGACGAACGCTTCGTTGTCCGACAGCGGGGCGGCCAACGCCGGTTCCGCCGACCCGTCAACCGCCACCAATTCGTCCCAGGCGGCATCCTCCCAGCCACATCATCACCACCATCACCACCTTGCCCAGGCAATCGAGAGCTATCTCAGCCAGTCGACGACGCAAGCCGCCGGAAGCGCATCCACGTCACAAACAAGCATCACCGCATAATCCGGCCGAGGCACCGGCTTGCACAATCCAAAATCAACTTGGGTCAAGGAACGACACCCCTTGTCGACTTCAAAATGAAGTCCATATGTTGATATCGATATGATACTGGGAGGTTTCGCCTGTGTTGCTGCCTATTTTGCCGATGCCTGCGGCCTTTGAAAGCAAGTCGGGTCGCCTTTGTTCAGGCCTCTCGGTAGCCCAGTAGCAGCAGTCCGGCAAACAGGATGCAAATCGGCCAGACCCAGCCGGCGATCTGCCAGGCGACGGGGTTTTCCCGCGGGTTCAGCCTAATCTCCAGCCAGCGCGCCCAGCCGGCGGCGATTCCAGCCAAGGCCAGTGGCGTGTGAGTGAGTTCGATCAGCAACTGATCCTTTACGTTGGCGATCGCGTGGCTGTGGGTCAGCAGCATCGTGCCACCGGCAGCGCACAGCAGCGGAAACACCAGGGCGGCCCGGCGATTGGTCCAGTTTGTCGCCCGCACCCGCCACTCGAACATTGCGAACACGATCAGCAGCAGCACGAAGAAGCGGTGCTGCAGCACCTCGACGTCGCGAAAGCTCTCGAGAAAGCCGATATCCCCCATTGGCCAGGTTTCAGGATCCGAGCGGAAGAACAGGAACACGGCCAGGCCGAGGAAACTGAGTGGCCAGTGGCGAGCCCAGCGGAGTCCCGCGCGGTTCAGCAGGGCGAGTAATCCGACGGCGACGACGAACAAGCCGGACCAGTGGTGATTGTACTCGGACCAGGCGATGTCCTCGGCGTTGCGCGGCGGCAGATCCCCTGCCCCGGGTACGAAGGCGACCTGGGGTGCCGCCTTTTTCGCGGCGGCTTCCTGATCCAGTTTCGCCTGCAACGCGGGCAGCGCCAGCGAGTCATGGTTCGGGCTGCTCAGGCTTGGCCATTCGGGAATGTTGCGTTCCTTGATCTCCTGCCAGCTTACCCGGTCCTGCGTCAGGTCGACGGCGGGTGGAACCGAAGTCAGGGACGCGGCGGCGAAGAAGATGGCGATGCCGATGCCAAACTCCACTTCCGCGAAGCGACGCAGGCGGTCGACGGAGGTCTCGGTCTTGGCGCGGAGGCGCTCAACGAGCAGGAAATTCATGCCGCCCAGCGCCAGCAGCATCAGGAACATGGCGATCTTGGCGCCGACCATGACGCCGAAGGCTGTGCCGTAGAAGCCCTGCCAACTGCCGATATACATCACGCTCATGGCGATGCCGCTGACCAGGATGCAGGCCACCCCGGCCATGGACATCCGAGAGAACCGCGATCCTACCAATCGGAAGCCGGTGCCGTCGCGAATGCCCGCGAGGGCCAGGAGGAAACAGGGTATGCCGCCGACCCAGATGGCGGCACCGAGTTGATGCAGCCCCTCGATCGCCATCAGCCAGCCGCGGCTGTCGAGGCGGGCGGCAGCGTGGGTGGTCAGGGTAGCCGCCGCCAACTCGATCACTGTCAGTGCCAGCAGCGGCAGCGTGGGGGCGCGTGCCCTCATGCCCAGAAGCACCGCGGCCATCGCACCGGCGGCGGCGGTCTTGACGAGGCCGGCGACGGCGAACTCGGCTCGCAGGACGGAGCGGACGGTAAGGTCAACCGTGTCGGTCAGAACCGCGGTCTGCAGCGCCACGGTCGCGGCCTCGGACAACAGCAAGGCCAGCGCGGCATAACCGGCGATGCGGGCGGTGCCGGCGGCGATTGCATTGCGCCCGAGGCGTGGGTCGAGCGGGCGGGCGAGGAACACCAGGAACAGGACACCGCCCAGGGCCATCGACTGCGACAGGATCGTCAGGCCGTGGACGATGATGGAGAGGTAGCCGAACAGATCGATCAGCAGGTCCATCGGTCAGGGCGCCGTCACGGTGAATGGGACGTCGCCTCGGGTGATATGACCGTCGGTGGCCAGCACCTGCCAGCGAACGACGTAGCTGCCGGGCGGAAGATCAAGGCGGGCGCTGATGATGTCGGGCGGGGTGTTGGGCGTGATCGAGATCGTGGTCTTGGTGTTGTCGGCACGGGTCAGCGTGAGGCGGGAGCGGCTTTGGTCGATCCGGCTGTTGTAGCGGAAGCGCAGCTCGAGCTTTCCGGCCTTGACCGCAGCGCCGGCGGGGGGCGTGCTGTCTTCCAGGATGGCATGCGCCTGGACGAGCCGAAGCGGCACAGCGGTGGCCAGCAGGGCGAGCAGCCAGGTCATGAGGCGATACGGCACGGCGAGCGTTCCCTTCCCAGGCAGGCGGCGGCGTTTAGCGCCTGGGGGCGATGCTGTCCAATGATCGATCTGTCAGGTAAATGACGGCCGATGTCACCTGTGTAGGACGCCTGTTGCAATGAGCCGCCAACCGCCCGGAAAACGCGCCGATTATCGCTGGTTTCACGCCATCACCACGCGATGGATGGACAATGACGTGTTCCAGCATGTGAATAACGTCAATTACTTCTCGTTCTTCGATACCGCGGTTACGTATTACGAGATGACTGAAAAGGTTGTTGGGCTGCTGGACGGGCCGGTGCATTGCGTGGTGGTGGAGGTGGCGTGCCGGTACCATGCCTCGCTGGCATTTCCGGACCGGGTGAATGTCGGTATCCGGGTCGCGGCGATCGGGCGCAGTTCGGTTCGGTATGAGATCGGCGTGTTCCGCAACGACGACGATGTCGCCGCTGCGGAAGGTCATTTTGTGCATGTGTTCGTGGAGCGTGGGTTGCAGAGGCCGGTGCCGATCCCCGACGACGCACGGGCGAAGCTGGGGGTGATCTCGGTGGGTTAGGCTGCGCTCGACGGGGTCTGGCCATACCGCCGGATTAGTCAGGCGACCGCTGGGTTGGTCAGGCGGCGGCGGATTTCGCCCGGTGGGCGGCGAACGGGTTCGCTGCCTGGGATGCGGCGTTGCGGCGGGCTTTCTGACCGGTCGGGACCGGCGCCGGGGTGGCGACGAGGCGCGGCAGTTGCAGGGGCGGCTGGGGACGCAGGTCGCGCGGGGGCTCGGGGGGCAGGCCTTCGCGCTGACGGCGGTCGGCGATCCAGCGTTCGCCACAGCGGCACAGATCGTCGGGGTGCATTTCGAGGCAGTCGGCGACGATGGCGCGGGATTCGGCCCATTCGCCGCGGCTGACGAAAAAGGCGGCGGCCTGATTGAAGAGGATCGAGCCGATGGGTTCGTTCTCGAGGTCGGCCTTGGCTTGTAGCACGACTTGTGCCCACAGGACGCGGTAGGATTTCTGCGTTTCGACGGTGGACATATCGGTCTCCGCTTTTACTGGATGAAGGAGAGTCGAAGTCTTGATCTGCGGCCTTGGAGGGCGATCAGATCGCGCAGAGGCTGGCCCACATACCGAGCAGGGTTGTTACGAGGCCGAGCGCTTTGAGGTAGGGCATGGCGGAAGTGATCGATACGGGCTGCCATACAGAAATTCTTGATATCGTGGTTTCGCTGTGTTCGACGAGGTCGTTTAACATGGGACCATCCGCTTCCGACATGAACCTCCTATGAACTGCTTTGGAAAAAGCGCCGCGGGGGTCGAACCCCCGCGGCAAGGTTCAGGGAGGAAACACGAGTTTTTTACATCACATTTTCGCTATCACACAACCGGATTCTCACGAAATCGCGATCACGTTTATGGTTTGATTTCGTAATGGGTTGGCGTCGGACGGCTATTTGTTACGATCTACGATTTTTGACGTACGGGCGCCGTTTCCTGGAACTTATTGTGGCTCGTTTTATGTCGGGTTCATTACGTCTTCATAATGCGCGATCAGGTGGGATGCCGGGCGAGGTGTTCGAGCATCAATTCGTTGACGCGGGCGGGAGTTTGGTCAGCGGCGTAATGGCCGACGTTGGGCAGGACCTCGAAGCGATAGGGGGCGGCGATGAATTCGCCGGTGCCCTCGGCGGCGATTCGGCCGACGGTGTCGTCGGCGTCGCCCCAGATGTATAGCGTTGGCACTTTGGTCGGGCCCACCGGTTGGTGGTGGACGCCTCTTGCGCGGTACCAGGCCAGAGCGGCCTCCATTGCCTGCGGTGTGCCGATTACCGAGAGGTGGTCTTCTATTGCCGTTGGCGGGACGCCGTTTTTGGTCAGACGGGTGCGGAGCCAGTTGGCGTTGTTGGCCAGGATGTCGGGACCGGCTGCCGGGTCGAGGAACCTTTTGTGATGGGCCGAGCGAGTGGCCTGGTCATTGCCGGGGAGGTTGAGCGCCTGGTTGAAGGCCAGGGGGTGGGGCCGGGAGAGAATTGTCAAGGACGCCAGGCGGTCGGGGCATTGATCGGCGATCTGCCAGGCGAGGCTGGCACCCCAGTCGTGGCCGGCGAGGTGGAAGCGGCGGTTGGCGTGGCCGAGCTCGGCGGCGATGGCGAGGGCGTCGGTGATGAGGTGGTCGATCCGGTAGCGGGCGTGGTCGGTTGTGTCGGGGCGGGCCTGGGCGGCGTACCCTCTCTGGTTGGGGGCAGCGGTCTGATAGCCGGCGTCGGCCAGGGTTTTTACTTGGGCGTTCCAGAAGTAGCGGGAGACGCCGAAACCATGGAGCATGAGAACGAGCGGGGCGTCCTCGGGGCCGCCAACCGAGACGTCGAAGATCATGTCCGGGGCGGTCTGGATGTTTCGGGTGATGGGCATTGGGGCCTTGGGGTCAGAGGGCGATCAGGCCCCGGACGACATCACCAATGTTTGAGGGGGTCAACTTGGGGTGGGCTGACGGGTTGGACGGGCATGCCCATCTGGGCCAGGGTTTGCATCATCGCGTTGCCCCACAGTTGCTTGTTCCTGTCTTGCTGTGATGCGGATGGGGGCGGCGGGGTCTGCGCGGGGTGGTTGCCAGAGGGATGGTTACCCGAGGGGTGGTTGGCGGAGGCACGGTTGCGGTAGGCTTCCACCGCGGCGTGGGTCTGTTGCAGGATTTCCTCGGCCTGTGCTTCGGGAACGTCGTTGATCAGTTCTTGTTCGGTCGGGCTGGGGACGTCGCAGGCGAGCCGCTTAAGCAAGGTCTGCTCGGTTTTCTGGCCGCTGCGGTTGAGGTTGTTGGCGCAGCCGCGAAAACGCAGGCGGAGCGAGGGCGACATCTCCAGGCTGGTGGCTTCGCCCAGGGTTTCCAGGGCGCACAGGCCGAAGATGATGATCTGGGCGGCGTTGAGGAGCTCGGCGCGGGTTCGCGCACCATAGGAGGCCAGGGTTTCGAGGGCTTCGGCGCGGGCTGCCGCGAGGTCCGGGGTGACGCCGGTGAAATAGGGCATCAGGAAGCGGAGCAGGCGTTCGAGGAACGGGCTGGCTTGGAGGGTTGTCATGGGTGGCGGCGTCCGGCGCTTGTTTGTGTTTCGTTCTTATCGTAGATTAGGGGATAAAGTCAAGAACAAACTACACGGCTGGGTTGTAGGCGCTTCAGCCGGTGAAGAAGCGGAGGAACCATGTGAGGACTTGCTCGGGGGCTTCCTCGTTGACGTAGTGACCGCTGGGGAGGGCCTCGCCCTGGACGTTTTCGGCGCGCTGGCGCCAGAGGGCGAGCGGGTCCTTGAAGCGTTTGCCGACGCTGCTGGTGTTGCCCCACAGGATCAGGAGGGGTGTCTGGATTTTGCGGTGGAGGTCGGCGGTGTCGAGTTCGCAATCGATGGTTGCGGCGGCGCGGTAGTCGGCGCAGGAGCCGGCGATGGTCTTTTCGTTGAAGCAACGGACGTATTCGTCCCAGATCTCGGGTGGGATGTGGTTGAGGTCGGCGGTCAGTTTCAGCAGTTTCTTGCGCATGAACCAGTCGGCGGGGACACTGCCGAGCATTTTTTCCGGGAAACCTTGCGGCTGGGCCATGAAGGGCCAGTGCCAGCCGTTGATGGCGCCTTCCTTGTCCATGGCGGCCCACATGTCGAGGGTGGGCACGATGTCGAGGATGGCGGCTTTCATTACTTTATCAGGATGGTCGAGGCACATGCGGTGGGTGGTGCGGGCGCCCCGGTTGTGGCCGGCGACGTAGAAGGTTGTGTGACCGAGGGCTTGCATGACCTCCACCTGATCCTGGGCCATGGCGCGGAAGGAGTAGTTTTCAGAGTTGGGGGCTTCTGGTGGGGCGGAACTATCGCCGTAGCCGCGGAGGTCGGCGGCGACGACGTGAAAGTGGTCGGTGAGGCGCGGGGCGATCTTGTGCCAGGCGACGTGGGTCAGGGGGTTGCCGTGGAGGAGGAGCAGGCCCGGACCGGTTCCGGCGTGGCGCAGGCGGATGCGGGCGCCGGAGGTTTGGATGTCGGTGAGGGTAAAGGTGGGGAGGATCATGGGGGTCTCGTGGATTGTTGGCGCTGAATGGGTGCGAGCCGTGGGATGGGCTTTCGGCTGGCGTTTGCCGGAGAACATCGCACTCGATGTCGTTTCAGGCTATACTCGCATAACGTTAGGGAGTCGTTGATCCATGACCGTTGAGCAGCCGCGCATTACGCTCGACCCCGAGGTGCTGGCCGGAAAACCTGTTATTCGCGGGACGCGCTTGTCCGTTGAATTTGTGATCGGGCTGATGGCTGACGGGTGGAGCGAGGCGGATATTCAGGCGAACTACCCTGGGATCACACACGAGGACGTTTTGGCCTGCCTGTCCTATGCGCGGGAGATGCTGAGGTCGGAGAAGGTGTTTCCGAGCGCGGCGTTAAGAATGCGCAAGGCTGGCTAAACTACAATTGGCCTTGAGGGGAGGAAATGTGCGCTGTGGTCGTTTCTTCTGATGGAGGGCAGGAAAAAATTGAGCACTGGCTACGTCGGGGGGGCCTATCAGGAATCTTGTGTGAGGGGTCATAGTCAGCCCGACAGGGGCTTGGAGAGACCCATGACCATACGCAACGAATTGATTGACGAGTTGCTGGCTGGCCAGGACCCGGCGTCAGTGATGCGCCAGGACGGCTTGCTGGGCGAGCTGAAGAAGGCGCTGCTGAACCGGCTAATGGCGGCGGAGTTCGACCACCATCTGGCCCAGGACCGCTCTTCCGGCGAGGGCAAGAACCACCGCAACGGTTCGACCCGTAAGCGGGTGCTGACCGACGACAGCCACGTCGAAGTGACCATTCCGCGCGACCGGGAAGCGCGCTTCGATCCCGTGCTGATCGGCAAATATCAGCGTCGGCTGCCGGGCTTTGACGACAAGGTCATTTCGCTCTACACGCGCGGTATGAGCACCCGTGAGATCCAGGGACACCTGGAGGAGATCTACGGTGCGGAGGTCTCGCCGCAGCTGATCAGCACCGTCACCGATGCGGTCACGGCGGAGGTCGCCGAATGGCAATCCCGCCCACTGGAGCCCTTGTATCCAGTCATGTTCTTCGATGCCATCCGGGTGAAGGTGCGCGACCAGGGAACGGTATGCAACAAGGCGGTCTACTTGGCCCTTGGCATCACCCCGGACGGCCGCAAGCATATTCTGGGACTGTGGATCGACCCCAACGAGGGCGCCAGGTTCTGGCTGCGGATCGTCAACGAGCTGCGCAACCGCGGGGTCCGCGACATCCTGATCGCCGTGGTCGACGGGCTGAAGGGGTTTCCCGAGGCGATCAACGCCGCCTTCCCGCAGACCCTGGTGCAGACCTGCATCGTGCACCTGCTGCGCAACGCGCTGGCCTACGTCTCCTGGCAGGATCGCCGCCAGGTCGTGGCGGCGTTGAAGCCGATCTACCAGGCGCCCACGGCCGATGCCGCACGGATCGCGCTGGATGCCTTCGAAGCCGGCCCATGGGGCCAGAAATACGCCGCGATCACGCCATTGTCGCGGCGGCAATGGGATCAGGTGATCCCGTTCTTCGCCTTCCCGCCCGAGGTGCGGCGGATCATCTACACCACCAATGCAATCGAAAGCCTCAACAGCACACTGCGAACCGCCGTTCGCAGCCGCGGACACTTCCCGACCGACGAGGCGGCGATCAAGCTGCTGTATTTGGTCTTGCGCCGTGTCAGCAACGACTGGAAGAATGCCCAACGCGAGTGGACCGCGGCTATGACCCAGTTCGCGATTATGTTCGGCGACCGGTTCAACGTCGCGTAGAGGGATCAAGTGCAACCGACCCCTCACACAAGATTCCTGATAGGCTCCGTCGGGGAGACCGACACGATTTCGCGGTAGTAATAGCAGCTCGCCTCGCACTGCGTACAATCCCCGCGCTCGCAACGTTGGTCACCAAACGTTCAAAGACCTTATCAGCTCGTAACGCGCTCAATATTTGTGCCAGCTTTCGTGCATCCGCAGTGCTTTGGAACTCGTTAACTTATCATGGTAACGACCCCGAGATCAAGCTTGCCTGTGATGCCGCTGCTGGTTGGCTCTACGATTTGGGGCGCGTAAGTGGCAATGAAACCTTTTGTCTCGCCGCAAGTGGCATTTCCAGTGCCGCCTCAACGGTTCAGGCTGGTAAGTTTAACGCGATTCGAATGACCGGCGAGGCTGCATATTTTTGCGCTGACGGTATAGCAGGGCAAGCCTACCGCTTGACGACAGAAGCGCATGGCAAATATTACGATGGTAATAAGCTAGATCATCGGCGGCTCCCATTCGAGGCTAGCCAACGCTGCCGGGCTAATCTAGACTATTCTTTTTCTGCGGACGCAGCTTCCCTTGAACAAGGAACGACGCCGACAGAATTAGCTCGCCAGCCCTTGTGGCCTGGCGGTAATCCTGAATGGGCCCGCCAATCATGGAAGCGACTAGAATCTTCAATGCTATCGCGGAAGGAGAACTGGAAGGTCTGGATTGATTGGTATGAAGACCGAATAGCTGGAAGATTGTCTGATCCTACCTCAGAAATAGCGATCGCCTCAATTCCAGATTCGCTTTGGAAGGAGGGGGCCAGGGTAGCTAACCGCGAGATTAATCGGTTATTAAGCAATAATCAACAGGTGAAAACTCCTGATATCGGAGAATTACCTAAACAAGCGCTTAGTGCAGCATGTTTTTGTACTTGAGGTAGACGGCTCAATTGGGATACGCCCACTTAGCGCAGACGATCGCCTCGCAGAGACAACAGAGATAATTGATTTATATCAGGAATGCCGTCAAAAAGCTAGCGAACTACGTCGCCTTGGTATGAACATGCTTGGAGACAACTTAGGACAAAGATTGAGCCTTTTGGTCGACCGAATGCCGAAGGATGCTTCCCTCGCTAGCGAGCGCCAGCTCTGGTCAACGGGCAATACGCTCCGAAGCGTCCTGGCTGCACACGACGCTGTGAAACACTACGACGAACTTCATCCGGCGAAACTCGATCCTGGCGTTGCCGAGAGTTTGCGCGACGTAGTTGACACTTTTAACCAGCTCGCCGTAGTCGATCCCAAACTCCGTATGCGCGATGCTCATCGCCTGGGGCCGCAAGAAAATGAGAAGGCGATTGCTGAAATCCGTGCCGCAAGCAAGATTGCACTAGACGCCGCGCGTGATCGTACCATCACGACGTCAGAGGCCGGCTTTGAGCTAATCGAACAGATCGCGGCCGCGAATGCTGCGGGACCGGATCTTCCTGGGAAATTGGCCGTTGAATTGGCTCGCGATACGCAACGTAATTTCTTTGCTAGCATGGTAATCGGGAGTTATCGGGCAGCGCGCTCGCTGTCTTTGGGTGCAAACGGACAAGGTGGTTTCATTTCCAAGGAGTATTGGAGTGGTATTTATAAAGCAGCAGGAGCTGCAACGGCCGCTTATTGTTTGCGGTGGGAAGTATTAGATTTTATTGTGTCGAATTTAGATCTTTTAAAGCTATATACGGCTCTGGCATTTGAGCAATATCCTAGTCTCAAGACGATGATCGATTGGCTTGAACTACATATCAAGCGATAACCAAATATATATCTTTCGGCCATGATGGAGTTGTTCCATTAGGAATGCTGCGGACTGTGCGGTCTCAGCGGTGCCTCCATCTGAGCGAATCCGAGATTACCGTGCTCTTTGCTCCCTGTTGTGCGTTGGCTGTCCAGCTATCGCGATGATGCCGCTCAAACTTCTGAGCGCGCCCGGATAATCCAGGTCAGCACGATGACTGACTATGTCTTCTGAACTCCATTACTAACGGACTGACTTATCATAGCGAGGAGGTCACTGGTCACGTTCGGGTTCGTCAAACACATCGAACAGAATTGCTTCAGTCCAAGCCTCAGCCCGGGCTTCGCGCGCCTCATCGCCAGCCATCGCGGCGTATTCAGCAACGAGGTTCTGACCGACCACATGTCGCCGAGCGAGGTGTGTCAGAAAGCGGCTGTCCAGGTGGCCCATGACGCTATGCGGTTCGTTATAGGCTTCGGCCTCAATCCAGATTGTCAGGTTCTTCTTCATAAGCCCCTATTGTTCTTGAGCGTGGTAAATAGCGGAGCGCGATTGATGATAAAGTAATCCCGCCCCTTAGATTGGCGGCGGATGGGTTTTGGGGTTTTGGCTTATGCTATGCCGACAAAACTTCGATTTGCCCAGCCCCTGACCGTCGCCGAGCGGGACCTACGACAATCTTCACATCGCGGCCTAACCGCGTGAGGCAGTTGAGCATTTTGGTCTCGCTGATGCCCCGCAACTGGCCACGCAGCAACGCTGACAACTTGGGCTGAGGCATGCAGACGATATTCGCTGCATCAACCTGGGTGAGCCGGCGCCGCTTGATAATCTCCCCGATTTTGGTAGCGAGCTGTGCCTTGACCAGCATCTCCTCGGCATCGGGAAGACCCAAGTCGGCATAGACATTCGTGCTGCCTCGTTCAAATTCCATCGGATACTACTCCTTATGCAGCGCCTCTACCGCTTTCAAACGGCTTTCGATCAACGCGATGTCTGGCTGTGGGGTGGCAATACCTCGGGTTGCCTTCTTCTGGAAGCAGTGGAGCACATAGACTGTATCGCTGAACCGGACGGTGTAAACGGCGCGGTAGGTGTTGCCTTTCCAGTTCTCGACGACTTCCAGCACCCCGGCTGATCCCTGCCCTTTCAGAGGTTTGGCCTGCTCATGCTTGCCGCCGATTTGCGCGAGGTGTAGGGCGTAACCAAAAATATCCCGGACCTCGGCCGGCATTGCCAGCAAGTCCTTCTTGCTGCCTGCGACCCACACGAGCGGCCTAGCGGACGACGACTTAGCCACGTGGCATTATACCCAAATGGGGATAAATTGGCAAGTGCTTTGATACACATCGTGATCAGGACGATGTAT
The DNA here is from genome assembly GCA_963790515.1 of uncultured Alphaproteobacteria bacterium. GTDB lineage: Bacteria > Pseudomonadota > Alphaproteobacteria > Acetobacterales > Acetobacteraceae > Rhodopila. The sequence continues at coordinate 408,118 of CAWBPF010000009.1, read as the reverse complement.
GAAGGGCCAAGCTGAAATCCAGGTGCCGGTCGCTACCCTACCCATAAACCCCAGCCCCCTCCCCCCGCGTCATCCGCTCCACCAGCGGGGTCCCGGTCAGGCTGGCAGCCACCGCCTCGGCCACCCTGATCCCGTCCACGCCGGCCGACATGATGCCGCCGGCGTATCCGGCCCCCTCCCCGGCCGGGAAAAGCCCTTGCGTGTTCAGGCTGTGGCCGTCGGCGTTGCGGGAAATGCGGATGGGGGAGGACGTGCGGGTCTCCACGCCGGTCAGCACCGCGTCGTGCATCGCGAAGCCGGGGATGTCGCGGGCGAATTTCTGCCAAGGCCTCGCGGATGGCCTCGATGGCGAAGCCGGGCAGGCAGGCGGCCAGGTCGGCGGGCGTGCACGGCCGGGCTTGTAGGACGGCGTCGACCTCGCCCAGCGCGGTGAGGCTCGGCCGGCGAGCAGGTCGCCGACGCAGTTGGGCCGGGGCGGCGTAGGTGCTGCCGCCGGCGCGGTAGGCTCGGCGTTCCCATTCCTGCTGGAAGGCGATGCCGGCGAGCGGGCCGCCGGGTAATCGGCGGGGGTGATGCCGACCGCATAGTCCGCGGGGCTCACGCCCACGACGATGCCGGCGTTGGCGTTGAACTCGGCGCGGGAATACTGGCTCATGCCGTTGGTGGCGACGCAGCCGGTTTCCGACGTCGCGGCGACGACGCGGCCGCCGGGGCACATGCAGAAGCTGTAGACCGAGCGGCCGTTGCTGGCGTGGTGGACCAGTTTGTAGTCGGCGGGACCGAGCGCGGGGTGGCCGGCGAAGGCGCCGAAGCGGGCGCGGTCGATCAGGGACTGGGGGTGCTCGATGCGGGCGCCGATGGAGAACGGCTTTGCCTCGATATGGACGCCGCGGCGGTGCAGCATGGCGAAGGTGTCGCGGGCGCTGTGGCCGATGGCCAGGATGACGGGTCGGCGTCGATCTGCTCTCCGGTGGCCAGGGTCAGGCCGCGGATGTGGCGGTTGGCGTCGAGTTCGATGTCCTCGACGCGCGACGAAAAACGGTATTCGCCGCCGAGGGCTTCGATTTTGGCGCGGATGCCCTCGACGACGGTGACGAGGCGGAAGGTGCCGATGTGGGGTTTGCTGGCGGTGAGGATTTCCTCCGGGGCGCCGGCCTCGACGAACTCGGTGAGGAGTTTGCGGGTGAGGTGCCGGGGGTCCTTGATGCCGCTGTAGAGCTTGCCGTCGGAGAAGGTGCCGGCGCCGCCCTCGCCGAACTGGACGTTGGATTCGGGGTTGAGGATGCCGCGGCGCCAGAGCGCCCAGGTGTCGCGGGTGCGCTCGCGGACGAGTTTGCCGCGTTCGAGGATGAGCGGGCGAAAGCCCATCTGGGCGAGGGTCAGGGCGGCCATCAGGCCGCAGGGGCCGGTGCCGATGACAATAGGCCGAGGGGCGTGGCGGGTGCGGCGGTGGCCTGGGTGGGGAAGCGGTAGCGTGTATCGGGGGTCGGGCGGATGCGGAGGTCCTGGCGTGACGGGCCAGGATTTCCGGCTCGTCGCGGACCTGGACGTCGACGGCGTAGACGAGGCTGATCGCGGACCGGCGGCGGGCGTCGTAGCCGCGGCGGGCGATGGTCAGGCTAAGGAGGTCGGCGGGGGGGATGCCGAGGCGGGCCAGCACCGCGTCGCGCAGGGCGTCGGGCGGCGTGGTCGAGGGGGAGTTTGAGTTCGGTCAGGCGAAGCATGGGCGGTCCATGGTGGGTGACCGGAGATGATGGAAGCCGGGTGAATGGGGGCGCGACGGTTAGCCGCGGTTACGGCTGCTTGTCTACCGGGGTCGCGCGGCAGCGAGGCTCGTTTGGCCGCGCGGTGACGGGAGCGGAGGATCTCAGACGGGGCAGCTGTGGTGGGCGACCTGAGCCGCCACGGCTGCCGGTTTTGGTCGTGGTCAGCCGCCCAGACGGTTGCCGAGCGGGCGGGCCCAGCCGTGCGGGTCCGGCGCGGTGCCGTACTGGATGCCGACGATGGTGTCGTAGAGCTTCTGGGTCAGTGCGCCGGTCTTGCCGCCGTTGATGGTATAGCGCTCGTTCTTATAGCCGAGCTCGCCGACGGGGGAGATGACGGCGGCGGTGCCGGTGCCCCACATTTCCAGCGGCCGGCCTGGGCGGCGGCGATGACCTCGTCGATCGAGATCGGGCGTTCCGAGACCCGCAGGCCCCAGTCGCGCAGCAGGGTCAGGACGGAATTGCGGGTGATGCCGTCGAGGATGGCGCCGTTGAGGGGCGGGGTCAGGACCTCGTTGCCGATCTTCAGCATGATGTTCATGGTGCCGACTTCGTCGAGGTATTTGTGCTCGACCGCCGTCCAGCCAGAGGACCTGGGTGTAGCCGGCTTTCTGGGCTTCCTCGGCGCCGTAGAGGCTGGCGGCGTAGTTGGCCATGGTCTTGGCCGCCCCGAGGCCGCCGCGGACGGCGCGGACATACTGGTCGGAGGCCAGGATGCGGACCGGATTCATGCCTTCCTTGTAGTAGGCGCCGACGGGTCCGACGATCACGTAGTACAGGTAGCTGTGGGACGGATGGACGCCGAGGAATGTCTCGGTGGCGATGACGGTGGGCCGGATATAAAGCGAGGTGCCGGCCATCGCGGGGACCCAGCGCTGGTCGATCTCCACCAGGGCGCGGATGGATTCCTCGACCATCGCGGGGTCGAGTTCCGGGATGCAAAGGTAGTGGGCGGATCGGTTGAGCCGGCGGGCATGGTCGGGGGTGCGGAACAGGCGGATCTGGCCGTCACTGCCGCGGAAGGCTTTCAGGCCGTCGAAGATCGCCTGGCCGTAGTGCAGGACGCAGGTTGCGGGGTCGAGGGTGAACGGTCGCGTAGGGCTCGATCCGGGGGTTGTGCCAGCCCTTTCCGACTTCGTAGTTCATCAGGAACATGTGGTCGGAGAAGACCTTTCCGAACGCCAGCGTCTCATCGGCGGGAGGCTGTTTCGGCGTGGCGGTCCGGGTGATCGCGATTTGGTTCACAGGTGTCTCGTTGTCTGAAAGGGACGTCTGCGGGGGAGACTACGATATCGTGACAGCGAAGGCCAATGCAGGTTGCGGACGCCGGGCATGCGTCTGGTTGGGTGGGATTGTGGCGCGGGATTGAGACTTCGGTCGTGGGCGAGATGGTGGGGGTTGGCCGGCGGCTTACGTTTACTAATTGCAATAATATTGGTTTAGATTTATGTTTCCGCGTCTGATATGTCGTTTTTGCTGGGTTTCCGCAACCGTATTGAATGGATAAATCAGTTGGCTGCATGGTTTCGGTCTTTGGGACCACCGGCCTTTGGCGGGCTGTTGCTGGGCACTGTCGCGGGTGGAAATCCAGTTGTTGCGCTGACGATCACGCCGTTGTTTGACGGCTCGATCACCGGCGCGGCCAACGCGGCGGCGGTCGAAGCGGCGATCAGCAATGCCATCGGCGGTATCAACTCGCTCTATTCCAATGCGGGGACGGTTGGAATCGTATTTACCCAGACCTCCGGCAGCTTTCTCGGGCAGAGCCAAACGGCCGATTACAACCTGGGCTACACAACCTATGTGTCTGACCTGACCGCGGTGTCGCACCGCGAGGCGTCGAACGCGGTCTTAGCCTCGGCAGTCGCCAACCTGGCGTCGGGCAACAAACCGAGCAGCGGGGGATCGGTTGTCCTGACGTCGGCCGATGCTCGGGTGGCGCTTGGGCTTGCGGGGGCCACCGGGTGCTTCGCTGCCAGCGGAAGCTTTGTGGCGGGTTGCCGTCAAAGCTATGACGGCGTGGTGACGCTGACGACGAGTTTTTCCCTGAACTACGGGACGACGGCAGTGGCGGGCGCATACAGCGCGATCAACGCGGTCGAGCATGAAATCGACGAGATCCTGGGGGGTGGCGGTCAGGGGTCAGTGTTGAACGCGATCGCGTCGGGTAACTCGGCTGACAGCAGCGACGTGGGGGTGCTGGACCTTTATCGCTACGCGGCGCGGGGGGTGGCAAGCTTCAGCACGTCCGGCGGTTCGTCGTCGTATTTTTCGGTGGATGGGGGTGCAACGGCTATCGTTGCGTTTAACCAGTCCAGTACAGGGGGACTACGCGGACTTCAACACCAGCAACAATATTCAGTCGGCGTTCAGCAGCGCCGGCGTTGTCCTGCCGTACAATGCGACCTCTCCGGAGTTCGCGATGCTGGAGGCGATTGGATACAACGGTGTGGTGCCGGAACCGGCGTCGCTGACGGTGCTCGTCACTGGGATCGCGGGGCTAAGGGTGACGCGACGGCGGGTTCGTCTGGTCGAGTAGCCAAGGTTCGGCGAGGCCAAGCCCGCGGACCCTGATGCCGCCTGGCAGTGTGGCCTCGTAGGATTGATGGTGGTGGCCGTGCACGATCAGGCGGGCGCCGCAGGCCTGGGCGAGGGCGTCGATCACCGCGAAGCCATGGGGATGGCTGGAGGGTGCTTCGTGCGAGACCAGGATGTCGCAGGGGATGGCGGCGAGGTGGTCGAAGTCCTCGGGGAAGATGGTGTCGCGGTGGAACAGCGGCAGGCCGCCGCGCCAGGGCTCGCCGGGACGCAGAGCGGCCTGGAACGCGGATCGGGAATGGAACGATGGCGGGCCGCCGTTGGGCTGCCAAACCCTGGGTTTGAAGACGCCCGGTAGGCCGGCGATGCGGGTCGTGCCGATGCAGGTGGCACGCAGGCCGAGGTTACCGGCATGGCTGGTGAGATTGTCGTACGCGGCGATGGTTTCGGTGTCGTGGTTGCCGAGGATCCACAGTACTTCCCACCCCTGCCCGATCGCCGGCGCCAGCACTTGATCGAGCGGCGCGGGGCAGTCGCAGTCGCCGACCAGGATCAGGGTCCCGGCGGCGGATTCAGCGCAGGCCCGAAGGATGGGGGCGAAATTGCGGTGCGGGTCGCCGGCGAACAGGATTGGTCGGCTGTCGTGCAATCGGGGCCTCTTTCCGGCGCGGCAAGATCGGCGCGTAGCGTAGGCCGATTGGCGGGGTGGTTTCCAGTGCGCCGGAAGCGGGGATCGTCGCGAGGCTGGTGGGTCGTGTCGATTGGATGGTGTCGAAGATCGTGAGGTCTGGCGGACGGGCCTGTGGCGGCGGGGATGGACCTGGAGCGAGATGTGATCGGCGGGAGGGGGCGCGCGGCGCGGGGATTAGCTGATCGCGGCCTGCACCCATCTCGCCCAGGCCAGGACGGCGCGGTCGTCGTTGCGACGGCCGACGATCTGGATGCCGAGCGGCAGGCCGTTGGGTCCGGCGCCGGCGGGGACGGTGACGCAGGGGACGTGCAGCGAGGTCCAGATGGAGTTGAAGGCTGGGTCTCCGGTCCACTCCAGGCCTTTTGGCGCCTCACCGGGGGCGGATGGGGTTATCAGCACGTCGAGTCCTGCCATCGCATCGGGAAAGGCGTGCTGGGTGGTTTCAAAGACGGCGTAAGCGTTTTCGAGCGCGGCTTCGGTTTGGTTCAGGCCGAATGCGAGGCGCTCACGCAGGCCCTCGGTGATTTGGTCCGGGTGGGTGGCGAGTTCCCAACCCAGGGCGCGGGCGCTTTCGTTGTTCATGACGATGGGGTGGGCGTCGATCAAGGCGTTGAAGATCGGCGGGAGCTCGCGCTCGGTGATTACGGCGCCGGCGCGATTGAGAGCCTCGGTGACTTGGGTCAGTAAGGCCTGGGTTTCGGGTGCGGCGATGCGCCAGACCGGTGAGCGGCAGATGCCGATGCGGGGTGTGGTGTCTGGCCGGACGTCGGGGTTGCCGAGGTCCCGGCCGGAGACGGCGCTGGCGAAGAGGGCACAGTCGGGGACGGTGCGAGCGATGACGCCGACGGTGTCGAGGCTGTCGGCCATGATCTTCATGCCGTTGCGGCTGATCATGCCGTAGGTGGGTTTGTAGCCGACGACGCCGCAGAAGGCGGCGGGGCGGATGATGCTGCCGGCGGTTTGGGTGCCGTAGGCCAGGGGGAAGAGGCCGGCGCCGACCCCGGCGGCGGAGCCGGAGGATGATCCGCCTGGGGTGTGGGCGGGATTGGCGGGGTTCCGGGTTGGGCCGGGGGCGCGGGTGGCGAACTCGGTGGTGACGGTTTTGCCGATGGGGACGCCTCCGGCGGCGCGGGCCCAGGCTACGGGGGCGGAGTCGGCGCGGGGCTGGTGGTTGGCCCAGATGGGGGAGCCGTACTGGCTGGGCATATCGGCGGTGTCGAGGACGTCCTTGATCCCGATGGGGATGCCCTGGAGCGGGCCGGCCGGCGCGGTGGCCGCCGCGGCGCGGGCTTTGGCGGGGTCGAAATGGGCGAAAGCGCGGACGGCGGGGTCACGCTCGGCGATGCGGTCGAGGTAGGCTTCCATGAGCGCCTGCGGGTGTAGTTTGCCGTCGTGGATCAGGCGGGCGGCAGCGGTTGCGGTCAGGGTGCAGAGATCGCCCTGGATGTCAGACGGCATGGCTCGACCTTCTCACTTTGGCAGCGGTGCGATACTGGGGCAGCGGTGCGATAGTGGCGCGATGGCGTCGGTTCGTCCATCCAGTGATGACGTCTATGTTGCTATTTCTGTACGTTTTTGTGATCGTTTGTCTGAAACAGCCGGCCATCTGTGGGTTTTGCACGCAGCATTCGCCCGATGATTGCTGTCGAAGCCGATGCCACCACATTCCTGGAGAATTTCGCAGTAATATCCAGGTCTCGGCGAATAATGGGCCTTGGAAACGTTCATGATGTTGCTGACGGCGGAGGGCGTGTTCACCAGCGATGTTCGACGGTCGCGCACGGCTGGCATTATCGATATGTTACGGTTGTGATCGACAGGTTCCCCGCTTCATCGGTCATATCATTCGATTTGACTTCGATGCCCGAGGCTGCCGGCCGGCAATACTTCGTGTACCGTTTTGGTATCTATTTGTACCGTGTATGAAAATGCTGATTATAACGGTCTCGACGGAGCTGTTTCATATGGATTTAGTATGTAATCGAATATAATTTACTGATAAACGATGTTAATCGTCTTATTCAACATTCGGTCTGTGATCGGCATTGGCTATAAACTACAAACATGGCATCATCGCACTTATATCATCGTTACTCGGTATTTGGAGGCATCAACATTCGGTCCGACTACCAAGTCGAGAGTAGGCTGAGAAGATATATTATCAATATGATATCGTCACCTTATTGATCTCGTTAAACGCAATCTCAGCGACGCCCGGACAAATCTCGCGCAGCACGTCGTCAGGGCGATGCTGCAGCCGAGGCCGGCTTGTTGCCTGGGGCCGGACCGCCGGGTGTTGCTTGCGGACTGTCGGTCAGCCTCAGTCTACCGCCTTGAATGCCGTCGCGACGATTTGCCGCTGGGACGTCGCTTGCGCTGGCGGATGGGCGGCTACCATTTGACCTGAGCGATCTCCACAGGGAAGGGAATCGTGCGGCACAGGAACTTCGACGATTGCCCGCAGATCATTCCTGCCGATCGAGAAACCGTGCCAGAACCTGCGGGAGCGGCGCGCACCGTAGCCAGGAGCGTCAGCGGCGTCACGATCGGGGCCGTCGGTCCGCGTGCATGGCTGAAATTTCTTGCTTGACGCGACACGACACTGGCGTGGCGGCGCGAGCGGGTCCATCCTTGAGGGGATGAGCGTTCAACAGCAGCCCTCAGACCGGGAAGCGTCCGGCGGAAGCATCCGCGTCGGCGGCGGTCCTGATGGCCTCATGACCTACCTGATCGACCTGCCGCCGGAGGCGCTGCCCAGCGTCTGCAAGCGCGACCTTGAACGCGCATGGTATGCGGCGCGGGAGGCGGCGCTGGCTGAACATCAGGGTGCGGTGCGCGGCTTTCGCTTCAACCGGCCGGATGGCAGCCATACCGATCTGGCCCTGGCCGACCGCGATGCGCGCTGCTGGGTCGGTGCGGTGGACCGCACCGTCGGTATCGCCAACGCATCCGGGCTGTCGTTGTGCCTGCGGCTGCTCGCGCTCATCGACCTGCTGGCGCGTGCCCCGTGGACGCGGTCACTGTTTCATCTGGCGCGGGATGGTGCCGAATTCCATCCGGCTCTGCTAAAAGCCGCGGCGAGCCAGCCGCTCACCAGGGAGGCCCGATTCGATGAAGCGGGTTTCCGGGTGCGGCTGTCCCGCTTCGTGACCGGCTTCCAGATCGAAGCTCCACAGGCGGCGCAACGCCTTTCAGGAGCCAGTTCATGAGGTGTCTTCGTGTTATCGCGGTCATGGCCGTGACCGGCCTGTCTGCATGCAACGCGCCGCCGCCGAGCGGGCAGGCGCAAGCCGATGCTGCCACCCGAGCGGCGTGCCAGAACCGTGCGGAAGAGGCCTACAACCAGCAGAACCGTGGCGAAATCTACAGCCCGCAGTCGCAGGTCAACACCCCGTACTCGGGCAACTATGTGCCTGATGTGACCAATCGTGGCCTGTCCGACCTGTTCGTGCACGACCGGATGGTGAGTGATTGCGTGCGCAACACCGGCACCGGCGCTGAGCGTACCGTGCCGGCCCCACCCGTCACGCACCACTAGCAGCTGGCATGGCCAGCCTGTCGGCGATCGGCGGTGTGCTGGCCCAGCGAAACGCCCGGATCTTCTACTCCGGCAGCATCGTGTGCTGGACCGGCTCGTGGATCCAGCGCATCGCGACGGACTGGCTGGCGTGGGAGCTGACGCACTCCGCACTTTGGGTGGCCATCATCGCGTTCTGTAATCTGGCGCCGTCGGTGGTGATCTCGCCCATCGCCGGGGCGGTGGCGGACCGGATGGACCGGGTGCGGCTGACCATGGCGAGCCAGTTCGTCACCGTGGCACAGGCGGTGATCCTGGTGAAGCTGATCCTGACCGGATTGATCCGGGTGGAGTTCATGGCCTTCCTGACGCTTTGCAACGGCGCGGCGGAGACGTTTGCGCAGCCGGCGCGGCAGTGCCTGATCCCGGGACTGGTGCCTCGGTCGCATCTGCCGGGCGCGGTGGCGTTGAATTCCTTGACGTACAATGCCGCGCGGTTCGTAGGTCCGGCGATTTCCGGGCCGATGATCGCGATGTGGGGCGTGGTGCCGTCGATCGTGGTGAACGCATTCGCGTTTTTGTACGCCAGTCTGACGATGCACCTGCTGGCGCTGGATCCGGCGATCAGGCGGGGTAAACCGAGCGGATTCAGTGTTTGGCATGATGCGTTCGATGGCATCCGGTATGTTGCGAACCATCGCGGCATCGGCCCGATGATGCTGTTCGCCGCGACCGTGGGCATGACCTTGCGCTCGGTGCCGGAGATGCTGCCGCCTTATGTTGCGGACCAGTTTGGCCGCGGGGCGGAAGGACTGGCGACGCTCGCGAGCACGATGGGCTGTGCCGCGCTGATCGGCGGGATGGCGGTTGCGGTGCGCGGGCGGATGACCGGGCTCACGCGTATTGCGATAGGCTGCGGGTTGATCCTGGCGCTTGCCACCGCTGGCTTTGTCGCGACGCATGTTTTTGCCATCGGCGTGATCTGCGTCGCCGCCATCGGCGCCGCCACCACGATGCACGGGATTTCCTGTCAAACTCTGCTGCAGAATTCGGCCGCGCCCGGAATGATCGGGCGGGTGTTGAGCACGTGGGGCATGATCACCCGCGCGGCGCCTGCGATGGGAGCGCTGGCTTACGGCATCGCGTCCGAATTCCTTGGGTTGCAGATCCCGGTGTTGATTGGTGCGGGCTTGTGCGTCGTGGTCTGGCTGCGCACCTGGAAGCGCCTGGCGCACATGACGCCGATCCTTGAGGGCAATGGCGCCGGTCTTTGACGGCAAAAACGACCGATTTCCGGACGTATTTGGGTACGATTTCATGTCAGGGCCGGCTCAACTCTAAGGCTTGGCAAACTGATCTCCGCGACCGTTGATATGCACCCGTGACTGAGCCAACAGCCGGCGGTATCGGATTGATTTGTGCGCGCCTGCGCCGCCAACCCCATGTGGGGGTATCGGTCAGGCCTTCACGCCGGCGGTATGAATCCCCCCGAGGCGAGCCTGACCGGCTGGCATCGGCATGTTGTGGATCGCCCGCCGTCGGCTGCTTTGTTGCACAGGAAAAGCGATACAGGCCGAGCATCGTCGGCATGACGCACCGCACAAGGGGTGGGCCGACGTCGATGCGTGCTGTGATAAATCATGCACCCATCGCGGATTCTGCTGTTTTCGATTTCTTGTAGTCATGGCGGTGTGATATTTCGAGCTCGATCTGGTTGGTATGAAGGAAACCGACTTTGTTTCGAGTCGTTTTAGTAACGTGCATGGTGGCCGTTGTCGGTTCAGCCGCCATGGCCGCCTCGCCTGAGATCGATCCGGCCACCGAGGTACAGGACACCTCTGAGCAGGCCTTTACTTCCGCACTGCGTCAATCCATCGGCGCACCGGCGCGGGCGGACATCGATGATCAGGCGACGGTGCGGCTTGCGGATGGCCTGTTGATCGTGCCGAAAGAACCCGCGGCACGCTTGCTGACGGCCCTGGGCAAACCTGTCCCGCCTGAGTTCAAGGCCATGCTGCTCGGCCCTGACGGCGCGGAGGAAGCCGGCATCATTCGCTTGGTTCCGGTGGGATCGATTGATGCCGACGCAGCCCTGGGCTGGACGCCTGATGATCTGCTGTCCAGCCTCCGAGATACGGTGGAACGTCACAATGCGGTCCGGACGCAGGAAAATCTGGAAGAACGGGAAGTCCGTCGGTGGGTCGTGCCGCCGCGCTATAATCCGGAGTTGCATCAACTTTCCTGGGCGGCGCTGATCCTTCCCAAGAGCGCGCCACGCGAGTCGGACGGGGAAATCACCTACCACGCAATCGGCTTCGGGCGGGAAGGTTACGTACACCTCACGATCAACACGAGTTTGCAACGGGCTGAGGCTGTCAGCCGCATGGCTGACAATTTTCTGGCCGGGCTGAATTTTCGTCCCGGCAAGGCCTATGGCGACGCGACGCCGGCCGATCGTCGCACGGCGGGCGGACTGGCCGGTGTGATGGAGCTGGATTCGCTGCACAAGGCGCAAACCGGCAGCAGCGTGCTGGCGTCCGACACGATGGTCCCGATGGTGGGCGGGATCGTGGCAGCGATCGGAGCGCTGTCGTTGTTTCTTTACATTCAAAGGCAAATACAGCGCGACGCACGTCGGCGCTGACCCTGATTCTGTTCAAGGACACCTATATGGACGGCATGGATCTCACGGTTATACCGGGCTCTCGGATCGTCGAGGTGGCCCGCCTGGCCTTCGCCACGCCGGACGTGGACTTCCTGTGTTTCGGCGAATCGGATCAACCCAGCCCGGCGGTGGCCCGCGAAGCGGCTGTGCAAGCGCTGCACGACGGCGAGACCCGGTATCCGGATGTGCGGGGCCTGCCGGTCCTGCGCGACGCCCTAGCCGGCTACCTGAGCCGGCTGCATGCCCGGCCGGTGACGGAAGACCGCATCCAGGTGACGGCCTCGGGCATGGCGGCGTTGTCGATCGCGATGGCCGCCGTGGTTCGGGCCGGCCACCGCGTGGTAGTGCACAGCCCGATCTGGCCCAACATCGCGAGCGCCGCGAAGCTGCGTGGCGCGATTGTCGAGCAGATCGACCTGGATGCGCAGCCGGATGGGAGCTTCCGGCTGGACCTTGACCGGCTGGACTCGATGATGGCGGGGGCGCGGGTGTTTGTCCTCAATTCCCCCGGCAATCCGACCGGGTGGACGGCGACGGAGGCGGAGCTTCGAGCGATCCGCGCGATTGTGCAGCGGCACGGGGCGTGGCTGATCGCGGACGAGGTTTACTCGCGGCTGGTGTATGACGGGCGCGCGGCAGCACCGTCGATGCTGGATATCGCGGAACCGGATGACCGCATCATTGTCTGCAACAGTTTTTCCAAGACCTGGGTGATGACCGGTTGGCGGCTTGGATGGTTGGTGATGCCGGAAGGCGCCCAGGAGAGAATTGTCGATATCGTGGAGACGGTGCATTCCGGTGTCGCGCCGTTCATCCAGCACGCCGGGGTGGCGGCGGTCGGAGATACCGAGACGATGGAGCGGTTCCGGACGCATTGTGCGACGGGGCGAGAACTGGCCAGCCAGGCGCTGACGGGGTTGAGCGGCGTGCGTTACCGGTCCCCGACCGGGGCATTCTATGCGTTCCTGGCGGTGGATGGCTTGCGCGACAGCCTGGATCTGGCGAAGAAACTTGTCACCCGCCATGGCGTTGCAGTTGCACCCGGCGTAGCGTTCGGCGCGGCGGGAGAAGGCTGGCTTCGGGTTTGTTTTGCCCAGTCGGCGGGCCTGATGGATCGGGCGATGCAGCGTCTGCGTGATGGGATACGGGCGGAGATGGGATCATCATGAGCGAACCAACCTGTGGAGTTTGCGGCACTGGCGTGCGGGCGCCGTTCCGAGCGCCGCAACCGGATATCGCACCTGATCTGGATATGCGGCCTGGGGAACCCGCGCGGTCGACGCTGCGGGACTGGATCGAGGTTTGTCCGAAATGCGGGGCAGCGGGGCCGGATCTGACCGCCCTGCCCTCCACTGCCCGCGCCGTGGTTGAGTCCGATGAGTATCGCATGCTGAGCACATCGGTACTGGAGGAGACGCTGCCATTCCGGCGGTGGGCGCTGATCTGTGAGCGCACCGGCGACCGGCCGCAGCAGGCGGAGGCACTGTTACAGGCGGCTTGGGCGGCGGATGACGCGGCGGCGATGACCGAGCCGGCTCAACTGCGGGCCGAGGTGGCGGCGCTTTGGGACGGCACGAATGACATCGAACTGGGATTGCGGCGACTGGACGTGCTGCGCCGGGCCGGGTTGTTCGAAGCGGCGGAAGCCTGGGCCCGGACCTTGACGGAGCGCGGAGTTGACGAGGTGGCAGGTTCGATCATCCGGTTTCAGCAGGCCAAGATCGCGGCGCGGGACATCGGGCGGCATTTGATCAGCAGTGCCCTGCCGCCGCCTGCGTACTCGCCGCATGTGGCACATGGCAAGCGGGCCACGACCGGCTTCTGGTCGCGGTTGTTGCAGAAGTGACGCCGGCGTGGATTGAACGGCTGTGACGGGAGCATTTGTAAAGCGGCTGTTCAGATCATGAACATGCGCAAGATGGCTGTTACCAGCAGGATCAGCCCAACCGCTGCGAACCCGATCGTACTGTAGGGCGGCAACGAATCGATGACGCCGAGGATCAGGTAGGCGCCGGCAACCAGCACTGTCAACATTGCCAGCAAAAAGCTGGGATTGGTCACCGACGCCGCGCGTTCCCGGCTGTAGAACCGCAGGACAAACACCAGAAAAGCGAGAATGAAGGGAACAAGCAGGATCGTGGACGCGTTTGACATTAGGAATTGTACTCGCGATTGACCGGTATGTGCGCCTGATATCGGATTTGGCATCTGTTTAGAAGGCGTGGCGCGAAAGCGACCATAGCCGCTCTAACGGTCGAAGCGCTCGCATTTTCGTGAATTTGGGGTTGAAGGTCACGCGCCGCTTTTGGTACAGGCCTCCGCGAGGAGGATCTTCATGACTGCAACGGAATGGTGGCGCGGCGGAGTTATCTACCAGATTTATCCACGCAGCTTTTACGACAGCAACGGCGACGGGATTGGTGATCTTCCCGGCATCACCGCTCGGCTTGACTACGTCGCTCGACTTGGGGTCGATGCGATCTGGATATGTCCGTTCTTTGTTTCGCCGCAACGAGACTTTGGCTATGACGTCAGTCATTACACGGACGTCGATCCGTTGTTCGGGACAATGGCGGATTTCGATGCGCTTTTGGAACGGGCCCATTCGTTGAGGTTGAAGGTGCTGATCGACCAGGTGTGGAGCCATACGTCGGACCGACACGCCTGGTTTCTGGACAGTCGCGCGAGTCGGACGGCTGCGAAAGCGGACTGGTATGTGTGGGCAGATCCTAGCGCCGACGGCACGCCGCCCAACAACTGGCTGTCGGTGTTCGGCGGCTCCGCCTGGACGTGGGAGCCGCGGCGGCGGCAGTATTTTCTGCATCATTTCCTGGGTCACCAGCCGGCGCTGAACCTGCACAATCCGGCGGTGATGGACGCGTTGCTGGAAACCGGACGATTCTGGCTGGAACGCGGGGTGGACGGGTTCCGCCTGGATGCTGTCGACTTCATGGTGCATGACCGGTTGCTGCGGTCCAATCCGGCGGCGGGGATGGCGGTTGTTCCGGCCAAGCTGTTTGGGATGCAGTTGCACAGGCACGATATGCTCCAGCCGGAAGCAATGGGGCTGCTGGCGCGTATCCGCGGGTTGATGGACGCCTTTCCCGGAACCGCGACTCTGGGCGAGATTTCGAGCCAGCCCGGCGCTTTCGAGCGGGTGGTCGCTTGCACCGAGGGGGCGGATCGGCTGCACATGGCCTACACCCTGCGTCCGTTACGCGGCGCGTTCGACTGGCAAACGGTCAACGGCTGGCTACGCGATCTGGCGGGCGCGGGAACCGATGGCTGGACGTGCTGGTCGTTCAGTAATCACGATGTGGAACGAGCTGTCAGCCGCTGGAATCCGTCGGTTGGCTCGGCACCCGATCCGGCGTTCGCCCGGCTGTTGATGGCACTGCTGCTTTCGTTGCGCGGCAGTGTTTGTCTGTATCAGGGCGAAGAATTGGGACTGACCGAGGCTGTGCTGGCAGAAAGCGATTTGCGTGATCCGTTTGGACTTGCCTATTGGCCGGAATTTCGCGGGCGTGACGGTAGCCGGACACCGATGCCCTGGCGCTCGGATACGGCAATGGGCGGCTTCACCACCGCGGATGTGGGCTGGCTACCGGTGCCGGAGGGGCATCGTGCACTTGCGGTGGGTGTGCAGGAGGCAGATGAGACGTCGCTGCTGCATGCGTTCCGGCAGTTTCTGAGCTGGCGGCGGGGCGTGCCGCCGCTGTTGCATGGCACCTTGACGCCGATGGTCCTGCCGGAGCCGTTGATCGGTTTCGTGCGCGAGCATGACGGGCGGCAAGTGCAGGCGGTGTTTAATCTATCCGGTCAACCTGTCGTGTTGGATTTGGCGGTGACGGGCAAATTCTCGATGCTGGCGGGACACGGGTTCGAGGATTGTCTTCGTGGTGATGACGCCCTGGGGCCTTATGGCGTGCTGTTCGGGGAAATTGCCCCGGCCGAGGCGTCCGCATCGATGGCGAACGCCTGACGCACGGGGGTCAAATTGCGTGGCGAAGGCCGATCTTTACCGTATTGGCGTTGTGGATCGATGTTCCAAAGAAGTATTCGTAGCGATATGCGGGCACCAAGCTTAGCCTGGGCATGAGGGCGTAGGACATGCCGATTTCTCCCATGATAACGGCGTTTTCGCCACTAGCGCCGCGTATGGTGAATGTCGAGCCCCCACTGGTCCCGAAGGCCGCGTCGGTCGAGGTCCCATGGAAGCAGCCGACGCCCCCGCCGAGGTAGGGCGTTATGCCGGCGAAGGTGACCGGGAGATCGTAAAACAGATTGGTCATGGCTGTGAAACGATCGTAACTCCCGCCCGATGGATTTGACAGGCGCGATCCGTTGAGTTTGGGGAATACACCGTTGGTGCTGAGTAGATCTATTGTTGCAATATTGAAGTGGCTACAGCCGAGCTCGACTTCCGCACGGAAGCCGAGCGGCAAACGGTAGCCGACGGCTGTATTGATCACCCCACCGGGGTTGTAGCTGCTGGTGTTCGTGCCGGGGCCGTAGACACCGAGACCGTTGAAGAATGTGGTGGATTTGGCGTAGTCTGCAACGAACACGGCACCGGCGCTGCCGCCTATGTACTAACTTCCTTGCGCAGCGGCGCCATGAGGCGCCAGACAGGTGCCGGCGAGAAGCGCCAGACCAGGCATAATCTGGCGCATCTGTTTGTTTCATAATTGATTTATAACCGCTTATTTAATGATCTGCGAGCGGCGTTGTCAACCGTGTCGGCGCCGGGTCTTCGCGCAGGCGTCGTCTTGTAGCATCATGGCAACGGCGCGCACTCGCGCGGCCTAACACATGGCGCGCATTTGCGTGACCTAACCCAAGGAGCAGTGACACAATGATCCACGTTGTTGCCATCATCACCGCCAAGCCAGGCAGTCGCGACGCGATCCTGGATGCATTTCGCGCCAACATGCCAGCGGTGCATGCCGAGGCCGGCTGTATCGAATACGGGCCGGCGGTCGACGCGGATGGCGTCGGCTCGTTCCAGACCAAGTTTGGCGCCGACACGTTCCTGGTAATCGAGAAGTGGGAGAGCCTGGACCACCTGAAAGCCCATGCCGCGTCTCCGCACATGGCTGCTTATGGTGCGAAGACAAAGGACCTGATTGCCAGCCGGATCATTCACGTCCTGTCACCAGCCTGACCTTTCTGGCCGTTCGGCATTCGCGCCGGGCGGGATCGGGGCTTGGTTTCGCGCGCTGCTGAGGTGGCGCGCGGAAGCCCCGATACAGGGGACGGCGGCTGTGTTCGACCGGTGGAATTGGTCCCGGCCGGAGGACCGTAGGCACCGCCCGATAGCACGTGGCTCTGTTTCATGATGCCGCCCTGCTATCCGGACCGGGCGGGGACAGCTTGCCGCTGGCACTTTGGATTTGGCTTTTCGTTACTCTGTTCTTACGTTTGATCTGTATCGGGCCATTAGGACCGACCTTATGGATGGACCAAGAGGGACGTTCCGGACCGTTGTGGCGGACCATTTACGCGACACTGTCTGCTTGAACTGATGCGTGACAGGTACGGGGCCCGGCGAATCGCGGTGTTCAGCCTGCGGGCGCGGTGCCGTTGTTCGGTGTGGCACTGTTTGCCGTGGTGGGGCGGACAATCGAGTTATGTCAGGCGGACTTGTTCGCGGTGACAACGCAACTTGAGATCGCGATTCAGCCGCGGGTTCGGTTGGAATGATGATGGGACCGGGCGACGGACGGGCGGAGGCCCGGCACACCAACATAGCTGTCGGCTCGGCCTACCGAAAAGAGAGTTTGTTCGACAGGCCTTTTGCTGCGAGACTGCGGTATTAGTTTCGCTTTAGTCGGGTGCGATCGACGCTCCAGGCTCCGCCGCCAGCGAAGAAAATATAGAGAAAGACGAAGCAGAACAGGACTGCCGCGTCTCCGCCATTGACCGAGGGAAAGAAAGAACTTGGGAAATGCGCCATGAAATACGCCGCGGCCATGTCCCCGGCGAGAACAAAGCTCACCTCCCGCGTATAGGCGCCGATGAGAAGCAGGATGCCGCCGATGACCTCGATCGCTCCTTGAACATACAGGAGGGTGTTCATTGGAGGGCTAGCCGAAGGGAAGCCGATGTATTTTTGCAGGCCGTGGTCCAGGAATAGCAGAGCGACGACGATGCGCAAAATACTCAGGAAATAGGGTCGCCCTTTTTCAAGGGTCGCGAAGAGTGATGTCATTTCCGTCCCCTTTGTCGCTTCTTACCGAGCATTGGCTGTTGGCAGCCGATGCTGTTGGTGTATGCGTTTTTCTTATCCCTCGCCAAATATTAGCTGCACGCCTGATGGGCGTCCAGATCGATACCATTCACTCGCTTTGCTGGATGAAATTCGAAGCATGGAGCCAAGGCTTTAGAGGACGATTCACGTCTGAGGTTGGGTCAACGTCAGACGATCGCGCTCTAAAATTCACCGCGCTGGCCAAGATCCGCTGATCTTCCCACGCTGCATGTTGTGCGGGCCCGGAACCGCGCTGCCCCAGGCCGCGCCGACCGATATGATGTCAGGCCGCGGCGGCTGGGGTGGTGGTTTCGGTTCGGCGGGCACGCAGGCGGCGGATACGGCGGGCGTCGGCGTCCAGCACACGAAATTCCATGCCGGAAGGATGGCTGATCACCTCGCCGCGGGTCGGCACACGGCCGGCGAGGGTGAAGACCAGGCCGCCGACGGTGTCGATGTCAGCGTCGCGTTCGTCCTCGCGTCAGGATCGAGGCCAACTTTTTCCTCGAAGTCTTCGATCGGCATCCGGGCGTTCAGATCCATGCGCGCCGTCGGGCCGTTCGGTGATCATCGGCGCCTCGACGTCGTCGTGTTCGTCGGCGATGTCGCCGGTGATCGTTTCGACCAGGTCCTCGATGGTCACCAGACCGTCGATCCCGCCGTATTCGTCCACCACCAGCGCCAGATGGATTCGCTGCAGGCGCATCTGCAACAACAGGTCAAGCACCGGCATCTGCGGCGCGACCATCAGGGGCTTGCGCATGATGGCCTCCAGCGTGAAGGCTTCCGGCCGGCCGACATAGGCGAACACGTCCTTGATGTGGATCATGCCGATGACGTCGTCGAGTTGCTCGCGGTAGACCGGCAGGCGGGAATGGCCGTCGTTGCGGATCAGCTCGATCGCCTGGCTCAGTGTTACGTCGGCGCGCATGGCGACGATGTCGGCGCGGGGGACCATCACGTCATCGGCGGTGGTTTCGCGCAGGCGCAGAACGTTGGCGATCAGCAGGCGTTCATGGCGGTCGAGTTCCGGCTGCTCGCCGGGGATTTGCTGCGCATCCGCGGCTTCCTGCACCAGCTCGGCGATCGAATTCGCGCAAGGAATGTTCGGTCTGCTTGCGTCCGAGCAGATAACCGAGCCGGCCGAGGAGGGTACCGTGTTGGCCGCTCATGTGCGTTTCCAGGGGTTGGGCACGCCGATGCGGTGCAGGATGCGGGATTCGGCCATCTCCATACGACGAGCGTCGCCGGGATGGTCGTGGTCCTCGCCGCTGAGGTGCAGCGCGCCGTGAACGACAAGATGGGCGAGATGGTGGCGCGGGACGTCGGCCTTGGGCGGCCGCCTCGGCGCGGACCACGCCGTAGCGCCAGAATGATTTCCGGCGCCGGATGTTCGTAGGTCAGGACGTTGGTGGGCTTGTTCTTGCCGCGATGACGCCCGTTCAGGCCACGAACGACGCGGTTGGACGACAGGACGATCGTGCCCTTCCATACCGGCGGCGTGGGCCGCCCGCCGGACGATCGTTCCGGCGTTCGGTATCAGTCTGTGCCAAGCCGGATCCGCCACGACGATCTCGATGGTTGGACCATCGAGGTCGGGCGGCCGGGTACTAGGAGGTTCCATCGGTGTTCAATTACTCGCTGTTCTGCGGTCGTTCCCGCTCTCGCCGCACCTCTGCCACTGGGCTGCTTCGCGCTGATCATACGCGCCGACGATGCGCGCGACCAGGGGATGTCGCACGACGTCGCGTTGTTCGAAGCGGACAACGCCGATGCCCTGGATGCCCTCGACGGTATCCAGCGCGTCCCGCAGCCCCGAGCGGACGCCGTTCGGCAGGTCCACCTGGCTGAGATCGCCGGTGACGACCATCCGCGTCCCCTCGCCCATGCGGGTCAGGAACATCTTCATCTGCATCGGCGTGGTGTTCTGCGCCTCGTCCAGGATCGCGTAGCAATGCGCCAGGGTGCGGCCGCGCATGAAGGCCAGCGGGGCGACCTCGATCTCGCCGTTGGTCATGCGGCGGATGACCTGGTCGGCCGGCATCATGTCGTGCAGCGCGTCGTACAGCGGGCGCAGATAGGGGTCGATCTTCTCCTTCATGTCGCCGGGCAGGAAGCCCAGGCGCTCGCCGGCCTCGACCGCCGGACGGGACAGCACGATGCGGTCGACCTTGCCGGCCTGCAGCATCGCCACGGCCTGGGCGACGGCGAGATAGGTCTTGCCGGTGCCGGCCGGACCGACGCCGAACACCATCTCGTGGCTCGCCAGCGCTTCCATATAGGCGACCTGGCCGGGGCTGCGGGCACCGACGGCGCCGCGGCGGGTGCGGATCGCCGGCAGTGTCGGACAACGGCAGGCGCGGATCGTTCTCCGCGTCCGCCAGGCGGATCGCCGCCTCGATTTCAGCCCGTCCCACGCTTTCGCCTCGCTCCAATCGCCGCCACAAGCCCTCGCAGCATCTCCTGCGCGACATCGACCCGCGATGCGTCCCCGGCGATGGCGATCCGGTTGCCTCGACAGGAAAGCCGAACCCCCAGCGCCTGCTCGATCCGGACCAGGTGCCGGTCGTGATCCCCCAGAAGCAGGGGCAGCAGGGTGTTGTCGTTGAACTGGAGGGTGATGGCCTTGCCGCCGGATGTGGCGGGGGCAGTCGGTGCCTGAGGGGTGCCGAGGGGCGGCGAGGTGTGTCAAGCTATTCGTCTCTCCTGGACAAGGGTTCCCGCAAGTGAGTTTGGATGGTTGGCGACGATTCGCACCATCAATTCGGTGCCGATAAGATTGGCACTTCCTGATAGGTGGACAGGTTGAAGAAATGGTGAACGTCCGGCGATCTGACCAGGGTGCCGGCCGGGCCCGGTGAACAGGACCGGCAGCTCGAGGCCGACGCAGGCCGGCGTTGAAGTTCGCTCTGCTGGTCGCGCAGCAGCGCCTGCAGGGCTTGCAGGCGGCGGTCTTTCTCGGCTTCCGGCACCTGGGCGGGCGCGCCGGCGGCCGGCGTGCCGGGGCGCGGCGAGTATTTGAAGCTGTAGGCCTGCGCGAACGTGATGTCGCGGACCAGGGTCATGGTCGCCTCGAAATCGGCCTCGGTCTCGCCGGGGTGGCCGACGATGAAGTCGGACGACAGCGCGAGATCCGGCCGCGCGTCGCGCAGCTTGTCGACGATCCGGCGGTAGTCGTCGGCGGTGTGCTTGCGGTTCATCGCCGCCAGCATGCGATCCGAACCCGACTGGACCGGCAGATGCAGGAACGGCATCAGCGTCGGCAGGTCGCGATGGGCGGCGATCAGGTCGTCGTCCATGTCGCGCGGGTGCGACGTGGCGTAGCGCAGCCGCAGCAGATCCGCGGATCGTCGGCCAGTTCGCGCAGCAGCCGGCCAAGGCCCCAGGTGCGAGCCGTCCGGCGCCTCGCCATGCCAGGCGTTGACGTTCTGACCCAGCAGCGTGATCTCGCGGGCGCCCTGGGCGACCAGATGGCGGGCCTCGCGCAGGATCGTCGGCGGCGGAACGGCTTTGTTCGGCGCCGCGGGTGTAGGGAACGACGCAGAAGCTGCAGAACTTGTCGCAGCCTTCCTGGATGGTCAGGAACGCGGTGACGCCCTGGGGCGTGGCGCTGTCCGGCAGGTGGTCGAACTTGTCCTCCGGCGGGAAGTCGGTCTCGATCACCTTGCCGCCGGCGCGGGCCGCGCGGGCGACCATTTCCGGCAGGCGATGATAGGTCTGCGGGCCGAGGACGATGTCGACATAGGGCGCGCGGGCGAGGATTTCCGCGCCCTCGGCCTGGGCGACGCAGCCGGCGACGGCGAGGATCATGCGGTTGCCGGTGGCTTCCTTCATCCGGCGCAGGCGGCCGAGTTCGGAGAACACCTTCTCGGCCGCCTTGTCGCGGATGTGGCAGGTGTTGAGGATCACCATGTCGGCGCCGTCGGGTTCCGCTACCGGGATGTAGCCCAGCGGCGCCAGGACGTCGGCCATCCGGCCGCTGTCGTACACGTTCATCTGGCAGCCCCAGGTGATGACGTGCAGACGTTTGCGTTCAGTTTTGGTCATCGAGGAGGCTCCGCACGACCCTGCCGGACCGTTCCGGCGCGGGGAGCGGGAGGAATGATCGGCCAGAACGGCGGGGTCAAGCGCGACAGCGCGGATTTGCCTCCTTCGATGGAACGAGTGTGGCAGTAAGCGCCCCGGTCGTGTCAATATCGCGATTAACCGTCATGCAGGATTCACGGGTCTTGCCGAGCGGTAAGCCTGGTCGTGCTACCGCGCTGACCGGGTTCAGAAACGCTGGGTCAGTCCTGCCAGAATGGTTCGCCGAATACCATATTGTGGGGCGCCGACACCGACGCCGGTGCCGTTGCGGATTTGGTACGTGGTATCCCCGACGTTGAGGACGTCCAGCCGCAATTCGGTATGCGACGCCAGTTTCTGGACGGCCGAGAGGTTCATCACCCCGTGCGCTGGAAGTGCTGCACCGTTCGGGACCGTGGCGGTGCTGGCTCGCAATCCGCTCTGTACGGTGGCGTCGACGGTGAGCCGGGTCGGACGCGCCTGGTCGCGGTTCACGGTGTAGGTGACGCCCGCGGACCCGGTCCACAGCTGGTCATGATCGAGGTGGATCCAATTGTTCTGGATGTAGGCCAGTTCGTCGGGTGAGAAATTATACTGGGCCGAGACGATGTCTTTTCCCATCGCCCGCGACAGCGCCAGGCTGCCGTATGCGGACCAGGGTCCCTGGTCGACGCTTGTGGTCAGTTCGACGCCTTCCTGCAGGCCCTTGGCGTAGTTGAAGGCGGCCAGGATGATGGGTGCGCCGAACTGGCCCTCGTCGATCAGGTTGTGTGACTGCTTGTAGTAGGCGTCCACCCCAATTGTCAGGCCGGGGACGATGAGTTGGCTCAGGCCAATGTCGAAGTACGAAGCCCGCTCCGCCCGTACCGGGTCGTTCGCCGTATTCAGGGGTGCGGCGGTGGTGGCGGACAGGCCCGCGAGCGTGTTGGAGCCGACCAATTCGAACGGCGGCGGGGTAAAATATCGGGCGAATCCGGCATGCACGGTCGTCGTCCGGGTCGGCGTCCAGACGACGCCAAGGCGGGGGCTGATCGCACTTTCGTGGGTATACTGCTCGACCGTATCCAGGCGGATACCGGCGTTGATGATGACATCGCGCAGGATCTTCCATTCATCCTGGATGTAGACTCCATACAAACCGCCCTGCTTGCGGCTGGTGTTGGCGATGCCCTCGGGCTGGTCGGTTGTCGGGTTGCCAGCGGCGTCGACGGGCAAGACGCTGGAGAATGTCTTTGCGGCGGTCCCTTCCTCCTGAGCGGTCAGGCCGAAGCGCACGGTGTGTTGGTCGGACGGTAGCCAACTGGCATCAGCCTGGATGCCGTAGGCCTGGTTGGTTCGGGTGGCTTGCTGGGCGATACCGTTGAACAGGAGATCGCCGATCCAGTCGGGAGAGAAGCGCAGCTTGCTCGCGCGGGTGTAGGCGGAGACCTGGAAACTGACGGTATCGAGGGATTTCTGCAGCGAGAGGATGCCGAAGACGGTGTCCTCTCGCTGGGATTCCCGCAGGTCGGCGCTGCTGGCGGTGGAAACGCCCTGGACCGGGAAGCCGAGCGTGGCCTGTCCGGGGTTGTTGGGAATCTGGAATTGGCCATCGAAGCCACCGAGCAGCAGGCTGACGCGGGTTCCAGGATCGATGGTGCCGGAGATGTAGGCGAGGCCGTGCAATTGATTGGTGGTGTCATAGATCGCGCCGAAACGGGAGGTTGGATTTTCGATGCCACGATCGTTGTGCAGAAAATCTCCGGTCACAAACCAATCGACCGCCCCGTTACCGCCGCCATAGGAAAAGCTCGGCTGCAGCCAGTTCCAGGAGCCGCCATACATGGAAATTTCACCGCCCGGGTCGGTGGCGCCGGTTCGGGTTTGGATGTCGACCACGCCTGCGGTCTGGAAACCGAACTGCGCGGGCAATGCCCCGGTGGTCAGGGTAAGACTGCGGGCAAAGCGTGACTCGATCGCCTGACCAAATGCCGAGAGCCCTTCCGGTAGCGGGACGCCATTCAGACGGGTACTGAACGTTGGCGTGTTCGCCGCGAAGGTGGGATCTGGCCGAAGCTGTCCTCCGCCACCCCCGGCGCGCGAAGCAGCACGTCGTTCAGTGGCGCGCTGCTGCCCTGCGGCACAGTCCCCAGGGCGGCTGGGTTAAAAGTGTAGGTGGTCGCTCCGGACCCGATCTGCGACCGGGGGGCGTCCGCATCACGCGCATGGACGTCGATCACGACTGGTTCCGAGCCGTCCGGGGCGGGTTCTTCGGCCATTGCCGAGCAGAGGCAAATTGAAATGGATAACAGCGTTGCTGCGCGCAATGCGGCATTTCGCCGCGGCTCGGTAGGCATTTGAAATCGTCCCTCCCCGTGGCATGCCAGCCTCGGGGAGAGACGATATATTATAACATAACGTTTGACTACGGGATGGCGGTCAGCCGTGCAGCTTTGCGGCAACCTCGGCGACGCGGCGGCCCTGGTAACGGGCACCGTCGAGTTCCTTTTGCGAGGGCTGGCGTGAGCCGTCGCTGCCGGCGATGGTGGTTGCACCGTATGGGGCCCCACCTACGATCTCATCCAGGGTCCCTTGCGGTGCGTAGCCGTAATCCATGCCGACCACGACCATGCCGAAATGCAGCAGGTTGGTAATGATGGAGAACAACGTGGTTTCCTGACCGCCATGCTGGGTGGCGGAGGATGTGAAGGCCGCACCAACCTTGCCGTTCAAGGCGCCTGTCGCCCATAGCCCGCCGGCCTGGTCGAGGAAACTGGCCATCTGCGAGGACATCCGGCCGAAGCGGGTGCCGGTGCCGATGATGACCGCGTCGTAATTCGCCATGTCTGCCACGACCGCGACAGGCGCCGGTTGGTCAAGCTTGAAGTGGGCGTTTTTCGCCGCTTCCAGGGGAACAAGTTCCGGGACGCGCTTGACGTCGACGTGCGCGCCGGCTGCGCGCGCGCCTTCGGCGATGGCGTTCGCCATCGTCTCGATGTGACCGTATGTCGAGTAATAAAGGACCAGAACCTTGGCCATTGGCATCTCCTGTGTCGATTGTCGCGGGCTAGGGCGCTCCCAGGGAAACTAGGGTGCCTCCAGGGAAACGCGCCCTGGGAAATGCGCCCTGGGTAACCGCTGGGTGCGTTGCGATGCGCTGATGTATGGACGCGGGATGGCTAAACAAATAGAAAGTATGGAAACACATGATTTCGGTTTATTATGGCCAGACTGCCAGACATGGAGGCTATGGCGATTTTCGCGAAAGTCGTGGAAACCCGCGGGGTAGCCGCTGCAGCCGCTGATCTCGGTCTATCTGCCCCGACCGTCTCCAAGGCCCTTGCGCGGCTGGAGAAGCGGCTTGGGTCGCGGCTGCTCAATCGAACTTCCCGCCGGTTTGAACTGACCGATGCCGGGCGAGTGCTCGCGGATCGGGCCGCGCGATTGCTGGCCGACGCCGAGGCCGCGCAGAACGAGATGCTGGCGCAATCCTCGGTGCCGCGTGGGCTGGTGCGCCTGGCCGTGCCGATGTCGTTCGGCACCCGTGAAATCGCACAGATCCTGCCAGCGTTTCTGATCGATTACCCCGAGGTTTCGATCGACCTGCACCTGAGCGATGCACGGGTCGACGTGATCGGGGATGGTTTTGACGTCGCGTTGCGGATCGGCGAGTTGCCCGATTCGTCGCTGCTGGCACGACGCCTGGGGCCGGTGCCGGGGATGATGGTTGCGGCCCCGTCGTATCTTCAACGTCGCGGGCGGCCGACCCATCCTGCCCAGCTCGCGGAGCATGACTGTTTCGCCTATGCGTATCTGCGGACACACGATAGCTGGCGCTTTTTCAACGCGACCGGGGAACAGGTAACGGTGCGGCCGGTGGGACGGCTGCGGGCGAACAATGGCGATGCGACATTGCCGGCGGTGATCGCGGGCCTTGGCATTGCCGGGATGCCGGCCTTCATCGTGCGGGATGCGCTGGCGGATGGACGCCTGGAGCAGATTCTGCCGGAATGGGACGCCGCCCGATCCAGCCTTTATCTGCTAACGCCGCCGGGCGGGCCGCGGCCAGCCCGGGTTCAGGTGCTGTTAGACTTCCTTGTTCGCCACTTGACCCGGGTTGAGTAGCGGTCGAGCGGCGTCAGGGCTTGTTTGAACGGGCGGCTTTGTCGGCGGCGGAGGTCGTTATCGCCGACGCCGCCTTCCGTCGCGCGATCCGATCGGCGCGCGACCGGATCGGCATTCGTGTCGCCGATCAGTGGCCAGCGTGGCTGCCGGAGAAGTCAGGTTCGGCCAGACCCGATGCGGCGAGCTGCTTGACCAACGCCGCCTTCAGTCGATCCAGCCCCGCGGCAGTTTTGGCTTCGCAGCGAGCGACCAGCACCGCCTGGGTGTTGGAGGCACGCAGCAGCCACCAGCCGTCGTCGGTCTGGACGCGGACGCCGTCGGTCGGTGATACTTTTGCGCCTTCGGCGGACAGGCGGGCGGCGACTTCCTCGATGACCGCGAATTTGCGGCGGTCGTCGCAGTCGAAGCGGACTTCCGGCGTGTTGATTACGTGCGGCAGGGCTTCGCGCACAGCGGACAGCTTGCCGTTCATCCGGGCGACGATGCCGAGCGTGCGGACGGCGGCGTAGAGTGCGTCGTCGAAGCCGTACCAGCGGTCGGCGAAGAAGATGTGGCCGGACATTTCGCCGGCCAGCGGGCTGCCGGTCTCGGCCATCTTCGACTTGATCAGCGAATGGCCGGTCTTCCACATCAGCGGGACGCCGCCGGCCTTGGCGATTTCATCGAACAGCACCTGGCTGGCTTTCACGTCGGCGATGATCGTGGCGCCGGGATGCTGTTTCAGCACGTCGCGGGCCAGCAGGACCATGAGCTGGTCGCCGAACAGGATTTCGCCGGTGTCGTCCACCAGACCGATGCGATCGGCGTCGCCGTCGAAGGCGATGCCGATATCGGCGTCACGAGCCCGGCACCTCGGCAATCAGTTCGGCCAGATTGGCCGGAACCGTCGGGTCAGGATGGTGCGCCGGGAAGCGACCGTCGATGGTGCCGTTCAGGACGACGTGCTCGCCGGGCAGCGAGGCCACCAGTTTCTCCAGCACATCGCCGGCGGCGCCGTTGCCGTTGTCCCACACCACTTTCAGCATCCGGTCGCCGCCGTCCCAGTCTGCCAGCAGACGGGCGACGTAGTCGTCGGCGATGTCGACCTTCTGTTCGCTGCCAGTGGTCTCTGGCACGACGTCGCCGGCGGCGGCCATGCTACCGATCTGCAAGATCTGCTGGCCGAAGAACGGCTTGCGGCCGAGCATCATCTTGAAGCCGTTGTAGTCGGCGGGATTGTGGGACCCGGTCACCATCACGGCGCCGTCGGTTTCCTTCGTCGTTGCGGTGTAATACAGCATCGGCGTTGGGCCGCGGCCGATCCGCAACGCCTCCATGCCGCTGGCCTGCAGGCCGTCGACCAGGGCCTGTTCGAGTTCCGGACTGGTCAGACGGCCGTCATAGCCGACCGCGACCCGCTTGCCGCCGCCCCCGGCGACAATCGAGCCGAAGACGCGTCCGATGGCGAAGGCGTCGGCCGCGTGCAGGGTGCGGCCGACGATGCCGCGGATGTCGTACTCGCGCAGGACGGTCGGATCGAAGTGATGAGAGAAGGCCATGGGTCGGATCACTCTTGATGGTCAGACATAGTTCTTCAGGAAGGCATGCACGGCGTCGGCCAGATCCGGCCGTTTCAGGGCGAACGCGATCTGCGCCTCCAGGAAGCCGATCTTGTCGCCGCAGTCAAAGCGACGGCCTTCGTAGCGCAGGCCGTGGAACGGCTGCTCGCCGATCAGCCGGGCCATGCCGTCGGTCAGCTGGACCTCGTTGCCGGCGCCGCGCTCCATCAGCGCGAGGTATTTGATCACTTCCGGCATCAGGATGTAGCGGCCGATGATCGACAGGTTGGATGGCGCATCCTTCGGGGCGGGCTTTTCCACCAGGCCGGTCACCTCGACCAGGCGGCCGTCGTCGTGGCCGATCTTCAGGATGCCGTAGCGGTTGGTCTGCTCGCGCGGCACTTCGGTCACCGCGACGACGTTGCCGCCGGTTTCGTAGTAGGCGTCGGCGAGTTGCTGCAGGCAGGGCTTGTCGGCCAGCACCAGATCGTCCGGCAGCAGGATGGCGAACGGGTCGTCGCCGATGAACGCGCGCGCGCACCAGATGGCGTGGCCGAGGCCGAGCGGCACCTGCTGGCGCACGGTGATGATGGAGCCGGGCTCGCTCTGGGCACCGCTCAAGGAGGCGAGCGCGTCGGTCTTGTCGCGCTCCCGCAGGGTGGCTTCCAGTTCGAAGGCGACGTCGAAATGTTCGACCAGCGCGGTCTTGCCGCGGCCGGTGACCATGCAGAACTGCTCGATGCCGGCGGCGCGCGCCTCCTCCACCGCGTATTGGATCAGCGGCTTGTCGACGACGGGCAGCATCTCCTTGGCGGTCGCCTTGGTGGCGGGCAGGAAGCGGGTGCCCAGGCCGGCGACCGGCAGAACGGCTTTGCGCAGTTTTTTGATCACGCATCGACTCCGATTTGACAAGTGCTCGCAAGCAACATGCGGGGCGGGCGGAAATATGGCGGAACGAAAATATCCGCCGCCACACACAGACGGTGCGCAACACGAAGCGACGTCTATGGGATATGATAAGAGCGCCGAAGGCATTACCCAAGCAGAATGTCGCGCGCCTGATTGATCCGCGCGGCGAGCCAGTCGGATCCGCCGGCGTCGGGGTGGGCGCCACGCATCAGCCGGCGGTGCGCGTCGCGGATATCGGCTTCGATGCGCCGGGATGCAGGCCCAGCACCTCGTAGGCTTCCTGGCGGGTCATCGGGCCGGACGCGCGGACGGGCGGTGCGTACCGCCGATCCGTGCGGCCTCGTGCTGGCCTGCCATTGCTGATACAGCATGCGGGCCGAACATCGTCAGGGCGCCGAGCGCGATGCCGCCGCGCCCGGTCAGGATCAGCAGCAGCGCCAGGCTGAGGCCGCCCAGCGCGCGCGATCCAGGCGAACAGCGCCTTGACGGACGTGACCGAGGCCCGCTCGAACGCGCGCAGCCCGCCCAGCAGGACGAAAAGGACGACGGCGCCGAGGAGGAGCCAGAGCATGTCAGGTGGTCATGCTGGCGGGACTGCACGCGGTTGGCCCGCACCTGGTGGCCCGCACCCGGTTGGCCGCCGCTCGCCAGTTCCTGGGCCTCCACCACCGCCAGCGCGCTCAGGTTGACGATGCCGCGCGCGGTCACGCTGGGAACGACGACGTGGATCGGCTTGGACATGCCCAGCAAGATCGGCCCGACCGGCAGCCCGTCGGCGGCGGCCTTCAGCAGATTGAAGGAGATATTGGCCGCGTCCAGGGTGGGCATGATCAGCAGGTTGGCGGTGCCGGTCAGCCGGCTGTCGGGCACCGCGCGGTCGCGGATCGCCTGCACCAGCGCGGCGTCGGCGTGCATCTCGCCGTCGATTTCCAGGCCGGGCGCGCGGGCGCGGATCATCGCCAGGGCCTGGCGCATCTTGCGGGCCGAGTGGCTGTCGCTGGCGCCGAAGCTGGAGTGCGAGACCAGCGCCGCCTTGGGGGTGAGGCCGAAGCCGCGCACCGCCTCGGCAGCCAGCAGCGTCATTTCGGTGATCTGCTCGGCGGTGGGATCGACGACCATGATAGGTGTCGCAGATGAACAGCACGCCGGTCTGCAGATGATCAGGCAGGACAGCGCGTAGACGCGGTTGACGTCGGGGCGGCGCGGGATGATCGGCAGGATGTACTGGATCTGCCGCCACCAGCCGCCGGTGCCGCCGCAGATCGCCGCGTCGGCCTGGCCGTCATGCAGCAGCATCGCCGCGGCGACCGATGGCCGGGTGGCCACCCGCCGGGCGGCGGGTTCGGGCGGGGTGCCGCGGCGGCCGGCCAGGCGCTGGTAGTCCGGGATCAGCGGGTCGAACACGCGCCCGGTCGGTGGCCGGATCGAGCATCTGGACCGCCTGCCCCAGGTCGAGCCGCAGGCCCATCTCCTTCACCTTGGCGCGCGATCACGTCGCGCCGTCCCAGCAGGATCGGGTGGGCGATTTCGTCGTCGACCAGGGTCTGCGCGGCGCGCAGGACCCGCTCGTCCTCGCCCTCGGCGAAAACGATGCGCTTGGGGTCGCGGGTGGCGGCCTCGAACACCGGGCGCATCAGGTAGCCGGAGCGGAAGACGAAGCGCTCCAGGTCGCGCTGATAGGCCTGGAAGTCGGTGATCGGGCGGCGGGCGACGCCGGTTTCCATCGCGGCGCGGGCGACGGCGGGGGCGATCTCCAGGATCAGGCGGGGATCGAACGGCTTGGGGATGATGTATTCGGGGCCGAACACCGGCGCGGCGCCGCCATAGGCCGCGGCGACGACCTCGCTGGCCTCGACGCGGGCCAGCTTGGCGATGGCTTCGACGGCGGCGATCTTCATCGCCTCGTTGATCGTGGTGGCGCAGACGTCCAGCGCGCCGCGGAAGATGAACGGGAAACACAGGACGTTGTTGACCTGGTTGGCGTAGTCGCTGCGGCCGGTGGCGATGATGGCGTCGGGGCGGGCGGCGGAGACCAGATCGGGGTCGATCTCCGGGTCCGGATTGGCCAGCGCCAGGATCAGCGGCTTGTCGGCCAGCAGCGGCAGCCACTCCGGCTTCAGCACGCGCGGGCGCGGACAGGCCCATGAAGATGTCGGCGCCGGGCAGCGCGTCCTGCAGCGTGGTGGCGTTGGTGTCGCGGGCGTAGCGGGCCATGTTCGGCAGCATGTCGGGCCGGTCGTTGGTCACGACGCCCTTGATGTCGGTCAGCGTGACGTTCTCCGGCCGCAGCCCCATCGAGACCAGCAGATCGACGCAGGCCAGCGCCGCCGCGCCGGCGCCGGAGGTGACCAGCTTGACGTCGGACAGGTCCTTGCCCTGCAGCAGCAGCCCGTTGCGCACGGCGGCGGCGACGGTGATGGCGGTGCCGTGCTGGTCGTCGTGGAACACCGGGATGCGCATGCGGGCGCGCAGTTCGGCCTCGATGGCGAAGCATTCGGGGGCCTTGATGTCCTCCAGGTTGATCGCGCCGAAGGTCGGCTCCAGGGCGGCCACGACGTCGCAGAAGCGTGCCGGGTCGGCCGCGTCGACCTCGATGTCGAACACGTCGATGCCGGCGAACTTCTTGAACAGGACGGCCTTGCCCTCCATCACCGGCTTGCCGGCCAGGGCGCCGATGTTGCCCAGGCCCAGCACGGCGGTGCCGTTGGAGATCACGCCGACGAGGTTGCCGCGGGCGGTGTAGTCGTAGGCGGCGTTGGGGTCGGCCTTGATCGCCTCGCAGGCGGCGGCGACGCCGGGGGAGTAGGCCAGCGCCAGGTCGCGCTGGGTGGCCATGCGCTTGGTCGGCTCGATCGCCAGTTTTCCGGGCCGGGGAAGCCGGTGGTAGTCGAGTGCGGCCTTGCGGAAATCGTCGTCCATCGTTGCCTCGGGGTGGTCGGGTTGAAGCCGCGCACCATGGTGGGCGGGCGGCGCGCTGGCAACACGAGGTTGGATTTTCCCTGGTTGCGGGCAAAAAGAAAATCCCCGGCTCATTTTGACAGTAATATGGGAAGCTTTCTCTAAATTATGGGGTTCCTCTTGTAGTTTTTGGAAAAATATCCTCTTTAGGGCTTCCAAATTAGCCCTTTCGATTTGCTTGAGGCGTTCCGTTTCGATGGATTTTCCCGGTCTGACTGGCGCGCGTTTCGACCCAGGCTCGGTTTGGCTGGTGGGCGCCGGTCCTGGCGACCCGGGGCTGCTGACGCTGCACGCGGCCTATGCGCTGGGTCAGGCGGACGTGGTGGTGCACGACGCCCTGGTGTCAGACGCCATCCTTCTGCTGGCGCCGAACGCTCGGCTGGAGATGGCGGGCAAGCGGGCCGGCGGGGTGCGGACGCAACAGCTGCGGATCAACGACCGGCTGATCCAACTGGCACGGCAAGGGCTGCGGGTGGTGCGGCTGAAGGGCGGCGATCCGCTGGTGTTTGGCCGTGGCGGCGAGGAGGCGGTGGCGCTTGCCGCCGCCGGCATACCGTTCCGCATCGTGCCGGGGATCAGCGCCGGGATCGGCGGCACGGCGGCGGCAGGCATTCCGCTGACGCACCGGCGTCTGGCACGCAGCGTCGCGTTCGCCACCGGCCATGATTCCAGCGGCGAACTGGCGGACGTGGACTGGGCGGCGCTGTCGCGCGGGTCCGAAGTGCTCGTCTTCTATATGGCACAGCGCCGGATCGGGCAGATCGCGGAACGGCTGATCGCGGCGGGGCGCGGGCCGTCGGATGAGGTCGCACTGATCAGCAATGCGACATGCCCGGATCAGGATGTGCGGATTTCGACCCTGGCGACGGTTGGCGCGGAGGTCGCGGACATTCCGGCCGGGGCAGCCGACGCTGATCCTGGTCGGGCCGGTCATCGCGCTGCGGCCGCTGCTGGCGGAGTGGCAGCAAATCGAACCCATGACCGTTGAGATCCGGCGTGCCGTTGCAGGCGCCCGGGCCGAAGGCTGAAGGAAACGCACATGCAGACCGCTCCCTTGCTTCCCAGCACCGCGCCGTTCGCGGAGGAGCAGATCGCCGCGCTGAACCGGGTGATCTCGGTGACCACCGCGGAGCAGCGCGCCTGGCTGTCGGGCTATCTGGCCGGGTTTGCAGGCGGCAAACGATCCGCAGGCCGCTGTCCCGGCCGCGCCGCCGGCGAAGCGCGCGCCGCTGACCATCCTGTTCGGCACCGAATCGGGCAATGCCGAGGCGCTGGCCGGCTCAGGCGCGCAAAGCCGCGGCCAAGCTGGGGTTCGCGCCGAAAGTCGTCGACATGGCGGATTTTTCGCCTGGCACAGGCAGCGGAGACCGAGAATCTGCTGATCGTCGCGTCCACCTGGGGCGAGGGCGACCCGCCACAGCGCGCGGTCGATTTCTACGAAGCGCTGATGGCCGAGGATGCGCCGCGGTTCGACAAGACCCGGTTCGCGGTGCTGGCCCTGGGCGACCGCGCCTACGCGCAGTTCTGCGAGATCGGCCGCAAGATCGACGAGCGTCTGGCGGCGCTGGGTGGTGCGCGCATCACCGACCGGATCGAGTGCGACCTGGACTTCGAAACCCCGGCCACGGGCTGGATCGACACCACGCTGGAGCTGCTGAACGCCGAAGTCGGGATCAAGGAAGCCGGTGCCTCTGTCATCCATGTCGATTTCGCCCGGCCTGGCGCCGATGCACCGAGCCGCGGCGCGGCCGTTCGAGGCGGAGATCACCGAACATGTGCGCCTGACCGGCAGCCGGTCCACCTCCGACACGCACCATGTCGCGGTGTCGCTGGAAGGCTCCGGCATCGCTCTATGAGCCGGGCGATTCGCTGGGCGTCGTCCCGTCGCAACGATCCGGCGCTGGTCGATGCGGTGCTGAAGGCGGCCGGGCTGGGCGGTGACGACACGCTGCGCGGCGCGCTGATCGACCGGTTGGACATCACGACGCTGACCGGCAAGCAGATCGAGGATTTCGCCCGCGAGACCGAGCACCACGGCGCTGCCGGCGGACTGGGCGGCGGGGCGGCAGATCATCGACCTGCTGGAAACCGCGCCGGGCGCACTGATCGGCGGAACAGCTGACGGCGCTGCTGCGTCCGCTGCCGCCGCGGTATTACTCGATCGCCTCCAGCCGCAAGGCGGTGGGCGAGGAGGCGCATCTGCTGGTCGCCGGGCTGCGGTATGCCTCGCATGGGCGGGAACGCGCCGGTGTCGCCTCGGTCGACATCACCGCGCGCCATCGCGAGGGCGACAGGCTGAAGGTGTTCCTGCGGCCCAACCCGCATTTCCGCCTGCCGGCGGACGGCGACCGGCCGATCATCATGGTCGGGCCCGGCACCGGCGTGGCGCCGTTCCGCGGCTTCCTGCAGGAGCGCGAGGCGATCGGCGCGGGCGGGCGCAACTGGCTGGTGTTCGGGCACCGCAACTACACGCACGACTTCCTGTATCAACTGGAACTGCAGGACTGGCTCAAGAGCAGCCTGCTGACGCGGCTGGATGTCGCGTTCTCCCGCGATCAGCCGGAGAAGCGCTACGTGCAGCATGCGCTGTGGGATGCGCGGGCCGATCTTTACGCGTGGCTGAAGGATGGCGCGGCGCTCTACGTCTGTGGTGACGCCAACGCGATGGCGAAGGACGTGCACGCGATGCTGCTGCGCATCCTGGCCGACCAGGGCAAGCAGGATGAAGCCGCGGCCAAGGCGGAACTGGACGCGATCCGCCGCGACGGCCGCTATCTGCGCGACGTTTACTGAGGATTTTCGAGATGGATATCGAACGGCCGCTTTCGGCCAACGAGCGCATCAAGTCGGCGCAGCAACCTCCTGCGCGGCACCATCGCCGATGGCCTGACGCATGTCGAAACCGGCGCGCTGGCCGACGACGACACGCAACTGACGAAATTCCACGGCTTCTATCAGCAGGATGACCGCGACCTGCGCGCCGAACGCGGCAAGCAGCGGATGGAAAAGGCCTTCAGCTTCATGGTGCGGATGCGGGTGCCGGCCGGCATCCTGACGCCGCAGCAATGGCTGAAGGTGGAAAAGCTGGCGCTCGAGCGCGCCAACCACACGATCCGCCTGACCACGCGGGAGACGGTGCAGTTCCACGGCATCCTGAAGGGCAACCTGCAGCCGCTGATGCAGGGCCTGCACGACGACATGCTGGACACCATCGCGGCCTGCGGCGACGTCAACCGCAACGTCATCGCCACGGCCGATCCGTGGCGGCGCGGATCTGTATACCGCGGTCAGCGACGCTGGCGCGCGACATCTCGGCGCATCTGCTGCCGCGCACCCGGGCCTGGCACGAGATCTGGATGGACGAGGAGAAGGTCGCCGGCGGCGTGGAGGAAGACGAACCGATCCTCGGCCGCACCTACCTGCCGCGGAAATTCAAGATCGCGCATCGCGCTGCCGCCGCACAACGATGTCGATGTGTTCGCGCACGATCTCGGCTTCATCGCGATCGTGCGAGCAGGGTCGAATCGTCGGCTACAACGTGGTGGTCGGCGGCGGCATGGGGATGACCCATGGCGAGCCGGAGACCTATCCGCGCACCGGCGACGTGATCGGCTTCTGCAAGCCGGAGCACGCGGTCGATGTGGCGGAAGCAGTCGTCACCGTGCAGCGCGACTACGGCGACCGTTCCAACCGCAAGCATGCGCGGCTGAAATACACCATCGACGACATGGGGCTCGAGCGGTTCGTCGCACTGGTGAACGAGCGGCTGGCGGTGAAGCTGGCGCCGGCGCGGGATTCTACGTTCACCTCGACCGGCGACCGGCTGGGCTGGGCGCAGGACGAGGACGGCACCGCGCATTTCACGCTGTTCGTCGAGAACGGCCGTATCACGCGGCCGCATGCTGGCTGGGCTGCATGCGATCGCCGAACTGGGCGTCGGCCGGTTCATCATGACGCCGAACCAGAACCTGATCCTGGCCGATATTCCGGCGGCGCAGCGCGCGGCAGGTGGAGGCGCTGCTGGCCGAACACGGACTGGACCAGCCCGGTGGGCGGGCTGCGGCGCAACGCGATGGCCTGCGTGGCGCTGCCGACCTGCGGGCTGGCGCTGGCCGAAAGCGAACGTTATTTGCCCGATCTGGTGACGCGGCTGGAGGACTGAGCTGGAGCGGTTCGGGCTGCGTGACGACGAAATCACCATCCGCATGACCGGCTGCCCGAACGGCTGTGCCCGGCCTTATGTGTCGGAGATCGGCTTGGTGGGCCGCACGCCGGGTATCTACAACCTGTATCTCGGCGGCGCGCATGAAGGCACGCGGCTGAACAAGCTGCATCGCCGCGATGTCGATGGCGACGCGATCGTGGCGGCGCTGTCGCCGCTGTTCGAGTCGTATGCGCGGGAACGGGCGCGATAACGAGCGCTTTGGCGACTACGTGATCCGCGCCGGCGTCGTCGCGCAAACGACTGCCGGGCTGAACTTCCATGAAAATCTGTCTGCTGAAGTGGGGAACTGATCCATGCGTGCTGTTCGTGCCCTGACGGGTGGCTTCGGGCCTTTCCGCCGACCAGCCCTGGCTGCCGGGGTTGCCGCATGTGGTGGCGGCGCTGGCGACGTATTTTGTGTTTGGCGCGCAGGGCTGCGTGACCGGGTTGCTGCTGGCGACGCTGGCGAGCTTTGTGGTCTATCTGCCGCTGACGGCGTTGGCACTGAATGGCGGACGCGCGATCGCCGAGGATGCCTCGGCGCCGGCGTTGACGATGAAGGCCCAGGCGGTGCTGCTGGGGCTTTGGACGGTGACCGCCTGGGTTGGTGCCGGCCTGCTGGCTGGCTGAGCTTTGTTCGACTGGGCGTCGTTCGGGGCCGGTGCGACCCCGACGCCGTGTTATTCCGCTAGTGACGCGTAAGCGGATACCGGCTTTTCGGCGAGCACCCAATGGCTCACCGGGCGTCCGGTTGCCTCGTCGATAGTCCACTGCATGACCGGGACCTCGGGTTGAAGCCTGAGACCGCGATGGTCGCTAAGGGACGCGATCTGACGCAGGCTGGTGGCGGGCATGAATTCGGTCATTAATCCGTCTCCTGTCTTGATGACGGTTATATGACAGGCGCCGCCCGAGGGACGCTGTGGCCGGCGTCACACTTCGACCGCGTTTTTCGCAAAATTCTCCACGCTGATGCTGCCAGACTGATTTTGGCGCGATGTTATTGAGCGATTGTTTGCCGATCGTCGTCATTGCCGCTCGACATCGCAGTCAGGAAGTCGGTGACCTGGGTACGCAGTGTGTCCGCGGTCCGGCCGACCTCATCGGCGGCGGTCAGCACGGTCTCGCTGGTCACTTCGGCGCCTTCCGCGATTGTCAGGACCTTGTGTAACGATTGCGCCGCGGCGGCGGTGGTCATCGTGACAGCCTGAAGGCTGCCGGTGATTTCCCTGGTCGAGGCGGCCTGCTCCACGACCGCCGCGGCAATCGCGCTGGCAACCGATTCGACCTGGGCAATTGCCAATCCGGCTTCACGTACGGCGGTTACCGCCTCGCCCGTGGCGGCACGGATAGAGGCGATATGCGCGCCGATCTGACCGGTGGCGTGAGCCGTCTGACTGGCCAGAGCCTTGACCTCACCAGCAACGACCGCGAATCCCTTGCCGGCCTCGCCGGCCCGCGCCGCCTCGATCGTTGCGTTTAGCGCAAGCAGGTTGGTCTGGGTGGCGATACCGCTGATCAGTCGCACGACCTCGCCGATCCGGTCGGCGCTCTCGGCCAGGCTCGCCACCTTCCCGTTGGTCGTCTCGGCACTGGTCACCGCTTCTTGCACCGCTCTGGTGACGTGCGCGACCTGTTTGCTGATTTCGTTGATGCTGGCAGCCATCTCCTCAACCCCGGCGGCAACCGCATGGAGATCACGAGACGACGAGTTGGCGCCTTCCACCGTGCTCGATGTGCTGTCGCTCGTGGTCTTCGCATCTTCGAGCATCTTGGCGGCGGCTGCGCGCATGTCGCCGGCTGATCGCATCAGGCTTGCCATTACGCCTGACACCGAGCCGCCGAAGTCGTGGGTATGGCGATCCATCGCGATCTGACGGCGATCCCGCGCGGCGCGTTCCCTCGCCGCCGTCGCTGTTTGTCGCTCGGCCTCGATCGCGCCGTGCCGCAGTTCTTCCAACACCGTCGCGATGGTGCCGAATTCGTCGCGATAGCGCAGAGCGGGAACCTCGGTCGTGTAGTCCCGCACGGCGAGGTGGCGGATGGACGTTGTAAGCAGTCGCACTGGCTTGATGATTCGGTAGCGGATCAACACCAGACCGGATACTATAATGAGTGCGGAGAGCGTGATCACACCCAGCACCATGCCCAGTCGCCATACCGCCGCGGCCTGTCGGTCGGCGGCGTAGGTTGCCATCGCGTCCAGCGCCTCGTCGCCTATCTTGAGCGGCGCCGGAAGCCCGGCCAGGCAGACCTTCTCGAACTCGGCCGGGCTGAACTGCCGCTGGGTACCCAGGGTGTCGTAGGCGGTGTCACGATCCCTGAAACTCGTCTGAAGCGCCTCTGACGCCGCCTGTTTCGCGGCGACAATCCGCTCTGGCGCGTCGGTCCGCAGCATAATGGCGTCCAACATGGCCATGCTTTGCATCGCAGCACCACGCGTGGCAGTGACGCTGGCACGCAGGTTGGAGTCCATGGCGACTGAGCCGCTGAACAGAGATCTGGCCATG
This sequence comes from uncultured Alphaproteobacteria bacterium, assembly GCA_963790515.1. Lineage (GTDB taxonomy): Bacteria > Pseudomonadota > Alphaproteobacteria > Acetobacterales > Acetobacteraceae > Rhodopila. The sequence goes on along the minus strand of CAWBPF010000009.1, from coordinate 370,406 downwards.
CCGCACTCGTCACCCACAGAGTTGCGGATGGCCCACGCCAACTGCCTGGTAAGTACCAATTCGCCGACGATGGGGTCCGCCAACCGGGCCGCTGCGGCCATCCTGTTCGATAAGTCACTAACCGCGGTGGCGACCGTGCCCAAGGCGGTGAACCAAGTGGCCGTTTCCTTCAAATTCCGTTCGCCGCGCGGCTTGGCGGCAAGGGCGTAGACCTGTTGATTCAAGAGGATAGCTTTGTCCCATTCCGTCCCGATTTTCGCAAATCGCTGCTCGCTATCCGCCACAAGGTGACGATCAACCGACTCCAATACCGCCCGAACCCTGGTTTGAATATCGGCCAACGCGGGGTCGATCTTGGGCCTCGGGTCGTCCAGTGACTGTAGCGCGGTCTGTGTCGCACCGCGATCGACGCGGATCCCGGTAAGTGCTTCATACAACACGCGGTCCGATGCGGCCAAGGAAGCCACCCTCTCGGCGTGCGCCAGCTCATTCCACGCGATGCTCGCCTGAGAGGCCAGCAGAATCGACAATCCTGTGGCCAGGATGACGAATACTGCGAGCAGGAGCTTATTGGCCGACTGGAACAATCGGGATATGAACGATTTCACTAACTGGGAACCCCGATAATCGCACTGGCCGCTCCGCGGAATCGCGGTCATCGCTTCGATTTCGCACACAATCGTTAACCAATGGCTAACGTTCCCTGCTGACGCAAAGCAATCTCCTCCAAAGTCCGTGGCTGTTGCTCGGGGTCCCACACCACGATCCAGTGATTTAAGGCCACACGGTTGATTGCTCGCGAAAGGAGCATCGACCTTGAGTGTAAGAACACGGCCTAGCGCATGGAGCGGCTCATGGCGCTGAACAGCCCGCTGGCACAGCAGGGGCGCTTGCCCCTAACGCCGGAGGCCTACCTTGCCGTTCGAGCTAATCTTGGGGTGCACCCGACGCCGAAGCCAGGTCGCGCGGTTTGGAATTCGGTCCGTGAGCACTTAACTACGGTGGGGCACACCTGGAGCGGCACGAGGAGAAAATTGGTGCGGTCGAGAAGACTCGAACTTCCACGAGGTTACCCCCACAAGCACCTCAAGCTTGCGCGTCTACCATTCCGCCACGACCGCACCGTGGTAGGTAGGGGGGCGGATATAGCGGATGAATGAAGTGGGTTCAATGACCACGATGCCTCTGGAGTGGCGTATCGACGATGGGCTGACGGAATATCCCGCCGCGCTCGCCGAAATGCAGGCCCGCGTGGCCGCGATCCGGGCGGGAACGGCGGGCGAGCTGGTGTGGATGGTGGAGCATCCGCCGCTCTACACCGCCGGCACATCGGCCAAGCCGAGCGAACTGACGGATCCTGGGCGGTTTCCCACGTTCAACGCCGGGCGTGGCGGGCAGTGGACGTACCATGGGCCGGGGCAACGGACGGGATATGTGATGCTGGACCTGAACCGGCGGCACGGGCGGGTGCCGGCGCAGAATATTCGGTGCTATGTCAATGGGCTGGAGGAATGGCTGATCCGCACGCTGGATCGCTTCAACGTCATAGGTGAGCGGCGAGACGGCCGAGTCGGCATCTGGGTCACCGACCCCGTCAATGGTGGGGAAGCCAAGATCGGGGCAATCGGCGTGCGGGTTACGCGCTGGGTCAGTTGGCACGGCGTTGCATTGAACGTTGAACCGAACCTGGCCCATTTCGGTGGCATCGTTCCTTGTGGCCTGCCGCAGTTTGGGGTGACCAGCCTGGCCGCGCTGGGCATCCCAGCCGGCATGCATGATGTCGACATCGCTTTGCGCGATGCTTGGGCCGAGGTGTTCGGGGATCAGGCGTCCAAGGTTTGCGAGCGGCGCCTGCCCCACAAGCAATAAGGCGACGTCCAACAATAAACGAGCCAACCAGCGCGCCATTGTTACGTCATAGCCCACGCCAGGCCCGGGCAAGGCCATGACGATGCGGACATCGCATCAACCTGAACCGGTTATGTCCAAACAGCCCCCTTCGCCCGCGACACCAAACGGGAAACCAGACGCCCCCACGTTCACCCGATGATCCGGACCGGAACGGCAACAACAAATCTTGACTTATTTCCTATATTGATCTAATCTCCAGGAATGGAAACCTCCTCCGACCCCGCATCCGCCCATCGATCTCGCCACCCACCTGTACTACCAGCTCGTCTACACCCTGACCGACCTGTTGCCGCCGCCGCTCGATGACACCCCCGAAGCGCTGCGCACCCGAAACCACGCCGCCGTCGCCAAGGTCGCGGCGCTGCTGCCGGTCAACGCCAATGAGGCCGATCTCGCCGCCCAGTGCATCGCCGCCCGCGCCCAGGCCGAGGACATGTTGCGCCTGCTCCGTCAGCACGCCCACGACATCGGTCTGGTGATGCGGCTGAACGCACAATACGGCTCGATGGTGCGGACATCGCTCTCCGTGCACGCACGCCTCATGCGGGTGCAGGCCGTCGCGCCAGAAGCGGGAGGCGATCGAGGGCGCGGCAGACCAGGACGCCTGGGCGCAGCACGTCGCCGAACGGTCTATGACGCAGGTGGTAAATGCCAACCCCGGACCGCACCAAGCAGCGTTGCCCGAAGCGCCGCCAGCCGAGGGTGCGGACCGCCCACGCGCGAACGACGTCTCAGAAGATGGGATAGATTCTCATACCGTGGCTTTCGAGACGTGGTTGATCACACAATGCCAGGGCCAAACGTCCGAACAACCCGATGCTGACCGTCTTCATGACATCCTGCGCAAAGCAATGGCCGGATCGCATTTGGCCGCTCGGGAATTGGCTGCGAACAGTCGCGAAAGTCCCGCAAGGATGGCCTGACCCGCCACACCGACGGAAAGACCACGCCCAAATAGCCCCGTCTGCTGCCCCGAAACCGTTATCACGACCCGCTCGGACGAAGCCCGACCCAACGCGCGTGAGCCGCCGCGCCGTTCCTACCACTTGCCGCCGCCCCAGCTTTGCCGGGATGGCACCATGTGGATAGAAAATCGGCAGCGACCTGAAGCGGTTATTCTTCGGCGTTGCCTAAGTTCGGCGCAACGCGGCATTTGGCGGCCGCGTTGCTGGGGTCCGAGGACTAAGCGGCAAGCTTCGCCTGTCCGGCCGTGGCGACCTCACGCAAGGTCTTATAGTCGAGCACCATCAGTGTGTTGTCTGCGTCGTCGACGAAGCGAATTGGACCAAAATTGGTGAAGTAGAGGACGGTTTCCTCGGGGAAGTTGGTATCGTCGTGCCACGTGCCGTTGGCCTCGAAGCCGTAGTCGCCGGTGCGGGCCGTAACACCGCCGCGTTCGACGCCCCCGCGGATCTCCATTTTTCCCGAAACCATGAGGTATTCGCCTGCTGCCAGATGCTCGTGGCGGGCGAAGCTCGATCCAGCGGCGCATTTGAAAAGGACTGTCCAGGCGCCGGTTTCCTGACTGGTGCGCAGCAGTTTGAAGTCGATCCCGGGTGAGAAGGTAATCCAGGGTTCGGCCGAGGTATTGACGAAAATATCGCCGAGACCGGCGTTTCGGCGGGCGTCGCGTTCAGATTTGCTTTCCTGCATTTGAAGCCTCCTTGGTTGGTTACTCCCAACTGGCCGGCGATTTCGCCTGACCAGTACGGAGGCTAGCGCCCTCCCCGGTTTGTCGACAAGCGCTTGGGCTGTCGTCTCCCGGTGTGTCGTGGTCGGGCAACGAGTGAAGACCGGCGCGGCGATTATTCCATGGCTGGTCGGCAACGATTATCCGATCCGATCCGATCGCCTCGCCGGCCAAGCCCCTCATGGACTGGGTCGGTTTGCAGCCGGCTCCAAAGCTACTGACGCCCTGCGGAATCCCGGCTACAAAGCGGACGTGAGAGTTTCCATCGCGCTGCCCGATGCACCCTGTGTGGTCGCGGGCCATGGCCGCGCCGCCATCCTGACACCGGACGGCGAGCTTCTGATGCTGCCTAACGCCGAGGCCGCCGATTTGCTGCGCACCTTGCCGCCGCCGATCCTGGTGCATGCGCCCGGCCACGTTCCGCCGGCTTGGCATGCGCCCCGGTCCGGCGTTCGATCTGCTGGACCTGTTCGCGTTTGTCCGCCCTGCCCATACCGCCGCGCCGACGCCGCGCGGCCTGGCGATGGCGCTTGGACCATGACCAATCCGCCGATCGGTCTGGAAGCCGAGGTCACCCGCCTGCCCGACCTCGCCGCGGCGCTGCTGAACCAACTTTCGCAAGGCCGCGACACGCTGCTGAACCGCGACGCGGCGGTTCTCGCCGCCCGCATGCAGAAGGCCGGCTGGGGCTGGGGCGGCTACGTCACCCACGCGCTGGGCCGTCCGGACGCGGCGGCCTCGAACGAGCCCCTGAAGGTCTGGAAGAAACTGCCGGAGTGGGAAGATGCCGCGCCCCTGCCCCCGCCATCCTCCCATCCGGTCTCCGAATCCGAAGCCCGGCTGCGTCTGGCGGCCATGCTGGGGCCGCATGCCGAACAGCGGCCGGGCCAGGGCGATTATGCCGGCGCCGCCACCGCCGCCTTCGCGCCGCGGGAAGTCCGTGGCGATCCGCATCTGGTGCTGGTCGAGGCTGGCACGGGAACCGGCAAGACGCTGGGGTATCTCGCGCCCGCCAGCGTCTGGGCCGAGAAAAACAAGGGCGCGGTCTGGATCAGCACATTCACCCGCCATCTGCAGCGCCAGATCGACAATGAGCTGGAACGGCTGATCCCCGACCCGACCGAGCGGCGGCGGCGGATCGTGGTGCGCAAGGGGCGGGAGAATTATCTGTGCCTGCTGAACCTGGAAGACGCCATCGGCACTGCGTCCGGCGGGTTCATGAACCAGCAGATCGTGCCGTTGGGGCTGATCGCGCGCTGGGCGATGGCGACGGACGACGGCGATATCCAGGGCGGCGACCTGCCCGGCTGGCTGCCGGAATTGTTCGGCGGCGCCTTGATCGCTTCGTTGGCCGACCGGCGTGGCGAATGTATCCACGCGGCCTGCCCGCACTGGCGCCGCTGCTTTATCGAGCACACGATCCGCCGGTCCCGCACCGCCGAACTGGTGGTGGCGAACCACGCGCTGGTGATGACCCAGGCGGCCTGGGGCGGCCTGGACGACAATACCGTGCCAACACGGTATGTGTTCGATGAGGGCCATCACGTGTTCGATGCGGCGGACAGCGCGTTCTCCGCGGCGCTTTCAGGCGCCGAGACCGCGGAGCTTCGGCGCTGGCTGCGCGGTGCCGAAGGGGGGCGAACGCGGGCCCGTGGGCTGCGCAAGCGGCTGGAGGAACTGGTTGCCGACCGGCCGGAACTTGAAGCGCCGCTGGACGCCGCGTTGCAGGCCGCAAACGCCTTGCCGCCGTCGGACTGGGCGGGTCGCATGAACGTGGAGGATCCGGAGTTCGACGGTGTCGAGCCTGGCCGGCCCAATCCGTCCGAAGCGCTACTGCGCCTGATCCGACGACAGGTGCTCGCCCGCACCGCCGGCATCGACGGGCGGCCGCCGTTCGGGTCGATGGAATGCGACGTGTTTCCGCTGAACGAAGACGCGGGCGCGGCCGCCGAACGGCTGGCGAGGGCGTTTGCCCGCATCAGCGAGCCGCTGGTCACGCTGCGGGAGCGTCTGCTCGCTCGGTTGGAGGACGAGGCGGAGGAGATCGACGAGGTCACCCGCAACCGGATCGAGGCGATCGGGCGATCGTTGACCAGGCGGGCAATCAACCCGTTGCAGGCGTGGCAGGCGATGCTGACGAGTCTGGTCCAGCCGCAGCCCGATCCGGGGCAGCGCCCGAGCCATGTGCTGTTCCTGCGGCTCGATCGGCGGGATGGATTGCGGGACCTGGACGTCGGGCTGCACCGCCATTGGCTGGATCCCGACGATCCCGTTCGCGACAACGTTGGCCTCGCCGGCACAGGGCTTGCTGGTGACCTCGGCGACGCTGCGCGATTCGGGTGACCGCGACCCGGAGATCGCCTGGGCGTCGGCCGAGGCCAGGGTCGGTGCGCCGCATCTGCCGTCACCGGCGATCCGGGCGGCGGTGGCGTCACCGTTCGACTACGCCGAACAGACCCGCGCCTTTGTCGTTACGGATGTCGCGCCGGGTAATCTCGATCAGCTTGCGGCCGCCTATCGGGCGCTGTTCGTGGCGTCGGAAGGCGGGGGTTTGGGACTGTTCACCGCGATCAGCCGGTTGCGTGCGGTGCATGCCAAGATCGCGCCCGAACTGGAACAGGCCGGCATCCCGCTTTATGCGCAGCACGTCGATGCGATGGGCAACGCGACGCTGGTCGACATCTTTCGCGCCGAAGAAGAAAGTTGCCTACTGGGGACCGACGCGATGCGGGACGGCGTGGATGTGCCCGGCAATGCGCTGCGGCTTGTGGTGTTCGAGCGGACGCCCTGGCCGCGCCCCGACATTCTGCACAGGGAGCGGCGGATCCATCTTTCGGATGGAGATCCGAAAGGCTATGATGACCGGATCGTGAGGCTGCGCTTGCGGCAGGCGTTCGGGCGGTTGATCAGGCGCGCGTCCGACCGTGGGGTTTTCGTACTGCTCGACCGTCAGGCGCCCAGCCGGCTGATGTCCGCGTTTCCCGCAGGGGTGGTGGTGCGGCGCGTTGGTCTGGCGCAGGCTATCAACGAGACTGGTGCATTCTTACGGACTCGTGCATTCCTAACCTCACGGTCACCAGACTAAGGCTTCGGCCTCGTTCCAACCCGCCGAAACGGCCTGGAGGATTGTATGCGATCCCGCGATTCTATCAATGCACCTGAAGCGCTGGTGCTGACCATGGTGTTGGTTTCCGCCGCGGATGGCGGCATAACAGACCGTGAGATCGGCATCATGTCGGGCCTCGTGCAAACTTTGCCGGCGTTCCAGGACTTCACCAGCGACGAGCTCGCTGACGTGACGGACCGCGCGGTCACTCTGTTGCATGAGGATGACGGACTGGCTCATGCAGGCCGCCTGATGCGTGCGGCGCTCACCAGCAAGTTACGCGAAACGGCCTATGCGCTGGCCTGCGAGGTCGTTGCGGGCGGCCAGGGGGCGCGGCGTCAGTCGCTGGAAATGCTGGACTTCGTGCGGGCTGAACTTGGATTGGACACGCTGATCTCCGCCGCGATCGAGCGCGGGGTCCGTGCCCGCTACCAACGTGTCGACCCGACCGATTGAGGCCGAAGCCCTGACGGCTGCGCGTGGTGCGAGGCAGCTGCTTTGCGGGTGATTGGTATCTCTGGCCTGTCTCGCCGGGCCACCGGTTGCCGTGCTGGCCATACTGGCGGCGTTGCAATGGGTTGACTTCTGGCCAGCCGCGGCGGGGATGGTTGTGGTTATGCTGGCCGCCGGGGCTTTCGCGCTGGTCTGGGGGCGCGACCTCGATCTGCTGACCGACGCCGTGAGGCGGATCGCATCGGACGACCTTGCAGCGGTGAACGGGGTCGAGACACCGGTAATGATGGACCGGCCTGGGTCGGGAGATCGAGCGCCTGTCTCGCCGCCTCGCCAGCCCGCGCCGCATTGCAGGAGCAGCACCGCCGCGCCGATACGCTGATCCTGGAACGTCTGCCCGACCCTGTTATCGTGCTGGCGCGTGACCGCATCCGTTCGGCGAACCAATGCCGCGGCTCGGATGGCGTTTGGCGACGATCTGCCGGCCGTGCTGCGCCATCCCGGCGTGCGCGGCGCGATCGACCGCGCAATGACCACCGGCGAAGCCGCAAACCGTCGAAATCGTCCTGCGCGCGCCGGTCGCCGCGGGACCTGTATGCCACGGTGGTGCCGATGGACCCGCCGCTGGCCGATGGCGGTCAGGTGCTGGTGGTGCTGTCGGACCGGACGCGGGAACGCGTGGTGGAGCGGATGCGCGCCGACTTCGTCGCCAATGTCAGCCATGAATTGCGCACCCCGCTTGCGTCGCTGATCGGCTTTGTCGAGACCCTGCGCGGGCCGGCCGCGGATGATCCGCCGGCGCAGCAGCGCTTTCTGGAGATCATGGCCGAGCAGGGCGGCCGGATGAACCGCTTGATCGACGATCTGCTGAGCTTGTCGCGGATCGAACTGACCGAGCACCAGACGCCGTCGGAGTCACTGGATCTGGCGGCGTTGGTGCAGCGCATGGTCGCCGGGTTCGAGCCGCGGCTGGCGGAACGCCAGGTCAAGCTGGCGATGCGGATCGAGCCGGATCTGCCGGTGGTCGCCGGCGACGCCGACCAGATGGCTCAGGTGCTGCAGAACCTGCTGGACAATGGCCTGAAATATGGCCGCGATGGCGGGGTATTGAGCTTGGACGTCGGCTTGGCGCAGCCGGGCACGCGCTGGCCCAGCCGGCGTGGAATCGTCGTCGCTGGTCGGCGATCAGGGGGCCGGAATTCCGCGGGAACATCTGCCGCGGCTGACGGAGCGGTTCTACCGGGTGGACAAGGGCCGGTCGCGCGCCGTGGGCGGCACCGGGTTAGGGCTGGCGATCGTCAAGCATATCGTCAATCGCCATCGCGGACAGTTGCTGATCGAGAGCGAGGAAGGCAAGGGCACCACGGTTAGCGTCTGGCTGCCGGTATCGACAGTGGCGACCCAAAAAGGGACCGGGGACTGATGGTGGTCGCTACTAGTGTCGTTGCTTCGTCGGGCCAGATCGTGCCTGTTTCAATGAAAGAATGAAAATTCATGAAGACTGCTCGTTGCACGGGATTGGGTCGTTGCGCGGGATTGGGTGTCCTTGCGTTGCTGGCTGCAACGCCGGCGCTGGGTGAGGCAGATCATTCCGATCCTGCCGCACTGCGGTCGAGCGTAGCCGAAGTCCTGTCACTGGCAACGCTTGGAATGGTCACGGTGCAGCAACAGGCGGCGCAGGTGACGCGAAGTGGCGCGGACTTCCTGGTGCGTTTGCCGCTGGGTGGGTTTGCCGAACCGTCCGATGCGGCGGTGAAAGCGGTTGCCCGTCCGTTGAACGATGGGGTTTGGAACATCACGTCGATGATGTTTCCGGCCGCGGGGACGATCGGGGTGGATCGGCAGGATCTCGGGACCGCACGGATCGCCTATACAATTGCCGAGCAAACCACTCATGCCCGGATCGATCCGGGTTTCGTTCAGGCGTCTTCGTTCGCGGCCACGTTTGGCGGGGTGGGGTTGCGGATTGACCAGGATGACCGTCACAGCGAGCAACGGCTTGACCGCTACAGCGTCGACGGGGCGCTGTCGGGGGAGACCGCGGGCCGGCTAACGTTCGCGTCGAGCAGCCGGGCAGAAAACTGGCATCTGGTGTCGCATGGGCCGGACGGGATCGAGACGGACGCCAATGCCCGGGCGTTGGCTGGCCATGTGACGGTTGAGGGTTTGGACCGGGTCCAGGGCACCCGGCTGTTGACGGCGACACGGGCCCTGTTCGCAGAGGCCCAACCTGCCGTGCCTACGCCGCCGCCCGGTATGTCGGTTGCGCAGCGTGACGCGTTACGGGCGGTGATTGATGCGGCGGACGGGCTGTTGACGCGGTTTGAGGCGGATCAGACAATTGACGGAATTCGCTTCGCGTTCGGCCCTTTGGCCAGTGGGTCGATGGGGCGTTTGCACGTCAACATGCGGGGCGACACCGCAGCTGAGAGGTTGACCGGCCAAATGGATATTGCGGTTGATGGCCTGGCCCTCTCCAACCTGTCCGCTGAGACCGCGGCCTATGTGCCGCATCATGTTGACCTGAAGTCGACGATGGCGGGCGTTCCCATCAGGGAACTCATGGCGTTTATGCGCGCGGCGACCGAGGCGGACGCGGATCCGGCAGCGTTGCAGGACCGGTTGCTACAGCTTTTCGCCAAACCGGGGGCGCAGATCGGGATTGAATCCGTTGCATTCGAACTCGGGGCCGCTACGGCTGACTGGATCGGCGCGGGTTGTCCCGCGGGCCGGCGGGCAGATCAGCGCAGCCGTTCATTTGTCGGCGACAGGCGTGGATGCGCTGATCGCACGGGCGCAGGGCACGCCGGCATTGCAGCAAGCGTTGCCGATGATGTTCATGGCCAAGGGGATGGGTCGGGTGGAGGGGGATGCCATGGTCTGGGATATCGCCTTGGGTGACGGGCCGGTCACCATAAATGGGGCGCCGTTTGGCGCCGGCGTTCCGTTGGATCAGCCGGTGCCGAGGACGCGGTAAAGGGTCACGTCGCGGGTGAGACGGTCTTCCAGTTCGCGCGTCGTCTCGATCTGGTACGAGGCGAACGGTTCGAGGCCGGTTTTCGGCAGGTAGGCTCGGCCCGGGTCGGCGATCCAGACCTCGGCGGTGCGCGCCATCCTGGCCAGCCAGGGCATGATATGGCCGGTCATCGACGCCTCGTAACAGATATCGCCGCACAGGATCAGGTCCCAGCGACAGTCGGCGCCGACCACGTCGTAGGTCGGGGACGATGGATACATTGTTGGCGGCGGCGTTCAGGCTGATGGCGGCCAGCGCCACTCGGATCGATCTCGGCGGCCTCGACCATGGCTGCGCCCGCCATGGCGCAGGCGATGGCCGCGATCCCGCCGCCGGCCGCGAAATCCAGCACGCGCTTGCCGGCGGCCAGGGTCGGGATTGTCGAGGATGTGGCGCGCCAGGGCCTGTCCGCCCGGCCATGCGAAGGCCCAGAACGGCGGCTCGATGTTGCGTTCGGCGAGCCAGGTTTCGGTGGCCTGCCAGATCGGGGTGATCTCGGTGGCGAGATGAAGCTGGATCTCCGGCACCTGCCGGGCGGTCGTCAGGACGGTGTTGGCACGGATGAAAGCGGCCCGGATCGGTCAAAGCCAGCCCGCCAGAATGGCCAGGCCGACGGCCAGCCCGACCTCCCGGTTGGCGCGGAACAGGCGCAGGCAATCGCCGGGTCGTCGATATCCAGCGCGACGACCTGCCGGGCCAGCAAGGCGGCGGGCAGCACCAGGGCCGGGTAGAACCAGACGTGCCAGGCCGGCCAGCCAGCCGGAGACAGCGCCAGCACGACGATCGCGGCCGCATAGCAGGCGGCCAGGAACGGCCGGGTGTGTCGGCCGAACAGCCGGGCGGTGGAGCGCACGCCGACCAGCGCGTCATCCTCGCGGTCCTGGTGGGCGTAGATCGTGTCGAAGCCCAGATCCCACAGGATCGCGGCGGCATAGAGCGCGGCCCAGGCGGCGTCGAGGTGGCCGGCGGCCGCGGCGTAACCCATCGGCGCGCCGAAGCCGAAGGTGAAACCCATCATCAGTTGCGGCCACCAGGTGACGCGTTTGGCCAGTGGATAAAGTGCGACCAGCAGCAGCGACGCGACGCCCAGGGCCTGGGACAGGCGGTTGAGCTGCAACAGGACCGCCAGCCCGACCAGCAGCAAGCACCGCCAGGAAAATCAGTGCCTGACGCGGGCGGAGGGCGCCCGACGCCAGCGGCCGGCCGGCAGTGCGCGCCACCTTGCGGTCGATGTCGCGGTCCCATAGATCGTTGACGACGCAGCCAGCGGCGCGCATCACCAGACTGCCGATGGCGAACAACGCGACCAGCCGGACCGTGTCGGCTGCCGGTGCCCGTGCGAGCAGGATGCCCCACAGTCCTGGCAGGAAACAGCAGCCAGGTGCCGATCGGCCTGTCCACGCGGGCCAGAAGCAGGTAGGGCAGCCAGGCGCGCGGCAGTCGGGCGACCCAGCCGGTGGCGACGATGTCGGTATGCATGATCGGGAGGTTTGTTCGCCGTTCCATGGTCTCGTCAATCGATGATTTGTGCCGGTCGGTGGGTCGGTCCGACGTCCCCTCGGTCAAGGGTGCCGATGATCCGCCTGCACGTCGAGGCGGCGCTGGCCGCCGGCATGCCATCGTGGACGCGACCGAGGGCCAGGCCCACTACCTGGGCAGCGTGATGCGCCGCGGCGGTCGGTGACCCGGTTCAGCTGTTCAATGGCCGCGATGGCGAATGGGCCGGCCGGATCGCGGCCCTGTCGCGCGGCAAGGCGAGGTTCGAGGTGGAGACCCTGGTCCGGGCGCAGGCTGGCGACGCGGATCTGTGGCTGGTATTTGCCGTGCTGAAGCGCGACGCCACCGATCTGGTGGTGCAGAAGGCGACCGAACTCGGGGTTTCCGCGCTGCTGCCGGTGTTCACGGAGCGCACCAATGCCGGGCGGGTGAACCTCGACCGGCTGCGCGCCATCGCCATCGAGGCCGCCGAACAAAGCGAGCGGCTGACCGTTCCGACGCTGCACCCGGCGCGACAGCTGCATGAATTTTTGGTGGACTGGCCTGGCGAACGGCCGCTGTTCGACAGCGCTGGAGCGGGCGGACGCGCAGCCGTTGCGCGCCGGCGCGCGGGCCAGCCGGCCTGCTGATCGGGCCCGAGGGCGGCTTTGGACCACGCGATCATACGGTGCTGGATCGATGCCGATTCGTTCGTCCGGTCTCGCTCGGGCCGCGCATCCTGCGTGCCGAAACCGCGGCGATCGTCGGACTGGCCTTGTTGCAAGCGCCCGGCTGTGGCTAGTACGCTGGATTTAACAGAGAGGCGCGTTTGCGGCCGGTAATGGGCCAGCCGGCGCGCCCTATCGCCCATTCGGCGATATCAACCGGAATGCCTTGGGAATCCTATGTCCAATCCTGGAGACGCCGACGACACGCCGATTACGTCGGTCCAACAAATGGCCGAATACCTCGCGGTCGGCTGTAAACCGAAAGATCAGTTCCGGATCGGCACGGAACATGAGAAATTCGGCTTCCGCCGCGCCGATCTGACGCCCCCGCCGTACCTGCCGGCGGACGGGCAGCCGGGCAGCATCCGCGACGTGCTCGCCGGCCTGCGCCAAGTTCGGCGGCGCGCCCATCCTCGACGGCGACAACCCGATCGGGCTGAAGCAAGGCGCCGCTTCGGTGTCGCTGGAACCGGCGGGGCAGCTGGAGCTGTCGGGCGGGCCGGTCGAAACCCTGCACGAGACGAAGCAGGAACTGGACGCCCATTTCGCACAGGTTCGCGCCGCGTGCGCCGACCTGGATCATGGGCTTCGCGCCGCTGGGATTCCACCCGCTGGCGACCCGTGCGGCGATGCCGTGGATGCCGAAGGGACGCTATGCCATCATGCGGCGCTACATGCCGCTGGTCGGCAGCATGGGCCTGGACATGATGACCCGCACCTGCACGGTGCAGGTCAACCTCGATTTCGCGTCCGAGCAGGACATGCGGCGCAAGCTGCGCGTTTCGCTGCTGCTGCAGCCGCTGGCGACGGCGCTGTTCGCCAATTCCCCGTTCACCGAGGGCAAGCCGAACGGCTTCCTGTCCTACCGGGCGCATGTCTGGACCGACACCGACAACCAGCGCTCCGGCATCCCGCAGGTGATGTTCGAGGACGGGTTCGGCTTCGAGCGTTATGCCGCGTGGCTGATCGAGCAGGTGCCGATGTACTTCGTCTACCGCGACGGCGGCTATATCGACGTCGCCGGGCAGTCGTTCACCGATTACATCGCCGGGCGGGTGCCCGCGCTGGCCGGCGTCACCGCCACGATGGGCGATTTCGCCGACCATGTCACCACCGCCTTCACCGATGTGCGCCTGAAGCGCTTCCTGGAGATGCGCGGCGCCGATGCCGGCCGGCCGGACATGATGCTGGCGCAGTCGGCGCTTTGGGTCGGGCTGCTGTATGACGACGCGGCGCTGACGGCGGCCGAGGCGCTGCTGCGCGGCGCCGGGTGGCAGGATGCCATTGCCGCCCGCGCGGCGGTGCCCCGGCTGGGTCTGGATGCGCCATGGCGTCGGCGGCACGTTGCGCGACATCGTGCGCCGATGTGGTGGCAATCGCGCAGGATGGCTTGCGCGCGCGACGGCAACTGAATGCGGCAGGGAACGATGAGCAGGTCTTTCTGGATCCGCTGCAGGCAATCGCTGGCGGGGCGCCGACCCAGGCGGAATATTGGCTGGCGCGCTATCACGGCGCCTGGCAGGGCGATAACGGGGAAGATCTTCGCTGGAGGCCGCCATCTAAGTCTCCTTGCCCGGAACGCGGGTAAGACTGCCATAACCCCGCGCCTGATGGCCATCACCGACGACATCCGCAGCGTCCTCGCGCCCCCGCACCCCGCCGGGCGCCCCTTCATCATGGGCGGCCTGATCGCCCTGCTGCTCGGCTTTGGCGATCGGCGCCTGGCTGATCTGGCTGGGGCTGATCTTCACGCTGTTCTGCCTGTATTTCTTTCGCGATCCGGAGCGCTATCCACCGCCGCGACCGGGTCTGTTCCTCGCCCCGGCCGACGGGCGGGTGGTTGCCGTGCGGCCCTGCCGCACCGCCCGCCTGAACTTGGCCTGGGCAGCGAGCCGCGCTGGAAGGTGTCGATTTTCCTTTCGGTGCTGAACGTGCACGTCAACCGCGTGCCGGCCGACGGGGTGGTCACCCGCATCGCCTACCGTCACGGCGCCTTCGTCAGTGCCAGCCTGGACAAGGCCAGCGAGGCGAATGAGCGCAATGCGCTGGCGATCCGCCTGCCGAACGGGCAGGAGATCGCGGTGGTGCAGATCGCCGGCCTGATCGCTCGGCGCATCCTGTGTTCGGTGCGCGAAGGCGATCCGGTGACCGCCGGGGACCGGTTCGGGATCATCCGGTTCGGCAGCCGGACCGATCTGTATCTGCCCGAAGGCGTGCGCCCCTGGTGGTGGAGGGCCAGACGATGATCGGCGGCGAGACGGTGATCGCGGAAGCTCAGCAGCCATGAACGGCCTCCGGCATCGAATCACCGGCCGCCGGTCTCGCCCATCCGCCGGTTGCGGCGCTACCGGCCGCGGCCACGCAACCGGCCGCGCTACAAGGGCCCGTCGTTCAACCGCATGATCCCCAACCTGATGACGATGCTGGGGCTTTGCGCCGGCCTGACCGTCGATGCGGTTCGGGCTGGAAGGGCGGTTCGGCGCCGGCGGCGGTGGCGATCGTCGGTCGCCGCGGTGATCGATGGGCTGGACGGACGGCTGGCGCGGCTGCTGAAGGCGACGTCCCGCTTCGGCGCGGAGTTCGACAGCCTGTCCGATTTCCTGTGCTTCGGCGTCGCGCCGCCCTTCGTGCTTTATCTGTGGTCGCTGCAACGCGGCGGGGCTTACGGCTACGCGCCGTGCCTGATGTTCGCGGTGTGCATGGCGCTGCGGCTGGCGCGGTTCAATGCGTCGCTGGATGGCGCACCGAAGCCGGCCTACGCCTATAATTTCTTCACCGGCGTGCCCGCTCCGGCCGGCGCGGGGCTGGCGCTGTTTCCGCTGTTCCTGGGGCTGGAGGCGCAATCGCTGGGTTGGGACTGGCTGCTGGAGGCCGCGCAGATATCCGCTGTTCTGCGCGGCGGTGCTGATCGGCACCGCCCTGCTGCTGGTATCGACCCTGCCGATCTGGAGTTTCAAGAACTTCAAGGTCCCGTCGGAATACGTGCTGCCGATGTTGCTGGGCACCGGCGCCTATGCCGCGATCGCTGGTGGCGGACCCTTGGGCGGCGCTGGCCGGCGGCGGGCTTGATCTATCTGGGCATGCTGCCGTTCAGCGTGCGAAGCTTCCGGCGACTTCGGCGTGAGGCCGAAGCGCCCCGGGACGAATCCGGAGGCCGGGCCGCCGCGAAGGCGCCTGAAGCCGTCTTACTTCCGGCGCAGACGACGGGCGTTGGCGCGCGAGCGAACGAGATAGGGCGC
The DNA here is from genome assembly GCA_963790515.1 of uncultured Alphaproteobacteria bacterium. Classification (GTDB taxonomy): domain Bacteria; phylum Pseudomonadota; class Alphaproteobacteria; order Acetobacterales; family Acetobacteraceae; genus Rhodopila. The sequence goes on along the minus strand of CAWBPF010000009.1, from coordinate 354,787 downwards.
CACGACGGCGGCATTGCCGCGGCCGGTCATCATCGCAAGCGTCGAGGCCTGCATCGCTGCCGCTTTCTCCATGACCATGCGCTGATATTCGTCGGCGCTACACGTGCCCTGCGCCATCATCATTGTGCGGTGATAGATGGTTTCCCAGGACGAGAGCGTCAATTGGGTCATCATCAAGGGAAGGTTTCGGCTGGTGCGCTTGTTCATAGGACTCAAACTGAGGCGGTCGATGGAGCGCTGCAACCCATAGTGGTTGCGAACGCGGCCGCCTCGCAAAAAAGTTTACGAACGTAACCAACGGCTGAGCAATGGTCCGGGTACGTGATAACCGGAGAGGTCTGGCGTCCTCGCGTGATGTTCAGGCGTTGCCGAGCTTTACTCGGCAGCCTTTCTCGGGACCTTGGCCGGGCCCTTCGCGGCGGCTTTTCTGGCTACCGGTTTCTTGGCCGCTCCGGCCTTTGGCGCGGCCTTTTTCGGGGCCTTGCGGGCGCGGGGCTTTCTGCGGTGCGTCGCCGGCCGGAGCGGCCTTGGCTGCTGAACGGCCGCCTTTGCGGCCAGCGGCACCCTTGGGCTTCAACGCCTTGCCCTTCTCGGCCAGCAGCGCAACCGCCTCATCCAGCGAGATATCCTCCATCGCCACGCCACGCGGCAGGTTGGCAACGGTCTTGCCGTGCTGGACATAGGGGCCGAACCGCCCCTTGCGCACCGTGACGAGATCCTTGTCGCCTGGATGCGGTCCGATGGTGCGCACGCTGGCCAGTTTCTTCGCCAGCAGGTCGACCGCGCGGTTCAGACCCAAGTGCCAGGACGTCGTCGTCCTTGTCGAGCGAACCGAACACCGCGCCCATTTTCACGTAGGGACCGAAGCGGCCGATCCCGGCCTCGATCTTTTCCTTGGTCTCCGGATGCAGACCGATTTCGCGCGGCAGCGACAGCAGGCCGAGCGCCTGGTCCAGGGTCAGGTTCTCGCCGTCCATCCCGCGGGCCAGGGAGGTGCGCTTGGGCCGGACCTTCTTGTCCTCGGTGGTCTCACCCTGCTGGACATACAGACCGTAGGGACCGCGCCGGACGGTGATTTCCTCGCCGGTGTCGGGGTGGTGCCCCAGCGAGCGCATGCCCTCCTTCAGGGTCTCGCCGCCCTCCTCGCCGGCATCGATCGCCAGGCGGCGGGTGTACTGGCAGGCCGGGTAGTTGGAGCAGCCGATGAAGCTGCCGTAGCGGCCCAGCTTCAGCCCCAGGCGGCCGTTGCCGCAGGCGGCGCAGACGCGTGGATCGGAGCCGTCTTCGCGGGCCGGAAAGAAATGCGGGCCGAGGTCCTGGTCGAGCGCGTTGATGACGTCGCTGATCTTCAGGTCGCGGGTCTGCTCGACCGCCTTGGAGAATTCGTCCCAGAAAGTCGCGCATCACCTTGCGCCATTCCAGCTGCGCCGGCGGAGATCTCGTCGAGTTTTTCCTCCAGCCCGGCGGTGAAGCCGGTGTCGACGTAATGCTCGAAGAAGCTGACCAGGAAGGCGGTCACCAGGCGGCCGCGGTCCTCCGGGACGAAGCGTCGCTTGTCCAGCTTCACGTAGTTGCGGTCCTGCAGCACGGACAGGATCGAGGCGTAGGTGGAGGGGCGGCCGATGCCCAGCTCCTCCATCTTCTTCACCAGGCTCGCCTCGGAATAGCGCGGCGGCGGCTGGGTGAAATGCTGGCTGGCGTCCACCTTCTGGCGCTTGAGCGGATCGCGTTCGCTCATCGGCGGCAGCATGCGGTTGTCGTCTTCCTCCGGTGCGCCCTCGGCCTTGTCGTCGGTGTCTTCGCGGTACAGCTTCAGGAAGCCGTCGAAGGCGACGATCGAGCCAGTTCGCGCGCAGTTTGAGGCCCTTGCCGTCGGTCACGTCGACGCTGACCTGATCGAGTTCGGCCGATTGCATCTGCGATGCGACAGCGCGCTTCCAGATCAGTTCATACAGCCGGCGCTGGTCGTGGTTCAGGCCGCTGGCGATGCTGTCCGGGGTGCGGGCAACATCGGTCGGGCGGATCGCCTCGTGCGCTTCCTGCGCGTTCTTCGCCTTGCTGATGTATTCGCGCGGCGCCGCCGGCAGGTAGTTCGGGCCAAAGCCGGCTTTTACGTGTTCACGGATGCTGGCGATGGCTTCCTGCGCCATCTGCACGCCGTCGGTCCGCATGTAGGTGATCAGGCCGGTCGGTCTCGCCGTCGATGTCGACGCCTTCATACAGGCCCTGCGCCAGGCGCATGGTCTGCTGCGCGCCGAAGCCGAGCTTGCGGGAGGCTTCCTGCTGCAGGGTGGAGGTGGTGAACGGCGGCGGCGGATTGCGCTTGACGCGCCTGCGCTCGACCGAGCCGACGGTGAAGGTGCCGGCTTCGACCGCGGCTTTGGCTGCGAGCGCGAGGGTTTCGTTGTTGAGGTCGAACTGATCGAGGCGCTTGCCGTTCAGATGCGTCAGCCGGGCGGTGAACGGCGCGCCGCCGGGGGTGAGGAACAGCGCCTCGATCGTCCAGTATTCGCGCGCCCGGAAACACCTCGATCTCGGCCTCGCGGTCGCAGATCAGGCGCAGGGCGACGGACTGGACGCGGCCGGCGCTGCGGCTGCCCGGCAGTTTGCGCCACAGCACCGGCGACAGGGTGAACCCCACCAGATAGTCCAGCGCGCGGCGGGCCATGTAGGCCTCGATCAGCGGCTGGTCGAGTTCGCGCGGATGGGCGATGGCGTAGCGGATGGCGTTGCGGGTGATCTCGTTGAAGGTGATGCGGTGGACCTGCGACGCCCTTCAGCGCGTTCTTGTCCGCCAGCATCGCCCGCACGTGCCAGGAAATCGCCTCGCCCTCGCGATCCGGGTCGGTGGCGAGGTACAGCGTCTTGGCACCCTTCAGCGCCTTGGCGATGGCGCCGACCTGCTTGTCGCCCCGCGCATCGGACTCCCAGTCCATGGCGAAGTCCTGGTCCGGGCGGACGCTGCCATCCTTCGGCGGCAGGTCGCGCACGTGCCCGAAACTGGCGAAGAACCGTATAGCCGCCACCCAGATAGCGGTTGATGGTCTTGGCCTTGGCGGGGGATTCGACGACGACGACGTCTGACATTGAACGGTGCGGTATCCTAATCAATAACGTCCGGCAAGAGTGCCACGCGGCTGCCGGAGCAGGGTCTCTACACGCCCCGCCAGCTCCAATTCCAGAAGAACCGCCATGGTGACGGACGGCGACAAGTGGCAGCGCCGCACCAGATCGTCAACCATTGTCGGTTCCGGCGACAGCAGCGACAGGACCTCTGCCGCTGGCCTCGAGGCGTGTTTTCGCCGTCGGCCGGATCGTCGAGCAGAGGCTGTTCCGGTTCGCCGAAGCCAGCGTTGCGCGGTCGCGTGGACGGCTGGCTCCATGCGGCAGGTTATCCAGCACGTCGGCGGCAGTTTCCACCAGTATCGCGCCCTGCCGGATCAGGTCGTTGCCGCCTCGCGCACGCGGATCGAGCGGCGAGCCGGGGACGGCAAACACCTCCCGCCCGACTTCCTGGGCGATGCGGGCGGTGATCAGGCTGCCGGACCGCAACGCCGCCTCGACCACCACGACGCCCAGCGACAAGGCCGGCGATGATGCGGTTGCGGCGGGGAAAATGCCGGGCCTGCGGCACGGTGCCGATGGGCGCTTCAGTGATCAGCAGGTTGGTGTCGGCGATGCGGTGATGCAAGTCGGCGTTTTCCGGTGGATAGGGCTGGTCGATCCCGCCGGCGATCACGGCGATGGTACGCCCGGTGCGCATCGCGCCCTTGTGCGCGGCGGTGTCGATGCCGCGCGCCAGGCCGGAGACGACGACGACGGTCGCGGCCAGCTCCGCCGCCAGGTTCTCCGCCATGCGCTGGCCGTTGGCCGAGGCGTTGCGGCCGCCCACCGCGGCGACGCATCGCTGTTTCGCGAGGGCGGCGTCGCCGCATATGATCAGGCAGGGCGGCGCGTCGTCCATCAGCGCCAGCAGCGGCGGATAGTCCGGATCGCCGAGGAAGACCATCCGGCCACCCAGGGCTTCGGTGCGTTCCAGTTCCCGCTCGGCATCCGCGGCGGAGACGATCTTGGGCGCGGTGGTGCCGGCCGCCGGCCCGGGCGAGACGTGGCAAGGCGGCCAGTGCAGCGGCCGGCGTGTGGTAGCGGTCGAGCAGGCGGCGATAGGTGACCGGTCCGACGCCCTCGGTGCGAACCAGGCGCAGGCTGATCGATCCGGTCGGTCCAGGCTGACATGCCGGCGGGGTCCTTACGTGCCGCCGGCGGGAATGCGGGCGGGCCGGGTCAGGCGTTTTCCGTCTTGCTGCGGCCGATGCGCGGTTCGGTGCCGGCGAGCAGGCGACGGATGTTGGCCTGGTGGCGGACGAACACCAGCACGGCAATGGTAAAGGCAAGCTTAACGACGCCGAATTCTTCCAGAATCAGCGCGGCGCAAGGGGCGGAGGCAAAGGCGGCCAGCGACGCGAGCGACGACAGGCGGGCCGTTGCGGCGACCAGCAGCCAGACGGCGCAGGCGGCCACGCCGATCGGCCAAGCGGCGGCGATCAGCACGCCAAGGCCAGTGGCAACGCCCTTGCCGCCTTTGAAACCCAGCCAGACGGGGAACAGATGGCCAAGGACGGCGGCGAGGCCGGCCAGCATCGCGATGTCCTGCGTGGTGAGGGCGCGCGCGATCAGCACGGCGGCGGCGCCCTTGAGGCCGTCCAGCACCAAGGTCGCGGCCGCCAATCCCTTGCGGCCGGTGCGCAGGACATTGGTGGCGCCGATATTGCCGGATCCGATGCCGCGGATATCGCCCAGGCCAGCGAGCCTGGTCAGCAGCAGGCCGAACGGGATCGAGCCCAGCAGATAGCCGAGGAGGATGACAAAGAGCGAGGCAAGGTCATCCAGGATCACGTCGGGGTATCCGTCAAGGCTGGTTCAGCGGGCAACGCTGGTTCAGCGGGCAACGCTGGTTCAGCGGGCAATGCTGGTTCAGCGGCCAGGACCGGTTCAGCGGCAGGAACGCCGGTTTCAAAGCCGTCGATGCTGAGGACGTTCTTCTCGCGCCAGTAGGCGGCGACGCCTTCCTCACCCTTGTTTTCGGCCCACCGGCGCAGGGTTGGGCGGTCTTCCTTGTAGTCGAACAGGGGGACGCCGTAGCCGCAGCTCGTTTGCACCATGTCGATGTCGAGACGGATGATCTGCCGGGCGCCGGGAGTTTCGCGGCTGTCGAACGCGGTTGCCAGCAGAGCCTGCGTATTCCGGTGTGCCGCGCGGGAGCGAGCGGCCCTGGCCATACAGGCGCAGGATCATCGGGCATGTTTTCGAAGCCGCAGAACATGATGGTCAGGCGGCCGGAAGCGCGCAGATGGGCAGCGGTCTCGTTCCCGCTGCCGGTCTCGTCCAGGTAGATGACGGTGTTCGGATCGACAACGCGGAAGGCGTCGGCGCCGCGCGGGGAGATATTTATGCGGCCGGCGGCGGCGGCCGAGGCGGTGAAGAAGATGTGCTGGTTTTCGAATGAACGCGGCGTGGGCCGGTTCGATGTGGTCAAACTGCTTGGCCATAGGTTCCTCCAACGCGGCGGCGACGGCTGCAATAACGCTGTCCGTTGCGCCCAGGCGGGTTGATCGGTCAGATTTGGGGGACGATATCATGAACCTCTGGTTCATCCCAGCCGGCCGCGCCGGTGATGCATGACTGGTGATGCACGACTGGCCGGGCATCGAATTGCGGACGCGCGTTGAACTGGTCAAAGGCCTGATGCATGTCGGCGTCATGGCCTGATCTGCCTGGGGGGAACCACAGGACTGCGCGGGTGTGGCACCTGCTCCTGGGTCCGCATGTGGGGTTGCCGCAACGACTTTGACTGGCAGGGCGTTTCGCAGCGTTAGAATCGGTGGCTGATGCGGCGCTGGTGGCGGACCGGCGGATCGATGTCGTGAGCTGACCATGCGATTTCGACGAGCACACCTTATTGGCTGGCGTGAGCAGTGGCGTCGCTTTGCTTCGCGGGACAGGAATGGGCCCGAGATCTTGCAACGACATTGCTGACCTTGGGTTGTATCTGCGAAAGACGCCGCGCGCCGCACCGTCTGCTTCGTTGCCCCTTGTTTGAGCGCCGCCTTGTGCCACCCGCCGATAACGGCGATGCGATGGCTGCGGTCGGCGATCTCGGCCTGTCCGGGATAGACAACCGGCTGCCGCGATTGACGGCCGACAATATGCCGCCCCCTGACAAGGATTTTCCGAAGGCATCGATAGCGGTCGATGGATCGGGTTCGCTGCCTCGGCAGGACGATGCCGAGCGTGCGCGAGCATGCGGTTGGCCGGGACAGGTATTCCGGCGAGCCCCGTTTCCACCGTTGGAGACCCCGGGAGGCAGGCACCGGCTGGTAATCTTCCAGTGTCCGCCTTGCATTTCAGTAATCTCCTTGCCACTGTTGTTTCCGCTTACGTCAACTGGAGGACGAATAGGTCAAGACCACTGTCCGAAGAGACCATCGAAAAGGGAAGAAACCGAGATGCGATCCACAAATTTTCGCACCATCATGTGCTCGGCCACGCTCGGCGCAATGGCAGCCTATACCCTTAGCGGAACGAAAACCGTCCAGGCGGCTGGTTTCGGACTGCGTGAAGGCAGCGCCGACTGGATGGCCAATGCCTTCGCCGGCGACACCGCGAAAGCCTATGACGCCTCCACCGTGTGGTCGAACCCCGCCGGTATGGTCAGGCTCAATCAGAATGAAATCGATGGCTCGATCAATGGCATTTTCCCGAGTATCAACTTCTCTGGAACAAACCTCGTGGGGGCGACAGGCACGACGCCCGGAACCACCGGCGGCAACCTAATCCAGTCAGCCGCGAGCGGCGGCCTTTATGGTGTCTGGAACGTGTCGCCGAACTTCAAGCTAGGCTTCGGCGCCGATGCACCGTTCGGGCAGCGCATTAGCAACCCTGGCAGTTTTGTGGGCCGCTACCAAAGCCTGGTGTCATCAATCTCCGACGAGGAGTTCACCATCTCGGGCGCCTACAAAATCAATGAGCAGTGGTCGATCGGCGGCGGTCCGGTTATAGATTTCTTCAATGCCCGCCTGACGCAGGCCCTTAATATCGGCCCGGCATCGGCGGTCACGGGTGATCCGGATGCTGATCTGCACGGTGACGATACCGCCGTTGGGTTCAATATTGGCGTGCTTTATCAACTGACGCCCGATGTGCGGTTCGGTCTCGATTACCGCAGCCGCATCCACCACAATATTTCCGGCTCGCAGTCGATCTATGTGCCGCCGTCGCTGAGCCTGCTTTCGCCAGCGACAGCGGCTTTCCTGGGGGCGCAGAATTCGCCCGTCGATGCCAAGATCACGCTGCCTGACAGTGTGACGGGCGGCTTCTACTGGCAGGCCAGTTCGAAACTTGCAATCCTGGCGGACATCAGTTGGACCGACTGGTCGTTGCTAAAGACAATCAATGTCGTGGCGGCGTCACCGAATGCCTCGGGCTCCGCCCTGGTGGAGAACTGGCGGAACACGGTCGCGGTCTCTGTGGGCGCCAACTACCAGGTGACCCAGGAGCTGATGCTGCAGGGCGGTTTCGGCTTCGATCAAAGCCCGGTCACAAATCCGAACCGGACGTCCCGTATCCCCGACAGCAACCGCTACCTTGTCGGGGTCGGCGCCCAGTATGACGCACTGCCGAACCTGACGCTGCAGGTGGCGTACGCGCATGTGTTCTTTGACTCCGCGGAAATAACGTCACAGGAATCGACCAACGCTGGCGTTCTCGTGGGCAAGTACAGCAATGCCGCCGATACAGCCAGCCTGGGTGTGAAGTACCGGTTCTGAAGTTTGGCGATCGAACATAGGGCCATGATGAATATAATTTCGCATAAACCTCTGGAGCAATTAACTCTTTCTACATTCCTCGAACGCTCCGCCGGTGCCTTTCCAAATCGGCCGGCGATGTCGTTCGCGGGACGGCACTGGACCTATGCGCAACTCTCTGGCCTGGTGGATCGCGCGACTGCTGGACTTCAGCGCCTGGGTTTGCGGCAGGGCGACCGTATTGGGCTGTGCCTGCCCAATACTCCGTATTTCGTGATCTTCTACTATGCGGCACTGAAGGCCGGACTGGTTGTGGTCAACTACAACCCGCTCTACGTGACACGTGAACTCAGCCATCAGATCGAGGATTCGGGGACGACCGCCATGGTGGTTCCGGATCTTGCCACCATCTACCAAAAGGTCGTCGGTATTTCTTTATTGCAGCGGATTATCGTCTGTCCTTTCGCCGGGATACTTCCGACGGCCAAAGCAGCGGCGTTTTCTTTGCTTAAACGAAAGTTGGTTGTCCACCCTGACTGGGACGAGCGCATCGTTCCGTACCGGCGGATCATCGCCGCTGACGGACCGCCCATACCGGTTCACGATCGATCCGTCCGATGTCGCGGTGCTGCAGTATACCGGCGGAACGACGGGACGGCCGAAGGGCGCGATGCTGACCCACGCAAATCTGTCGATCAACGCCCAGCAGACCACGCATCACATGCCCAGCATGCGACCGGGTCAAGAGAAGCTGATGGGGATTCTGCCGTTCTTCCACGTGTTCGCCATGACCTCGATACTGAATGGCGGCATCAGCATGGGCGGCGAATTGATCCTGCATCCGCGATTCGAGATCAGGACGGTGATGAAATCGCTGGTGCGCGACAAACCGACAATCCTGCATGCAGTGCCGACGATCTATAACGCGATCGCGACGGCGGCGGAAAAGGACCGTGTCGACTTCTCCAGCCTGCGGGTCTGCGTCTCGGGCGGTGCGCCCCTGCCGGCGGAAATCCGTGAGCGCTTCCAGAAACTGACCGGTTGCCGGATCATCGAGGGCTATGGTCTGACGGAAGCGTCCCCCGCCGTGACGTCGAACCCGCCCGACGGGATGGTGCGAGCCGACTCCGTGGGAATCGTGATGCAGGACACCGTGGTCGAAATCCGCGCGCTCGACGATATCAGCCGCATCCTGCCGCCAGGAGAGCGCGGGGAGATCTGCGTGCGCGGCCCGCAGGTGATGAAGGGCTACCTGAACCGCGAGGCAGGACACCCGCGACGTCTTCATCGACGGAGCGCTGCGCACCGGCGATGTCGGTTACCTCGATGCCGACGGATATCTGTTCGTGACTGACCGGATCAAGGATCTGATCATCTGTGGTGGCTACAACGTCTATCCGCGGGTGATCGAGGATGCGCTGTATGAGCACCCGGCGGTGGCCGAGGCCATCGTCATCGGCATTCCCGACTCCTATCGCGGTCAGGCGCCGCTGGCGTTCGTGACCCTGCGCGCGGGAGCCATCGTGACGGGGGAGCGAACTGCGCGACTTTCTGCGTGACAAGCTCTCGCCGATCGAACTGCCCGTGCGGGTGGAGATCCGGACCAGCCTGCCGAAGACGGTGATCGGCAAACTGTCGCGCAAGGAACTGGTCGCGGAGACAATGGCGACCAAACAGTGTTAACGTGAGGTAGTTGACGTATAGGGTAAGCTGAGCTATCGAGCAGGCCTATGGCACAGGGGCCGCTCTACACCGTGACGGAACTGGCGAAGGAGCTCGGGATGACCGCGCGCGCCGTCCGGTTCTATGAGGATAAAGGCCTGATCACGCCGCAGCGCGCCGGCACGACGCGGGTCTACTCGGCGCGCGACCGCGCGCGCATGATCCTTATCCTTCGCGGCAAGCGGCTTGGATTTTCGCTCGAGCACGATCAAGGAATATCTCGACCTGTATGACGCCGACGTCACCCAGCACGCGCAGCTTCGGTGCTGCTGGCGGCGTGGGCAAACGGCGCGACCAGCTGCTGGCGCAACGCCAGGCGATCGATGAGGCGCTCGCCGAACTGGACGATATCACCGCGCAGACCGAAGCGGCGCTTGAAGATCCCTGCCCCGCGCGCTCGGCGTGCCGCCAGCGGGTGAAGTCAAAGGAGACAGAACGATGACCAACGCCGTGATTGCCGGCTATGCCCGTTCGCCTTTCCATTTCGCCGGCAAGGGCGGTCTGGCGCGGGTGCGCCCCGACGATCTGGCGGCACAGGTGGTTCGCGCGTTGATCAGCCGCACCGGCGTCAATCCGGAGGACATCGAGGACATCATCGTCGGCTGCGCCTTCCCCGAAGGCGAGCAAGGCCTGAATGTCGCCCGGCTGATCGGCCTGCTGGCTGACCTGCCGCTGTCGGTCGCCGGGGTTACCGTCAATCGGTTCTGTGGCTCGTCCATGCAGTCGATCCATATCGCCGCCGGGCAAATCGCACTGGGTGCGGGCGATGTCTTCGTCTGCGCCGGCATCGAGAGCATGAGCCGGGTGCCGATGATGGGGTTACAATCCACTGATCAATCCGGCGCTGATGCAGTCGATGCCGGCGGCGTATATCGGCATGGGCGAAACCGCGGAGAACGTGGCGCGGAAATGGCAGATCCCTCGCGTCGAGCAGGAGGCGTTTGCGGTACGCAGCCATCGAGCGTCGCCGCGGAAGCAGCCGCGGGCGGGCGATTTGCCGATGAGATCGTGGCGATCACCGGCAAAGGCGGCAGCGATCGGGCAAGACGGCTGCATTCGCCCGGACACGACCGCGGAAGCGCTCGCAGGGCTGAAGCCGGCTTTCGACAAGGATGGCACGGTGACGGCGGGCACCTCGTCGCCGTTGACCGATGGGGCGGCCGCGGTGCTGGTGTGCAGCGAGACCTACGCCGAGAAGCACGGGCTGCAGCCGCTCGCGCGGATCAAGTCCATCGCCGTGGCCGGCTGTGCGCCGGAGATCATGGGCATCGGCCCGGTCGCCGCGACGAAGAAGGCACTGGCGCGGGCTGGACTCGAGATCGGTGACGATCGACGTTGTCGAACTGAATGAGGCATTTGCCAGCCAGGCTATCGCTTGTGCGCGGGAGCTTGGTATGCGCGAGGAGACCATCAATCTGGACGGCGGCGCGATCGCGCTGGGGCATCCGCTTGGCGCGACCGGTGCCCGCATCACCGGCAAGGCGGCTTCGCTGCTGGCGCGCGAGCGGTGGCCGGTACGCGCTGGCGACGCCAGTGCATCGGCGGCGGCCAGGGCATCGCCACCGATCCTGGAACGCGTGTGATGGCCGGGCCCGTTCCCGCTGGTCCGATCAGCCGGGTTGGTGTGATCGGCGCCGGCACCATGGGCGCGGGCATCGCCGCGCAGGTCGCCAATGCCGGCGTTCCGGTCGTGCTGCTGGATATCGTGCCGATTCGGCCACGGTATCCGCCAAGCAACTCGCAACGCGCTGGCCGAAGGTGCCGTGGCAAGATTGCGCAAGGCGGAACCGGCCGCTTTCATGCACGACGGCGCCGCGCGGCTGATCGAAACCGGCAACCTGGAAGACGACCTCGGCAAACTCGCCGACTGCGACTGGATCGTCGAGGCGGTGCTGGAGCGCACGGACATCAAGCAGAGCACTGTATCGCAAGCTGGAGGCGTGCGCCGGCCGGGCAGCGCGATCAGCTCCAACACCTCGACCATCGCGCTGAAGGTGCTGACGGAGGGCATGGACGAGGCGTTCCGCCGCGACTTCCTGATCACCCATTTCTTCAATCCGCCGCGGTACATGCGGCTGCTGGAGATCGTTGCGGGACCAGAAACGGCGCCGGAGACGGTCGCTGCGGTCACCGGGTTCGCCGATGTGGCGCTGGGCAAAAGCATCGTCCGATGCGAGGACAGCCCGGGCTTCATCGCCAACCGGCTGGGCATCTACTGGATGCAGCTGGCGGTGAACGAAGCGATCGACCTGGGGCTGACGGTCGAGGAGGCCGACGCCATCGTCGGCCGCCCGATGGGGATCCCGAAGACCGGCGTGTTCGGGCTGATGGATCTGGTCGGCATCGATCTGGGGCCGCAGGTGAGTGCCTCGATGCGGCAGGTGCTGCCGAAGTCCGACGCTTTCCACAGCGTCGATCGCGAACGTCCCGCTGATCGGCCGCATGATCGCGCAGGGCCTGACCGGCCGCAAAGGCAAAGGCGGGTTCTATCGGCTGGATCGCTCCGGCGGCGGCCGCGCCGAGCTGGCGATCGATCTGAAGACCGGGCGAATACCGGCCCGAACAGACGCCTGTGCTGCCGGAGATCGAGGCCGCGGGGCGGGATCTGCGCGCGCTGCTGTCGGCGCCTGGGAAGGTCGGCACGTATGCTTTTCGGGTGCTGGCGCAGACCATCGCCTATGCGGCGACCTTGATCCCAGAGGCGGCTGGTTCGATCGCCGACATCGATGAGGCGATGCGGCTGGGCTACAACTGGAAATGGGGGCCCGTTCGAGCTTGCCGACAAGCTCGGGTCGGCGTGGCTGGTCGAGCAGCTGACGGCGCAGGGGACCTGACCGTGCCGAAGCTGCTGGCGGACGCCGCGGGCAAGCAGTTTCTATCGGTTGGAGGGCGGCAAGCGGCAGTATCTTGGTACCGACGGCGACTATCACGACGTCCTCCGAGCGCCGGGTGTGCTGCTGCTGGAAGACATCAAGCTGGCCACCAAGCCGGTGCTGAAGAATGGCTCCGCCGCGCTGTGGGACATTGGCGATGGCGTCGCTTGCTTTGAGTTCACCTCCAAGTCCAACGCTCTGGACGACAAGATCATCGAGCTGCTGGGCAAGTCGATCGAAGTTGTTCGGCAGTAATTCAAGGCGTTGGTGATCTACAACGAGGGCAGCAACTTCTCGCTCGGTGCCAATCTGGGACTGGCGCTGTTCGCCGCCAACATCGCCGCCTGGGGAGAGATCGAAAAGCTCGATCGCGGCCGGGCAGCAGACCTACAAGGCGCTGAAATATGCCCCCTTCCCTGTCGTCGCCGCACCGGCCGGCATGGCGCTGGGTGGCGGCTGCGAGATCGTGCTGCACGCCGACGCGGTGCAGGCCGCAGCCGAGACGTATCTCGGGCTGGTGGAATGCGGCGTCGGTCTGATCCCAGGCTGGGGCGGCTGCGGCGAGATGCTGGCCCGCTGGCGGGCGGAGCCGAAGCTGCCGCGCGGACCGATGCCAGCGCCGGCCAAGGTGTTCGAGGGGATCAGCACCGCGGAGGTATCGAAGTCGGCGCATCAAGCGATGGAAAAGAAGTTCCTGCGGCCGACCGACGGCATCAGCATGAACCGCGACCGGCTGCTGGCGGACGCGAAGAAGCGGGCGCTGGCGATGGTCGAAGGTTACGCGCCGCCGAAGCCGCCGGAGTTTGTTCTACCAGGGGCCGTCAGGCCGAGCGGGGCTGAACGCGGCGGCGTCGGGGTTCCACCGGCGGGGCATCGCGACGGACCACGACCTGGTGGTTGCCGATGCGCTGGCCGAGGTTCTGTGCGGTGGTGACACCGACATTCATCGATGTGGTGAACGAGCAGCAGATGCTCGACCTGGAACGCCAGGCATTCATGCGGCTGGCTCGGACCGGGCCGACGCTGGCGCGGATCGAATACACGCTGGATACCGGCAGACCGTTGCGGAATTAAGGTTTTTCGTCACCGGGACCCGGGCTGGCGTTCGCGACTTGCCACGGGCAGCAGGGCCAAGGTTGTTGAGAACACGCCTTTACTGACTATGACAGGCGCCGGCTATGACGGGCACTGACTATGGCGGGCACTGGCTATGGCGGGCACTGGCTATGTCGGGAAATTGGTCGACCATGGCGGGATAGATACGCCGGTCATGACAGCAAGGAGGCTGAGAGGTACGCATGCAGACCTATAAAGCACCACTTCGCGACATGCGTTTCGTCCTGCACGAATTGCACGACAGCGCGGCCCTGATGCGGTTGCGCGGGCTGGAGGACGTGTCGCCCGAGCTGATGGACAGTATCCTGGAAGAAGCCGCCAAGGTGGCGGAGGAAGTGCTGCTGCCGACCAATGCGCGTGGCGACGAGCTTGGCTGCGTGCTGGAGAACGGGGTCGTCCGCACGCCCGCGGGCTTCAAGGAAGCCTACGACGTCTTCCGCGAAGGCGGCTGGACCGCGCTTGCCGTCGGATCCGCAGTATGGCGGTCAGGGCTTGCCGGAGAGCCTGAACAAGCTGGTCGAGGAGATGATCTGTTCTGCCAATCTGGCGTTCAGTCTGTATCCCGGCCTGACGCATGGCGCCTATCAGGCAATCGCCAGCCATGCCTCGGACGAGCTGAAAGACACCTATCTGCCGAAGATGGTGGAGGGCACCTGGTCGGGGACGATGTGCCTGACCGAGGCGCATTGCGGCACCGATCTGGGGATGCTGCGCACCCGAGCGGTGCCTCAGGCCGATGGCAGCTACAAAGTCAGCGGGTCGAAAATCTTCATCAGCGCCGGCGAGCACGACCTGACGGAGAACATCATCCATCTGGTGCTTGCCCGGCTGCCGGATGCGCCGCGCGGCACACGCGGCATCAGCCTGTTCCTGGTGCCGAAATTCATTCCGGCGGCGGATGGCCGGCCGGGCGCCCGCAATGGCGTGGTGTGCACCGCGCTGGAGCACAAGATGGGGATCAAAGGCGTCCGCCACCTGCCAGTTGACGTTCGAGGACGCGACCGGCTGGCTGGTCGGCGAGCCGAACAAGGGGCCTGGCGACGCATGTTCACGATGATGAACAGCGAGCGCCTGTCGGTCGGCATTCAAGGCCTCGGCGCCGCGGAAACCAGCTATCAGAGCGCTGTCGCCTATGCCCGCGAGCGGATCCAGGGGCGCAGCCTGGGCGGCGCCAAAGCGGCGGACAAGGCGGCTGACCCGATCATCGTGCATCCCGACGTGCGCCGCATGCTGCTGACAATCCGCGCCTATACGGAGGGTTGCCGGGCGCTTGGCGGCTGGGTGGCGCGCGAGCTGGATGAGATGGAGCGATCGCAGGATCCCGATGCGCGCAAGCGGGCCGAGGATTTCACCGCGCTGATGACGCCGGTGGTGAAGGCGCTGTTCACCGACCTGGGTTTCGAGGCAACCAATATCGGCATGCAGGTCTATGGCGGGCACGGCTACATCCGCGACCACGGCATGGAGCAGCTCGTCCGCGACGCCCGTATCTCGATGATCTACGAGGGCACCAACGGCATTCAGGCGCTTGATCTGGTTGGGCCGCAAGCTGCCGCAGGGCGCGGGGCGGATGCTGCGGACGTTCTTCCACCCGGTAAGCGATTTCATCGAGCAGCATGGCGACCACAAGCAGCTCGGGGATATGATCAAGGGTTTTGGCGAAGGCGTTTGGCGCGTTGCAGCTGGCGACGGGACAGATCGCCGCGACGGGGATGGCGGATCCGGAAGAAGCCGGCGCCGCGGCGACCGAGTATCTGCGCCTGTTCGGCTTGGTGGCGCTTGGGTTCATGTGGGTGAGGACGGCGGTGATCGCCGCCGAGAAGCTGGCGCAGCCGGGCAGTGACTCGGACTTCTACAAGGCGAAGCTGACGACTGCCCGATTCTACATGGAACGGGTACTGCCGCAGGTCGGGGGTCTGCTGGTCGCGATCAAGGCGGGTAAAGGGGCGATGATGGAGATGGACGAAGCGGCGTTCTAACGGCATCCGGCATCGGGTTGCCGCGATTGCCGGCTGGCGTCGTGGGGTGCCGCATCACCCCCAATCGAGGCGAACCCGGTGCTGGCCGCGTGTTCGGCCGCTGGGTTATCGGTCGGCTGCCGCTCGGGCGAGCGAGCCCGATCTGCGTGCCGAGATCGATGAAACTTTAGCGTCAGCCCAGCACCTAGATGCATCCGCCGGCTTCGGTGCTAAGAGGCTGCGCCGACCGCACCGCCTGGAGACAATGCCATGGAATATTCCCGCCATTTCAAGTTCCTGATCTGCGCCCCCGCCTTTGATCCCGCCGACCTGGAAGGGCAGAGGCTACAAGCGATCACCGACGAGATCGAGCGCGACGGCTATGGCGTGATGAAAGCGCGCAAGGTCGATGATGCCGAGCTGGTGATCCAGACGGACGCCGCGGTCGGTTGCGTACTGCTCGACTGGGGCAAGCGCGGACCGCAGGGCAAGATGGGTGGTCTGGTATCGCTGATCCGCAAGCGTGGCCTGGATATGCCGATCATCATCCTGGTGCGTCGTCATCGGCTGGAGGACATCCCCGTCGACGTCCTGCGCGAGGCCGATGGGTATGTCTTTTTGGCGGAAGAGACCCCGGACTTCATCGCCAAGAATCTGATCAGCCGTTTGCGGCAGTATGCGGAGACGCTGAAAACTCCATTTTTCGGTGCGCTGGTGGATTATGCCGAGGAAGGCAATCAGCTTTGGACTTGCCCGGGGCACAACGGCGGCGTGTTTTATGGCCGCAGCGCGGTGGGCCGCATTTTCATCCAGCACCTGGGCGAGGCGGTGTTCCGCGACGACCTGGACAACTCGGTGCTGGACCTTGGGGACCTGTTGACCCACGAGGGCCCTGCCCTGGCGGCGCAGCAGGAAGCGGCGAAGATCTTCGGTGCCGAACGGACGTATTTCGTGCTGAACGGGACGTCGTCTTCGAACAAGATCGTGCTGCAGAACCTGGTGGCCGAGGACGACCTGGTCCTGTTCGATCGCAACAACCACAAGGCGGCGCATCATGGCGCGCTGTACCTCGGTGGCGGCATCCCGGTGTTCCTGGAGACCGACCGAAATGCCCATGGCCTGATCGGGCCAATCGACTATGAGGCGCTGGACGAGGAAAGCATCCGCGAGAAGATACGGGTGCATCCGCTGATCAGCGATCCTGATGCCTGGCGGCGGGAGAGGCCGTTCCGCGTCGCGGTGATCGAGCAATGCAGCTACGACGGCACCATCTACAGCGCCCAGACCATCATCGAAAAGCTTGGGCATCTCTGCGATTATATTCTGTTCGACGAGGCCTGGGCGGGCTTCATGAAATTCCACCCGATCTATCGCGGGCGGTTCGCGATGGGGCTGGAGGGCCTGGACGCCGGACATCCGGGCATCATCGCCACGCAGTCGACTCACAAGCAGTTGGCGAGCTTCAGCCAGGCCAGTCAGATCCACGTCAAAGACGCTCACATCACCGGCCAGCGCCGGCGCGTCGAGCATCGCCGGTTCAACGAGATGTTCATGATGCATGCCTCGACGTCGCCGTTCTATCCGCTGTTCGCGTCCCTGGATGTCGGCGCGCAGATGATGAAAGGACGGCAGGGCGAGGTGCTGTGGGATGATACGATCCGCCTGGGCATCGAGCTGCGAAAGAAGCTGCGCGCCATTGCCCGCGAGTTCGATGAGAAGGAAACCGATCCGGAGCGCCGGTGGTTCTTCGACCCGTTCGTGCCAGACGTGATCGAGCATGACGGCGAAATAACGAGGTGGGAGGACGTGCCAACCGACGATCTGGCGGCCAGTTCGCGGTACTGGGAGCTTACGCCCGGTGCGGCCTGGCATGGCTATCGCCACGTCACCCCGGGTTACGCGATGACTGACCCCAACAAGCTGACATTGCTGACGCCGGGGTTCGACCGGCAGACAGGTGGCTACACCGAATACGGCGTGCCGGCCCCGGTGGTGGTGCAATACCTGCGGGAGAACCGGATCGTTGCCGAGAAGAACGACTTTAACAGCATCCTGTTTCTGCTGACGCCGGGCGTGGAGTTGAGCAAGGCGGGCACCTTGCTCAGCGCGCTGGTATTCTTCAAGCGATTGCACGACGACAACGTGCCGCTGGAGGACGTCATTCCGGAGTTTGTTCGCAACCGTCCGCATCGCTATGGCGGGATGCGCCTGCGCGATTTGTGCCGCCAGATGCATGCGTTTTACCGCGACCAGGAGACCAGCTCGCTGCAGCGGCGGCAGTTCCGACCGCAACATTTTCCCACCCTGGCGATGAGCCCACACGAGGCGGTGCGCCGGTTGGTCAAGAATGACGTCGACTATCTGCCGATCAGCGAAGTATCGGGCCGGATCGCGACCACGCTTTGGGTGGTTTATCCGCCCGGGATCGCCACGATCGTTCCGGGCGAGCGGCTGGATGAGCGGGCACAGCCGATGATCGATTATCTGAAGGTGTTCGAACAGGGTTCCAACCTGTTTCCCGGCTTCGAGAATGAAATCCAGGGCGTCTATCGGGAGAAACAGCCGGACGGCTCGATCAAAATCTATACCTACGTGACCCGGTAGCGGCGGTCGCCTGGATGGCCAAATGCCCGCGGCAGTTCTAAACTTTGGCTAACGACCAGACGGGTCCGCGGGGCATCAGGGGGGAAGCAATGACCGGCACAATCGGCAGTGGGGACTTCACCTATCGGGCGGAGGACGGCTGGGGGAAGCTGCCGGCGGGGTACGAGTTCGGCGATGTCGCCGCGGTTGGGGTGGATCGCTGGGACAACGTCTATGCGTTCCACCGTGGCGAACACCCCATGGTCGTCTTCGACAAGGACGGCAACTTCCTGCGATCCTGGGGCGATGGCGTGTTCTCGCGCGCCCATGGTGTGCATATGGGGCCGGATGACACCATTTACTGCACCGACGACGGCGACCATACCGTGCGCAAGTGCAGCCTGGATGGAAAAGTCCTGCTGGAGATCGGCATTCCCGGCAAAGCCTCGGCCTACATGAGCGGCGAACCGTTCAACCGGTGCACGCATACGGCGCTGTCACCGCAGGGCGAAATCTACGTCTCCGACGGGTACGGCAATTCGCGGGTACACAAATATACGCCGGATGGGCGGTTGCTCCACTCGTGGGGCGGGCCTGGGACCAATCCTGGCGAGTTCAACATTGCACACAACATCACCTGCGACGGCGACGGCTGGGTTTATGTCGCGGACCGGGAGAACCATCGCGTCCAGGTGTTCGATGGCAATGGAAAGTACGAGACGCAGTGGAACAACATGCATCGCCCTAGCGGGCTGTTCATGCCGGCGGGGAAATGTCCGCTTTGCTACATCGCGGAGCTGGGCCCGCATCTGCCGGTCAATCTTGACCTGCCCAACATTGGCCCGCGGATCAGCATCCTTGATCATAACGGAAAACTGCTTGCCCGGGTTCAGACCGAGCCGTCGCGAGGGACGCAACCGGGACAGTTTATCTCGCCGCACGGCCTGGCATCGGATTCCCAGGGCAATCTTTATGTGGGCGAGGTTGCCTATACGTCGTGGCCTCGGTCGTTCCCAGGGGTTCCCAGGCCTGATCGGGTTCGTTGCCTGCAGAAACTGGTCAGGGTTACGGTTGCATAGCCTGCGCTGATCACATGACGGCCTGCCTGGACTGCCGCAGACGCCAGACGTAGGCGATGATCTCGGCCACGGCCTTGTAGTGCTCCGCTGGGATTTCGCTATCGAGCTCAAGCCGATATAGCGCCCGCGCCAGCATCGGGTTGGCAACAAGGGGCACTCGGTTCGCCGTTGCGAGTTCGCGTATCCGTGCCGCGACTGCGTCCACCCCTTTCGCGACAACCCGAGGGGCCGGATTGGCCACGCGGTCATAGACGAGAGCAACCGCGTAATGTGTCGGGTTGGTTATCACGACGGTCGCGGCGGGCACTTTGGCCATCATGCGTTTGCGCGCCCGCATCACCCGAATCCGGCGGATACGCGCCTTGATATGGGGATTGCCGTCGGTGTCCTTCATTTCATCGCGAATGTCCTGGCTGGCTCATGCGCATGTCACGGGTATGGCGAAAGCGCACCCACATCAGGTCAGCACCCGCCACGACACCCTGAGTGCATAAACCTGCAATCAAAAGATGGTAAACCGGTCGAGCGACCGTTGACAGCATGCCGTGGGGATCCTGCCACGGCAAACGTGCCAGTTGCCGCATATCGCCTCTGATCGCGAACCAGATGGCTGTCGCGAACAGTCCCAGTTTGCCGATCGACTTCACCATTTCAACGACACCGTTGAAGCCGAAGATACGCTTGAAGCCCGCAAACGGGCTCACCCGTGAGAATTTGGGCTGCAAACCACCGAGATTAAGCAGAAACTTCGTCTGCAGCAGCACCGCGACGGCGCCGGCGAAAACTGTTGCGCCCATGACGGGCAGAATCGTGCCCACCATGTTCAATGAAACCATTCGAATATGGGCCGAACCGAGCAGGGTCGATTCACTCGCGTGCGATATGAATATCACCAGGTTAAGTAACAAACTTCGCACCATCGCCGGCGATTGATACACCAGGATCAATACGGCGGCGGCCAAGCTGGCAAACATCGCCACCTCCCGCGATACCGGGACCTGGCCTTCGTCCCGCGCGTGATCCAGATGTCGCTGTGTCGCCGCCTCGGTCCGGTCGTCGCTGGACTGATCTCCCTCGGCCACGCGCTATCCGCTGCCTGGAAGGGCGGTAAAAAACGTCCGCACGCCATCCTGCCACGCCAGGATGATCGCGCTCACTGTCATCATCAGCACGGCAAGGCCCGTCATTATCTGTCCTGGCATCGATATAAAGTAGATTTGCATGCGGGACGAAACGCGGGCGACCTGGCCCATAGCAAGATGCCAGACCGTGCCAAGAACGACGAAAGGCGAGGCAAGTTGAAGCGCCAGACTGAATGTCTTGCCAACCGCGCTGATAGCCACCTCCATGCTATCCGCAGCGGGCAACATGGCACCGGGCGGTATGAGATGGAACAATCCATCCAAGGCGGCCACGGGTAGCCTGTACAGCCCAGAAACAAGCAGCAGCGGCGCCACCGCCATCTGAAAGAGCTTTCCCAGCGCGCCGGACTGCGCACCTAATTCCGGGTCGGGCTGAAGCACACTGGACAGACCCATCAGGTAGCCGATGAACTGCGCACCGATCGGCAGCGCCAAGGCGATCATTCGCGCCACCCAACCGAACCAAAGCCCAGTTATCACTTCACCAGCCACCATCAGACCCATGTCGATGCCTGCGTCCGGCACGACCGGCATCAGCGGCTGAAGTTCAGGAAGCAGAAGGATCGTGAGGCTCAACGCCAGCCCGATCCGCACCGTTGCGGGCGCCATTGTCTCGCCAAGGCCAGGGAGCAACGCCATCGCGGCGCCGATCCTCGCGAACACCAGGGCAAAGGCCGGCGCCAGGTCCAGCAGCGCGGATTCGGCAGGAATTCATGATCCTCCGACAGCAACGATCCTATCCAAGACCCGATGAGAGAAACTTGTCAGTGTCGAAGCCATAAACGGACCAAGCATCATCAGAGCAAGACCGATCGCTACGACCTTGGGCAGAAACGCCAACGTGGCTTCGTTGATCTGGGTTACGGCCTGAATGAACGAAACCAAGAGGCCGACAACAAGCGCGACCCCAAGTATCGGAAAGCCAAGCTTCATGGTGACGATCATGCAGTCATGCATCAACGCGGCGACGTCGGTATCACTCATCGCTCAGATCGGCATCTTCATGATATCCTGATAGGCCTGCACCACGCGGTCACGAATGGCCGTGGCGGTTTGCAGGGTCATTTCCGCGTGGGAGAGCGCGGTAACAACCTCGGTAATGTTGCCGCCCCCGCTGATTGCCTTCATGGCCTGATCGTCGGCGGCATGGCCGGTTTGCACCGCCTGATCGAGCGCTTGCGTAACCGCTGCTCCGAAACTCTCGGGGCCGCCGATCGCCGCATCATTGCCGGGCATTGCGGCTATAGGCCTCGGCCGCTGCCGAGGGTGTAACGACGATCGTCGGTATAGTGCTCATTTCAGTATCTCAATCGTTTTGTTGAGCATGCTGCGGGTCGCCTGCATCACTGATAAATTGGCGCTGTAGGAACGTTCAGCCTCCCGCATGTCCATCACTTCGATGAAGCTGTTGACATTGGGCAGTTTTCACGTAGCCCTGCGCATTGGCGGCCGGATTGGCCGGATCGTAGCGCAACGGCAGATCGCTGTTGTCGACGCCGATATTTTTGACTCTGGACCGTTTCGATGCCTGCCGCACGATCCACCGCACTTTCGAAGGTGATGGTCTTCCGCCGATAGGGATCGGCTCCGGGGGACGAACCGGTCGTATCCTGGTTCGCGATGTTCTCGGCGATCACCCGCAGGCGTGTGGTCTGCGCATCCATTCCTGTCGCAGAAACGTTCAGTGCCTGGTTCAGATCACTTCGCCATGACTAACTCGACCGGCCAAGGGCCATGCTGAACATCCCCATGTATTTCTTCCAGACAGTTGTGACCAACGACTGGGTGGTTTCGGTGTCTGCCACTTTGGTCAATTGTTGATCTAGCGCGACGGTGTTGCCGTCCAGCGAACGGGCCTTCGGCGGATCGGAGGTCAGCGAAGCCAAACCGGTCGGCATCGTTCCTGTCATATGCCGCGACTGAGTCCTGCGTCGGCTCAATCGCGCCAGTCCCAGACAGTACGCTTGCAAACGATTTGATATCGCGGCCCTGGAAGCCTGGCGTGTTGGCGTTGGCGATGTTCGTGGCCAGCACGCTCTGTCGCTGCGCGGTCCATGCCAGCCGCTTCTGCGCCAAATCAAACAAGCAATTCTGAGTGGGGTCCATCGCTACAATCTGCCAGAAAAAATGAATCAAAGGTTAACGAGGCTCGTTAATGATTCGTTTATGTTCTTGCCTCTAAAAGGGTGCATGCAAACATATGCAGTTCACGTCCTATCGTCTCGTTTTCTCCAATTTGCGACGAAGGATGCAATCCCATTTGCGTCAAGGGCTGCCGGCAGCGGCCTCCGGATGGTATTTGTATCGCCCGACGCAATCAATGCCATCGTCGCTTTCGGTAACCGGTCGTGCGGTCGGAGGATCGGATGAACGCGTCCGCCGTGTTGCTGGTCATTGGGGTCCTGACCGGCGTTCTTGCGCTCATCGGTGTGGCCGCGAAGCTGTTCCAGTTGAGCACGCGA
This sequence comes from uncultured Alphaproteobacteria bacterium, assembly GCA_963790515.1. Classification (GTDB taxonomy): domain Bacteria; phylum Pseudomonadota; class Alphaproteobacteria; order Acetobacterales; family Acetobacteraceae; genus Rhodopila. Next base: position 332,047 of record CAWBPF010000009.1, on the reverse strand, counting down.
CAGATCAGGCCATCGTCGGGCAGAACGTTGGTCTTGCAGGAATCACTTTCGTTGGATCAGCGGCGTCGCATTCACCTCGTCCAGTGCGGACAGCGCCAGGTGTTGCTGCTTACGGGCGGAGCACAGGATCTCGTGGTTGGATGGATGCAGGACCCATGAGGCGTCTTTTTTGGATACTGTTACCTGTTATGCTTATGGTTCCGGCGATCGGCCATGGGCAGTCGGTCAACATCGACCTCGGCGCCGCGGGACAAGCCGGCGCTACCGCTCGGCTGGTCCAACTCACCGCCCTTGTCACAATCCTATCGCTGGCACCCAGCCTGCTGGTGATGACAACCGCGTTCACCAGAATCGTGATTGTGCTCTCACTGCTGCGAAACGCGCTCAGCACGCAGGGGACTCCGCCGAACGTCGTCATGATCGGTCTGGCGCTGTTCCTTTCGTTCTTCGTCATGGAACCCGCCATGACCCAAGCCTGGACAGCGGGCATCCAACCGATGACCGAAGGCCGCATCTCAGAAACCGAGGGTCTCCGTCTGGCGACCGAACCGTTTCATGCTTTCATGACCGACAATGTCCGGGATGATGACCTTCGCTTCTTCTTGGATCTTGGCCATCTGCCACCGGCCAAAGATGCCGCGTCAGTTCCCTGGCGAGCGTTGATCCCGTCATTCATCGTCAGCGAGCTCCGGCGGTCGTTTGAAATGGGCTTCCTGCTTTTCCTGCCGTTCCTGATTATTGATATTGTCGTCGCCAGCCTGCTCATGAGCCTTGGTATGATGATGCTTCCGCCAAGTGCGGTGTCGCTACCATTCAAACTGATCTTCTTCGTGCTGATTGACGGGTGGCGGCTTGTCGCCGGCAGCCTGGTGCAGAGCTTCGTCAGCGGCGGATCTTAATAAGGTCCTTGGCCACTTGGTGCGATTGTATGAGGCGGAGCAATTCGAACTACCAGCGTCATGATCGGAGGGATCTGTCTCGGTCGGTGGTCGCTTGATCAACCACGCGTTGAAATCCGTCCTTGCTGTGGACGGGTTATGGTGTTTTCGAGCGGCTTGTTCTCACGCGGTGGATGATGTCGCACTGCCCGATCCAAGGCCAGATCACAGCCGCTCAGGTTCGGCTTGTTCGTTGCAGCCGACAGTCAGTTTGTGGCTGTCAGCGCGACGGTGTCTCAGCAGATAAAGGTGCTGATGAGCGCCGGTCAGGTTGGCGCAGCGATCGTCGCGAGCGTTCACCTGTCTGGATCAGAGCGGTTGTCAGGCTTCGGACTTAAAGCCGTTCGGGTGGCAACGGCCACCCGGTACAGCCTATCCTAGTGGACCGAAAGCGGCAGCATTTCGTGCTGGACGACGGCGGCGACGGCCACTTCGCGATCGCCTGCTACTGCCATCGGCGTTCCGTCAGCTGCGTGGATCGCGAAGCCCTGCACACCATTGACCATCACTGGCTTGACGTAGGCGATGTGCGACACGCCCAGGGCTGCAAGTTGCTGTTCGGATAAATGCCTTACATCGAACGCAACCACTTCCTGCGCGGGAGTGGATGTCGCGTCCGGTCGGTCACCTGAGTTCATGTTCATCGGTTCATACTCCTTCATATTCGGCAGCCTTCTGAAGCGCTGCCGACCGCTGCATCCTGACGGGCCCACGGGCACCCGCCATTTCATCGCTCCGCCTTGCTCTCCACGACCGCACCCAACTCTGCGCCGTTTGGACGCAGACGCCGTCGATGCTGCCGAGTTGCGCGTGATCGGAATGGTCTTCACGCGTACCTCGGGTTGCGGCTTGGCCAAGTCGATATGCAACAGACCGTTATCAAGCCACGCGCCCTTGACCTCAATTCCCTCGGCCAAGACGAACGACCGCTGAAACTGCCGCGCGGCGATGCCTCGATGGAGGAAAATCCGGCCCTGGCTATCGTCTGTCTGCCGCCCTCGGATAACCAGTTGGTTGTCTTCCTGGGTGATCTGCAGATCATCCATGGTGAAACCAGCCACTGCAAGCGTAATCCGAAGCCCGGTCGGGCTGATCTGCTCGATGTTGTATGGCGGATAACCGTCGGACGATGTTTTTGAAGCACGCTCAAGCATTTGCTCAAGGTGATCAAAGCCCAGAAAAAGCGGCGAAGTAAACATACGGGTCGTCAAGGCCCCCTCCTACGAGCGAAGCGAATACCCAGGACCCTGTTGCGGCATCCTGGCTTCGCAAACATCTTGGCATCCATCGGCGCACTTGCAAGGGGAATATGGAAATCGTTAGGGACATCTGACCGGGCCGGCGTTGATTGCCGGCCACCGCACCGCTAGATGCAGCAAGACAATGAGCACCGACATAAAATCCGCCCAAATCGACAACGCTGCCGATCCTGATCGCGCCCAATCAGATCCTGAAAGCACGCGCGCGTCCGGTCAAGCCGACGGACACGGATCTGGTGCGCGACCTGATCCCGCGCATGTTCGCCACCATGTACGACGCGCCCGGAATTGGCTTGGCAGCGCCGCAGGTCAGTCACAGCCTACGCCTCGTCGTGATCGACCTGATGCCGAACGACAAGAAACAGCCGCACACGTCTGATCAACCCTGAGTTCGTCGCCGCCAGTGATGAACTCGCGACGCGGGAGGAAGGCTGCCTGTCCCTCCCGGCCAATACGCCGAAATCACCCGACCGGCGCGGGTCAAGGTTCGCTACCTCGACGAAACCGGCGCCAGAGCGCGAAATGGAGGCCGATGGCCTGCTGGCAGCCTGCCTGCAGCATGAGATCGATCATCTCGACGGGTCCTTATTTGTCGATCATCTGTCCGCGCTCAAGCGCAACATGATCATGCGGCGGCTGGCCAAGGAACAGCGTCAGAAGCAAGACGAGCGGAAGCGGTAGCTGCATGCGCATCGCCTTCATGGGCAGCCCGGATTTCGCCGTCCCAGCATTGCGGGCGCTGCATCAACGCAGGCCATGACATAGCGGCGGTCTATAGCCAGCCAGCCAGACCGGCCGGCCGAGGCCAAGCGATACGCCGATGCCCGGTGCATGTCGCCGCGGATGATCTGGGTCTGCTCGTATGCACCCCGGCCCGCCTTCGAAGTGACACGGACGCTCAGGCGGCCTTCGCATCATTTGCGCTGGATGCCGCCGTCGTAGCCGCCTACGGCCTGATTTTGCCACAGGCGATGCTGGACGCGCCGAAACGTGGCTGCCTGAACATCCATGCCAGCCTGTTACCCCGCTGGCGAGGTGCCGCCCCGATCCAGGCGGCCATGCTGGCCGGCGATGTCGAGACCGGTATCACCATCATGCAAATGGAAGCCGGCCTCGATACCGGCCCCATGCTGCTGCAGCAAAGCGTTGCCATCACGGCGGATACCACCACGGCTGTTCTTCATGACGAACTGGCGGTTCTGGGCGCCCATTTGATCCTGGATGCGCTCGCTTCCCCGCCGCAACCGGTTCCGCAGCAGGAGGTCCTGGCGACCTATGCGCCAAAACTGTCGCGCGAATCCGGTCGGATCGATTGGACTGCCCCCGCAGACCTTATCGAGCGACAGATCAGAGCCTTCGACCCGTGGCCGGGGACCTTCACTGTGCTTGCCGGCTATCCATTGAAAATCCTCGCCGCCAGGCCCGCTGATGGTTCGGGGATTCCCGGAAGTGTCCTGGACAATAATCTGACGGTCGCATGCGGCAGCGGGGCTATCAGGCTGACCAGGGTCCAGCTTCCGGGCCGCCTGGCGCTTGACGCGGGGTCGTTCCTGCGAGGGCATCCCGTGGCCCCAGGCGTTCTGCTTGGGCAATGAGACGCTGGGCGCTGCTAATTGAATACGACGGCACCCCATTTGTTGGCTGGCAGCGTCAGGTCAACGGCTTGTCGGTCCAGCAGGTGCTGGAAGAAGCCGCCGCGCATCTCAACGCTGGTCAACCCGTCGCCAGTATCGTAGCGGGCAGAACCGATGCCGGTGTCCATGCCGAGGGCCAGGTTGCTCATATCGAACTGGCCGACACTCACAGCGCCAACGCGGTGCGGGATGCGCTGAACTACCATATGAAGCCGTATCCGGTGGTCGTGCTGCAAGCCGTCACGGTGCCCAGAAGAATGGAATGCACGCTTTTCCGCCGATGCAACGTGCCTATCGGTTCCGCATTCTCAACCGTCGCAGCCGCCCCGCGCTTGCTGGCCGGGTCGCGTCTGGCATGTCCCTGGCCCGCTCGACGCTGTCGCGATGCACACCGCCGCCCAAGGCCTGCTTGGCCGACATGACTTCACTTCGTTCCGCGCCGCCTCCTGCCAGGCCAAATCGCCGGTTCGCACGCTCGACCGCCTCGACGTCGTCCGATCCGGTGACATCATCGAAGTCGTCGACCGAAGCCCGCAGCTTCCTGCACCATCAGGTCCGCAATCTTCGTCGGCACGATCAAACTCGTCGGTGAAGGGCGCTGGCCTATCGAGCGCGTCAGCGGCGGCCCTGGAAGCCAGGGACCGTGCGGCCGCCGGTCCAACCGCCCCACCGGACGGACTGACGCTGATCCGGGTCGGCTATCCGGACAACCCGTTCGGCACTCAGGGACTGACCAGAATTGCGAGCGACGCCAACAAGATCCCGATCGACTGATCGAGCAGCACCAGCCAGACGGCCGTCATCGCCTTGACGCCAAACGCCAACCGCGTCGCATACCATTCCAGCCAAAGCGCCCAGCCGATCGTGATCAATTCGCACGCCTGGTCCATAATCGCCGGCGCCCCCAGGGTGCCCGGGATCCCGCCGACGACGACCAGCACGCCCTCGATCACATTGCACCAGTTCCACACCGCGATGAACCGGCCCCACCGCTCCGCTCGGCCGATAATCGGCGCCAACCGGTGCGTCACTTCGACGAACACCAGCCACCCAAGCGCGAAAACGATCAACTCGCGGCCGGCCGAGATGAAGCGCATCGGCTGGAACGCCCGTTACCGCCCAGGACATCAGCAGCCGGCAAATCACCGACGGCAGGCACAGCGCGATCGCCCAGAAGCTGCGGACGATTGTCTCGCCGGTCGCCCGGCACCAGCACCACGCCGTCCGGCCGGCCGCGCGCCAGACGCAACGCCGCGTACAAGCCCCGATGTCAACCGTGGACACCGAACTCATCCGGCGCTCTTGGACCAGCAAGCCCGGCCCCATGACAGCCACCGCCGTTCCCAGGTTCACCAGAAACACCAGCACCACGGCGCGAAATGCGCGACAACGCCAGCGCGTTGCGCGCCAAAAACCAATGCAGCCACAGCCCATACAGACCCAGGCATCCCAGCAGCACAGGACTCGCCGACGTCCTCGCTCAATCCCACACTCATCGCCACGCTCAGCGGCACCATGATCAGGCACGCCAGAACCGGCAAGATCCACTCGCACCAGTTGAAGGCGGTCGCAAACCGAAGCCATGCATCGGCCCGCTTCCAGATGCGCGCCAGTTCGTAGGACACGACCGCCGGCGTCAGCAGGGCGCACAACGTCATCGCCAGGCCGGTCAGCGCGCGCCGGGGTCCTTCGGTAAATGCCCCCAGCACCGCGCCAACCAACGGAAACGCGATCAGCGGCGCCAGACTGGACAGGAACGCCTGCGGACCGGAGCCGAAACAGCCGATCCCATCCGCCCGGCCCCGCGCGATCCGCAATATTCCTACCAAAATGCTTTTCCGCGGAACCACGCCACGGCTCATGCCAGGAAGGCCGCGACGATGTCCCGATAAATCCGCGCCAGATTCGCGCAATTCCGCGACGGGGACACATTCGTCGGCCTGATGCATCGTCGCACCGACCAGGCCAAATTCGGCGACCGGGCAATATCTGCGCGATAAAGCGCGCATCCGACGTGCCGCCGCCGGTATCCAGCTTCGGATCGATACCCGTGGCGCCCTTGATCGCGTCACGCAAGTATCTCCACCGAGCGGACCGGGCTTGGTCACGAAGGACTCGCCGCTGATCGAAGCTTCCAGATCGAACCGCTCCGCATATCGCGCCAGCGTCGCCCGCACCCAAGCGGTCAGCGACGCGCCGCTGTGCCCGTCATTGAACCGGATGTTCAAGGCCGCCCGCGCCGAGGCGGGGATCACGTTCGTCGCGCCGTTGCCGACATCGATGCTGGTGACCTGCAAGCGACGATGCCTCGAACCAGTCAGTGCCGGCGTCCACTGGTGCCGAGGTCAGCGCATCCAGCGCCTGGATCAGCCGATGAACCGGGTTATCGGCTCGATGCGGGTAGGCGACGTGCCCTTGCGTGCCATGCACCTCGATCTTCATATTGACGCTGCCGCGCCGGCCGATCTTCACCATGTCGCCCAGCTTCGACCGGACAGGTCGGCTCGCCAACCAGGCAGAAATCGGGAACCTGTTCGTTGCGCCCGCATCCACTCCAGCACTTTGACGGTGCCGTCGGTCGCCGGACCTTCCTCATCGCCGGTGATCAGAAAACTGATCGAGCCCTTGGGTATCCCCTGCTCCAGATGCTGCGCGACACGCTGCAACGAACGCCGCGATCGCGCCTTTCATGTCACAGGCGCCGCGGCCGTACAGCACCCCGTTCACGCACCTCGCCGCCGAAGGGATCGGTTCGCCAGTTCGCCGCACCCACCGGCACGACGTCGGTGTGGCCGGCGAAGCAGATATGCGGCCCGCCGGTGCCCAGTCGCGCAAAGATGTTCTCGATCTCGCCATACCGCAGCCGGTGAACGGCGAACCCAAGGCGCGCCAGCGCGTCGGCCAGGATATCCTGCGCACCGGCATCGGCCGGCGTCACCGACGCGCATCGGATCAACGACTGTGCCAGCGGCAGCGGATCCACGAGGTCGCCATCAATCGCGCAACAACTCGTTGATGGAGGTTTTCGCCCGCGTCTGGGCGTCCACGGTCTTCACGATGACCGCGCAATACAGCGACGGGCCCGGCGACCCGTCCGGCAGCGGCTTACCGGCGAGGGAGCCTGGAACAACCACCGAATAGGCCGGCACCCGGCCCATGAAAATCTCCCCGGTCGCACGGTCGATGATCTTGGTCGACGCCCCGATGAAGACGCCCATCGACAAAACGCTGCCTCGCTCGACCACCACGCCTTCGGCAACTTCGGAGCGGGCGCCGACGAAACAATCATCCTCGATGATAACGGGGTTGGCCTGCAGCGGCTCCAGCACGCCGCCGATCCCGACGCCGCCGGACAGGTGGCAATTCGCGCCGATTTGTGCACAGCTTCCAACCGTGGCCCAGGTATCGACCATCGTGTTGCGCCCGACCCAGCGCCCCAACATTGACGAAGCTGGGCATCAGCACCGCGCCCGGCGCGATAAACGCCGACCGCCGGACGACCGCGCCCGGCACCGCGCGAAACCCGGCCTCCTTAAATCGGTTTTCGCCCCAGCCGGCGAATTTCATCGGCACCTTGTCCCACACCGGCGCCCCGCCCGGCCCCTCCATCGGCACCGAATCGGTCAGTCGGAAAGACATCAGCACGGCTTTCTTCAGCCACTGGTTGACCTGCCAGCCGGCTTCGCCCTTCTCCGCGACCCGCACCTGGCCACTGTCCAAAGCATCGAGCGCGGCCTCGACCGCATCCCGCGCCTTACCCGTTGGTGGACGAGGACAGGGTGTCCCGACGCTCCCAAAGATCCTCGATTGGTTGTTGCAGGGTATGCTGAGACATCGTTAACCGTTTCCTGGCTTGAAGCGGGCGGACGATGCGTTCGGCATCCGGTCCTGTCAACGCGCCACGAAAGGCATGGTGCGCGCCGGCAGAACCGGGTGGTCGCGCTCAGCGGTAATATCCAGGGCCGGCCTGGTATGCTGGCGGCGCAGCGTCGTAGCCATAGGGCGGCGGGTAGCGATGCTCCCATGCATGACGCTCCCTCCATTCATGCTCGCGCCACTCGTGTTCACGCCATTGATGTTCGCGCCATTCCTGGCGTTCGTGTCGATGCCAACGCCAATCATCGTCAGCAAACGCCGGCGCTGCCGTCGCGATGGCCACCGACGCACATAGCGCGGACAATACCAGCCTACGAATTCGCATCAAAACCTCCTTGCGACGGTTCCCGATCCGCCGACAGCATTCATCTACGAATGAGAAATGACGAAAATTCGGCAACTTAGCGGCTTTTTCGTTCACGATACGCCGGCGCCGCGCTAGAATTGAATGGCTAACCCCTTGGAGTGTGCGATGTCCCTCAGCCGTGAACTCAAGCGACGGGGCCGCATTATGGTTGCGCCCGCGATCTTCCTGGCAATTACCGGGTATTTCGGCTGGAATGCGACGCAGGGCGACCGTGGACTGGTCGCTTATGCGCAACGGCAGGACCTGTTGCATCAGGTCCTGATGGATCAGACTGCCGCCAGGGCTGAACGCGATGGCTGGGAAACGCGTGTTGCCGGTTTGCGTGCACGGCACTTGAACCCTGACACCTTGGATGAGCGCGCCCGCGCCATGCTCAACCTGGCAGATCCAACTGACGTTATCGTCAAGCTCGGTCCGCGCGAAAAGCTGTTCTAGCGTTCCCAACCGGAAGCTCGTCGTTGTCAGAAACGTCGTGTTGCAGAGACTTAAACGCTTTGTTTCCGGCGAGCTGGCCGCTCCGACGTCCGCCGACTGACGCCGATGAAGGTCTGCCCCAGCGCACAAGCGCTCTGCCTATCGAGGTCCGTTCCGCCGTTGGTGGAAGGGGCGGGGAACAAGCCGGCCGCCGATGACAGGGCCTGCCGGCTTGGCTTTGGATTTCGCTTGTGTCGCAACTGCCAGAAGCAGGCTACCGGTTCATCATAACCGGTAAAGTCGAATTTTCCAGTACGTGCCGGGTCACGCCGCCCAGGATCAGTTGCCGCAGCCGCGAATGCGAATACGCCCCCATCGACAACAAATCGCATCCAAAATCCGCGGCCGCGGCTAACAGGCCCGCTCCGACCGAGCCACCAACCGATTTGAACGTTATGATTTCGGCGTGTACGTTGTGCAGTGACAGATACGCGGCCAAATCCGGCGCACCCGGCCCCCGCCGCTGGTACCCATCAGCCGACAGGATGGCGACGCCCTCTGCCCGCTGCATCCAAGGCATAGCCGCGAGTACCAGACGATGCCGACTCGGCCGTTCCATTCCAGGCGAGACAAACTCGAGTCCCGATCGCGGATCGAGCGACCTGGGGCGAAATCAATACCGGCCGGCCGGAATCGAACAGCACCGCATGTAGCGCGTCCGAGGAAGACACATCTTCCCCTGCGTCCGGATGCGGGACAACCGTCAGATCTGCCAACCGGGCCTGCTGAGCAACGATATCTTCTTCCCGGCCGGTTACCGCCGCAAAGCTGGCCGTCGCATGGTCCAGACCCGGATGGGCTTCCTGAACCACCACTTCGTGGCGGGCGACGAACCGTTCGAACATCGATCGGACCGCATGGGCCCGGTCGTTGCTCTCCTTTTCGGTCGCCGACATCATTTCCTCGATCATCGCGCCGGACAGACCTTCCCCAGCCAGAGGCGCGACATCGCGACTGTCCACTCGGACGTGCAAAGCGGTGACGTGAGCATTCCATCGCTGAGCAATCGTCAGGGCAGTCGACAATGCGGCCTCGCCGGCCGCGGTTCCCGTCAGCGGCAGCAGAAGCTTACGTATTGCCATGATCAGCTCCTTCAGTCGGGTCTTGCGATTAAAGCAAGGCAGGTTTGCGTTTTGAATGCAAGTACGTTTGTTCTCGCGAACATCACGGCTTGGCTCAAGCGGCCAATATTACACTATTTCATCGCCAACGTCAGGAGACGTAGCGAGCACCCGGAACAAATAACGCAGCGGTACGCGAACGGGTTCGCCATCATGGCGCAGCCCCGTTTCCGCCTGTCACGGAAACAGTTTCGTCTGATCCCAGGTGCCGTCGCTCGACCGGCCATAAACCGTCCGGTCATGCAGACGGTAAGGCATGTTCTGCCAGAACTCGAACCGGTCGGGCAGAACCCGGTACCCGACCAATAGGCCGGCCGCGGTATCTCATCGGGATAACGCCGCTCCATCTCCGCAAGCCGCTCCTCCAGAACCGCGCGATTCGGCAGAGGACGTGACTGCTGCGATGCCCAGGCGCCCAGGCGCGAGATGCGCAGGCGCGACGCGTAATAGGCGTCGGCCTCCGCATCGGTCACGTGTTCGATGGTTCCCTCGATACGGATCTGCCGTCCCAGTGATTTCCAGAAGAACAACAAGGAAATGTTCGGGTTGGCGGCCAGTTCATCACCCTTGCGGCTTTGCTTGTTGGTGTAGAAAACAAAGCCCCGCTCATCGACGCCCTTCAGCAGGACGGTTCGCAGAGACGGGTGGCCATCGAGCGTCGTTGTCGCGACAATCATCGCGTTTGGATCGTTTGGCTCGGTCTTTTCCGCTTCCGCCATCCAACGCTGGAATTGGTCGAATGGCGAGGCCAATAATTTTTCACCTGACGGCATCATGGCAACCCTTTGGATCGGAGCATTCGTGCCGGCGATAACAACATTTTCCGGCAATCCGGCAAGCGCCCAACCGATTCCGGGCAGCATTGCGCCACCGCCTCTTGCAAGTTGCCACCGCACGGGCAAACACCATAAGCCAAACACCAAGCAACGTGAGCCTGACGACGGAGACCGCCATGAAAGAGACGCTGCACCACGACCCACACGCGGAAATCCGCGAAGAAGTCCGGAAACTGTGCAGCCGGTTCCCCGGTGAATACTGGCGGAAACTAGATCAGGAACGTGGCTATCCCACTGAATTTGTGCGTGCTTTGACTGAGGGCGGCTATCTAGGCGCGCTGATCCCCGAGGAATACGGTGGCGCCGGACTGCCGCTGTCCGCGGCGGCCGCGATCCTGGAAACGGTTCAGGCGGAAGGCTGTAACGGTGCGGCGTGCCATGCGCAGATGTACATCATGGGCACGATTCTGCGGCACGGCACGGACGAGCAGAAGAAGACCTACCTGCCAAAGATCGCGACCGGCGAACTGCGGCTGCAAGCCTTCGGCGTTACGGAGCCTACCAGCGGCACCGACACGACCTCGCTTCGCACATTCGCCCGAAAGGAAGGCGATCATTATGTCGTCAACGGGCAGAAGGTCTGGACCAGCCGAGCGGAACATTCGGATCTGATGCTGCTGCTGGCACGGACGACACCGAAGGATCAGACCGCCAAGCGCACCGAGGGTCTTTCGACCTTCATCGTCGACATGCGAACGGTGCTGGGCAACGGCCTGACGATCCGGCCGATCCGCACGATGATGAACCACAACACGACCGAGGTTTTCTTCGACAACATGGTCATCCCGGCACGAGAACCTTGTGGGCACCGAGGGCCGAGGGTTCCGCTACATTCTGGATGGCATGAACGCCGAACGGTTGCTGATTGCGGCGGAATGCATCGGTGATGCCAAGTGGTTCCTGCGCAAGGCATCCGACTACGCCCGCGACCGTCAGGTGTTTGGCCGCCCGATCGGTCAAAACCAAGGCATTCAGTTCCCGCTCGCCCGCGCCTACGCGCAGATGCGTGCCGCTGAACTGATGGTTCAGGCTGGATGCGAAAAATTCGAGGCGGGGGAAACGCCAGGCGAGGAAGCCAACATGGCGAAGATGCTCGCGGCTGAAGCGTCCTGGGCCGCCGGCGAAGCCTGCATTCAGACCCATGGCGGCTTCGGCTTTGCGGAGGAATACGACATCGAACGCAAGTTCCGGGAGACCCGGCTGTATCAGGTGGCGCCGATCAGCACGAACCTGATCCTGTCCTATATCGCCGAACACGTTCTGGACCTGCCGCGCAGCTACTGATCAGGCGGCGCCGAAACACCAGCACCCGAGCAGCCCCGTACTGACGCTCCGCGAGCACTGGCTGCTCGGGCGTCCATGTTTCGTCACGGCCGGTTTCACCAATGATCAGGGCGTTGTCAGCGATCCACCCCAACGCCTGCAAATGCAGAAGCGCACGCGGAACGAGGCCTTGGCCATAAGGCGGATCTAGAAAAACGAGCGAGGCGGGACCGCTGCCTGTTGCCTCCGTCATAGCTGCGGCAGGCTCTGTCCTGCCGGCACGAATGGGCAGTCCGTCCGGCCCGGTTGGGTGTAATACCGGACGCGCCCGCGTTGCGCCCGATCCTGGTGGGTGACGGGGCTGCGACGCACTGGACAGGCCGAAGACGTCAACCGCGAACACCTGTGCTCGATCCCGAGCCTTGCACGTCACAAGGTTGGCCCGCAATGCGCGCAGCGCGCCGGGATCCGACTCGATGAACAATGCCGATGAAGCCCCCCGCGAAAGCGCCTCCAGACCCAGCGCCCCGGTCCCGGCGAAGACATCCAGAACCACAGCCCCCTCGATCGCGGCGCGTCCACCCCATTCGGCGTGCATCAGCATATCGAACAATGCCTGGCGTACCCGATCGGCGGTCGGGCGGGTCCCCTGCCCCGCCGGCGCGACCAGCGCGCGACCGCGCCAGGCACCCGCGACAATCCGCATTCAGCGGTGACGTGGCAACGGCGGAGGAGCCCCCGCATCGGCGGGCAGTTGCTCACGCAACACCCGAGCGGGGATCTCCTCGATCCCGCCCCGCTCCAGCGTACCAAGCTGAAATGGGCCATAGGCGACCCGGATCAGCCGGGACACCGCAAGTCCGAGATGCGTCATGACCCGCCGGATTTCGCGGTTTCGGCCTTCTCGAAGGCTGACCGTCAACCAGGTATTGTCGCCTTTTTTGGCGTCGACCTCTGCCTCGATCGGCCCATAGCGCACGCCGTCAACGGTCACGCCGTGTGCAAGCGCCTTCAGCGCCCCTTCATTCGGGACACCAAAGACCCGCACGCGATAGCGTCGCAACCAACCGTTCGACGGCAGCTCCAGTTGGCGAGCCAGACCACCATCATTGGTCAGTAGCAGCAGTCCTTCGCTGGTCAGGTCGAGCCGTCCGACACTGACAACGCGCGGCAACTGGTGCTTCAGCTTTTCGAAAACGGTCGGCCGCCCTTCGGGGTCCTTATGCGTGGTCACCAGGCCTTCGGGCTTGTGGTAGCGCCATACCCGAGTGCGGTCCGGCTGGTCCACGACCTTGCCGTTGAACCTGCACGACGTCGCCCGAGGCGATGAAGGTTGCAGGATGCGTGACGGTCTTCCCATTCAGGCTGATCGCTCCTTCAGCCAGCATCCGTTCGGCGTCCCGCCGGCTGGCAACGCCGGCACGCGACAACCATTTGGCGATGCGGTCGCCACGTTGTTCTTCGGCTTTTACTGGAATGGTCACTGCCCCCAGGCCCCGATATCGCGGCGGCAAAACCCCTCGGGCCAGACGATCGCATCTACGCCGGCATAGGCTCGTTCCCGGGCCTGCTGAACGTCCGAAGCAGTGCCGCAAATCGTCAGCACCCGGCCGCCGGCTGCCAGGATCGTCCCGTCAGGCGCTGCCTCCGTCCCGGCATGGAACAGCGAAACCCCTGGCTGGGCAGCGGCCTCCTCAAGTCCACGGATCACTGACCCACGCTCGGGTGCCTCCGGATAGCCGCGCGCCGCCATGACGACTGCCACCGATGCCTGGTCGTTCCGCCGCAGATCAAAATCCCGCAGTTCTCCGTCGCAGGCCGCCTGCAGCGCCGGCAGCAGGTCGGATTTCAAACGGGCGAGCAGCACCTGGCATTCGGGATCGCCGAACCGCACGTTGAATTCGATCAGTTTCGCTCCTTCGTCGGTCAGCATCAGACCGGCAAACAGGATACCGCGAAACGGCATGCCCTTGCGGGCCATTTCCATCAAAGCGGGCCGGATGATCTGTTCCAGACAGGCTTCCTCCAGCTTGGGCGGGAAATTCGGCACCGGCGAATACGCCCCCATGCCCCCGGTGTTCGGACCGGTATCGCCGTCACCCACGCGCTTGTAGTCCTGCGCCGACCCAAGCAAGCAGCGCGTCCTCGCCGTCGCACAGCGCGAACAACGAGACTTCCTCGCCCACCAGGCATTCCTCGATCACGATCGCCGCGCCCGCTTCGCCGAAGATTCTTCGGTCCATGATCGCGTCGATCGCGGCCAAGGCTTCCTCTTCAGTCGTCGCAACCACCACGCCTTTGCCGGCCGCCAGGCCGTCGGCCTTGACCACGATCGGTGCGCCCCGCCGTTGCGGACGAATGCCCGCGCCGACATCGGCATCCTCGAACCGCTCCCACAACGCGGTCGGGATGCTGGCGGCGTCGGCGATCTCCTTGGTGAAGGTCTTGCTGCCTTCAAGCTGAGCGGCCGCTCGGGTAGGGCCGCAGCAGGCGATCGCCAGCCGCCTCCATCGCATCGGTGATGCCGGCGACCAGCGGGGCCTCCGGACCGGGAACGACCAGGTCGATCGCGTTGTCCTGGGCAAAGCCGACCAGGGTCGGGATTTCCAGCACGCCGATGTTCACGCATTCCGCGACGGCGGCGATGCCGGGATTTCCCGGCGCGCAATACAGCTTGGTCAGCAGCGGACTGTCGGAGATGGCCCAGCACAGCGCGTGCTCCCGCCCGCCCGATCCGACGACCAGCACTTTCATCGATCACTCCTGTTGCCTGCGTCCGGTTCCATGCGCCCACGCCCTAGCATAGGCTAGAGCGATGGACGATCCACGCCCCGCCGCGGTTTCAAATATGCCGGAATATACCGTCTCCGAGATTTCGGGGGCGGTGAAACGCACGCTGGAAACCACCTTCGGCCGCATCCGCGTTCGCGGCGAGCTGACCGAGGTGAAGCGCTATCCGTCCGGCCACATCTATCTGTCGCTGAAGGACGAAAACGCAAAGATTTCACGGCATCGTCTGGAAAAACGCCGTCTCCGCGCCTGGGGATGGTGCCCGGAGAACGGCACCGAGGTGATCGCCACCGGCCGGATTTCCGCGTTCGGCGAACGTTCGTCGTACCAGCTGATCATCGAGCGGATGGAATATGCCGGCGTCGGCGCCCTGCTGGCGCGGATCGAGATGATCCGCCAGCGGCTGGCGGCCGAGGGCCTGTTCGACGCCGACCGCAAGCGCGCGCTGCCCGGCTTGCCCAAGGTCATCGGAGTTGTCACCAGCGAGCGCGGCGCGGTCATCCAGGACATCAAGATCACCATCGCCCGCCGGTTTCCGCGGACCATCCTGGTCTGGCCGGTGCCGGTGCAGGGCGAGGGTGCCGCCGAACGCATCGCCGCGGCGATCGCCGGCTTCGACGCGATGCCAGCGGATGGCGTGATCCCCGCGGCCCGACGTGCTGATCGTCGCGCGCGGCGGCGGCAGCCTGGAAGACCTGATGGCCTTCAATGAGGAGATCGTCATCCGCGCGGCGGCTGCCTGCCGGATCCCGCTGATCTCCGCGGTTGGGCACGAGACCGACACGACGCTGATCGACTTCGTCTCCGACCGCCGAGCGCCGACACCGACGGCCGCCGCCGAGATGGCGATCCCTGCCCGTTCCGATCTGGTCGCGGACCTGGCGCAAAAGGGATCGCGGCTGATCGGCGCGCTGAACCGCCTGGCGCAGGAAAGCCGGCTGCGCCTGTCACGGGTCGAGCGGGGTATTCCCGATCTTCCGGCCTTGCTGGGTTCAGCGCGGCAACGGCTGGATGACCGAGCGGAACGGGCGCTATCTGGCGCTGCCGTCGCTGGTTGCACGCCGCCGCGTTGTGCTGACCTCGATCGAGCGGCGGCTGCCGGACCCGCGCAGCCTGACCGCAGCCGCGCGGGAAGCGGTGCGGGATCGAGACCTGCGGTTGCGCCTTTCAGCACCCCGGTCTGGTTGCGGCGCGCCGGTCTGCGCTGGACCTGGCATCTCAACGCCTCACCGGCGCGGTGCATCGCGCTCTGACGTCGCTTCACGAACAGAGCCGATCGCGTGACCGGACGGGTGTCCGACGGCGCCGCTGCGATCTTCCCTGCGCGAGGCACGCGCGCATCTTTCCGGGTCGGATCCGCGATTGGACGCGGCCTCGCCGCTGGCGTTGCTGCAGCGCGGCTATGTGCTGGTCACCAATCCGGCAGGACAGCCGGTGACCAGCGCGGCCTCGGTCAAACCGGGCGGGAAGCTGCGGCTGCACTTCGGCGACGGCGAGGTCGACGCCGTCGCCCAGGGTGGTGGCGGACAGATGCGATCCAAGGTCGCGCAGGAACAGCTGCGACTTATGACCGGTCGATGGTCGGCATGACCTCGTCCGCGCGGTCGAACGCAGCCGCGATGCGGTCGAAACGCGCGCGGAGATGACGTCCCGCTCCCTGGTGTGGGTCAGGATGTAGAACTCGTTGTCCTGGATCGCCTGGAGGACGCGGCGGCCGACAACGATCCGGGGCCAAAGCGCCGGTCGCGAAGGCCTGACTTCAGCGCCTCCTGCTCGGGCCGCCGGTAGCTGCCGCCGAAGCGGTCCGGACGGGTTGCCGCGGAGTTCGAAGATCGAAGTGTTCACGCCGCCGGGACACAAGATCGATACGCCGATGCCGGTGCCGGCCAGTTCCTGCTCCAGCGCCTCGGACAACGCCAGCACGGCGTATTTTGTCATCGCGTAGGCGCCCTGGTTGCGGCCTTCGCGCACGAACAGGCTGGAGACCGAGCCGGTGTTGACGACGTGGCCGCCCTGCCGTGGCTGCGGATCATCGGCACGAAGGTGCGGATGCCGTTGATCACGCCTTTGACGTTGACGCCGATCACCCAGTCCCATTCTTCCAACGTCACCTTTTCGACCGGCGTGCCGTGCATCGCGACGCCGGCGTTGTTGACCGCGATATGCAGTGCGCCGAAGGCGTCCAGCGCGGCCTGGCCGGCGGCCGCGACCGAGGCGGGATCGGACACGTCGATGGTTACCGCCACGGCGCGGACGCCGATCGTTTCGATCGCCTTCTTGGCGGCTGCCAGCGGTTCCGGGCGCAGGTCGGCCAGAACGATATTGGCGCCCGCAGGGCAAGCGCCTTGGCGATGCCCAGACCGATGCCGGACGCGGCGCCCGTTACGATCGCGGTCTTGCCTCTGAAATCACGCATGTCTGGATCATCCGGCACGGGCGGAACCACCGCTTGGTGATCCCGCCCGGTTTGCCTATTCGGCAGCCATTTCCTTGAATGTCTCGATCGCGGTCAGCAGCGCTTCGCGCACCAGCGGCGCGCCGACATAGCCGGCGAGGTGCAGCAGCGCCTCGGACAGTTCGTCCTCGGTCCAGCCCTGGTTGCGGGCGAAGCGCAGATGCAGCTTCAGTTCCGGATCGCGGCCTTGCGCGGCATCGGAAATAACGCAGATCAGCGCACGGGTTTTCAGGTCCAGGCCAGGCCGGGTCCACAGTGCGCCGAACACCGCCTCCTGCGTGTAGGCGGCGAATTTCTCCATGATCGGATGCTTGTAGAGCCCGTTGTCGAGCTTGTCGGCATAGGCATCGCCCATCAGCTTGCGGCGCATCGCCTTGCCCTGGGTGCGTCTGTCGTCGGCCATGCTTGTTCTCCCTCCCGTATGGCGTCGACAGCCGGACTAGTGTCGCGACAACCGACTGACGCGACTCGTTGGCGCTATTGATGCGGGACAGCTAGCCGATCGCACCGGCTGATGCCAAGGCCGCCTTGCTTCTCGATGAAGGCGGCGATGTCGGCGACGCCCTTGCCGGCGCGGACGTTGGCGAAGACGAACGGCCGCTCGCCGCGCATCTTCTTCGCGTCCCGGTCCATGACTTCCAGGCTGGCGCCGACGTACGGGGCGAGGTCGATCTTGTTGATGACCAGCAGGTCGCTGCGCATGATGCCGGGACCGCCCTTGCGGGGGATTTTGTCGCCGGCCGAAACGTCGATGACGTAGATCGTCAGATCCGCCAGTTCCGGACTGAATGTCGCGGCGAGATTGTCGCCGCCGGATTCGATCAGGATCAGATCGAGATCGGGGAACCGCTGCCGCAGATCCGCGACGCCGGCGAGGTTGATCGAAGCGTCCTCGCGGATCGCGGTGTGCGGGCAGCCGCCGGTTTCGATGCCCATGATGCGCTCCACCGGCAACGATCCGGCGCGGGTCAGGAACTCGGCGTCTTCCTTGGTGTAGATGTCGTTGGTGATGGCGGCGATTTCGTAACGGTCTCGGAAGTGTCTTGCACAAGCGCGTCCATCAGCGCGGTCTTGCCGGTGCCGACGGGACCGCCGACGCCGACGCGCAGGGGACCATGCGGTGATGTGGTCATGAGCGGAACAGCCTTGTGTACTGGGTTTCGTGCCGCATGGCGGCGAGATCGGATCGGAATGCGCAGCCGCCGAGATCGTCGAGCGCGGCAGCTTTCGTTTCGATCGGCGACCGACAAGATCACTGGCTCCAAGCGCCGCCAGAACGCGCAGACCGGCGGTCTGGCCCAGCGGCACCAGACGCACGGCCGCGGAGATCAGGTTGGCGGCGAATGCCTGGAGGTAGGCGGCAGCCGTGGCGTCTTCCGGAATTTCCGTTCGCCGACGCGGCAACACCAAGGGCGACCGCATAGGGTGCATCATCGGGCAGCCCGACCGCTACCCAAGCCGCGACCGCAAGCTGAAACGCCCGGCCCTGGTTCAAAGCCTCATCGCGACGTTCACGTGCAGGCGCGCAGGCTGCGGCCAGATCAACAATATCGCGCAGCAGCATCTCGGTTGCCGGCGGCTCGATGCGCATGGCGCAGCAGGATCGCGTCGGACCGGCCCGCCCCGCACGCAGTACATCCGTCAGCCATGCCAGCAGACTGGCTTCGTCCTTGATGTCTCCGGCTTCGACCGCCCATTCCATGCCGTGCGAGTAGGCAAATCCGCCAGTCGGAAAGGCCGGTGACAGCCAGGCCAGGAGATGGAGCAGCGGCCCCCGGTCAGTGTTGATGGTCATCGTCGTCATGATGGTGATGGTGGCCGCCGCCTGCATAAGCGCCGGCTTCGGGATCGAACGGCGCCTGGATCAGATCGACATGGCCGCCGAGTCCTTCGACCATTTCGCCAATGACATGATCAGCTCGAATGCGGATGCGATCGCCCAGCAGCTGCACCGGCAGAGTGGCGATTGCCCAGATGCCAGGCGATGCGGATCAGTTCGCCATCGCTCATGCGCGTGGATCTCCATCAGGTCTTCGGCTTGCGCGCAAACCCTGACGACACCCTTGGTGCACCAACAGTCCATCGCCATCCCGCAGCCGGACGGCCTGAGGCAGATCGATCAGCACCTCGGCCCCAAGCAGCGTATGTCAAAACGATACGGCGGCGGAAGCGGCGGTCATAGTCGATCAGGACGCGATCGATCTCCCGCGTCGCATCCCAGCTTCCGGCCGGAAGGATTTCTTGTGTCCGCATCAGAACAGAAAATACCGCTGCGCCATCGGCAGGATCGTGGCCGGCTCACAGGTCAGCAGGACGCCGTCCGCGCGCACTTCGTAGGTTTCGGCATCGACCTCGATCACGGGTGTCGCGTCGTTGTGGATCATCGCCTTCTTGCCGATCCCGCCGCGCGTATTGGACACCGGCGCCAGCCGGCGTTCCAGCCCGAGCGCTTTGCCGATCCCGGCCTCGATCGCGGCGCCGGAAACAAAGGTGATGCAGCTTGCCGCCATCGCGCGGCCGATTGCGCCGAACATCGGGCGGTAATGCACCGGTTGCGGCGTTGGGATCGACGCGTTCGGATCGCCCATCGGGGCACAGGCAATCGATCCGCCCTTGATGACCAGATCGGGCTTTACGCCGAAGAATGCCGGCGACCACAGCACCAGGTCCGCCAGCTTGCCCACGGCGATCGAGCCGATTTCGCTGGCGAAACCCTGCGCGATCGCCGGGTTGATGGTGTATTTCGCAATGTAGCGCTTGACCCGAGCATTGTCGTTACGTTCGGTATCACCTGGGCAGGGCGCCGCGCTGGGTCTTCATCTTGTGCGCGGTCTGCCAGGTGCGGATGATGACCTCGCCGACCCGGCCCATCGCCTGGCTGTCGGACGACATCATCGACAGCGCACCGAGATCGTGCAGGATGTCCTCGGCGGCGATTGTTTCCTTGCGGATGCGGCTTTCGGCGAACGCGACGTCCTCCGGGATCGAGCTGTCCAGGTGATGGCAGACCATCAGCATGTCCAGATGTTCGTCCAGCGTATTGGCCGTATAGGGACGCGTCGGATTGGTGGAGCTTGGCAGCACGTTCGCCAGCCCGGCGACCTTGATGATGTCGGGCGCATGGCCGCCGCCGGCGCCCTCGGTATGGAAGGCGTGGATGGTGCGGCCCTTGAACGCGGCGATGGTGTCTTCGACGAAGCCGGACTCGTTCAGCGTATCGGTGTGGATCATGACCTGAACGTCGAAACGATCCGCGACCGACAGGCAGTTGTCGATCGCGGCGGGCGTCGTTCCCCAATCCTCATGCAGCTTCAGGCAACTCGCGCCCGCGCGGAGCATTTCCTCCAGTGCCTGCGGTTGGGAGGCATTGCCCTTGCCGGCAAAGGCGATGTTGACCGGCAGCCCCTCGGCCGCCTGCAGCATGCGCGCGAGATGCCACGGACCGGGCGTGCAGGTGGTCGCCGCGGTGCCTGTTGCTGGGCCGGTTCCGCCACCGACCAGCGTCGTTATGCCGGACGCGATCGCATCATCCACCTGTTGCGGACAGATGAAATGGATATGGGCGTCGATCCCGCCGGCGGTCAGGATCTTGCCCTCGCCGGCGATGATTTCGGTGCCCGGACCGATGATGATATCGACGCCGGGCTGGACGTCGGGATTGCCGGCCTTGCCGATCTTGGCAATGCGGCCGTTGGTGATCGCGACGTCGGCCTTGACGATGCCCCAGTGGTCGATGATCAGGGCGTTGGTGATGACGGTGTCGACCGCGCCCTGCGCCTGGGAGTACTGCGACTGGCCCATGCCGTCGCGGATCACCTTGCCGCCGCCGAACTTCACTTCCTCGCCATAGATGGTGAAGTCCTTCTCGACCTCGACGATCAGGTCGGTATCGGCCAGGCGGACGCGGTCGCCGGTCGTCGGCCCGAACATGTCGGCATAGGCGGCACGGGTGATGCGGGCCATCAGTCAAGCGCTCCCATGACCTCGCCGCGAAAACCGTAGACCGTCGCGGATGCCGCGATAAGGAACCAAGCGTGACCTCCCGGGTCTGCCCGGGCTCGAACCGGACGGCGGTGCCGGCGGCGATGTCCAGGCGCTGGCCTTTGGCGACGCCCGCGGTCGAACGACAGCGCGGCATTGGTCTCGGCGAAATGGTAATGGCTGCCGACCTGGATTGGCCGGTCACCGGTGTTGGCGACGGTCAAGTACCGAGCGCGGCAGGCCGGCATTCAGTTCGATGTCGCCAGGTTCGGGAAGGAGTTCACCGGGGATCATTTTTTGTCTCCTTACCGGATCGGTTCATGCACGGTGACCAGCTTTGTCCCATCCGGAAACGTCGCCTCCACCTGCACGTCGTGGATCATTTCGGAAATCCCCGGCATCACCTGATCGCGGGTCAGACACCTTTGCCCCGGCCTCCATCAGGTCCGCGACGCTGCGCCCATCGCGCGCGCCCTCCACGACAAAATCCGTGATCAGGGCCACGGCTTCGGGGTGATTCAGCTTCACGCCGCGTTCCAGCCGCCGCCGCGCCACCATCGCCGCCATGGTGATCAGCAGCTTGTCTTTCTCTCGTGGAGTCAGGTTCATTCCGGTCGTTCCGTCCTTCGATCAGCATAACCATACACGCGGCAGCGGACGATCGTCGCGCAACACAGCCATTGCGGCCACGACCCTGGTTCGCACTGATGCGCCGTCGATACCAAGGATGCGGGCGACCAGCATTCCGTTCCAAGCACTGGCGCCGGCCTCGTGCGGTCCCAAAGCAGCCCGCACGGCATTCAGTTTCTCAGCGGCGTCCGGCGCCGCATACACCACGGTCGCCACCACATGTGCGGCGCTTGCGATGGCAGGTCGCTGCATGGCGACTTCAATTTCACCCTCTAACCGGATCGCGTCGTGCCACAGCAGTCTCCCGGCGCACCGCACCCGGATCAGGTCGCGCAACCAACCGTGCCGCACCCGTTCGCCCATCGCCGTCCGCCCGAACACCAGGGTTTCCACGCCCAGAAAACCTGGCATCCGCTGCCAGATCAACTTCGAGCCGACGGTCCAGCGCGCAACGATCGAACAGGATTGTCTCCTGCGGCAGCCATTCCAATGCGGCGCCTGCCTCAACTGTCAGCCGCGTTCGCACTTGCGACGGCGCGTCCGCTGCGAGCGTCCGATAAAACCGTTCCGCTGCCTGCGCGGCGACCGTTGCCTGGCCACCGGCGCCAACCTTGATCGCGAGATCCAGTCGGTCGCCGCCGGCAACACCGCCGCCCGTGTTCAGCATGACAATATCTGTCCAGCCTGGGACGACCCGGCGTGGAAAGCGTGCCTTCAGGCATCCCGCCTGACGCAATTCATCCAGCACCGTCTCAGCTCCGAACCGCTTGACGGCAATTCGCAGTTCTCCAACCGCACGTTGCAGCCGAACTGTTTCAGACAGACAGGCGCCGTCGTACATCCGCCTCGTCGAGGTCCTCTCGCCGGCCCGCCAGGACGACGTCGCCGCGATCCATCACGACCATTGTCTGCGCCAGCTCCTGAGCGAAATCGAAATACTGTTCCACCAGCAGGATGGCCATGTTTCCCCTGGACCGCAACAGCGCGATCACCCTTCCGATGTCCTTGATGATGCTGGGCTGGATACCTTCGGTCGGTTCATCCAGCACGATCAGCCTGGGCTTCATGACCAATGCACGCGCGATCGATAACTGCTGCTGTTGCCCTCCGGAAAGATCGCCGCCACGCCGGCGCATCATCGTCTTCAGGATGGGGAAAAGGTCGAAAATCTCATCCGACACTTTTCGTTCCCCACGCGGTAGCACCGCGAAGCCGGTTTCGAGATTCTCTTTGACCGTCAGTAACGGAAACACATCCCGCCCTTGTGGCACCCAGGCGATGCCGCGGCGCGCGCGTTCGTACAACGGCAGTTTGGAAATTTCCTGCCCTTCCCAGCGGATTGATCCTGACGAAATCGGATGGGCCCCGACCACCGCCCGCAGCAACGAGGTCTTTCCCACCCCGTTGCGCCCAAGCAGGCAAGTGACGGCGCCGATTTCGACGGTGATGGAGACCTGGCGCAACGCGATGGCGGCGCCGTAATGCAGATCGACTTTTTCGACTTCCAGCATCAGCGCCCCAAATAGACCTCGATGACTTTGGGATCATCGCTTACGAAATCGATCGAGCCTTCCGACAGCACCGAACCTTCGTGCAGGACCGTCACCTTCACATCCAACGCCCGGACAAAGGCCATATCGTGCTCGACCACCACCACGCTTCGGGTCCGGTTGATCTCACGCAGCAGGACCGCCGTCTGTTCGGTTTCGGCATCCGTCATGCCAGCGACCGGCTCGTCGACAAGCAACAGCTGGGGTTCCTGCGACAGCAGCATGCCGATCTCCAGCCATTGCTTCTGTCCATGCGACAGGTCGGCTGCGAGTCGATACCGGTGATCGGTCAGCCGGGTTGTCTCCAGGATGGTTTCGATGCGCCGCTTCTCCTCGGCCGTTTCGCGCGCAAACATCGTGAACCTCGGGCTGCGGTCGCCTGCCAGGGCCAGCAACAAATTGTCCCAGACGGTGTGCGGTTCGAACACGGTCGGCTTCTGGAACTTTCTGCCAATGCCCAGCGAGGCGATCGCCGGCTCATCGAGCTTGGTCAGGTCGGTGTCCTTCGAGAACATGACCTTACCGGTGTCAGGCCGCGTCCGCCCGGTGATGACATCCATCATCGTCGTCTTGCCGGCGCCATTGGGCCCGATGACGGCGCGCATCTCCCCCTCGTTCAGCATCAGGGACAACGCGTTCAAGGCGCGAAACCCATCGAACGTGACTGTGACGCCATCGAGATAGAGCAGGGTGTCGGCGTCGCTCATCCCGTTACCTCGCGCGCCGCGGCGACGGATGGGGCTTCGAGTTCGGCCTGTTTCCTGGACCGAATGCTGAACAACCCCATCACGCCACGCGGCAGGAACAGCGTGACGAAAATGAACATCGCGCCCAGCGCGTAGAGCCATATTTCCGGTAATGCGCCGGTGAACCAGGTCTTGCCGAAATTCACCAGGATCGCCCCGAGGATCGCGCCTACCAGCGTGCCACGTCCGCCGACAGCAACCCAGATCACCGCCTCGATCGAGTTTCCCGGTGCGAACTCACTTGGGTTGATGATGCCGACCTGCGGGACGTACAAAGCACCGCCGATGCCCGCCATGACCGCCGACAGGACCCAGACGACCAAGCTTGTAGGATTCGGGCCGGTAGCCAAGAAAGCGCGTGCGGCTTTCGGTATCTCGCACGGCAATCAGGATCTTCCCGAAGCGCGAGTCCACGACGAAACGCGCCAGCAGGAACTGCCCGCACAACAACAGCGCAGACATCACCAGCAACGCGGACCGTGTGGAATCGGCCTGGACGTTGAACCCGAGGATGTCCTTGAAGTCCGTCAGTCCGTTATTGCCGCCGAACCCCATGTCGTTACGGAAGAACGCAAGCAGCAAGGCGTAGGTCAGCGCCTGGGTAATAATCGACAGATAGACGCCGGTCACCCGGGAGCGGAACGCCAGCCAGCCGAACATCCCCGCCAGGACGCCTGGCACCAGGACCGCCATCAGCATCGCGAAGCCGAACCACTCAAAACCGTACCAATACCAGGGCAGTTCCTTCCACCCCAGGAACACCATGAAGTCTGGCAGCATCGCGTTGCCGTAAACGCCTCGGGTGCCGATCTGCCGCATCAGGTACATGCCCATGGCATAGCCACCCAGAGCGAAGAATGCGGCGTGACCCAGCGACAGAATCCCGGCGAAACCCCAGACCAGATCAACCGCCAGGGCCAGCATCGCGAAGCAAAGATACTTTCCCGACCAACGCCAGGATATAGGTCGGGACATGCAGAGCAGAGCTTAACGCCGTCATCTGGTTCAACAGCGCCAGTACCAGCGTCGCTGCCGAGGACAGCGATGATGGTGATGTAGCCTGTCCGATCGAGCCTCATGCCTCCACCGCCCGTCCCTTAAGCGGAAACATGCCGCGGGGATTGCGCTGCACGAACAGAATCAACATGACTAGCACGACGATCTTACCCAGCACCGCGCCGGCGATCGGTTCGAGGAACTTGTTGACGATGCCCAGGGTCAGTGCCCCCAGCGTTGTGCCCCATAGGTTACCGACGCCGCCGAAAACCACCACCATGAAGCTGTCGATGATGTAGCCCTGGCCCAAGATTGGGCGACACATTATCGATCTGCGACAGCGCGACACCGGCGATACCTGCAACACCGGATCCCAGCCCGAACGTCATTGCATCGATCCACGGTGTGCGGATGCCCATCGCTGCCGCCATTCGCCTGTTCTGCGTCACCGCACGCATCCGAAGTCCCAGCGGGGTGTACCGTAGTGCGGCCATCAATGCCGCCACGACCAGGAATGCGAACAGGATGATATACATCCGGTTCCAGGTCAGTGTCAGACCGCCCAACTGGGTGGCGCCGCTCATCCAGCCGGGGGTATCGACATCGCGGTTGTTGGCGCCGAACAGCGACCGCACCACTTGCTGCAAGACCAGCGATAAGCCCCAGGTCGCCAGCAAGGTTTCCAGCGGTCGCCCATACAGCCAGCGAATCAGGCTGCGTTCGACGACGACGCCGACCAGGCCCGACACCAGGAATGCCATCGGCACGGCGATCAGCAGGCTGATGCCATACAGTGATGGCAGATAGGCGTGCATCAGTTGCTGCACGACGAACGTCACGTAGGCGCCGATCATCACCATCTCGCCGTGCGCCATGTTGATGACGCCCATGACGCCGAAGGTAATGGCCAGACCGGCGGCCGCGAGCAGCAGCACGGATCCGAGGCTGACGCCGTAATAGACGCTTTGGGCGATGCTCCAGAGCTGCAGCACATGGTCGATCGAAACGACTGCGGCAGCGGCGGCTTCAGCGACCGGGCCGGTTTGGCCGGCGAGCGCCGACAGCAGGCTGCGTGATGCCTGGTCGCCTCGGGCGCGTAACATCGCCGACCGCTGCCATCCGAGCGTCCTGCTGCGCGTCCGGATCAGATAGAACGGCCGCCGCCCGCGCCTGCTGCATCCGGGTTTTCACCGAGGCGTCGGTTTCCTTCGCCAACGCTCGATCGAGTGCCGGTATCGCGGCCGGGTCGTGCGATGTGAAAACTGCCTCCGCTGCGGCAAGGCGAACCGATGTACGTGGATCGAACAGCCGCAGGCTGCCCAGTGCCGCATCGATCGCGCCGCGCACTGAATTGTTCAGCCGAACCGGCTTCACCCCGAAACCGGCATCCGCCACGGGTTCGCCGGTCGCCGCGTTGCTATAGCTGTCGTCATCCGCCTTGATCAGCAACACATGCTCGGGCGTGAAATAAAGCCGGCCATCCTGCAGTGCCGAAATGATGATCGCAGCCCTGGTATTCCCTGACAGAGCCAGGTCTTCGACACCTTGCCGCACGCCGTTGAAGCTGCCCGATGCAAGTTCCGCCAGTGGGTCGTCTGCACGGGCTGCGAGCGGCCAGCAAAGACCTGAAAGCAATAGCAGAACCAGCAAACGGACCATTATCGACCTCAACTTGCAAAGAATAAGGGGGCGGCCGGGAGGAAAGCGGCCGCCCCCTTTGTGGCAATCAGGCGTTTAAGCCTTCTTGCCGGCGGTGCACGTGCCGGTCTTCACGTTGAACGCACCGCATCTCAAGGGCGCACGCCAGTCGCCAATCAGATCCTTTGTATCAGCCACGTACGGTGACCATTCCTGGGCCACGACCAACCCTGGGGTCTGCGAGACGGTGTTGAATTGACCGTCAGCCTGCACTTCACCAATCAAGACCGGCTTGGTGATGTGGTGGTTCGGCATCATCGCCGAGTAGCCGCCAGACAGGTTGGGCACCGCGACGCCGATCAGGGCATCGATCACCGCATCCGGGTCAGTCGTCCCGGCCTTCTCGACACCCTTCACCCACATATTGAAGCCGATGTAATGCGCCTCCATCGGATCGTTGGTTGTGCGCTTCGGGTTCTTGGTAAACTTCTTCCATGACGCAATAAAGGCCTTGTTCTCAGGCGTATCCACGCTTTCGAAGTAGTTCCAGGCGGCCAAATGCCCGACCAGCGGCTTGGTATCGATGCCGGCCAGTTCTTCCTCACCGACGCTGAATGCGACGACGGGGATGTCGGTTGCTTTGATCCCCTGGTTGCCGAGTTCCTTGTAGAATGGAACGTTGGCGTCACCATTGATGGTCGACACGACCGCGGTCTTCTTGCCGGCGGAACCGAACTTCTTGATCGACGCCACGATGTTCTGCCAATCGGAATGACCGAACGGCGTGTAGTTGATCATGATGTCGTCGGCGGCCACACCCTTGGACTTCAGGTAGGCTTCCAGGATCTGGTTTGTGGTGCGCGGATAAACGTAATCGGTCCCGGCCAGAACCCAGCGTTTCACGCTGTTTTCCGACATCAGGTAATCCACCGCAGGGATTGCCTGCTGGTTCGGCGCCGCGCCGGTATAGAACACGTTGCGACTGCATTCCTGGCCTTCATACTGCACGGGATAGAACAGGATGCTGTTCAATTCCTCGAACACTGGCAGCACGGACTTGCGGGACACCGATGTCCAGCAGCCGAACGTCGCCGCGACCTTGTCCACCGAGATAAGCTGGCGCGCCTTTTCCGCGAACAGCGGCCAGTTCGAAGCCGGGTCGACCACGACGGCTTCCAGCTTTTTGCCCAGCAAGCCGCCCTTTGCGTTCTGCTGCTCGATCAGCATCAGCATAACGTCTTTCAACGTGGTCTCGCTGATCGCCATGGTGCCGGACAGGGAATGCAGGATGCCGACCTTGATGGTGCCGCCGGTCGCCTGGGCTGCCGCCGGCGAAGTGGCGGCTTTGACGGCGCCAACGGCAGCCAGCGTCGCAGCGGCCACGCCGAGGCGGCCGAGACCGCGGCGGGAGAGAGTGGGTTCGTCCAGTGACATCAGTGCCTTTTCCCGTGCATGTTGTTGTTTCGCTTCCCCGTCGACCGGAGGCAACAACTTGCAGTGCAACCGATGTGCCAAGGCTAACAGAGCAAATTTACCGCCGCGTTCAGACGCATAGACCAACGCCGAGCTATCCGTTTCACTCAATTGCCTAAAATTTGGCCGTCATTCGCGTGAACGATGACGCTCAAACATTAAGCAGAAAACGAGCCCATGCAGTGCCGCCAGGATTTTGGCGCGTCGGCGAAAGCGGTCTAGGCTGACTTCAGAAACCGGGCAGGGGAAACCGATGGCCAAGATCATCATCGCCGACAATCCATTGAACGAGATCAGCGTCGCCAAGGAGCTGTTGCCGCCAAGCCTCGACGCGGTTGTCGCCCGCCACGGCACCGCGGAATTTCAGGCGGCGCTCGCCGATGCCGTCTGCCTGGTTGGCTTCGGTGACGGCACCATGGACGATGCGTTCTATAAATCCGCACCAAACTTGAAACTGGTGCAACTGCTGTCCGCCGGATACGACCGCTGTGACATCGAAGCGGCCCGCCGGGCCCATGTGCCGATCTGCAACAACGGTGGCGCGAACTCCACCGCGGTGTCCGAGCACGCGATCCTGCTCATGCTAGCAGTGTGCCGCCGCATCGTCTGGCAGCATGACAATGTCGCCGCCGGCCGTTGGCGCGGCAACAACGTCGATGACATCAAACTGTACGAGTTGAAAGGCCGCACGCTCGGGATCGTCGGGTTGGGGACCATAGGCAAGAAGACCGCGCGCCTGGCCCAGGCGTTCGGCATGCATGTGCAGTATTACGACATCACCCGGCTGACGGAGGAACAGGCCGACGCCCTTGGTGTCCGCTTCGCCTTGTTCGAGGAAGTGCTGCGGACGTCCGATGTCGTCTCGCTGCACGTGCCGTTGAGCAAGGACACCAGGCACATGATGGGCGCGGCGCAGTTCAAAATGATGAAACCGACCGCCTACCTGGTCAACACTTGCCGCGGCCCGGTGGTGGACGAACGGGCGCTGATCGAGGCGCTCACCAATGGCACAATCGCAGGCGCGGGTCTGGATGTCTTCGATCAGGAGCCGCCGCCGCCGAACAACCCGCTGTTTGCATTGCAGAATGTCGTGCTGACCGCGCATTTGGCCGGGCCCACCTGGGATAACCAGTACACGCGGTTTCGTAATGCGTTCGACAACTGCCAACGTGTCATCCGGGGTGACAAACCGCTGTGGGTTATTCCTGAACTGAGGGACTGACCGACTGTCTGGCCGGCCGCGTTTCGGGCATGGCAAGCAGGACGGTGATGAACCCAATCAAGCCGATGCCGGCGAGGACCAGGAACGCGACCTCCATGCCCGCCGAGTTCGGCGATTTCGCCTGCCATTGTAGTACTGACGGCCGCACCGAGATACATGGCCAGTCCGAGCATCCCCATGCAAAGGTTGAAGTGGGAGGTGCCGAGTGTCAGGTCAGCGGCCAGGAGGGGTAATAGCACACCGAATACCGCTGCACTTATGCCACTGACGGCCTGCCCCATCACGAGCGGCCAGGAACCCGGCAATACCGCCAGAAGCAATCCGCGCAGCGGCAAAGCGCCCCACCCTAACAGCAGCAGCCGCTTGCGCCCGACCCGCTGTGCCGCTCGGCCAACCCAGGGCGAAAATAGCGCCACGACCATTTGCGGCACGACAATGCACGCCGCGATGATCAGATTGGCAAAGTGTCCCGCCCGCATGGTCACCGCTGCCCCTGCGAGCGGCAGCATGGCGGCGTTGGAGAGATGAAACAGCATCACGCAGACGCCGAAGATCAGCAGCCTTGGATCAGCCAGCAGCCGTTTGAGACCTGGAAGATCCATCACCCTGCTGGTGGTCTGCGAGCGGGCATGGGGACCCGGTCCGATCGACCAAAGCGCGGCCAGGGCTGGGAAGCACAGCGCGGCGGTCAAAATGAAAACAAACCGCGATGAAAGATAGGCCCCCGTCGCCCCCATGACAGCCGCGGACAGGCCGTTGCCAATCGACGCATAGCGGGCGTTTCGGCCGAGCCGTTCGCCCAAAGCCGCGTGGCCCGCGAGATGCAGGCTGATCGCCGCGATGGCCGGTGTGATTACGCAACTGGCGAAACCGTGCAACATCTGTGCGATCAACACCGGCAATTGCTCGGGCTTGATTGCGAGCAGCAGCGCGGCCACGATAATGCCGACCAATGCTCCGGACGCCGCAATCCGCTTGTTGCGCAAGGAGTTTACCAACGCCCCCGCGGGAAGCTGGCTGATCAGCGATGTCATCGTGCCCAGCGTCAGCGCAAAACCGATATCGACCTGCGTCCATTTATGCGTCGTCAGGTAGACGGCGACAAAAGGCCCAAACCCGGTTTGCACGTCAGCCACAAAAAAATTGACCAGATCGAGGGCGCGATTTGCTCCCGGCCGGGGGAAAGCGAAACGGAACATCACACGTCAGGGCGACGTCGGGGCGGTGTCGGCCGGGGTGACGACAGGCGCCGCCTTGTTCGGATTGAGGAATTCCGGGGCCGCCTTGATCTGGTCAGGCGTCATTTCCAACGTGATCTTGTGCTTCGGATCACCTGGGTTGAAGTGCAGGAAACTCCAATGTAGGGCAACCTTTCGGTTACCGACGCCCATAAATCCTCCGAAATCGATGACCGCGGCCTGCGGCTGGCCATTCGCATCAACGAGCACATCGATCAGACGTCCGATGTCCTTACCTTCCACGTCCATAACGCGTTGGCCCAGAATGGCCTCCGCTGCCTCGGGCGCGACGGACTGAACAGCGCTCTGCGGGGGTGTTTCGTCGGCCTGCGCAGCCTGTCCGATCAGCAGACCGGCGATTGTTCCGACCACCAAAGCCGATCGCAGCATTCCTACCCCCACACCAAAGCGTTCACGTCGGCGCGATTACACCACCGGTCAAGCAGCGGGTCACGTTGAAATCATCACGTTCTGTTGGGGGCTGGAAGTGCTCTGATCTGTCGCGGCAATTTAAATGACGCCAGTAGGATACCAGCCGCGATCATGGCGATGCCAACGACTTGGTAGGCCTGGAACTGTTCGCGCAGAAACAAGACCGCGAGGACGCTGCCGAAAAACGGCATGAGGTGCAACGATTGTCCCGCCGGACCGGAGCCCATTAGCTCGATTCCCCGATTGAAAAACAGATACGCGACGAACGAGGGCAGCACGGCTGTGTAGGCGATTGCGAGGTAGGAGAATGCGCTGCCGTGTATCCGCGCGCCGGCTGCGTATTCCCATACCATGAAAGGAAGCATCATGAACGAACCAATACCCATCGCGGCGACCAGAAAGCTCAATGGGTGCACCAGCGGGCGTTCGCGCAGCGTCGCGCAGTAGAAGGCATAAATCATCAATGCCGCCAGCACCCAGAGATCACCACGGTTCAGTTGTAAATGCGCCAACGCCGCCAGCGACCCCTGCCCGGCGATGGCAGCGACACCCGCCAGGGACACCAACACGCCGGCGACCTGCCGGACTGTCGGGATTTCCTGAAAAAGCAGAAATGCCCAAATGATGATCAGTAACGGGGTCGCTGACTGCAGCAGCAGCACGTTCAGGGCAGTCGTGCTCGTCAGGCCAATATACGACATCGTGTTGTAGGATGCGATACCGGTCGCCGACAGCAGCAGCATGATCTTCCAGTGCCGCAGCATCACTGGGGCATCGGCCCGCAACCGGGGCCAAGCGAAACCGACCGCCAGGACAAAGGCGCCGGTCCAGCGCCAGTAAGCCAGGGCAATGGGCGGAACCTGCCCGGCGAGACCACGGGCCAGGACGATGTTGCCCGCCCAAAGGAAATTGGCTGCCACCAGCAGCGCCCACGCCGAGTGCCATATTGATCGGAACATATGCCGGCCAACATAGTTCGAACCGCGGGCTTGGAAAGCCATTGTTCCAGGAGTTTGCTCATTCCCATGCAACGGATTGCTCTCAAAAACGAAACCGACTGGGAGGGTTGGCGTGTCGCGACGCGTTCACTGGTTCTGGCTGGGGTCGAACCGAATGCGATCACGTGGTCGGTTGGTGGAAAATCCGGCACGGTGCCCGATGCAACCGGTACTTTCCATGTCCCGCGGGCGCTGGTTTCGCTGGCCTCCCTGGCGATCCAGGCACGTGACCCGGAACGGTTTGGCCTGCTTTACAGCCTGGTGTGGCGGGTCAATGCGGGCGAAAAACTACTGGAGGACGAGAGCGATCCGGATCTGTCGCTGGTCCGGCGGATGGCGCTCGGGGTGCGCGCCGAAGCGCATCGGATGCGCACCAACATGCGGTACATGCCGGTACCCGAGGACGGCGGAGCCCGCCTGATCGGCTGGTTCGAACCTGCACATTTCGTGGTGCGGGCGAATGCCCAGTTGATAGCGCGCCGGTTTCCACATCTGGTGCTGTCGATCGTCACGCCCGATGAAGCCGCGCATTGGGATGGAACCTCGCTGCTCTTCGGATCCGGCTTGCGGCACGCCGAGGATGACGAGGCTTTGCGGGCATGGTGGGAAACCCATGGTGCCGCATTGCTTGACCAAGCCGAATCGGATGTATCGATCCCGGAAGCTGAAGCCGTGGATGAGGCTCCTCGGCCACCCGACCGTCCGGCACTGGGTCCGGTGGTTTTGCATGGCAAACCCGACCCGGCGTTACGCCAGTCAATCAAGGATGCATCAACCTGCCACCGGTGCCCGCTCTATGAGCATGCGACACAGACCGTTTTCGGCGAGGGACCTGCCGGCGCCTCGGTGATGTTCGTGGGCGAACAACCTGGCGACCAGGAAGATACCATCGGCCGCCCCTTCGTCGGGCCCGCCGGACAGATCATGGACCGTGCCATGGAGGAAGCCGGCATTGATCGGAGAACGATCTACGTCACCAACGCGGTCAAACATTTCAAGTTCTCACAGCGCGGCAGGCGCCGCATTCACCAGACGCCGGAGGTGCCGGAAATTCAGGCCTGCAGCTTCTGGCTCGATGTTGAGCGTGTGCATGTACGTCCGCGGCTGCTTGTGCTGATGGGCGGCTCCGCCGCACGCGCGGTGCTGGGTCGCGCCGTGACGATCAGCCGAGAGCGGGGTCGGCCTATTCAATTGGCCGACGGGCAGACCGTATTTGTGACGGTTCACCCGTCTTTCCTTCTGCGCATCCCGGATGCGGCGGCAAAAGCCCGTGAGTACGAGGCTTTCGTGCGGGACCTGACATCAATACGAACGCTGATGGACAGTTAACGTCTAGCCTTTGTTTTGGTGGCCGATCCCGACGCTTGGGACCAAGCGTCGGGATCGGCCCACTAGCACTCGTACCCAACTCTGCCCATGAGCCGGGTTGCCATTCCTCAGCTTCGTTGGATCAATTCGATCGAGACATTTTCCGGCGCGGTCAGAAACGCGATCTGCACACCGGGACGATTGGTGGTTACATCCATGGTGAATTTCACACCCTTCGCCTTCAACCCGGCGACAGCGCTGTGTATGTCTTCCACGGTCAGGCCAAAATGATCGAGGCCCAAATAGGGTGAGGCTGGCGCCTCGCCGACTTTGCCGGGCAACGCCTTGGCGATAAACACTTTTTGTCCGGCCAGATTGAGGTCGATGCGGGTCGAGCCATCCGCCTGCGCGGATTTGACCACCTCGGCTCCCAACTTGTCCTTATACCATGCCGCGGTTGCCTCAGGATCGGGCGAACGTAGATGGATGTGTTCCCAATTGAACTTGGTCATGTTTCCCCCATGAGATCCGGTTCGACCGTATTAATTCACCACGTCCGTGCGCCGGCAAGGGGCTGGGGATGGGGCGCCGGCGCATCCCGCCCATGAGTATCCCATTTCTGGCCTGCATGGCCGCAGCCGCCGCCTTCTACAATCTGCCGCCGCGCGTGCTCCCATCCATCCAAGCGGTTGAAGGCGGGCGGGCTGGAATGATCCAGGCCAACGCAAACGGGACTGCCGATTTGGGCTTGATGCAGGTCAACACGATATGGATCGAGCCAATGGCCCGGTATGTCCATATGACCGAGGCGGCGGTTTTCACACGTCTTGTCGGCGATCCTTGCTTCAGCATCGCTGCGTCTGCGGCTATTATGCAGCTTTATATGGCCGAGGCGCATGGCGACGTAATGGTAGCAATCGGATACTACCATTCGCACACTCCCACGCTAGGTTTCGCCTATCAGCAGAAAGTATTGGCCGCTGCCGGAATCTTGTTCGGCCGCGGCAGGTATCAAAACCGATAGGCAAACAGCGCTAATCCAACAGAATTGGTTGATGCATGAGAAATCGTCCCCGTCGTGATGACCGTGGTTTCACGCTGCTCGAGCTCCTGGTCGTGATCGCGATCCTCGGATTGCTGATTGGCTTGGTGGCACCCGCCGCCCTGCGCCAGCTCGGCAACGCGCGCACGTCCGTTGCCAAGCAGTCGATCGAACGTATAGCCTCTGTCTTGGATTTGTACAAACTGGATGTCGGCAGCTACCCGAGTACCGACCAGGGTCTGCGCGCCTTGGTCGAAAAGCCGACTGACGCGCCGAACTGGAACGGCCCATATGTGAAGGGCAACGTGCCGGTTGATCCATGGAACCACGCCTACGTCTATCGGGATCCGTCAGGCCGGGCCGGTCATGATTTCGATCTATGCTCCGAGGGACCGTCTGGAACGGGCGGCGATCAGGAAATTTGTAACCAGTAGCCGAGCGCACAGTGCTTCCGGATGAGACGTCCGGAAGCTATTCGCGATGCCCATAGACGACCGGTCCCCTGGACCGCGTCATGGCTCATTGTTGCAGTTGAAGCTGTTTCCGAAGCCGGTTGGATGGATCAGAATCCCCCGACGGGCGCAAATTGTTCAACATCGCGGGCACGGCCGCCGCGTTGATCAACTGGTCTCGTAGGTCTTCGGTCAGGGCGCGGGCATCGCGCTGGTCGTGGATTACATGCGGCGTGATCAGAATGAGCAATTCCGTCCGTTGCCGCGAATTGTTCTGATTGCCGGCCAACAATCCCAGGATCGGCACATCCTTGAGCCACGGGATTCCTTGATTGCCCAGGGACGCGGTATCGGTGATAAGCCCAGCCAAACCAATCGTTTGCCCGTCCTGCACGACGACGCGCGAGTTTACATTGCGTTCGTTGAAGGTTGGCGAATTGATCCCCTGGGTTGTGATCGTCGGGGCAACACTGCTGACATCCTGCATCACGTCAAGCGTAACAAGCCCGCCGCTGTTGACCCGCGGCGTGACCTCCATGATCACACCGGTCTGCTGGTAGTTGATCGAACTGACCACCGGTGCGTTTGAAGTAATCGTGCTCTGCGACGTCTGGCTGAGATAGGGAACAACGCTGCCGACCTGAAGCCGAGCCGGCTGATTATCCAGCACCAGAAGCTCCGGCGATGACAGGACGTGCACGGTCGTCACCTGCTGCAGTGCCTGGATGGCGAACGGCGCGCCACCGGCGCCGGTCCCACCGAGGAAGAAACCCGGGAAACTGAGGGCCAGGGAAGCGGCGCCCGGGTTGGGCGGTGTTGTGGTCGCTGCACCTGTATTCAGGATTCCGTTGATTCCACCTGACTTGAAGAAGAACTGCGTACCGTACTGCAAGGCATCATTTAATGTTACCTCGGCGATTACTGCGTCGATCCTCACCTGCAACGGCAAGATATCGATCTTGCGCAGCATCGCCTCCATAGTGCCCAGTTCGTGTTCAGTGCCATAGACCAAAACGGCATTGTTCTGATCGTCGGGGATCACCCGCAGCGTGTCAGTCCCCTGGTCAGATCCGCCCTGCTCCAATCCACCCAGCAACGGGTTTGCTCCGGCAGCCGGTTGTTGTGGCTGTGGTGCGGCCGACGCCGAAAGTCCGCCCGGCTGCTGCGAGCCGGTTTGCCCTAATCCAGAAGCTCCGATACCGCTGGACTGGCCGGCACGCCCCAGCGAACCGGCTGATCCGCCGCCCAGTCCGCCACTACCGCCACCGCTTCCGATCGTGCCGCCAGAGAGTCCTCCGCCTGATTGCCCTGATTGCGAACGCGTCTTCTGGGTCGGTTGGGCCGTCACGTTGCCGGGGGTGAAGGCCTGCTGGAGGACGTAAGCAACGTCTTCGGAGTGACTGTTCTGGAGGTAATAGACGTGCCAGCTACGTAATGTCTGTCGGCGCACCTTGTCGATCAATGCATAGACGCGACGTGCGTCGTTGATGTATTGTTGCTGTGACGAGACGACAAGCACCGCGTTTATGCGTGACAATGGTATGACTCTGTACCAGCCCGGCCAATGCCCCACCACTCTGACCCCGGAATGCATCCTGCAGGGCGGAGGCGAAATCCTTCACGTCGCCATTGCTCACCGGTAGCAAGGCGTAGGACTGCCTGGCGAGGACGTCCACGTCGAACGCCTTTACCAGCCCGATCAACCCATCCCGGGCAGCCGGTTCGCCGGCGATGAGCAACGCATTACGGCCAGGGTCCGCCGCGATCTTGCCGCCCTCCCCTACGTAGGGCGTCAATACTTTCACCAGATCCTCGGCTGACGCGTATCGCAGCGGCACCACCACGGCGCCCGCTGTCCCCGGGCCGCTGGCAGCCGACGTAATCGCCTGGGCCATTGGCATCACACGGTAAAGGCCGCCGTTCCTGACCAAGGCCGCGCCGTTCTGGGCGAGGAGTGATTCCAGCGTCGGCACGAGCTCCGAGCGGTTCAATGGCCGGATCGTGTGCAACGTCGCCGTGCCACGGATTGCTGGGTCGATTGTGTAGTTGACCTTCAGAATTGTGCCCAGCACCTGGGCAACGATCTCCCGAATGTCGGTATCGGCGAAGTCCAGACTGATGTCGCCCGGTCCTTGTTCGCTTGCCGGATTTTGCGGCGAGGACGGTTCAGTGTCACGCCCATAGGCAACTTGCTCCTGCGACAGCGAGTCCGTGGAACCGACGGCACCGTTAATCCGCGGCGGCGCGGCGGCACCACCATTGGGCAGTTCCGCCAGTGCGGGAATCGCGGGCGGCGACGGGTGATTGCAACCGGCTACCCCTAGCAATCCAAGCAGCAAAGCCAGAGACTGCCGTGAGCGCTGCTTGCGAACGATTTGAAGGCGCATTCTCTCGAGACACTCCGCCGCCCTGTTTGGTTCATCACTGATTGACCTGACCTGCGGCCAGTGGCGACGCAATCCCTTGTGATCCAGAGGCGCATTTGCGTGATTAACGTTAAGGTCGGGCAAGAAAGGCGCCGGCATGACGGCACTTTGAGCCGCTAATTGCTGTGATTAGGATCAATATAGGAACTTAGACATT
The DNA here is from genome assembly GCA_963790515.1 of uncultured Alphaproteobacteria bacterium. Taxonomy (GTDB): domain Bacteria; phylum Pseudomonadota; class Alphaproteobacteria; order Acetobacterales; family Acetobacteraceae; genus Rhodopila. The sequence goes on along the minus strand of CAWBPF010000009.1, from coordinate 294,745 downwards.
CGATCTCCAGGTTCGAGCTGCTCGTTGGGACCTATGGATTGGCGCCTGATCAGGCCGACAGTCACGGCTACCCGCCGGGATCGGCGGCTGACCCGAGATTGCCTCGAAGAGCAGCGTGATCGACAGGCAATCCCTGTAGTGATGCGATATCCGGTCGCCTGGGACGAGCGGTTGCGCACCCATCGGCGGAATTGCGGTACCATCGCCGAACAGGCAGGGCGGACGTATGTGATCGATGTCCGGGGTGCCTTGTCTACCGCGATAAACACCCAGCCGGTTCCCATAGTCTGAGAGGGCGGCATAGTACCATGAGGGTCTTGCGGGCCTAATCCTCATGGGCTGACATTGTTTGCCACGCGGCGGTCAGCAATCGGCCCGTCTGACTTAGGCAACGACGCCGCCAGAAGGGTGCGCTCCTGGATGATCGTGGTGTAAGTCGATGATGAGCTCCGCTTCCCGAACTGTCTCATTCGTCATGATTGATATTTGATACCGAAACGGACTACAGAGATTAATGTGGATATTCGCCGCGGTTTTTGTGCTCCAAAGTGGGCCGCGACAATTGTTCAGTTGGCTATAGCGCCTCAACACTGAACTGCACGTTACAGAAATAAGTCTCACGGTGATGTGTTACTGCAACTTCGTTAGTTTCAGTCTTCGTTTGCAACGAGAGAACTGCCCGTGGCGACGGTGATGCGCGCCACGGGCCTAGCCCCTACTTCAAGAAAGGATGGGGTCCGTCGTCGGAGTTGATCGAGGACGGCAGGTAAACGGCGATGCATCCCTTTGTGACGACCGGGCACGGGTTGGTCGGATCCGAGGCGCCCGCGGCTGGGAATCCGATCGGCACGAAGACGTGGTGCGAAACGCGGTCGGCCGCCACCGAGTGAGCGGAGGTCGACGTGGATACGTTACCATCAAACACGTTCGTCTTGGCGTCGATCGTACCAAGGACAGGGGTTATTTTTCCTGTATTGTCGGTATTATTTCTGGCGGCCAGATAATAATGCTGCGTGGCTTGATCGAACCAAACCTCGTCGGATCCGCCAACTTGTGGAAAAGTCGCGACGACCGATCCGGACTTGATATTCACCACCACTGACTGCGTCAGCACAGTCGGCGTTGTCCCGAACGAGGCACTGCATCCGACCAATGCCCCATAATTTGGCCCTAGCGTCAGACCGGCCAGTGTGCAGTTGCTGACCGGGTAGGTCGCCGTCACCGACATCGATGTCGGATCAATCACAGAAATCCCACCTTGCGTCGAATCCGTCGGCGTTATCTGTGGAACCGACACATAAAACATACCAGTCTTGGGCGACCACTGGGGTTGCTCGATCCCGGTGGTCGTGGCGTTAGGCGTTCCGTTGGTACCGTCGAAGACGATTTTGCTGACGATCTTGTGCGTGTCGGTATTGATTACCGTTACAAAAGGAGGCGTGTCGGCATTGTTGGCGACAGCCAGAAGGTGATCGGCTGAATCCCATGCCATCTCGTCACAGCGGAATTTTCCGCCGGTCGAGATCGTGTCGACCACTTCGAATGTCTTGATATCGATGACTTTTACTGTACCGTCGCCGTCGCCAGCCCAGACCTCCTTGTCGCCGACAATGGTGACTCCATCCGGCCCGGACAGACCGTTCACCGCGGCCTTGGTGGTCGGATCCAGATAGACCCCAACAAAGCCGCCGACACGTCCGATGAAAGTGTCGTCTTGTGTGTTGAAGAAGTCGACCGATCCGTTCGTGCGGTCGGCCAGAACATACAACCCCAACTTCGGGTCCACGAAACTGATGTCGAACGCGCCGATACCTTTGGCGCTGTTTACGTCGATCGTGTCGACCAGCACCATGTGCTCATCGGCGCGCGCATGACCAACGTAGCCTGCCATTGCCAGCACCGGCACGACCCATGCAGCGGCATGCTTCATTTTACTCATCTTGGAACCCCCCGATTATTACCGTGTCAGAACAGCGCGAATTGTGCGATGTCCCAAGCGGTGCTTCGCAGGATCAGAGACGATCGCAAGTCAAATTACAGATATTTGATGCTTGTAAGATAATTGAGTACTCATTAGAGACCTACCGGAAATGCAGACAGAAGGCGAATTTCTGAAATATTCATTCCTAATATGATATTTAAATACCTGATATTCTGATTGATTGTCTCGATTTCTTTGAAATTCGATGCCATAAATTATCTATTATTTGAAACGATCCGGGCGGTATTTGTCACCGGAGTGCCGCGCTTTCGCAAGAGAATGGTGACACGCGGCGCAGCATTTCGAAAATCACCTGCCGCAACAACAACAATCGAGTATCGAGCGGAATTCTTGCCGATCGCGGTAATATGAAGCCGTAACATCTGATCAGTGGTCTGCTGCGTTTCGGTAATATCATCCGCCACGCCGGCTGCATCCGTCAGTGCCCGGGCAACCACGGGATCGCGCGTGGACATATCAGGATCTCCATCAGTCAGGACGGTCAGATGCGGCGCCATTTGCTCGAACAAGGCGGGGGACATGCCAATCACATCCGCCAGTTCCTCGACGCTCAGAAATGGCGACCCCGGTGGGCCGTATCCTAAGCCCGCGGCGCGGTACTCCGTCGCTTTCGCGCCACCGGGACGAGAAGCCGCACTCGATGTACGCCAATCCAGAATCGCGGCGGCGAGTCGATCGGCCAGGGCCGGGGCGCCACCCAATTCCGTAACCAGGGCGCGAAGTAGCACTCCCGAGGCTGTGTTGAGATTGATACGGTCGTTTTCGTTCTGAATGTCGATCAGAATCGGAACACGGCCAATGCGTAATTCCCTGACGACCCCGTCGGCCTGAAATTGCGGATCCTTGGCCGCCAACATGCGGAACATGATATTTGCAACGGCGCCATCGGCCGCGGCAGCCAATTCAGCCTCCTGTTTCAGATTGTCGGCCAATTGGGTTTCCGACCGGCCGGCCGCGACAATCTGCGTGCCGAGAAGCGCCAAAAATCCAACTGTCCAGAGTACGATCAGTAGCGCAAACCCGCGCTGACGGTTGGTCATGGCTGCGACAGCAGCGGCGCCACCACGATATCCGGCCATCGTGGAGCATTTGTCCCCGCCAACACGATCCGGAACCGGATCAACAGCGGCAGATCCGGTTCGTTCCATTTGGATACCCAGACGCCGGATGGCTGCCAGTACTCGATCCCCAAGCGGGAAACGCCACTCATTAATTCCGTGTCCTGGGGCAATGGTGGCGATGCCAGAGGCACCGAATGATGAAACGGGCGCCAACGCAGCACCAGCCGTGTCCCTGAAACCGCCAGGCCAGCTTCGATTGGAATTGGCTCCAATCCCATGCCCGGCACGCGCAAGCGGGTAATCCCGGTCAACGCATTGGGCAACCCATCAATCGACGGCCGAGCATTTTCGTCACCCGGCGACAGATTCTCGACAATCGACCGGAGACTACGATCCACGGCTTCCAGGTCGGTTTTTCCATCCGCCAGCCTCGCGTTCTGCCTCCAGGCAGTCAGCCCGAACCGGACCGTCTGGCTGAGGCCGACCAGCAAGAAGCCGAACACCGCAAGCGCCACGATGACTTCCAACAGCGTGAAGCCTGCGGCCGCCTGCCTCTTCATCCGCCCACCTGCTCGGTGTCCAGGCGCACGTCCCGCTCCGTGCCGCCATCATTCCAGCCAATCCAGACGCTGACGTTGTACAAGACCACGGAGACCGAGGAGGCCCCGCGGGGCCCGATCAGGCCGATCGGACGCAGCGACGCCGTGGCCGCCGGTGCGACATGGAGACGCCAGCGAAAGCCCCCGCCGTCATCGCCGGTCCAGTCCCCAGCCGCCAACTTGGTGCCATGTGTCGCCGCGGCCAGGCGGGATTTCGCCCGGACAATGGCCTGGTCGTACATGGATGCGGTCTGGGTGGCGCGCAGACCACTCCCTACGGCCTCGAACAACGCCGTCGCTGCGATACCGGCGATGATCAGCGCTATGATCACCTCCAGCAGGGTAAAACCCCTCATCCGGAAGCCAGATTGTTTAGGCTGAGCATGGCGGTCATCAGGGACGCGACGATCCCCCCGACCGCGACGCCCATCAGGATCGTCAACGCGGGCACTAACAACGATGTCAGACGCTGCGTCGCGAGGCGGGTTTTTTCTTCATGGATGTCAGCGGCACGCAACGACATGGCCGCAAGCTGTGCGGTTTCCTCGCCGAGCCGCAACAGATGGATGGCACGCGCCGGAAACACCCCGGCCGCGTCCAGATCCAGGGTCAATGATCCACCGCCACGAGCCGTCAGGCTCGCCTGGTCCACCGCGACCCGCGCTGCCCGATTTCCCATCGCATCCCGTACGATCGCCAGAGCGGGGATCAATGCAACACCATTCAGCAACAACGTTCCCAGTACGCGGGTGAATCGCGCGGCCAACACCTCCTTCGTCAATCCACCGATCACCGGCACGCGCAGCAGGATGCGGTCGGCGGCAAGCCGGGCGGCGTTTTGCCGTAGCGCGACACGTGCGGCGACAACCAGAAACAGCAACCCAAGCAGCAGGAACAGACCGTCCTCCTGGACGAAATTACCGGCCTGGATCAGGAACTGGGTGGACGCCGGCAGCGGCGCTCCGCTTTGCTCGAACATCGGCACGAATTGCGGCAACACCTGCGTAAGCAGCAGCGTGACGGCACCGATCATCGCGATGAACAACACCGTCGGATAGATCAACGCCGATGTCACCGTGGACGCCAGAGCGCGCTGACGGTCCAACAGGTCGGCAATTCGCGTCAAGGTCGGTCCCAAATTGCCGCCTGCCTCACCGGCTCGCACCAAGCCCACATGCATCGCCGGGAAACTCCCTGGATACCGACCCATCGCTACCGACAACGGGCTGCCATCCCGCACCGCGTCGCGCAGACCGGTCACCGTCGCTCTGATGCGTGACGGCGACGTCTCCTGCATGTATCGCAATGCCCGGTCGAGGTCCTGGCCAGCGGAAAGCATTGTCGCCAGTTCGCGGATCAGGTCGGCGACATCCTGCTTGCGCAGTCCACGCCTGCCGCCCAGGTCGATTTGCAGTAAACCGGCCCAGCGCGACACCTTGTCGGCAGGCTCCGCACGAACCGGCATCGACCCTTGGCGCTGCAACCGGGCTATGACTTCGGCTTCTGTCGCGGCCTCCATCAGCCCGGCAAGCCGCTCCCCGGCCGCACCGATGGCCGTATAGCGATACATTGTCATGTGTCAGCCCGTATGCTGCGGGTGAGTTCCTCGATCGTCGTCTCACCGGCGAGGGCAGCCGTAAGACCGGCGTCGAACATCACCTCCATGCCCTCGGCGACGGCAGCCCGCTCTATGGTGGAATGGTCGGCCCTGGCGAAAATCAGCCGCTCGATCTCCGGTCCAAGTTGCAGAAACTCCGCGATCGCGGCGCGCCCGCGATAGCCGGTCTGCCGGCACGCCGGACAGCCGACAGCGTGCGAAAGCATGATTGGTCTGTCAGTTGTGCGGCGTTCCAGGTTAAATCTAGCGACCAATTCCGGTGGCGCCGGCTCGGCCCGCCGGCATTCCGGGCAAAGCCGCCTGATCAACCGCTGCGCCATGATCCCGCGTAGGACCGCTGTCAGCAGGTAATCCTCGACGCCCATGTCACGCAGCCGGGTCACCGCGGCGGCGGCGGAATTGGTGTGCAGGGTCGATAGCACCAGATGCCCGGTCAAGGCCGCTTGCACGGCGATCTGCGCGGTCTCGCCATCGCGGATTTCGCCGACCATGATCACATCCGGATCCTGCCGCAGGATTGACCGCAGCAGATTGGCGAAGGTCAGGCCGATCTGGGACCGTACCTGGATCTGATTGATGCCCTGAAGCTGATATTCGATCGGATCTTCGACGGTCACGATCTTACGCGTGACTGCATTCAGCGCCAGCAAGCCGGTATAGAGGGTGGTGGTCTTACCGCTGCCGGTCGGACCGGTCACCAGCACGATACCATTCGGCAAATCCAGTGCTGAACCCAGTTTGCGGATCACCGCGGGCGACAGGCCCAGGCGTGCATAGTCGAAAACCACGGCTGACCGGTCGAGGATACGCAGCACCACGGTCTCCCCGTACAAAGAGGGGATGGTGGACACCCGGAAATCCACGTCTTGCCCGCGCACCGCCATTTTGATGCGTCCGTCCTGGGGCATACGCCGTTCCGCTATATCCAGGCGCGCCATGATCTTGATACGTGAGGTGATCGCGGCTGCCAGGTGCCGGGGCGGCGGCTCCGCCTCGTGCAGCACGCCGTCGTAGCGGTAACGAACGCGCAGCCGATCCTCGAACGGTTCGATGTGAATGTCAGAAGCCTGGGTTTCGACAGCCCGGGTGATCAGCAGGTTCACCAGCCGGATGACCGGTGCCTCACTGGCCAGGTCCTTCAGCCGTTCGGCGTCCTCCTCGAGCGGCGCATCCCCTTCACCGTCGGAGGACGCCCGGTTTTCCTCCGGATACAGCCGGTTCAGCGCTGTCTCGAGTTCGATCGGCACGGCGACTTCCAATTGGACACGCCGCCCGGTGGCGACCCTCACGGCAGCCGGTGTGAAAGGATCCAGGGGGTCCGCGGTCGCCAGCACCAAGGTGTCATCATCGGCTGAGAGCGGAATGGCACGGGCATGGCGTAGAAATCCCGCGCCCAGGCGGTCGGGCAATATCGGTTCTCTCGGTGGATATCTGTCGGTGGACGCAACCGGGATCGACAGCAAGGTCCCATATGCCTCTGCCAGCCCCCGCTCTGAAACCAGCCCGAGCTGTATCATGACGGCATCCAGCCGCTGGTTCGATTCGGATGCGACCCGGCGTGCACGTTCCAGCGTCCTCTGGTCGCATTGGCCGTGCCGCAGCAAGATGTCGCCGAGCGCTTCGAGCTGCTGATCGGTTACCGTGGTTCCCATCCAGGCCGCCTCCCTGACGGGACCACCCGAATAGGTCGATGGCTGGACCGCGAGCAAATGACAGGTCAGCGATCCATCAACTTACGAAGGGCCCCATGTGATAGACACGCTTATCGCCACACATCTACTACCACTTCTGGTCGCGCCTTTCATCGGAAGTTTCCTCGGCGTCTTGATCCGTCGCCTGCCTGTCCATGCCCCTGTCGGTCTCGCCCGGTCAGTTTGCGCCGGTTGCGGTGCCCGTCTCAGCGCCATCGACCTCGTGCCGTTAATCAGCTTCCTGCTGCTTCGTGGCCGCTGTCGCCATTGCGGTAGGCCCATCGGGCTGTTTTACCCGATTGTGGAGATGGCGGCGATGGCGGTTGCGGTCTGGGTGACGCAGGTCGATCCCAGCCCGGTCCGGGTCTGGGTCGATTGCGGCCTTGGATGGATCTTGCTGACGTTGGCCTGGATCGACTGGACTGACTTGTTGCTTCCAGATGTCCTGACCTTGCCGCTCCTTCTGGCCGGCCTGATGTTGACACTCGTGTGGGAACCAGAGGCGCTGACAGATCACTGTGTTGCCGCCATTTCCGGCTACCTTTCGTTCCAGGGTCTCGCGATTGCGTATCGCCGCCTGCGCGGGCGGGACGGTCTGGGCGGTGGCGACGCCAAGCTGATTGCCGCCGCGGGCGCGTGGTGCGGGCTAGCGGCGCTGCCGTTCGTGGTGTTGACCAGTGCTTTCCTGGGGCTGCTCGCAGCCTTGGGATTGGCGCTGACCCAGGCGAACATGACATCCAGGACGCAAATCCCCTTCGGTCCCTGCATCGCCCTGGCGTTTTGGCTCGCCTGGATGCACGGCGGGCTGGTGGAGGATCTGGCCCAGATTCTCGGGAGGTCATGATGGGACGACAGATGTTTGGGATGATGACGTTGGCTGGGATGATACTGGTTGGACTGATGCCACCGAAGCTCGCTTATGCTCGGGATCCGATTTGCCGGACCACGTCGGTCGTCGAAGAAATGACCCGCGAAATACGTGCCGTGGATTACTATACGAATGTGGATTCCAGACTGGTGACGGAGCAGCCCACTGCCGATCCACGCATTGTCCGGTGCCAGGTCTGCGTCGAACTTGCGCCCTATGACTCCCTACGTTTTGGTGACCGCCCCATTGAGCGATGCATCGCGCACAACTTTGAGGTGCATATCGTACCGAGAGGATTTGTTGTGCAAGAGCTGCGCTGAAGTGCCATTATCCCGCCGCCAGGCCGGCTTTACGCTGATCGAGATGATCGTTGTGATCATTATCATGGCGATGGTCGGTGGATTGGTTCTGATAAAGCAACCCTGGCGCAGTAGCGGACTGAACACAGACGCCACAATTCGCGCGCTTACCGATCGGACTTCGGTTGGCCCGATCACGTGCGATCGCACAGGATCGAAATGTTCAGGTCATTACGATGCCAAGCGGATTTGCCATCGATAATGGTCCAGCCTGGTTACTGCCGTCCGGAGAGGCGCTGAACAAATCGCAAGTAATCTTCATGCCTGATGGCGGGTCAACCGGAGCGACAATCTTGCTCGCTTCCGGGTCCAGACGGATCGCCGTGAATGTGAATTGGCTAACCGGACGCGTACGTTTGCGGGAACTGAATTCTCAGTAACATCGATTTATATTAGCACTAAATATGCACAACATCTCTTCGATGACGACAGCTTCGTGACCGACCTATTTTGCGTTCGGCGTAATCCATAAATCGCAACTCCCCGTATCGGCGTCTGTCCACCGGGCGTTATCCAATAAATGCCCCGGGGGAGCATGACACCGCAAAGACAAAGATCGGGAGTAATTGAACAATGCTAGATTTTGACAATGCGAACACCAAATTGCTTGTTTCCCAACGCCGCAAACTTCTCCGCAACGCTGGTCTTGGTACATGCATTCGCCGCGGCCTCTGGGCTCGGCCTGTTCGGCGCAACGGGCGCGCAGGCCGCCAGTGCCCCGAGCGATGCGGATATTCTGAATTTCGCTCTCAATCTCGAATACCTCGAGGCTGAATTCTACCTGATCGCGGTGAACGGGGTGGGCCTTGGTTCTGCAGATATTAACGGCGTCGGCGCCACGGGCAACGTCGTCGGTGGCAGTCCTGTGCCGTTCGTCACACCGGCCATTCAGCAATACGCGAAAAGCATTGCCAATGATGAACTCGCCCATGTGCAGTTTCTGCGCTCGGCGCTCGGCGGCGCTGCCGTCGCCCGTCCGGCGATCGACCTGTATAACAGCTTCAACACAGCCGCTCTGGCCGCAGGATTGATCGGACCGGGCCAAACGTTCAATCCGTTCGCTGATGAAAAGAGCTTCCTACTGGGCGCTTATATATTTGAAGACGTCGGGGTTACCGCGTACCACGGAGCGGCACCGCTGATTCGTTCCAAAGCGTACCTTGCCGCGGCGGCGGGCATCCTGGCGGTCGAAGCCTATCATGCTTCGAACGTACGGACCTTGCTGTTCCAAATGGGAATGGGCGATGCGACAGCTAAAATATCGGCCTTGCGGGCCGCAGCTTCAGGGGCCGCCGACGACCAGGGTGTGGTATGGAACGGCCAAGCCAACATTACCCCGACTGATGTCAATGCACTTGCATTTAGCCGCACGACCGCTCAGGTGCTGAATATCGTCTATCTCGGCGGCGCGAGCGGAAATTATGGGTTCTTCCCGCAGGGATTGAACGGCGCCATCGCGTAGCGTTACAGTCTTGACACCACCCGCCGTTTTGACGGAGGACGGCCGGGTGGAAGGGACCTCTCGCATTCGCGATTGGTATTCCGCCCCTGCTCGGTTGATAGAGCCAATCGAGGGGTCTGACGCATGCTCGCCAGCTTTTTTTCCTGGTGGCTCGCTCGTTTAACCGAGTTGCTGCCGAGCACATGGACTAACAAAGCGTCCCGGGGACGGGACGGCATCGTTGTTGATATCGATGACAGCCAGCAAATCACGGCATCGGTGCGGCGAAACGGGCGATATGAACCTCTGACGCTTGGCATTGCTGCCCGGATGGCAGGACGAAAGCCTGTGTTCCTGCGCCCACCGGTCGAAACCGTGCTGGTCAAGCACCACGTCGTTCCCACGGCCCCTCGACGGCAATTGGATCAATTGCTGCGGTATGAGCTCGCGCGTATAACCCCATTCCCCGCGGAGGCTTTGTTCTGGCGTTGGGCGGGCCAGGCCAAACCTGGCGACGCAGCGCGAACCGAAATCGTCCTTACGATGGTTCCAAAGGCCGCCATGGCCAAGGTTCTGACATCGCTCGACGACATTGGCATCAAGGCCGATTTTGTAGAGGTCGGTTTATCCGGGCGGCCAATTCTGTTGCCGATCAGCGACGGCCCGGAACGAGCGAGCGGCACGGTCGTGGTCCGCGGACTGGCGTGGGCATGCGTTACCCTGGCGGTCGTCGCCCTTGCATTGCCGGTCATCCTGCAGGAAATCGCCCTGCATGAGACCGACAATGCGATCGCTGAATTGCAGCCTGCCATTGCCCAGGTCAATGCACTCCGCCGCGGCATCACCGCCAATGATGCCGGACGGGACATTTTGGCGCGGGAAACAGAACGAACAGGTGACGTACTTCAAATTCTGGCCACGATCACCCGCATCATGCCGGATGATACCTTCCTGACCGACTTTGCCCTACGGGAGCGGCAAATGACCCTAAGCGGCCGATCCGCTTCGGCGCCGCGCCTGATTACAGGACTTTCGAGCGATCCGGCGATCAAGAACACCGCATTCGCCGCTCCCGTGACCCGAATAGAAGGCGCAACATCGGACGTCTTTTCGATCAAAGCGGAGGTCGCGCGATGATTGCCGAGACATGGCTTGTCGGGCCTCGTGGCAGAGCACTTGCGGCCAGCATCGCCGGTCTTGTTGTAGCGGTGGCCTGGTTCGGCGTGGTCGACCCGGTGTGGGCCTGGTTCGATGATCGGACGATGTTGCTGGAACAGCGCCAGATTTTGCTACATCGGATGCGCAATGCCGCCGCTACGCTTCCGGCACTCCGGGCGGCCTCGGCTGATCACTCGGGCCAAGGTGAAGCCGACGGAGTGACAATGTTGCCTGGGGCGAGCGACGCGATCGCAGCGGCCGATCTCCAGGAGCGTCTGCAGAAAATGGCGGCTAGTGCTGGGGTGAGCCTGACGGCGGTGGAGACCCTTCCCGCCACGCCGGTCGGGAACTGGCACAAGGTGTCTCTGCGGATCAGCCTGAATGCTTCGTGGCCCGTGCTGATGGATCTGGTACGATCGGTTGAACAATCGCCGACGCACATATTGATCGATGATGTTCACTTCCACAGTTCAGTGGTTGTCAATCACGCCGCGGTCTTACCGATCCAGGCTTCTTTGGTGCTGTATGGCTTCCGGCCAGTTGAAGCGGGAAGTGGGACGTGACAATCGCCTCGAAATGGTTGCCGGCCGGCCTGTTCTTGGTTTTTTTGGCCCTGTGCGTGTTGATTGGTTTTGAGGCGATGAGCCGGCCACAGCAACAGCCATCGGACTTGGCGGCAGGGGTCGTTACGCCGCCCCGCGTTGAAACGGCGGACGCTTCTCAACCGCCTGACCAACGCGGTACCTGGTTCAGGGACATCGTGGCGCGTCCCCTGTTCAGCCCTGATCGCAGGCCGGTCACCGCAAACACGCATAGCGTTGCCGGCTTGCCCCGACTGACGGGGATTGTTGTGGCCGGCTCTCGGCGACTTGCAATCTTCGCGGCAGGCACCAACGGTCGACCGATTGTCGTCGAAGCCGGCTCACACGTTGGCGTTTATAGTGTGCGCGATATCGCGGATGGTGCGGTAACGGTTGTTGGTCCTGAGGGAACTTCGGTTATCCGGCCGATCTTTGATGCCGCTCCTGCGGCGCCGGGGGCGAAGCCTGCGTTAGCCATACGCCCCGAACTATCCCGCCCTGGCCAGAAATAAGCCGGTTGAATGGCTGTGTTGTGGCGACTGCCGCTTGCATACAGGAGGCATAACCGGCTAGGAGGCCCCTCCAAAGCGATGCACAGGCTGTTGCGTCGTGGGAGAGGTGCCAGAGCGGTCGATCGGGGCGGTCTCGAAAACCGTTGAGCGCGCAAGCGTTCCGAGGGTTCGAATCCCTCCCTCTCCGCCAAATTTCTCTATTTGGATACTATTTTCTTAGGTCCACAGGGAAGGTCCAGCCCGCCGCAGCGGGCAACCGGCTTTTCATGGGCTCACTTGCCAATCATCGCTCAGGTCGGTGTCGGCGACGATTGGGACGCGTTGGCCGTCATAGAGCATTCAAGCCAGTGTAGGGTCGCGGTCGTTGTCCGCTGCCACCGCACCGCAGTGCTCGCGCGGGCAGGGTAGCCGCCGCGGTATCACATGATCTTACGGTTCTACTTCCCATCGATGTTCCGGTTGATGCCGGTCATCCATGAAGTCCACCTCGTTGGCTATCAACCTCTGGCCCATGGCCTTTACGTGGTCGGTCCACCGGTCCGAGCCCGCCTGCGTCGCTTCGATTCGGGTCAGGCCGTGGTTGGAGGCATAGCGGATCAAGCAGGTCACCCATTCGACGCTATATTCAGCCGCGCGCGGAAAATTGCCGAGCCCGGCGTGCGGGCCCATCACCATCAGCAGGTTAGGACAGCCTTTGACCAGGACGCCGAAATAGGTCTGTGGCCCAGACGTCCACCCGTCCACAAGCCGGCGGGTACCGAGCCCATGGTTCTCGGGGATCATTTTTCCGCCACCGCTGGGTCCTTGATGCGCTGACGGATCTTGCGCGCGACAAAATCAGAGATCAGTACGGCGGTCTCGTGATTCATCCGCATGTCGCGGAAGTTCCCTTGCCAAATGCCGAAGCCGGGGTGCCCATAGAGCTTTTCGAAGAATGCCTCGCGTTCCTCGGGCGTCACTCCGAGGGCAGAGCACGGGTCCGGGCTGTGGATGAAACAGCCCTCGGTCTCGTGGCAGCGCGCAAAAATCTCGGGATAGTGAGCCCGATCTGGCGCATCTCCTCCGCACTGATCGTGCTGTTATGCAGCGCAGCGCACCAATTGGCGGTGCACTGGAACACTGTGAGGTGGCCGACGTCCTTGGCGATGGTCTGCACGGCGATGGCTCGAGTGCCAATCACCGCGACGCGTTCGCCCGCGAAGTTCACGGATTCCTTGGGCCAGTGGGCGGTGTGGCAGGACTGTCCCGTGAATGCCTTGACCCCTGGGGTGCGCGGAATGGTCCGCGCTGATAGCACACCGATGGCTGTGATCAGCAGGCGTGTGGAATAGCGCCTGCCGTCACCGAGCGTCACATCCCAGCTGCGCGTCTCCTCCTGATAAGGCGCGGCGCTGACCCGGCTGTGCATTGGATGTCGCGCCGCAGGTCGAACTTGTCAGCCACGTAGTTCAGGTAACGCTCGGTCTTGGGTGCGGGTACGACATGTTCAGCCCTGTCCCATTCCTGCAGCAACTCTTCGGAAAACGAGTAGCCGTAGGTCCGGCTTTCGGAAAGGATGGGTACACCGGGATAGCGCTTCCAATACCGGGTGCTGTCGACGCCGGTCTCGAACACCCGCACCGTGAGACCGAGTTCACGCAGCTTATAGAGCTGCTAGAGGCTGGGAATAACGGCCACGACGATATTTGCATCAAAATCGGTGGCGGTGATTTTTTCAGCTTCCCGGGCAAGTGCGTGCGGGGTCACCATGTTCCCTCCGCAAACGCGGGAGAACATCGTCCCGATCTACACGCGGTCTCCTAAACAAGACATCGGTGAGCCTATGATTTGCGGCGGATCCTCGCGAGACGACGCGCAAACCATCGAGGCGTTTGGTGGGCGCACAAGGACTCGAACCTTGGACCCGCTGATTAAGAGTCAGCTGCTCTACCAACTGAGCTATGCGCCCGCACCAACGAGGGGCGGTTCTTACCAACCTTCCCCCGTTATGCAACCCCCTTGTCAAACGACGTGACCTACGCGCCGGTCAAAATCGCGTCCGCCATCTTCTCCGCGGTCATCAGCACCGGGAAATTGGTGTTCGCACAAGGCACCACGGGGAAAACCGATGCATCGACGACACGCAGCCCTTCGACGCCCCGCACCCGGCCAGCGGGATCGGTGACGGCCATCGGGTCGTTGTCTGCCCCCATCCGGCAGGTGCATGACGCATGCCAGACACCCACCGCGGCCTTGCGAACAAATGCCTCCAGTTTCTCGTCATCCGTCAGCACATCCTGGAGCGTCACGCCCTCCATCACCAAAGTCTCAATCAAATAACGCCTCAATGCGGCTGGCCCATCCAGCGCCCTGGCCAGTACGTCGGTGATGAGTTTGTTCTTGCGGCTGTGCAGACCGACCTGGCGCACTTTGTCGCTATAACTCGCGGGAAACGGGTTGTCGGTTACGCTCTGCATGACAGGCGTAAGGTGCATCGCGCCAAATCGCCGAACGCCGTCCATCATCCTCTCCAGGTCGCGTTGGTCTGACAAAAGATTGAAATCAACCTGAGGTTCATCAGACCAATTCGCTGAACGGAGCCGTACCTGTCCGGTTTCCGAGTAGGTCTTGTAGACCGTTACGATAAACGACCCGATCTGCTCACCAACCGCGTGCCAGGAGGTCTTATTGGTCACAACCGTGAACATGTCGCCGGCCGGGATACCGGGAAGGTTCGACGAATACCGCAGCGCTGTGTAAATATGCCGCCGCGAATAATCGTTGATGATACGTGCGTGCGGCTTGAGAAAGGCCGCCACGGCCACCGCCGGATGATCCTGTAGCCGCTGGCCAACACCGGGCAGCGCTGCTTTCACCTCTATCCCATGCTCCCGCAGATGCGCCCCCGGCCCGATCCCGGCACGCATCAAATGCGCAGGGGAATGTATCGCGCCACAGGACAGCACGATCTCCTTGCCGTGAAATTCCTCTGCCTTGCCGGCGACTATCGCTTTTACGCCGACACAGCGCTGACCGTTAAAGATCAAGCCGGACGCCTGGGTATCGGTGGAAATGGTCAGGTTTTCCCGCATCCGTGTTCCGGGATCGAGATAACCGATCGCAGCCGATACCCGGCGCTCGTAGGCATTGGAGATGGTGATCGGGAAATAGCCATCCTCCCATTGCGCGTTCTGATCCTGGATAAATTTGTATCCTGCCTGCTCAAACGCCTTGCCGACAGCCTTGGCGTGTTCGGGCCAAAGATCCGGGAATATCCGTCGCACCGGGATGCGGCCTTCCCGTCCGTGCCACGGACCTTCGAAATCCATGTCCCGCTCGACCTTCTTGAAGTACGGCAGCACGTTGTCCCAGTTCCAGCCGGCCGCCCCGCTCGCTGCCCATTCATCATAATCGGTCGGCGCCCCGCGATTGGCCAACTGCCCATTGATCGACGAGCCGCCCCCGAGGATGCGCGCCTGCTCATAGGTGCGCAGCGGCGGCGGCCTTTCGTCGGGGTTGTTGTGGGAGATCACCTCGGTGGTGACCTTCAACTTGTTCCAGGTATAATTCGGATTGAGGTAGGCGGTGCCGGGATAGGAATCCAGTACCGCCGCCGGGACCTTGCCGTGTGGCGTATCTTGCCCGGCCTCGAGCAACAGAACCTGGTTCTTGCTATGCGCTGAGAGCCGGTTGGCCAACACAGAACCGGCAGATCCGCCTCCCACGATAATATAATCAAACATCATGGATGGCACGGTGCTCCTCCTGGCTTATTTCGTTGCCGAAGGATCGCCCTGATAACCCACGGCTGGCAAGCCCCCGAGGAACTGGATTCGCCCTATACCAGATTATAGGCGGCGAGCTTGTTGGCAGCATCCGGCGCGTGGAACCACGCACGTCCCGGCCGGTGTCAGCTCAATGAATCGGCGCTTCCAAGGCTGCCGACAGCATTGTTGCCAGATCGTCGCCTCTGAACGGCTTCGCGCACACCTTCCAGTCACGGTGTTCTGGAGGCAGCGCTTCGTCGCCATAGCCGGAGAGAAACAGGAAGGGAATATGGCGCTCCGCGAGTATTTCAGCAACCGGATAGACCGTCTCACCGTCGAGATTGACGTCCAGAACCGCCAGATCGAATGCTTCGGTGCGGACCGCGTCCAGGGCCGTCGCCACGCTGCTGCACGGTCCGATCGTGCTGCATCCGAGGTCTATAAGAAAATCCTCGATCATCAGCGCCACAAGCATCTTGTCCTCGACGATCAACACCCGTTTGCCAACCAGTACCTTGGGCGTCACAAACATTACAGCGGCCCCTTATATGATTTGCCGGGAAGCGGAGCGATCAGCGTTGCGGTGACACCTGCCGACTCAAAATCGATTGTAGCCCCACCGCCGACATCGTAGGCGAAACCCCGTTCAATCAGCGTCATGCCGAAACCGCGACGGTCCGGGGGCTTGACCGGCGGACCGTTCCGCTCGACCCACTTTAGTATCAACCGTCCGTCACCTGGTGGTCCGTCAACGCTCCAGGTGATATCCACGTTCCCTTCCGGCGTAGAAAGAGCGCCATATTTGACCGCGTTGGTCGTCAGTTCGTGGATGGCCATTCCGAAGGCCAATGCGGCGCGCGGCTGAAGCATCGCTACCGGACCCGTCAGAACAATGTTCGCCCGGTCCGCCGATATAAAGGGATTCAATTCTTGGGTCAAAATTTCCCGCAGCGGGATCGGTGCCCAACCGTCACGGCTGAGCAACGCGTAGGCTGAGGTCAGGGCGTGGATGCGACCCAGGAAGACTTCCTGGAAGCCTTCTAGGCTCACAGCACGCCGCGCCGTATTCATCGCCAACGAAATCACCACGGTCAGCATATTCTTGACGCGGTGGTTCAATTCGTCGACCAGCAGGCGCTGGTGTTCTTCGGCGCGAACGATGCTGGTGACATCGACGAACGTTATAAGCGAGCCGTCGATGGTGCTGTCCGGGCTACGATACGGCAGAATGCGCATGAGGAAATGTGCGGAGCGATCCTGACGTTCAACCCGCTTTTCCATCGGTTGCAGCGTTCGCAGCACGGTCTGCACATCGTCTTGCAGCGTCATGTAGGTCAGGCGGCTTACGATGTCCGTAAGGGGGCGGCCGATGTCGCTGGGAATGAGATTGTAGATACTGGCGATTTCCGGCGTGAAACTGCGAATAATCAGAAACGGGTCAAGGAAGATGGTGGCGACCTTGGTGCTGTCGAACAGATTTTTCAGGTCGCTGTTGGTTCGGTCAAGCTGATCAACCTTGGCTGACAGCTGCATGTTGACGGTGTTCAGTTCCTCATTGATCGACTGGATTTCCTCGCGGGAGGTCTCCAGTTCCTCGTTCGTCGATTGCAACTCCTCATTGACGGACTGAAGTTCTTCGTTGGAACTTCGAAGTTCCTCAACGACCGTAGCGTGCTCCTCGGTGATGGACTGCAATTGCTCCCGCAGGTCGCCGTTTTCGCGCTCAAGCTGGGCGATCGCCGGGTTGGCCTCCGGCTCAACCACAGCGTGGATCGTATCGCTACGGCTGAGCGATGGTTCGACTTCGACGAAGACGACCATATAGAGCCTGTCGTCATCAGAGCTTGGCAGCGGCTCGACGATCAACCTGACTGGCTTGGAAGGTTCGCCATCCCGTGCGACGACGGAGCGCTGCTGCTCGACGGCGCGACCGGTTTCAATACAGCGTCGCAGGGCTGAACGTAATTCGAGGGCCCAGCCAGGGCGGGCCAACTCGAACAGGTTCGTGGTTGGGGAGCCCACGGCAGGCTGCAGGAACCGCCCGATGTGATTGGAGAAATGCGCGACCTCCCCCGTTTCGCTCACCACGACGAAGGGCGCGGCGAAACGTTCCAAAATCCGCCGGTTGGCGGACGCGACGGCTTTCTGCCAACCGACTTTCGGATCAGCGCGATTGACGACCGCCATACTCGTCCCTGCCCGCAATCTTCCTGGAGCCACGTCGGTGACGCGAGGCATGTCACTGGGACCATCCACACGGACAAAAATACGCTGTGGCCGGTCCAGTGCTTGGAACAGCCGCTCCTGCTGAGGGATCGTCTCGGAGGTGCCGAGCACCAGCAGGCCCTTGGGAACCAAGGCGTAGTGGAAGATGCGAATGACCTGATCCTGCAGATCCTTGTCCAAATATATCAGAAGATTGCGGCAGGAGATCAGGTTGATGCGGGAAAACGGCGGATCGCGGATCAGGCTGTGGGCGGAAAAGGTGCAGAGTTCCCTGACCCCTTGCCTGACGACATAACCGCCCGGACCCTCAATGAAAAACCGCGAGCGTCGGGTATCGGACATACCTTCCAGAAGCGTGGCCGGAAACCGTCCCGCCCGCGCCGTGGCGATCGCCACATCATCGATATCGGTCGCGAAGATCTGGATCTTTGGCGTCGTGGCCAACTTCTCCATGTGCTCGCTCAACAGAATGGCGAGGGAGTAGGCTTCTTCCCCTGTGGCACAACCGGGAACCCAGATCCGCAGGTCACTGGAGGCATCCTTGCCCTTGAACAGGCCGGGAATGAAGTCCCGTTCCAGCACCGCAAAAGCCTGTGCGTCGCGAAAGAAACTGGTCACGCTGATCAGTAGGTCGCGAAACAGCAGCGTGACCTCGGCATGGTCGGCCTCGAGGCGTGCGATATAATTGTTATAGTTGGTCAGTCGAAGCACCTGCATGCGCCGCTGAACCCGCCGCATGAAGGTCTGGAGTTTGTATTGGCTGAAGTCGTGCCCAAGGCGGGACCGCAGAATCCCGCAAATCGTCAGCCGGATTTTATCAAGATCCGGAGCGGTTTGAGTTTCGTGGAGTGATTTGACGCGCAGTTGGCGGGCAGCAAGGATGTGGCCGGGCATCTCCTCGACCGGGACATGCAAATCGACGGCGCCTGTTGCGACGGCACTTTCGGGCATGCCGGAATACTCCGGTGCGGTGCCGTTGACGCCCTGTGCCAACGTCAGGCCGCCCCTTGTCTTGATTGCTTTGAGGCCTAGGGCACCGTCGTGGCCGGTGCCGGACAGTACCACGCCAATCGCATCTTCGTTCAGACTGGCCGCCATGGAGTCAAAAAAACCATCAATCGGGGCAATCGGGTGTGGCGCGTCGGGCGCGACATCTCGTATCGACAGGTGGCCATCCTGCAAGCGCGCGATGGTTCCGGGCGGAACGACCAAGACATGGTTTCCGATGACCGCATCGCCGTCGCGCGCCTCGGTCACCTCCATGGCGGTCCAGCGCCCGATGATTTCGGGCAGCATACTTTTCCGCCCGGCGGCGAGGTGCAGCACGACAACGAACGCCAGGCCACTGTCAGATGGCATGTTCTCAAAGAAGTGGTGGAACGCGCCGATCCCACCTGCCGAGGCCCCGATCCCGACAACCATGAGGGGATTATCACCCATAGTGCACACGACATAGTTGAGTGAAAGCAGCACGGTCAACGGCGCGGATGCAGGTGGTTGACCTGTGATGGACCATTGCAGTCACGAGCGCGCATATCTGACGGGTAAACAAGCGGCCCGGGCCAGTGCCTCGGTTACCAGCCGGCGCAGTTTCGACCTGTCAACCGCCGACCCTGTTTCCCGTCCATGCCGCGGCTTCGTCATCGTTTTGATATCCGAGAAGAGGAATAATGAAGTTCAAGTCACTTTCCGGTTTACAGGTTTCCGACGCCACGCTCGCAGAACCCTGTTTTAGTAGCACGACCACCACAGCACGCAACTTTGCCGGAATTTAGTCACGTCAACGTGAGGTAGCCCTCGGACAAGGTGTTGGCGTGGGTTCTCTGCCTGTCGTCTCCATTGGTGAGTGGGGGGTTCTGGAAGATGCCAACAAGGCGGCCGCCGCTCTCCGAGCGCGATTTTCTCCAGGCCCTGCCGTTTGGGCCGATCTCCCGGTCGCATTTCGGCCGACCAATCAGACGTTGAGCGGGCGGCTCTCACGCTCAGCTTTCTCGGGCAGCATGCATCACCGCCGCTCTGCCGCCTATCACTGGATGCCATCTCGAACCTTACCCAACGGCGCGATGGCTGCGTGAATACCTTACATTAAAAGAATGACTTCCGGTCGCGGGGGGGGTAAACCAATTCATTTGGCGCAAACCCAAACGTAGTGTGCGTTATGAATACCGATTGCGGTGCCGAGCTCTTATTTCAATGTGAAACACGCAGGAATCGAATTTTCTACAATATGTCAAAAATTAATCCACATTCTTAGGAATTGGACATTTTTTGGGCACACGCGCCTACTCGTTCTGATATTTTAACCGTAACTTGCCTATAGTAACGATGCTCAATAAATCACGAAATATAAACGAAAATGTAAATCCCACACTCCACAAGGTTCCGATATAGCAAAAAATATCCTGCTACAGCGCTTTCAACGCTGGACTCGGAAGGGAAGCATACAGTAGCGTTCGATTACGTACAAGTAAGCAATCGTCGGGCAGAGGATAATCATGAAGCTTATATTGCAGGACTTGGCTGGGCAGTGTTCTGCGCTTTGCCAGGCGGAGCGCCTGGACGTTGCGATCAAGTCTGAGGAATTTTCTGCATATTCACATGCAGAAACAAACCCGAACATGCGATCTAAGGAAGAACAGTCTGCATCTGCCATGGAAGCGTTAAAGTCATTTGATCTCAAGCAATTTACAAGAAGTCTTTTCACAGACAGAGTGAAATCCGATCCTGATCCATACTTACTCCTCCTTCTTGCCCAACAGGATCTTGGCGAGGGCCGCGAAGAACAGGCGATGTGTTTAGTCGAAGCGGCGTTTTCGGCCTTCGATCAAGCTATCGAAGATAACGGTATAAAGTTGGTCGGCTAACCCCCGCCGGTGTCAGAGCAACAGGTTGACCCCATAACTGGATGATCGCCGGCCGTATCGTTACGAAGCAACCCATTCGAGAATCTAACGACCGATCTTCCACTGGGCTGATTTCGCCGCCAAATCTCTTCACTTAGCAACACCGCAAATCCTGTCCACACCACCAGCGGCATCATCGCAATCGCAGCGGGCCGATCGACGCCTTCCGCTGCCGTCGCTGTCGTAGCGGTGGAGGCGAGCATCGCGGCGGCGACGGCCGTGCTAGCGCCCAACCGCTTACTACCAAAGAAACTGGCCGGGTATCCCGCTAACCCGGCCAATGTCCCCAGCCAACCGCCAAGGCCCACACTGCGGGCGACCGAGGTCGGCTTTGCGAGCAGCCGGTAGCCTACGACACACAACAGGGTCTCCAAGACGCCCCAAGTGATACCGATCGCTGGTCCAGGCGGCGTGTAGGGGGGCTTGCGTAAGGAAGCATACCACGCGGCCTCACGGGGGCGTTGCGGCCCGTAGCTGGCGCCGATCATGCCGGCAGTGGCAACTGAAGCGATGCTGATGAGCGCGGCGATTATCCTGTCCATTAAGGCGTCCCGGGAGCTGTGCGAGCCAACAACGCTCGGCGCGCACCCCCGGTTTATTTTGGCGCAATATCGGAACAACACATGCGTGTGGGCCATATTGCCACGCGAAGGATTGCAACCAATGGCCAGCCACCCGAGAGTTCCTGGTGATACCTCATTCGATAGCGAACAACCTCTGGCAAAACCACCTCGCGGTTGATTGTCTGACAGGCCGCGCATGCTGTCATTCGTGGCTGGCTTCCTGGCCGTGTGGACCTCATGCCAAGCCCTGACAGCCAGGCTGACCATAACTTGGGCAGGCGGGATACCGGCGTTCGTTGCCTGCATTGAGCGTGACCTCGGTTTCGCGCACCTGACGGCGCGGCCTTGGCTCAGCACTTAGCGAAGCTGGGGTTACATCCCCTCGCATTCGCCGCTTCGGCGTCGCCATGGTCGATACCAGTTTGGGTGCTGCTTGTGCTGGAGACTGGATTGGGTCAGCGATGTCATTCCCGATCCACGCAGCGCCGAACAGCGGCGGTCCCGTTGGTCTTCGCAAGCCTGTGCCCGGTGCAATAATGGGCGCGGCTCGAAGCCGCGGGACCATTGTCTGCCATCTCATGCTTCCACGATAATCTCGGCGGAGCCGCCAGGTCGCGACCCACAGCCGTACCGATTTGGTATGCGGAGATTCAGCGAAGCGGTGGTTTTGCCGGAACGGCTATCACATATGTCTCCCGTTCACGTCGGCCGGACCGCGACCCGTGGGGGCGGGCTCTCATTGAGGCTATGTGAGAGACAAAAAGCGAACTTCACGCCTTATTCGATCACCGGGACCCACGATTGGACCTTGTGGCCCGCCGGGTGCGGGCGCGAACTCGTCAGCTTTCGGCCCACTCGTCACTTGCCGCGGCAATTCGCCAAGTGGCGACTTGGCCAGGGTTGACCGTTCGCGTTCGGCTTACACGCTTAATTCACTGACTGCCGTGAGGCCGCCGCCAGCGTTGTCGCTGCGGCGCCTCGAATTTAGCGGCCGGCGTTCGGGTCATAAGCATCCGGAAGCTGGCGGGGCAACGCGCCCGCACTGCGGGAACATACACCCTTTTGCAGCAGCGCATCGCGCGCGCACTGAGTGCCGTCAGAATAGCCGCAGGTCGAATAGCCGCTAGGCATCACGAGACAATACTCACCGACGCGGCTTGCGACAACGTGCGTTTCAGCCGCGTTCGGCTGGCAGCTACCGTTTTGCCGACCTGCGTCGCGAGCGCACTGGGCTCCGTCATAGTAGATGCATTGTGGGATGCCAGTGGATAGCGCCAGGCAGAAGGGGGCCGCGATCGCGGCCATTGGCGAGGCAAAAAGTATGGCAGCTGCGGTGACGATCTTGAGCATATGGCATCCTTTGTTCGGGTCCCCGATGGCGGAGACGGCGTCGCTTTCCGTCGCGGTGTCGGCAACCTTCCGGATTTGACGGAACGGCCGGTACGACAGTAGCGATGAAACCTAACAATACGCCGATCAGGACGATGTTAAAGCCGCAATAATTTGTGAATGCCGGAACGGAACCAGCACGAATCGGTGATGCTCAACCTTGTCGATCGGAGGATGGTTCCCGTTGGGTATGTACGAGGCAAGGCGTCTGGGCTCGGGCTGGAAGGACTGTTTCGAACACCAGCATCAGTTTGAACATGCGGTTGCGACAAATCAATGCGCGGGGTCCGTGCTGATGCGACAAAACAGGCGTCACGGTTGATCGGGATGCCATGAACACAACCTCGTCTCGAATGACTCCCGTCGCCGCCGCGGAGCGCCGTCTTGTTGCGAAGAAGGACGCCCTGGATCTGAATGCCCCAGACCTGAATGCCCCGGACCTGGGCGCCTCGGACCTGGGCGCTTCAGACCTGGATGCCCCCGGCTTGGACGCGCGACTGCACGCCGCACAGGGACGGTTGACCGGTGGTTTGTCGCCTGTTGGGCAATTTCTGGCGCTTCTGGATTGGAGCATCCACCTCGCCGATGCTCCTTTCAAACGGGTTGAACTGTGGCGGTCAGCGGTCAAACGATGGGGACGTCTGGCGGCCGTCATGACTGGCGGAACGCCAATCGCGCCATCGCCCATGGATCACCGCTTTGGTGACCCCGCTTGGCAACAGCCGCCATTCAACCTACTGGCGCAGTCGTTTCTGCTCGCGGAGGAGTGGTGGGCCGAAGCGGCAAATGGTCCACCCGGGATCAATCGGGGAAACCAGCGCGTGGTATCGTTCGCCGTCCGCCAGATCGTCGACATGTTCTCGCCGTCCAACGTCCCGTGGCTCAACCCCGAGGTCATCCGGGCGACGATCAGGACCGGAGGCGGAAATTTCGTTGAAGGAACACGGAACCTGCTTCTGGATCTCCAGGAAACACTGGGGGAGCGGGTTGCTGAACGGGATCGTTTCCGCGTTGGCCGGGATCTGGCGGCGACGGCGGGAAAGGTGGTGCTCCGGAACGACCTGATCGAACTGATCCAGTATACCCCGACGACGCCCAAGGTCGGACCCGCACCGGTGATGATTGTTCCGGCGTGGATCATGAAATACTACATTTTGGATCTGTCGCCCGGGAATTCCCTGATCGGCTATCTGGTGGCGCAAGGCCACACGGTTTTTGCCATCTCCTGGCGAAATCCGACCGAGGAATTCCGCGACACCACCCTTGATGACTACCGCACGAAGGGCGTGATGGCGGCGTTGGACGCGGTAACCGAGATCTGTGACGGGGCCAAGGTTCAAGCCTGCGGGTACTGCCTCGGCGGCACGCTGCTGTCGATCGCCGCCGCGGCGATGGCGCGCGACGGCGACGACCGGCTGGAGAGCGTGACACTGTTCTGCGCCCAGACTGACTTTACCGAGGCCGGCGAACTGCAGCTTTTCATTACCGAGGATCAGCTTGCATTCCTGAACGACTTGATGCTGACGCAAGGCTTCCTGGACAGCCGCCAGATGCTTGGGGCGTTCCAGATGCTGCGTTCCAACGACCTCGTCTGGTCCCGGGTGATCAAGACCTACCTGATGGGTGAGCGCGAGCATCCGAATGACCTTATGGCCTGGAACGCGGACGGCACGCGCATGCCCGCGAACATGCACGCGGCGTATCTACGTCGGCTGTTCCTGGACAACGAACTGGCTGAGGGCCGCTTTCCGGTGAGTGGCAAGCCGATTGCGCTCAGCGACATCCGGGTGCCGCTTTTCGTCGTCGGCACCGAAACTGACCATATCGCGCCCTGGCGGTCGGTCCACAAAATCCATTTGCTGACGAAGGGCGACCTTACATTTGTATTGACATCAGGCGGTCACAATGCGGGTGTGGTTAGTCCGCCTGGACATCCACACCGGCATTTTCGTCAATCCAATCGCCTCGCCGGCGCTTTGTACGTTGGCGCCGACGAATTCCTTGCCCAGACAAATATTCAGGATGGGTCGTGGTGGCCAACCTGGCTGGCGTGGCTGGATGGCCGAACTGGCGAACGGATCGCACCGCCGGCAATCGGCTCTTCACGTTACGCGGCACTGGATGATGCACCCGGACGTTACGTACACGAACATTAACGATGTCGTCATACAGCTTGTGGAAATCAGCACGTTCCGATGCCGCTGGTCACTGAGCGGTGTGAACCAGCCTGGATGCAATCTGCTTTAACTCGTCGGCGGAGAACGTTTCCTTTGCCAATAATTCGTCAGCCGACTGTTCAAGCAATGGTCGGTTGGCGGTCAGGATCGCCACCGCGCGCTGGAAAGCGTCCTCTATCAACGCACGCACGGCGGCGTCGATCGCTTCGGCGGTTGTCTCCCCGTAGCGGCGAACGTGCCAGTCGGCACCTGCAGGCACATCCAACATATGCGGCGTGTCCGCTTCATAGACGGCCTGCCCCAACGTCTTGTCCATCCCGTAGCGCACGACCATGCTGCGGGCGATATCCGTCGCCTTCGCAAGGTCGTCGCTGGCCCCGGTCGAGACCTCGGCATAGATCACATCCTCCGCCGCCCGACCGCCGAGCAGCACTGTCATGCGATTAACGAGTTCGGCCCGATCCATCAGGAACCGATCTTCGATTGGCCGCTGCATCGTATAACCGAGCGCGGCAATGCCACGGGGAATGATCGAGACTTTCTGCACGGGATCGACACCTGGCAGCGACATTGCGACCAGAGCGTGCCCCATTTCATGATGCGCCACCACGTCGCGTTCATGGGGGTTCAGGATCCGATTCCGCTTCTCCAAGCCCGCGACGATGCGTTCGATCGCCTGTGTGAAGTCTTCCAGTGTCACGTTTTCGCCCGATCGACGAGTTGCGAGCAACGCCGCCTCGTTGACGAGGTTGGCAAGATCGGCCCCCGAAAAGCCCGGTGTCAGCGCAGCGATGGCCTCGACTGAAACGGCAGGTGCGAGCTGGATTTTCTTCAGATGCACCTGCAGGATCTCTGCCCTGCCCTTCTTGTCTGGGCGATCCACGAGCACCTGACGATCGAAACGGCCAGCGCGCAGCAAGGCCGGGTCGAGGATTTCCGGCCGATTGGTGGCGGCGAGCAGCACCACCCCACTGGTGGGATCAAATCCGTCAAGTTCGCTCAGAAGCTGGTTGAGAGTCTGTTCCTTTTCATCATGACCGCCGCCACCGGGCAAGAAACTGCCCCGCGCCCGGCCCAGCGCGTCGAGTTCGTCGATAAAGACAATCGCCGGGGCGGTCTGCCGCGCCTGCTCAAACAGATCCCGGACCCGAGCGGCACCGACGCCCACGAACATTTCGACAAATTCGGAACCGGAGATCGAAAAGAACGGCACAGCCGCCTCTCCGGCGACAGCCCGGGCAAGCAACGTCTTGCCGGTGCCCGGTGGTCCGACCAGCAAAACGCCCTTCGGCATGCGCGCGCCCAAACGACTATGGGACCGCGGGTTCTTCAGGAAATCGACGACCTCGCGAAGCTCCTCCTTGGCTTCATCGACGCCGGCAACATCCGCGAAGGTCACTTTCGTATCAGTCTCGACATAGATTTTTGCGCGGCTCTTGCCAACCGCCATCAGTCCACCCATGCCCTGACCGGTCATTGGCCTGATCATGAACATCCAAAGCAGAAGAAATCCGAGTGATGGAAGCAGCCATCCCAGAACGGTCACGATCAAGCCGGGTGGCGGCTCGCCCGAAAACGACAGCTTCGCGGCAGCCAGCTTGTCCGCCAGTTCAGGCGGCACGCGAAACGTTGTGAACTGCTGCGGCTCATTTGGTTTGGCGGCCTTGAAGGTGCCCGTGATCTTCGTTTAGCCAACGACCAGGTCGGCAACTTCTCCCTGTTCAACAAGCTGCTGAAACTCACTGTACGGAATGGTTTTACTCTGGCTGGTCTGGATCAGAAAATCCTGGATCAGCATGACCGCGAATAGGGTGATCATGATGTACCAGAAATTGATGTGATGTTCGCGCTTGATCTGCATCGTCTTCTCCTGATCAGCGCACATCCCCGATCACCGGACCGGGAACCCGTCGGTCTCCGGTGCGAGATAGGACCATAGTTCGACGGGGCCATTGATACAAATCAAGGCACCGGCGCTTTGACTCCCTACGCTGCGGCCCTTCAAACTGGAGGAAGGACCGATCATGAGCTATGCGACCTTGATGGTGCACTCGGAACTCGGGCGCCCCAACACGACCTGTCTGAAGATCGCCGGCGACCTGGCTGAACGGCTGAACGCGAGCGTGATCGGCGTTGCGGTCTGCCAACCCATGCGGATCATTTACAACGACGGTTACGTTCCGGGTGACATGATCGAGCGGGATCTCCAGGAGATCGATGCGGAAATCAAGGCTGCCGAAGCCGAGTTTCGCGCCGCGCTAGGCAGTCGGGCCATCGAGTGGCGTTCGGCCGTTATCTACAGACCACTCTCGGGACACATCGCCCAGGAGGCACGATCAGCTGACCTGATCATCACCGGGGTGGACGCAAATGTTTCGATGTTTGATACATCCCGCCATGTGGATATCGGCGATCTCGTTATGCAGGCTGGACGGCCTTGCCTAATCGTGCCGGCAACGGCCGAGCAATTCTCTCTGGATCATGCGATCGTCGGTTGGAAAGACTGCGGCGAAACGCGACGCGCGATTCGCGATGCTCTGCCTTTGCTTAAACTCGCCCGCCGCGTAACGGTTATCGAGATCGTCGCCGAGGAAGACCTGGTTGCCGCCCACGCCCGTTTGGACGATGTGGTGGGATGGCTCAAGCGCCATGGCATCGACAGCGGCGGGAAAGCGCTACCTGCAACCGGGGATGATGCCCTCACCCTGTACCGAATCATCGAGGATAACGGGGGCGACGTGCTGGTGGCTGGCGCCTACGGCCATAGCCGCCTGCGTGAATGGGTGTGGGGCGGAGTAACCCGCGATCTTTTACTGCGTGGCAAACGCTGCTCGTTTGTGTCGCATTGATCGTGGTGATGAAGTTTGCAGTCAAGTTCGCTTGACTTTTTCCACTTTTCGGCAGGCGCGCCGACTTGATTCAGAACAATGTCGCGGACATCACCCCCGCTACATTGGCGGGGCTTTACAGCTCATAGGAGCATCACATGTCGCGAATGAAGGCTGCAATTTTCGTCGAGCCCGGACGTATCGTACTTGAAACGAAGCCAATACCCGATGTTGGACCACTGGATGCGCTGATCCGGATTACGACAACAACGATTTGTGGCACTGACGTGCATATTCTCAAAGGCGAATACCCCGTCGCGAAAGGCCTTACCATCGGCCACGAACCGGTCGGAGTGATTGAAAAACTCGGTTCGGCGGTACAAGGTTACAAGGAAGGACAGCGGGTGATCGCCGGGGCCATCACGCCCAGCGGATACTCGGCAGCATGTTTGTGCGGGTGCGCGTCGCAGGATGGCGGCTTCAACAGCAGCGGCTTCAAGGCAATGGGGGGCTGGCGCTTTGGAAACACCATTGACGGCTGCCAGGCTGAATTCGTGCTCGTGCCGGACGCGATGGCCAATCTTTGCCCGGTGCCAGACGATCTGACCGACGAGCAGGTGCTGATGTGCCCGGACATCATGTCCACGGGCTTTTCAGGCGCCGAGAGCGGTAATATCAGGATCGGCGATGTGGTCGCGGTGTTCGCGCAAGGCCCAATCGGACTTTGTGCGACCGCGGGTGCCAAATTGTCTGGCGCCACCACGATTATCGGGGTGGACGGTATCGCGGGGCGGCTGGCGATGTCACGCCGTTGCGGAGCGGATGTGACGGTGGACTTCCACGACGGCGATCCTGTGGCGCAAATCATGCGGCTGACCGATGGCCGCGGTGTGGATGTGGCCATCGAGGCGCTCGGGACGCAGGGCACGTTCGAGGCCGCTTTGCGGGTGCTGCGTCCAGGCGGGACGTTGTCCAGCCTTGGCGTCTATTCGACCGACCTGACCATCCCGCTGGGTCCCTTCGCGGCCGGCCTGGGCAATCATCAGATCGTTACGACGCTATGTCCGGGCGGCAAGGAGCGGATGCGCCGCCTGATCAACGTGATCCAATCCGGACGTGTAGACCTGACGGCAATGGTGACTCACCGTTTCAAGCTGGACGACATCGAGGCGGCTTATGACCTGTTCGCCCACCAGCGCGACGGAGTGCTAAAGGTGGCGATCACGCCGTAACGTCCCATGCCATATCGCACGACTGACGACCTGCCGGATTCTGTTCGTCTGCATCTTCCACTGCATGCCCGGGAGATTTATCTCGCGGCATTCAATAATGCCTGGAGACAACACGCAACGGACCCGGACAGGGAGGCAGTCGTGCACCGGATCGCCTGGTCGGCGGTCAAACGCCACTACCGGAAAGTCGGGGATGAGTGGATGCCGCTGGGTGAATGAGGCGCTGGCCGACCCGCGGTATATCGCGATTCCGTCTGCTGCATTCCCGGTCGGCGTCGGGCAATTTGCGAAACGAAATCGGAACCATGGCACGTCGGCTGGCAACGGAACGCTAGTGTGTCGAGACACCAGAGTATGGGGCGAAGACCGCGATGCAACGACTGCGCCACGTTCCCGCAATCGGCGGCCTCCGTGCACGTCCTGTGCATGGGTTTTCGGTCGATCGTAGCAACAGAAACGAATAAGCTGGGGACGGCCGCTGGGTGGCGTCCGGATCAATGGCCTTTCAGTTCTTGCGCTGACCGATGCTCGGATTCGGAGCCGAGAATCAGCGCGCTTTGGTCCCGGTCGATCGCGCGTCGTTCGGAATTTAGACCGGACCCGTTGACCCACATCAATGCAGCGACCTCTGATCCCGGGCCTTCTTCCGCGGAAGCCAAAAAGGTGGAGTAGCCGCCATGACGGATGCGACCGATTACTGCCGCTGGTTCAAGGATCTGCGATTGGAGGACGTGCCGCTCGTCGGCGGCAAGAACGCCTCCTTGGGCGAATTGTATCGTGAACTTGGAGCGCAGGGCGTTTGCGTGCCAAACGGCTTTGCCATGACGGTTCGTGCATATCATGACGCCATTCGGCAAGCCGGTGCGGGCCCGGCGCTGCATGCATTGCTTGATGATCTGGATATCACCGATGTGACGCGACTGGCGGCCAACGCCGCCGAGGCGCGCCGCTTGGTGCATGATGCGACCGGAAGCGTGTCGCTGCGTCAGCAGATCGCGGAAGCGTACCGGGTGCTGGAGAAAGAATACGGCTCCAACGTCGCAGTCGCGGTCCGCAGTTCCGCGACCGCCGAGGACCTCCCAAACGCCAGCTTCGCCGGTCAGCACGAAAGCTATCTCAACATCACGGGCGTCGACGATCTGGTAGAGGCCTGCCGCCAGTGCTTCGCATCGCTGTTTACCGACCGCGCAATTGTCTACAGGGTGAATAATGGATTCGACCACTTCAAGGTCGGCCTGTCCGTGGGCGTGATGAAGATGGTCCGTTCCGATCGAGCATCAAGCGGCGTGATATTCACCCTCGACACCGAGTCCGGCTTTCAGGATGTTGTACTGATCACTGGCTCCTACGGTCTTGGCGAAAACGTGGTGCAGGGCAAGGTCGATCCCGACGAATACTTTGTCCACAAGCCAACCTTCGAAAGTGGTCACCGAGCGGTCTTGCGCCGTATTCTGGGCAAGAAGCAGCTGACGATGACGTTGGCAGCCGGTCATATTGGATCGACGACCAAAGACGAACCAACCCCGGCGGCACGTCAGGCATGCTTTTGCCTGACAGACGCCGAGGTCATCACACTGGCGGCGCATTCCATTGCTATTGAGCAACATTACTCACGGCGCGCCGGCCACAAGGTGCCGATGGATATCGAGTGGGCCAAGGACGCTGACACCGGCCGCCTGTTCATCGTCCAGGCTCGTCCAGAGACAGTCATGTCACGCAGGTCGGCCACTGTGCTGGAAACCTACGCGCTGAAGGGCAGCGGCAAGGTGCTCGCCACCGGCAAGGCGGTTGGCGAAAAGATCGGCGTCGGAATAGTACGGGTCGTGACTTCGGCCGACGATCTGGGGACATTCCAGCCGGGTGAGGTTCTGGTGGCGCATGCGACCAGTCCCGATTGGGAGCCGGTGATGAAAACCGCAGGCGCCATCGTAACCGATCATGGTGGCCGCACCTGCCACGCAGCCATTGTCGCACGCGAACTCGGCGTGCCGGCGGTGGTGGGCGCGGCAAACGCGACAACCGCTCTACGGACCGGGATGCGCGTCACGATCTCCTGCGCAGACGGCGAGACTGGCGTTGTCTACGCGGGCGACATTCCGTTTGAGGTAACGCGGACCGATGTCGGTGCCCTGACCATGCCAAGAACCCAGATCATGGTTAATCTCGGCAATCCGGACCAGGCGTTTCGTACGGCCATGGCACCAAATGCGGGTGTCGGACTGGCTCGGATGGAGTTTATCATCAACGAGCATATCGGCATTCATCCGATGGCCCTGGTGCATCCGCATCGTGTTCCGCAGCGGGAACAGGTTCGAATTTACGAACGTGTTTCAGGGTTCGCGTCGCCGCGGGAATATTTCATCCGCAATCTGGCGGAAGGCGTTGGCACGATCGCCGCGGCCTTCTATCCGAAGCCGGTGATCGTCCGCTTGTCTGACTTCAAATCCAATGAATACGCCCAGCTTCTCGGCGGCACCACCTTCGAACCACGTGAAGCCAACCCGATGCTTGGGTTCCGTGGCGCCTCCCGCTACGCGCATCCCGACTATGCCGAGGGTTTCGCTCTGGAGTGCGAAGCCCTCAAGCGGGTGCGCGACGACATGGGGTTGACCAATCTTGTCGTCATGGTGCCGTTCTGTCGCCGCGTGCCTGAAGCGGAACAGGTTCTCTCCGAAATGGCACGCCATGGACTGGCCCGCGGGAAAAATGGGCTCGAGGTCTACGTCATGTGCGAAATCCCCAACAACGTCATTCAGGTGGACGCATTCTCCAAGGTGTTCGACGGTTTCTCCATTGGATCGAACGACCTGACCCAGCTCACGCTGGGAGTGGACCGTGACTCCGAAATAGTATCACTCGATTTCGACGAACGTGATCCGGGCATGCTGGAAATGCTCCGGCTCGCCGTTACCGGGGCCAAACGAAATGGGCGCAAGGTCGGAATTTGCGGCGAAGCCCCCGCCAACTACCCCGATGTGGCGCGCTTTCTGGTGGAATGCGGCATCGACTCGATCAGCGTTAATCCATCAAGCGTGTTACGAACGATCGCCGTGGTGAACGAGGCAGAGTCCGTGAAAGCGGCAGCATGAGGGTTTGCCAGTGTCCCGCATCGTTACGCTGACGCTTAATCCGGCTGTCGATCTGGCCTGCGTGGCGCCCAGTGTGCGTCCGACGCACAAGATCCGAACGTTTGACGAACAACTCGACCCGGGGGGCGGCGGGATCAACGTCGCCCGGGTGGTTCATATCCTTGGCGGCGATGCAATGGCCCTCGTGATGACCGGAGGTGCAACTGGGCATCTGATCGAGGAGTTATTGACCGAGACAGGCGTCCGCTGGAAGGCTCTGGCGATCCGCGGCCGCAACCGCATCAGCTTGAACGTTCACGACCAGCAGAACAATCTGGAATACCGCTTCGTGCCGATGGGTCCGGTTGTGGAGCCCGATGAATGGCGGGCGACTGAGAGCGAGTTGGAGCGGATCGAGGCAGACTGGGTGGTCGCGAGCGGAAGCCTGCCCCGCGGTGTGCCCGATGATTTTTACGCTCGTATCGCGGCGATCGCTGTTCGGCGTGGACAAAAATTTGTCCTGGATACATCTGGCGCGGCCTTGAAGGCCGCTCGCATGCCAGGCATCGCACTGCTGAAACTCAGTCTTGGCGAACTCGAATTCCTGGTCGGCCATCCGCTGCCAGACCCACTTTGCCAGGAGCATGAGGTTGAATTGCTGTTGCGTGCCGGGGCCGCGCAGGCCGTCAGTGTCAGTCTGGGCGCGGATGGGGCGATCTTCGCGACAAAGCGCGGTATCACGCGGCTGCCAGCGCTGCCCGTACGGGAACGCGGCGCGGTTGGGGCGGGGGACAGTTTCCTGGCCGGCCTGGTGCTCGGGCTGGTGCGCGGGTTGCCAGATCGGGAAGCTTTGGGCTTCGCGATGGCAGCGGGCGCCGCGGCCGTCGCAACATATGGCACCGCGCGCCTGGACCGGCACGACGTCGAGGCGCGCTATCAGGCGTGGTACAAGTCGGCCCCTTGACTAATTGGGCTGGGTCCTACTCGTCGCTGGCATTCGGCAATTTCTCGGCCAAGGCCGGTCCGCTGGCCAAAAGAAGGCCATGAAGTCCCCATGCACATATAGTGCAAACTGACAAACAGCTTCGCCAGAAGTCGTTACTTCTTGGTCGGATGGCCAGAAGCTTCCTTGAGGCGCGCGTCCACCTCAAGGCGTAGCTCCTCCACCATCGTGGCGCTGACCGGATCGATCGCTTCGATGGCGGTGAGAATGGTCTGGCAAGCCTCTCTCAGTGCAAGCAGCAACGTCGCGCCCGCCCGGCCAGGGGGCACGGAGCGCAGTTTCGCAGCGTGATCATGATGCCCGCGGTCCTGTAGTTGACCGGCAACCTGTTGTGCAGATGAACTCACGTCGTCCGACATGATGGGATCCTGCTCCGCTCAGCGACTGACCCGCAAGAGTTCAACGACATCCCGTACACCGGGGATTGTCCACGCCGCGTTTTCAGCGATACGCCGCTGCGTATAGCTTGGTACGGTGCCTGACAACTTCACCTGATTCGCATCCACGTCCACAAGGATGTGGGACATGTCGAGCTCGGAGTGCCGCTCCAGCCCACGGCGCACCTTGTCTCGGAGGCCAGCGTCGACGGTCAAAATCGGGCGAACGACAATGAGGTTATCAACCTCGACGACGCCTGCGAGTTGCTGGACACGCTGCTCCGCCTCCAGTCGCTGATAAGCATGGTCAAGTGTACCTGTCAGCGTCGCTCGACCATTATCCACTCGGTACTTCGATTTTCGTACCAGGTATCAGTGAATCCCAAAGAAGGTACTTGCTGGGCGCGTCGCGCAAGTTCCTCGTCGGGATGTTGATGGGCCGTTGCCTGTCGGACCTCGATATCGTCCCGGACGCCCACGATGCCGCGCAAATGCCAAACGCTTCGATTGGCTGCTTTCTTTTCAGCCAAGGTGCCAACGTATCCCGCGAGTTGAACGACTCCGTCGTGAACAGCAACCTCGATGTGTGAAGCGTCGACGTGACGGGCCCATTCCAGTTCCTCGGTCACAGCGTGCTGAAGGGTCTTGTCATCCATGAATGGGTCCTCCGCAGGTGGGATGAAACATGTGCAGACATCAAATCAGCTTAAAGGCGAGGGATACATGATCTAAGTCAACGTTCTGTCCGTAGCGCGATCATAAAAGAGCAAGCGACCTGCCTGCTCGGCGTGACAACAGTCGATGGCCATCATCCTCGGCATCGGAGTCGCCACCAGTGGCATCGACCGAAATCAGGCGCCAGTGCGGGCGTCAGGTCCGCTTGGCAGTGACTTGATGAGCTGTTTGCGTGCTTCCTGAAGGCAATTGTCCAGGGCTTCGGACAAGCTTCCGTCGGACCCGCTGTCACGCCCATGCAACAGGCCCGCAACATGGCTCTTCAGGGCTTGGTCATGGCCTCGGCCGTCGGAGATGGCCACCACGGCCTTGACCAGCGCTTCGCTCTCTTCGTCCGACAATCCAAGCTCGGTTGCGGCCCAGCGTGCGAACAGCTTGTCGCGACGTGCCATAACCAGAAAGCGAAGCTCCTCGTCATGAGCGGACTTGGCTTCGAACGCTTGTTCGCGATCATACAACGTCATTGGCATAACGATCCTCCTATTGTCGTCTGATGAAGCCCATTCGCAGGATCCATCAGTTATGATCTCACGTCGGTTGATGATCCTTGTCCCTGTCCATGCCGACCCGCTCGTGGGATACTCCGTGCGCGCTTGGGTCGCTCCATCTTGGGACGTGCGGCCTGCACATCTTTACGCGCGGCTTGTGCCAGGCAATTCGGTATCTCCTGCTCTGCCAAACTACAATGGATCAAGTCGTAACCATGCGGGCGCCCCTGGTTTTCCTGCATCTCGAATGCTCGCACTGCGATGAGTTGCCTCGTGTCCAAGCCTGATGTTTGTCCCGCGGTATTTCCCATCTGAACATTTCCTTCATGGTTTGCTCTCCGCGTGGATTATCGTTGCCATTCCATCTGTTTTCTGCCCAACACTTCTCCCCGGTGACGGGCGGCGTTTCCTCCTCAGCGGCGGCGGGGACCGATCAGATCGGTTCGGCGCGATAGCCTCGACTACAGAATTTTCAAACGCTAACATTATGGATCCCAGGTCGATATCGCATCATTGAGCTGGATCAATGAATGCAATGTTCTTTTGTGGGACAGGGGGACATCACGCAGAGGAAGCCATGTTCAAATATATCCTCGTCCCTGCTACCGGCGCCGAAACCGACGCACCCGTCTTTGCCACGGCGCTTGAGGTTGCGCGTCTGTCGGCCGCACACCTCGTGTTCCTTCATGTGCGAGCCGATGTGCAGCGGAGTTTGGCAGCGATATCGAACTCGGCCGACGTTGGTGGTGGTGCCGACTATTACGGCACAATCGAAGCGCTGGAGCGGCATGGCGTTGAACGCTGCAGATCCGCCGAGCGGCGATTTCACGAATTCTGTGAGCGGGAGCAACTGGCGGTGCCTGGCCAGCCTTCACTCAACCGCCCCTCGGCGGAATGGAGCCTCGAGACCGGCGACGAACCAACATATCTCGCCGAATATGGGCGAACCGCCGACCTCATCGTGATCGGGCGTACCCGCGAGCTTGAGACGGTCGCCATGGACGTGTTGGAAGCATCTGTCATGGCGACCGGACGCCCGGTCCTGATTGTGCCGACCACCGCACCTGACCGGCCGATGAGGTACTGTTGCCATTGCCTGGAAGAACACTGCCGAAGCGGCCCGGGCTGTCGCGGCGGCACGGCCATTCATTGAGATGGCCGACCGAGTCGTCATCTTCTCGGTCGAGGAAGGCATGGAGTTTGGTGAAAAGTCCTGCGAGAGGCTCCGGGATGCCATATCCTGGCATAACCCGAATACGAGCCTGCAACGCCTGGAAGCGGACGAGCTTACACCCGTCCAGAGTTTATTGGCTGCGACCGCCGCCGCGAAGGCTGACCTGCTGGTGATGGGCGGTTACGGTCATAGCCGATTGCGCGAATTAGTCTTCGGAGGCTTTACCCGGCATCTGCTGAATAATGCGGAATTGCCGGTCCTGATGACCCATTGATTTAGTTTTGACCCCGCGCTGCGGAGACGATCAGTGGATGGTCGCTTCCGCCAGGGCTTGGTTGCCATTCCCGCTCGCCCAAAGTATCGCGCCAAACGGACAGCGCCCTTACTAAGTCCGCCCGACTCACGATCCCGACGAGTTGGCCGTTCCGGACGACAGGCACACGCTTGATGCGATGACGAAGCAGCAGATCAGCGATTTCCGCAGGCGTTGTTGTCTCACTCGTGGTGATGACCGCGTGGGTCATTAGGTCCCGAGCACAGCGTTGGTCCGTCTGGATATAGTCGGCAAGCTTCTGCGCAAGGGTCTTGCCACGCGAGAGAACGCCGAGCCACCAAGCCGAACGCAGGGAATGTTCCTCGCGGAAGGGCCGCACCAAATCGCCCTCGCTGATCATTCCAAGAAGCGCTCCATCTTCGGCGCAGACCGGAACAGCACTGATGTCATGGTCGGTAAGCAATTTGGCGATTTCAGCGACCGTGCTGTCCGGCCTCGCCGAAATCGTCTGACGAGTCATTATGCTTGCGACATTTATTTGCATTGTTTTCCTCCGCGTCGGGCGTCCGGCTCCCCGGAGACGATTTGATGCAGTGATCGACGAGATCGCTCGTTGCCGGCTGCACTCAGGCAGTTGGCAAGAGACCTGACCCGGTCACCAGGATCAATCCCTGCCAGATAGTGCGAAAGCTTCGGGTAAGACTTCGGACTAAATAGCGCGGATCGTCGGGCCGGCGCGTTGATTTGGATCAACCGACACGACCGCCTGGTGCGGCGAATTGGCTGGTCTGGGGCCTGACTGGTCATCGATATACGCCGTGTAGCACCCCTATTTACGGTCAGACGGCCATGCGGCTTTACGGCGTGCCGATGAAGATGCTTAGCACGCGACCCTGGCAGAGTTCATGCTTCCTGTCCCTGACGAGCAGCGTCATTTGTTCACCCGACACAAGCCGCGCCTCCAGCCGCTGCTCGACCTGGTCGATCTTGATTTCAAGGCGCCGCTGGCGCCATTGGACACTGAATGCGAAACTGCACCAACTTGCCGGTAGTTGGGGGTTGATCGCCAGACCGTCGGTGCGCATGGACAGTCCGACGAAACCGAATACCGCCAGCATCCACGTCCCGCCGAGAGCTGCTATATGGACGCCGCGATCAGTCGCAACGTGGGTATCGGCCAAATCGATTGCAGCATTCTGGTGGAAAAAGCGAAGCGCCATCTCGGCTTCACCCAGTCGGGCTGCGACCAACCCGTGCATCGCAGGGCTCAACGAACTGCCATGGCTGCACCGAGGCTCATAGTAACGAAAATTCCGCATGTCTGCCCCGGGGGAAAATTCCTCTGGCAGCAGCGCCAGAAGTGCCACGACATCGGCCTGTTTGACGACCTGGGACGTTTGCACCCGCTCCTTTCCAAGCACCATGTCCATCGAGACTGAACGGCCTGCATAGTGCGACAAATCAATGTCTTCCAGAGCAAAGTAACCTGCGAACTGCTCGACGAGACCCGTTTCGGGGTCGCGACCAGTAGCCATTCTGTTCGCAACTTGCTGCCATTGCCCCAATTCATGCTGATCCAGGCCGAGGCGGCTGGAGAATTGAATCCAGAATGACGGCCAACGCTCGCTCAGCAGTGCCGCTACATCGAGCCCGCGTCGGATGTTCCATTGTGCCATCACGTTTGTATATGCATTATCGTTGATGTGCTCGTGATACTCGTCCGGCCCGATCACGTCTCGGATATGGCAAAATCCGTCAACCTCCAGCCGAGCTCGGCTCGACCAGAATCGGGCGGTTTCCAGAATGATCTCTGCGCCGGCTTCGCGCAGAAAATCTTCGTCCTGAGTTGCCTGCCAGTATTGCCAGACCGCGTATGCGACATCCGCGCTGATGTGCTGCTCGAGCTTGCCACAAAGGACATCGACGACCCGGAGATCGGGGGCAATCACCTGTTCCGGCGTGGTTTCTGCGCCCGTATCGGCGGATTCCCAGGCATAAAGCGCGCCGCGATAGCCTAGGCCGGCCGCTTTTGCCCGCGCGGCATCGAGTGTGTGGAATTGATACATCAGCAACGTTCTGGCTGCTTCCGGCCACGTCAATGTATAAAAGGGCAACAGGAAAATCTCGGTGTCCCAGAAGACGTGTCCGCGATAATCGTCGCCCGTCAGTGCGCGAGCGCCGATAGATACGCGCTCATCGTCCGGGTTGGCGGCGCTGTTGAGGTGGTAAATCGCGAAGCGCAGGGCAATTTGTGCGGCCACATCGCCCTCGACGATGATGTCGCTGTTGTGCCACCGGGCAGCCCAGGCCGCCTCATGGGCCTGAAGGACACCGCACCAGCCTGCTTGGCGCGCGACGTCCAGTTTTGCCCGCGCTTCATTGCTGGGATCCGCAGCGTCCGTATCGCCACGCACCAGCGCAACGATACGCTCGAAAATCACATTTTGCCCCGCGTGGGCTGTCCAATTCCAGGTTGCCGTCAATCGGCCGGCCGCTGCCGGCGCAAGATGTTGGCTGTCGATAAGAAGTGAGGACGTGGTCGCTATGGCAAGGCGCTTACCTGAATGCTGAGTGTGCCAAAGACCAAAATCCTGTCCAATCTGTTCGGGAGTGAGCCCGACATCTAGTTCCTCGAATAGTGCCTCGAACGTGATCTCGACCGTCCCGCTCTCGATTCCGAACTGAATGACCTGGAGCCCCAGCGCTCGATCGGCGAGCGATACGAGACGCAAGGTTCGAATGCTGACGTTGAGACCCGGTGCCCCAAAATGGTGTCCTTCGCTAAACAGCACACCTCGCTTCATGTCGAGCGTTACATGGTGTTGCGGCACGTCACCGGGATGATGGACCAACGGTTTTCCGGCAAGCAGAATGCGGATCCGTAGCCAGTCTGGGGCTGGCACCAGTTCAGGCACGCCAGGGTCGGCCCCGGGCGTGTCGAACAGCCCGGCGACATAGGTTCGCGGCCGGATGATCGAATGGGCGCCTCGTGTTGTCGACCGTCCGGCCCTCTGACCGAGGAAACCGTTGCTGACGGCGAAGCGAGATTCGACCACACTTTGTCGCAGCGGGTCGTATCCCTGCGACACAAGTAGCCAAGCGGGGTCAGAAGTTGGCTTCAACATTTCATCTGCTTTTCCCAGATTGGTCATGCTGACCGCCGGCAAAGCCGTTCCCCGGTGCGTTGACTGAGTGCCTCTTCAGCCCAGGCTTTCACCATCGGACCCGACCCAGCCGTCCGACGCCAAGCCACATCGTCCTTGGCGAACGACCCAAGGAGCAGCCACGTCCGCCCCGCTTGCGAGCCGCGCCAGGTACGCTGAAGGAGAGGCAGAAGCAGAACGCCGACAACATCGAGAATGCCAGCTAACGAGGTCTGGATCTGATCGAGGCGAACGGATCGCCGTTTGAGAGCTGGCATTTTCGATTACCTTGATATTTGTCGCACCGCGGTACGGGTCCCGGAATTCCAAAGTGCTTCAAGCCTAGCGTGCCCGGTCAGGAGCTCGTCAACGCCAGCCGGCGAACGCCCAGGGCAGTCGGTACGATAGAAACAAAGCGTTTGGCGTCGCGAACTTGACGTTTCTCACAATGATGAGCTTCAAACTCGGGACACTAGCGCGAGCTGATGTCGACCTTGATTGATGGAAATCAACGAACGAACATGACATCCTAACGTTTTCGTTCGATCTCGGAATAGTATCT
This sequence comes from uncultured Alphaproteobacteria bacterium, assembly GCA_963790515.1. GTDB lineage: Bacteria > Pseudomonadota > Alphaproteobacteria > Acetobacterales > Acetobacteraceae > Rhodopila. The sequence continues at coordinate 254,967 of CAWBPF010000009.1, read as the reverse complement.
AGTGACCGTCCTCTGTCGGTGCGCCTCAGTTGATACGTCCGCTTCGCCCTGCATAGTGACCACGTCAAAGGTTTGAAATATATATTTATGAACTTTCAAAGTCGTATAACTTCGAAACGGCAGGCTATCTGACTTGCGTAAATCCGATCGCATCCATGATGGGTTTGGTCATCCCGAGTTGCGTTGAGATGCCCAGCCACGATCAACCTTGGTGCTGCGGCTTTCCACCAGACGCCGATCGTTCAGACTGGGAGCAATCCGCCGGATGTTGCACGACATTTTTGACATCAGTTGGATAGATCGTGGACGATGATCCAGCCAGGATTGATCTGGATCAGGGTAAGGCCGCTTACGCCTTATAAACTCGCTCATGCACGCGTCTTGATGAACATGCATGAGATCATGTACTGGAAGCCTTTTACGGGGGTGGAGGTTTGGCTCGGCACAATCAAGAAACAGGCACGTTGACCAGAGTGCTCAGTCCAGTCAGCACGCATTCCAGTTCTGTGCGAAGCCGCGGCTGTAACCGAGATGACCTTATTGAGCATTATCCAGGATACGACCGCGGCAGCCGGCGTTTAAACGTTCCTGGTGAAGTACACAAGACAACAGGTTGGCGCAGGATGGGTCGTCAACTCGTCATAGCTCGACTAGTCAGGCCGAGCGCCGATCCCGCGGCTCGATCAGGGCTGCGGCCGGCGTTGCAGCACAAACTCCTGACTGCAATCGGGGTTCGGGTCGGGCTGGCGATTGCCGCCACATTCTACCGCAGCCGTCACTGTTTCACGCTATTCAAGGTCAATCAAAATGAGAAGATTTGATCATTTCTGTAGAGCAGGATCCTCTGCACTGTTGCGCTCCGCCGCTTTACTTGCTCTTTGGATCGCGCCGGCTAATGCGCGCTCGCCGGCAGAGGATGCCGCGGCTGGCCATACGTTGGCACAGTCAATGTGCAGCCAGTGTCACGTCGTGACGCGCAGCGGAAACTCGGGCTGGACAGATGCTCCCTCCTTTGCCGCAATCGCGGACCGACCGGCAACGACCCGGCAATCTCTAGAGGCGACAATGCGGAAGCCACATATGAAAATGCTATACTTACCCCGCGACGATGCCGAAACCGCGGAGATTGCAACCTACATTCTAAGCCTGAGGCAGAAATAGCACCTTCGCCGCACGGTGATGGACGCAGCAAGCAACGGGTTGGCCGTGCGACAGGCTCGCCCGACTTGGCGCGACCGCTTACGTGCATGGGTCTTGTTGATGATGACAAGTGCCAGCCGCCAAAAGCAGTTACAATCCCGGACAATAGTGACTGAACTGACCCGGTGCGAGCGATTTACTTAGGTAGAGAAATAGGAATCCAGGTTTGCTTGTTCCCGCGTTCGACTAGTCCAGCCGCAAATGGATGTTGCCGTAGAGCCCGGGCCGAGAGAAGACTTAGCACCTCGTCCGGTTCGGTGACCGGGGTCTGTTGGACGGCGATGACAATGTCGCCAATTTGAATTCCGCTATCGGCGGCCGAGCCGTTGGGATCGACTGAGACTACCTTGGTAACGGGCAAACCACTGTCTCGTTTTGCCAAGGCGAAATCCAAACCGAGTTTTTGTTGTGGATTGTTTTGCACCACACTTGTTTCGTCTTGCGGCCAAGCCTGAACTGTCACATGCACGGTCGACGTCAAGCCACCACGATATATTTCCAGTACCGCATCGCTACCGATCGGTGCCTGCGCGGCTTTCCGGGCCAGGTCGCGCGGATCCAACACTTTCTGCCCATTGATTGACAAGACGATATCGCCGATCCTGATTTTTTGTTCCAGTGCCGGGTCATCCCCTTTGATCACTGCGGAAACCAGAGCGCCGTCCAGACTTGGTGCGTCAAATGCCTGTTCCAGCATCCAACTGACCTGCTGAGTATGGATCGGCAACATACCTGCCGTTATGTGCCCGGTCTTCATAAGGCGATCGAACACGAAGCGCATACCGTTCGAGGGGACGGCAAAGCTTAATCCAACCCATCCGCTGACCGGTGAGAAAATCACGCTGTTCATGCCGATGACTTCGCCCGCCAAATTCAGCAATGGGCCACCCGAGTTGCCGTGATTGGTCGCCGCATCGGTCTGGAAGTAATCGTCAAACGGACTTTCCATGATGTCACGATTGACTGCACTGATAATTCCCGCTGTCACGCTGTTGTCAAACCCGAACGGACTGCCGATCGCGATCACCGTATCGCCAACATGCACCTTGTCACTGTCACCAAAGCGAACGGCCGGCAGCGGTCGCCCCGCGTCGATCTTGAGCAACGCCATATCTGCCTTGGCAGTGCTGCCAGCGACCGTGGCCGTGTAGCGCACGCCGTCTGCTGTTACGACGAAAACAGCAACCGCACCTTCGATGACGTGCTTGTTTGTGGCGATAAATCCAGAGGGATCGATAATGAAGCCAGAGCCGATCGATGCTGTCGTTTTACTGAAGTCGGCCGTGCTGAGGACCCTCGCTTCAGGCTTATCGACCGGCGTGGTTGACGAACGAATGGACACCGTGCGGACGACCGCCGAGGTCACCTCAGCGACGACTGCAGCAATCGGCTCACGATCCACATCGGGACGGGCCGCCTTTGACGCGGATGGGAGAAGCAAGAGCAGCACGATGATCGCCGACGACTGCCGTATCAGCTTGACCATGAAAATGATGTCGCGTTTGAGATGGCTATTTGTTTTCGTTCGCAACTGAGACCAGACATAACCCAAGTGAATTCTGCCGGATCGATACGCGGATCCGGCAGAATCGCTCGGCGAACCTAATTTTGTTTCATCAAGTCGGGACTTTTATCAGGGCGGGTCAGTGTTTGGGTGTGCTGTTTGAAGGCAGCGCTACCAGGTCCGACCATGGTGGGACTGTTTCCATCCTGAGTACCGCTGCTTATAGGCGGCGCTGCCAGGCCCAACCATCGTAGGTGAATTGCCGTCTTGGGTACGCTGCTTATAGGCGGCGCTGCCGGGCCCGACCATTGTGGGTGAATTGCCGTCCTGGGTACGTTGCTTTGAAGCGGCGCTCCCGGGTCCGACCATGGTGGGGGAGTTGCCATCTTGAGTACGCTGTTTATAGGCAGCGCTGCCGGGCCCAACCATCGTGGGTGAATTGCCATCCTGGGTGCGTTGCTTTGAAGCGGCGCTCCCGGGCCCGACCATGGTGGGGGAGTTGCCGTCCTGGATTTGCTGTTTCTGCGAAGGCGTCGTTTGTGCCATCGCGGAAGCCGCTGCAAGCGTGCCCGCGGCGAATATGAAAGCGGAAGCACGAGGTATTTTCATCTGTCGCTCCAAAACTGGATCAGCTGGTTTGTGCGGACTTGCCCGCTCCAGTAAACAGTAAAGCCGAAGTCGGCGTGCAAGTCGTTGACGTGGATCAACGGCTCCGATTCGCAGGCAGCGAAGGTAGCGTAACCATCGGCCGTCTGGCTGCATCAAAGATGTTTTGCGAGATACCTGAATGCGCGATCAGGAGAATACCTGCGATGCGAAGCCAGGGCCTGCACGGTGCACACATACTGAATGCAGTGTGTTGCGAACTACGTGTTCTCGAGCCTCCTCACGTTTGTAGTTTCCACCGGTTGATCGCCGCTTGCCCAACTTCGTGCCGCGGTATGCCGGCGCTTGCCGCCCCAGAGCTAGCGCCGAAAAAACGGCACGGAATGCAGTGCAGCCCGGTCATGGGTCGTCACCGCAGGTCGGTAAAAGGTCGCCAGTGGCCGACGTCATCCCGAACGCAAACCCAGTAGACCCATTGGATCTGCACGTTGACGCACCGAAGGGCATCATCCAGTGCCGAAGATCATCGACGGAGCCGGTCAAGACCTGGAAAAACCGCAGTGCGTGATCGCTTTGGCGCAATGCTCAGATCGCCCACGCCGCCTCGAGCCACCAAGAAAGTGCAAACGGCTGCCGGTTGACGCGACGCGCTGGTGCGCGGCGACAACACCTTGGTCCCGCATTACGTTGACTTATGGCAACGGCAGGCGGGATGTCGGCGACCCAACGGCCACAGAATCTGTCGCAAGCTTTCCGCCTGTTTCAGGTCAGAATCCTCCAGCCAAAGTGGTGGCTCTTCAGGTAAATCTAATGCTTTCTTCATATGATATGATAGCGTGGCGAGGCCATTGCGCCGGATCCCATCCATGAGTCGCCGCGTTCCATATGCCCGTTCCACCGTGCCCCGGTTGGCTCACTGGGTTCGCCTGCTTGTCTCGCTGATGCTACTGACGGCCTTGGCCGCCTGCAGCAGCCATCCAACCCATCACGCACGCAGCCACTACAATCCATCTCGCTATTACCCGCCGCCCGGGTCCCACGACGATCCCTGGGGACCCTATATCCACGAGGCCTCCGGCCGGTTCGGCGTTCCCGACCTTTGGGTCCGCCGCGTGATGCGCCAGGAGTTGGGTGGGCAGGAGGACGTCATCTCCTGGGCTGGGGCAATGGGTCTGATGCAGGTGATGCCGGACACGTACGACGACCTGAGGAGCCGTTACAGCCTGGGCGACGACCCGTTCGATCCCCACAACAACATACTCGCCGGCACCGCCTATCTACGCGAAATGTATGACCGGTTTGGCGCGCCTGGATTCCTGGCCGCCTACAATGCCGGCCCGAACCGGGTGGACCGATATCTGAATAACGGCACGCCGCTGCCCGAGGAGACCGTCAACTACGTCGCCTCCATCGCTCCCTTGCTGGGCTCCGGGACACCAATGTCAGGACCGCTAGCAGTTTACGCGGGCCCCACAACGCGGATGGCCGTTCGGCAGACACCGAACGGCTGCAACCCGGATGCGGCTTACAACCCCAACAGTCCTTGCACACCGCTAGCACCGGCGACCATCCAACCGGTCATCGTGGCAACCAGCTATTCACAAGGCGATTGCGATCCGGACGCCGCCTATAACCCCAATGGCCCCTGCACGAAGCTACATGCGGCCCCAGCTCAATCCGTTGCCGTGGCGACAGCGGTTTCCTATGCGCCGGCAAACTGCGACCCCGACGCGGCTTACGATCCAACCCACCCATGCCAGCCAGTGCCCGCGGTTCCCAGCCTCGTTCCCGCGGTTCAAGCCCCAGTTATCGCGCAGGCCCTGCCACCCCCGCCGGCGTCGCGACCAATGGAATACGCCGCTCGTTCGAGACCAATACAGGAACTCACCGGGCAACCGGTTGCGTTCGTTCCCGGGGCCCCGCCTGGCCGCTGGGCCGTTCAGGTCGGCGCTTTTGCCAACCTTGGATCCGCCCAAACCGCTGCGGAGAATGCGCGCAGAGCAGCGCCGGAATTGCTCCGGACGGCAAAGATCGAATTGCCAACCACCACCCCGTTCGGCACACAGGTGGCCTTCCGTGCTCGCTTGTCTGGCCTGTCCCCCTCTGCGGCCGCGGATGCGTGCGCGCGCCTCAGCGGACGCGGCACGCCCTGCGTGATCGTTCCCCCCGACCGCGGCTCGTTTTGAGAACGCGGTGTATTCAACATGTACGCCGCGAACGGATCACCCGCGTCAGCCCGGCACATCGTCCGTCGCCGGCAACCCGGCCGGGGCTTGGCCGTCCTTGCCGGGGAATCCGGCACCAGGCCAAGCTGTGTTTCGCCCTATGAACTCTTAGCTGCGGTAATCCGGCTTACCGTCCTCGATCAGTCGCAAAGCAGCCGCCCAGGCCATTGAGTAATGGCTTTCAACCTCGTTTCGCCGAAACTGCTCGGCCGTATGTGCACAGACCTCAGGTGGCGGCAGAATGATCTCCCGCCCACCTGACAGCGCGTCGACCTGTGCCGCGCACGCCCGTTCCAGCATGTAGATGTTCAGGAACGCTTCCGGGATCGACGTTCCGCCTACCAGCAAGCCATGATTGCGCAGGATCATGGCCTTGTGCTCTCCAAGGTCGGCCACCAGACGTTCGCGCTCATCCAAGTCAAGGGCAATGCCTTCGTAGCCATGATAAGCGATGCGGCCGTAGAATTTACACGCGTGCTGCGACAATGGCAGCAATCCGTCCTTCTGTGCCGAAATGGCGATCCCTGCCGCCGTATGCGTATGAACCACGCACATCAGATCCTCGCGCGCCATGTGGATCGCGGAGTGGATCGTGAACCCGGCGGCGTTCACATCGCTGCTGCTTAATCCCCGCTCATCAACGATGTTCCCGTGCAGATCTACCTTCACCAGATCCGAGGCCCGCATTTCGTGGAAGTTCACACCGTACTTATTGATCAGAAAATGATGCTCCGGTCCGGGAATGCGGGCGCTCAGGTGGGTATAGATGAAGTCGGTCCAGCGATGGTAAGCCACCAGGCGATACAACGCGGCCAGATCGCAGCGGATCTGCCACTCTGCTTCGGAAACGCCGGCAATCGCCGCGGGGAAGGTCGCAATATTCATGGCAATTTATCCCTGGGTAATAAGGCGGTCAGAGTCGACGTTGATACCTGCGACGTCAAGTCCGAAGGAACGCCTCAGGCCGTCAATGCCTCCAGCAAAGGCAACAGGTATTCCGCGAAACGGCGCGGGTTTTCGGCGAATGGGAAATGCCCGATGCCCGGCATCGCCTGAAATCTCGCGCCGGGAATTCTTGCCGCGGTGGCCTCCGACATTTCCACCGTGCAGGAGTAATCGTACTCGCCGGTCAGCATGAACAGCCGGCAGCGGTTGGTGTCGATCGTGCCACCCGTTCCCGCCCGTCCCAGTCGCCGGAGTAGAACGCAATATCGCCGTAAAACACCGCCGGTCCACCCTGGCTGTAATGCCAGGTGATTGCTTCCTGATATTCTGCCGGGCTTTGCGGCGCGCTCAAGGCCCGGATCCATTCCGGCACGAACAGCGACTGGTTGACCTGGGGATGTGCTGCCCAGATGGTCTGCCGTCGTTCGATCTTGTCGCACGCCTCACAGGCGATGATGCCGCGGAACGCCTCCGGGTGCCGGTAGGCCAGTTCCAGGCAGATCTCGCCCGACATCGAAGCGCCCAGAGCGATCGGCTGGTCCAGCCCGGCCGCCGCGATGAACCCCATGATCAGATCGACATACAGATCGGTATTCAACCGCCACGATCCGGGAACGCTACCCTCGGGCGGCGGAGACTTGCCGTGCCAGGGCAGGTCGAACGCAACCAGCCGGTGCCCGTCCGTGATGCGGTGGTCCGCCATCAGGCCATGGAACTGCCGCCCGTCCGATCCGGCCGTATGCATGCACAGCACGTCCCGGCCGGAGCCGGCGGTCTCGTAGTAGATCTGATAGGTGTCACCGCACCGACCGTGACCGGGACATAGCCGCCCTGGACCTTCGGAACCGCCCGCGGCCCTCCCCGCGGCGCCAAGGTTGACGGGCACCGGCAGCGGTGTTGCCCAGGGCCAGCCATTTGCCGATCTCCAGCACGCGGCGCGCGACGTGGGCATGCTGCATGAACGCGAGCTGGTCGCCCTGGATCGTGAATTCCGGCACGCGGTAATGCATCGCGAATATGCCGTGGTGGTGCCTCGGCGGCACCGGCTGCAGGAATTTCGCCCAGACCGCGTCCGGCGCGGCCAGCGTGAACGCCGGCTCGCCATCACCGGTCGGCTGCACCTTGCCATCCTTGACAGACTGAACACGGTCGTGTCGGCCCCATTGACGATCGCGAAGCAGACGGACCAGGCGCCGGCCCAGGCGGCCAGGGTAGGCATCGGTCGCGCAGGCCTCGCGCCAGGCTGCGCATCTGCGGGAAAGTGCTCATTGCGGATCGATCACCTTCAGCACCACCGGATGATACTGATCGCCGTATCCCGCTTCCTCGGCCTGCTTCAGCCGCTCCATCGTCAGTCTCGCGGCCGGCATGTCCAGGCCGGACGCGTCGGCCATCTCCAGCGCATAGGACAGATCCTTGATGGCATAGCGGGTCGAGAACGCACGCTCGGGAAACATCCCGGGCAGCATCGACTTCATGCCGTGGTTGCGCAGCACGAAACTGTCGCCCGAGCCCATCGCCATTGTCGGCAGCAGCACCTCCGGCGGCACGCCGTTGCGGCGGCCGATGGCGATCGCTTCGGCCAGCGCGGCGCAATGCTGGAACACCAGCATGTTGTTGAGGATCTTGACCACCTGGCCGCAGCCGACCGGGCCGCAATGGGTGACGTCGGTGCCCATCGTCTCCAGGATCGGGCGGATACGGGCGAAGGTCTCCTCGGTGGCGCCGACCATGATGCTGAGCTCGCCGCGCGAGGCGGCCTCGCGCGTGCGGGCGACCGGCGCATCGGCATAGAGGATGCCCTTCGCGGTCAGCCGGGCGCCGATCTCGCGTGTCAGCGCGACCGAGGACGTGCTGGTGTCCACCACGCACTGGCCCGCCCGCAGATGGGGCTCAAGCTGCGCGACCACCGCGGCCACCGCCTTGCCGTCGGGCAGCGACAGCAGAATCACGTCGCAGGTCCGCGGCGATCTTCTGCAGCGAGGCGGCCTCACGCCGTGCGCAGCCAAGCGCTCCAGCGGTTCAGGACGCAGGTCGTAGGCCAGGACCGGAATACGCCGACCGGCGGGCGAGATGGCCGCACATCGGCTCACCCATCACGCCGAGGCCGATGAAGCCGATCGCAGACTTTGACGCTTCCGTCGATGATGGTGCAGCGGACGACGCGGACATGGTAAATCCCTCCCGAAGAGCGAGTGTTTTCCCTGCATGCCGCGCCGCTGTCAAAGCGTCGACACGGGCCGCCACTGCGACAGCATCGCGGCATGCCCAGGCAACTGCAACGGCTTGCCATCTGCTGTGGCAACTCCAAGCAGATTTGCCGGTCTCCGGCCTGGGTGTCGAACAATTCGGCTGCGGTCGCAAGATCAGCGACGGCGCGGGAGACTTAATTACGTTGGTAACCCGGCACACACCAGCGCGAGCCGGCTGAACGAAATACCCAGCCGCCTGTCGTCCCCCTCCCCCGCGACCAGCAACGGACTGGCCGCGTGAGGATGGTCCAACACGACCTCGACGTTCGTGCGTCCCGCCACCAGATGGCCGGGCACCAGGCAACCGATCTCACCGACCGGCACCGGATCGAAGCTACCGACAAGCGTCCCGCCGATGGTGACATCCAGCCGCTGCCGGGGCAGCAAGGGCAGCTTGGTGAACGGCTTGACATCCATTTCCAGCCAGTATTCGTCCGCTTCGCCGGGAACCTCGATCGTCAGGAGGCTCCGCTCGTTTATCGCCCATTGATATCCTGCCTCCGGAGCGGACCAGCCGTAGCCAAGCCACTGTGCGGCGTTGCCTTCGGCGCCAAAGATCAGTTCCGCTCGCGCCGACTGTTGGAATAGGTCGCGGACCAGTTGGCCATCTGACATCTGCAGCCAGATTTTGTGGGCGCGGCGCAGCACCCAGATCCAGGACTCGTAATCAAGGTCCGGTACATCATCCCGCTCGGCGAGTCGCCTGACATACCCAACCATCATCCCTGCATCTGCCACTTCCACGGAGCCAGGTGGATGGCCCGGACAGGCTTCCCGCACCCAAAGGAGAATATTCGGACCGAACGCAGAAATCGCGATGCGAAGATCAACAAGGTCACCGCCCAGCAGTGGCTCATTCTGGCGAAACACCAGAATTTTGGACGGATTTTCCAGGTCGGTGATCAGCTTTTTGGTCAAGAATGCAACCGTCCGGACCTGCTGCTGATGGAGCACCTTCGGGTCCATCTCGCCGATCTTCACATGCGCATGATAAGTGAAGTCGTATTTGGTCAGCTTGACCATGTATTCGCCGTGTTCGGCATCGATCCGGATATGATGTGGATCGGCGATGTTGGCGAGACGTGCTTTCAATCCGCGCAATAGGTTGCGCAATGGCACTCCGGCGAACCGCAGCAATCCCAGCGGTTCCACCCCTGCTCGGCGTTGCACCAGCCCCAGTTCACAGTTGTCACCAATGCTTTCGAAGTGAAGCACGAGATCGCCGTCGTTCAGCCTCGATGCGGCCCTCTGATCAACGTCCATGCAGAAGTCCTGCCGTCATGCGCGTCGGGATGACCTGGGGTGGCTTAGAGGAACATCAACCTGCCTGGAGCAGTCGGGGTGACAAAGTCGCTCGCTTAAACAAATCGATTGAGCACGCTGACTATTTTCTGTCAGCCTTAAAGCGCCCGATAGTCCGGCGATGCCGCCTCGACCACGATGATCAGCGAAACAGAACGCCGGCCGCTGCCTGCGCCGCCGCTACGACCGGGGCGGGAAACAGGAAGAAGAAGCCTGTGAATAACCCCGTCGCAGCGACAACGAACGACAGCGATGCCGGCCGCGCGTCGAACGGCTCGGCCGGAGCGTCGAAATACATCACTTTGATGATGCGGATATAATAGAATGCGCCGACCACGCTCGTCAGCACCCCGATCACCGCCAGCGTCCAAAGCCCCCCTTGCACCGCCGCCAGGAAGATATATAGCTTGGCGAAGAAGCCGGACATCAGTGGGATGCCGGCCAGACTGAACATGAACACCGCCAGCGCCATGCGCCAGCGCCGGATCATTGGACGCCAATCCGGCAAGATCGGAAATCTGCTCCACCGCCTTGCCCTTGCGGCGCATCGCCAGGATACAGCCGAAGGTGCCGGCGGTCATGAACACATAAATGACCATATAGACCAGCGTGCCGCGCACTCCTGCAGCAGTTCCGACCGCCAAGCCGATCAACGCGTAACCCATATGGCCGATCGAGGAATATGCCATCAGCCGCTTGATGTTGGTCTGCCCGATCGCCGCGAATGCGCCCAGCAGCATCGAGGCGATCGACACGATGACCACCAGGATCTGCCAGGCGCCGACCAGGGAGGCGAACGATGTTCCCATCACCCGCAACAGCAGCGCCATGGCCGCCACTTTTGGCGCGGTGGCGAAGAACACCGTCACCGGCGTCGGCGCGCCCTCATAAACGTCGGGCGTCCACATATGGAACGGCACCGCGGAGACCTTGAACGCCAAGCCGACCAGCACGAACACGATGCCGACGACCAGCCCAGGCGTTGCGTTGGCCGGCTGCACCAGCAGATCGTGCAGCGACGTCAGGTCCATCGTGCCGGAGAACCCGTAAACCAACGAAATTCCATATAGCAGCAGTCCGGAGGCCAGGCCGCTCAGAACGAAATACTTCAGCCCGGCCTCGGAGGATCGCAGATCGTCCCGGGCGAACGCCGCCAGCACATAGAGCGCCAACGATTGCAGCTCCAGCCCCAGATACAGCGTCATCAGGTTCGACGCCCCGGCCATGATCATCATGCCGACGGTGGAGAACAGCATCAGCACCGGAAACTCGAACCGGGCGATCCCCTGCGTGCGGTTCCAGTCCAGCGCCATGATCGTCGACAGCGCGGCGCCCGAGATGATCAGGATCTGGTTGAATGCGCTGAACGGGTCGGCGACGAACTGGCCGTTGAAGCCGAAGCCAGTGGTGCGGGTCAGCACCAGCAAGCCCCGCGATCAGGAAACCGCCGATGGTGAACATCGTGCACAGCAGCGTGCTGTCCTGCTTGCGCAGCACGCCGAAGATCAATGTCGCCATGCCGATGCAGGCAAGCACGATCTCGGGCAAGGCCAAGGTCCAGTTCATCAGTGCACGATCCCGGCAAGCTTGGTTGTGGCGGCAAGCGCGGCGGTGTGGTGCTGCACCATCGCGCCGACAGTTGCGTCGAAATAGCTGGTGAAGCTGGATGGGTAGATCCCCATCCACAACGTCAGGATGATCAGCGGCGCGAACACCGCCCATTCCCGCGGGCTCAGGTCAAGGATGTTGCGCAGATCGTCCTGGGTGATCCGGCCGAAGATGACGCGGCGATAAAGGTAGAGCATGTACGCGGCACCCAGGATCATCCCCATGCCGCCCAGCAGGGCGAGCCAGAAGTTCACCTGCAGCGACCCGATGATGACCAGGAACTCGCCGACGAAGCCCGCGGTGCCAGGCAACCCGACCGAGGCCATCATGAACAGCATGAACACCAGCGCATAGGACGGCATGCGATCCGCAAGACCGCCATATCGGGCGATCTCTCGCGTATGGATGCGGTCATAGACCACGCCGACGACAAGGAACAGCGCGGCGGAAACGATGCCATGCGACAGCATCTGGAACAGCGCGCCGGACATGCCCTGGACGTTGAAAGTGAAGATACCGATCGTCACCACGCCCATATGGGCGACCGACGAGTAGGCGATCAGCTTCTTCATATCCTCCTGCGCCAGCGCGACCAGGGACGTGTAGATCACCGCCACGACCGACAGGGTGAACATGAATGGCGCAAAGTACGCTGACGCGTCCGGCAGCATCGGCACCGAGAACCGCAGGAACCCATATGCGCCCATCTTCAGCAGCACGCCCGCCAGGATGACCGAACCGGCGGTCGGCGCCTCCACATGCGCATCCGGCAGCCAGGTGTGGACCGGCCACATCGGCACCTTCACCGCGAACGAGGCGAACAACGCCAGGAACAGCCAAGTCTGCATGCCCGCCGGAAAGGCCGTGTGCATCAGCACGCTGATATCCGTGGTGCCGGCCTGCAGCCACATGGCGATCAGGGCCAGCAGCATCAGGACGGAACCGGTCAGCGTGTACAGAAAGAATTTTACCGCGGCATAGACGCGGCGCGGCCCGCCCCAGACGCCGATGATGAGATACATCGGGATCAGCACGCCCTCGAAGAACATGTAGAACACGACGAAATCGGTCGCCGCGAACATGCCCACCATCATGGTTTCCAGGATCAGGAAACTCATCATGAATTCGCGCACGCGGATCTGGATCGCCTCCCAGCTCGCCAGGATGCAGATCGGAGTCAGCACTGTGGACAGCAGCACGAACAGGACCGAGATCCCGTCCACGCCCATGCTGTAGCCGACCTTATATTCCGGCAGCCAGGTGACGCGCTCATTGAACTGAAAGCCGGCGTCGGACTGGTCGAACTTCACCCACAGCACCAGCGACAGGATCAACACCAGCAGGCTGGTCCACAGCGCGGTCCACCGAGCGTTGGAAGCGACGGTCTCCTCGTCGCCGCGCACCATCATCATGACCAGACAGCCGACCAGCGGCAGCCACGTGATCAGCGACAGGATCGGAAAACCGGCGGCGTTGGTAACTGGGGTCATGATCTCACCGGCTCAGCATGAAGATGCCGACCAGCACGACGACGCCGATCAGCATGACGAAGGCATAGACCGCCAGGGAGCCGGTCTGGATCTTGACGACCTGGCGCGACCCGTCGCTGGCCAGCTCCGCCAATCCGTTGGGAACGCCGTCGATGATGGTAACGTCGCCGACTTGCCAGAACAGGCGCGCCAAGCGGAACGCCGGCTGGACGAAGATCATGTTGTAGAGCTCGTCGAAATACCACTTGTTGAGCAGAAACCGATAGATCGCACCAAAACTCTGCGCCAGGCGCACCGGCAGCAGGGGGTTGGCGATATACATGACATAAGCCAGCGCGATCCCCGCAAGACCAACCACAAGCGGAGCGAGATCGACCCATACCGGCAGATGCTCCAGGTTCTCAATCACTTGGTTATGCGCGCCGTTGAAGATCGCAGCCGTTCCAGAAATGCGCCCAGTCGGCGCCGATGAACCAGCCATTCAGCGCCCAGCCGGCGAACACCGCGCCGAAAGCCAGGACGACCAGCGGCCCCAGCATGACCGCCGGGCTTTCATGCGCATGCTCCATCACGTGATGATCCGCGCGGGACTTGCCGTGGAACGTCATGAACAACAGGCGCCAGGAATAGAACGCCGTCAGGAACGCCGCCAGCACCGTGCAGATGAAGGCATAGAGGCCGATCCCGGAACCGGAGGCATAGGTCGCAGCGATGATCGCGTCCTTCGACCAGTAGCCGGCGAACGGAGGGATACCCGCCAGCGCCAGGTTGCCGATCCACATCACCGTGCAGGTAACCGGGATGACCTTCGCCAGACCGCCCATTTTCCGCATGTCCTGCTCGTCCGACATCGCATGGATCACCGATCCCGCTGACAGGAACAGCAGCGCCTTGAAGAAGGCATGCGTGATCAGATGGAATATCGAGGCCTGGTACACGCCGACACCAGCCGCGGCGAACATGTAACCAAGCTGCGAGCAGGTCGAATAGGCGATGACGCGCTTGATGTCGTTCTGCACGCAGCCGATGGTGGCGGCGAACAGCGCTGTCGATGCGCCGATGAACGTAACAAACGCCAGTGCAGTCGGCGCGAACTCCATCAGCGGCGACATCCGCGCCATCAGGAACACGCCGGCGGTGACCATCGTCGCCGCATGGATCAGCGCGGAAACCGGCGTCGGCCCCTCCATCGCATCCGGCAGCCAGACGTGAAAACCGAGCTGCGCGGATTTGCCCATGGCGCCGATGAACAGCAGGAAAGCGATCACCTCGATGGCCGGAAACGTCGTGCCGAACAACGCGTAGGTATCGGACGCATGCTGCGCGACGGCGGGGAAGATGACGGCGAACTCGACGGAGCCGAACTTGAAGAAGATCAGCGCAAGGCCGACCGCGAAAGGCAGGTCGGCGACGCGGTTGACGACAAACGCCTTGATCGCGGCGGCGCAGGCTGACGGCCGGTCATACCAGTAGCCGATCAGCAGGTAGGAGCAGAGGCCGACCCCTTCCCAGCCGAAGAACAACTGCGCCAGGTTGTCTGCCGTCACCAGCATCAGCATGGCGAAGGTGAACAGCGACAGATAGGCGAAGAAGCGGTAGCGCGGGCGGGCATCGTGGCCCATGTAGCCGATCGAGTAGACATGGATCAGCATCGAGACGAACGACACCATCGCCACCATGACGGCCGACAGCGTGTCGTAGCGCAGCGCCCAGTTCACATGGAAGCGGCCGGATTCGATCCAGGTGCCCATGTCGAGCACGCCTGGTTCGGCGCCGCCGGTCAGCTGGAAGAACGCCAGCGGCCCGCAAATGGCGGCGATGACCATCCCCAGAATGGACGCGCCCATCGCGGCCTTGTCGCCGATCGCTCGGCCCAGCAGGCCTGACACCAGGGCGCCCGCCAGCGGCGCGAATACGGCGAGAGCGTAAAGCATGATGTTAGCCCTTCATCAGGTTGACGTCTTCAACCTGGATCGACCCGCGATTGCGGAAGTAGATGACGACGATGGCCAACCCGATCGCTGCCTCGGCCGCCGCGACAGTCAGCACCAGCATCGCCATGACCTGACCGGCAAGATCGTTATGCGCGGCGGAGAAAGCGACGAAATTCAGGTTGACCGCGAGCAGGATCAGCTCGATCGACATCAGGATGACGATGACGTTCTTGCGGTTCAGGAAGATGCCGAAAATGCCCAGCACGAGCAGGATGGCGGACACCACCAGGTAGTGGCCGAGCCCGACCGCCATCATGTGCAGGCACCTGCCCCAGCGCTGAGAACAGTGATCACATCAATGCCCATGTCCATGTCCCCCGGCATCGGCATGTTCCTCGACCGGCTCGGCCTCCGGCTCCTTTGGCCGCAGATACCCGCCGGACTGGTTGTCCCGGCACCCAGCGACACCGACATCATCTGCAGTGTCTCGGCCACGGTCCGTTCGGTCTGCTGCTGGATATTCTGATGCCGGGATGTCTTGCGGTCGCGCAGGGTCAGCACGATCGCGCCGATCATCGCCACCAGCAGGATCAGCCCGGCGGTCTGGAACAGGAAAACATAGTCGGTATAGAGCACCCGCCCGAGCGCCTCGGTGTTGGAAATGCCGGCCGGGACCGGTGACATCCGCAGCTGCACCGCGACGGCGCCAGCTTCCAGCCGCCCAGCACCGCCGCCAGTTCGATGAACAGCACCGCGCCCACCGTCGCACCGACCGGCAGATAGCGCTGGTACCCGCCGCGCAGTTCGGCGAAATCCACGTCCAGCATCATCACCACGAACAGGAACAGCACCGCGACGGCGCCGACATAGACGATGACCAGGATCATCGCCAGGAACTCGGCCCCGGCGATCAGGAACAGAGCGGCGGCGTTGAAGAACGCCAGGATCAGGAACAGCACCGAATGCACCGGATTGCGCGCGCTGACCACCATCGCCGCCGACACCAGCAGGATCGCGGCGAAGATGTAAAACAGGATCGCGGTGATCATCTGTAGGGTGCGTCCAGTTCCAGCCGGCGCGCCAGCTCCGGCTCCCACCGGTCGCCGTTCTCGAGCAGCTTGTCCTTGTTGTACATCAGCTCTTCCCGCGTCTCGGTGGCGAACTCGAAGTTCGGGCCCTCGACGATGGCATCCACCGGACAGGCTTCCTCGCACAGCCCGCAATAGATGCACTTGGTCATGTCGATGTCATAGCGCGTTGTGCGGCGTGAGCCGTCGGCCCGTGGTTCGGCCTCGATCGTGATCGCCTGGGCCGGGCAAATCGCCTCGCACAGCTTGCAGGCGATGCAGCGTTCCTCGCCGTTCGGATAGCGACGCAGTGCGTGCTCACCTTTGAAGCGCGGGCTGATCGGCCCCTTCTCGTACGGGTAGTTGATCGTCGCTTTCTGCTTGAAGAAATAACGCAGCGTCAGCCACATCCCGGCGACAAGCTCGCCGAGAACCAAGCTGCGCGCGGTGCGGTCCAAGAATGCCATGTCAGGACTCCGAATGCCGGGTCATGCGTTGGGAAGCCAACCGAAGGCCATCAGCGCGCCGGCGGTGATCACCAGCCAGAGCAGCGACAGCGGCAGAAACACCTTCCAACCCAGCCGCATCAGTTGGTCGTAGCGGATAGCGCGGGAACGTCGCGCGCACCCACAGGAAGAAAACAGGACGAAACAGATCTTCAGCACGAACCAGATCACGCCGGGAATCCAGGTGAACGGCGCGATGTTGAAACGGCGCCAGCCAGCCACCCAGGAACAGGATGGTGGTCATCGCGCTCATGAGGATCATGTTCGCGTATTCGCCAAGGAAGAACAGCGCGAAGCTCATTGACGAGTATTCGACGAAGAACCCGGCGACGATCTCGGATTCACCTTCCGGCAAGTCGAACGGAGACCGGTTGGTTTCCGCCAGAGCCGAGATGAAGAACACGATGAACATCGGAAACAGCGGAATACAGAACCAGATGTGCCGCTGTGCCCGCACAACGTCCGACAGGTTCAGGCTGCCGACGCACAGCAAGACAGACACCAGCACGAAGCCCATCGAGACTTCGTAGCTGACCATCTGCGCCGCCGACCGCATCGCGCCAAGGAACGCATATTTCGAGTTCGACGCCCAACCGGCGATGATGATGCCGTAAACGCCAAGTGAGGAAATCGCGAACAAATAAAGGATGCCGACGTTGATGTCGGCGCCGACCCAGCCGTCGCTCACCGGAATGACCGCCCAGGCCAGCATCGCCAGGGCAAATGTCAGCATCGGCGCCATCAGGAACAGCAGACGGTTCGAGCCCGAAGGAATGATCGTTTCCTTCATCAGCATCTTCAGCGCGTCGGCGAAAGGCTGCCACAGGCCGAATGGACCGACGACGTTCGGTCCCTTGCGCAACTGCACCGCCGCCAGGACCTTGCGCTCCGCGTAAGTCAGATAGGCGACGCCGATCAGCAACGGCACCAGCAGCGCCAGCGCCTCGATGAACGTCAGGATGACCAGGCCGACGTTGGTGTTATGGAAGAAATCGTACATCGGCCTACTCCGCCGCCATCACATGATCGGCCGGCGCAGGTCCCGCCCTCTGCGCTTCCACGCATGCCGCCATGGTCGGGCTGGATCGGCTGATCGGATCGGTCACGTAGTAATTAGCCACCGCCGAGACCAGGGGCGCGTCGGACACCACGGTCGGGTCGCCAGCCGGACCGGTATGGTCGGAGCAGCCGAAGCGCGGCAGGAAGCCGATGCGGCCGAACACCGGGTTGACCTGCTCCAGCCGCTCGCGAAGGGCTTCGATCGTGTCGTAGGGAAGCGGTCTTGCCAATCACCGCGCTGAACGCCCGCAGGATGGTCCAATCCTCGCGCGCATCACCAGGCGGATAAACCGCCTTGAAGCCGCGTTGCGCGCGTCCTTCGGTGTTCACGTAGGTGCCGGATTTTCTCGGTATAGGCCGCGCCGGGCAGGATGACGTCGGCCCGCTGCGCGCCGGCGTCGCCGTGGTGGCCCTGATAGACCACGAACGTCGCGGCCGCGATGCGGGCAGAATCAAACCCGTCCGCACCCAGCAGCCACAGCAGATCAACGCCGCCCACCCAGCATGGCATCGGCGGTCTTGCCGTTCGGCCCGGGCACGAAACCCAGATCCAGCGCACCAACCCGGCCGGCCGCAGTATGCAGCACGTTGAAGCCGTGCCAGTCATGCGACAACGCGCCGACCTGAGCCGCCAGCCGCCAGGCCGCCGCCAGGATCGCGCTGCCATCGGGACGCGCCAAGGCCCCCTGCCCGACGATGATCATTGGCTTCTTTGCGTTCGCCAGCACTTTGGCGAAGTCATGCGAGCCGGCGTGCAGATCCGTCAACAACGGCGGTGATGCCCCAAGATGCATCGCGGCGTAGGTCAGGTCGGTTTCGGTGCCGATCAGGCCGATCGGCATCTCGTTGGCCAGCCACGCCTTGCGGATGCGCGCATTCAGCACCGGCGCCTCCTTGCGCGGGTTTGACCCCACGATCAGGATCGCGTCCGCCTCCTCGATCCCGGCGATCGAGGTGTTGAAGCAGTAGAAATCGCGGCGTGAGGCATCCAGCTTGGCGCCGTCCTGCCGGCAATCGATATTGGTAGATCCCAGGCTGGCGAGCAGATCCTTCAGCGCCAGAATGCTCTCGGCGTCGCACAGGTCGCCGGCGATCGCACCGATACGGTCGCCCGGCAGGGATCTCAGACGTGCCGCAATGGCATCGAATGCCTCGTTCCAGGTCGCGGCGCGCAGTTTGCCGTTTTCGCGAACCCAGGGACGATCTAGCCGGCGACGCTTCAGGCCGTCGAGAGCGAAGCGGGATTTGTCGCCGAGCCATTCCTCGTTCACGTCTTCATTGATGCGGGGAAGGATGCGAAGCACCTCGGTGCCGCGCGCGTCGATGCGGATATTCGTGCCGACGGCATCCAGAACGTCGATGCTGTCCACTTTCGCCAGTTCCCAGGGGCGGGCGACAAAAGCGTATGGTTTCGACGTCAGCGCACCGACCGGGCAAAGGTCGATGATGTTGCCCGACAGTTCCGAACCCAGCGCCTTCTCGACGTAGGTGCCGACTTCCATATGCTCGCCGCGCGCGGTGGCGCCGAGATCGGGCACGCCGGCCACTTCCGTAATGAACCGGATGCACCGCGTGCAGTGGATGCAGCGGTTCATCGAGGTCTTCACCAGCGGACCAAGGTTCTTGTCCGGCACCGCCCGCTTGTTCTCGGCATAGCGCGAGTGGTCCATGCCATAGCCCATGGCCTGGTCCTGCAGATCGCACTCGCCGCCCTGGTCGCAGATCGGGCAATCCAGCGGGTGATTGATCAGCAGGAATTCCATCACGCCGCGCCGGGCGTTGCGGACCATCTTGCTGTCGGTATGGACCACCATGCCGTCGGCGACAGGATAGCCGCAGGAGGCGATCGGCTTGGGCGGCGCCTTTTCGACTTCCACCAGGCACATGCGGCAGTTGCCGGCGATGGACAGGCGCTCGTGGTAGCAGAAGCGCGGCATTTCGATGCCGGCCTGCTCCGCTGCCTGCAGAATTGTCGAGCCGTTGGCGACTTCGACCACGATGCCGTCGATGGTGACTTTGGCCATTAAGCGCTCTTCCGATAGACCGCGAGCAGATCGCTCACCAGGACACCATCGATCCTTAGGCCGGCGATGTTGCAATTGGTGATGGAAAGCCCGGACAGGTTGGCATTTTGGATCGCACCGCCCGCCAGGTTCACGTTGTCGAAGCTGGCGCCCGATAGATTAACGTTGATGAACCGGGCGCCCGGGAGGAGACCATCATCAAACACGGAGCGTGCCAGGTTCATGCGCGAAAAGGCGGCGTCCGACATGTTCACATAGTCAAAGCGCACAGACTGCAGGCCTGCATCTTCGAACCGTGCTTCCTTGAGCATCACCCCGATAAACGATGATTTGCTAAGATCAGCCCCGGCCGCTTCGATCGGTTCGTTGATGCCCTTGATTTCCATATCCGCTACTCCGCCGCCATCGGCATAGGCTTTGCACCGCGCGCTCTGTAAGCGGCGATGCGTTCCTCCATCACCGGACGGAAATGCCGGATCAGCCCCTGGATCGGCCAAGCCGCCGCGTCCCCGAGGGCACAGATCGTATGCCCTTCGACCTGGCGGGTTACTTGCTCCAGCGTGTCGATCTCGTCCGGCGTCGCCCGGCCTTCGACCATGCGCATCATGACGCGCCACATCCAACCCGTGCCTTCGCGGCATGGCGTGCACTGGCCGCAGCTTTCGTGCATGTAGAATTTCGACAGGCGCGCGATTGCCTTGATCACGTCGGTGGACTTGTCCATGACGATGACCGCGGCAGTCCCCAGGCCACTCCGCACGGCACGCAGGCTGTCGAAGTCCATCAGCACATCGTCGCAAACCGATTTCGGGATCAACGGCACCGACGCGCCGCCCGGAATGACCGCGAGCAGATTATCCCACCCGCCGCGCACGCCGCCGGCGTAACGGTCAATCAGCTCACGCAACGGAATGCCGAGTTCTTCCTCCACATTACACGGCTTGTTAACGTGACCGGAAATGCAGAAAAGTTTTTGCCCCGTATTGTTCTGCCGGCCGAGGCTGGTGAACCACGATGCGCCACGGCGGAGAATCGTCGGGGCGACGGCGATGGATTCGACGTTGTTAACCGTGGATGGGCACCCATACAACCCGACGCCAGCCGGAAACGGCGGCTTCATCCGCGGCATGCCCTTCTTGCCCTCGAGGCTTTCGATCAGGGCAGTCTCTTCGCCGCAGATATAGGCGCCGGCGCCGCGGTGCAGGAATACGTCGTAAGTGTAGCCCGATCCGCAGGCGTTCTTGCCGATCAGGCCCGCGTCGTAGGCCTCATCAATGGCGGCCTGCAGCACGCGGGATTCGTTATAGAACTCGCCACGGATGTAAATATAGGCCGCGGTCGCGCCCATCGCGAAGCCGGCGACCAGGCATCCTTCGACCAGCTTATGGGGGTCGTGGCGCAGGATGTCGCGATCCTTGCAGGTGCCAGGCTCCAATTCGTCGGCATTGACCACCAGGTAACAGGGACGATCGGATTGCTTCGGCATGAACGACCACTTCAGGCCGGTCGGAAATCCTGCTCCGCCGCGCCCGCGCAGGCCACTATCCTTCATCTCCTGGACGATCGCATCTCGCCCTCGGGACAGGATCGCCGCGGTGTCGTCCCAGTCGCCGCGTGCCCTGGCTCCCTTCAGCAGCGGATCGAACTGTCCATACAGGTTGGTAAAGATGCGGTCCTTATCTTGCAGCATCTGAACCCTCCGGCGCGAATTGCAAAGTCGTCAACGTCGTTGGCCCGCCCACGGGCGCCGAGGTCTGCCTGCCGGCCATGGAACCCGGAATCGGCCGCTCCCCGCGCCGCAGCGCGGCCAGTAGCGCAGTCACCTTTTCGGCGTCCATATCCTCATAGAAGTCGTCATCGACCTGCAGAATCGGGGCGTTCACGCAGGCGCCAAGGCACTCAACCTCGGTCATCGTGAACACACCATCTGCACTCGTTTCTCCCCACCCCTTGATGCCCGTCGCGGCTCGGCATGCATCAGTCACCGCATCCGATCCGCGCAGCCAACATGGCGTCGTGGTGCAAACCTGCAGATGATAAGTTCCGATCGGCTTCGTATTGAACATCAGGTAGAAAGTCGTCACCTCATAGACCCGGATTGGCGCCATGCCGAGTCTCGCAGCGACCGCGTCCATCGCCTTGATCGGAATCCAGGCGCTGCCGGTCTGCCGTTTCATCTGGTTCTGCGCGACGTACAGCGCCGGGAGCACTGCACTTGCCTGACGGCCCGCCGGATACTTGGTAACCAGGCGCGCGATCTCGGCTTCGCTCTGTTCGTCAAACGTGAAACTGGCAGGCTGTTCAAACGCCGAACCCGCGGCGGCCGCCCCGTCTGTTTGTGCCATGGGTCTACCTGTCGATCTCGCCGAACACGACGTCCATCGATCCAACGATCGCACTGACATCGGCCAGCATGTGCCGCTTCACCATCGTGTCCGTTGCCTGCAGAAAGGCAAACCCCGTCGACCTGATCTTGCAACGATATGGCCGGTTGGTGCCATCGGCCACAAGGTAAACCCCGAACTCCCCCTTCGGGCTTTCCACCGTTGTATAGGTCGCACCCGGCGGGACGTGATATCCCTCGGTATAAAGCTTGAAGTGATGGATCAAGGCTTCCATCGACCGCTTCATTTCGCCCCGTGTAGGTGGAGAAAATTTCCGATCCTGCACCTTGATTGGACCTGGCGCCATTTTCGACAGCGCCTGTCTGATGATCTTGACGCTCTCACGCATTTCCTGGAGCCGAACAAGATAGCGGTCGTAGCAGTCACCGTTCCGTCCAACCGGAATTTGGAAATCCACCTCGGCGTATTTGTCGTAGGGCTGTGACCGCCGCAGATCCCATGGCACGCCCGACGCCCGCAGTGGCGGACCGCTGAATCCCCAGGCCAGCGCAGCCTCCGACGACATCACGCCGATGTCGACAGTGCGCTGCTTCCAGATCCGGTTACCTGTCAGCAGTTCCTCCAGATCATCGACGAACTTCGGAAATGTCGACGCCCAGACCGCGATCTTGTCGGTCAACCCTGCCGGCAAATCCCTCGAGACGCCACCCGGCCGGAAGTAATTGGCATGAAGGCGAGCGCCCGAAGCCGCCTCATGAAACTCCATCAGCTTCTCACGTTCCTCGAAGCCCCACAGGCTCGGCGTGATCGCGCCGACGTCCAGCGCGAAAGTCGTAACGTTCAACAAATGGTTGAGAATGCGGGTGATTTCCGCGAACAGCACCCGGATCCATTGCGCCCGGTCAGGTGCGGTGATGCCCAGCAGTTTTTCAACCGCCAGCGCGAAGGCATGCTCCTCGCACATCGGCGAGACGTAATCGAGGCGATCGAAATACGGCACCGCCTGCATATAGGTCTTGTATTCGATCAGCTTTTCGGTGCCGCGATGCAGCAAACCGATATGCGGATCGGCGCGCTCCACGACCTCGCCGTCCAGTTCCAGGATCAGCCGCAGCACGCCATGCGCGGCAGGATGCTGCGGACCGAAATTGATCGAGTGGCTGTCGATCTCGACCGTCTTGCCGGAGGCAGTGACCTCCGTATCGAAGTCTCGCTCATGTTGTTCTAGCCTTTCGCCTGTTCGGCGGCGCGCTCGGTGAACACCTTCTCGTCGCCGGGCAAGGTGGTCATCGCCTCCCACGGCGACAGGAAGTCGAAGGTCCGGAAATCCTGCGTCAGCCGCACCGGTTCGTTCACCACCTGCTTGCGGTCCTCGTCGTAACGGACCTCGACATAGCCGGTCAGCGGGAAATCCTTGCGCAGCGGATGCCCCTCGAAGCCGTAATCGGTCAGGATTCGCCGCAGGTCGGGCTGGCCGGAGAACACGATCCCGAACAGATCCCAGGCCTCACGTTCCCACCACGTCGCCACCGGCCAGATCGTGTGCACCGATGGCACCGGCGACGTCGCATCGGTCGTGATAATCACCCGCATGCGCTGGTTCAGCGAGACCGACAGCAGGTTATAGACGACGTCGAACCGCTCGCTCGCTCCGGCCAATCGACGCCGCAAATATCCATCATCTGCTCGAACGCGAAGCGCGGATCGTCGCGCAGCGTCGTCATCACCGCCACCAGACGGTCGCGCACGGTCCCGACAACCAGTTCGCCGCCTTCGATCCGAAACCCGGTCACCCCAGGAATCGACGCGGCCGCCTGACCTAACAGTTCCAGCGCTGACGGCGGCGGGGGCGCGGCCTCGGTCGGTTTCGCTTCCTCAGCCACGAAGGATCGTCCCCGTGCGGCGGATCTTCTTTTGCAACTGCATGATCCCGTAAACCAGCGCCTCGGCGGTCGGCGGGCAGCCCGGGACATAGATATCGACCGGCACCACCCGGTCGCAGCCGCGCACGACCGAGTAGGAATAATGATAGTAGCCGCCGCCGTTGGCGCAGCTACCCATGCTGATCACCCAGCGCGGCTCCGGCATCTGGTCGTAGACCCTGCGCAAGGCCGGCGCCATCTTGTTGGTCAGCGTGCCGGCGACGATCATCACGTCGCTCTGCCGTGGCGACGCGCGTGGGATGATGCCCAACCGGTCGAGATCGTAGCGCGGCATATAGGCGTGGATCATCTCGACGGCGCAGCAGGCCAGGCCGAATGTCATCGGCCACAGGCTGCCGGTTCGAGCCCAGTTCACCACCTTGTCCAGGTTGGCGACCAGGAAGCCTTTGTCAGCGATTTCCCCGGTGATGCCCTTGATGACGGCATCCTGTTCCGGACCCGGCGGAAGGTGATCCCGGTTCCAGGCCAACACGGTCGCGTCGCTCATGCTGCTACTCCCACTCCAGCGCGCCTTTGCACCACTCGTAGATGAAGCCGACGGTGAGAACGCCAAGGAACGCGATCATCGACCAGAAGCCAAAGGCGCCGATCCCCTTCAGGGCGACGGCCCAGGGAAACAGGAACGCGACCTCCAGGTCGAAGATGATGAAAAGGATCGCGACGAGGTAATACCGCACGTCGAAGCGGCGGCGCGCATCGTCGAACGCCTCAAACCCGCATTCATAGGCCGATAGCTTTTCGGGATATGGCTTTTGCCGGGCGGCGAGCAATGGACCCGCCGACCATGGCGATGGCGATGACCTCCGGCGATCACCAGGAACACCAGGATCGGCAGATAACCAAAGAGAACTGGCTGCATGATCAGGTCCACGCTAAGTCAAGTGGCTGCTACCGCAGCACGGGGCAAGCCAGACGCCGTGGCGTCAGCCTGTCCCCTCCCGCAATGCAGCACGGGACGGACATTAGACCCATCCGGCCGCCACCGCCATAGGGAGAGAGGACAGAAACCTGTCAACTCGATGAATGCATTGAAAGATTGAAGAACCGCTGCTGGCGCGAGTGACGGGGCTCGAACCCGCGACCTCCGGCGTGACAGGCCGGCGCTCTAACCAACTGAGCTACACCCGCAGCGGCAGGGCGCGAGGAATTAGGCCCCAGGGAAGATCCCGTCAAGCAGGAAGAACGACGATTTCCGACAGACTTTCCGGCTCGGTGGGCGGTTGGGCAGGCAGCCGAAAACCGGGGGCGTGATAGAGCTCACCAACCCCGGATTTTCGATTGCAAGAGAAGAGATTGGTGGGCGGTGACGGATTCGAACCGCCGGCCCTCTCGGTGTAAACGAGACGCTCTACCGCTGAGCTAACCGCCCCGTCAGGAAGAATAGCAGCACGCAACGGCGCCACCATTAGCCAAATCAGCCCACGGAGTCCTTCAGGCCTTTGCCGGCCTTGAAGCGGACGGTGGTCGACTCGGGGATCGCCATCTCCTCGCCGGTGCGCGGATTGCGGCCGGTGCTGGCCTTGCGGACCGCTGCGGCAAAAGTGCCGAAGCCGACGAGGCGAACCTCCTCCTTATTCTTCGAGCGCATCGGTAATGGCGCCGAACACGGCATCGACGACTTCACCCGCCTTGGCGCGCGAGAGGTCGGTTCCGTCAGCGACCGCTGCGATGAGGTCCATTTTGTTCACGGCGTTTCCCTCTCAATGTGGAAAATCACGAATCGATTCTCCAGGCAGGACAGCCTGGAAGAGCGGGCGGACACTACTGGCGGGGTTTCCGCCGCGTCAATGCTTAGACCGAGGAAACCTGGGGAAAACGGCCCGGATTCAGCGGGCTAAATGAGATATAAGTAAAGCGCAAGGCCTAGCCGTAACAGCTCCGCCGAGGACCATTGGCCCCAGGAACCGGATCAGATGTTGAACGGGATCAACCGAACACGACACCCGGGGCGGCTTGCGCCGCACCCGGGCTGGCTGTCATAACAAAGCCTAGTGCGGTAGCGAGGCGCGGCGCGGGCTGCGGCGCTGTGGCGCCGGCGCCGGGCGTCTCAGGCGGCTCTTCCCACTCGATCGGGATCGGGCGGCGCGCCAGAGCCTGGGCGATGACCTCGTCCACGTCGGCCACGGGAATAAGCTTCAGGTGCTTCTTCACGTTGTCCGGGATTTCGGCCAGATCCTTCTCGTTCTCCTTCGGGATGAACACCGTCGTGATGCCCGCCCGCAACGCCGCCAGCAGCTTCTCCTTCAGACCGCCGATCGGCAGGATACGGCCACGCAGCGTGATCTCACCGGTCATCGCCACATCGCGCCGCACCGGAATGCCGGTCAGGATCGACACGATCGATGTCGCCATCGCCACACCCGCCGACGGCCCGTCCTTCGGCGTCGCCCCCTCCGGCACGTGCACGTGGATGTCGCGCTTTTCGAACAGCGTCGGCTTGATGCCGAACCTGATCGAGCGACTCCGCACGTAACTCAGCGCGGCGGACACGCTTTCCTGCATCACGTCGCCCAGCTTGCCGGTCTGCTTGACGTTGCCCTTGCCGGGCAGCAGCACCAACTCGATGGTCAGGATCTCGCCACCCACCTCGGTCCAGGCCAGACCGGTGACGACACCGACCATGTCCTCGGCTTCGGTCTCGCCGAAGCGGAACTTCTTCACGCCGGCGAATTTTTCCAGGTTCTTCCGGGTGACCGCGACCTTCGCGGTATTCTTGGTCACGATCTCCTTCACCGATTTCCGGGCCAGGTTGGCGATCTCACGTTCCAGGTTACGGACGCCGGCTTCGCGAGTGATAGTAGCGGATCAGGTCGCGCAGAGCGTCTTCGCTGATGCTCCACTCGTCCTTCTTCAGGCCGTGCGCCTCGCCCTGCTTGTTGATCAGGTGGCGCTTGGCGATTTCGACCTTCTCATCCTCGGTGTAGCCGGGGATGCGGATGATCTCCATGCGGTCCAGCAGCGGCTGCGGCATCCGCAGGCTGTTGGCCGTGGTGACGAACATCACGTCCGACAGGTCGTAGTCGACCTCCAGGTAGTGATCGGCGAACGTCGAGTTCTGTTCCGGGTCCAGCACCTCCAGCAACGCCGAAGACGGATCGCCGCGCCAGTCGGACCCCAGCTTGTCCACCTCGTCCAACAGGAACAGCGGGTTGGAGGTCTTGGCCTTCTTCATGCCCTGGATGACCTTGCCGGGCATCGAGCCGATATAGGTCCGCCGATGGCCGCGCACCTCGGCTTCGTCCCGCACGCCGCCCAGCGACATCCGGACGAAGTTGCGGCCGGTCGCCTTGGCGATGGACTTGCCAAGCGAGGTCTTGCCGACGCCGGGAGGCCCGACCAGGCACAGGATCGGCCCACGCACCTTCGGACTGCGCGCCTGCACCGCCAGATACTCGATGATCCGTTCCTTGACCTTCTCCAGGCCATAGTGATCGGCTTCGAGCACCTTCTCAGCCGCGACCACGTCGTTGTTGATCTTGCTGCGCTTCTTCCAGGGGATCGACAGCATCCAATCCAGGTAGTTGCGCACCACCGTGGCTTCCGCGCTCATCGGGCTCATGGTGCGCAGCTTCTTCAGCTCCGCCGTCGCCTTCTCGCGCGCTTCCTTGGTGAATCTTGGTCTTCTTGATGCGGGCCTTCGAGTTCGGCGTTCTCGTCCTTGCCGTCCTCGCCCTCGCCCAGTTCCTTCTGGATCGCCTTCAGCTGCTCGTTCAGGTAGTACTCGCGCTGGGTCTTCTCCATCTGCCGCTTCACGCGGTTGCGGATGCGCTTTTCCACCTGCAGGACGCCGATCTCCGATTCCATGTGGCCGAACACGCGTTCCAGCCGCTCGCTGATCTTGGCGATCTCCAGCAGGTCCTGCTTTTCGGGGATCTTCAGGTTCAGATGGCTGGCGACCGTGTCGGCCAGCTTCGACGGCTCCTCGATCTGGTTCAGCGAAACCAGCACCTCGGGCGCGATCTTCTTGTTCAGCTTGATGTATTGCTCAAACTGCGAGACGACCGTGCGGCCCAGCGCCTCCAGGTCCTTCTTCTCGCCCGCCACGTCGGGCATCGGTTCGGTCTTGGCCTCGAAGTACGAACTCGGTTTCCTTGAAGCTGACGATCTTCGCGCGCCGGCCGCCCTCGACCAGCACCTTCACCGTGCCGTCCGGCAGCTTCAGCAGCTGCAGGATCGTCGAGACGGTGCCCACGCGGAAGATATCCTCGACCGAGGGATCATCCTGCGAGGCGTTCTTCTGGGCGACCAGCAGGATCTGCTTGTCCTCCTTCATCACCGCTTCCAGCGCCCGCACCGACTTTTCGCGGCCGACAAACAGCGGGACGATCATGTGCGGGAAAACCACGATATCCCGCAGCGGCAGCACCGCCATCAGGTCGCTTTGACCCGATCTTTATCCGAGGGCCGATCCTGTTCCGTCATAATTGACCTCCTAAGGGACAGTCAGCGTCGATTTCCGCCCGACAGCGGCACGGAAGACGCTTTCATGGGTCTGTCACAACCCGTTCGATCCGATATGGCAGCCGAACGGGGTGCCGCAAGCCCTTGAAATCCGCGATCGCGCCACCGCGAGCCGCATTCCTGGGTTGCGCGCTCGGCTCAGGCGCTGTTTTCCGCCCGCTCCTTTCCATAGAGATACAGCGGATTGGCCCGCGACCTCCGCGACCTCCCGGTTGATGACGACCTCCTCCACGCCATCCAGACCCGGCAGCTCGAACATGGTGGAAAGCAAGATCTGCTCCATGATCGAGCGCAGGCCGCGCGCCCCCGTCTTGCGGGCAATCGCTCGGGTGGCGACCGACTTCAGCGCGTCGTCGGTGAAGGACAGCTTGACGCCCTTCCATCTCGAACAGCCGCCCATACTGCTTCACCAGCGCGTTTTTCGGCTTGGTCAGGATCTCCATCAGCGCGCCTTCGTCGAGATCCTCCAGCGTCGCCACGACCGGCAGACGACCGATGAACTCCGGGATCAGCCCGAACTTCAGCAGATCCTCCGGCTCGACCTCACGCAGGATCGCACCCATCCGCCGCTCATCCGGGGACCGGACCTCGGCGCCATAGCCGATTCCCGATCCCTTGCCGCGAGCGCCGATGATGCGCTCCAGGCCGGAGAACGCGCCGCCGCAGATGAACAGGATGTTCGTCGTGTCGACCTGGAGGAACTCCTGCTGCGGGTGCTTCCGTCCGCCCTGCGGCGGAACCGAGGCAACGGTGCCCTCCATGATCTTCAGCAGCGCCTGCTGCACGCCCTCGCCGGATACGTCCCGGGTGATCGAGGGATTGTCCGACTTGCGGGAGATCTTATCGACCTCGTCGATATAGACGATGCCGCGCTGCGCCCGCTCGACATTGTAGTCGGCCGACTGCAGCAGCTTGAGGATGATGTTTTCGACATCCTCACCGACGTAACCCGCCTCGGTCAGTGTCGTGGCGTCCGCCATGGTGAACGGCACGTCGAGGATGCGCGCCAGCGTCTGCGCCAGCAACGTCTTGCCCGAACCGGTGGGACCGACGAGCAGGATGTTGGATTTCGCGATTTCGACGTCGTTGTTCTTCTGGCCGTGCGCCAGGCGCTTGTAGTGGTTATGCACCGCCACCGACAGCACGCGCTTTGCGTGGTCCTGGCCGATCACGTAATCGTCCAGCACCTTGCAGATCTCTCGCGGGGTCGGAACCCCGTCGCGCGACTTCACCAGATGCGTCTTGTGCTCCTCACGGATGATATCCATGCAAAGCTCGACGCATTCGTCGCAGATGAAGACCGTCGGACCGGCGATGAGCTTACGAACCTCGTGCTGCGACTTGCCGCAGAACGAGCAGTAGAGGGTATTTTTCGAATCGCCGGATTTGCTCATGTGTACTCCTCCCCCGAAACCAGGGGCACAATGGGGAATAATAACTCCCTATCAGCGGCAGGGACAAGAACCGCGGTTAGCCAGACCCTGGAAACGCCTCAAATCATACGGCGAAACGCTGCTCGCCGAGACCACATATGAATTGAACACAAACACAATTCCGCGGACGGCATGCGACCGCCCCGGACCATCGCAACCGAAAAGATGCGTCAGGATTTGGACGACTCGGCCGACTCGCGGCAGGCACGGCGGTCCACAACTTCGTCCACCAACCCAAAATCGCGGCTTTCCTCAGCCGACATATAGGTATCGCGCTCCAACTTGCGCTCGATCGCCTCGATCGGCTGCCCGGTGTGCTTGACATAGATCTCGTTCAGCCGCTTGCGCAGCGTCAGGATCTCGCGCGCCTGGATCTCGATGTCAGTGGCCTGACCCTGCGCACCGCCGGACGGCTGGTGCACCATGATGCGCGAATTCGGCGGGGCAAACCGCTTGCCCTTGGCACCGGCGCACAGCAACAGGCTGCCCATCGACGCCGCCTGGCCAATGCACAGCGTGCTGACCGGGCTGCGGATGTACTGCATCGTGTCGTAGATCGCCAGCCCGGCCGAAACCACGCCACCCGGGCTGTTGATATAAAAGGAGATGTCCTTCGACGGATTTTCCGACTCCAGGAACAGGAGCTGCGCGCAGATCAGCGCGCTGACCTGATCATAGACCGCACCGGTCAGGAAAATGATCCGCTCCTTCAACAGGCGCGAATAGATATCGAATGCCCGTTCGCCCCGGGCGGTCTGTTCGACCACCATCGGAACCAGGGAATTGGCATATACTTCGACTGGGTCGCGGTCCCGCATCGTGATCACCTAAGGTTGCAAGGGTCGAACGAAGAAGCTGATCATAAGTAAGTGCACCGGCCGGCGAAATCCAGCGGAACTCAGGCGACCCGGCTAGCTTGGCACAAGGTGTACGGATGCGGCAGTTATGCCGCAGCCTCGGTTTCCGGTTCTTCCTTCGCCAGTTCCTCCGGCGTCACGACAGTGTCGGTGACCTTCGCCAGCTCCAGGACGAAATCCACCACCTTGTCCTCCAGCAGCGGGCCGCGGACGCTGTTGGTGAGCTGCGGGTATTTCCGCATGAACTCCAGCATCTGCATCTCCTGCCCCGGATACTGCATCGCGCGCTGATACAGCGCCCGGTCCACCTCCTGATCGCTGACGGTGATGTTGTTGACGCGGCCGATTTCCGCCAGCAGCAGCCCCAGCCGCACCCGCCGTTCCGCGATCGCCCGGTATTCAGCCTTCAGCGTGTCGTCGTCCTTGCCCTTATCCTCCTCGTCCTGGGTGCCGGCCTTGCGAGCAGCTCTCGAACTGCTGCCAGATCTGATCGAACTCCTGGTCAGCGATGGACGCGGGCACCGGGAAGATCCGCCATCCTGCTAGCGCGTCGAGCAGCGCCTTCTTCAGCCGCATCCGCGACATGCCGTCGTATTCCTGCTGCTGGCGGCTGGTCACGATCTCCCGCACCGCGTGCCAGATCCTCCGCGCCGAGCTTCTTGGCCAGATCGTCGTCGAGCCGCCGGGATGATCTGCGTGCTGACCTGCTTGACGGTGATGTCGAAGGTGGCTGCCTTGCCCGCGAGCTCGGCCTTGCCGTAATTCTCCGGGAACGTGACGTTGATCGTCCGGGTCTCGCCGGGTCGCGCGCCCTCAAGCTGTTCGGCGAAGCCCGGGATAAAGCCGTCGCCGCCAATCTCCACCTGGCGTATCGGTCACCCGTTGCCGCCTTCGAACGGCACGCCGTCGATCTTGCCTTCGAAATCGACCGTGACAGACCTCACCGGCCGCCGCGCCGTGCCGCGGCTGTCCAGCGTCTCGGCGCGTGATCGGCTCCAGCGTGCGGTTGAACTTGGCGATCTGTGCCAGCGCCTTGTCGACCGCCTCCGGCGCCACCTCCGCCTTCAGGCGGGTCAGCTCGATCGTGCTGAAGTCCGGCAGGGTGATGTCGGGCAGCAGTTCCAGCTCGACCTTGAACTCCAGATCGCTCGCCAGCGCGGTCGGGTTTTCGGTCACCATGTCGACCTTCGGCTGCTGCGCCGGGCGCAGGCCGCGTTCGCTAAGGACCTTTTGCGTGGCCTCGGAGACCGACTGCTCCAGCACCTCAGCCGACACCGCGGTGCCGTAGCGCTGCTTGACGATCGGCATCGGCACCTTGCCCGGGCGAAAGCCCGGCAGGCGCAAGCGTCTTCCCCAATGTCGTCAGACGCTCGGTCCGGCGGGATTCGAGATCCGCGACGGGAAGAACCACCGTATAGTTACGCTTCAGACCGTCGGAGAGCGTCTCGGTAACCTGCATTGTCCCAGCCAATCCTAATAAAAATCTCGTTCACACTACGCCCCGATGGACAGCGACGTTGCCCGCGGGTGCATACAAGGTCCGCATGGTGCGGGCGAAGGGACTTGAACCCCCACGGCTTTCGCCACCAGAACCTAAATCTGGCGTGTCTACCAGTTTCACCACGCCCGCGCGCCAGCGGCGATTCCTGGATCGCCCGCTTTCTAGCAAGCGGACGCCGAACGCGGCGCTTTACCCCAGGCGTCGCGGCGACAAGCAACAAGCTGCCGTATCGCCGCTTTAACCCCTATCCGCTCACGGCCGATCGGCAGCGCCAACCCGCCCGATAGCCGCCGAGCGACCGCTCACGCGACGCCCCAGGCAGGTTGGCTTCCAGTCGCGAACCGGACCGTCCCCAGGCTGGCTTATGCGACCTCATGGGTTCGCAGGTCGTTGTTCGTCCGGTGGTCTCCGGCCATCCACCGCGCCAGTTCGCTATGCGCGTCGGCGCGGCGCAAGCGCATTGATCTCGGCGGCGTCCGGCGGATCGACGGTAAACTCGACGATCAGACCATCCGGTGACGTGCAGTACATCGAGCGGCAGTAGCCGTGATCAGTTTCCCGCACCGGCTACACCGGCCGCCCTCACCCGGGCCACCAGTTCGTCATAGGCCGTCATCGTCCACCTTGAATGCGACATGGTCGAAAGTTGCCGATCTCCGGCGGAACCGTCGCCTGGCATTTCTGGTAGACCTCGTCGTCCGCGAACGAGAAGAACGCCAGGGCTCCGCCATCGCCCAGGCTGTAGAACGTGTGGCAGAACGCGACATCACGATTGACCCATGGGCTGAAATGCCGCTCGCACCACGTCGCGGTCAGTGGGATGCCGAGAACATCCTCGAAGAACCGACGGTTCTTCTCCTGGTCCTGCACCACATAGGCGTGATGGTGCAGACGCTCCGGCGGACGGGACAGCAGCTTAGCCATCGTCACTCCCTCCTGGTTATTGTTCCGTCAGGCTGCGCCACGCCGCGATGCTCCGCAAGCTGACATCGGGTTCGCAGTCCGATTCGGTGGCGCGAAATTAATCATCTGTCGGTTATGATGCATAGCACCCATGCGGATAGGCCTTTTGCTGGGAACTTCGCGGGATGTAACCTACTGGTAAGTAAATTTGATGCGGATTGAGGTGGTTTCGCGCATTTTCGATGCGGGAAGGCACACTTGCCGCGGCTGAGCGAAAGGGATGAGACTATGGGGACAGCCAAGATTAGCAATGGAACTTCCAAGCCAAAGCTTAAGGCAGCCCCCTCCAATTACCGATTCCCTTCTCTGAGTCACCCCCTCGCGATTACAATATCGCCGCCGTCGATCGCACGCTCGACCTGCTGGAAGCGCTTTCCCGGCTTGGCCCGGCCTCTCTGGCTGCATTGGCCGAAAGTGCCGGATGCACGCGCACGGCGGCGTTCCGGCTGCTGCGGACCCTGCAAGGCCGCGGGTTCACCATCCAGGACGAAGCCCGCGGCCTTTGGCGCCTCGGAGCGCGATGGAGCGCGCTGGGACGCGCCGCATCGGAGCAAGGTGCACTGGCCGCGACAGCGATGCCATTCCTTGCCGCACTCGGCAAAGCCACTGGGGAAAACGTTTATCTCCGCATCCGCGACGGGATGGAGAGTGAAACCGTCGCCATCTACCAGACTGATCCAACCATCCGGATGTATTCCGAAGTCGGCAAACGCGGCCCGCTGCACGCCGGCAGCAGCCGTATCCTGTTGGCGTTCGCACCAGAGGCGGTGCAGACCCAGTTGCTGGCGCAGCGGCTGAACCGCTACACGCCCGCCACGCGCATTGATTCTACCTGGATCGCCGCCGACCTGCAGCGGATCCGCACGCGCGGCTATCTGATCACGTCGGATGAAGTCGTTGCCGGCGCGGTCGGCATCGCTGCCCCGGTGCGTGATGCGACCGGTTCTGTCGTCGCGGTGCTGCATATCAGCGCACCATCCATGCGCATGCGCCCACCGCGCCCGCGCAACCTGTTGCCGCAGGTCATGGAGGCGGCAACGAAACTGTCGCAGGGCCTCGGGGCCGCGGGTAAACCGAGCCACGCCGGGCTGCTGCGGGACGAGGCTACCCCGGCCGGCTGGCCGCTGAATGGCGGGATGCTCACCGCGTCCCGCCCGCATACCATCTTTCGTTAGCCGTCCACCGGCGTTTAGCCGCCGGTCAGGTAATTCGCTTCCAGAAAATCCCCACGGCACGCGCCGCTCCTGTAGCGTCGCGCGCAAAATCTGGAACCTGACCGGCTTCCTGCCAGCATTCCGACCGACACAAGGCTTCTCCAGCCCCGCCCGTGCTGGTATCCAGCGTCAGCAACGACCGCCCATGCATAGCGGCCACATGTTGAAGGGCGCGCATGATTTGCCGGCCCAGCCCGCCACGGCGGTTAAGCGGGTGGACCAACACTTTTTGCACGTCGGCACGATGTTGCTGATCCTCAGGTGTCGCGAGGTTCAGCATCCCCACCCCGGACAAAACGCCGTTGCGCCAGGCCGCCACGATTACCCGCTGGGCAGTGCCCACCTCCGTTGCAGCGCGATGCCAGAACGCCCTCGCCTTGTCCGGCGCCAATGGTGCCAGGAAGGATACCGACGCACCCTCGTCGACACATGCGATCAGGATGTCGGAAAGCCGCCCGGCTGCCGATCTCGCCGCCGCGATATCAAGCGGTTCGACGCCGTTGACCGGCTTGGCGTAACCAAACTCCAACGAATTGGAAATGTCGTTTAGCACCCGGATCGGGCCGTTCCTGACATAGGAGCGCTTCTCATAGAAACCGTGTGCGCGATCAAAGCGGGTGTCGCTCCATAGCAAAAGCCGGTCGACCCCAGCCGATATAGCGAATGCCTCCGCCCGGTTGAGCAAATCGTGGCCGAGGCCGCAGCCATGCCACGCCGGCTCGACATAGACCCGGCAGATTTCCGCGGCCGCGTTGGCGAGCCGCCGAACCGCGGTCATGCCGACAATTCGCCCATCCGCTTCGGCGACCCAAAGCGCCCCGGCCTGTCCGGCATAGTACGTCGCGAGGGCATGGAGCTCGGGCATTTCCCGGTCCACGTCCATGCGCACCCCGGGATAGATCGACCAGCAGGACCAGATCAAGGCGATCAGATCCGGGCCATCAGTGTCACGACCGTCCCGGATCACCCAGCGCCCCGAGCCGGCCACTGATCAGTTGTTTTGTGATCCGGTCAAAGACCGTTCAGGGAGCAAACATCCTGCCTCGCATGATCCAGACTCAACGCAACCCTTCGCAAAAAGTCTGGATGCGCTTCAATCCCTCGACCAGTTCGTCGTCCGCCGTCGCGGTGCTGATCCGCAGGAACGGGCTCATGTGATAAGCTGCCCCGTGAACAGTCGCGACGTAATTCTCCTCCAGCAAGGCAAGGCAGACGTCTTCGTCGTTATGGAGCGTGCGCCCACCGGTGGTGGTTTTTCCTAGGCACCCCGCGACATTCGGAAACACGTAGAACGCACCCTCCGGCTTGTGGCAGCTGATGCCCTTCGCCGCATTGAGCATATCGACCGCCACGTCGCGCCGGCGCTTATAGGCCTCGATCTGCACATCGACGCCGTCCTGAGGTCCGTCCAAGGCGGCAGCGGCGGCAGCCTGACCAACGGTTGAGATGCCGGCCGTGGCCTGTCCCTGCATCACGGTCATCGCCTTTATCAGTGCCTTGGGTCCGCCGGCGAAACCAACGCGCCAACCGGTCATGGCATAGGTTTTTGATACCCCGGAGACGGTCAGCGTGCGATCCTTCAGATCCGGCGCCACCTGCGCGAAGGTCGCGTGCTGAAACCCGTCGAACACCAGATGCTCATACATGTCGTCGGACAGGATCCAGACATGCGGGTGCTTGCGCATCACTGCGGCGATCTCGGCGATTTCGGCAGCCGAACAACATGCACCCGTGGGGTTGTTGGGGTTATTGAGGATCAACCACTTGGTGCGCGGCGTAACCGCTGCGTCAATGTCCTCCGCCCGGGGTTTGAAGCCATTGTTTTGCGGGCAGCTGACCAGGACCGGAACCCCCTCGCAAAGCTGGGTCATCTGCGAATAGGCGATCCAAGAGGGTACCGGGATGATAACCTCATCGCCCGGATCGACGGTCGCCATGATCGCGTTGAACAGGCACTGCTTGCCTCCGTTCGAAACACCAATCTCATCCAGCGCGTAATCCAGGCCGGAATCGCGCTTGAACTTTCGCTGGATCGCTTGTTTCAGGGCTCGCGTCCCGTCTTGCGGCGGGTATTTGGTATCCCCTGCCAACGCGGCCTGATGCGCGGCCTCGATTGCATGCGGCGGGCTATCGAAATTGGGCTCGCCCGTGGTCAAGGTGATGACCGGCTTGCCGGCGGCCTTCAGTTCACGCGCCTTGATCGTCATCTGGACGCTGGCAGCGAGTTCCACACGGCTGAGCCGATGCGCAAATCCGGGCATTAGTGGAGACCTTGGCAGAAACGTTGAATGCGAATGCAGGCTTCGCGCAGCTCATCCGTTGCGTTGGCATAGCTGATGCGAATGTAACCGGGGTAGCAGAATGCCGCCCCATGGACGGTGGCGACACCTTCCTCGGCCAACA
Organism: uncultured Alphaproteobacteria bacterium; assembly: GCA_963790515.1. Lineage (GTDB taxonomy): Bacteria > Pseudomonadota > Alphaproteobacteria > Acetobacterales > Acetobacteraceae > Rhodopila. Next base: position 218,125 of record CAWBPF010000009.1, on the reverse strand, counting down.
GCGTCAGAGCGAACGCTTCGTCGTCCTTGATCAACACGCCCCCTTTGCTGGTCTTGCCGATGCACCCGTGGATCGACGGATAGACATAGAACGCGCCGTCGGGTTTGCCGCAGATCATGCCTGGGGCCTGATTGAGCATCTCGACCACCATGTCGCGCCGCTGCTCGAAAACCTTGCGCATTTCCTCCACGGTATCCTGCTGCCCGAGCAGAGCCTCGACGGCGGCGGCCTGAGCGATCGAGTTGGGGTTGGACGTGGATTGGCTCTGCAGCTTGTCCATCGCCTTGATCAGCGCGACCGGACCGCCGGCAAAACCGATCCGCCAACCCGTCATGGCATAGGATTTCGACACGCCATGCACCGTTAGGGTGCGGTCCTTCAGGCGAGGTTCGACAGCTACGATCGTACCCGGCTTGAATCCATTATAGGCCAGCTTGTCGTAAATATCGTCAGTCAGCACCCAGACATGCGGGTGGCGCATCAGTACCTCGCAGATCGGCTTGAGTTCCTCCGCGCTGTAAGCCGCCCCGGTGGGATTGCAGGGATTGTTGAGCATGAACCAGCGGGTCTTCGGGGTAATAGCCGCTTCCAAATCCTCGGCGCGCAGCTTGAAGCCATTGTTTTGCCCGCATGGGACCAGAACCGGCTTGCCGTCGGCGAGGGTCACGATGTCAGGATAGCTGACCCAGCACGGGCTCGGGATGATGACTTCGTCGCCGGGGTTAAGCGTGCCGACCATGGCATTGAACAGCACTTGCTTGGCACCGGTGGAGATGATGATTTCCTCCGGTTTGTACTCGATGCCGCTGTCACGCGCGAATTTGGCTGCCACCGCCTTACGCAGCGCCTGAGTGCCGGACACATCGGTGTATTTCGTCTCTCCCGCCTCAAGCGCACGGATCGCGGCATCCTTGATATTGCGCGGCGTATCGAAGTCTGGCTCACCCTGCGACAGGCTAATCACGTTCTTTCCCTCGGCGATCATGCGGCGCGCCACGGTGGAAATTGCGATGGTCAGGCTGGGCTGGATGCGATCAAGACGTTCGGCGGTCAGAGACATGAGAGGTTCCAGACGAATATGTCAGAGGAGATATGACTGTACCAAGAAAGCGCGGAAAACTATCGAAGCTGTGCCGATGGGGCAACCGTCCGCCGGACCTGTGATCGCGGGGCTGTTCTGCGTCGGAAACCTACCGGGCCCGATAGTGCCTGCCGCAGACCAATGCTTCCGGTCGTCTTGCCGAGAAACCGCCATCGCCGCAAACTGGCTCGGTTTCAACCACGGGAGGGATACCATGATCCACGAACTGCGAATCTACGAATGTGTCCCAGGCCGCCTGCCGGACCTGAACAAGCGCTTCAGCACCATCACCCTGAAGATCTGGGAGAAACACGGCATCAAGCAGGCCGGTTTCTGGACCACGATCATCGGCGAGTCGAACATGACCCTCTATTACATGCTCGCCTGGGAATCGCTGGCCGACCGCGAAACCAAGTGGAACGCCTTCCAGGCCGACCCCGAGTGGCATTCGGCCCGCGCCGAGACTGAGAAAAACGGGCCGATCGTCGCCAAGGTGACGAACTACATCCTCGGGCCGACCGCTTATTCTTCTGTCAAATGACCTCGCTGCGGGTGGCCCCAGCCGGGGTCACCCACACCTATGGACGGGTCGCAGCAGAGTATGTTGCACTGCAACCTTGACCTTGGAGCACGTGCATGCCCGCGATCGATGGTGACCGCCTTCTCCGCGACCTTTATGCTGTTCGCGAAATCGGCAAATACAAAACGGGCGTGCATCGTCCGACGTTCTCACCGCAGGATGTGGAGTCGCGCCATTGGCTGACCGCGCGGCTGACCGAAGCCCGGCTGGACGCCTCGATCGACGGCATCGGTAACGTGTACGGCCGGGATCCGACACCGGGACGCAAGCTGCTGACCGGCAGCCATCTGGAAACTCAGAACCACGCGGGCTGGCTGGATGGGGTGCTGGGCGTCATCTACGGGCTGGAGGCCGCCCGCACCCTTGGCCGCGGCATCGACGTCGCGGCCTGGGCCGATGAGGAAGGCCATTTCGGATCATTCATCGGCAGCCGATCCTTTTGCGGCCTGTTGACCGAGCAAGAGATCGACGTCTGTGCGAACCGGGAAACCGGGGTGTCGCTGCGCGATGCATTGCGCCAGGCCGGGTTCTCCGGCCGGCCGCGCCAGAAGATCGATCCGGCGCGATATCGTGGCTATTTGGAAGCCCATATCGAACAGGGTGCCGACCTCGAAAGCCAACATCTCCGTATCGGCATCGTCACCGCTATTGTCGGCAGTCGGCGGTTCCGGATCGAATTCAAGGGTCAACAGAACCATGCCGGAACCACACGCATGGCGATCCGCCGCGATGCCGGCGTGGCGCTGGTGAAATTCGTGGCCGGGATCGAGGCGCGCTTCCCGGCTGTCGCCGGCCCAAGGACGGTCTGGACCACTGGTGACATCAAACTTGAACCAGGGGCCGCGAGCATCGTGCCAGGCCGAGCGGAGCTGGTTTTTCAGTTCCGTGACACCGATCCGGCCGTCCTGGACGCACTGGATGCCACCGTAGACGAACTGCTGGAAGAGGCGGCAAAGGGTCCCTGCGAGGTAGCCGTGGTCTATCGCAGCGCGACCGCTCCAAGTGCAATGGATCCAGGAATGCAGGTGGCATTGCAGGACGCGGCTCAGCGCCACGCTGCCGGCCTATCCCAGTCAATGCCGTCAGGGGCCGGTCACGACGCCCAGATCATCGCTCAGTTGCTGCCGTCGGCGATGCTTTTCGTCCCCAGCATCGGCGGCATCAGCCATCACTATACAGAAAACACCCGGGACGAGGACATCGTCCTGGGTTGCCAGGTTTTCACCGATGCAGCCCAGGCAATTCTAGCCAAAGCATAACACCAATCGGAGGGCCGCCGGCCCCTCGGCGGGCCTGACTCCTGTTACGCCGCGCCGAGCCCACCGCGGCAAACAAAATGCGGGTTATCCCAGCCCGGCTTTCCGTACCGAAGCGGCTGCCCATCAAGGGTTTCAACCGAACCACCCGCCGCTTCCAAAACCGCATGAGGCGCGCAGGTATCCCACTCCATCGTTCGGCCGAACCGCGGATACAGGTCAGCCTGTCCTTCTGCCAGACGGCAGAATTTCAGGCTGGAGCCAAAATTGACCACCCGCGCGACGCGTCGCCCCGTGAGAAACGCATTCAGCCGAGCCTGGTCGCCATGATGACGACTGGCAACGACGGTTAAACCTTCCGCCGGGATTGGCCGGACCGATATCGGCGTACAGACGCCATCCCTCAAGCACCAGGCGCCCTTTCCGACAATGCCGCCGAATACTTCGCCCTTCGCCGGGACGCCGACCACCCCCAGAACCGGCTTGTGGTCGCGCACCAGCCCGATGTTTACCGCGAAGTCGTCACCCCCGCCGGTGAACTCCCGCGTTCCATCCAGGGGATCAACCAACCAGAACTCCACCGCGGCGGCGGTGATCTTGCCACCAGCGGCTTCCTCCTCGGCAATGACGATGCAGCCGGGCAATGCGTCACGTAAGCCAGCCAGAATAATCGCTTCCGCCGCGTGGTCCGCCTCGGTCACCACCGAGTTGTCGGCCTTACGATGAACTTCAAACCCGCGCGCGCGGATAGCCCAAATCTCCGCCCCGGCACGCTGCGCCAGGTCCGTCGCTAACGCGAGAAGCAAATCATCATCCATCATACCGGTTCGGTGGCGCGTTGCCGCCGTTTGGCCCTCGACCCGCGGGCGCTGGCAGTGCCAGATGGTGCAGCGATGTTAGAAGCTGCATTGGTAATCGAGGCGGACACTGTTTCCTCCAACGGCTGTGCCTCTCCATAAGCCGTGCCCTCGGTTTCTGCCATCACCTCAAGCCTAGGTCGCGGTCTCGTCAGCAACAGGTCTGCAGTTTCATAAACCAGATTGGGTTCGAGAAAGCGCAAGCAGGCCAAGGAACGCGGACAGTCTTCCGCACGGGCAAGATAGCATGGACTGCAACTCATATTCCGCCTCAGCGCCACGGCATTAGGACCGATCGGACCCCATTCAACGGGATCGACCACCCCGGAGTGGATGCCAACTGTCGGAATACCGACCGCCGCAGCGATGTGCTTGGGGCCGCTGTCGTTGCCGATATAAAGGGCGCAATTCTTCAGCAGGCGGGGCAGATCGGCCAACAACGTCTTGCCGGCCATCGACACGACCGTGTCCGGACGCTGGACATTTGCCAGCAGCGTATCGGCGATCTCCACTTCATCCGGCCCACCCACGAGCATGATGTTAACGTCGTTTCGTTCCACCAGAAGGTCGATAAGCGCCGAAAAATGCTCCACCGGCCATTGTTTTGTCACGTTGCCCGCCCCTGGATGGACGGCGACCACGGGTTTGCAAAACAACGCCCGAACTTCATCCGGTAACTCGGTCAGCTTCATGGCGACCGGTCCCGGTTGCATCATTACGCGATCCGCTTCCGAGGCATGCCCGATCGCATTGACCAACGCCATCAGGTCATCAACGACGTGACTGCGCTTCCGCTGCAACGCCCTGTCGCCATCCCAGTCGAGTGCAATATCGAGGAACGGAAACTGGCCAAGGTAGTCAAATCCGGCCAGGAACCGCGCGCCAGTGCATTTCAGTATGTCACGGGTCGAAAGATGCTTGCGAAGATCCACCGCTAGATCAAACCGATACGGCCGAAGCTGTTCCGCCAGTCCAGAATAATCGTCCGCGGTCAATTCGCGCTCGCCCAATTGAGACCGGGCATGAAAAAACGTGAACGGAATAAATTCGTCAATACAACTTTCCAGCGAAACAAAGGCACGTGAAGCTGGGCCACCAAGCACCGTTATGCGTGCATGCGGGAACAACTTCTTCAGGCGCCGAATGGGCGGCAACGCAGTCACAAAATCACCGATATGGTCGAGTTTGACCACCAGGATCCGCTGGATTTCCGCCGAATGAAACATGGGTGCACCGGAAACCACCCACTGGACCGGTTCATCGTCAGGCCGGTAGTCATCGGCATGGCGCGATAATCGAGGGTTGAAAAACGGGTCGCCGGCTGCGAACGTCGTTTTCCAGGCAGCATTGAAATGTGTGAGGTCGTAAGTATCCTTCATCGCGGCTCGGCTGGCCAACTCATGGTGGACAAGAGTTGCGTAGGGCGTGAACACGGTCAACAACCCCGCTCTGTGGACGCGCAAGCAGAAATCGAGATCGTTGTTGACGATTTCATGGGCTTCGTCGAACCCGCCGATCTGGTCGAACGTTTCGCGACGGACGAGCATGCACGCGCCGGTTACGGCGATCACGTTGCGTTGGGTCAGCGCCAACCCGAAATAACAAGGATCATCCTTGGCGGCAAAACGGAACGCATGTCGTCCGATTCCGTTATTTGAAAGGAACATACCGGCATGCTGAACCTTGCCGTCACTATACAGAAGCTGCGGTCCGATGATGCCAACTTCCGGCCGCCGCACGTGTTCCATCATAGCGTCAAGCCAGTCTTCTTGAATGATCTCAATATCATCGTTCAAGAACAGAAGGAATTCGCCATCAGCGACTGCGGCCGCTCGATTGTTGAAGCTCGACCAGTTGAAGGCCTCCGGGATGTCAACAACCTTGTCCGAGTTCTGCTGCAGCCAAACTTTCCAGGCGATGTTGGAGTCCGGAATGTTATCGATACAAATTATTTCGAAGTCCCTGTAAGCCGTCTTCGAGCGCAGGGTAGCAATACAGGTCTCAATATACCCATGGGCAGCACAGGTGGGAATGATGATCGATACCTTGCCCTTCGACGGCACGGTCCGCTTGATCCGCCAAGTTCCCGACAACGACGTCGACAGAATTTCCGCGGAAATGCCACGTCGGCTTAGCGTGCGCTCGAGGGCCGCCCGTTCCTGACAAGGATTATCCAGATCCATGGCAGACCGCTGGCACAGCAGTTTTGGGATATGATGAATGCCGGTTGCCAGGTCCACACACTGGAGCACGAGGTCATATTCCCCGTCCGCGATCAGGCTTGCCGGCGTTGCCCCGGTCTTTGCAAGTAGCGCCCCGGTCACCGCCCAGGGCCGGCCGATATAATTCGTTGACAGAAGCAAATCGATCGAAAAGTCGGGCTTGAAGAATGCTTCCTGCTCCCCGCTGATCGGACTAATGCGGATTTCGTCGCCATAAAGTAAATCCCGTCCCGGGTGCCGACCACAGGCCAAAGCCATTTCTAACATTGCATCGGCGCCCAGCTCATCGCCCGGCAATAACAACGTGTACAGCACTGCTCCGCCCAGCCCGGGATCGGCAAGCGATGCGGTCCATGCCGGTAGGTTTGACGGGCTGATCAGTTCGAAGCGGCTCGCAAGATGTGGAACCCATTCATCGATGATCACCTTCGTCGCGGCTAGAACCTCGTAATCCCGAGCCAAAACCAGAACGTTCCAGTCCGGATATGCCTGCAGACGTAACGCGTCAAGGGTCGCACGCATTTGTTTGGGGTCGATCGATTGATCTAATTTCAGAATAAATTGGAAGGTAGGTCGGCAATTCATATCGACCAGCAGTGCCGACATCATGTCGGCCTCGACCCTTGGAATACGGCGGCGAATTCCAGCGATATCGAGTTGATCCTCAGCTTTCTTGACTGTGATCCCGAACGCCCGGACAAACTCCATACCGTTGTTGGACCGTATTCGAAGCTGCACCGTATGGTCACCATCGCGCAGGCTACGCGGCGGGCAATGGAACGCGTAGCCGCTGCGCAATGCGTTTGGCCATTCCGGGAAGGCGGCGCCAACGTCCTGCCGTGCCAGGCCGTAATGCGCATCACCAAGCCGCTGGTCATCGAGGAAGATTTCGAAGCTGGCAATGCCAGAGCGCGTCAGCAGCCAACCGTCAAGTGTAAGGTGCCCGGTGACCAGGGCAAACGCTTCTCCGTTGGATAGCTGGGGAGAATCCAGTTCGAAGCGGAATTCAGCCTCCTGCTCGGATGGCAAATCCGATCCCGCCTCAGTCGGAGCGCCTTCGGGCAACAATCGCGGTTCGCAAGCCAAAACATTCGTTACGGTCACCGCAAGCCGTCGTTCAGTCTCCTTGTTATGGCTATTCCGCACGACAACGCGGACCTCGTGTTCCCCGCTAAATCTACCGTCAATGCAGCGATCAAACCGAAAGCCGGACAGATGAGACATCCGAATTTCCGGAAAACGCGCACTCACATCGGGACGATCGTGACCATACGAGGCCAGACCAATCTCCTTTTCGTCGAGCAGCACACGCACCTGAACGATGCCGACGCCACACACAGCCCAACCGCCAATCGACAATGTACCATCGTCCGTCAACACGGCAGTGTCGCAGAACATCTCCATTTCAGCGGTCGGTTGCACCCGCACAAGCTGAGACGCCACCCCGACCAAGGGCATTGGTTGCAACGGCAAGATAGGCGGCGTGCCGTCCGCTGCGGGAAGTCCCGGCGAGGGCATCAGATCATCAACGATCTGGGACCGGCTCTCGAACTCCAAATTCTAAAGTTTGGTTGGCCGATGCAACAGCTTGTTGCGATAGCGGAGCGTCGGGCACGAGTTCGTGCCCGTGGTGAAGTCCCCGTTCCGCTCCGAGTTGCGCCACCTCGATCGGGACACTCTCCGCGTGAAAAAACCCGTCGACACACACCACCTGAGCACGGATGCGGTCGGCCTTGCGGGCGACCTCATCCAGTTCTAGCGCTAAGCTAAATCCGGCAAAGCGAGAATTCGGATAGGCCGGGAAGGCCGCCGCAACATCGTCGCGTTCCTCGCCAATCCTCGCCTCTGCAACTTGCATTTCCCCGGCAAAGACCTGAACCGCCAAGATGGTCCCGAGCGAAACCGCCCATCCCTGTAGAAACAGGCCTCCTTGGGCGTTGATGGTAGCGCGTTCGAGGTAAAGGATCGCGTGCGGGCCTGATGCGCCGGGCGCTGAACGTATCGATCCAGATACAATGGAAACCGCCTCCCCTGCGGTCGGATCGATTTCGATCTCAAAATCCTCGACGTATTCGAACCCGTCTTCAATGTGCGCTACAATCTGGAACGCGCACCGTTCGGTTCGGCCATCTCCCGGGCGGGGCAAGTTGAATTGGAATACACGCTGACGCGCCGGGCTGCCGTCAGGCATAAAAGCGCTTGGCGCACTATCCGGTTGCCCAAACGATGCGATGCTGGTTACCCAACCATCTACCTGCAACCGAATCTCCTTGATCGCAGCGGGACTCACAACTCGGCCGCGGACCATGACATCGAAACGACCATGCGCTTCGCCACCGGATATGACTGGATCGATTTCGATCAGAATGGGGCGACCGCCGGACGCATCAAGCGACGTGTCTTCTACGTTTGCCAACCCCGAGATTTGGGCGTCCGCCTTGGCGGAATTATTCTGCAATGGCGGCCGTCTACGCGTCATTCGAACAGAGGTCCCGATACTGGCTGCGCAATGGAGGCTCGATAACAATCGCCAGCTTGCGACCCTTGCCGCTGATGGCATCGATAAAGCGTCGTTCGGCCGCGAGGCGGTTACAACCCGAAGGGAAGCCGCCCTTCGCGATAGCCATCCTTGTTGAAATGCTCCTGAGCGGAATCAATGACACCTTTCCGGATGCTTTCCGCCACGTCGGGATTTTCAACCAAATACCAGCGCTCATCAATCATGATTGGAAATGGCAGGCGCCCTTCGAAATAACCGTCATTGACGAAATGCTCTTTCGCCGAACGAATTGAGCCTTCCTTGACGGCTTTGCCAATATCTTCGTAGGTACGGCAATACCAGGCCTCGTTGACCTCTATGCCCTTAATCATCGCCCGTAAGATTGCGACGAAGTTTTCATACGACACATTGACCCGCAATTCCCCACGCACTGTGGATATCTCGATCGATCGCCGAATCAATTCAAAAGGCGGGAGATATTTCACGGTTTCTCCTTGTAGGACCAACCTGCGCGATTGGCTTCACGCGTTAGTGGCTACCCAATAGCGATTCCTCGTGCTGGATGGAACAACGTTTAGCGACCTTTTGCACGTGCAGCGCAGTATCCATCCTGCTATTGAATTGTTTGTAGCATGGCTGCCCGACAAGGACTGTCGCATGAACCAGACGTTGGCCGCCTCCAGCCGCACGACACCCCCCACCGATATCGAGCTCGCAGCCATCGTGCGGAACTTCCATTCCGCTCGGATCCTTGTGATCGGCGACGTGATTCTCGACCGCTATGTCACGGGATCAGTGCACAGGCTTTCTCCTGAAGCGCCGATCCCCGTGCTGCGGCCAGCAGACGATCGCTGCACCCTGGGCGGAGCCGCAAACGTCGCGTTGAACATCGCCACACTAGGTGGCCAGGCCGTCCTGGTTGGCGTGATCGGCAACGACAAAGCCGGCGATGAAGTCGATCGCCTGGTCCACAACACCCCCGGCATAACGTCAGCACTGGTGCGGATCGCCGATCGGCCAACAACCTCCAAGACCCGCTTCATGACCGGATCACATCAGCTTCTTCGGCTTGATGAAGAAACTACGGCGCCGCTTGACCACTCGGGACTGGCCGCGGTCATGGAGGCGGTCGACAAATCACTTGACGCGGCTGATGTCATCGTACTGTCAGATTATGCCAAAGGCGTGCTTTGCGATGACGTGCTGGACGCGATCCTGCCTGCGCGCCGGCCAGACCGGTCGCACCGTGATCGCCGATCCCAAGCGCGCCGATTTCGCCGCCTATCGCGGCGCGACGATCCTGACCCCCAATGAGCATGAGGTTCGCGTCGCCACACGAATCGACGCGGAGCATGATGCCGAGGCCGACCGTGCCGGCCGCATGGCGCTGGAGGCGACGGGCGGGGAAGCCGTGCTGGTCACCCGCTCTGCCAAAGGATTGACCCTGGTTTGCCGCGATCAGGACGCCCTTCACCTGCCGACCCGCGCACGCGAAGTCGCCGATGTTTCGGGCGCCGGCGATACCCTGGTGGCCGCCCTGTGCGGTCGCTCTGGGTGCCGGGGCACCACTCCAGGAGGCGGCGATGCTGGCGAACGCCACCGCCGGAATCTCCGTCGGCAAGCAAGGAACCGCCACGGTGTCGCGTCAGGAATTGCTGGATGCGCTGCATCTGGATGACCTTGTGACCACCGACCGCAAGGTCGCCAGCCTGGACGAGGCCATTGAGAAAAGTGGCTGATTGGCACCGCCGTGGCCTGAAGGTTGGGTTTGCCAATGGCTGCTTCGACCTGATCCATCCCGGTCATGTCCGCTTGCTGAGTGAAGCGCGCGCGGCCTGCGACCGGCTGATCGTCGCGCTGAACACTGATGCTTCAGTCAAGCGCCTGAAAGGACCCACGCCGCCCGCTGCAGAACGAGATGGCGCGGGCGACGGTCATGGCCTCGATGTCGCCAGTCGATCTGGTCACGCTGTTCGACGAGGACACGCCGCTGGAGATGATCCAGGCGTTGCGACCGGACGTGCTGGTCAAGGGATCCGACTATACGGTCGACCAGGTGGTGGGCGGCGATCTGGTGCACGGGTGGGGCGGTAAAGTGGTGCTCGTCACGCTGCGCGAAGGCCACAGCACGACCGGCACAATCCGACGGATGACCGCACCGGCGGCCTTAGTGCAATGTCAGCCTGACGGGAACCGCCTTGCTGGCAAAACTTCCTTTGAAAAACCATTGGTTCGCGCGTTCCGATCGCTTACGGTCAATCTGAACGTGCTCCGGTCACAACGGTTACGGTGGCGCCGCCTTCGTCTGGAACGACGCTCAATCATCACCTCGGGAAACCTGGCAGCAGTCTATCCCAACGCCTGATCCAGGTCGGCGATCAGATCCGCCGCCGTCTCCAACCCCACCGACAACCGGATCACATCCGGCCCGGCGCCGGCGGCCAGACGTTGCTCTTCCGTCAACTGCCGGTGCGTGGTCGAGGCCGGGTGCAGAATCAGGCTGCGCGTATCGCCGATATTCGCCAGATGCGAAAACAGCCCGACGCTTTCAACCAGCTTGATCCCGGCCTCATAACCCACCCTTCACGCCGAAGGTGAACACCGCCCCTGCCCCAGTCGGCATGTATTTCCGCGCAAGCGCCCGATATGGGCTGGCTTCCAGCCCGGCATATGACACCCAGGCTACCGCGCGGATCACCAGCCAGAAATTCAGCGACCGCTTGGGCATTGGCACAATGGCGCTCCATCCGCACATGCAGCGTCTCGATCCCGGTGATCGTCAGAAACGCATTCATCGGCGCCATCGCCGGCCCGTAGTCGCGCAAAGCCACAGCACGCGCTTTCGTGGTGAAGGCGAAATCACCGAAATTCTCGTAAAACCGCAGGCCGTGGTAAGCCGGCTCCGGCTCCGTCATCGACGGGAACTTTCCCCCACTCGCCCAGTCGAACTTTCCTGACTCGACGACGATGCCGCCCATCGAATTGCCATGGCCACCCAGGAACTTGGTCGTCGAGTGCGTCACGATGTCCGCACCCCATTCGAACGGGCGGCACAGATAAGGCGTCGCCAGCGTGTTATCGACGATCAAGCGGCAAGCCAGCCGCATGAGCCACCTCCGCGATCGCCGCAAGGTCAACGATCACCCCGCCTGGGTTGGCCAGGCTCTCGACAAAGATCGCCTTGCAGCGCGGCGTCAGCGCGCGTCGGAAATTCTCCGGGTCGGTCGGGATCGACAAAATGGCAGGTCCAGCCCAGTTTCTTGAACGACAAGCCAAACTGCGTCAGCGAGCCGCCGTAGAGATTGCGGGAGGCAAGGAACTCGTCCCCCTGCTCCAGCAACGTGGCGAAAACCAGAAATTGCGCGGCATGGCCCGATGCGGCGGCCACGGCCGCCCGGCCACCTTCCAGGCTGGCCACCCGCTCCTCCAGCACCGACACGGTCGGGTTGGTTAGCCTTGAGTAGATGTAGCCAAAATTGTGCAGATTGAACAAAGACGCGGCGTGATCGACGTCGTCGAATACATACGCTGTCGTCTGGTAGATCGGCGTGGACCGCGCCCCCGTCGTCGGGTCAGGGGCCGCGCCGGCATGCACCGCCCGGGTTTCGAAACCATACTCGATGTTGGCCGCCGGCAATGGACGCGGCTTGGTCCGGCGATCCGTCGGGGGCTCGGCCGGACGGTTGCGGATGATGCCGGAGTTCACGCCGCTCCAGGACAATTCACCGCCAAGCCGCCCGAATTCGATCTTCGGGCAGCGGTTCATGATGACCTCGATGCCCGCCGCCTCCGCCTTCGCCGCGGCTTCATCGTTGCGGACGCCAAGCTGCATCCACACCACCTTGGCGTCGATGGCGATGGCATCGTCGATGATCGGGCCGACGGTGTCCGATGCGCGAAACACATCGACCATGTCGATCTTGTCGGGAATGTCGCGCAAGCTGGCGTAAATGCGCTCGCCCAGCAGTTCCTTGCCCGCAGTGCCCGGGTTCACCGGGATGACCCGGTATCCTTTCCCCTGCAGATACTTCATCACGAAGTAGCTGGGCCGATTCCAGTTGGACGACGCACCGACCATGGCGATCGTGCGCACGGTCGACAGGATGCGGCGCAGCTTCGCGTCGGCGTAGGGGATCGGATCAAGTAAGGACATCGCTAGTCGCCTTCTACACGCAACCGGGTCGGCAGCACCTTACCCGTTGTCGCGGATGACCCTACCGCGCCTGCTGGATCGCCGACAGGATCCAGTGCCCGCCGCGAGAGCGCACGAATGTCCAGATCTCCGTCGCCGTGACATGCTCGGTCGGGCTGCCATCGACCACCCGCCCAGTCGCGTCCCGCGTCACATCGATCATCGAGAACCGCATCGCCACCGTCGCGTAATCCCGTCCTTGCTCGGTCCAGGCCTGCGACAGATCGCCCGATACCAGCGTGCACGTCGGTCACGCTGTTGCGCACGCCGCGGCTGACCTGCTCCGACAGTTGCTCGGCGAAATAGCTGACCATCTCCGGCGTCGCCATCGCCTGCAGCGCGTTCAGGTCATGCGCGCTCCAAGCCGCCTGAATGCCCTTGCAGCAACTGCTCGAACTGCTGGTAGTCCGCCGGGCCGATGGCGATCGGCGGCGGGCCGCCCGGCGCCGGCCGGACCACCCGGCATCGGACCCGGACCGGGCATCCCGCCGCGCGCAAAGATGTTCGGGCCGCCCGCCATCGCCGGCGACCGGCCGCCCGTGAACAAGCGGAACAGAAACCGCACCACCACCACGATCAGGAAGATCTGCAGCAGCAGACCCAGGAAGCCAAACGCCGCCCAGGCCGCCGCCCATGAACCCGTGGCCGAACAGCATCCCGCCGATGCCCGCGCCGATCAGTCCGCCCATCAGACCCGACATGAACCCGGACCGAGCGCCCCTGATACACCGGCGAACCATAGCCAGGCGGCATCGGCTGACTTTGCGGCGTCATGCTGCGCTGCATCGGCGCCGCCGAATAGGGCGCGGTGTTGGTCGATGGCGGCGCCGAGTAGGTCATGCTGCCGCGGCTGCCGAACGAACCTCCGCCGCCCGCGCGGGCGTCAGCCAGCCCGGGCGCCAGGGCCAGCGCCAAGGCAACAATGCCGGCGAGCAGGACACGAATACGGGACATTTGGTTTCGCTTTGATAGTTGTGCACGTCGGCAATATGGTGAGCCGCGAGACCGGCGTGAGCCAGAGGGCCTATCGCAATTGACCCCCGGGACGCGGCGCAACCCTGCCATGACCCCTCGGTATCGGCAAGCGACGCCGCATGCAGACGCAACCCTGCCACGCACGGACATGCAACACGTGCGATGCTAAAGACAGCCACCACCGCCAGGCGCGATGTGACAGACCAACGGCGCATCACATTCGACCTATGGACCTGCATGAACACTCCCATCCCGGAAGACGGCCTGCAACGGTCCGCGCCTGCTGTCCGCCGTCGCCACCCTCGTGATCGCCGTCGGCATGGCGTCGCTGGACACATCGATCGCCAACACCGCCCTGCCGACCATCGCCGCGGACCTGAACGCCAGCCCGGCGGCTTCGGTCTGGGTGGTCAATGCCTACCAATTGGCGCTGGTCGTCTCGCTGCTGCCGTTCGCCTCGCTTGGGTGAGATCATCGGCTACCGCCGCGTCTATATCTGGGGCCTCGGGGTGTTCACCGTCGCGTCGCTGCTCTGCGCGCTTAGCTGGTCGCTGCCCACCCTGACCGCCGCGCGGATCATCCAGGGCTTCGGCGCCAGCGGCATCATGAGCGTCAATACCGCCCTGATCCGCTTCATCTATCCCGTCCCGGTCACTCGGGCGGGGCGTCGGCAACAATGCCCTGGTGGTCGCCGTCTCCACCGCGATCGGCCCGACCATCGCCGCGGCGATCCTGTCGCTGGGCATCCTGGCAATGGCTGTTCGCTGTCAACGTCCCGCTCGGCATCATCGCCTTCGTGCTGGCCTTGCGCGCACTGCCCGACACCAGGCGCGCCAGCCCACCGGTTCGACTTCGGTAGCGCCGCGCTGAACGCAACGACGTTCGGCTTCCTGATCTTCGGCATCGGCGAGGCCGCCCACAGCGCCATCCCTCGGCATCACCCTGGCTGCACTTGGCATCGCGCTCGCTGTCAGGCGGAGCCCTTGATCCATCGGCAGCTCGGATTGCCGGCGCCGATGCTGCCGGTTGACCTGTTACCAGCGGCCGATGTTCGCGCTGTCGTCGCTGACCTCGTTGTGCTCGTTCGCCGCGCAAGGTCTCGCGTTCGTCGCCCTGCCCTTCTATTTTCAGACCGTGCTGGGACTGCAGCGCGGTGGAAACCGGATTGCTGCTGACACCATGGCCGGTGATGACCGCCATTGCCGCACCGATCGCCGGGCCGCTGTCGGATCGCTTCCCGCCGGCGATCCTGGGCGGCATCGGGCTTGGCATCCTCGGCGATCGGCCTGGCTCTGATCGCGACGCTGCCCGGCCACCCTGGGACTTTCGGGCATCGTCTTGGCGGATGATGATCTGCGGCACCGGCTTCGGTTTCTTCCAGTCGCCCAACCTGAGAGCAATCATGACAAGCGCGCCACCAGAGCGGAGTGGCGGCGCGAGTGGCATCGTCGCCACGTCTCGCCTGGTTGGTCAGGCCCTCGGTGCCGCCCTTGTGGCGCTTTGCTTCGGCCTGTCGATGCAGCATGGTCCGTCGCTGGCACTGACGATGGCCGCCGTCTTCTCGTTTGCAGGCAGCATGGTCAGCTTTGCCCGCCTGGCCGCGAAACCAGCCAATCCGGCACCAGGCAGAATGCAACGAGCCGGCTGACGCACTGATTTATTGCATAATCTGTCAGCGACATTCGCGTCTGGCTTTTCCCGTGGCGATTAGCTTATATCGACTACGTCACGAGAATCACCTGCCCTAAGTCCGGGCCACGGGAGCCACGAGAAGACTGTCATGAACTGGGTCGGGCTACGAGGCTTCAGATCGGGCGCGCTGGTGACCTTGTTGCTCGTCGGCGGGGCTACTTGGTGGTGGACCGAAGTTTGGCAGGAAAACGCAGCGAAATCCGCAGTCGACCGTACTTTGCGGGACGTCAATCTGCGGCTGGAAAATTTCGTCGAGAATTTCGAACGATCGTTGCGTTATGTCCAGTCAGTGCCGGTTGTCATCGCGCATGAACCGGTAGTGCAGGACACGCTTTCCGACGCGACCAGCGACACCGCCGCACTCGACGCCTACCTCGACTTCATCGCGAAGATCATGAAGGTCGACCTGGCTTTCATTATCAACACGTCAGGTCTTTGCATTTCATCGAGCAACGCCAGCGCGGCGGGCAGCCTGGTAAGCGAGAACTTCCGCGACCGGGAGTATTTCACCTCGGCCCGAAACAGCCTTCCAGGTGTGCAGTATGCGGTGGGGCGGCGCACAAACATTCCGGGACTGTTCTACTCGACACCCATTGTACGTGATGGAAAATGGCTGGGTGTGGCCGTCGTGAAGATCAACGTTCCAAATATTGAGCGTAGAATCGCCGCGAAAGGCGCTTTCGTCACCGACCGGCAGGGTGTGGTCATCATCGCGGCGGATCCCAGTTGGCTGATGAAGGCTGTCCCGAACGCCCCGGTCTTCGCCTTGACGCAGGAACAACGCCGATTAGCCTACAAGCGTGATGACATCGAGCCGGTGCCGCTCGCGCAGGTCGCCAATGAGCCCTTCTCGCTGCGCGCAGGTCCGTCCTTGGCACCGGCGGTGATGTCGCGCCAGACGTTGCGGACCGAGGGGATGGCGGCCTTCGTCCTGGACTCCATCGCTGACCTGGACGCACTGCGAAACCAGCAAATCACCATATGCGCGATTGTCTATGCTGGACTATGTGCCTGCGTCTGGGGCGCCGGAATATCGCTGGTGATGGCGCGCCGCTCACGCGCTTATCGGACCAGTCTGCTGACCGCCAAGGAACAGGCCGAAGCCGGAAGCCGAGCGAAATCGGAGTTTCTGGCGACCATGAGCCACGAGATCAGGACACCGATGAACGGCGTCATCGGCATGACCGACCTTCTGCTCGACACCGACCTGAACAGCGAGCAACGTCACTTTGCCAATACGATCCAGACCTCCGCCGAAGCGCTGCTTTCGGTCATCAATGATATCCTGGATTTCTCCAGGATGGAAATGGGCCGGCTTGATTTTGAAAACCATGCGTTCGACGTCGGGCAGCTCGTGGAAGGCGTCCTGGACATTTTGGCGCCCCGTTTGATCGGCAAGGATATCGATCTTGCCAGCTATGTGGCGCCCGCCTTGCAAGGCACTTTTCTGGGGGATGAGGGGCGGATACGCCAAGTGTTGCTGAACCTCGTCGGCAACGCCATCAAGTTCACCGAACGCGGCAGCGTCGTGGTAACGGTAAGCGGCGAGAATGGTCCCGGCCAGCGACACACGATCCGGTTCGAAGTCAGAGACACCGGCATTGGCATCGCCGATGAGGCCAAGCCTTCGTTGTTCTCGATATTTACCCAGGCGGATTCGTCGATGACCCGCCGGTACGGCGGCACCGGGCTCGGCCTCGCCATCTCGCGCCGTATCGTCGAGATCATGGGCGGGACAATCGGTTTCGAAAGCCAGGCAGGTGTCGGCAGTACGTTCTGGTGCTTGATCCCTAGCGATCGAATAAGCGATGCCCCAGCCGTCGAAACCGGTAGCCTTCTGCTTGACGGGGTGCGAGTCCTGGTCGTCGATGATAATCCGGTCAACACTGAAGTCTTCCGCCTCCAGATCGAGAGTGTCGGCGGCCAGGTGCACGCCGCAACAGACGCCGCAATGGGCCTGGCTATGGCGCGCGATGCGGTGGCCGTCGGAAGGCCGTTCGCCGTTGCCGTGGTTGACCACCAGATGCCAGGCATTACAGGACTTGAAATGGCGGCGATGATCAGCCGGGACGCCACCCTCCAGGGTATGCCGGTGGTCCTGGGAACGTCCGCACCAACCGCCATTTTGCGGTCGCAGGCCCCCGATGCCGGCGTTGCATACGTGCTGGCAAAGCCGGTCCGTCAACGCATACTGATCGCTCACTTGCGGGAATTGGTGGAGCGCGGCCATTCCATCCCGACTGCGTCGACTGCCGTCGTCCCGCGTTGCCAAGTGAAACTGGGAGACGCTTTCCAGGTCCTGGTAGTCGACGACGTTGACATAAATTTGCAGGTAGCGGCAGGGATGTTGACAAGGCTTGGCCACACGGTCGACACCGCCAGGGATGGGATGGAAGCCATCGACAAAGTAATGGCTTTTCATTATGATGTGGTTTTCATGGATATCCAGATGCCGCGAATGAACGGCACCGACGCAGCGGCCGCGATCCGGACCCTTCCAGGACCGAAGTCGGGTGTGCCGATTATCGCAATGACCGCTAACGCGATGGATGGCGACCGGGAAACGTTATTGGCTGGCGGAATGAGCGATTATATCTCCAAACCCTTCAGCATGACCCAACTCACGGAACTTGTTGAGACCTGGCGGCCGCATGTAGAGGCGACCCGCAGCGATCCAAGCCATGCCGTTTTCAAAGAGGTCGTGCTAGGTCTGCCAGGCGCGTGATACCGAGATCCAAGGCGCGATCGGCGGAGGTCGCGTTCGGCCCCAGACGCGAAGCGCCCTCGCGAACATCAGGTTAAACCATCACCGGACACGGATAGCCGAACGCTCATGGCCCCATGAGTGGCTGCGCACCGGCGCCGTGTACGGGACCGCCCTGCCCTTGTCGCTGCCGGACGATCCGGCCGCCACCAGCCGTGAGCGCCTCGCCCGCAACTCTCCAGATCCGCACCATCCAATACCCATTACGCCGCACCGGGGCCGCGACGGAAAGGCCATCCAGGCCGGGCCAGTCCCAGCCACGCTTACTTTTGGGTTTTGTCGGCCGGCAGCGGCACTGTTCACCGCGCTAAACGTGCCACCACCCTCGACAGGGGTTGACCGGGTCATATGCGTGCACCGTTGCTTAACGCCGGCGTCGATCACAAGTCACGTCCCACAAATGCTCGTTTGTCCAATCCGTGCGCACGGTTTCGGCTATCTTGCCTAAAGCGGCCCAGTTCCAAGCTGCGCCTTTTCTGCTCCTTGGTGAAATCCAGCATGGTGAGGCCCGAACATCGATTGGGATATGAGAAACTGCCATCGACGCGGGCCGCGCCCTTTGCTGCAGCCCAGCAAGCTCTCTGACGCGGTCAAGACAGAGCCCTGCGCCGCTTCGGTGGGCGACAACAGGTTGCCTCCGTGGGTTTCGACCACAGCCAGATCAGCCAAGGCTGGATAGACGTCGGCGGCGCTGACCTGGGGGGCAAAGATCGTGCCAGATAAGCTGAATTCTATCACCCTGTCGTGATGCAACTGCCCTCACAATACCACATCCCATCCGTGTGGACCGGAATTGACCGCGGCTCTGGGCACCAACCGCCGCTGCCCAGGAAACCGCAACCTGCTCAGACCCAGCCGTGTCATCAACGCTCCCAGAGCTGAGCCAAGCCAAACAACGCCCATGGCTGGCAGTACCAGGCTCAGAAGGCGGCTGAGACCACCGCAAGATCGGGTGCAAGGTCATGATCCCGGGTTATGCGGCTGCTTGAATATCATCTCCCGCAGGTGCGCTCTTTGACGGCCTCCGACGGCTACACTGGTCAGTATTAGAACGAAACCGGTTCGCTGCAATTGCATGCTGCAGTGCACATGAATCCCGTAATCACGAATTAGTGGTTGTCTTGCTATTTATGTGATCCGATCTTGCGGAATTTGTTACGTCATTCATCAACAGGTGATTGACAAAACGCCACGATTGTCCGAAACGCTTGCTCATGCGCGGAACGCCTCTCTACGCAACGATGGTCTTGACCAAAGGGGCGAATACGAAAGACCAGGAGGGACGACAATGAAAGACGTGTGGCAACCAGTGCCAGGCACGCGCTTTTTTTCACGCAACGGCGAAGGCCTGTATGAGCGCCTGACCGATCAGCTTTTCCTACGCGTTGACGAAGTCGATGAGACCGACGCCAGAGAAGTCTGCTTCCGTTTCGCGGAAGCCTTTGAATCACGTGCTCCGGTCCGGCTGGTCGCCTGATCAATGGACGACGTTCTCAGCCCGCAACCCGGGCTGAGAACGATCTAAATCTGGTGCCAACAGCCGCCGCCTCACGACGCGGGCATATTGTCGATAATAAATTCGCTGCCCCCATAACCGGCCTCCGCAGGAATCCGCATCAGGCGCTTGGTGCCGTCAAGCTTCGAACCCTTCGGCTGCACGGTCACCACGTTGGAACGTCTGGCGGCGTCCATCGCCTCCCGCACGGTGCGAGATCGGCCCAGCTTCTCAAGGTTCTTCGCGGTGGCGAAAACGAGCTTGAAGCGGCCGGCCTCGGTATCCGCCAGGGCCTGCGCCGGGGTGATCCAGACCGATTCAACCGCTTCCCCACCGTCATGAACCGCGAGGTGCTCAGGCGGCGCCTCGGCCAGGAAAAAATGGGTGTCGTAACGCTTGGGCTGGTTCGCCGGCGTGATCCAGTGCGCGAAATGCACCAGCAGATCAGAAGCCGGCAGCAGCCCCTCGGAACCCAGAACAGCATCGAAGCCAATCGATCCGGCATTCAGGGCGGCCCGATGCTGGTCCTCCAGCCTTTTCAGGGTGGCAGCGTCGATCAGTTCGTTTTGCCCGCGCGGCCGAGCCAGCAGCACGCCGCATTCCTCGAAGGTTTCACGAATGGCGGCGACGCGGAAAGCAAGCGCCGTGCTGTCCAGGCCGTCGAGATTGGGGCACTCGTCCGCGAGCGAGTAGTCGGATTCTTCCACCCGGCCGCCAGGAAACACCAACGCGCCGGCCGCGAAGTCGATGGCGTGGTGGCGCACCACCATGAACACCTCGATGCCGTCCGGCCCGTCGCGCAGCAGCAGGATGGTGGCAGCGGGTCTGGCGGTAGCTTCCATTGTCGGATTCCTGTCAAGTCTACCGCAGCGTTGTAAACGACACATGGCATCTGGTCACGAGCGCAGGCGACGAATCAGTTCCCTTGCGTTGGCCGGCGCCCGCACCTTCTTGTCATTATCGAAGAACACGAACACGTCCCGCCTTCGAGGCCGCGCCTTTCCGCCAATCCGCACCGCATCATCCGGTTCCTCACCGCGCGCCCACACTTTGCACCGGTTGGCCCATTGGTCTAACGCTGCATTGTCATAATCGCTGGCATAGAGTTCGTTGGACCCGTGCAGTCGGCAGTAGACGAAGTCCGACGTGATATCCATCAGCGGCAGCCATTTGACCCGAATCAGCGCAGACCAAGGCGACGTCGTGCGTACGAAGCATGTCGACGAATTCCTGGCACCGGAAGCTTTCGTGGCGAACCTCGACGGCATGCCGCATCGGCCGCCTGTTCTCGACTTCCAGCCACGCAGGTGCGCGCAGCTTGTCGTCGTGCTTGCGGCCCAACGAGGCGGCGTGGCCGGTATCGTGCGGCAACATTTCAAGGAATGACCCAATCCGAGCGGGGTCGAAGCGGAAATTCGGCGGAAACTGCCACAAGATCGGCCCCAGATGGATACCCAGTCGCAGCACACCGGAGGCGAGGAAATTCGCCAGTGGCACCTGCACGTCACGCAGTCGGAGGATATGAGTGATGTAGCGCGGCGCCTTCACCGCGAACACGAAATCGGCCGCCACCTGCTCTGCCCAGCTTGCGAACGATTCCGGTCGCTGCATGCCATAAAAGGTGCCGTTGATCTCAATCGTCCGCAGATGACTGGCGGCGTAGGCCAGTTCCTGTTCCCGTTTGATCTCCTTCGGGTAGAACACGCCCCGCCACGGCGCGTAGGTCCAGCCGGAAATCCCCACACGGATGATCCCGGCTGTCATTGGCTTTCACCGCATCGCCACGGGTCACCCTTCATCATATTCGTATCTGTATAATACCGGTCAGCGCTCGCGTTGACCTCCATGCATGCGCGGTCGCCGACGCCCCCGGACGCAAACTACGGGCGAACACCGGTTGGTGCAAACGCCCGCCGCTACTACTCAGCGATTGCCAACGCCCCGCGTGGCGTCACGCGAAGCACCAGCATCGACGCCATAAGGCAGGCAACGCCGCTGGCAATGAACGCCAACAGGTAGCTCCCGGAAAAGCTGCGGACAGTCCCCGCGCCAAAGGCAGCCATCGCCCCGCCGATCTGATGCGCGGCAAAGATCCAGGATATGATGACCGGCGTATCGCGACGGCCGAAAATTTCGTTGGTCAAGGCAAAGGTCGCCGGTCCGGTCGCCACCCAGTCCAAACCGTAGAACACCGAGAACACCGACAGACTGAGTGAATCGAAGCTGCTGAACGGCACGATCACCAGTGACAGTCCGCGCAGTCCATAATACCAGAACAGCAGTACCCGTGGGCTGTAGCGGTCGCAAAGCCAGCCTGATGCGGTTGAGCCGATCAGGCTGAACACGCCGATAACCGCGAGGATGGAAGCCCCGTTGATCGGGCTGATGCCGTTGTCAGCGCAGTAGGCGATCAAATGGGTGTTGATCAGGCCGTTGGTCGACAGGCCGCAGATACCAAACGTCAGGCACAGCAGCCAGAAATCCATCGATTTGGACGCTCGGCCCAGCGCGCCGAATGCGACCGCGAACGGGTTGCCATCCCGGAACGCCGGGATTGGAACCACGGCCGTGGCGCCGAACGCGGGAAGACCAACAGCGGCCGGCGATTCCGGCAGCAGCAGCATTACCATCGGGATCACTAGCGCAATCGCCGCCGTCAGCGCGATGGACACCGCCTGCCAACCATAGTCCTGAACCAACAGCGCCAGCAGCGGCAGAAAAATCAACTGTCCAGCCGCATTGGCGGACGTCAGCAGACCCATCGCCAGGCCGGCTCGCTTGACAAACCAGCGGTTGGCCACGGCGCCAGCGAAACCGACCGCCCCAGCACCGGACCCGATCCCAACCATCAGCCCCCAGGTGACGAACAACTCCCACGGCTGGTCCATGAACGTGGATAGCGCGGTACCCGCCATCAGGATCGTAAGGCACCCGATCATGGTGCGCTTCAGCCCGACAACCTGCATCAGACCTGTCAGCAACGGGCCGGTTGCGCCGAGCAGGATGATGTTGAGCGAGATAGCGCCGGAGATTGTAGATACGTCCCAGCCGAATGCCCGCTGCAGCGGCACGATCATCACGCCCGGAGCCGCGCGCACGCCCACGCCGGCCAGCATCGAAGTGAACACCACAGCTAGCGCGATCCACGCGTAATGAACACGGCCGGAGCAGGCTTTGGCCAAACGCGCGTGGATCATGCGGAAATTCTTCTCGAACGGGCCCCAAATTCTAGAACGATATTTCTACCGTATGGTAGCTCCTTGCATTGCAACCAGCGCATAGCTGGTGCCTGCCAGCCAACATTTACGCCGGCTGATGTCAGACCTCCGTCAGGTCCTCAAGCCGAACCGGACCGTCCTGGCTGGTGAAACTCAAACTCTGGCTGCCGCTCTGCTGTTGCGAAAAGCCGCTGATGCGGTGGTGGCCGGAGTCGTAAACGCGCACATGGCCGTCGCGCATGATCGCCAGACGCCGCTGGTCGGGAAAGCAGGCATAGCGCATGTCGTTCTGAGCGCCCGTCGCGGACGCCACTCCCAGTCCGTCGGGCCACCAGTTCCGGCTCGGTTGACTGTCCTGCGCTGACGCGGCGGGGACCGGACCAGGCGTCGCGGCGAGGTCCCGGCACAGTGCATCAACCCGTGCCTTCAAGGCGTTGTTGAACATGTCACCGATCATGATCATGCCGCCGGCCGCCCATTGGCCCATGCCGCCAAGCTCCGGATGGCTGAATTGGGCCATTCGCCCGCCACCGTGACGCAAAGCCTCGGCTACCGTGCGGGCGGCATCGGGGCTGAAACCGTGCCGCTGTGCGATATCGGCGATGTTGTCTGGCATGTTTCTCTCCTTATGCCTGCTGGGTTCGGACCGCCTGGGTGGTCGCAGCCTCGGCCCCCGCCGGACCGGTAATGCTGACCTCGGGCTTATCGAATTCCATCTCGCCAAACTGCGTACAGAATGCAACCTCCGCGGCGTCTCGGCCAATCCCGATACGGACGATGCCCTCGGGCGCCGCCATTCGGGTCGGGTCAAACACATACCATCCCGGCCCCGACGGACCGATCAGAAACACTTCGAAGACGGCATGAAAATCCGGGGGCTCCAATCGCCATGCATAGGCACTGACATACCGGGCCGGGATCCCCAGCGCCCGGCAGAGCGCAATGCCCAGGTGGGCGAAGTCACGGCACACGCCTGCGCGCTGCGAAACGGTATCGTAGGCTGACGTCAGTGCATCCGATGCGCCGCTGACATAGTCGACATTGTCGTGGATCCAGTTGCAAATGGCGACAACGCGCTGGTAGCCGGGCGGCATTGCACCGAACGTCCGCTTCGCGAAACGCTCCAGCCGGTCGGACTGGCAGTACCGGCTGGGATAAAGATGGGTCAGGACATTCAGCGGCAGTTCGCCCGGTGAAATTTCCAGTACCCGGCTGGGATCTTCGACGGGATGACCAAGCCTGACCGAGGCTTTGTAAGCAAGCCTGAACCCACCGGCGGGGGCAATCAGCCGGAAGTAACGGTTGCCGCTTTCCGGCATCGTCCAATGCTCGACTGGAAGGTCAGGCTCAAGATGCATTGACTCCGATATGATCTCCTGGCCGACGAATTGTTGCGCCTGCACGTTGAAGACAAACGGGGTATCCTGCTTAACGCGATAGCCAAGAGTGGCCTCCACCGAAAAATCCATCGTCCAAATCACCTGTCCGGAATGTCATGAGCCGGTTCAGTTGGCATGTCACGCTCCTGGTACCGAGAGGCATGAGACAAAAAGGGGCAGGCCTCTCGCTAACGTGTCGAGTTGGCGCTTTCGATGCATGACAACTGTGCAGATACTGGGCGTTCGTTTGGCATCGTCGCCGCGGCGTGACAGCAACCAATGCGGTTCCGCTGCGTTGAAAAGCCCTTGAAGCTTTATTCCGCGGGAGAACTTGTTCGTGCAGATCAGCGCCGGCTATGACATCACCTATCAATGCCCGCAGCCCACACCCATGTTGCTGGTCTTGAGCGTCCATCCCTCCCGCATGCCAGACGTGCTGGGACCCCACGAAATCACCTTCGATCCGCCGATCGGGGCAACTGAATATCGCGACGGCTTCGGCAATATTTGCCATCGTATCGTGGCCCCCGCTGGTCTGTTGCGGATATCGACCCGGTTCCGGGTAAGCGACACCGGCGCCCCCGACGCGGTCGTTCCCCAGGCAGCACAGCATGCCATCCAGGACCTGCCCGATGACGTCCTGGTCTTTCTGTTGGGCAGCCGGGTACTGTGAGACCGACCGCTTGTCTGACCTCGCCTGGTCGTTGTTCAGCAACACACCGGAAGGATGGCCACGCGTTCAGGCCATATGCGACTACGTGCACAACCGCATCGAATTCGGCTACCACCACGCCGACGTCTCCCGCACCGCGTTTGCCGGTCATGCCGAAGGCCGTGGCGTGTGCCGGGACTTCGCCCATCTGGCGGTCACCTTGTGCCGGTGCATGAACATCCCGGCGCGGTACTGCACCGGCTACCTCGGCGATATCGGCATCCCGCCGGTCGACGCGCCAATGGATTTCAGCGCCTGGTTCGAAGTGTATCTCGGCGGCCACTGGCACACGTTTGACGCCCGCCACAACACCCCGCGCATTGGGCGTATCCTGATGGCAAGGGGACGCGACGCGACAGATGTGGCATTATCAACCATCTTCGGCCCCAGCGCCCTGGTCGGGTTCAACGTCGTGACGGATGAGATGCGCTAGTGAATAAAATCCGACGGACGGTGCCGCCGGATTTTGCCACTAGCCCTTGTTCTGGTGGGCCGATTCACCCGACCGCAAGGATGCTTATGTCGGGATCGGACCACTCGTGTTCGATCGCGAAGAAGCGCGGGTCGCCCAGCGAACGCACTTCATCGCTTCGATCGGCCACTTTCCAGCATGTCGCGACCTATCGTTTTTTCTCTGATGGGCGATACTAGAAATCCATCTTGGCGCTTGGGCCTCAAGCGTCAGGATCGGACCATCAAATCAACGCCTAGCAGGTAGGGAGTGCCGGATGCTTGCTCTGGTCAACACGCCCCAGTCCTCCAACCGCAAGGGTTCGGCGCCAATCGAACTGCGGGAAATCCCTGAACCCAGTCCGGCAAACAACGAGGCTTTGGTTGAAATCCGTGCCTTCTCGTTGAACCGCGGCGAGCTCAGTTCGTTCGCGCGAAACAAGGAAGGCTGGGTGCCGGGTCAAGATGCCGCAGGCGTGGTGCTGCGTCAGGCCGCGAACGGCAACGGTCCTCCCCCGGGCGCTAGGGTTGTCGCCCTGATGGACGAGTTCGCCTGGGCCGAGCGCGGCGCGGTGCCTGCTCATCGGATGGCGATATTGCCGGACAATGTCAGCTTTTCTGAGGCGGCGACACTACCTGTCGCTGGATTGACCGCACTGCGCACGTTGCGCCACGGCGGCGCACTGGTTGGCCGACGCGTGCTGATCACCGGTGCGGCCGGCGGTGTCGGGGCGCTGGCCGTGCAAATTGCGGCACGCTCCGGCGCACACGTGACCGCCGTGGTCGGTCGCAGTGAACGCGCGGCGGGCCTGAAGGAATTGGGCACGACCGAAGTCGTGCAGGGCATCGAAAATGCCGAGGGCCGGTTCGCCCTGATCCTCGAATTGGGCGGCGGCGCGTCCCTGGCGACGGCCATCCGCTTAGTGGAGGCGAAAGGCACCGTTGTTGTGTTCGGCAATTCGGCTGCCGAAGCGACATCGCTCAGTTTTGCCGACTTCCGCGGCGCGCCGAATGCCCGGATCCAAAGCTTCAGCTATTTCACCTCGGAAGCCGAGGAGCGGTTCGCCCCCGACCTTGCACTGCTGGTGTCGCTGGTTGCGGACGGGTCGCTGAAACCCCAGATCGGCGCGGAACGCAACTGGCGGGATATCCTTCAGGTAACCGACCAGTTGCGGGACCGGCAGGTCGCCGGCAAGGCGGTATTTCTGGTAGGTGATCATTAGCTATGGACTGGCCGGCGCTCCTGCCGCTCTTCCTGACCGCTTCGGTTGAATGGGTCGAGGCGTTCACCATCGTCCTGGCGGTCAGCCTGACGATCGGCTGGGCCGGGTCCCTTGCAGCCGCGGCCGCCGGGTTGGCAACACTCGCGGTGCTGACCGCCGTGACGGGCGGCGCACTCACCCTGGGGCTTGACCTGCAGGCGATCCAGTTCGTCATCGGCGTGTTCCTGCTCCTGTTCGGCGTCCGCTGGCTCGCCAAGGCCATCGCCAGGCAGGCCGGCCTGAAGGCGTTGCATAACGAAGACGTGGAGTTTAGCGACACCCGCGCCAGGATCAGCAAGGCAGACTGGTTCGCCGCCTGGCTGGTCGCTTACAAGGGCATGCTGCTCGAGGGCCTGGAAGTCTGGCTCGTCGTCGTCGCCTTCAGCCTCCACAGTCATGCCTGGTTGTCCAACGGATCGGCCGCCCTGGCCGCGATGCTGGTGGTGTTCGCCGCCGGATTAGCCATGCACGCGCCGCTGCGCCAGGTGCCGGAGAACGCGATCAAGTTCGTCGTGGGCGCCATGATCGTCTCTTTTGGCACCTTCTGGACGCTTGAGGCGTTGGCCGGCGACATATGGCCCGGGGGCGAATGGTCGCTGCTGATCCTGGCGGTCTTCTTTGTCCTCGGTGGCCAGGCTTTGGTGCCGATCGTCCGCCAGCCCAGCCGGATCACGGCGTGAAGGCGTTCTTCAAAACGCTGGTCGGCGACACCTGGAACGTGGCCGGCGTTGCCCTGATCGTCATCGTGGCGGTGGGGCTGACAGAATTGCATCACCCCGCCTGGGCGGTGTTCGCCATGCCAGCCACCGGGTTGGCGGTGGTCTTCGGGCTGGCACGCCACTGACAGCCGGCCCAGCCCTGCCAAAAGCCGCCCTGTCAAAAACCGCCCTGTCAAAAACCCCTCTACCAAAAACCGCTCTGCTGGAACCAAAACGAGCCGTTCGTGCGCGACACCTAAACTGGCACTCGCCACAGGCCTCGAATCAGCCTATCAAGCGCCGATGAAGCGGGTCTGATCCGATCCCGGGTAGAACACAGGGTCGCGCAGACGCGAGTAATGGATTGAGCGAGATTTGAGCGACACACCTGACCAGCCTCTGGATCCCATCGGACCGCACGGCGACATGCAGCCGGTCACTTTAGAAGAGGAGATGCGCCGCTCCTATCTCGATTACGCCATGAGCGTGATCGTGTCGCGCGCGCTCCCGGATGCCCGCGACGGCCTCAAGCCAGTGCATCGACGCATCCTCTACGGCATGCACGAGGCCGGCTACACCCCGGACAAGGCCTATCGCAAATCCGCCCGCGTGGTCGGCGACGTGATGGGTAAATATCACCCGCACGGCGACAGCTCGATCTACGACGCCATGGTCCGCATGGCGCAAAGCTTCTCCATGCGCCTGCCCCTGATCGACGGTCAGGGCAATTTCGGCTCGGTCGACGGCGATAACCCGGCGGCAATGCGTTACACTGAGGTCAGGTTGGCCAAGGCCGCGGCGCTGCTGCTGGAAGACATCGACAAGGACACTGTCGATTTCCAGCCGAACTACGACGAATTGGAGCATGAGCCGAAGGTTCTGCCGGCCAAGTTCCCCAACCTGCTGATCAACGGCGCCAATGGCATCGCGGTCGGCATGGCGACGAATATTCCGCCGCATAACCCGGGCGAGATCATCGATGCCACCCTGGCGCTGATCGCCGAACCCGACACATCGCTCGAAGACCTGATGAAGATCGTCCCCGGGCCGGATTTCCCGACCGGCGGCATCATCATCGGCCGTGCCGGCATCCGCGCGGCGTTTGAAACCGGACGCGAAAGCATCACCATCCGCGCCCGGACTGAGTTCGAGGAAATCCGCAAGGACCGCACCGCGATCATCGTCACCGAAATTCCCTATCAGGTGAACAAGAAGACCCTGATTGAGAAAATCGCCGAACTCGTCCGTGGCAAGGTCATCGAAGGCATCGGCGAGATGCGTGACGAGAGCGACCGCTCCGGCATGCGCATCGTCATGGAGCTGAAGCGCGACGCAACACCGGAAGTGGTGCTGAACCAGTTGTTCCGGTTCACCCAGCTGCAGACCAGCTTCGGCATAAATATGCTGGCGCTCGACGATGGCCAGCCGAAGCAGATGGGTCTGCGGGAAGCCCTGATGTGCTTCATCCGGTTCCGCGAGGACGTTATCCTTCGTCGCTCCCGCTTCGAACTTGGGAAAGCGCGCGACCGCGCCCACAACCTGGTCGGTCTCGCGATCGCCGTCGCCAATATCGACGAAGTCATCCGCCTGATCCGCGCCAGCCCCGACGCCGCCGCCGCCCGGGTGGCGCTGATGGGCCGCGACTGGCCCGCCGAGGACATCGGCGCCCTGCTCGCCCTGATCGACGAGCCAGGGAATATTATCGCCCCCGATGGCACCGTCCGACTGACTGAAGAGCAGGCCCGCGGCATCCTGGAACTGCGCCTGCAGCGCCTGACCGGACTCGAACGGGAGAAAATCCAGGCCGAGATGACCGAGGTCGGCGGCAAGATCCGCGAACTGCTGGAAATTCTGGGCTCACGCATCCGCCGTATGGAAGTGATGACCGACGAGCTGACAGCCGCCCGCAAGGAAGTCGCGTCGCCGCGTATGACGGACATCGCGGATTACGTCGGCGACCAGGACGACGAAAGTCTGATCGAGCCCGGCCAGATGGTCGTCACCATCACCCGCGACGGCTTCATCAAGCGCACGACACTGGAAACTTTCCGGGCGCAGAACCGCGGCGGCCGTGGCCGCAGCGGGGCTGCGACACGCGGTGACGACATCGTCACCCGCAGCTTCAACGGCCACACCCACCAGTGGGTGCTGTTCTTCTCATCCGGCGGCAAAGCCTTCCGGGTGAAGGTCTGGAAGTTGCCAGAGGCCGGACCCACGGCAAAGGGCCGCGCCCTGATCAATCTGCTGCCGGAACTGGGGTCGGATACGATCACCACGGTGCTACCGCTGCCGCAGGACGAAACGCTGTGGGAAAGCCTGCATCTGGTGTTCGCGACCGCATCGGGGAACGTGCGGCGCAACCGGTTGTCGGATTTCAAGAATGTCCGCGCCGCCGGCCTGATCGCCATGAAGCTGGACGAAGGCGATCACCTGGTCGGTGTCGCCACATGCCGTGAGGGCGACGACGTGCTGCTGGCGACCCGCAAGGGCCGCTGCATTCGCTTCCAGTTGTCCGACGAACAAGTGCGGGTCTTTGCCGGCCGCGACAGCTCGGGCGTCCGCGGCATCAAGCTGCTGTCAAGCGACGAAGTCATCAGCCTTTCGGTCCTGCGCCACGTCGCAGCCTCACCGGAAGAGCGCGTTGCCTATCTGAAGCAGGCCAACGCCAAGCGGCGCGGCAACGGGGAAACCGAACCGGACGCGACCGCAGTCGACGCTGCCGAAGGCGAAGGCTATGTCCCCGAAGTGACGTTGTCGCCCGAGCGTTTTGACGAAATGGAGTTGGCGGAGGAAATGCTGCTGACCGTGACGGATATGGGCTTCGGCAAGCGTACGTCGGCCTATGAATACCGGGTCACCGGACGCGGCGGCCAAGGCATCGGAAACATCACTTTAGCGCCGCGCAACGGAAAGACGGTCGTTGCGACCTTCCCGGTGCGCCAAGGTGATGACATCATGATGGTGACCGACGCTGGGCGGCTGATCCGGGTTCCCGTCGACCAGGTGCGCACCACAGGCCGCCAGGCGATGGGCGTGACCCTGTTCCGCGTCGATAAGGGTGAGCACGTGACCAGCGTGTTCACGGTGCTGGAAGTTGAGACCGACGATAACGGTGCCGCCGATGAAGGCACCGCTGCTGATGGGCCGATCGAGGGTTTGGCCGACGACAACGATACGCCTGCCCCCGAGGAAGGAAATAATGGCTGATACGGACGCTCACCGGTCTTCGCGGATAGGCCTCTACCCAGGCACGTTCGATCCAGTTACCAACGGTCACCTTGATGTCATCGGCCGAGCAGCTCGGTTGTTGGACAAGCTGGTGGTCGGCGTCGCGATCAATACCGGCAAAGGCCCGATGTTTACCCTGGAGGAGCGGGTCGAGCTGGTGAGAGCGGAGATCGAGACCATCGCCACCCGCAACGGCATGGTCATCGAGGTGATCCCGTTCGATACCCTGCTGATCGATTTCGCCCGCAAGGTCGGCGCGTCGATGATCGTCCGAGGGCTTCGCGCCGTGTCCGATTTCGACTATGAATTCCAGATGGCCGGAATGAACTACCGGATGGCGCCGGACATTGAAACGGTGTTCCTCATGGCGAGTGAGACCCACCAGTTCATCGCCTCCCGCCTCGTCAAGGAAGTCGCAGTCCTGGGCGGCGACATCACCTCGTTCGTCCCCGCACTGACGTACGAACGGGTCATGAAGCGCATCCGGGGCTGACCCGCCGGATTCCCCGAATATTCGCTAAGAAAGGAGGGCGTTCATGTATCGCCGTACCCTGATCGCATCCAGCGCCGCGCTGGCCATGGCCGCTCCGGGGCTGACCCGGACTCCGGCTGTCGCGCAGACCACGGATCCGGAAAACACGCTATATATGGATCTGAAACAGGGCCGCGTCGTGATCCAAATGCTGCCCGACGTCGCTCCCAAGCACGTCGCTCAGATTAAGAAACTGACACGGGAGGGCTTCTACGACGGCACTCCGTTCCACCGCGTCATTGAGGGCTTCATGGCCCAAGGCGGCGACCCCACGGGGACCGGCACCGGCGGCAGCAAACTGCCGAACCTGCCCGCCGAGTTCGGCGGACGGCATTTCGTGCGCGGCGTATGCGGGATGGCCCGGTCTTCGGACCCAGACAGCGCCAACAGCCAGTTCTTCATCATGTTCGCGCCGGCACCGTCGCTGGACGGCAAATACACCATCTGGGGCACCGTGGTGCGCGGCATGGAATACGTCGACCAGATCAAGCGCGGCACGGGACCGAACGGACAGGTGGTTGGCGAACCCGATCGCATTATCCACATGCATGTAGCCGCCGACGTAAAATAGATTTTTGAAGGAGACAGGAAACATGAGCGACGCAAAGCCGGCTCTCGACCCCGAGAACACGCTGTACCTGGACCTGAAACAGGGCCGTGTCACAATCCAGCTTTTGCCGGACATCGCGCCGATGCACGTCCAGCAGATCAAGGCCCTGGTGCGCAAGGGGTTCTATGACGGCACGGTGTTCCACCGCGTCATCGAAGGGTTCATGGCCCAAGGCGGCGATCCGACCGGCACCGGTACCGGCGGCAGTGATCTGGACAACATCCGCGCCGAATTCACCGACAAGGCGAAGTTCCTGCGCGGCACCTGCGGCATGGCTCGGTCGCAAAGCCCGCACAGCGCCAACAGCCAGTTTTTCATCATGTTCGAACCGGCGTCCCACCTGAATGGTCAGTACACGATCTGGGGCCAGGTTATCGAGGGCATGGAACTGGTCGATCAGATCAAGCGTGGCAGCGGCGGTGGCGGCACCGTGTCTGATCCGGACAAGATCGAGAAGCTGACGGTCGCCGCGGACGCTGCGTGATCGACTGCCCCGTGTCGCAGTCCGACGCCAGCAACGCTGGCACAACGACAACGCGCACGGGGCTGACACACTGCTTCCTGATGCAGGATAGGATATCTGTTTTTCGACGAATTCAGCGCTGATAGCCGCCGGTGACGCTTGACCCGCGGCCTTGCATAGCGTTCAAAGCGCGGCGGCGAGCCTGTAGCTCAGTTGGTAGAGCACGAGACTTTTAATCTTGGGGTCGTGGGTTCGATTCCCACCGGGCTCACCAAGCTTACTCATTGAACGCGCCGCGACGCGCCGTTAGAACCCCCGCCTATTTGGCCCCCTTGGTCGCCGCGAGATAGGCGACTATGGCCGGCACGTCCTCCGCGGCGACAGGCGCCTTATAGACATCGATCATCTTGTGAACCTCTGCCTCCCATGCCGCTCGCGACAAAGCCGGCTGGTTCAGAACCATGCCCGCGGAATGGCAGGTCAGGCAGTTGTTGTTGATCGGATCGGCCTGCGCGCCACCCGCGAACATGCGATCCCCGGTCGGCAGATCAACGCTGACCGATTTGAAGCTGAACGGAGCCGAAGTCTCCGCGCGGCCACCCAGCGGAACAAGCACCGAGCCGACAGCGAGCATCGTGCAGCAAACGCGTCTGAAACCAAACATCCTGCACATCTCCCTAAACAGCCGACACACGCAGCGTCTCGATGACGTTGCGCATGAACCCGGATGGGTTCCAGTTCGCCTCGCTTGGCTGCATAATTTTGTTGGTGTTAGTGCAACGAACCATCAATGTCATGTCACCGCGGGCAGCCGGCGTGACCTTCGCCTCCCAACGTCGGAAGCTGTATTTGCCCTCGTCCGCGCCAAGCTGCACCGGCCGCCAGGTTTTTCCCTCATCGGTTGACAGATCAACCTGCGACACCCCTGTATCGCCCCCGAAAGCGATGCCACGGACTGTTGTGGGTGCCCCTGTCTGCACCGTGCCGCCCGGCTGCAGATTGGTGAAAAACGAACGCGGCACCATCCGGTTGATCGGGACGCTTCGATAGCCGGTTTCGCCCGGCTTGACGTTCGCGTGCGGGGTGTCCGGAATAGTATAAGCCTTGGCCATCCAGAAATTGTCGTCCGCCTTGCCGAGAACCTCGATCTCGTTGAGCATTTTGACCCAGTAGGTCGAATACCAGCCCGGCACCACCAGCCGCAGTGGAAACCCGTTCAGCAGCGGCAGTTGCTCGCCGTTCATGCGATAAGCGATCATCACCTCGCCGTCGCGCGCATGATCGATGTCGAGCGACTTGATGAAGTCTGGAGCATCCGGAACCACCGGCTCGTCCAGGCCGTTGAAGCGCACCTGCACCGCACCCGCCTTGACGCCGGCCCGCTCCAGCACATCCTTCAGCCGCACGCCCACCCAGCGCGCGTTGCCCATCGCACCGTTGCCCCATTCGCCGCCGGCGACGCGCGGCTGGAAATAGCCCCGCGAGTTGCCCGAGCACTGGTTGACCGCCGCCAACTCGACGCTAGGCAAAGCCAGGATATCGTCCAGCGAGAGAGATTGCGGCTGCGTAACATGCCCGCGCACAGTGAGCCGGAATGTCCTTATATCGACCTCAGGTGGGATCACCGCCCAATGCCAGCGGACGAAAAACCGGTCGTTGGGGGTGAACACACCCTGATCGAACGCATCGAACGGTGTCTCCAGCAGCGGCGGCCGTGTCCGCTGCAGGATCATCGCACCCTTTGTCGGATAGGTGGTGGTCAGCGGCCGCTCGTTCGGTCCACCCGGTAGCGGCGGAGAAAAATTCATCGTCGTTTCTGCCGCGGCCGACATCGTTACCAATCCAGCGCCGGCGATACCAGCCACTTTCAGGAAGTTGCGCCGAGGCAGCGTATGCCAACCGGTCATCGGATTCTCCTTTGCACTGAATTCGGTAACTCGCAACGATCGGACGCCCGTGCCGACCACCGCCTCGACAAGCGGCAACCCGGTGATTTACCCATCACGGACGAAACCGCACAAGACATGGCCGCGAGCCAGAATGACGGCCACCCTGCGCCCGGGCGGCAGCGTGGTCGTCCCACCAGGGCTCCGCAACAGCCATCGACACTTGGCGCCCTCGTCCTTGCCGACAGCCTGACAACGCACGCCGCAGTGATAATTCAAATTCCCATGCAGGAAGCTTGCCTCGGGCGTACGATAAAGCCGCGCATATCAGCCACGCCACCCCAACCACTGTTCCGGTCGGAGGTGACCCGGCATACCCAGTTATCGGCAAACCGGATCTGGTCAACCATGGCGAACATAGGGTCATGGCGCCTGCCCTTTGATGGTTCACGCTAACATCGGTCTACGTGGTGTCATAGGCGGTTTCGAGGTTAACCGGGCCGGCAGAGCCACCACCGACGATCAATCAAGCGCGACACACAGTATCGATAAAGAAAACGATATCGTAACAGACAGATGGATGTCTCATGCTTGAGCGGCAAAGTCGCAAGCAATGACCGCCGGAGGGCGTTCATCGCAGCCTGTACACCACATCTCGGGAAACTCCTGAGCAGCACCAAAACTCACAGTATGCGGCGCACCCCGTCTAGAACCGCACAAAGATGTTTTCACTGCTCGGCCAGATTTCCTGCATAGTACGCGGAGACCTGTCTCCTGGCCCGTACTTGGGAACCAGCCGGCACAGCCGCCTCCGACAACTATATTTGTTACTAAAAAGTAACAATAATGATCGCGGCAAACCGCGACCGCCAGACAAGGGGATACGCCATGGCGAAATCGCGCCGGATCACGCGTCGCAGCGCTTTGCAAACAGGCAGCGCGGCAACCGCATTGCCACTCGTTCACATCCGCTCGGCAGGCGCCGGCGGCAAGTTGTCGATCGGTTACTGGGATCATTGGGTGCCAAGCGGCAACGGCATCCTTCGCAAGCAAATCCAAACCTGGGCCGACAAGAACAAAGTTGACGTGTCAGTCGACTTCATCACCTCAACCGGCTTCAAGCTCACGCTGACCGCAGCCGCGGAAGCACAGTCCGGCACCGGCCATGACGCGCTGCAGTTCGGCCAGAACCAATACGACCTGTTTACCTACGCCGACAAACTCGAACCGGTAGACGACGCGATCAAGGCCATCACCGACGAGTGGGGACCTTTTCTCCCGACCTTCGAGTATCTGGGAAAGGTGGATGGTCATTGGCGAGGCATACCGACCTCCACCTACACCGGGTCCAGACCCTGCCTAGGCCGCATCAGCCTGATGAAACAGCTCGCTGGCATCGACCTGCAGGCCATGTACCCGCCCCATGCGGTGGAGCCCGGACCAATCGCCCCGGAATGGACTTACGAGGCCTTCATCAAGGCCGCGGAGGCTTGCAAGCGGGCAGGCTATCCATTTGGTCTGGGCATCGGAAACACCGGCGACTCAGTCGGCAATGCAACAGTCTGGTTCGCCGCATTCGGGGCAGAACTGGTGGACGCCAAAGGCAACATCACACTCGAATCCGACAAAATGCGGGAGTTCCTCGAGTGGGGCCAAAGGCTTGTCAAGGTCCTGCCGGACGACGCGTTAAGTTACGACGACGCCACCGACAACCGCGTGATGATCGCCGGCCGCAGCGCGTTGATCTACGATCCGCCGTCCCCCTACGCGGTCGCGAAGCGTGATAAAATGAAGGTTTTCGAAGACATGTGGGCATTTCCCTGTCCAGCCGGTCCGGCCGGCCGGTTCATCCCGCATGGTCACGCGTTCTCCGGCATCTGGAACTTCAGTAAGAACAAGACCGCGGCGAAGGACCTCAATATTTATCTGTCGCAACGACCGTTGTTCGAAGAACGCTGCCGTACGGTCGAGGGTTTCGATCTTGCCGTCCTTCAGAGCATGTCGGATTCTCCTGTCTGGGACGAAATCCAGCCGCCAAAGGGTGTCTTTTCCAACTACCCGATCCGTCCCTGGCATGGCAGCCGGCCACTTGCCCAGGGATGGCCTGCACCGCCCGCGATCGCAGCGCAGATCGTCAGCCGGGCGACGATGCCCAATATGTTGGCCAAACTCTACCTCGGGCAATCGATCAGACAGGCGATTGACTGGGCCAAGGAGGAACTTGAAGGCTTCAATCGCTGATCAGTTGATCGCGGCAGACATGGTCCCAAGGGCCACCGAGCAAGATTTCCGAAAATGCCGGCATTGCCCACAGTGAAACCGGCAGAATCCTAAACTTGGCATATCTCCCGGATCGTCATGACCAGAACCGCCCGGATCCCAATAACAGAATGCAGGAAGCCGTCCGACACGCAACAAATCCCACAGTTCCGATCAACATCGACAATACTTACACCGCTCCCGTTGTCGGCCGCGACTATTTCGCCCATCATGACCGCCGACGGCACGGGTGTACGAACCACAGGCGGAATGAACCACCTGGGCAGCACGACGCGCTGGAACTGAAGAATTCACCCACATCTGTGGCCGCCCAACAAAGGGAGGAACCACGATGTCCACCGCGATCTCCGCTTTCAGTGGCCTGACCGAGGCCGAGCACGACAGGCACCTGCGTAGGGCACTTATCGCAAGCACAGTTGGCACCACGATCGAATGGTATGACTTTCTGCTGTACGGCACAGTCACCGGCCTCGTATTCGGCAAGCTGTTTTTCCCTGGATCGGAGCCGTTGATCGGCGTCCTCCAGGCGTTTGGCGTGTTTTTCATCGGCTTCGTCGGCCGTCCCATCGGTGCGGCGATTTTCGGCCACTACGGCGACCGGATCGGCCGCAAAGCCACGCTGATCACGACCCTGCTGGTGACCGGGTTTGCAACCGTCGCCGTCGGCCTGGTCCCCACCTATGCCAGCATCGGCATCTGGGGCGCCGTCCTGCTGACCTTCATCCGTCTGGTTCAAGGCATCGGGGTAGGCGGCGAATGGGGCGGTTCCGTATTGCTGGCAATGGAATGGAGCAAAGGCAACAACAATCGGGGGTTTATCGCGTCCTGGCCACAATTCGGCGCTCCCGCCGGTCTGTTCCTGGCCAATGGAGCGGTGCTGTTCTTCAGTTGGTGGTCCGGTGATCAGTTCCTGGTCTGGGGATGGCGGATACCGTTCCTGATCAGCATCGTCATGGTCGGCGTCGGGTTCTGGATCCGCATGGGCATTCTGGAAACCCCCGTGTTTCAGAAAATCCTCGATGAGAAGCGGACCGAACGCGTGCCGGTGCTGGAGGTGCTGAAGCGCCAGCCGAAGCAGGTGCTGCTGACCGCCCTGCTCCGGCTGCCCGAGCAGGCACCAGGCTATCTCGTCGGAACGTTCATCTTCACCTACGGCACGACGGTGCTGGGAATGACCCGTGATTTCCTGCTACTCGGCGTGCTTGCACAGACCGTGCTTGGTTTCCTCTGGGTCACCATCGCCGGCCGGCTGTCAGATATCGTCGGTCGCAAACGGATGTTCATGACCGGCTGCGTGATCATGGGGATTTTCGGCTTCGCATACTTCGCGATGCTGGACACCATGATCCCGTGGGTCATTTTCGTCGCCGTGGCGATCTCCCTGGTTCCGGTCATGAACCTGTACGGACCCGAGGCCGCCCTCATTGCCGAGGCATTCTCGCCACGCCTTCGTTACAGTGGCGCATCTCTCGGCTATCAGCTCGCCTCCATCATCGCCGGTGGTCCAGCGCCATTCGTGGCGACGTGGCTGGTCGCGAAGTATCACTCAAGCCTGCCAGTCGCGATCTACATGCTCGTCGTCTCGATGATCGGCCTGATCGCAACGGCGTTACTCAAAGACTACACCAACAAGGACATATCCGCGGAATACGAAAACGTCTGATAACAGGCGCCCGGAGTGAAGACCAACGCTTCATTCCGGGCGCGACCAGGCGTCGCGGTCCGCCATAGAGCCTGATCCGGCCCGACAGACCCTGCAATCCCGCGCCATTCCGCCGGCACGTGCTCCCACGCGCGGTAAGCGCCGGTTGATCCACTGCCCCTCTCACACCGCGGTCGAAGCCGCGCCGCCAGCCTCGAACATTGCGGACCAGCCGTCAAACCCGGAATATGGACGTCAAAAGGCCCCGTCCCCCCATTCAACCTCTTCATAATGCTATGTGGAGACCGAATAAAACGAACGCACGAAACAGCGGTATGACCGCCGCCAATCATCAGAGAGCGGCACGATGCGTTTCGAAAAACTCACAATCGGTCTCGTGGTCATCGCAGCGATCGGCTTCGGTATCGACGGGTACCTGACCCTGTCCGCACCGGCCGCCGCCCCGACAGCCGCAGCGCCCGTACCCATCGTAACCGCAGCGGTGAAACAGGGCGACGTGCCGATCATCCTCGGCGGGCTTGGAACAGTGCAGGCGCTGAACACCGCAGTGATCCGATCCCAGGTGACCGGCTTGCTGCAAAGCGTGGACTTTATCGAAGGCCAGCAGGTCAAACGCGGCGACCGCCTGGCCCAGGTGGACCCTCGGCCCGAGCAGGCCAGCCTGGACCAGGCACAAGCGCTGCTGTCCCGAGATCAGGCGCATCTGGCCAACGCCCAGGTCAATCTGGGCCGAAGCCTGCCGCTGCTGGACAAAGGCTACGCAACCGATCAGCAGGTCAAAGATGAACAGTCGCAAGTTACCCAACTGCAAAGCGATGTAAAATCGGACCAGGCGGCGGTCGAGAACGCCCAAACCCAGCTCAGCTACACGTCCCTTGTCGCGCCGTTTGACGGCGTGACCGGCATCCGCACGTTGGATGTTGGCAACATCATCCATCCCACGGACACCGGTGGGCTGGTGACCGTGACCCAGGTGGAGCCGATCGCCGTGGTATTCACCCTGCCCGCGGGCGACATCCCCGCCGTGCAGGACGCGCTGAGAGCCGGCCCCGTCCAGGCCGTGGCCTACGACCAGGCCGGACGCCGGCAACTCGACGCCGGCAAGCTGCTGCTCATCAACAACCAGGCCGATCCCACAAGCGGGACCGTGCAGCTGAAGGCCCTGTTCCCCAACCCAAGGCGGCTGTTGTGGCCCGGCACCTTCGTCAACGTCGAGCTGACGACACGAACCGTGCATGACGGTCTCACGGTCTCGACCGATGCGGTGCAGCAAGGCGCCAACGGTCCGTTCGTGTTCGTGGTCGGACCGGACAACAAGGTCGCGGCCCAGCAGGTCCAGATTGCCCAACGCCAACGCGGCATCGCCCTCGTCGACAAGGGTCTGCAGCCGAACGAAACGGTCGTGGAGCAAGGCCAGTACCGCCTCGCGGACGGAACTGTCGTCACGCCCTCCCAACCCGACCAAGTGGCCAACATCTCCGCCGCCAGCTCGGGATTGCTGCCATGAACTTATCCTCGGTCTTCATCCGGCGCCCGATCGCGACGTCGCTTCTCATGGTGGCGATCGTTGCCCTGGGCATAATCGGCTATCAGAGCCTGCCGGTGGCAGCGCTCCCCAGCGTCGATTTCCCGGTCATCCAGGTCACCGCGCAACTGCCCGGCGCGAACCCGGAAACCGTGGCGGCAACCGTCGCCACACCGCTGGAGCGACAGTTCGGCCAAATACCTGGCCTGACCCAGCTCACCTCCAGCAGCGGCACCGGATTCACCCAGATCACGCTGCAGTTCGACCGCAGCCGGACGATCGACTCCGCCGCATCGGACGTGCAGGCGGCGATCAACGCGACGGCGGGGCAACTGCCGGCGTCGCTGCTCAACCCGCCCACCTACCGCAAGACCAACCCCGCGGACACGCCCATCCTGCTGGTCTCGCTGTCATCCGACACCCTGCCGATCACCACGGTCAGCGACTACGCCAATTCACTCCTGGCCCAGAAAATCTCCCAGATCCCCGGCGTCGGCATCGTGGGGATCGGCGGACTGCAAAGTCCCTCCATCCGCATTCAGGTCAATCCCGCCCAACTCGCCGCCGCCAACCTGGATCTGGAGGACGTCCGCGCGGCCCTGGTAAATGCCACCGTCGATCAGCCAAAGGGCCAGCTCTACGGCCCACAGCAAACCTACGCACTGCAGACCAACGACCAGTTGGAAACCGCTTCTGGCTTCGACGACACCATCATCGCCTACCGCAACGGCGCAGCGCTCCGCGTCCGCGATATCGGCCGTGCCATCGCCGCGCCGGACGACCGCACGCTCGCGGGATGGCTGAATACCAAACCCGCCGTGCTGCTCGCGGTGCAGCGTCAGCCAGGCGCCAACGTCATCGCCACCGTGGCCGCCATCCGCAAGGCCCTGCCCCAGTTGGAGGCGTCTGTCCCGCCAGCCCTGAAGGTCGAGGTGGTCTCCGACCGCACCCAGACAATCAAGGCCAGCGTCGCCGACGTCCAATTCACCCTGCTGCTGACCATCGCGCTGGTGGTCGCGGTGATCGCCCTCTTCCTGCGCAAGTTCTGGGCGACGGTCATCCCCGCCATCTCTGTGCCAATCTCGCTGATCGGCACGTTCGCCGTCATGTACGCATTGAACTACAGCCTGGACAACCTCTCGCTGATGGCCCTGACCATCGCGGTGGGTTTCGTCGTGGACGACGCCATCGTCATGATCGAGAACATCGTCCGCCATATCGAGGAAGGCGCCGAACCCATGCAGGCCGCCCTGCTTGGCGCCAGCGAAATCGGCTTCACCATTTTCTCGATCTCCATCTCCCTGATCGCGGTCTTCATCCCGCTGTTCCTGATGGGCGGTGTGGTCGGGCTGCTGTTCCAGGAGTTCGCGGTCACCGTCGCCGTGTCGATCCTGGTGTCCGTCGTGGTGTCGCTCTCGCTGACGCCGATGATGTGCGCCTACCGGCTGAAGCCCGACCACGACGCCACACCCGGCTATCTGTCGCGCCTGCTGGAGCACGGGCTCGACAGGTTGGTCGCAGCCTACGATCGGGCACTGGTCGTGGCGCTTCGCCATCGCCGGATCACCCTGACCGTGATGCTCATGACCGTCGCGGCAACGGTTGCGCTGTTCATCATCATTCCGAAAGGCTTCTTCCCGCAGCAGGACACTGGACTGATCGTCGGCATCAGCGAGGCGGCACAGAACGTTTCTCCCGACGGCATGAAGCAGCGCCAGCAGGCGATCCTCGCGATCGCCAGTCATGATCCGGCGGTGGCGTCGGCCGTGGGTTACATCGGACCCGGTGGCCCCACCGTGACGGAGAACGATGGCCGCGTGTTCATCACCCTCAAGCCACAAGGCCAGCGTAACGTAACGGCCGATCAGGTGATCACCCGACTGAACGCCGCCCTGCAGCAGGTGCAGGGCATGACGCTCTACATGCAGGCCGCCCAGGACATCACCATCGGCAGCCGCCTGTCCAAAACGCAGTATCAGTATACGCTGACGGATGTGGATGAGCAGGAGCTGTCGCACTACGCGCCCCGGCTGCTGCAAAAACTGCAAGCACTGCCGCAACTGACCTCGGTCGCCAGCGACCAGCAATCCACTGGCCAGACGCTGATGATCAATATCGACCGTAGCGCCGCCTCCCGGTTCGGCATCGATCCGGCCAAGGTGGACACGACGCTTTACGACGCCTTCGGTCAGCGCCACATCGCCCGCATCTACACCCGGCTGAACCAGTATTACGCAATCCTGGAAGTCGATCCAAGCTACCAACTCGGCCCCGATGCGCTGAAACGGATCTACGTCCGGTCGCAGTCCGGCACGGAGGTTCCCCTTAGCCAGATCGCGACAGTCGAACCGACCGTGACGCCCCTTGCCGTCAATCACCAGGGGCAGTTCCCCTCCGTCACGCTCAGCTTCAACCTCGCCCCTGGCGTCTCCATCGGCGCCGCCGTCGCAGCCGTTCAGGCGTCTGCCACAAGTCTGCATCTGCCGGCATCCCTGGCGACAAGCTTCCAGGGCAGCGCCCAGGCGTTCCAAAGCTCGCTCAGCAGCACGCCCATTCTGATCCTGGCCGCACTATTCGCCGTCTACCTGATCCTTGGCATGCTGTACGAAAGCCTGATCCATCCACTGACGATCCTGTCCACGCTGCCGGCCGCCGGCCTCGGCGCCCTGGCAACGCTGATGCTGTTCGGGATGAACCTGGATGTGATCGGCATCATCGGCATCATCCTGCTGATCGGCATCGTCAAGAAGAACGGCATCATGCTGGTCGATTTCGCCATTCACGCCGAACGGGAATGTGGGCTTTCCCCGGAACAGGCTATCCATCAGGCCTGCCTTCTTCGCTTTCGCCCCATCCTCATGACAACGCTGTGCGCCATGCTGGGCGGCGTGCCGCTGGCTCTCGGGACCGGGACAGGGTCCGAACTGCGCCAGCCGCTCGGTTACGCCATGGTCGGCGGATTGCTGGTGTCGCAGGTGCTGACGCTGTTCACCACGCCGGTCGTCTACATCTACATGGACAAATTGAGCCATGCGCTGGGCCGCCCCCGGGCGGCGCCACGCACCACCTCACAGCATCCCACAGCCCAATCAGGCATCCGTGCCGGCAAGCATTCATCAGTGGAGCCAGTATGAGTAACCACCCGAAGCGGATTGGCCTGGCAGCGATCCTGCTCACGGCGACGGTCGCGGCGGTCGCCGTTGCCACGGATCCGCCCGGGCGTCCGGCTGCGGCGGAACCGACAATATACCGGCCCGTCACCAGCGACTTGATGAACGCAGTCATCCAGCCACGTCACATCAAGCTCTGGCAAGCGGGCAAAACGCGGAACTGGGAGTACGCGGAATACGAGCGTCACAACATCGGCGGCGCGCTCGCCCGCATCGCGGCGGCGATTCCGACCTACAAGGACCAGTCGACCGCCGACCTGATCGCGGCCTTTGCGTCCCCGCAGCTTGCCGAGTTGCAGATCGCAATCAAGACCAGGAACGAAGCCGCGTTCGTGGCGGCCTATACCGATCTGACGACCGGGTGCAATCAATGCCACCAGGCAACGGACCATGCCATCGTCGTGATGCAGACACCCGAATTCGAACTCGTTTCCCGATCAGGTCTTCATCGCCCAGGCCCATTGACCGCCACATTGCCGTAACCACAGCCAACATTATGCGCTTCGCACATGGCAAGATGACTAGCCCGAATTGGATTTAGCCCAGCAAAAAGTTCAAACTATACTTCGTCGAAACCGGACATTCGGTCGACTTCAAAGCAAGAGGATCCGATGAAAACAATCATTCTCGCCGCCCTGACCGCAATAAGCCTTGTCTTGGGGACCGCAAATGCCGCCACGCCTCAGGATGCCCACATGCATCGGCCAAATTACTATAACTGGTTGGCGGGCGGCGGCGGCTAGAACGACATCGGCTTGACTGGAACAGTCAGGCTGATACTGTTGCTCGTGCAAACAACGAGATAGAGCGCGCTGACAGTTCACAGTCAACGCGCTCAAGCGCTTAAAGTCTCACACTTGGTTACCGCCCGATACGGCGAAATCGGTCCTCCTCAAACGTTCAGCCGGAAACCCGCCGATGACCGGTTGGCCCGACAACTGAAATTTGGCGGCGCACTAAGCTCCAGAACTCAATCAGTCCACCAAATGATTATCGCCACCAAAGCCACCGACGAAGCAAAATTGCGGGCAAGTTTGTCATAGCGAGTGGCGATACGCCGATAGTCTTTCATCCGACACCACACCCGCTCGACAAGATTGCGGTTCTTGTAGGTCTCGCGGTTGATATACCACTGGTGCTTGTGCGTCGGATTGGTCGGGATGACGCTGGCCGTCCCACGCAAAGCGAGGTCCACCCGGAGTTTCCTGGCGTCATAGCCCATGTCGCCGATCAGGCATCCCTCGGACGGCAGTTGCGTCGCCAGTTCGTGGCCCGCAGTGATGTCAGCGATGTTGCCCGGGGTCAGGCTAAAGCGGAATAACCGCCCCTGACTGTCGGCGATGCCGTGGATTTTCGTCGTTCTGCCGCCGCGGGAACGGCCGATCGCTTGCTTGCGCGCACCGCCTTCTCCGCCGGCCGCGGAGCGCTGAACCTTGATGGAGGTGCTGTCGATGGATCGCGTGTCATTGGGCAGCGTCCCTACCAGCGCGTCGAAAATCCCCTGCCAACGTCCCCGGCCGCTCCAGCGGTTGAAGCGATTGTAGACCGTCGTGGAGGGTCCGTAGACCGCCGGGCAGTCCTTCCAGCGGCAGCCGCTGCGCAGGACATGGACAATTCCACTGATAATCCGCCGATCGTCCCTCCGGCGCGCGCCGGCATAGACCTTGGGAAGCAGAGGCTCGATCACCGCCCAAGCTTGATCGTCGAGCAGATAGTCTTCAGCCATGATGTTTCCGTCGCCTCAGCCAAACTGGCTGTCTTGAATCGGAAAAAC
Source organism: uncultured Alphaproteobacteria bacterium (assembly GCA_963790515.1). GTDB lineage: Bacteria > Pseudomonadota > Alphaproteobacteria > Acetobacterales > Acetobacteraceae > Rhodopila. Next base: position 173,661 of record CAWBPF010000009.1, on the reverse strand, counting down.
TTAGCAATTCCTAGTGCCTGATCGGGTTTTGAGCCTAGAGTGCGATCGTCCGAGGTTGACCCAACTTCAGACGTGAATCGCCCTCTCAAACAAAAAGACTTGGAGCCTGATAGGTTCAACCTAAACCTATCAGGCTCCAAGGAGCGGCTCCTCGACCCTTGCCACGGCAAGTGACAATGATGATGAACCGTCGCACCTTCACCTCTACACTCGCAACCGCCGCCGCGGCCCCGCTGATCCCGCGTCCGGCGCGTGCCCAAGGCGTGTCCGGCGCCCGCAACATCGTCCTCGTGCATGGGCTGTTTGCTGACGGATCGTGCTGGTCCGAGGTGATCCCAAGATTGCAAGCCGCCGAATTCAACGTCACGGCTGTACAAATCCCCTGACGACGCTGGAGAAGGCCGTGGCCTCGACCGAGCGGGTGCTCGCGCGGCAGGATGGGCCGACGGTCCTGGTTGGTCATTCTTTTTCCGGCATGATCGTCACAGAGGCCGGCGTCAATCCGAAGGTCTCGGCTCTCGTCTACGTCGCGGCCCGGGCGCCGGACGCCGGTGAGGACTACGCAGCTTTGGCCAAGACGTTTCCCGCGCCGCCCGCCTCGGCCGGCATCGTCTTCGACGGCGACGAAGGACGCCTGAATGAGGCCGCGTTCTTGCGCGACTTCGCGGGGGGTCTGCCGGAAACAAAGGCCAAAACGCTGTCATGTCCGTTTTCAATAGGCTTGGCCGCAAAATCTCATCCGGCACTATCTGACGGTTGATTGCACGGATGCAGGCATGCACGGTGGAGGGCGGACGCTGAGCGGCGGTTGATCATGCTGCGATACGCGGGTAGGTTGCCGCAAGACCATGCTACGTCGCGGGCCTGCCTCTGTCTCTAGGCGGACGTCGTGTTCCAAGCGCTTTGCGAGGATTGCCCTGACCAATTCCCGCCCTCCGCCGTGCATGCCGGATGATAAGCCAGTTATTCGCTCAGTTCATGGCGGATGCCTTGGGACCGCGCCCGACGCGCCGCGCCTATCAGCGGCTGGTGGCGTGGCGGACGCGGTCCGGCGGTGGGCAGCTCGGGGCAAGCTTGTGGCGCGGTGGTTGCTATGCCAGCACCTGTTGTTGGCGGATCCGACATGATGCAGGCGATGCTCCAGACGAAACCGGCCAGTTCCCGGGCGATCGCGGTGACGACGACCTGCTTTGGCTTGCCTCTGGCCATCATCTGGCGGTAGCGCCGGCACAGCCGGGTCTGTGCCTTCCAGGCAACCTCGCGTACCGCATCGGGGACGGCATCGACGGCGGCGACCTTGTTGCGCGCGATGCGGGCCGGCAAGCGGTAGCTGTGCGCGGCCTCGATCAGCAGGGTGCGGGCATGCACGTCGCCGGTTTTGGTGATGGCACCGGTGCGTCGCTTTGGCCCGGACGAGCTTTCCGACGGCACCAGGCCGAGATAGGCCATGAAATCGGGCGCGGTGGCAAAGCGGGATGGATCGCCAATCGTCGCTGCCAGGCCTGCGCTGGCAGTTGTATCCAAGCCCCCCAGCGCACACAGGTTCCGCACCAGAGGGTAGAGCCGCCAGCCTGGTATCTGGGTGCGCAGGTATCCGTCGACACGGTCACGCCGCTGCTCGCCTGCATGCACCGCCTCGATACTTTCCTGCAGCACGATCTGCTGGGCCGGCTCGGCAAAACTCTGATCGGCCAGCCATCTCCGGTGGTCTTTGGTCCAAGTCGTTTTGCCGATCGGATAAACCCGCTCATGGCGGAGCAGAAACGCACTGAGTTGCTGGCGTGCGGCCCGCACCGCCCGCACCGCCCGCACCGCCCGCACCGCCGCCAGACGGGCGCGGATCAGGCCGCGCATGGCCTCATGCGCGGCATCTGGAACCCAGACGTCGGTCAGCAGGCCGCCGCGGTGGAGCGTCGCCAGAGCGGCGGCGTCGCGTTCGTCATTCTTCCGCCGCTCGCCGCTTTTGCGCGGGATCATTGACGGTGCGACGACGACGCGGTCTTCACCCGACGCGGTCAGCGTGCGGTGGACACCATAGCCGCAGGGACCTGCTTCGTAGCAGAACCTCAGGGGTCCGCTGGTGGTCCCCGTCGACGCGGGGCTGACCCGGCGCAGCCGCGTCACCAGCGCCGCGCTGGTGTTGGGGATTGTGCCGTGGACGGTCGCCCTACCAGCTTCGCCCGCGGTGGTGATCGCGATCACGATGGTATCTTTGTGCACATCCAAGCCGATAAATCGCGTCGGCTGCTCCATGACCGGTCTCCTGTGCCTGAGGCTCCACGCCGGCCCTTCCGGCGCGACCCGCGATCATTGCACATGACGCGACGGGTCACTCCTCAGGGCGGCCACGGAGCCATCCGGTGAAGCGGGTTCAGACCGATGCTACAAACACCGACAGACTGGTTCCAAGGGCTGTGCCCTTGGCAGGTCCAGGGCAGAGCCATGGCCTTACGCCCCCTCCCGGTTTCTCCGGGCCGGATACGGACATGAGGTCTCTAATACAGCGGCCACGACCAAACGATCAGCCAGGTTCCCGCGATCCCGACCAGCATCGACAACGGCAACCCAAGCCGCCAGTAGTCGCCAAACCGGTAACCCCCGGGCCGCATCACCAGCGTGCTGTTCTGGTGCCCGATCGGTGTCAGGAAATCGCACGCCGCGCCAAACGCCACCGCCATCAGGAACGGATCGACCGCATAGCCAAGGTTCTTCGCCACCGCCGCCGCCACCGGACCCATCACCACGACCGCCGCGGCATGATGCAGAAACGGCGTCACCAACATCGACACCATCAGGACAAGCCCCACCGCCATCGTCCCCGGCAGGTGCCCCGCCAGCACCGTCAACCCATCCGCCATCAGCCCCGCCGCCCCGGTGTCCTTCAACGCCTCGCCAACCGGGATCAGACAACCCAGCATCACAATGATCGGCCAGTCGATCGCCTCGTACGCCTCCCGCACCGAGATCAGCCGCAGCAGCAGGACCGCTGTTGCCGCGACAAAGAACCCGACCTCCACGTCCACCCATCGCAACCCGATCGCCAGCAAAGCAACCGCCAGGATCACCAACGGCAGGAACCGGCTCCGACGCCCGCCGATCGCCAGGTTACGCTCCGCCAGCGGCAGCAGATCGAGCTGCCGCAGCGCCTCGTTCAACCGGCTCGTCCGCCCCTGCAGCACCACGACATCGCCCGCGGCGAAGTTACGCTGCCATAGCCGATCCGGTGTCGCGCCCGCGCCACCGGCCGCCAGCAGGTTGACCTCGAAACGCGATCGCAGCCGCAGCGTGCGAACCGTCTGGCCGATCAGCCCCGAAGACGGCGCGACCACCGCCTCCACCGTCTCCAGATCATCTTCCTTGCCCTCGGGTTTCAGCCCCGCCGCCGCCTCGCTGTTCAGCAGCGAAAGCCGGCCCTGGTCAATCAACGGCTGCAAAGCTGCCGGATCACCCTGCAGCACCAGGATGTCGTCGGCGTACAGCACCCAGTGGCTCCGAGGCACATACCGGTGGGTCTGCTCACGCAGAATCGCCGTTACCACGACAACATGATCAACCGCCGTTTCCAGCTCGCCCACCGTCTTTCCCACCAGCTCGGAATTCGCCGGCAGCCGAGCCTCCGTGGTGTAGTCGGCGATCGTGAACCGCTTCTCGGGCGACGGCTGGCCGCGCCTGTTCGACGGCAGCAGCCGCCAGCCGACACTCAGGAATGCCACCGCCGCCAGCGACAGCGGCAGCCCGATCGCTGTATAGTCGAACATGCCGTAAGGTCGCCCGGTCACCTGCTCGCGCACCTGGGAGATCAGGATGTTCGGCGACGTCCCGATCTGGGTGATGGTCCCGCCGATCAAGGACCCAAACGCCAGCGGCATCAAATAGCGGGAGACCGGCCGTTGTTGCCGGTCCGCCACCTGGATCGCGATCGGCATGAAGATGCCAAGCGCACCCACATTCTTGACGAACGCCGACAGCAACGTGACTGCTCCCGTCAGCACACCGACTTGCACCGTTGTGGAGCGAACGCCGTGCAGCAACCACCGCATGCCCCGGTCAATCACCCCCGAAACCGCCACCGCCCGGCTGACCACCAGCATCGAAGCGATGATGATGACCACCGGACTCGAAAACCCGCTGAATGCCTTGTGCGACGGCACCACGCCCAGCAGCGTGGCCGCACTCAAGGCCGACGCACCGACAAGGTCGTACCGCAACCGGTCGGAGAGGAACAAGCCGAGCATCCCGGCAATAATTGCCAGGGCCTCGATCTGATGCAGCGTCAAACCCACTCCTTCATCCGGCGGTCAAACCACCAACGGTCGACCGCCGGATGAAGTCGCTGCCTTCAGGGAAAAATCAACAGTCAGGCGTCGAAGAACACCAGCGTGCGCAACTCGATACTTTCACGCGGCAACATGTCCGCCGGCGCATTTGGATCGGCAAACGACGTATGCGGCATAAAACGCGCTCGGCCATCACGCTGAGAATCGAAACATTTCAACAGCAACGCCTCGTCCGCCCGCATAGCCGGCGCATAATACCAGCGATGCGCCGGATTGAACGTCAGCCCATAGATTTCACCCGTCCGGTCGCGATAAACCAGGTCCTGGCCGACCAGATCCCCATCAGCCACCGACCTTGCATCACAAACCGCCAGCGGCGCATCGAACAACGGCCCGCGAATCGGACGCCACACGTTGACGATGGCAAACCGCCGCTGCAGCAGATCGTCAGCCTCGGCTCCCATCAGGTCATGCACCCGCTGCGGACCCGAAACCTCGGTATAATCGCCATGGATCCGCGTCACCGGCTGGCGCGGAACGCCAGGCGTGCGGTCCTCCACCCCATGCGTCCGCCGCCGGATCGTATGGTCGAACACCACCACCCGGCTCGCACCGGTGGCCTGCTTAACCAGCGCCTCGGCTTCCGCGTAATACGTCGCCTGAAGCTGCTGCTCGTCATAGAAATCGGTGACCGCGGTCGGCGCATCGACCAGCGCGAACCCCTGGACATCCAGGCTCAGCCCGTCCGCGAACGGCCGCATGTCATAGACCGGCACCGTATGCGGCTCGCTCACGATGTTGGTCTTCGCCACCCCATCCGGTGGATCATAGGTGTAGGTATACGGCTTGTCCGCCGTCTTCGCGAGGTAGACGACTTCGCCCGTCACATCGACCTCCGGTCGAGAAGAAACAACGTCCATGATGCTCATCCTCCTTGTCGGTCGATGTCTTGACACTGACATAAATCACACCGACCTGTGTGGAAACGCAGGTGGGGTGTAAACCGGGCTTCCGCAAGCCAAATCATGTCCACAAACCAGAGGACCGATCAGAGTGACCGAACGGGCGCCCATGGCGGAGCGTATCATGCAAGCCGCCGACCGATTGTTTTACCAGAAGGGTATCCGCGCCGTCGGGGTCGACACCGTCGCAGCCGAGGCCGGGATCAGCAAACGATCCCTTTACGACACGTTCCCCTCGAAGGACGCGCTCATCGCCGCCTACCTGCGGCAACGCATCCAGCCACTGCCCGCATCCGAACAGCCCCCCGCCAGGCAAATCCTGGCACTGTTCGACCAGCTTTACACCCGCTTCGCCAAAGGCGATTTCCGCGGCTGCCCGTTCGTCAACGCTGTCACCGAACTCGCCGAGGACTGCCAATCTGCCCGCGCCATCGCCGCGACCTACAAACAGGAGCGCCGCGAGCACATCGGATCCCTGCTGACCCAGGCTGGAGCCTCTAACCCCGACATCCTGGCCCGCCAAATCGCATTGCTGATCGAGGGCGCCATTGCGTCGATGCTGGTAACGCAGGATCCCGCCGTCGCCACGCAAGCCCGCGACGCCGCGACCGTGCTGATGCAGGCCGCCGGGGTAACAATCTAAACCGGCGACGTCCCGGCGGGAGCAGCGTCGCGCGGGAACGCGGCAAACCTCGCGAACGCAGCCCCGCGCGGATCACTCGCCCGCCCGGCCAACCCAATCGTCCGCCCGGCCGCCGAATGGTATATCGCGCGCACCCGCATCAACCCTTCGTGCCCCGGCGGCGCCCACACTGGCGGCGCCAACTCTTCATGTGCCACCGCCGCCGACACCAACCCACCCTGCGCCGCCGGCGCCCACACTGTCGGCGCCCACACTGCCGGCGCTCGCACCAGCGAATGCCGTTCCCCAGCCGCGAATATGTGCCACAGCATCTCCAGTCTGCTGGCAAAGCACGTTCCGGGTCCCACGCGAGGTACCCGACAAAGAGACAAGGCCTGGTCCCGCAAGCCATGCCCGCCTCCAACACCGGCAGCACCTCCTCCCGGAGATCGTCCCATCCAACGCGCGCCTGCTTAGCCGGGCGATAGGTCGCCCGAACCACCGCCCGGCCCGGCATTGTTCCGCCGCTCAGCCCGCCGCGAGCGCCCCAGCCGGTGCCGTCCCTATCCGGCTCGCCGCGCTCTGCTGCGGGCGTAGACGAAGCATCGGCCCCTCAAGCAGCCGATACGACAGTTCCGCCAGACCAAACGGCACGACCACCGCTATGCCCACGCCGATAAACGCCGGCAGCACGCCGGGTTCGACCAGCTGTTTCTCCACGACATCCACCAGGATCGTCAGATGGATCAGGTAAAGCGCGTAGGACCGCGCCGCCATCCATCGAACCGGCTTCTCGAACCAGGCCACCGCCCGCCCCAGTCGCAGCGCCGCCGGCAGGCACAACGCACCGCCCATGACCTCGATATTCGATGTTAGCGGCAACGCAAGATAATCCGGCAACGGCAGCAGGCCGCCCAGAGCAACGCCGATCAAGCTCAGCCCCACCGCAAGCGGCGCCCAAGGCTGGCGAAACACCCAGCCGCCACCGAGGTACAGCCGAGCCATCAACACCCCATAGGCAATCTCGTCGATGCGGAAGAACACCAGCGCGCCGCGCTCCGCATAAATCAGCCGTAGCGCCAACGGCGCCAGCATGAAGACCGCCAGACACCACGGCAATGCACGAGCGCCGCCGATCTGTCGCGACAGAAAGATAAGCAGAGCGCCAAACAGCAGGTAAAACCACTCCTCGATCGTCAGCGACCACGTGACGGCAAAGTAATAATCCGCCGGCATTTCCGCGACAAGATTCTGCGTCAACGTCAGAAAGCGCAGTGTCGTCACCACCGCATCCTGTGCGGGTGGGAAAACACAAAGCAGCAACGCCAGCCAAAGGAAGTAAAGCGGCAGCGTCCGCATCGCCCGCCGCACCATGAAGATCCGAAAATCAGCCCACGTCGGACGCGCCCCGGCGATACCGATCAAGATAATCCCGATCAGGAACCCGCTCAGCGCGAAAAAGATCTCAACACCGGCATCGCCGAGAATATCCACCACCGCCGGCACGTAAAAGCCAAACCAGTAGCCGAAATGGGACGTCCAGTGACTGACAAGAACCATCAGGACCGCGGACGCGCGCAGCAAATCCAGGCCCAGGCAGCGGCCCGCAACACTCTTGAAAACCGACAACAGGGTGCTCCAGCAAGGTCATGTACGCCCCATGACCGCCGGCCGAGGGACGGCTCCTGATGCCCGAAAATTGTTAATTTTCCGTAAAGAAACCACACCCGAGCAGGCAGCCCAGCCGCTGCAACAATCGTGCGCCAACGCTCCAGGACACGAATGCGAACACCGTCGGCCGAGCATCGCACGCCCGGTCCTATGCACCGTGGAGTTTCATCTCACAATCAGAAACACCTCAGTACCGCACACCACCTGACGGCACCAGCAACCTCGTCTTCACGTGTCAGGCGCAAAGACCGCCCCGCCCGAAACACAGGGAAAGCAAGTCTTCGTCCTGCCTGACGGAATAATCGAGGCCGTCACGCCCCGCGACGATGGCGCTGGCCTCGGAAAACCTGTCACAAATTGCGGTTTTCTCCAGGCACCGCGATAATCCTCACGCCTCCAGCAGTCTGTTCGATTCCGCGAACAGACGAGCAGCCCTGTCCATGTCACGGGGTCCCTTGACCAACGTTTCCTCGTGCCATTCCTCACGGTCCCTGGCGATAAAGTCGCCGCCATAGACGTGGAGCGCCGCTGTTAGTTTACCAAGCGGATTGGTGACGGAATGGATAATGTCTTTCCCCACAGCACACACATCTCCACGCATCAACGATGACGCCCCCGCGGCTTCCAGCGGCCATCGCGCGTCCGGCGGCAGCTCCCGCCAGAAGATATTGTCTTCCCGTCCGCCATAAATGCCGATTACCGCCCACATGTGATGATTGTGCGGGTTGATCGTCATGTGCGGACCCCAGACCAGGTTGAACACCGTCACCGTCGGCGAGCGATACAGCAATTCGATCCCCGCCCGCTTCGGCTCGCCCAGTGCCGCCGTAACCCCCGCTGGATCGCCGACCGCCTGGGCAACAACTTCGCGGACCGCCTTCTGTCCCCCATCGCCCGCAACTGCCGCCTTGCAAGCCGCGATGAACTCGTCCTTGTCGAACACCGCTTTGGTCTCCCCGAATGCCTTGGTCCTGAATCTGTTCAGCCACCAATTCACATACACCCGGACGTTCCGGCACGCACTTCGTCAGAACACCCCGCGTCCATCCAAGTGCACCGCATCAACCACTTCATCGAAACGCCATCGAACCCATACGCTCGCACTGAGCCCACCCCGCAGCGCCAGGCTACGACCCGATCAACCCGATGCGATGATTTCAGCCGAAACCAATGCTGGCCGTCAACCGAACGCCCCAACCTCATGCGTAACCGCCGTGGCGATCTCCCGCACCATCCCGAACAACCGCCGCATCGGTGCGAAAATCTCCTCATGCTCGCGCGCATAGGCAGCCGTCCCGCGCGGCGCCGCCGGCTCCGCATAATCGCAATCCGCCGCCGGATCGGCGCGCCGAGGGAAATATCTCCGCCAGCATCTGCCAGCGACGCATCGATATCCAGCCGCAAGATCGCCGCCTCCAAAGCCAGCCGGGTCACCCCATGCCGCGGCGAGAAATCCGCGATCTCCGTCGCCAGCAGCCAGATCCGATGGATCAGCGCCAGCCGCAACGCATGCAGCAGCACCTCTCGGTTGCCCATCTGCGGCACATCCGGCCAGGTCACCCGCAACGCCAGATGATCGGCCGATGATGCGCCGGAACATCGACTGCGCCGCCGCCCAGATATCCAGCCGCTCCAGCGCCCGCGCCACCGAAACCAGCGCCTCCCGCCGCCCCGGCCGCCGCGTGTGTGCCGCCCGATCCAGCCATGTCCCCGGATCCAGCGCTGCGATCACCGCCCGCAGCACTTCGATGTCGGAGTGCGCCAGCGCGTGGCTGGCCAGATCCATCGCCCGCTTGAACCGCCGGCTGTTCTGCCGCAGCTCGTGAACGTCTCCGGATGCCGGGCCGCCGCCGCGCCGATCCCCTGCAGCGTGTTCGCGCACCAGCCAACTGCTGCAAGAATCGCGTTGTTCGGAATCGCCCGCAGCTCCCGCGGATGTCGGATGCGCGCAGCCCCACCCATCCCGTCGGATTGCCGCGCCGCCGGCCGCGACCCGGTGCGATCCAGCAGTGAGGGCCCAAACGCCCCCAGCAGCGCCGCGTAGCCCGCGTCCTCCACCAGCCCTTCCATCCCCGAGCGGATCGGTCGCGAAGAAGTCCGCGGCGAAAGTCGGGATCGGCATAAACCGGATCCTCGATCGGCCCGGCCGCCGGATGATAGGTCTGCTCCGCGATCCGCGTGATCGTCGCCAGCGCCAGTTCCGGCGTGCCGAACAGCAGATATCCGTCGCCGCCCTGGAACGCCGCCTCCTCGCGCACCTTCAGCCCCGCCCGGCCCAGCGCCTGCCGCGACGCGGTCGGTGACAGATACTTCAGCCGATCCGCCAACGACCCAGGATGCGCGCCACGCCCGATGCTCTCGCCATGCGTGTCGAACAGGATCACCTCGACCCCGGTCACGCCATGATGCTGCCAGCGTCTGGCCGATCTTCAGCCGCAACCGCTCGATCAGATAGCTGGCCGCCAGCTGCCCGACATACCGCCCGGAATCCGAATAGCCGAACTGCAGCGCCAGCCGGCCCGTCTGCTTGCAGATACGCGCGGTAATGCGGACTGCGCAGCGCCTCCTCCAGCACCGTCGCGCCGCTGCTCCAGCGCCTCCGCCGTCTCGAACAGCGGGGAGATCTCGACATGCTGCTCGACGCCGAACAGCCGCGCCAGCCACAGCGCGGCCAGCAGCGTGTAGCCGGTCTCGGTCTCCGCGATCAGGAACCGCACCGGCACCGAGCTGTCGACGTGCTTGACGATCTGCGCCACCGTCATCATCAGCTTCGCCGCCGACGCCTGCTCGCCGATCAGCGCGCCGAAATCCACCGGCTCCGGCTGCACCGTGTCCAGCGCGGCGTTGATCGCGCCGAACAGCGCGCGCCGACGGGACGGGTCCTCCGGCGGATCGGCAATCCCCAGCCGCTGGCGGACAACGTTATGGATCTGCGCCGCGTTCAGCCGCATATGCGTGTGCGCCAGCGCCATGCCATGCGACACCAGCCCGGCGCGCGCCACGCGTCAGCGCCAGCTTCTCGTGGTCATCGGCCTTGGCAATCGCCTCCCGGAACAACGGCAGCAGCGGCGCCGGCGACGTCAAGCGCGGCTTCCCGCTCGCCCACCAGGGCATGCGCGAATGCCGCCACCTCGGCCGGCTCCGGCTGCGTCCGGACACAGCTCAATCTGCCGGTCAACCGCCTCACGCGCCTGCGCCACCCGCTCCGCCAGCACCCCGGCGCTCGGTAGCACCGACACCTGGGCATGCAGCCGCGCAAGCTGCAGCCGCTTCATCTCCAGCCGCAGCCGCAGCGTATCCCACCAGCCGATATCGGTCCGCCCGTCGGTGTCGTAGCCAACCCAGGTCGACAGCACGACCGGGCGGGGCGTCAGTTCGGTCCACCGATCCGCCCATGCGCCGCGCGCGACCGATATCAGCGCCGCGTTGAACCGGTCGATGGCGTCGCGCCCATTGGCGATCGCGGCGGCCGACTGCTCGAACTCGCTGCGCAAGCGTGATCGGCGGCGGTCGATGCGTCTCAAACGCCGGCGCCGGCCGCCCGCACGCCGCCTCGGCCAGCGCCTGATTGACCGGCAGCGGCAGGGAAAACGTCGGATGGGCGGTGAACACCGCGGCAAACCGGGTCCGTTCGGTCAGCGCCTGGTATTCCGCCCATCGCACCGGACTGTCGTTCGGATCAGGCCGAAGCAGATGCTGCGCCAGACCCGCCAGGATGCCATCGTTCGCAACGGTGTCGATCCCACCGACATAGGCCGCGATGCGCTGCGCTCGATCGACAAACGCGGCATCCCGCAGGTAGCGGATAAGACCGGTGATATCGCGCCTCGGTCAGGCTGCCGTTATCCATCTGGCGGGTAATCGCCAGCGACACCAGCAACACCGGGTTACCGAACGGATCTTCGTCGGCACGGCCGCCCAGGCGGGCAGTCAGATCCAAAAGCTCCTGGGCAAGTGCGGTGACCGGCGGGGAGGTTGGGACATCTGGCATCTGTCAAGTGTGCAACGCCTTGTGCGGTGCAGCAAGAGCAAATTCGTATTCTGGCATGCCATTATCGAGCATTATTTCGCGTGTCTGACGGCAACCGGGCCACCGACCAATATTCGCCAAACCCACGGCCGCAACAGCTCATTCCGCGACCGTCCCGTCAGCCGCGTCCCAGCCAGTCCGTTCCGCACGCTCGGTTCCAGGCGTCAGGTGAATTGGCCTGCCACATCAACGGCCGGTGGATGACATTTGCCGATACCGACCGTCCGACTTTCCGCCCTAGCGGTGCTTTGCGTCGACCCGTTCGACCTCAGCCCAAATTTCCTTGAACATCTCGCTGCGGATCATCTTTTCAATCCCACTTCCCGGCGCATGATCCGGATGGAATTGCTTGGCAAGAAAACGCCGCAGCGTGCCGTAGCGTGCATCGCCGGCCCCGGAATCGGCTCTTCGCGAGTCACCCAGATGCTCCTCGGCTTTCGTCGCGCGCCGCTTCCATTGGTCACGCTCTTCAGTGACAGCCTTGCCCAGGGTTTGCAGCCGGACGATGCGCGCCTCCAGTTTGGCGATGGTTTCCCGCGCGGTCCGTAGATCATCAGCGCACGACGACGATGCACCTTGCCGGTCATTCGGCTCGCCAGGTCGTCGCGCTGACGGGCCGCCCGCCGCATCCTGCGCGCGCCGCGCCGCCAGCAGAACTTCGTCCATGTCATACAGGAAAAGCCGGAAACCAGTGTCGCTTTGGGTCAGTATCAGGCCGCTGTCGCCCTGGCTGATGGTGTAGGTGTTGCGCAGCCTCTGCAACGCGCTGGCGCCTTGCGGATGACGACCGACGTCACGAAGCGTAAGCATGACAGCGCAATTTCAGACCCCAGGTGAACGACGACGGGATTCTCACCCGCCCAGGATAGCAACTACCCAACCTGCAGGGCATTCTGCAATCATCATTATTGCGATTCAGTTAGATTCTGGTGCCGGAGCCCGCTTCGCCCGGCATACCGTGCCACGCGCACTGCACCACTCGCACCGTACCAGTCACACCGTGCAAATCACACCCACCCGCGAACGGCCCCCTGACCGGTCGCGACAAGTCCCACAAGCCATGGTTTCCAGGCGCCGCCGCGGTCAACCCAGACCGCGCGTCCGTCACCCCGATCACAGGCGCGGGATCACCCCGCCGCCAACGCCAACGTCTTCACCATGCAGCCAGCCGCCCGGCACCCCCGCCAGGTCCGGGCGACTGTCCCCCGGTCAGGCCATACCAGCCGGCGGATCGCACACCACCGTCTTCATCTCCGCCGGCACCGAGACCTCCAGCAGCTCAAGCTCATCCGCCGTCGCGGTCTCGTTGTGCCGCATGCCGCCCGGGATCATCAGCGAATCACCCGCCGTCAGATGCACCTTCCGGCCATCCTCGAACTCCAGGTCGACCCAGCCCTTCAGCATGTATACAAGCTGATGTTCGCACACGTGGTAGTGCCAGCCCGTCGGCTTGCCCAACCCCTGCGTGGCCGAGGTCACCTGCGCCCGCATCTTTCCATCGGTGGCGTCCGTCACGCCCAGGTCACGGTACTTAAAAAACGACCGCCGTCCCGTCAACGTAAACCGCATTGTCTACAGTCGCATGCGCCAGCTTGCCGCCGGTCCTCTCCACAACGTCATTCATGATCGTTCTCCTCCTGAAACACGCGTCAAAACCTTGTCACGGGTCGCGCGCGAACCAATACAGCTAAAACTCTTCCCGCCCCTTTCGCAACTCAGCGTGCCCCATAACCCATGCCCCCAACACCGATGACAGCCACCTTGCCGAAAACCCAGCCACCCGGCATCAACGCCGGCATGAGCGAACAGACCCCGAAAATCCGTATCCGCGGCCTGCATAAACGGTTCGGCGCCAAGCGCGTGCTGGACGGCGTCGACCTGGACGTGCCCCGGGCACATCGCTGGTCGTCATCGGCGGCTCCGGCTCCGGCAAATCGGTCCTGCTGAAATGCATCCTCGGCCTGATCGAACCCGATGACGGCGTCATCGAGATCGACGGCCAGGACATCCTGAAGCAGTCCCGCCAGCGAGCGCGAAGCTAGCCGAGCCCGCATCGGCATGCTGTTCCAGGACGGCGCCCTGTTCGACAGCCTGCCGGTCTGGGAAAACGTCGCCTTCGGGCTGATCGCCCGCCACAAGGCCACCCGCGACGACGCCCGCGCGCGGGCCGACGATTTCCTGCAGCAGGTCGGCCTGGCGCCCAGCGTCGGCGACCTGTCGCCGGCCGAACTGTCGGGCGGCATGCAGAAGCGCGTGGCCCTGGCCCGAGCGATCGCCTCCCAGCCCGATATCATGTTCTTCGATGAGCCGACCACCGGCCTCGATCCGATCATGGGGGCGGTGATCGACGGCCTGATCGTCGACTGCGTCAAGCGGCTTGGCAGCACCGCCATCGCCATCACCCACGACATGGCCAGCGCCCGGCGGATCGGCGACCAGGCGGCGATGCTGCTGAACGGCCGCATCATCTGGGCAGGCCCGGCGCGAAGTCTGATGGACAGCGGCAATCGCCGAAGTCGACCAGTTCACCCACGGCCGCCGCGAAGGCCCGATCCAGATGGAGCTGCGCCGCTGAACCGCGGCCCATCCCTTCTCGCGGCCAGCTTTCTGACGGCAATCATCGGGCACCCGGGCGTCGCCCACGCCGGCCCGGCGGAGCAACTGGTCGGCCTGTTCATCCAAGGCTGCCTGCCGTTCGCCGGCAACCCGCCGGCCCTGCGTCAATGGGCAAGGCACGCCGGTCTCGCCGCCCTGCCCGAGCAAGCCCGCGCTGCCTTCCTGCACGGCGCACCTGGCCAAGCGTTCGACGGATCAGCCGACGGTACCAAGCTGGTCCTGGTGTCCTCCGATGATGGTATTTGCTCCGCCGTTACCGACCAGGCGCCGCGGCAAGACGTCACCGACGGCGCTCGAAGCCGGCTTTCACCAGGCCGGCCTGGCCTTCCGGCTGGTAATCGATCGCGACGATTCCCACATCGCCGCCATCCACGACCGGGAGTATCTGGCGACCAAGGACAAACGGGGTTGGCGGATCCTCGCCGCTACCGTGAAAGACGACAAAGCCGGCGAGGCCATGCTGACCGGCGCCCCGGAATAGATTTCGCTTCGACCATTTGGCCAAGAGGACCGTACCGATCACCGCCCGTCAAAGGTTTGCGGTCTTCAGCCAGCCCGGCCTTCCATCCCGCCTGATCAGCGCGATGCACCGGATCGGCCGTCGTCAGCCAGCCACGACCAACGCTCGGCGAAGCGGCTCTGGTTGATCGCAGGTCCGGGTCTCCCATATCCGCGATAGGAGGATCCACCGCGTGCGATTGACCCTGTGTCTGATCATTCTTGCCTTGCTTGGCGGCTGCGGCGTGGTCGCGTTTCCGTTCCGTGTAACCGGCGATGCCGTGCAGGCGGTACCGGTGGTCGGGAAACCGATCGGCAAGCCTATCCACGCGGTTGGCGACGCAATCGACTGAGATTTCGCCAACCCTGGGCTTGGCAGGTCGCATCAGGACAACCGCCGCGCACTTTGGCCCGGCTAGACACATTGCCGGGCCGGCGCACTCGGCTTTAATGGTTCTCCGTTTCCCAGTAGCCCTCGATTTGCATGACAAGTGACGATGGCAACGGCAGGTAGTTTTGCGCGCTTGCCATGTCGCGTCCGTTTTCCAGCGCCCACCGCAGGAAGGTCAGCATGTCGCGTGCATGCCCTGGGTCCTTGGGATATTTCCGAATAAGCGCGAATGACGTCGCCATGATCGGGTAGGCATTAGCCGCCGGGGCATCGGTCAGCATAACATCGAAATCCTGCGCCCTCATCCAATCGACGCCCACGGTCGCCGCTTCGAAGCTGGCCGCGTCGGGCGCGACGAAATTGCCTGCCTTATTCTGCACAACCGCATACGCCAGCTTGGCGCGTATCGCGTATGTGTAGTCGATATACCCGATCGCTCCACGCACGCGCGCGACCTTCTCGGCGACGCCGGCGTTGCCCTTCCCGCCGAAACCCGTGGGCCACGCGACCGTGGTGTTCTCCCCCACCTTCGCCTTCCACAGGGTGCTGGCTTTGGCAAGATAGTTGGCCCAGACGAACGTCGTGCCCGACCCGTCGGAGCGGTGGACCACAAGAATAGCAAGATCTGGCAGTTTCAAGCTCGGGTTCAGGGCCACGATGGCGGGGTCATTCCATTTTGTTACTTTACCAAGATAAATATCCGCCAGCAGCTGACCGGTGACATGAAGCCGGCCGGCGGCAATCCCCTCGACGTTCACCACCGGCACGATGGCGCCGATCACCAGCGGAAATTGCGCCAGCCCGTCCCGCAACAACTGTGCATCATCAAGCGGCGCTTCCGACACCGCGAAATCCACGACCTCATGGCGGATTTCCGTGATTCCCCCGGCCGAGCCGATCGGCTGGTAGACGATATGGGCACCCTTGGTCTTCTCGTATGCCTCGGCCCACCTCGCCATCAGCGGATAACAAAAGGTCGAGCCGGAACCAAGGATTTCCTGCGCCGCGGCCGAGGTCGTGACCGCGCAGAAAAGCATCATCACAGAGAGGAAATGCCGCACGTGCTCGCCTTTTCTTGCTATTGTCCGCGAATGATCGGACGCCCTGTCTCAACCCAGGAAATATTAACGCGACGCCACGGCGACTGCAACAATATTGTCATATTACATGCGGGCGGACGACATCCGTTCCAAGGTGCCCGTTACCTCGTCCCAAAGACGTTGCATATCGGCCAAAATCAATGGAGCGGCCCCGAGCACACCCGTAACGAATTCCGCCCGTTTACTTGGTCGGCTTGCGAGATTTCGCCTTGCCCGCCGCAACGGTCAGTATGAGCACCAGAACGAGATGGAGATTGAGACCCTGAATGCTCCTGGCTGGCGCCTGCTGATCAATCTGCATGTCACCAAACGCCGGCTACCATAACCTTCTCTTATGGCCAGGGTGTCGGCGCGAAGCTTTTTCTTTCAGCGCCGTTTGCAGCCCCGACAATCCGGCCGTAACCATCGAAGCTTTTATCGGCTGGGCTGACCGCCCCCGACCGCAAACTGCATTGCAAGACTCACAAATACCTGGGCTGACGATGTCAAATTCCGCTTACTGGGCCTGCTTTACTGGGCTTGCTTTACTGGGCTTGCTTTATCGGAAAGCCATTCAGTCCTTGGTATTCGGGATAGGAACCACCTACCCGCGCTGAAGCGCAGCGGCGCTGTGGCAAATCGCGTTCTCCCGCAACCAATCGCCTGCTCCAGCGGCAGGCCGCCCAGCATCGCTGATCAGCTGCCTCACCGCGTCAGCCCGACGTCAGCGGTTTCATCTGATGTACTGGCGCAGAAGATCACCAACTTCGGGAAGCGGTATCTGAACGCCCAGCATGCCGGGAACCGATGGCGGGCGCCACGCAACCGGCGTTGAATGGCCAGGACCAATGTCAGCTGCGACGGTCGCAACGCAAATTCAGGTTCGCTGTGCGCGGCACAGCAGCATCGCCCTTGCGGTTTTTTAGGTCCACGCCAAGGAATGCGGGGGCCAGGAGGCAAGGCGATCCCCTCGCTGCCAAAAGCCTCGAGCCGAGAGCTCGCCCGTTGGACGGATAGTCGGCCGGGACGGTCGCGCGCCAAGCCGGGCCAGAGTCCCACCCGCGCACCGCCCCGCGTCCCGACTTTTTTCGGTAAACCTTGTCCCGCGCCCGCCAAGACGGCATTTACCCACCATGATGAGCCGACCCGCCCGGATGCCCTTCCGCATGCCATCCAACCGCCGTGGCCAAACCCGCCTCCCGCTTCGTCTGCCAGTCCTGCGGCGCCGTCACCCCGAAATGGGCCGGCCGCTGCGAGACCTGCGGCGAATGGAACACCGTCGAGGAAGAAGCCGTCGTCGCCCGCCCTGGCCCCGCCGCCAAGGCCCCGGTCGGCCGCGCGCGTCACCTTTGTCGGCCTCGCCGGCAGCGCCGAACCCCCGCCCCGCGCGCCCATCGGCATCGCCGAACTGGACCGCGTGCTCGGCGGCGGCCTTGTCCCCGCCTCGGCCGTGCTGGTCGGCGGCGATCCCGGCATCGGCAAATCGACCCTGCTGCTGCAGGCCGCCGCTCGCCTCGCCCGCTCCGGCCGCCGCGTCCTCTACGTCTCCGGCGAAGAATCGATCGACCAGATCCGCCTGCGCGCCCGCCGCCTCGGCGTCGCCGACTCGCCCATCGAGCTCGCCGCCGCCATCAATGTCCGCGACATCGCCGCCAGCCTCGAACAGGCCGAGGACACCGCGCTGGTGGTGATCGATTCGATCCAGACCATGTGGCTCGACGCCATCGAAAGCGCCCCCGGCACCGTCGCCCAGGTCCGCGCCTGCAGCTTCGAACTGATCCGCCTGGCCAAATCCGGCAAATTCGCCCTGGTCCTGGTCGGCCACGTCACCAAGGACGGCGCGCTCGCCGGCCCGCGCGTGCTGGAGCACATGGTCGACGCCGTGCTGTATTTCGAAGGCGACCGCGGCCACCAGTTCCGCATCCTGCGCGCGGTCAAAAACCGCTTCGGCGCCACCGACGAGATCGGCGTGTTCGAGATGACCGAGACCGGCCTCGCCGAGGTCCCCAACCCCTCCGCCCTGTTCCTCGCCGAACGCCGCGGCAACATCGCCGGCAGCGCGGTGTTCGCCGGCCTCGAAGGCACCCGCCCGGTGCTGATGGAGGTCCAGGCCCTGCTCGCCCCCAACCCCGGCGGCTCGCCCCGGCGCTCGGTCATCGGCTGGGACAGCGGCCGGCTGTCCATGCTGCTGGCGGTGCTGGAAACCCGCGCCGGCGTGCGGCTGAACCAGACCGATGTCTACCTGAACATCGCCGGCGGCCTGCGCGTCACCGAACCCGCCGCCGACCTCGCGGTCGCCGCCGCCATCGCCTCCGCCGCGTTCGAGACCCCCACCAGCCCCGGCATGGTCTATTTCGGCGAGGTCGGCCTCTCCGGCGAGGTCCGCCAGGTCGCCCAGGCCGAGGCCCGCTTGAAGGAAGCCGCCAAGCTGGGCTTCGATTCGGCCACCCTGCCCCGGCGCGTTGCGCACGGCAACCGCAAGCTCGCCGCGCCCGACGGCCTGCGACTGGAGGAAATCGGCCACATCGCCGATCTGGTTGCCGCGCTTCGCGCCCGAATCCGCCAAGAAGAACGCATGATCTGCTTGGCGCGGGACGCCCGTCGGGACGATAACCCGCGCAATCGTCAGCGATGGCGGTGGCATGACGTGGGTTGACCTGGTGGTCTTCGGGTTTCTGGCGATCTCCGGCCTGCTCGGCCTTCGTGCGCGGCCTGGTGCGGGAAGTGCTGGGCATCGGCGCCTGGGTCGGCGCCGTTCGCGGCCGCGTTCTTCGCCCTGCCGACGCATGCGAGGGATCGTGCGCAACTGGCTCCCGACCCCGGAATGGGTCGATCCGGTCAGCTTCATCGTCGTTTTCCTGGTCACCCTGATCGTGCTGATGCTGATCGCGCGCGCCATCGGCGGCTTGGTGCGCGGATCGGCCCTGGGCGGGGTTGATCGCACGCTTGGGTCTGGTATTCGGCCTCGCGCGGGGTGCGGCGGTGGTCATCGTCGCCTATATCATTGGCCAGATGGTGTTTCCGATCGAACGGTGGCCCGATGTCGTGCTCGATGCGCGCACGCTGACCCCGACCTATGAGGCGGCGCGCTGGGTGCGAAGTCAGTTGCCCGAACCCTACCGTCCGCACACCCTCGACCCGCCGCCGGCGCGGCCGGAAGCCACCGCCGAAGCCTTGCTGCGCGCCACGCCGCAAGGGCGGGCGACCGGCAAGCAACCCGAGCGTGAATAGGAGCTGTCACCGATGGCGTTCACCAGCCGGGATACCGCCTCGACGACGACACCCTGCACGAGGAATGCGGCGTCTTCGGCGTCTGGAACGTGCCCGACGCCGCCGCGGTCACCGCGCTGGGCCTGCATGCCCTGCAGCATCGCGGCCAGGAAGCCACCGGCATCACCAGCTTCGACGGCGCCCGCTTCCACTCCCATCGCGGCATGGGCCTGGTCGGCGACAATTTCGGCGACGCCCGGGTGATCGAGAAGCTGCCCGGCCGCATCGCCATCGGCCACAACCGCTACGCCACCACCGGCGACACCATTCTTCGCAACGTCCAGCCGCTCTACGCGGATTTCGAGTTCGGCGGCTTCGCGGTCGCGCATAACGGCAACCTGACCAACGCCCATGTGCTGCACCGCGCCCTGGTCCGCCGCGGCTGCCTGTTCCAGTCCACCACCGAACTCCGAGGTCTTCGTCCACCTGATCGCCATCAGCCTGTATTCCACCGTGGTGGACCGGCTGATCGACGCGCTGAAGCAGGTGGTCGGCGCCTATTCCCTGGTCGCCCTGTCCAACGAAGCCCTGATGGGCGTGCGCGATCCGCTCGGTGTTCGGCCCCTGATCCTGGGCCGCATCGGATCGGAGGGCACCGGCGGCTGGGTTCTCGCCAGCGAAACCTGCGCCCTCGATATCGTCGGCGCCGACTTCGTCCGCGACGTCGAACCCGGCGAGATCGTCGTCATCAACGACCAGGGCGTCCACAGCATCAAACCCTTCAACAAGCAGAAGGAACGCTTCTGCGTGTTCGAGTACATCTACTTTGCCCGTCCCGATTCGGTGATGGAGGGCATGCCGGTCTACGAAGCCCGCAAGCGCATCGGCGCCGAACTTGCGCGTGAGGCCGACGTCGCCGGCCGACGTGATCGTGCCGGTGCCCGATTCCGGCGTCCCCGCGGCGATGGGCTACTCCATGCAAAGCGGCATCCCGTTCGAACTTGGGATCATCCGCAACCACTACGTCGGCCGCACCTTCATCGAGCCGACCGACCATATCCGCCATCTGGGCGTGAAGCTGAAGCACTCCGCCAACCGGCCGGTGCTGGAGGGCAAGCGCGTCGTCCTGGTGGATGATTCCATCGTGCGCGGCACCACCAGCAAGAAGATCGTCGAGATGGTCCGCGCAGGCCGGCGCGAAGGAAGTGCATATGCGCATCTCCTCGCCGCCCACGACGCATTCCTGCTTCTATGGGATCGACACGCCGGAGCGCAGCAAGCTGCTCGCCGTCCAGCCACAGCGTGGAGGAGATGGCCGACCTGATCGGCGCCGACAGCCTGGCGTTCATCTCCATCGACGGCCTGTATCGCGCGCTGGGCAAGGCACGGGCGCGACCCCGACAAACCCGTATTACTGCGATGCCTGCTTCACCGGCGACTATCCGATCCCGCTGCCCGACCAGCAGGACAACGCCGACCGGCAACTCAGCCTGCTGGCAGTCGCATCACTGATGTCCGTCGGGTCTGAACGTCCGCTCGCGGGCAAGTCGCGCTGGTCACCGGCGCCAGCCGAGGCATCGGTGCCGCCGCTGCGATCGAACTGGCCCGTCTCGGCGCGCGCGTGGTGATCACCGCCCGCACCCAGGGCGGCCTGGAGGAAACCGACGATGCGATCCGCGCCATCGGCGGCGAGGCGACCATTCTGCCGCTCGACCTGCGGGAAGGCAGCCAGATCGACGCGATCGGCCCGACCCTGTTCCAGCGCTTCGGCCGGCTGGATATCCTGGTGCACAACGCCGGCGCGCTCGGGCGGCTGACGCCGGTGTCGCACATCCTGCCGGATGACTGGGCCGATGTCGTGGCGGTGAACCTGTCGGCCGCCTGGCGGCTGATCCGCACCTGCGAACCGCTGCTGCGCCAGGCGCCAGCCGGGCCGGCGGTGTTCGTGACCGAAAGCCGCGCGCGTGACCCCAGGGCCTATTGGGGCGCGATGGGGGCGACCAAAGCCGGAATGGAGCATCTGGTTCAGACCTGGGCGCAGGAAGTCGCCACCACGTCGGTGCGAGTCAACCTCTACGATCCCGGAGCCGTTGCCGACCCGCATGCGGTCGAACGCATTCCCAGGCGAGGACCGCTCCAAACTGCCGACCCCGGAGGCGGTCGCCCCAGCGCTGGCCGCACTTTGCCTGCCGGCCGAGGAACGCAACGGAGCCCTCGTGCACTTCGGCTAAAGCAACGCCAGCCTGGCCGGAATGGTCCGGCTGGGTTGCTCTAGGACCGAGAACCGCCCAGGCCGGTTCGTCCGCGTGCCCCAAAGCGACTTGGACAGCCCAGGCCCACACCCGGCATCCTGTTGCCGGCATGATCCCGAGCCGGTTCACAAATCGCCGTGGCCGCCAATCCATACCCCGGTCGGCAGCGTATTTGTCCTCACTTCTCACTGTTCAGGGGGGGCGATACATGCTCAGGCGCTTTTGCCTATTGACGGCGGCCGCGACGATCGCGGCGACAACGGCAACACTGGCCCAAACGACACAACCGCCGTCTCCAACTCAGCCCGCCACAACCCAGACGCCCATAACCCACGCGCCCGCGCCCCAGACTTCCGTTGCCGAGGCCCCTGCTGCCAAGGCCGCGGATTCGCTTTCGGTCTATTTCGACCCCGGCAGTGCCGCGGTTTCCCCCCAAGGTCAGAGCGTTCTGGATCAGGCCGCCCGCACTTACCGGGATGGTAAACCCATCATCATGGTCGTCAGCGGCGGCTCCAACTCGACCGGGTCGGCGGCTGCCAACCTGCGATTGTCGCAAATCCGGGCGGACAATGTGCTGCAGGGTCTCGTTGCTCGGGGCATCCCGGTGGACCGGTTCCAGGTGTTGGCCAAGGGTGAAACCGAGCCAGCCGTGCCGGCGCCGGAAGGGACGGCGGAGGCTCGCAACCGCCGGGTGGAGATCAGTTGGCGCTGACCCCGGCCTGCCGGGGGCGGTGTTTCGCCGCGGCGCTGCTCGCCTGTGGACTGCCGTGGGTGGCTGCCCATGCCGCGACGCCCGATGATGGACGGCGCGCCTACGATGCCGGACATTTCACTGACGCCATGGGAATCTGGGCCGAACTCAGCCGGCGCGGAAACGCCGAGGCGGAGTTCGGGCTTGGATTGCTCTACGACCTCGGCAATGGCACGCCGGCGAACCCAGCCACTGCTTTCTTCTGGTATCTGGCGGCAGCCGAGGACGGTTTGCCGGAGGCCGAATTCAATGTCGCGGCGATGTACGACAGTGGGCGCGGCGTGGCCCAAAGCGCTGAAATCGCTGCCGTTTGGTATGCCAAGGCGGCGGCGCATGGTCACCATCGCGCACAATTTGACCTTGGGCTGCTTTACGAACAGGGGGTTGGCGTGCCGCGTAACCCAGGCGCCGCCGCGGCCTGGATGCGCGACGCCGCGGCAGGCGGCATAACCGCGGCGGGTGACCGGCTGAAGGCGCTTGAAGCGACTATTCCTGACAAGCCTGCCGGCGGGCTGACGGCTGTTACCCTGGTCTCGCCACCCCGGAATGCGACGCTTCCACTGCCTGGCAAGGCGGCCTCGGTGGAACTGGTGTGGTCCGCTCCGCCGGAGCCCCGGCCGGTCCATTACGAGGTTCAGGTGCGCGAGCTTGGCAGTTCGACCCTGCAGACTGTGTTCACGGCGTCGGTCACCGAAACGGCCACGCTTGTCCCACTGCCGGCGAATGCGGATTTTTACGTCTGGAATGTCTCGACGGTCGGACGCGATGGCAGTCACGCTGTCGGCGACTGGAACTGGTTCACGGTCGGCACCCCGCCGGATTCGCAGCAATCGATGGCGTCGGTTCCGGGAGCGACCCATTCCGGTCATTGAGACTTGGTGCTGAGACAGCGGTCGCCGTTGCCCACGCCTCGGGCCGTGCGACCGGATCGGTGCGGTTGGCGGCGGCGGGCGGCTTGACTGTGCTTCGACGAGGCGGCTGACGGCCGCTGCTTGCGGTGAGCCGCACCCGTCATCATTGCCGGGACGGCGCCGGGGCTGACGGCGGGACCCAGCACCGAAGGCGCCTGATGCATTGGAATCACTGGCACAACCGTGGCCTCGGGATGAGGCTTCGGTGGGTCGCCTGGCCATTGGCTGGTTCGCATCGAAATAGTCGGGCGAACGTCGCTGTGCTGAATTGACGGGCGCCGTTGATGGGATACGCTGGTTCAACCTCATCCTACCCATGATCGGACAGGTGACGCGTGACCGGTGGCTTCCGACTGACGAGACCTCTGCCAGGCGCCCATTTCGGCGGCTTGTTGTCCGGCCCGGAGG
This sequence comes from uncultured Alphaproteobacteria bacterium, assembly GCA_963790515.1. Taxonomy (GTDB): domain Bacteria; phylum Pseudomonadota; class Alphaproteobacteria; order Acetobacterales; family Acetobacteraceae; genus Rhodopila. The sequence continues at coordinate 149,983 of CAWBPF010000009.1, read as the reverse complement.
ACGGCAATGCAGCCGGCTTCATCGCGGCGGCGGAGAGCGATCCACTTGCCTTGCCCGATGCGCTGGCGGCAAGCGGTGGGCTTCTGCTGCTGCGGGGCATGCAGGCGATGGCGGATGAGCCTGGTCTGCTGGTCCGCCTCAGTCGCATCTTTGGCGCCGAGGTCGAGGACTACCGGCAAAACGCTGACGCCGCTGAACATGGTGCATCCTTCGGTGCCGGAGATCCTTCATCGTCTCGAACGTGGCGCCGGTCAGTCGCAAGCCGCCGCCCCGGCCTGATCCGCCGCTGACCGAAGACGGCCGTCTGCCGACCCAGTTCCCGCATCGCCACGGCTGGCACACCGACCAGAGCTATCGCCGCCCGCCGCCGGATATCTCGCTGTTCCTGGCGGTATCGCCGGTTCGCAAGGACCAGGGTCAGACGCTTTTTGCCGATGGCGCCGCCGCGTATGAGGCGCTTTCGCCCGAGATGAAGGCGCGGATCGAGGGGCTGGAGGGTATCCATGTCCAGCCCAACACCGGCCGCTCCTACGGAGCGGTGCTGGCGAAGGAGACGCCGCGGGCATTGCAGCCACATCAGCGTCCGCAGCGTCAGCCGGTGGTGCGGGTTCATCCGATGACCGGCCGGCGGGCGCTTTACATGTGTGAATATGGCCAGATGGACTGGGTGGAAGGGCCGTTTGCCGGGATGCAACCTGGCCCTGACGGTGATGGGGCGGCGTTGCTGTTTAGCCTCATGTCGCACCTGACCCGGCCGGAATTCATCTGTGTCCATGAATGGTCGCTGGGGCATCTGGTGGTCTGGGACAACCGATGCCTGGTGCATTCGGCCACCTGGTTCGATGCCGATACGGAAGATCGGATCATGTGGCGCACGACGGTCAGCGGGAACCCCGGGCCTGCCTATGCCGGGGTGAAAAAGAGCTGGATCGCCGCCTGAGCGCGGCGGCGGGTTGTCCGGTGCGATGCCGAACGGGCCAAACTTGTCTGGTGCGATATCGCTCGGGTTGGCGTTGAGGGAGGCGCCGCCCTGGTTTGGACGGCGCCCTGGTGGTTTGTTCAATCGGCGACGCCCATCGCCCTTGGTGCATGCTCCAGCTTGGTGTCGTGCTTCAGCAGCAGAACGAGCACCATTCCCATCACCGCGCAGGCGGCGATCGCCCACAGTCCGGCGGAGAAATTGCCGGTCACGTCCTTCAGCCAGCCCATGATGAACGGGCCGAAGAAACCGGCCAGGTTGCCGATTGAATTGATCGCCGCGATGCCGGCCGCGGCGGCGGCACCCGACAAGAAGGCGGTCGGAAACGTCCAGAAAACCGGCAGCACCGCGAACACCCCGAATGCGCCGACCGACAGGGCGATCATCTTCAGCGTCGGATCATCCAGCAACGTCGATCCGGCGATCCCGACCGCGGCGATCAGGAACGGAAAGGCGGCGTGCCATTTCCGCTCCATCCTGGCGTCGGAGCGGCGGCCCCACAGCACCATCCCGACCGTGCCGACGATGTACGGCAAGGCTGATACGAAGCCGACCGCAACGTTGGACAAGCCGAAGCCCTTGACGATCTGCGGCAGCCAGAATGCGGTGCCGTAGTTGGTCGCCACCGCGCCGAAATACACCAGCGACAGGGCGAGCACCCTGGGATTGAGCAGCGCCTGCACAACACTGAGGCCGTGCACTTCCTCCTTCTGGCGGACCTCGGCGGACAGGCGGCGGTCCAGCCATGCGCGTTCGTCGGGGGCGAGCCATTTCGCGTCGGCGGGCCGGTCGGTCAGGTAGAACCAGACGACGACGGACAGGATGATCGCGGGGGCGGCCTCTATGATGAAGAGCCACTGCCAGCCGGCGAGGCCGGCGACGCCGTCCATGCCCAGGATCATCCCCGATACCGGGGCACCCAGCACCGACGAAAGCGGGATTGCGGCCATGAACCAGCCGACGATGCGGGCGCGGTAGACGCCGGGAAACCACAGGGTCAGGTAGAAAATGATGCCGGGGAAGAAGCCGGCCTCGGCGATCCCCAGCAGCACGCGCACGATGTAGAAGCTGGTTTCGCCGCCGACCAGGGCCATGGCGCCGGACAGGATGCCCCAGGACATCATGATCCGGGCGATCCATTTGCGGGCGCCGAACCGCTCCAGCGCGAGGTTCGAGGGGACCTCGAACAGGAAGTAGCTGAGGAAGAAGATGCCGGCGCCGAAGCCGAACGCGGTGGAGGAAATGCCCAGCGCCTTGTTCATCGACAGTGCCGCGAAGCCGACATTGACCCGGTCAAGGTAAGCGACGAAGTAACAGAGCATCAAAAACGGCACGATTCGTCGCGAGACCTTCGCGATCGTGCGTTGTTCGACCGGATCCATTCAATTTCCTCCATGTCGCGCCCGGGGCGCCCAAAGTGTCACGACGGCGCAATAGACACCCAGCCTTGCGTGGTCAATCGCCTGGGGCTGTAATCCCGGTCATGGCAATACTGGTGAGCGGTGCGGCGGGGTTCGTCGCCTTGAACGTTGTGGAGCACCTGCTGCGCGCGGGTCGCGACGTGGTGGGACTGGACCGCATTCCGTTGCCGAAGCGCGCGGTGCGTGATTTCGCGGCGCTGCCGGGACGACTGACGATGATTGGCGGGTCCATCCTGTCGGATGCCGACCTGTCCCGGGCCCTGACCATGATGCCGGTGGAGGCGGTTATCCATTGCGCCGTCATCACCGCGGGGTCGCGGCGCGAGACGGCCGACCCGGAGTCGATCGTTGCGGTCAATATCCAGGGTGCCGTGGCGACGCTGGTAGCTGCGGCGCGACGGGGGGTGAAGCGGTTCGTTTATCCCAGTTCGGGCGCGGTCTACGGCGCCTCGGCCGGGACGGTAGATTTGATGGATGAGGATGCGCTGCGTCCGGCGCCGGTCAATCTTTATGGAATTACCAAATTTGCCGCGGAATTGATCCTTCCGCGGGTGGCGGAGACGCAGGCCGTTGCATTCACGGCGGCCCGGTTGGGTGTCGTGTATGGGCCGTGGGAGTATGCGACCGGGGTGCGGGATACGTTGTCGCCGATGCTCCAGACGCTGGATCTGGCGGCGGCTGGGGTGGAATGCATTCTGGGTCCGCCCTGGCGCGGGGATTACACGTTGTCGCGCGACATCGCCGCCGGGCTGGTGGCGCTGGCGGACCAGCCTTCGACGCCGCGGACCGTCTACAATCTTGCAACCGGCCAAGCGAGTACCGGCGGAAGACTGGTGCCGGGTGGTGGCGACGCGGTTGCCGGGCTTGCGGTGGCGCCGGGCGGCGGAGGGCGAGGCCTGGAATGTCGACAGCCACACCGGGTTTGACCGGGGGAGGATGGATATCAGCAAAATCACCGCCGACACGTCGTATCGGCCCGCTTTCAACCTGGAGACAGCGGCTGACCATTTACTTGCCTGGCATCGCGGGTGACCGGCGGTTGGTGCAGGGCAGGCTTCGCCGTCAGATAGCCGGATAGGACGCCGCACGTGGGTTGAGAGTGCCGAGGGCCTGCTGAGATTTGGCGCCGGAGCGGAGCCGCCGATGATCAGGTCGGAGTGACGGGTTGGACGGGCATGCCCATCTGGGCCAGGGTTTGCATCATCGCGTTGCCCCAGAGTTGCTTGTTCCTGTCTTGCTGTGATGCGGACGGGGGCGGTGGGGTTTGCGCGGGGTGGTTGCCGGCGGGGTGGTTACCCGAGGGGTGGTTACCCGAGGGGTGGTTACCCGAGGGGTGGTTGCCAGAGGCGCGGTTGGCGGACGCACGGTTGCGGTAGGCTTCCACCGCGGCGTGGGTCTGTTGCAGGATTTCCTCGGCCTGTGCTTCGGGAACGTCGTTGATCAGTTCTTGTTCGGTCGGGCTGGGGACGTCGCAGGCGAGCCGCTTGAGCAAGGTCTGCTCGGTTTTCTGGCCGCTGCGGTTGAGGTTGTTGGCGCAGCCGCGAAAGCGCAGGCGGAGCGAGGACGACATCTCCAGGCTGTTGGCTTCGCCCAAGGTTTCGAGGGCGCACAGGCCGAAGATGATGATCTGGGCGGCGTTGAGGAGCTCGGCGCGGGTTCGCGCACCATAGGAGGCGAGGGTTTCGAGGGCTTCGGCGCGGGCTGCCGCGAGGTCCGGGGTGACGCCGGTGAAATAGGGCATCAGGAAGCGGAGCAGGCGTTCGAGGAACGGGCTGGCTTGGAGGGTTGTCATGGGTGGCGGCGTCCGGCGCTTGTTTGTGTTTCGTTCTTATCGTAGATTAGGGGATAAAGCAAGAACAAAATACACGGCAGGGTTGTGGAGTGCGGTTTGCGTTTTTCGTTTTCCGAGCTTTGAGGAGGTGCTGGCCAGCAGGCGGCTCTGCTGGCCAAAGCCTGATCGCCGGTGTCCGGTTACTCCCTGGCAGGCTGGGGAACAGTGAACGCGAACGAACCGTTCTTGCCTTCGCTCGCCCCAACGACTTTCACGATCGGATAGGCGGAGAACGGATCACCGGGAGGAGCGGTGATTTTGACCGACCCCGGTTCTGCTTTGCAGGAATCGCCCACAAACGGAATCTTCAGTACGCTGATCTGTTTTGTCTCAGGAGACAGCGATTTGTAGTTCAAGGTAATGGCTGCGGCTTCGCATGACCCGGGCACCGATTTGATATCGGCGGTGATGACGTCGTGCCCGTCCACGGTGGCAATGGCACGTTTCCCGCCGGCAGTGGGTTCGAAGCGTGATGATCCCGGGCGAACCGGAATCCCGTAATACGTCTTCAACGCGGCTGATGTCTTTGGTTCCGGGCCGTAGACACCGGCGAGCATCCACCGGCCTTTGATCCCCTCGGGCGAATCAAAGCCCTCGATGTCCACCCAGAAATATGCCGCCGAGTAGGGGCCGATCACATACCCCCGTTCAACGGAGTATATATTGATGCCGCCGGTCATTCCGCTCACTGGCCGGATCCCGGGCGGAAGCGCCTTGCGGATCGCGGCCTCATCCCAAACGACAGCAACACTCGCAAAATTCCCCCCGGCCATTTCGTATGGCGGCGGCTGAAATCTTCTCCTGGGCTTTCGATGCCACGGCGGTAACTGCCAAGGCGGCGCCGGCGATTACGCCGATACCGAGAGGCTTCGAGAACCAAGCGTGGAACGGCATTCTGGACATTTGTTATTCCTCCTTGATTATTATTGGACTATCCGGTCTTTCGTTTTGGTGACGCGATCGCGCCGGTGCCGATGCGGCAAACACGGGCTGATACCAAGGTGCAGTTCAGAGACGCGAAATCGCAGGCGAGGCACGCGAGTCTTGACAGGCAAAGGCTGGCGAAGCCGAAACGGCGGCGGTATTGCGTCAAAGCGGTTTCGACCGGTCAAGCAAAATCTTGCATTCAGCAACTCTCGATTATCGATGCCGTCAGGCTCAGGACGGCACGCCGCCTGTTACCGTCACAGTCTTGGTCGCCGATCCGCGCTTCGGCGGCGCTCAACTTGATCGAAAACCCCAGCCCCTCGGCTCTTGGATCAAGGCACAAGGTATCACGACTATGGGTTGATCACGGCTACCCGGTCTGCCGCCGCGGCGATCGTCAGGCGTCGGACGATCGGCCGCAGACCCTTTGTCGCGCTTCTTTCCCGGCGTTACCGCAGCGGGTCATGGGCTGTTTCGCGCAGCCTGGCGATGGTGATGAAACTGACCACCGCGGCGGCCATAACGTAGGCCGTGGGCGCCATTTTCGACCCGGTCTCATCAATCAGCCATTGCGATATGAACGGTGCGAAGCCGCCGAAAATCGCCACCGCCAACGCGTAGGACGACGACATCCAGGTTGATCGGCCGCGGGTCGGGAAGATTTCAGCGATCGCCGCCGGGCCGGGACCGGAGAACAGCGAAATCGCGCAGGCGAAGAGGATCTGGATGAGCACAACGCTGGCGAACCCATAGCCCTGGGTCAGCACGTAGAACGCCGGGATCGGAATGACAAAACACAGCACACATGACGTCAGCAGCAATTTTTTGCGGCCGATTCGATCCGACAATGCACCCATAATGGGCACCAGCACGACGAGCGCGAGCAGGCTGGCGGTCGATGCCCATAGCGACTGGGCGGCGGTCAGATGAAGCTGTGTGCGCGTATAGGTCGGCATATAGGTCAGGAATACGTAGAACGACACCGTCCACAGCACGGTGAAACCAAATGCCTGCAGCGCATGGCCGAATGTGGACGCTTCCGCAGCGTCGCCCTCGGCCACGACTTCCCGGTATGGTGGCGTCTCGTCAACCTCCCGCCGCAGCCAAAGGCCGATCGGGCCGAACAGCCCGCCCAGCAGAAAGGGAATCCGCCAACCCCAGTCGTTGATGGCGTCGGCGCCTATGGTCGATGTCAGCAGGGCGGCCGATCCGACGCCCAGCAGGCTGCCGCCGGCCACCGACATTTGCTGAAAGCTGGTGTAGAGACCGCGTTTTCCTTCCACCGACCACTCGGCCATGAAGGCGGTCGCGCCACCCCACTCGCCGCCGGTCGAAAAGCCCTGCAGGAGCCGAGCCAGCAGGAGAAGGACCGGCGCCATGACGCCGGCAGTGGCGTAGGTCGGCAGGATGCCGATAAGGACGGTTCCGGCGGCCATCAGCAGGATGGTCAGCACCAGTGCCGGTTTGCGGCCCTGGCGGTCGCCCATCCGGCCAATGACGATGCCGCCGAGCGGGCGGAAGATCAGCCCGACGCCGAAGATCAGGAAGGTGTTCAGCAGCGACGTCCGCGGATCGTCCTTGGGAAAGAAATTCAACGCCAATGATCCGGCCAGGAAGCCGAAGATACCGAAGTCGTACCATTCCATGACGTTGCCAATGGTCGCGGCGTAGATCGCCTTACGGCTTTGTTGTTCGGTCGGCCGTCCGACCGCAATTTTCGACGCTAACGCCGGCATGACATACCCCTTGGTGTTCCGGTGATCGAAGCATGCGGCGTGCCAGAGAGGAAGCCGATGACTGCACGGCGCGCGGCGACGAAGGCCCGACGGCCCGCGGAACTGCTTGAGTCATGGGATCAAAGGGTTCGCCTGATCCGTTGCGGTTGCAGGGCAGAACCCTGGTCTAGAGCCTGATCGGTTCACGTTGAACCGATCAGGCTCTAGGACTTCTTTATTTAAAAGGGCGATTCACGTCTGAAGTTGGGTCAACCTAAGACGATCGCACTCTAATCGGCACTGCCTCGCGGCGCGGATGGCACCAGCGACCGCCAGTGCGACACCGCGATGTCATGCGCCTCGTAGCTACGCGAAAACACATGTCCGCCGGTGCCGTCGGCAACAAAAAACAGATCGTCGCTGACGGCGGGGTGCAGCACGGCCCGTAAACTGTCCAGTCCGGGCGAGCAAATCGGCGCCGGTGGCAGGCCAACACTGCGATAGGTGTTGAACGGGTCCGCCCGAGCCAGTTCGGCGCGCGTCAGGGGATGATCCAGCACCCCTTTGCCGCCGCTGGCAAGGTAGACGACCGTGGGGTCAGCCTGCAGCTTCATCCCCTGCCGCAACCGGTTGAGATACACTGCGGCGACGTGCGCCCGTTCCTCGGGCTTCGCGGTCTCCCGCTCCACGATACTTGCCAGAATAAGCGCGTCGCGCGGGCTGGACAGCGGCAGGTCAGGCGCGCGGTCAGCCCAGGCTGCGGCGAGTTCGCGGTCCATCGCCGCTTTTGCCCGCGACACGATGGTGGCCCGGTCGGCGCCGTATTCGTATTGATAGGTCTGCGGCAGAACGGAGCCCTCGTCGAGGGCCCTGACTTCGCCGGTCATGACCTCGGCGCTGGCGAGGACACCGGTGATTTGCTGCGCGGTCAGTCCCTCGGGGATTGTCAGGTGATGTTCCACCGGATGAGCGGTGCGCAGGATCGCCAGAACCCGGTTGATGGAGGCGTGGGCCGGAAAGGCAAATTCCGCCGCGTGCAGGGCGCCGTCGCCGTGCGTCAGCATCGCCGCGGCGCGAAACAGGATTGGCTGGCCAATGATCCCCTTGAAGGCAAGCGCTTCAGCAACCTGGGCCGTGCCGCCGTGCGGCACGACGAACGATTGCGCTTCGGCCAGCGGTCCAGGCTGGACCAATGTGCCCTGCCACCAGTGCAAGGCGCCAAAGGCCGAGCCGCCGACCGCGGCGACCGCTATGGCACCGGTCAGAAAACTAAGCCACCAGCGCGGTCGCGACAGCGGCAACGGGTCAGACGGCGGCGCGGAAGATGACAGAGGCGTTGGTCCCACCAAATCCAAAACTGTTAGACAACGCCACCTTGATCCGCCGGTCCTGCGCGATCCTGGCCACCCGGTCGATCACGCTGGTTCGGCTCGGCTGGTCCAGGTTCAAGGTTGGCGGGACGACACCATCGCGGATTGCCAGGATCGAGAACACTGCCTCGATCGCTCCGGCGGCACCCAGCAGATGACCGGTCGCCGACTTGGTGGATGACATGGCGAGGCCGCGGGCCGCATCACCGAACAGCCGCTCGACCGCTTCCAGCTCCAGGTCATCGCCAAGCGGCGTGGAGGTACCGTGCGCATTCACGTACTGGATGTCGGCGGGACTGAAGCCGCCGCTCCGCATGGCGTTCCGCATGGACCGGAAGGCGCCCTCGTGCCCTTCGGCCGGTGCGGTGATATGGTGCGCGTCACCCGACATGCCGTAGCCGGACACCTCGGCGTAAATCTTCGCGCCGCGCCGTTTCGCGTGGTCGTATTCTTCCAGCACGACGCAGCCTGAGCCCTCGCCCATCACGAAACCGTCGCGATCCTTGTCCCAAGGGCGGGATGCCGCGGAGGGCCGGTCGTTGAAGCCGGTGGACAGAGCGCGGGAGGCGCAAAATCCGGCGATGCCGATTTCGCACACTGTCGCTTCCGATCCACCGGCCAGCATGACGTCGGCGTCACCCAGACCAATGAGCCGCGAGGCGTCGCCGATGGCGTGCACGCCGGTGGCGCATGCGGTCACCACGGAATGGTTCGGGCCCTTGAAGCCGTATTTGATCGACAGATGTCCTGACGCGAGATTGCTCAGCGCCGAGGGGATGAAGAACGGGGACAGGCGCTTGGCCTTGCCCTCGTGCACCAGGATGGAGGCGTTATAGATGGTTTCCAGGCCGCCGATTCCCGAGCCGATCATTACGCCGGTGGCGCAACGATCATCCTCGGTTTCCGGGAGCCATCCGGAGTCTTCGACGGCTTCGGCCCCCGCGACCATCGCCAGATGGATGAACCGGTCCATCTTCTTCTGGTCTTTCACTGGAATCCACTCGTTGATGTCCAGCCCGCCGGTTGCCCTGGTGCCGACCGGCACCTGTCCGGCGACTTTGCAGGGTGAATCCTTGGCATCGAAAGTCGTTATCGCGCCGATGCCCGATTCGGCGTTGATCAACCGGCGCCAGACGTGCTCCACGCCCACACCCAGGGGACAGGCGATCCCCATGCCCGTCACCACTACACGCCGCATCGCAGCAGGCCTTTCTCGTTAAGATTACGGTACAGGACTTACTGCTTCTGCTTCTCGATATAGTCGATCGCGTCCTTGACCGTGGCGATTTTTTCAGCCGCGTCCTCGGGGATTTCGACGTCGAACTCTTCTTCGAAGGCCATCACCAGCTCGACCGTGTCAAGGCTGTCGGCGCCCAGGTCATCGATGAATGACGCTTCCGGCGTCACCTTGGCTTCATCCACGCCAAGATGTTCCACCACGATCCGTTTGATCTTGTCGGCAATGTCGCTCATCGGCTCCGCTACTCCTGAACTATTGTGTCGGTTGTGGTCATTGTCCGGCTTTTCAGTGGCCGGCGCCTTGTCCCGGTCCACGAAGCGAGCCCGCGCCAGACATAGCAACGGGGCGCTTAGCATGGTTTCCCGAGGGCGGGAAAGGCCGGCGGCCGGTCACGTGTGCCGCTATATCATCGCCATCCCGCCATTGACGTGCAGTGTGGCACCAGTGACCCACCCTGCCTCGTCGGAGGCCAGATAGACCACGGCGGCGGCGATATCTTCCGGCTGTCCGAGCCGCTTCAAGGGGATCGATTCGGACAGCTTGGTCTTCTGCGCCTCGCCCAGCACGTCGGTCATCGCGGTCACCACGAAGCCTGGCGCGACCACGTTGATGGTGATCCCGCGTGAGGCGACTTCCTGCGCCAAAGCCTTGGTCATGCCGACCAGTCCGGCCTTGGCGGCGGCATAATTGGCCTGGCCGGCGTTGCCGGTCGCACCGACGATGGATGATATGTTGACGATCCGGCCGGCGCGCCGGCGCAGCATGCCGCGCAGCACCGCGCGCACCAGGCGGAACGGCGCGGACAAATCGACATCCAGCACCGCCTGCCAGTCCTCGTCGGACATCCGCAGCGCCAGCATGTCGCGGGTCATCCCGGCGTTATTCACCAATATATGCAGCGGACCGGTGGCTTTCTCCGCCGTTTCGACCAACGCCTCGGCCTGAGCGGCGTCGCGCAGATCGGCGGGGCACACATGGGCACGGTCACCCAGTTGGAGCGCCAGAGCCTCCAGCGCGTCACGCCGGGTGCCGGACAGGGCCACATTCGCCCCTTGTGCGTGCAGGGCGCGGGCGATGGCCGCACCGATGCCGCCCGAGGCGCCGGTTACAAGCGCGGCCTTGCCGTCCAGTCGGAACATCGCCGCTCCCTTTCCGCTCAAAGTCTTTTCAGCATCGCTTCAATTTCCGCCGGCGTGCCGGCAGCCATCCCGAACGCGTCCGGCGCGATTCGCTTGATCAGTCCTGTCAGCACCTTGCCGGCGCCGAGTTCGAGGTAGCTGTCGACGCCCATGTCCGTCATCGCCATGACGCATTCACGCCAGCGCACGGTGGCGGTCACCTGCTGGATCAACAGGTCACGAATCCTGGCGGGATCGGAGACACGGGCGGCGGTGACATTGGCCACCAGCGGCACGCACGGGGCTTTTGGGGGCGTTGCTTCCAGGGCTTCGGCCATGGCATCGGCCGCCGGCGCCATCAGCGCGCAATGGAACGGCGCGGACACCGGCAACAGCATCGCCCTGCGGACACCTTTGGTCTTGGCGATTTCAATGGCTCGCTCGATCGCGGTGCGATGGCCGGAGATGACAACCTGTCCGCCACCGTTGTCGTTGGCTGGCTGGACGACCTCGACGATTTCGGAGTTCGGGCACGGCGGCTGCCTCGGCGCAGATGTCCCGCGCCTGATCCATCTCGGCGCCAAGCAGGGCGGCCATAGCGCCGATACCGGCGGGGACGGCCTTCTGCATTGCCAGGCCGCGCAGTTTCAGCAGGCGTGCGGCGGCAGTGACCGAAAAGGCGCCGGCCGCCGCGAGGGCGCTGTATTCGCCCAGCGAATGACCGGCGACCACAAACGCCTTGCGCTGCAGGGTGGTCCCGCCTTCCCTCTCCAGCACCCGAAGCACCGCCAGCGAATGCGCCATCAGCGCCGGCTGGGTGTTTTCAGTCAGGGTGAGTTCCTCGTGCGGGCCCTCGAACATCAACTTGGACAGTTTCTGTTTCAGGGTTTCATCAACTTCCTCGAACACTTCGCGTGCGGCGGCGAAGGCGGCGGCGAGGTCGCGGCCCATGCCGACGGCTTGGCTGCCCTGGCCCGGGAAGATGAACGCATGAACCGGCATGACGCGGTGACTCTCGAAAGCTCGATTTACGGATGAGCAGGATTGGCGCGGGGGCGTAGCGGTGGGTAACGGGCCTGTCAAGGAATACGCCGGTGGCCGAGCGCGCGATGGCGGCGGCGTTAGCCAGGATAAGGTGGGAACGCGGTGGTGATCGGTGGAGCGTCTGATGATCACCTAAGCGCGATCCGTTGAAACGCCGGTTACGAATTTATCTCTACACAGGATTGATAATGGGTTAAAAAGGGCATGGATGTGACCTGACCTCCCGGGTCGGTTCATATATTTATTGACAAGAACCGTCTAAACCAGCGTAGATGCGATATTAAATGAGACACATCGAAGGACGTCCGCTTATGGGCATACGTTGTCACCGTTGCACGCGCACTTCGGCACGGTCGGGCTTCAGCCTTGTCGCCATCGCGGCAGCCGCCTTGACGTTGGGGACGTTGTTGCCTGCTGGCTTGTCCACCGCGGCGCTGGGCCAGACGAATCTGGTGCAAAACGGCAATTTTGTCGTCACTGGCGGCGCGACCTCGTTTCAGTTCGGCAGCTTCAACAACTATGTGGCGCCAACCGAGACGCTGGCTGGCTGGTCCAGCACGGGCTACAATTTCGTCTTCCTGCCGACATCAACGGTGGCGACGGGCACGTATGGCAACCTCAGTCTCTGGAGTCCCGCCAGTTCGACCCCGTCGGCCAACGGCTTTACCAACGCCAGCCCGACCGGCGGAAACTTTGTCGGCGCCGACAGTTCCAACGGCTATCACGGTGCGATGACGCAGACCATCAATGGCCTGACGACCGGCGGCACCTATGCCGTTTCGTTTGTCTGGGCCGGGGCGCAGCAATCCGGGTACACCGGCCTGACCACGGAGCAGTGGCAGGTCAGCCTTGGGACGTCGACCGCGTCGACCCAGATCATCACTGTCGCGAACCAAGGTTTTTCCGGTTGGATGAGCCAGACATTTAATTTTGTGGCGACCAGCAGCAGCGAAGTTCTGGCGTTCCTGGCCAACGGCACGCCCTCTGGTGTTCCGCCGTTCGCTTTGCTTTCCAACGTGTCGATGACCAAAGTGCCCGAACCTGCGAGCATCGCGATCATGCTGACCGGGATCACCGCGCTGGTTGGTTTCGCCCGACGCCGGCGGCAGCCGGTCCTGGTTCGGAACGGGCGGCGCTGATCCGCTTCGCGGCAGGCCCACTCGGATCCACTGATGGGCCACGGTGCATGACGGGCCGCGGTAAAGAGGATCGATAAGCTGGCCTCGGGACACTTGCTGGACGTGGGCAGGACGACGCTTGGCCTCGCGGTCTGGTTGCTGTTGCTGGCTGCTGTTTTTGTCCCGATGGAGCGGCTATTCGGGCTGCGGCCAGCCAAGGTTTTTCGCCGCGGACTGCTGGGTGACCTGGGCTATTATTTTCTCAATGGCATTGTCCCGGGGCTGGTGCTGAGCCTGCCGCTGGGGATCGCTGGGTGGATTGCTCATCGTTGGTTGCCGGCCAGCGTGACGGGTGCCCTCGCCCACTGGCCGGTGGCGGGCAGAATTTTCGTGGGCCTCCTCGTTGCCGAAATCGGGCTTTACTGGGGGCATCGGTGGAGCCACGAAATCCCCCTGCTGTGGCGGTTTCATGCGGTCCATCACAGCGCCACGCAGCTCGATTGGCTGGTGAATGTGCGGGGGCATCCGGTGGATTTCATCTTCACCCGGCTTTGCGGCCTGTTGCCGCTGTATGTTCTGGGCCTCGCCGACCCTGTGGCGGGAGCCAGCGGTGGCATTCCGCTGGTGGTGATGCTGCTTGGTCCGGCCTGGGGCTTCTTTATTCATGCCAATGTGCGTTGGCGGTTTGGCCGCCTGGAGTGGGTGATCGCGTCGCCGGCGTTCCATCACTGGCATCATGCCAACGACGATCCGTCCGTGATCGACAAGAACTATGCGCCGATGTTCCCGTGGATCGACCGGGCGTTCGGGACGCTGCATCTGCCGGACGACCGGCAGCCGGCGGTTTTCGGCACCGATACGCAAGTGGCGCCCGGATTGATCGGGCAGTTGCTCGACCCGTTTGCGAAGGGACCGCGCTGTGCCAGCCTCGCGGGGGAGGCGCGCTATTCCAGTCTCGCGGTGGAACCGCGGCATCGCAGCATCGCGGGGGAACCGCGTTACTCCAGCTTCGCGGGTGCACCGCGTTACTCCAGCATCGCGGGGGAACCGCGTTGCTCCAGCATCGACAGCACCGCCTCGGCGGCGCATTCCGACGGGGTTCCGGCGGGCGGGCGCAGCATCGCCAACGCCTCGGCGAAGCCCTGACGCTGTGCGTCTGACGGCGTCCGGATCGGTCAGCAGCCGGTGCAGTTCCGCGGCCAGCCGATCGGGGCGGCTTTCGTACTGCAGCAGTTCCGGGATAACCGGCCGATCCAGCAGCAGATTAACGATCGAGGCGTATTTGATCTTGATCATCCGCTTGGCGATCTGGTGCGGTCAGCGGATTGACCCGGTAGGTCACCAGCATCGGCACGTTCGCCAGCGCCAGTTCCAACGTCGAGGTGCCGGACTTGGTCAGTGCCGCGGCCGAGGCGGCGAACGCGTCATGCTTCTCCGCGGTGTCCGCGACCAGGATCGGGCGGATCGGCCAGGCGGCGGTGCGCTGGCGGCACGGCCTCCTCGACCGGGCCGGCCAGCGGCACCACCGGCACCACCGGCTCGCGGCAGCAGCGCTGATCGTCGCCTCCAGGATCGGCAGCAGGCGGGAGACCTCGGTCTGCCGGCTGCCCGGCATGACGGTCAGGATCCTGGCGTCCGCCGCAAGCGCGTGGCGCGCGCGGAAGCGGTCGGCGTTGCCGGTGTCGGCGCCGCTTTCCAGCACCGGGTGGCCGACGAAACGGGCCGGCAGGCCGTGGCGGGCGAAGAACGCCGGCTCGAACGGCAGCAGGCAGAGCAGTTGGTCCCACAGGCCGGGATAGTGCTTCACCCGGTTCTCCCGCCAGGCCCAGACCTGGGGGGCGACGTAATGCGCGCGCTTGAGCGTGGTTGGCTGCAAGGCCTGCAGCACGCGCAGGGTGAAGCCGGGGAAGTCGATCGTGACCAGCGATATCCGGCGTGCGGGGCCGGATATCGGCGACGGTCTCGCTGCAGCAGAGCGCGCAGCTCGAAGATCTTCGGCACCACCTCCAGCAGGCCCATCAGCGCCAGCGAGTGAATGGGAAACAGGCTGGTCAGGCCCTGCGTCGGCCATGGCGCCGCCGCCGATGCCGGCGAAGCGCAATGTCGGGGCGGCGCGCCTTGATCGCGTGCATCAGGCGGGCGCCGAGGACGTCGCCGCTCTGCTCGCCGGCGATCAGGTAAATGAGAGGCATGGCACCCGGATTATGGGCGACGGCGGCATCGGTCGTCCAGTTGCCCCAGGCAAACCGGCCAGGCGTGGCCTTGCCGCTCCCGGTCGATGGCCGAAATCACGGCGACCGTTCGGTATTTTTAATTGCGAATAATTCGCATTCTCACTATGGTGGCCTCGCATACAGGAGGTTCGCCAATGGGTCAGGTCATCGCCTTCCCCGCCCAGCCGACATGGTACGCCAATTCCGCGGTGGATCTGGGCACCGCCGAACGGGTCTTTCTCAACGGCATTCGATTATGGGTCGAGGCCTTTCGCGGCGGCGAGGATCCGCTTCCACGCCTGTTTCAAGAGTTCGCCGTGGAGGGCGTCCATGATGCCGCCTTCTCGATCGACAGTTTCATGTCGGTGGTGGCGCGGGTCGTGCGCCGACCGTTCAGCATCCATTGTCCACACTGCCCGGATGTGTCGCTCGACGAGAAGTATCTGCTTCACGTCGCGAGTCTCGCGCAGGCGGGCGACTGCCGGCTGGTGGAGCGGGTGCTGCGGACAACCTTGCTGTCGGCTGAGGGTGCCGCTTTCGCGGTTGGCCCGCTGGAAGGCCTGGGTCAGCTCTTTGCCGGGGCCCGCCTGTTCCTGCGCCCACAGAGAGCGCCAGCCCAAGATCAGGAACGCGCGGCGGGCACGGACGGCAGGCGGTTGCCGGACGCTGCCCACGCGAGCTTCAGGGAACCAGGAGTAACATGATGACGATTGTCCGGTCGGCGGGTGTCGCGACCATTGTCGCGCTTATGGCGGCCCATCGCGCCGCGGCGGAACAACGGGCCTGGGCGTCCTAGCCGTTCGCCCAGGCGACCGTGGAGGCGATCAAGGTCGTACCTGCGTCCCGAGAGCGATGGTCCGGATCAGGAGCCTACTGTCGACCCCCCGGCAACGTCTCGTTGACGCGCATGCCCTGCGCTGTGACTGCAACTGGAGAATGCCTGTTCCGGATCACGCAGCGTCAGGGTTCCGCGCATGCACCGATGTGCGCAGGCGGCGCTTGTCCTACCAAGGAGACGGTCAAACGGATGCCACGGCCAGATGGCAAGGCTGTAGATCGTTGAAATTTATAGGGATTATAGGATCAGTGCGGTGGGCTTTTACCCGTCTCCGTAGCACTGACGCCTAGACTGCTTTTAGCCTGTCATGGCCTGCAGGCATTCCAGGCTCGTTGTTTTGGCGAGCAGCTTTGTCATCCCGATGGTTTCCAGTCTGGCTGACGCTACTTTAGCGGGTCGCTGCCAGCATATAGTTGACGTCCATGTCCCGTCCGGTTCGCCATTTGCCGGTCATCGGGTCGGGGAGCAAGCCCGTGGTCTGCGCGGGTCGCAGACCGGCCGCTCGCAGCATCGCGGCCAGTTCCGCCGGGGTGATGAACGCCTTCCAGTCATGCGTCCCCACCGGCAGCATCCGCAGCAGGTACTCGGCGCCCACTTTCGCGGTCAGCCAGGAACGCCGCGTGCGGTTCAGCGTCGACAGGACCAGCAACCCGTCTGGTTCCAGCAATGTCGCCAGCACACGCACGAACGCGGCCGGGTCGGGGACGTGCTCGATTACCTCCAGGCGAGTGATCACCGGGAAGTGCTGTCCTTCCGCGACCAGCTCCTCCGCCAGGCATGGCCGGTAGGTCAGCCGCAGCCCCTGCCCTGCCGCGTGGGCTTGCGCCGCCTCGATCGCCTCCCCGGCGGCGTCGATCCCGAGCACGTCGTGGCCGTGGCGGGCCAGGGCCTCGGCGGCCAGGCCGGCGCCGCAGCCGACGTCGAGGATGCGAGTCGGACCGGGAAGCAGACCCTCGATCCAGCCGACGCGCGCCGGGTTCATCTGGTGCAGCGGCTTCATCGGGCCGTTCGGTGTCCCACCAGCGCGACGCCAGCCGATCGAATTTGCCAACTTCCTCCGCCGAGACCGTGCCACTATTCATGTTTGTTGCTCCTGACGCCGCGCATCAGTATGTGTGCGCCCGCACATCAATATGGCAACCGATCCCCATTCATGGCCCGCATCGTGATGAAATTCGGCGGCACCTCCGTCGCCGACCTCGACCGCATCCGCAACGTCGCCCAGCGCGTCAAGCGCGAGGTCGACCACGGCAACCAGGTGGCGGTCGTCGTCTCCGCCATGTCTGGCGTCACCAACCAATTGGTCAAATGGTGCACCGACCTGTCGCCGCTGCACGACGCCCGCGAATACGACGCTGTTGTCGCCACCGGCGAGCAGGTCACCTCCGGCCTGCTGGCGATCTGCCTGCAGGAGCAAGGGCATCGACGCAAGGTCCTGGCAAGGCTGGCAAATTCCGCTGCGCACCGACACCGCGCATGGCAAGGCGCGCATCCAGTCGATCGAGGGCGACGGAGCTGATCCGCCGCATGGGCATCGGCCAGGTGGCGGTTGTGGCCGGATTCCAGGGCATTGCGCCGGACAACCGGATCACCACGCTGGGACGCGGTGGGTCGGACACGTCGGCGGTCGCGCTGGCCGCCGCGCTGAAGGCGGACCGGTGCGACATCTACACGGATGTGGACGGCGTCTATACAACCGATCCGCGGATTGTGCCGAAGGCGCGCAAGCTGGCGAAAATAGCGTATGAGGAGATGCTGGAGCTCGCTTCGGTCGGCGCGAAAGTGCTGCAGACGCGCAGCGTGGAACTGGCGATGAATGAAGCGTGTTCGGGTGCGGGTGCTGTCCAGCTTCATGGACGCCCCCCCGGGGGAAGACACCGGGACCCTGGTGGTGGATGAGGACGAGATCGTGGAAAAAGAAAATGTGTCCGGGATCGCCTATTCGCGTGACGAGGCGAAGATCACGGTCCGCCGCGTGCCCGATCGTCCCGGCATCGCGGCCGCCATCTTCGGTGCGCTGGCGGATCAGAACGCCAATGTCGACATGATCGTGCAGAACATCTCGGCTGACGGCACCACCGACATGACGTTCACCGTCGGCAAGGCGGACCTGCCGCGCGCCCGCGCGGCGCTGGCCGAGATCAAGAGTCAGATCAACTATGCCGAACTGCTGGAAGACCCGGACGTTGCCAAAATCAGTGTCGTCGGGGTCGGGATGCGCAGCCATGCCGGCGTCGCCAACACGATGTTCAGCGCGCTGGCCGACAAGGCGATCAATATCCAGGTGATTTCCACCAGCGAGATCAAGGTCAGCGTGCTGATTGCCGCCGAATACACCGAACTCGCGGTTCGCGCGCTGCATACCGCGTATGGCCTCGATGCAGTCTGAGACCCTAGATGGCGGCCCGCGCCCGGCTTGACCGGTTGTGGGCGCGCGGCACGGCGTTCCTTGGCTGCCGCTACGCCATTCTCGGCGGGGCGATGAGCTGGGTGAGCGAAAAGAACCTGGTCTCCGCGATCTCCAACGCCGGCGGTTTCGGCGTGATCGCTTGCGGCGCGATGAGCCCGGCGCAGCTGGCCGAGCAGATCGCGGGCACGCAGGCGATGACCGACAAGCCGTTCGGGGTGAACCTGATCACCATGCACCCGGAGCTGGACGACCTGATCCGGGTCACGCTGGAGGCCAAGGTCGGGCACATTGTGCTGGCTGGCGGCATTCCGCCGGGCCCGGCGGTGCGCGCGGTGAAGGACGGCGGGGCGAAGCTGATCGCGTTCTCGCCGGCGCTGTCGCTGGCGAAGCGCCTGGTGCGTTCGGGGCCGATGCCATCGTCATCGAAGGGTCGGAGGCCGGCGGGCATATCGGCCCGGTCTCACTGAACGTGCTGGCGCAGGAGATCCTGCCGCATCTTGCGCGATGTCCCGGTGTTCGTCGCGGGCGGGATCGGGCGGGGCGAGGCGATCCTGGCTTATCTGGAGATGGGCGCGTCCGGGGCGCAGTTGGGCACTCGTTTCGCCGCGTCGGAGGAGTCGATCGCGCATCCGAAAAGTTCAAGAAGTTTTTCGTCCACGCCAATGCGCGCGACGCGATGCCTTCGGTGGAGCTTGATCCCCGGCTGCCGGTGATCCCGGTGCGCGGGCTGGTGAACGACGGGACCAAGCAGTTCATGCAGCACCAGGCCGAGACGCGGGACAAGTTCCTGGCCGGGGAGGTGACGAAGGAAGAGGCGCAGTTGCTGGTCGAGCGGTTCTGGGCTGGGGCGCTGCGGCGGGCGGTGATCGATGGCGATATCGAGACCGGGTCGGTGATGGCGGGGCAGTCGGTCGGCATGGTCACCAGTGTGCAGCCGGTAGCCGAAATTATCCAGGAACTGATCGACCAGGCGGTTGCGGCGCTGGTGGCACGGGACGCCGCGAAATAGGCCATTGCGGCAGCGGATGAGGGTGGTTCGACCGGGGTTTCGTTGCAGCCTTGGGATGGCCTGGTTGATCTGGCGATCCCGGTAGCTGACGGGTGCCGGCGACGCGGGGCCTCCTGTTGTCGGTGGCAGGGTGTTCGGACGGGTGAACGGGAATGGGCCTTGCCAGAGATCGCACCGGGATGGCGGGGCAATGTTCGCCTAGCCGCCCATGCTATTGCGTGACGCGAACCACCAAGCTGCTTATGGCATTGAGGTGGAGGCTTGCACCCTGCGCCGTAACGGTTAAGCTATTGCCGGCGTTGGCCCGCGTCGCGCTGCCGAGCAAGCCGGCATAGGCGCCGGGCGACAGGTTCAGCGTCCCGGGCAATGCGACGTCCACGGCGTCGCCCCGATTGACCGCCACCAGCACGGTGTCTTCAGCCTCGGACCGCTCGAACACCAGTATGTCGTGGTCGGCGTGAACCGGCACATATTCACCACGCTGGATGGCCGGGAACTCGCGCCGAAGCGCCGCCAGCGTCTGGATGATGTGAAACGCCGGGGTGTCCTCTGACCAGCTTTGCATACCGGGGCGGTTGTAGGGGTCGTCGTTGTCGCTGTTGATGTTCGGCGGCGTCGTGTCGTGGCCGTCTTCGTCGTTGGCGAGGTACTGCTCGTCGCCATAATAGACAAAAGGAATGCCACGCACCGTCATCATCAGCACAGTTGCAAGATCCATTCGCCGCTCACGCTCCGCCTGGCCGATCTGTAGTTTCTGTAGCCGCACGAGGGTGCGCATCTGATCGTGATTGTCGATGAAGACACCCTGCCAGGTATCTCGGCCGGCGAACGCCGCCACGCGCTTCAGCAGAAAACCGCTCAGGCCCGCGGCGTCGAGCTGCTGCGAGGGATCCTCGGCGCTGCCGCCGATGAACTGGTTGAGGCGCAGTGCGAGCTGAAAGTCGAAGATGTTGGTTGCGAACGCGGCATAGTCGTTGGCGAACCGCAGCGACTTTGTATCGCCCACGCCGCCGTTCGACCACTCGCCGACGAAGAACGGCGGGTCAGCCCGGCCATTGTCCGACGCGTGATCGATCATCGCGTGGGTGAAACGGGCAATGAAGTCGGGATACGGGAATTTCACCGCATCGAGGCGGAAGTCGTCGACCCCATGGTCCAGCCAGAGCGCGCCGGCATGGATGAGATAGTTGGCGATGGTTGGAACATGCTGATTATAGCCGCTGAGGTCGGCGAGCAGGCAGTGATGCAGTTGCCAGTAGCTCCATTGTCCGTCCGCCAGGCCGGCTGTCGCCGCGCAGCGCGGGTCGCTTTGAAAATGCTTGTAGAAGTGCCGGCCGGTCACTGGATCGATGTCATTGGCGTAGCTGTCGATCAGGGTCTTGTCGGCGGAGGATGAGCGATAGAGGCGACCGTCGACATGGGTGTCGTTCGGGTTCGAGTGGTTGAGCGTGATGTCCTGCATATAGCGCGTGTCGTGCGCGTGCAGCGCTGTGCTGAGCGACTGCACGTCCTCCCAGGATCCGAAATGCGGGTTCACGCGGTCGTAGTTCTGTACCCAGTAGCCATGATAGCCGGTGCCGTAGCCATTACCCATGCCGTAGTCGCGCACGTTTTCCATCAGGGGCGTGAGCCAGACGGCGGAGGCGCCGAGATCGTGCAGGTAACCGAGCTTCTCGATGACGCCGGGAATGTCGCCGCCCCAGTAGCTTCGATATTCGACTTCAGTCGAGCAGACGGCCACAAAGCAGTTCGTTGCGTTGGTGGCGGTTGGGTAGTCGGGGTCGATGTAGGGATCATAGGGGTGATGTGGATTGAAGCGGTCGGTCACCAGGAAATAGATCGTGCGAGCGCGATAGTCAGGGAGGTCCGAACCCCGAGCCAGCGGTGCCAGTGCGGTGCACAGGATCAAGCCAAGTGCTATGCGCCGCCCACAATCCGATGTGCGAGCGCGAGTCTGTTCCAAGGTCATTGGTTTCGTTTCATTTTGTTATTGCGGCGGACAGGATTGCTGAAGCCTGTTGGGCGGCCTGGGCGCAGATGCTGCATGGTATGGACCCAGCCGATGTCTGTCGTCGCCCTACTTCCCTGTATGCATGGCCCCAATCGATTGCGTTCGCTCCTGTGACTCTGGCTGATCATGAAGCTCCGGTCAGTGGTAAGACTGGTTTACGCAAAGTCCAGTTTACGACAGCTCTGGTTTTTGGAAATAACAGTTTACGAGCGTTCTAGTGAGATCTGGCCGATCATCAACGATTGGCAGCAATCGGAAGAACGCCATAAATATTAGCAAAATGTAATCCGAGTAAATCAAATGGAGATGATTGGCATTACCGATTGGTATGCGGTGAATTGCGTCCGCTGGATCGATCTCGACAGGGAAACCTCGCGTAGTGTGGCCTCCGGCATTCTGGTCTCGCCGATACCTCGGCGCGGCGTGGCACCGATGATCCATCGAACGGTGAGCAGATCGGCGCTACGTCTGAAAAAGCAAGCTGCAGCCCACAACCTCACGGTGTCACCGCCGTGGTTCCAAGCGGTTTTGAAAGTGCCCCGATCTCCGATCGCAGAACGTCTCCGATGCTCGAAATGTCTTTCCAATCATCTCCGGACCAGCCAGAAAAGCCCGTCACACGATCGGCGGCTGTCGTTTCGTGGATGGCCATTGTTCGGCCATGTCATCCATTTAATGGCGACACCCGGACATGATGGAGGATGATGGCGCAATGACCACACGTACGGCATCACCGGCGGCCCATGACGGCGCCTAGACATTTGTTGTCCCGGCTGCGGAATCTGCGCGCCCATGGGTCGGCGCCGTTGTCCGCGCTCGTGCAACTCGTGGCCGCCGAACTGGTCAGCGAAGTGTGCTCGGTCTACATCCAGCGTCCCGGCGATATCCTGGAACTCGGCGCGACGGAGGGACTGAACCCGGATGCGGTCGGCCGCACCAGACTGCGAGTGGGTGAGGGCATTGTCGGCCTGTGCGCCGCCACCGGTGCGGTGATGAACCTGCCGGATGCGCAAAACCATCCTGCCTTCGCCTATCGTCCGGAAACCGGGGAGGAACCGTTTGCCTCGCTACTGGCCGTCCCGGTGCGCCGCTCCGGCCGCACTTTGGGCGTGCTGGTGGTGCAGAACCGGACCCCGCGCAACTTCACCGAACCCGAGGTGGACGACCTCGAAACCGTGGCCATGCTGCTGGCCGAGATGCTGCAGGGAAGCGGCGCCACCGATGGTTCGCCCGAGGGCCTCGGCGCCACTGTGCCGCGCCTGTTCGCCGGCACGCCGTTGATGGGCGGCATCGCGGTGGGGCCGATCGTGCTGCTGCGGGCGACCCGTCCGGTCATCAGGCTGCTCGCCGAGGATCCCGCAGAAGGAGCAGCCTCGGCTTGACCAGGCGGTGGACCGCATGCAGCGCGGTCTGGATGACCTGTTCGCCGACGTGCCGCAGAATGGCCGCACGGCGGACATCAACGCCTCCCGCGAGGTGCTGGAGGCCTACCGGCTGGTGGCCTCCGATGCCGGGTGGCTGCGCCGCGTGGCGGAGGTGATCCGCAGCGGCCTGACCGCCGAAGCCGCGGTGCAGCGTGTCGCCAGCGAGTTGCATGACCGGATGCGCCGCATCAGCGACGCCTATCTGCGCGAGCGCCTCGCCGACATGGAGGATCTGGCCAATCGGCTGCTGACCGCGCTGACCGGCGAAATTCCCCGTGCGCCGGTGCCGGAGGGTGCGATCCTGCTGGCCCGGCGCCTGGGCCCGGCAGAACTGCTGGACTGGCACGCCCGCGGCATCGCCGGCGTGGCGGTCGAGGAAGCCAGCCCGTCCGGCCATGCCGCCATCCTGGCACGGGCGCTGGGCATTCCGGCGCTGGGCAGCCTGCGCGGCATGCTGGACAGCGCCGAGCAGGGCGACGAGGCGGTGGTCGATGCCGATGACGGTCAGTTCATCCTGCGCCCCGAAGCCGAGGTGCAGGCGCGCCTATCTCCGCGCGCTGGAAGCGCGCAATGCCAAATATGCCGAACTGGCCAACTGGCGCGGCCGTCCGGCCGCCACCGCCGATGGCGTCGCGCTGAAGCTGATGCTGAATGTCGGGCTGAGCATGGAGCTGCCGCAGCTGGAGCGCACCGGCGCCGACGGGATCGGGCTGTTTCGCACCGAAATCGCCATGCTGGCCCGGGGTTCGGTTGCCGATGTCGCGGAACAGGCTGCGATCTACGCGCGGGTGCTGGACGAGGCGGGTGACAAGCCGGTGCTGTTTCGCACGCTCGATCTGGGGGCCGACAAGCTGCTGCCTGGCACGGTGACTGACGAAGAGAACCCGGCGATGGGCTGGCGGTCGCTGCGCGTGGGGCTCGACCGGCCGGCGCTGCTGCGCCGGCAGTTGCGTGCGCTGCTGCTGGCCGCGGGCGGGCGCGATCTGTCGGTGATGTTCCCGATGGTCGCGACCGTGGCCGAATTCGGCGCCGCGAAGGCGTTGCTGCTGGCGGAGGCGAAGCGTGTCCGTCCGTGTCCCGGAACGCTGCGGATCGGCACCATGCTGGAGGTGCCGGCGCTGATGTGGCAGCTGCCGGAGCTGCTGCGGGAGGCCGACTTCATTTCGGTTGGCACTAACGATTTATTACAGTTTCTGTTCGCCGCCGACCGCGGCACGCCGTCGTTGTACGACCGGTACGACTTTCTGTCGCAGCCGATGCTTGACCTGATTGAACAACTTGTAGTTGCAGCGCAATCGACCTGTGTGCCGATTTCGGTTTGTGGCGAAGCGGCGTCACGTCCGCTGGAAGCGTTGGTGCTCGCCGCGCTGGGGGTAACCACGTTGTCGATGCCGGCGGGGGGAATTTTGCCAATCAAGGCGATGTTCGCGCAAATCGATTTACATGCGTTCCGACCTGTGCTGAGCGCGATCCGGCGCGGCGGCGGCTTTGGACTGCGCGAACCGATTGCAACCTGGGCGCGTGAGCAAGGAATCATCACCTAGCTATTTTCGTCACGAAAATGTCGCATGGCTGCAATGAGCGAACCGGTATCGTCGGCACGAGGCCAATGCGAAAAAGCAGCCCCATATAGGGCATTGGAAAAACGTATCGTGTGGACTAGAAGCCCCTTGCCGAGGTGACGGGAGCAACTCGTTCGGCAAGAATTCTCAGTGCGGATCAAGCGAAAAGCGGGGCTACCCAGTGCTGCAGGAGCGCAGAAGCAAACTGGTTGGAAGCCGGGGCATGATGTCAGCCGGCATGCGGTTGCCAGTGGACCCGGCCGCCGCCGTGCGGGCCGGCGCCGACCTTCGGGAGGCTCGGGAACGGCTTGGTCTTTCGCTTGACGAGGTTGCCTCCGGCTTGCGCATCCGCCTGCAGTACCTAGAGGCGCTTGAGGATGGGCGGATCTCGCTGCTGCCGGGCAACGCCTACGCGCTCGCGTTCGTGCGCACGTACGCCACGGCGCTGGGTCTCGATCCCGAGCAAATGGTTCGCCGCTTCCGGATGGAGGCAGCGGCATTCGACCGTCGCACCGAGCTGGACTTTCCGGTGCCGATGCCGCGGCGTGGCCTGCCTGCCGGGGCGGTCATGTTGCTGGGTGTTGTGCTCGCGGTGGGCGCTTATGTCGGCTGGTACCGGCTGTCCGGCGAAGGCCGCCTTCCGGCGGAAACGGTGGCGGCCGTTCCGGAACGACTGGCGTCTCTGGCTGAACAGGCTTTGCCGGTTAAGCCGGGTCCGGCATCGCCGGCGGCCGCACCACGCATCGTGCTGGCGGACCCTGGCCCGGCGACCATGCTTGCCGATCCAGGGTCACCCGACATGCCGGCCGACCCGGCACCTCCGGTCATGGCGATCTCCCCCACATCCGCGGCTGCTGCGCAACTTCCCAGCCGGGCGGTTGAGCCGGATGGCGCTCGGTTGGCTGGGTCCGCGGCTGGGCTGGACGGGGGCCGCGTCGTCATTCGGGCGAACGCTGACGCCTGGATCATGGTCAAGGACCGCAGCGGCGTCATTCTGTTGAACCGGATTATGAAGGCCGGGGAAACCTGGGCGGCACCGCCGCGGGCCGACTTGATGCTAACGACGGGGAATGCCGGCGGGACGGACATCCTGGTGGACGGGGCGATAACGCTAGGATTGGGCGGAAGCGGTACGGTCCGGCGGGACCTTCCGCTTGATCCCGAGCAGATCCGGGATGGCAGGTTCGGTGGTGCCGGCGTGCCACAGGTGGCGCCGACACGCGCTCGGCAGTAGCGGATCGTTGCCGGAGACCCCATAGTAGCGCCTAGCCACTGGCTCTAATCCGCCAGCAACCGTTTGCGTCCGCGGGATGACGTGCCCGCGATGAAGGAGACCCGCATGAGTTATCGCCCCTACCAGGAGATCATCCGGCGCAAGTCCCGCCGGGTCTATGTCGGTAAAGTCCCGGTAGGCGACGGCGCGCCGATCACGGTGCAGACCATGACGAATACCCTGACCACCGATGTGGCCGGCACGGTCGCGCAGATCAAACGGGCGGAAGCCGCGGGGGTCGATATCGTCCGGGTCTCGTGCCCGGACCAGGAAAGCGCGCTGGCGCTGAAGGACATCGTCCGGCAGGTCGATGTGCCGATCGTCGCCGACATCCATTTCCATTACCGGCGCGCGCTGGAAGCGGCTGCCAGCGGGGCGGCCTGCCTGCGCATCAATCCCGGCAACATCGGCAGCGATGAACGGGTGAAAGAGGTCGTCAAGGCCGCGCGCGATCATGGCTGCTCGATGCGGATCGGGGTCAATGCCGGGTCGCTGGAGACGTCACTTGCTGGAGAAATACGGCGAACCCAACCCGGAAGCGCTGGTCGAGAGCGCGCTGTATCACGCCAATATCCTGCAGCAGCACGATTTCCATGACTTCAAGATCAGCGTGAAGGCTTCGGACGTGTTCCTGGCTGTGGCCGCGTATCAGCAACTGGCAGAGGTGTGCGACCATCCGCTGCATATCGGGATTACCGAAGCGGGCGGGCGGCGGATGGGGACGGTGAAGTCCTCGATCGGGCTGGGGTCGCTGCTTTGGGCCGGGATCGGCGATACGCTGCGGGTGTCGCTGTCGGACGAGCCGGAGGAAGAGGTCCGGGTCGGCTGGGACATGCTGAAGACGCTGGGGATCCGGCACCGTGGAGTGAAGGTGATCTCCTGCCCGTCCTGCGCGCGCCAGGGGTATAACGTGATCGAGACGGTGCGCACGCTGGAGGACCGGCTTGGGCATATCGAAACGCCGCTGACGCTGTCGATCATTGGCTGCGTGGTGAACGGGCCGGGTGAGGCGCTGATGACGGATATCGGCGTGACCGGCGGCGGCAACGGGCGGCACATGATCTACAGCGCCGGGAAGACCGACCACACGATCGACGGGGCGTCGATGGTGGATCATATCGTGGAACTGGTGGAGGCGAAGGCGGCATCGCTGAAAGCGGAGATGGAGCGGGCGAAGCTCGCGGCGGAGTAGAAAATGCTCCGATGCCCGTTGTTTTCCGGCATCTCGGTATTCGGTTCTACTTCTTGAGGGCAATCCGCGGGAGCCATTGCATATCCACGCCACCCGAGCGGACGCTGATGCCAAGCTTTGGCTGACGCCGGCGGTGCGGGTGGCGGAAAGTGTTGGATTTTCTCGTCGTGAACAGGCTGACTTGGTGCGGATCGTGGAAGCACGGCAAGACGATATCAGGAGGGCGTGGCGTGAGCACTTCGGCGACAGCGGTTCGCTTTGACGACGTGACGATGTGGGTGGATCTAAACGACGGTCGAACGATCGGCGTTCCGCTGGCATGGTTCCCGCGGCTGTTGAATGCGACGCCTGAGCAGCGAGCCCAACGCCGGATCGGCGTGACCGGCAGTGGTCTGCATTGGGAAGATCTGGACGAGGATATCTCCGTCGAGGGCTTGCTCGCCGGTCGTGGCGACGTGACGGCTAAGCGCTCGGTCGCGGCTTAAGGTCGTAGTGTGGAAGGGTGCAAGTCCCTCGACATAGGGCCGCTGGTTGCGGTTATCGATCGCTTGGATAAAGGCTTGGCGCGTCATCGGCGTGAGCCCGCCGATGAGCAGTTACGTGACGGTCTGATCCAGTGGTTTGAACATACCTATGAGCTTTGTCACCGGATGCTCAGACGGTTTATTCGATTGACCGCTGCTTCGCCCGAGGAAGTGGATCGTATGGCGTTTCAGGACTGGATCCGAACGGCCAACCAGCAGCGGCCGCTGTTGGGAGACTGGCCGGCTTGGCACCGCTATCGTGACCTGATGGCGCGGACCAGTCACACTTATCGGGCAGAGACAGCGCGGGAAGTCGCCGAAGCCATTCCGGAATTTCTGGCCGAAGCCTCGTATCTGCGTGATGAACTGCGGTTGAGGGCGGAGTGACCCGCACATTGGGTTTGCGGGACGAGGATCGTGCGGTTTTGCGGGACCATCTGCCACCGGATGTAAGGGTGTGGGCGTTCGGCTCGCGGGTTACTGGGGCGGCCTGACGTTACTCCGGCCTCGACCTGGCTTTGCAAGGCGAGAAGATGCCGGGTTGGGATGTGCTTGGCCACTTGCAGGACGCGTTGTTGGAATCCGATCTGACGATCAAGGTGGATCTGGTCGATCTTCAGGCGGTCGATCCGGCGTTCCGTCGCGTTACTGAAACCAAGATGGTGTGCATGGCGAATCGGATCCGGGCTGGTGACCGGCGACCGGTGACCCAAAGGTGTCGGGATGCGGATCGGCTTTGGGTCAAGGGACAGCGGTTGGTCAGGATGTCAACGCCGGCAGGCGGCCGAAAGTCTCCGCGGGATAGGTTTCCAGCGCGCCTCGCTCGTCCGGCACTAACCAGGCCAAATCACGCCAGGCGCCAGGGCTTGCGTGGCGCACGCTGTCGCCGTTGGCGGTTAAATTGGCGTATTCTCCATGTCCCAGAAATATGACCCGGAATCCAACCGGTTCGCCGGACGCGGTATCCCAGAGTTTGAGCGTGTTGTCCCACGACGCGGAGAGCAGTTGGGTTCCGTCTGGGGCGAAGGCGCAGGACATGACGCTGTTGGTATGGCCTTCGAAGGTGCGCAGGCAGGTGCCGGACGCGGCATCCCAGAGTTTGAGCGTCTTGTCATGGGACGCGGAGAGCAGTTGGGTTCCGTCTGGGGCGAAGGCGCAGGACATGACGCTGTTGGTATGGCCTTCGAAGGTGCGCAGGCAGGTGCCGGACGCGGCATCCCAGAGTTTGAGCGTCTTGTCATGGGACGCGGAGAGCAGTTGGGTTCCGTCTGGGGCGAAGGCGCAGGAGGAGACGCTGCCGGTATGGCCTTCGAAGGTGCGCAGGCAAATGCCGGACGCGGTATCCCAGAGTTTGAGCGTCTGGTCATGGGACGCGGAGAGCAGTTGGGTTCCGTCTGGGGCGAAGGCGCAGGAGGAGACGCTGCCGGTATGGCCTTCGAAGGTGCGTAGGCAAATGCCGGACGCGGTATCCCAGAGTTTGAGCGTGTCGTCCAACGACCCGGAGAGCAGTTGGGTTCCGTCTGGGGCGAAGGCGCAGGAGGAGACGTAGCTGGTATGGCCTTCGAGGGTGCGCTGGCAGGTGCCGGACGCGGTATCCCAGAGTTTGAGTGTGTTGTCGGCGGATGCGGAGAGCAGTTGGGTTCCGTCTGGGGCGAAGGCACAGGAGGAGACGCCACTGGTATGGCCTTCGAGGGTGCGCAGGCAGGTGCCGGACGCGGTATCCCAGAGTTTGAGTGTGTTGTCCCACGACCCGGAGAGCAGTTGGGTTCCGTCTGGGGCGAAGGCGCAGGAGGAGACGCTGCCGGTAGGGCCTTCGAGGGTGCGCAGGCAGGTGCCGGACGCGGTCTCCCAGAGTTTGAGTGTGTTGTCGGCGGATGCGGAGAGCAGTTGGGTTCCGTCTGGGGCGAAGGCGCAGGAGGAGACGCTGCCGGTATGGCCTTCGAAGGTGCGCAGGCAGGTGCCGGACGCGGTATCCCAGAGTTTGAGCGTGTTGTCCAACGACCCGGAGAGCAGTTGGGTTCCGTCTGGGGCGAAGGCGCAGGACATGACGAAGCTGGTATGGCCTTCGAGGGTGCGCAGGCAGGTGCCGGACGCGGTATCCCAAAGTTTGAGTGTGTTGTCGTAGGACCCGGAGAGCAGTTGGGTTCCGTCTGGGGCGAAGGCACAGGAGGAGACGCCACTGGTATGGCCTTCGAGGGTGCGCAGGCAGGTGCCGGACGCGGTATCCCAGAGTTTGAGCGTGTTGTCCAACGACCCGGAGAGCAGTTGGGTTCCGTCTGGGGCGAAGGCGCAGGACATGACGCTGCCGGTATGGCCTTCGAGGGTGCGCAGGCAGGTGCCGGACGCGGCATCCCAGAGTTTGAGCGTGTCGTCCAACGACCCGGAGAGCAGTTGGGTTCCGTCTGGGGCGAAGGCGCAGGAGGAGACGTAGCTGGTATGGCCTTCGAGGGTGCGCTGGCAGGTGCCGGACGCGGTATCCCAGAGTTTGAGTGTGTTGTCGGCGGATGCGGAGAGCAGTTGGGTTCCGTCTGGGGCGAAGGCGCAGGAGGAGACGCTGCCGGTATGGCCTTCGAAGGTGCGCAGGCAGGTGCCGGACGCGGTATCCCAGAGTTTGAGCGTGTTGTCCAACGACCCGGAGAGCAGTTGGGTTCCATCTGGCGAGAAGGCGCAGGAGGAGACGCTGCTGGTATGGCCGCCGAGCACCGCGAGGCGGGCGATCTTTCGGGCTGGGTCGGAATTTTGATCTGGCGGCTCGCACAACGCGAAAAATGCTGACGGCACCGTTGCATGCAACCCGGTGATAGCGTCCAGTTTGCAGGCCAGGAACCGCGTGCGATGCAGATGCGCGCTAGACCAGCCGGACCTGGATAGGTCGAGATCGCGAAACACCGCGCCAGGCAATGCCGCACCCTCGAAGCGCGCGCCCACCGCACGGCCGCCATTCACCTCCAGCGCCAACGCCCTCGCGTCGGTGAAATCCGCGTCGTCGAGATCGATATGTCGGAAAATCGCGTTGCCTAGCTGCGCACCCCGGAATTGAGCGCCCTTAAGCGCCAGCAACGGTCCGTTTGCCGGTGCATCGATTGTCCAATCCCGCAGGTCGGCACCATCGAGTACGATGCCGGCTATCGAGGGCGCCGGGTAGCCGTACCCGGTCGCGTGCAGGATATAGGCAAACGCCCATTCGCTTGCCTGTGGCCGATAGGCGCCCCGCATCGCCTCCAGTCCAGCCAACGCAACATTGTCGACCTCTCCCAGCATCATCTGGCCCAGGAAATCGAAGGTTTCGCGGCTCGGCCGTGGCAAAACCCAATCATCCGGCCGATTTTCACGTAACGCCCGCAGCAAGTACCCGGCGAGGAAGAATTCCTGCAGCGAGGAATGTGCGAAGCGGAACGGCCGGCGGCTACCGCCGACCAGGAAGGTCGCGGTGCGCAGGTCCTTCTTCAGAAGGTCCAACTCCTTCCGGCGATAATGCACGGCAACGGCAGGGGTGCATTCGAGGAAGCCAGCCAGCCAGTCTTCCATCTGCCGGGCCGTCCAGGTTCGCCCGGCGGTGCGCCAGAGCTCAGCCGCGACATACTCCATGATCTGCAGTTTATGATCGATGTCGAACTCATGCTTGCCGGAATCCCGCTCCAGCCAGGACTGGACCATATGACGATAGAGATCGACGCCGGTAACCCGCCTGCCCTGCATCTGCCATTGTTCGATCAGCGGCAGGCTGCGAGCGATCAGGCTCAGCGTGTAGGGACGCGTCGCCATCTCTGACAGGTTATGAACGGCATGGATTGTGTCCAGAATCGGCCCAACCTCGCGTCCCGGGAAGGTCTGGGCCAGATAGCTGCGGATCTGTTGGTCGTCGAATGGCAACAGCACCAGCAGCCGATAGTCACTGTCCCGCACGTCGTCGCGGTCTTCCAGGGTCAGGTGTGTCTGCTGTTCCCGCAATGAACGGAAATAGTGGGTGCGGCAGGTCAGCATCACGCGGCCGGGCCGGCCTGGTTCCTGTGACCGGCGGCGCCCGGGCCACAAATTCGGTGGCAGGATACGTAACAATTCGCGCGTGAAATGTTGTCCCGCCTGCTGCGACAGGTGGACCAGCACCTCATCCAGGCCGTCGAAGATCACGATCGCCTCTTCATGGCGAACCAGACGGATCACTTCGTCGGCTTCCAGCGGCAGGTCGGTTTCACCGGCTTGCCAGCTTCGGCGCAGCACAGTGTGAAGGATCACCTTCAGGTCGGGTTCGGCCTTCGCTGCCTCCCCCAGATCACGTAGATCGAGGTAAATCGGCATTGGCAATGTGCTGTCACTGGACCGATCTCGCAGCAGTTGGTGGGCGAAGGCCTTGCTGGTCGTGGTCTTGCCGATGCCCACAGAGCCGAGCAGGGCGCAGCAGGACGGTCCATTGGTCTCGCGCGCCCAGTCCAGCAGGAACTGCACGGCATCCTTGCGTTCCCCTTCCGGCGCTTCGTTGTCTATCTTGTTCATAGTGCCGACGCTGCCCGACGGGGCGACGAAGTTCAGGCCGTGCAGGTCGCGGGCCAGTTGATCCCGCATTCGCTCATCGACAGGTCGCTTTGGCTCGATGTTAGCCTGCCGGGGATCAGCGCCGAGATGAGTGTCCAGCACCTGTACGATCTTGCCGAACAGTTGATTGACGAAGTCCTTGCGGGTTTTCTGAGTGCTGCGCTCCTCGAACGCTTTGCCGCCGGAATCACGAAAGATCTGGCGTTTTTCCAGCCCCTTCATGTCGGTCGTGCCGTCGAAACGTAAACTGCAGAGCGCAACCGGCACTGCCCGCCTGTCCGAATCCAGGCCGAGCGGGTCGGTTGAGATGAAGTGCCGCAGTTCTTGCCGGGTGATGTAATCGCTGGCGAAGAAGGCAGGGCTGACCAGCAGAAGTCCGAAGTCGCAGGTTCTGATGGCCGCCTGAATTTGCGCGTGCCAGTCAGCGCCGAGTTCGATTTCGGTATCTTGCCAGCCTTGCGGATCGTAGCCTTTCGCGGAGCCGAACCAGTACTTGAGTTCCCGCAACAACCGGTCCTTGAGACCAGCATCGGCGTGCGCGTACCAGACAAAATACCGTACCGTGCGCTTGCTCCCCAGCACAGCCGTCTGTCCGGTGCGTACTACGTTTCGGGTTTGGCTTTCGGTGAAGCTGGCAGCAGCTTCGATGGTGCGATCGTCGCCGATGAACCAGCACCAACGCTGCTCGGGCGGCGTTCGCGTTTCGCTGTCCACCTTTAGATCGAATTTTATACCTGCCTGGATTGCCGCGGACGTCACGCGGGCCCGGAATTGCCGGTACGACGTCAGGGCGGTATCTCGCGCTTGGCCTGGGAACAAGGCGGTGAGCGCATCGCTCAGGCAGATATTATTTCCGTCTTGTATCAGGTTCGGAAGGGCCGCCAGGCGCGTGCGATCGATTTCGCCGAGCTGTTTCTGCACGATGTCGCGATTTCGCTCGACAGCGATCCTGGACAAAGCCGACCTAGGCATGTTCGTCGCTCCGCGAAGCTACGAAGTCAATACGAGGTTCTTATAAGCAGCGTCAATCATGTATCTACGAAATCTATACGAATTAGGTGGACTGTCGGTTGGGTGCTCTGTTGCTCATGAATACGCAACTTTCTCTCTGGTTCTGATGAAATGGATTGGTGTCCGGTTCCAGGCTGGTGCCACACGCTGGATCCTTGGCCTTCTCATCCAAGCCAGTAGCTTGCTGTCCCAACGCCGCCTATATAAAGGCCAATCTACGACCAAGGATTCTCAGTGACCGACCTGCAACCTGCCCGCGGCACCCACGACCTTATCGGCGAGGAACAACGCCGCTTTCACCGCGTGGTGGAGGTCGCCCGCCGCGTCGCCGCCACCTATGGCTTCGACGAATGGATGACCCCGATGTTCGAGGACACCCGTGTCTTCGCCCGCACCCTGGGGGAAACCTCCGACGTGGTGATGAAGGAGATGTACACCTTCGATGATCGCGGCGGCGAATCGATCACCCTGCGGCCGGAAGGCACCGCCGGCGTCTGCCGCGCCCTGGTGTCCAACGGCCTGACCCAGTCGCTGCCGCAGAAGGTCTTCTACGCCGGCCCGATGTTCCGCTACGAGCGCCCGCAGAAAGGCCGCTACCGCCAGTTCCACCAGATCGGCATCGAACTGATCGGCCCGGCCGAACCGCTGGCCGACGCCGAAGTCATCGCCTGCGGGTGGGAGATCCTGAAGGCGCTGGGTGTCGCCGATGACACGGTGCTGGAGTTCAACACGCTCGGCGACAAGGACAGCCGCGATGCCTACCGGGAGGCGCTGGTCGCCTATTTCACCGAACATCAGGCGGCTCTGTCGCAGGACAGCCTGGACCGGCTTGATCGCAACCCGATGCGCATCCTGGACAGCAAGGACGAAGCCGACCGCGCGCATTGTCGCCGGCGCGCCGACGATCGCCGCCGTACCTGACCGAGGCCGCTGCGCGCTTTCTACGACAAGCTGCAGGAGCATCTGACCCGCTTCCGGCGTGCCGTTCATCGGAAAACCCGCGCATCGTCCGCGGCCTCGATTATTACGGCCACACCGCGTTCGAGTTCGTCACCGCCAAGCTGGGCGCGCAGGGCACCGTCATGGCAGGCGGTCGCTATGACGGGCTGGTCGCCGAAATGGGCGGCCCGGCAACCCCCGCCGTCGGCTGGGCCGCCGGGCATCGAGCGTCTGGCGATGCTGCTGGACGCCGCCCCGCCGCCGCCGGCCCCGGTCGCGGTCATCCCGATCGGCGATGCGGCGGAGGCCGCCGCGATCGACATCCTGCAGTCCCTGCGCGCCGACGGCATTCGCGCCGAAATGGCGTATCGCGGCAACCTCAAGCGTCGCATGGAGCGGGCCAACCGGACCGGCGCCCGGGCCGCCGTGATCCTGGGCGACGACGACATCGCGCGCTGGCGTGGCCCAGGTGAAGGATCTGGCGACCGGCGTCCAGGAGGCCGTTCCCTGTCGCCCATATCTCCGTCGCGTCTGAAATGAACCTTGCATTTAAACTCGACCGTATCGCCGCCCGCGCCGAAGAACTGCGCGCGATGCTGTCCGAAGGCGTCTCCGGCGAGGCTTATGTCAAAGCCTCCAAGGAACTGTCCGACATCGAGCCGGTGGTCGCCCGCATTGGCGACCTGCGGGCCGCCGAACGGGCGCGGTCGGAGGCGAAATCGCTGCTGGCCGATCCCGAGATGAAGGATCTGGCGGAGGCCGAACTGTATGAGCTGAAGGATCAAATTCCCGGCGCTGGAGCATGAAATCCGGCTGGCGCTGCTGCCGAAGGATGAAGCCGACGCCCGCTCGGCCATTCTGGAAATCCGCCCCGCGGCGGGCGGCGACGAGGCTGGTCTGTTCGCCGCCGAACTGTTCGCGATGTATCAGAAATACGCCGACAGCAAGGGCTGGCGGTTCGAGATACTGGAATATGGCGATACCGGCCTTGGCGGCATCAAGGAAGCGCACCGCGGAAATCAACGGCCGCAATGTGTTCGCGCGGTTGAAATATAAATCCGGCGTTCATCGTGTTCAACGCGTGCCGGCGACGGAAAGCCAGGGGCGGATCCATACCTCTACCGTAACCGTCGCGGTTCTGCCGGAAGCCGAGGAAGTTGACGTCCAGATCAACGAAGATGACCTGAAGATCGACGTCTACCGAGCGTCCGGTGCGGGCGGGCAGCATGTGAACAAGACCGAAAGCGCGGTCCGCATCACGCACATCCCCACCGGCATCATCGTGGCGATGCAGGAGGAGAGAAGCCAGCATAAGAACCGCGCCAAGGCGATGAAGATCCTGCGTGCGCGCATGTATGAGCAACAGCGGTCGAGCCTGGCGGCGACCCGTTCGGCGGACCGCAAGTCCCAGGTCGGCACCGGTGATCGCAGCGAACGTATCCGCACCTATAATTTCCCGCAGGGACGGGTCTCTGATCACCGAATCAACCTGACCCTGTATAAGATCGATCGGGTGATGCAGGGCGACCTGGATGAATTCATCGACGCTCTGACCGCGGAAGACCAGGCGGCTCGATTGGCCGCGGAGGAATGACGGCCCGGTCTGCCTGCGATGGTGCCGCTGATCGAACGGACCGGTCATCTATGGTGCGTGAGCGGGTCGCTCGGCCGCAGCATTATTCACGCTGACCAGAAACGGAATTGGATATCAAGAAACGTTGATGTGCCGGTTTCCAATACGAGCGACGGCGTTGCTTAGGCTCCGGGGGAATTGTCTTGCCGGTGTCGGTGTGGCGGCAGCGAGATCACTATTGCTTGTTCGTGGTCCAACGGTTGCTTGAACACGCCACTGGCTGAAGTTAATGTAACGAAATGACCGGGCGATTTCTGTTTCGACATCGGACCCATAGTGATCAGTGGACTGATTGTTCTGAGTTCCGATATGCTTCCCTTGTGCCGCAGCATCTGTCGAATACCGGCCGCGGCAAGGATCTTCGCCAGTGTCACGGACGACCAGTGTCACGGACGACCAGTGTCACGGACGACCAGTGTCACGGGCGACGTCTGCGCGCCGATGTGGGCGGCAATGTCCACGCCGCTGACGCTTCGGCGATTGACCGTGTAGCAGGCTACTTGGGTAAGGCGAGTTGTGCTCTCCCGGAGGTTTGGCGGGCGCGCGACGAAGCCTGCAACACATGATCGACCTGGAGGATTTCCAGCCTTGAAGACCCGTCATGACGTCTTTGGATGACGCGATTTACCAACTTTCTGCCACTCGGATGTCCGCGTCGGGCGCGTGCGAATGGCCGTCGTTCGCAGCAATCGAACGCGCAGTGAACCGATCAACCACGATCGCCGCGGCCATACGCGACGGCGCTGACCGCCTGAATGGCATTGCCGACAATCCCCGCCTGGAAGCCCGGCTGCTTCTCGCCCATGCCCTGGGCGTTACGCAGAACGCACTGATCCGTGACCCCGCGCTTTCGGTCGATCCCACGGCTTTCGCTGCCCTGGTCGCCCGACGCGTCGCCCATGAACCTCTCTCGCTTATCGTGGGACATCGCGAATTCTGGAGCATGACATTCCAGGTCTCCCGCAGCACGCTGGTTCCCCGCCCGGATTCCGAGACCCTGGTTGAGGCGGCGCTCGCGGCTTTCGCCGATCGCCCGGCACCGCGCCGCATCATCGACCTCGGCACCGGCACCGGCTGCCTGTTGCTGGCGTTGCTCAGCGAATTTCCGCTGGCGTTCGGCATCGGACTTGACCTTTCCCCGGACGCCGCACGCCTTGCCAGGGACAATGCGGCGCAACTTGGTCTGATCGACCGTGCGGCTTTTGCGGCATCCGATTGGACCAATGCTGTGGCGGGTCGTTTCGACCTCATTATTTCCAACCCACCGTATATTCGCCGCGCCGACATCGATACTTTGATACCGGAGGTCCGAGACTACGAACCCATGCGCGCCCTTGACGGCGGAGCGGACGGTTATGACGCTTACCGCACGATCCTGGCACGCATCCCTGACCTGCTTGAACCGCACGGCATCGCGGTCCTTGAACTTGGGCGCGGACAGGCTAACTACGTGAGCGAACTCGTGCGGCAAATTGGCCTTTGTCCGTCACTTCGGCTCGATCTGGCGAAAACTCCTCGTGCGATCGTGCTGAGATGGCTGGATCAGTGAAAAAACTGTTTGGCAGGGTCGCGATACGGGTGTACGGTAATCAAGTGGCAGGGTGCCGCGCGGCGGCGCCTCGGGTCGCGAAGGCTGGGACTTCTCAAAACCTTCGTGTGCCAACATCAACGCCGATGGATCGTGGTTGGCCAAGGGGATACCCCGGGGAAGCCCATACTGGGTTCTCCACACCCCCACAGGTCCACCGACAATGGGAAAGCATGACGGCAATAGTATGAACATGAAGCGCATGCGTGGCCGCAACCATCGCTCGGGCGGCGGCGGCGGTGGTGGTGGCGGTGGAACCGGCGGCGGCAGCATCCGCCATCATTCGGGCGGCGGTGTTCCACTCAATCGGAACCACGTTTTCGATAGCAACGGTCCGGAAATCCGTATCCGCGGCACCGCCCAGCAACTTTTCGAGAAATACCTCCAGCTTGGCCGCGACGCGACCAGTAGTGGGGACCGTGTGACTGCGGAAGCATTCTTCCAGCACGCAGAACATTACTTCCGTATCCTGAACGCCATGAACCAGGCGCAGCAGCAGGGTCAGCCAAATGGCCAGGCCGCGCAGCAGCATCCGCAGGCCAACCAACGGCGGAACTATCAGCAAGGCGATGGTTACCAGGGCAATGACGATGGCCAAGGTCAGGGTGATGGCGACGACGGCGATCAACGGGCCCCAGGCATGGGCGACCAGCCGGAAGCCCGTGACATTCCCATCGCCGCCGCTCCACCGGAAGCCTGACCGTCATTCAACGGTCGGCTGTGCCCTGCGCTGATCCGGCTGTCACGACCGGCATCGATCCGGGCTAATTGAGTAATATCAAAGAATTGCTCGAAGACTGGTCGCCTCCGGGCCTGTGATTACGCCCAGGCGAATGAACAGGTCGATAAGCACCAGATTGACGTTGAACTTGAAGTCGTCGGTGTCCCTTACGGTGGTCACGACCTGGGCGATGGGCCAGAGTTCGAACGCCTCCACCTCACCATCGGCCGCCTGCGGCGTAAAGTCGTCGGGAAGTAGCAGGTCGTAGCAGTACAACCAGTCCCGGCGCAGGCCTTCGGGCCGCTCCATCGCATAGCCGATCAGCCCGACCTGAACGGCCGCGGATGCCAGTTTGGGTGTTATCGAAGCCTCCTCGGCGGCTTCCTTCACCAGCGTTTCCACGGGACCAAGCCCTGCCGGAACGCCGCCCGCGACGATATGATCCAACTTGCCCGGGTCCAGCAGTTTGTCCCTGGCACGCCGTGCGACCCACATATGCAATCCGTCGCCGCGCCGAACCAGGCCGTTGACATGGATCCCGACCGCCTGAATGCCGAACGACGGAAGCGCGCCGCGGTCAATCCGCGCCAGCACCGCCCCATCCGGCGTGGCCCGCACATCGAACGCCTCGCCACGAAACCGATACATCCCGCGCTCTGACAAAGCGTGCGCGATCCCCGGCAGTGCCTCCGCGTCGGTCAAAGTCACCCGATCAACCGTGTGTCGCACCGCAGACATGGTTGCCAGTTCCCTGGCAAATTGCGCGGTCACCCATCCGACCGCACATTCACCGATCAGAAACGGAATCCGCTGGCCCGGCAGCTTGACATTGTTGCAAGCATGCACATGACGTTGAAATCCGGTGTCTTCCCTATCCTGGTGCAAGAGGCTCGCCTTTCAAATGCCAGCTCAGCATGCCACATCCCGAACATGAGACGAAGCAGCCCCATGCCGCCGCCAGCGAATTTGCCGCCATCCCTGCAGGTGCATCGATCGACATTGCAGACCGTTGTGTCCCTGCTGCCTTATCTTTGGCCGGTTGGGAATCCGGGTGCTCGCGTTCGCGTGGTCATTGCCCTGGTGTTCATGCTGCTGTCCAAGGTCGCGACAGTCTATGTGCCGGTGATCTACGGCCGGATCGTCGACCACCTGGCGCCGAAGGATGCCGCGGCGACGGCCTTTGTCGTTCCGGTCGCACTGATCGTGGCATACGGCGCCATCCGCATCGGTTCGGCCGGATTTGGCGAGATCCGGGATGCGCTGTTCGCATCCGTCCAGCAACGCGCGGTCCGGCTGCTCGCACTTCGCACCTTCCGCCACTTGCACGCTGTCAGCCTGCGCTTCCATCTGGATCGCCAGACCGGCGGCCTGTCACGCGTCATCGACCGCGGCGTTCTTGGCATGCAGTCGGTGCTGCGCCTCGCGGTATTCAACGTCGTTCCCACCGCGCTGGAACTGGTGATGGTGACTGCCATCATCTGGCACATGTTCGACTGGCGGTACGCGGTCGTTACATGCCTTGCGGTCATCGTCTATGTCACGTTCACCGCCGTGCTTGCCGGCCAGCGCGGCCGCTACCGGCGGACAATGAATGATACTGACAACGACGCCTCCTCCAAGTCACTCGACAGCCTGATCAACTACGAGACCGTGAAGTATTTCGGCAACGAGGAGCACGAGGCGCAGCGATACGATCGCGCGCTCGCCCGCTATGAGCGGGCCGCCGTCAAGGTTCAGGTCTCGCTTAATATGCTCAATCTCGGGCAGGCGGCGATCATTGCTGTCGGCTTGACCTTGATCATGCTGCTGGCCGCGTCGGGCATGCGTGACGGCACCATGACCGTCGGCAAGTTCGTTGTTGTCAATACCTATCTAATTCAGCTTTATCAGCCGCTGAACTTCCTGGGCATCGTCTACATGACGATCAAGCAGGGGCTGGTGGACATGGAGCAGATGTTCGCCCTGCTGCGGGTTCAGCGGGAAATCGACGACAAGCCCGGCGCGACCGCGCTGACTGCGCACCTGTCTGAAGGCTCCGCCGGGGAGGTTGTGTTCGAGGATGTCCGTTTCGGTTATCAGTCCAATCGGATGATACTAAAAGGCATCGACTTTACCGTTCCGGCCGGCGGCAAGCTTGCCATCGTCGGACCGACCGGCGCCGGCAAGTCCACCATCAGCCGCCTGCTGTTTCGCTTCTACGACGCGACGGGCGGGCGGATCCTGATCGATGGCCAGGATATCCGCGATGTCACCCAGGACAGCCTGCGGGCGGCGATCGGGGTCGTGCCGCAGGACACGGTCCTGTTCAACGACACCATCCGCTATAATATCGGCTACGGCCGTCCCGGCGCGTCCCAGGCGGAGATCGAGCAGGCCGCCAGACTTGCCCAGGTGCACGACTTTGTCCTGAAACTGCCGGACGGTTACGACACCAAGGTGGGTGAACGCGGCCTGAAACTGTCGGGCGGCGAAAAGCAACGGGTCGCCATTGCCCGGACCATCCTGAAAGATCCGCGCATCCTGATCCTGGACGAGGCGACCAGCGCCCTGGACAGCCGCACCGAACAGGACATCCAGGCAGCCTTGCGTGCGGTATCCAATCGCCGTACGACCCTGGTGATCGCCCACCGACTGTCCACTGTCGTCGATGCGGACGAGATCATCGTCCTGCAGGACGGTCTCGTCGCTGAACGCGGCAGTCATGTCACATTGCTCGCCAAAGGCGGCCTGTATGCTCGGATGTGGGCGCTACAAGCTGTCGAGCGAGACCTTGAACCTGCCGCTTAAGGAAATATCCCATGTCGGAAGATCCAAACAAATCCCCCGCCCATCTCAGCCACGCCGGCGCGGTGGTGGACAAGGCGATCGAATACATGATGGGTCAGAACCTCAGTTCGCTGGCGATCGCCTCGGCTCTGCTGGGCGGTTCGATGGCCCTGCTCGCCCGTTCGATGTCCGACGAGGCCATCATCGGCATCCTGAACAACGCGATCGGCAGCGTCCGGTCCGGCGAATTACGCGAGCATCAGGACTTGAACGGCTCCTGATCGGAGATTCGTCAGCGGACTTCCTTGACGCGAGTGGGTTGTGTCGCCATAACCCGCCGCTTCCGATTTGTACCAAAGGAATTAGTTGCGATGTCGCGTCGCTGTGAAATCACGGGTAAGGGCGTTCTCAGTGGCAACAACGTCAGCCACGCCAATAACAAGACCCGTCGCCGTTTCCTGCCCAACTTGCAGGTCACGTCGCTGCTGTCCGACATCCTGGGCCACGAGGTCCGCATGCGCCTGTCGACCCGCGGTATCCGCACGGTGGAACACAACGGCGGTATCGATGCGTTTCTGCTGAGCACACCGGCCACGAAACTGACGGTCGAGGGCAAGGCGCTGAAACGCCGGATCGAAAAAGCCCAGGTCAAGCGCGCCGCGGCCGCCTGACGGCTGTCCCCGCTATCCGGGTCCGCTAGCCATCGCACGGACATTACGACCAAGCACCCGGCAGCATGACAGATCCAGTCGGTGCGGTTCGCTTCGCGTTGGGCGTGCCGGAACAGCGGCTGACTGTCTGGTCCGGGGATCGCCAGACCTCCGGTCGCGGCGGTTCGAGCCTGACGCAGCATAACTCCCGCGGTTGCCCCACCGATGCAGCCGCCAATGCAGGTTTGCCCGTGTTGTTCGCCGACGGCCCACTAGCGAACAGCCGAGGTTGTGGGCCTGAAGTTCATCGCCAGGGCACTGAATGGCACTCGCCGTCAGGGCAGCCGGGACAGAACGCGGATCAGGGCCTTGGTTTGCGCCGAAAACAGTTTGGGCGCGAAGAAGCTGCCGATCGCCCGCTTGCCGGCTTCTGACCGCGTCGGATAGGGCACGATCAGCCCGGCCAGCGCCGTCAGCTTAGTACGCTGCGCCACAGCCAAGGTCCACTGACTGATCATCTCGCCCGCGTGCGGCGCCAGGATGCCAGCCCCTACGACACGATTCCGGCTGACAACCAGCTTGACCAACCCGGCCGTGTCCCGCTCGGCGACGGCCCGGTCATTGTCCGCCAGCGGCCAGCGCAGCACCCGAATATCGAGGCCGGCCGAGAGCGCCTCGGCTTCGGTCAGCCCGGTCTGTGCGAGTTCCGGATCCGTGTAGGTCACCCGCGGCAGCGCCGCATAATCGATCTTTGCCGGCAACCGGAACAGCAAGCGACGGATGACGATGCCGGCGTGGTACGACCCGACATGGGTGAATGCGCGCGGTCCGAGCCCTGCCGGATCAGCGATGTCCCCCACTGCGAAAACCCGCTTGTTGCTGACGCTGCGCAGTCCTCGGTCGGTGGCAATGCCCGCCGGTCCCGCCTGGATATGGCCGGCCGCCAGATCCAGCGCCGCGAGGTTGGGCGTTCGTCCGACCGCCACCAACAGATGCGACCCTGCCAGCCGCGTCCCGTCCGCCAGCAACAAAGCGAGCCCGTCGGCGACGCCCGTCACCTTGACGCCTTCCCGAAACGCGACGCCGCGGATCGCCAGCGCGCGGCGCAGACCCGCGGCCAATTCCGGATCTTCCCTCCCGGCGATCCGATCGGCTTCAACGACGGTGACCTGGCATCCCAGGCCGGAGAACGCGTCCGCCATCTCCAGCCCGATCGGCCCACCACCCAGGATCAGCAGGTGGTCTGGCTTTTCAGACAAAGTGAACAGAGAATCGTTGGTCCAATACGGCACCTTGTCCAAGCCCGGCAAGGTCGGCACGGCAGCACGGCTGCCAGCCGCTATGACGAATCGGCGGGCGGTGATGGCGCGCCCGTCCACAGAAATCGTCGATGGGTCGGTAAACCTGGCCTCGCCACGTATCACTGTCGCACCGAGCGCGACGAAGCGATGCTCCGAGTCCATCGGCGCGATCG
Source organism: uncultured Alphaproteobacteria bacterium (assembly GCA_963790515.1). Lineage (GTDB taxonomy): Bacteria > Pseudomonadota > Alphaproteobacteria > Acetobacterales > Acetobacteraceae > Rhodopila. The sequence continues at coordinate 107,449 of CAWBPF010000009.1, read as the reverse complement.
CGGTGATGACGCCATCGACATGCGATCGCACCTTATCCCAGTCGATCACCGGGTCGCCGGCCGTGATCCCAAATCGCGCGGCCTCCCGTACCGAGCGCGCCGCGTGCGATGCCGCCAGCAGCGCCTTGCTGGGGACGCAGCCGGTGTTCAGGCAGTCGCCACCCATGACACCGCGTTCGATCAGCGCCACCGACACGCCCAGCTGCGCGGCGCCGGCGGCGACCGACAGCCCCGCGGCGCCGGCCCCGATCACGGCCAGATCGAAGTCAGGCATGGGCGCCCGGGCGCCGGCGCAGCAGCACCGGCAACAGCGAAAGCACTGCCAACCCAACCAGGGGCAACAGGATACGCGGGGAAAACAGCACCGAAAGGTCGGGCGTGCGGCCCTCGGCGAGGATCGCACCGACGCCGGAGCCGATCGAACTGAGCACGAAACTGGCCGGCACGATGCCCAGCAGGGTTGCGGGCACGAACACGGCCAGGCGGATGCCGGCCACCGCGGCCGCAAGGTTGACCACCCAGAACGGAAATAACGGCAGCAGGCGCAACGCCAGCAAATAGCTGAAGCCGTCCCGGGCCAATCGAGCCTGAAGCTGAGCCGGGATGCGGTGGCGTTGCCGGTCCAGCGTCGGCGCGAATGCCGAACGAAGGGTCAACAGCAGGATGGAGGCCCCAGTGGTAGCCCCGGTCACCGTCAATGCGCAGCCGAGGATTGTGCCGAACAGCAATCCGCCCGCAACCGTCAGCAACGATGCCTGGGGCAGCGACAAAGCAGCGGTCAATGTATAGGTGAGCAGAAACAGCGCTGCCGCACCGGCCGGGTGCGACCCGACCCAGTCGCTGAGCATGACCTGATGACGTGCCAGACTGTCCCAGCCCACCCCGCGGAACAGAACGAATCCGGTCACCGCAAGAGCGACCAACAGGAGCAACGGCAGAAAACGGCGCATGGCGGGAGAATGGAGCCGTCGGGCGCCTTTGTCGCGTGAAAATCGGCGGAAATCGCGCGCCGCGTCCGGTTCTCCGTTGCCCCCATATGCTTGCCTCTGGCGGCTTCAGCCCGATATGTTCAGGTATGAGCGAAACGCATCACACCAAGGTCCTGATCATCGGCGCCGGCCCTGCTGGCTACACCGCCGCGATCTATGCCGCGCGTGCCAACCTGTCGCCGATCCTGGTGGCGGGCATGCAACCGGGCGGCCAGCTCATGATCACCACCGATGTCGAGAATTACCCGGGCTTCGCCGACGTCATCCAGGGCCCCTGGCTGATGGAGCAGATGGAGGCGCAGGCCACCCATGTCGGCACCACGGTCATCCACGACCTGATCACCGAGGTGGATTTTTCCCAGCCGCCGTTCCGCTGCCAGGGCGACTCGGGCGACACCTACACCGCCGATTCCGTCATCATCGCCACCGGCGCCCAGGCCCGCTGGCTCGGGCTGGACTCGGAGCAGACGCTGCAGGGGCGCGGCGTTTCCGCTTGCGCGACCTGCGACGGCTTTTTCTATCGCGGCAAGACCGTCGCGGTGGTCGGCGGCGGCAACACCGCGGTCGAGGAAGCGCTGTATCTGACGCACCACGCCGAGAAGGTCACCCTGATCCACCGCCGCGACAGCTGCGGGCGGAGAAGATCCTGCAGACCCGACTGTTCGCGCATCCGAAGATCGAGGTGGTCTGGAACAGCACGGTGAAGGAGATCGTCGGCGGCGGCACGCCCGAGGTCGTCACCGGCGTCCGCCTGCACAACGAGGCGACCGCTGTCGAGACGGTGCTTCCGGTGGACGGCGTGTTCATCGCCATCGGCCATAGTCCCGACCACCGCGGTGTTTTCGGGCCATGTCGAGATGGATCCCGAAGGCTACATCCGTACCGATCCCGGCAGCACGCGCACCTCGGTCCCCGGCGTGTTCGCGGCGGGCGATGTGCAGGACAAGATCTTCCGCCAGGCGGTCACCGCCGCCGGAACCGGCTGCATGGCGGCGCTGGAAGCGGAGAAATACCTCGCGGAGCATGAAATCGCGTCTCTCCGAAGCCGCGGAGTAAACGAAAAATTGCCTGATCGGCGCGAAATTCCGTCACATAACTGGTGCAACTGTGGTTAGGCTTGACGCTCTGCGCACAATTACCGTGGGCGGCTGATTCGGTGCGGCTCCGACCCAACCAGCCGCTGGGAGAGGCTTTGTGATGGACTGGGACAAGCTGCGTGTGTTTCACGCCGTGGCGGAGGCGGGCAGCTTCACGCATGCCGGAGATACCCTCAGCCTGAGCCAGTCGGCCGTCTCGCGCCAGATTTCAGCGCTGGAGGAAGCGCTGCAGGTTCCGCTGTTCCATCGCCACGCCCGCGGCCTGATCCTGACCGAACAGGGCGAGTCGCTGAACCGCACGGTGCGCGAGGTGTTCGCCAAGCTGGCGATCACCGAGGCGCTGCTGACCGAAAGCAAGGAAAAGCCGGCCGGCCGGCTGAAGGTCACCACGACGGTGGGATTCGGATCGTCGTGGCTGGCGCCGCGGCTGCACGGCTTCCTGGAAGCCTATCCGGACGTGTCGGTCTCGCTGCTGCTGGATGACGCGGAACTGGATCTGGCGATGCGGGAGGCGGATGTGGCGATCCGCATGCATCCGCCGAAGCAGCCGGACCTGGTGCAGCGGCACCTGATGACGATGCAATGGCATGTTGTCGCCTCGCCCGAATATCTGAAGAAGCACGGCGTGCCGCAGCGGGCCGAAGATCTGGATGCGCATCGCCTGGTGCTGTTCGGCCACCATCATCCGCCGGTGCAGGAGGTCAACTGGCTGGCGGAGGCCGGACGGCGGCCCGGCAATCCCGCGGCGCGCGCTGCTGGAGGTGAACTCGGTCCACGCGGTGCTGCTGGCGATCCGCTCCGGCATGGGCATCGGCGCGTTGCCGGATTACGTCGTGAACGAGAACCCCGACCTGGTGCATGTGCTGGCCGACCTGAAGGGGCCGAAGGTCGACGTGTTCTTCGTCTATCCGGAAGAATTGCGGAATTCGAAGCGCGTCGCGGTGTTCCGCGACTTCCTGCTGGCCCGTCTGGCGGAGATGCACTGAGCTGCTTTCGGATCAAGCGGGATCGTTTCGTCACAGAACGTCAATAGTTTCCCTGCTCGCTAATCCGTGACGATTGCAACCTTCCAATGTCGGGATCACGATACGATTTTGTCGGCAGTTGCTGACGCTTCGACGTCACTGCCTCCGCAATAAATTGCCCGGTTTATCGCGAGCTGTCCCGTGAGTGGGATGCAGCCATTCGGATTTTGCTTATACCCGCCACAAGACATGCTCAAACCGCATGGCCGCTGCCGGTTCTCGGCAGTGGTTGCCTTTCGCAGGTGCGGGATTAAACAGATGGCATCAGTTACGGCGGCACTGCCGCCAGAGTTCCAGCGCCAGTCGCTGGAAAGGGGCCTTTGGCCCCTGCGTCTCCCAGACGTGAAGCCTCCCTGTATACTTGCCCCCGGTGAATAACCGGGGGCACTTTCTTTTGCGGCCTGCAGAAACGCCACGCGCTTGCGACCAGCCTCCAGCACCGCGTCCACCAGGATTGCGATGTCGGCATGATTGCGTCCGGTGATTGACGATCGCGGCCCGGATCGCCAGCACCCCGTTGACCATGGTCGTGGACGGCGCGGCGATCCCGGCTTCCTGCAGATCGGCGACGATGTCGGCATTCAGCCGATCCAGATCGCCGTCCGCCGCCGACATAGCGAAAGCAGACGATGTTCAGTGCCACCGGCGCCATACGCTGCAGCGCCGGCTCGCGGTCCACCCGAGCGGCCAGGGCGGCAGCGAGGTCGCAGGTCTGCTGGGCGACCGCACCGATCCGGTCGGCGCCATACACCGACAACGTCATCCACACCTTCAGCGCGCGAAAGCCGCGCGACAGGTCTGGGCCCAAGATCGCAGGGCCAGACACCGCCACCGGCCAGGCCGCGTTGCTCCCGCCGGAGGTAGGCGGCTTCGGCGCCGAACGTTCGAGCTGGCGCGGACGCGTCGCGCACCACGATGCAGCCGGCGTCGTAGGGCACCTGCGCCCATTTGTGGAAATCGAAGGCGACAGAGTCGGCGCGCTCGATCCCGGCCAGCAGCGGGCGCAGCTTCGGCGCCAGGGCGGCGATCGCGCCGAAGGCGCGCATCGACGTGGAACCACAGGCCTTGCCCGGCGGCCAAATCCGCGAGTGCCGGCCAGGTCATCGATCGCGCCGATATCGACGGTGCCGGCGGTGCCGACGACCAGGAACGGGCGTGCGCCGTCCGCGCGGTCGGCTGCGATACGGTCCGTCAGCGCGTCCAGGCGCATGCGGCCCTGGTCGTCGCATGGGATCATGCGCAGCGCATCGCGGCCGAGCCCGGCCATCTCCATCGCGCGCGGCAGGCAGCCATGGCGCGGCGGCCGAGGTGTAGGCGACCAGTCGCGCGCCATCCACGCCGGCGCGGCGGACCGACGGGCCCAGGCTGGCCGAGCGGGCGACCAGCACGCCGATCAGGTTGGCGATCGATGTGCCGGTGACCAGCACGCCGGAGGCGTCCTCGGGAAATCCCAGCATCTCGGCCGCCCAGGCGATCACCTGACGCTCGACCTCGATCGGCGCGTGGTCGCGGCCGCCCAGATTGGCGTTCAGCCCGCCGGCCAGCAGTTCCGCCAGCATGCCGACCGGATTGCCGCCGCCATGCACCCAGCCCATGAAGCGCGGATGCAGGTTGCCGGTGGCGTAGGGCTGCACCAGGCGCTGGAAGTTTTCGTAGACCGCCGCCGCCGGCGACGGCCCGCGTGGCAGCCGCTGCCGCAGCTCCTGACGCAGGCTGTCGGGCATTTTCCGCCAGACCGGTCCGTCCCGCACGGTCTCCAGATGATCGAACATATCGTCGACCATGCGGTGCCCAAGCGCGCGCAGGTCGGACCAGTCGGCGGGATCGAGGCTATCCATGTCGCGCATATCGGATCACGCCCTCCTGGCGCGTAGTCACATCCGTGTCGTCATACCGAGCGCGGTCAGAACCGCCCGGTTCAGCACTGGCCTGGGTCCGGGCGGTCGCGGGACGGCCAGGCCCATGACGTCGTCGTATCCCCACAGCGCCCAGCCAATGCCGCTTGCGCTCAAAGTTCACCGCGGACGGTGTCGCAGCCAGGCAATGCGCGCTGGCTGGATTGAGTGCCGCGCTGGCGCCGAACTCGCCGGCGAGCAAGCGGACGTGATGCAGCCGTGCCCATGCGACGGCGGGTCGGATGGTTGCGGCGAGCCGCGCCGCGTCCCAGCCTAGCGCGCAGTAATAGCGCATCAGGTCTTTGGTGGGCGGGTCGGCGGCATCGGTCGGCGGTTGCCTCGCAGCCGGTGCGGTCGGTCGACCGGAAACGGCAATCGCGCCAGGGCGGCGCGGTCGAGACCGGGGCGGTAGGCCGCCAGCGAGGTCAGTTCCGCCGGGTCGTAGAAATGGAAGCTGTAGATGACGTTGGGATCGTTCTCCGGCGTCAGCGCCAGCAGGCCGCCGATGCTGCCCCAGTCCTGACCGGTCAGGATGACCGTTGCCTGGGCAGGGCCTGCCGGATGTCGGCCAGCACCAGCGTGCTGCAACGCCGCCCAGCCGGCGGGATCGCCGGGAAACACCGGTTCGTTCAGCACCTCCGGCACGGTGCGCGCCGGATCCAGCGGGCGCAGCGCCGGCGCCAGGCTGCGCCAGAAAGCCTCGCAGCCGTTCGCGGTCCGCAGGCTTGGTTTCCAGGTGCCAGTCCTGCGGGTGCGGCGACACGATGACCGTCAGCCCCTGCCGCTGGATGCGCCGGATCGCCGCGATCAGCGACCGGGCGCTGCGTATCGGCAACGTCCGGATCGATCGCCAGCCGCACGAAGTCGAAGCCGGCGGTGCGCAGGTCAGCCAGCGCCTGGTCGCTCAGATAGCCGGCCAGAACGGCCGGATCGCGGCTGGCCGGGAAAGCGGAACCAGCCGGTGATGTTGATGCCCCGGTCGAGCGTCGGAACCGCCGCGGTCTGGCAAACGGGCGCTACGGCCATGCTTGTCACGACGATCGGCGGGCGCGGCCGCTCGCCCCATCCCGGCGACAGCAGCCAGATCGCAATGCCCGCCAGCAGCCACCGGCTCACACCGAGACCTTCACGCGCGCTTGGCACGTATCGCTCGACCAGATACAGCGGCCGCTGCTTGGTTTCGTTGAACACCCGGCCGAGATATTCGCCGATCACGCCGAGAAACATCAGCTGCACGCCGCCCAGGAACAGCACGACGGTCATCAGGCTGGGGTAACCGGCGACCGGATTGCCGATGATCAGCGTCTTCACGATCACCTGCGACGGCGTAGATCACCGACAGCAGCGCCACCGCCAAGCCCGACATAGGTCGCGAGCTTCAGCGGCATGACGGTGAAGCTGGTGATCCCCTCCAGCGCCAGGTTCCACAGCTTCCAGTACGACCACTTGCTGACGCCGGCGTACCGCGGCTCGCCGGTCATACAGCACATAGGTGGTCGGGATAGCCGACCCAGGCGAACAGGCCCTTCATGAACCGATGCTGTTCGCGCAACTGGCGCACCGCGTCGACCACGCGCCGGCTCATGAGGCGGAAATCGCCGGTGTCCTCGGGCAGACCTCAGGTCGCCCATGCGCTGCATCAGCCGATAGAAACTCCGTGCGCCGTGCGCGCGCTTCAGCCAGCTATTCCCCGGCCCGGCTGCGGCGCTTGGCGTAGACCATGTCGAACCCTGCCCGCCAGCAGGCCACCAGTTGCGGGAATCAACTCGGGCGGGTCCTGCAGGTCGGCGTCGATGACGATCACCGCGTCACCCGCTGCATGGTCCAGCCCGGCGGTCATCGCGGTTTCCTTGCCGAAATTGCGCGACAGGCTGACCACCGCGACGCGGTCGTCCGACGCGGCGCAGCGCTTCGATCACCGCCAGCGTGGTGTCGGTGCTGCCGTCGTCGACATAGACCACCTCCCAGCTTTCCGAGCTCACCGAGGGCGCGCAACCAGCCGACGATGGAACGGTCTCGAGCCCCGCGGCCTCGTTGAACGCCGGCACGACCACGGAGATGGTCGGCCGCCACGATCGCCGCACCGACAGCGGAGATACCTCCAGCATAAGCACTCCGTTAACCATTGGCTGGTACACGTCGTGCCAGGATGGCCCGGAAGTGCTGAGATTTGGTTAACGCGACGAAATTTCGCTGCCTGCTGTGCGGTGCTGTTGCTGGCGCGCGCTGGTGCTGGTCGCGGCGGCCTGGCTGCGCGGCGCGGAATACGACGAGCAATACACGCTGTTCCTGACCGCTGGCATGCCGCGACCGGACTGGCCTGAAACAGTGTTCCCCGCCGGCGCGGTCGCGGCGGTCCAGGCCGGTCACGCCAGCCTGGCTGGCATCGCCCGCGACCTGCGCGCCACCGATGTGCATCCGCCGTTGTATTTCTGGGCGGTCTCGCTCTGGCGGCAGGTGTTCGGCCCCAGCCTGTTCGCCGCACGCATGTTGTCGGTGCTGTGCGGCCTGATCTCGCTCGGCTTGGTCGGGGTCATCGCCCGAGCGCTGCGCAATCAGGCCGGCGCTGGCGATGCTGCTGACGCTTGGGCTGCTATGGGTTTGTCTATACCAACGCCATCGCCCGCGGCTTTGCCCCGGCGGAGATGCTGACGCTGTGCGGGGTGGCGTTGCTGGTTCGCACGCCGGCCGGTTCTGGCCGGAGTGTGCCTCGGTGCCGCCTGTTGCTGCAACTATCTTGCGGTGTTCGTCGCCGGCGCGGTCGTCGTCGCCGCCGGGGCATGGGTCGCCGCGCTGACCGCGCGTGCCGTTCCTGGCATTGGACGCGTGGTTCTTCGTCGCCCAGCACGGGTGCCCGGCCGGACCAGTTTCCGCCGTTCGCGCTCTGGGCCAAGTCTGCTGCGGTTGGGCGAATACCAGGTCGCCTCGGTGTTCGGTGGATTGCCGCTGTATGTCGATGGATTTGCCCTTGTGGCGCTGGCGGCGATTGTCGGCCTGGCATCCGTCGTTGCTGTGCGCACGTGTCGGTGTTGCCCGGCCGTTGAACGCAGGGCGCGGAATCCGGCTGGTGCTCGCCGCGTCGGTGGCGCCGCCGATCGGGCTTCTGCTGCTGGGCGCCGTCTTCAACAACACGCCGATCGAACTGCGCTACCTGTCGTTCGGACTGCCATTCATCGCGCTGCTGATCGCCTGGGCGGCGGGCCCTCGATTGCTGATTTCCGTCGTCGTCATCCAGATGGCCGCGATCCTGGGACTTCTGCTTGCCCCGCGCACCATGCAGCCGGCTCGGGCGGCCGCGACTGAGGCCGCACGCGTGGTGGGTGATGGGATCGTGCTGCTGCCCCGTGGCAACGACGGCGTCGGTATCGTTGGCGCCTTCGGCATCGAGGCGCCTGCCGACCATGCCGCTGTTGCTGGTCCGCCCAACCGATCCTGTGCGCGCCCGTCTCGCCGGCTACCACCGCGTGGTCGTCGCCCTGTTGCCGGTGGATCGTGACAGCATCGCCGCGATCGCCGTTATGCGTGCCGCGCTCGCTGCCCCCGGCTGGCACCGCGTCGCGATCGGGTCCAACATCGAGGTCTACGAACGAACCGGCAAGGCGGAGTGAACGATGTTCTTCGAGGGCTTCACCCTGGCCCACGTGCCAGTGCCCGGCGGGACGATCCGGCTGCGTCACGGCGGATCCGGCCCGCCGCTGCTGCTGCTGCATGGCAACCCGCAGACCCATGCGATGTGGCATCTGGTGGCGCCGACGCTGGCGAAACGTTTCACCGTGATCTGCCCCGACCTGCGTGGCTACGGATTTTCGCTCAAGCCGCCGGCCACGTCCGATCATGCGCCCTATGCCAAGATCGAGATGGCGAAGGACATGATGGCGGTGATGGACCATTTCGGCTTCAGCCAGTTCCTGCTCGCCGGCCATGACCGCGGCGCCCGGCTGTCGCACCGCATCGCGCTCGACAATCCCGACCGTGTGCTGAAACTCGCGGTGCTGGACATCATCCCGACGATCGAGCACTTCGAGCGGGCGGACATGGACTTTGCCCTGGGCTACTATCACTGGTTCTGGCTCGCCCAGCCGCATCCGTTCCCGGAATGGCTGATCAACCGGGCGCCGGAGGATTGGTGGCGCCAGCACACCAGCCGCGATCCGTCGCTGCCCGACCTGTTCCATCCCGATGCGCTGGCCGACTATCTCGCCGCGGTGCGCCAGCCGGACATGGTGCGCGGCATGTGCGAGGATTATCGCGCCGCCGCCAGTATCGACCTGCAGCACGACCGGGCGACCCGAGCCGCCGGGATCAAGGTGCGCTGCCCGATGCTGGCGCTGTGGGGAGCGAAGGGCAAAATCGCCAAGTGGTACGACGCGCTGGCGATCTGGCGCGCACTATTGTTCGGCCGAGGTTGATCGGCGGCCCGATCCAGTCCGGCCATTACATCGCCGAGGAAGCCCCGGCGGAAACGCTGGCGTGGTTCGAAGATTCTTCGGATAGCGCGACGTCGGAGCCGCTGCGTGGCCCGACGCAGATAGCCGCCGCCTCAAGGCGCCTGGTCGGCGCTGCTGCCCGGATTGAACAGCCGCTGTAAATCCCTTGGCACCCCGGTGATCGGCTTGGCATCCGGGCGCCGGAAGGTGCCCGCCGTGGCCTTCCGCGGCCGCAATGCAGCCAGCACCTCGGCCTGGCGAACTGCCGCCGCCACGCCGTCGACCAGAGGCACCGGCACGCGGTCGGCGACCAGACCGGCCAGACCGGCCAACGGCGCGCCCCCCAGGATAACGACGTCGGCCTCATCCTGCTCCACCGCCAGGCAGCAGGCTTCGACCAGGGCGTCGCCCTTCTCCTGCTGCACCGTGTTGATGTCGCGGAACCCGCCGCTGACGCAACGGATGCTCGCCAAGCGGCCCGACAGCCCGTTGTAATCGACGCATTCGCGATACCAGGGGCCCATCGCGGTCGCGAACGTCACGATGGAGAACCGCCGTCCCAGCATGCACGCGGTCAGCATCGCCGCCTCCGCCATGCCGATCACCGGGATCGACAACAACTCCCGCGCGCCGCCCACGCCTGGATCGGCGAAAGCCGCCACCACGGCCGCGTCACAGTCCCCGGCATGTTCGGCCAGCAGTTCCAGCGCCACCCGGGCACCGATCACCGCCTCGGCTCGGGTGGCGATATAGGGCACGCCGGTCTTGCCGGTCACCGCGACGACCTCTGTCCCCGGACTGGCGGCCGCCCGGGCCACCGCGGCGATCCGGTCGGTCACCTCGACCGTCGTGTTCGGGTTGGCGAACAATATTCTCATGTCAGCGGCGCCCCCTGGCTTCGTGGTCGGTTTATGCCGCAATGGCGCTGTGTCCGCCATGTGCCCTGGCCGCGTCGCAGCAGGCAGGTTCATGCGTGACAATGGGCTTGCCCTTGACGTCCCCGATCAGTGCGCTAGCAGCATTCCCACAGCACTTGGGGGGAACATGCGACCATGCGACAACTGATCGCCGGGAACTGGAAAATGCACTGCCTTGCGAACCAGGCCGTCGCGCTGGCCCAGGCCGTCGCCGCCGGGGCGCAGGGCGTTGCCGCCGAGCTGCTGGTGTGCCCGACCGCGCTGCATGTCGCCGCTGTTGCCCAGGCGCTGAACGGCACGTCTGTCGCCGTGGGCGGCCAGGATTGCCACCAGGACAAGCAGGGCGCCCATACCGGGGACATCGCCGGTCCCATGCTGCGCGACGCGGGTGCCACCTGGGTCATCCTCGGCCATTCGGAGCGCCGGCAGAATCATGGCGAAACCGATGAACTGGTGCGCGAAAAGACCCTGGCCGCGGTCGACGCCGGGCTGACCCCCATCGTCTGCGTCGGTGAAACCGCCGATCAGCGCAGCGGCGGCCAGGAAACCGAGGTGGTCGGCTGGCAGATTGCCGGCAGCCTGCCAAAGCCGTTCACCGGCGTCGTCGCCTACGAACCGGTGTGGGCCATCGGCACCGGCAAGACCGCGACCGAAGAAGACGTCGCCACCATGCACGCCTTCATTCGTGAGGAACTGGTGCGTCAGTTCGGCGAGGCCGGCCAAACCATCCGCATCCTGTATGGCGGCTCCGTCAAACCGGCCAACGCGGCGACGCTGCTGGCGGTTCCCAATGTGGGCGGCGCGCTGGTCGGCGGCGCCAGCCTGAATGCCGAAGAATTTCTAGCGATTGCCCGCGCCGCGCGGGGCGGGTAGAAGGCGCGCGCGGCGATGCGTCAGAACCATCGCCGCTAAGCCTGTTTGAAAGTCATCCGCGTTGAGCACCGTACCTGCTGATCATCCACCTGTTCGTCACCCTGGCCCTGATCGGCGTGGTGCTGATCCAGCGTTCCGAGGGTGGAGGGCTTGGTATTGGCAGCTCCCAGGGCATGGGTTCGTTCATGTCCGGGCGCGGAACCGCCAATCTGCTGACCCGCACGACAGCGATCCTGGCGGCGATCTTCATGGTCCTGTCGATGACCCTGGCAATGCTGAACCGCGGCACATCGACACCCGCGCGCTCGATCCTGGATACCACGACGCCGGCCACCTCAACCCCGGCGCCGCCGCCCGCCGCGCCATCGGGACCATCCGCGCCAACCAACTGATTGCAGCCGCATGTGTGAATTGTCACCGTCGGGCTTCCCCAAGCCCGATTCGGTTCGGTATGATGGGCGCCCATGACGCGATATGTGTTCGTTACTGGCGGCGTGGTCTCCTCCCTTGGCAAAGGAATCGCAGCGGCGGCGCTGGGTGCGCTGCTGCAGGCCCGCGGTTTCAAGGTCAAACTTCGAAAGCTTGACCCCTACCTGAACGTCGATCCGGGGACCATGAGCCCCTATCAGCACGGCGAGGTCTTCGTCACCGACGACGGGGCCGAAACCGACCTGGACCTGGGTCACTACGAGCGTTTCACGGGCGTGCATGCCACGCAGCTCGATAACGCCACCACCGGACGCATCTACCAGGACGTGATCGCGCGCGAACGCCGGGGTGACTACCTGGGTGCCACGGTGCAGGTGATCCCGCACATCACCGACGCGATCAAGGAAGCAGTGGTGCAGCACACCGCCGATTTCGACTTCGTGCTGGTGGAGATCGGCGGCACCGTCGGTGACATCGAAAGCCTGCCGTTCCTGGAAGCGATCCGCCAGCTTGGCAACGAGCTTGGTCCGTCGAACGCCATGTTCGTGCACCTGACGCTGGTGCCCTACATCCCATCGGCCGGTGAGTTGAAAACCAAGCCGACCCAGCATTCGGTCAAGGAGTTGCTGAACGTCGGCATCCAGCCGCAGATGCTGCTGTGCCGCTGCGACCGCCCGATCCCGGAAAACGAGCGTCGCAAGATCGCCCTGTTCTGCAATGTGCGTCCGGCAGCGGTGATCCCGGCACTGGATGTCTCGACCATCTACCAGGTGCCGATCGCCTACCACGAGGAAGGCATGGACCGGGAAGTGTTGCGCCATTTCGGCCTGCCGTTCGACGCCGAACCCGATTTATCGCGCTGGCGGCGCATCGTCGACAACGTGCAGACCCCGGAAGGCGAAGTCCGGATCGCCATCGTCGGCAAATACACCAACCTTTTGGACAGCTATAAATCGCTGGCCGAGGCGCTGACCCATGGCGGCATCGCCAACCGGGTGAAGGTCCGCATGGTGTGGGTGGACAGCGAGATCTTCGAGCAACCTGACACGGTTCGCCGGCTGGAAGACGTCCACGGCATCCTCGTTCCGGGCGGCTTCGGCGAACGCGGCACACCCGGCAAGATCGAGGCGGTCCGCTTTGCCCGCGAGCACAAGGTGCCGTTCTTCGGGATCTGCTTCGGCATGCAGATGGCGGTGATCGAGGCCGCGCGGAACCTTGCCGGGATGCCCGAGGCGTCTTCCACCGAGTTCGGCCCCTGCTGCGCGCCCGTCGTCGGACTGCTGACGGAGTGGGCTCGCGGCAACCAGATCGAGCGACGGTCGGAAAGCGATGCCAAGGGTGGCACGATGCGCCTCGGCGCCTACCCGGCGGTGCTGGGTGAGGGCAGCCTGGTGCGCGCGATCTACGGCGGTGCGCCGGTGATCGAGGAACGGCATCGCCATCGCTACGAGGTCAACGTCAATTTCCGCAGCAAGCTGGAGGCGACCGGGCTGCGCTTTTCCGGCATGTCGCCAGATGGGGTTTTGCCGGAGATTATCGAGCTGCCCGGGCACCCGTGGTTCATCGGGGTGCAGTACCATCCGGAGCTGAAGTCGAAGCCGTTTGCGCCGCATCCGCTGTTCGCCGGGTTTATCGCCGCGGCGGTTCGTCAGGCTAGACTGGTGTAGGGCAACTTCGTCCGATGACCTGCCGGAACAGCGCCAACTGTCCTGCCGTCGTTTGCTCCCAGCCGAATGGTTCCGCGTAACCGCGCGTCGCCATTCGATCCGGCATCGCGGCAAACAGCCGCCGCACCCCTTCCGCCATCCCATCGGGCGTGTTCGGTTCGTAGATCACGCCTGCAGCGGGCGCCCGCACCACCTCGGGGTTGCCCCAGATGTTCGCTGCCACGACCGGCGTGCCGCATGCCATCGACTCCAGCAGCACGTTCGCCCAACCCTCCCGCGACGAAGCCAGCACTGATGCGTCCGCCGCCCCATACAACGCTGGCAGGGCAGTGTGCGGCCTGGGCCCCAGCAACCGCACCCTGTCACCGAGGCCCGCGACCTGCGATCAGCGCGGACAGCCGCTCCCGCTCCGGTCCTTCGCCGACGATCATCAGTTCGAAGCCGGGCAGCCCCGCATCGCCTGGATGGTCCGGTGGTGCCCCTTGCGCTCGATCAAGCCGCCGACCGAGATCAGCGTCGGGCCCTTCAGCCCCAACGCGGCACGGGCGGCGGCACGATTCTCCGGCGGGCGGAACAGGCTGGTATCCACACCGTTGCGCAAAACCGTCACCTTCTCCTCGGGTGCGCCAAGCTCGACCAGAGCCTGCTTCAGCGCGGCACTGACGGCGACCAACGCGGCGGCATCGCGGATCGCCCGCTGGATCAGGCGGCGCGGAAACCGGTAGCGGGGGATCAAATTCACGTCGGTGCCGCGAGCCGTCATCACCACCGGCAGCCCGAAGCGGCGGCCAAGCCAGGTCGCGGCCACGCCGTCCGGATAGATATAGTGGGCGTCGATCGCATCGAAACGATGGCCATCGGCGAGCAGGCGCGCAAGTTCCGGCAGCATCGCCCGGTACAGCAGCCAGGGCGCGGCCGACATTCCCGACCTTCGGAATGACGGGATACCGGGGATGGCGGATCGTGAGCCCGTGCCGCGTTTCAGCGGCCGGCGCACGCGCGTTCAACGCCCAGTCACCGAACCGGACGGATCGGCTTGGAAACCACGGCACCGGCGCCAACACGACGCTGGTCGCCTCACCGCTTGCCACCAGATGCCGCAACCGGTTCTCGACAAAGATCCCATGGTTCGGACGCGCGGCATGCGGGAACAGGGTCGAGAAGGTCAGCAGCCTGACGGGGACCACAGCCGGCCCCGTCTCGGCTGGGTCAGGTGCCCTTGGCCATTTCATCCAGCATTTTCTGCGCTTCGACCTTCTCCTTGAACTCGGACTTGTTCTCAACCACGGTCTGCAACTGCTTCTTCGCTTCGTCCTTGTTGCCCGAGTCTTTCAGCGCCACCGCGTAGTGATACAGGATGCGTGGATCGGACGCCCCCTGCCCGCTGGCCTGCCGAAGCAGTGCCACCCCGTCCTGTGCGTTACCGCCCGTGGTCAGGATCCATCCGAGCGTGTCGGCGGTCTGCGGGCTGGGCGCCAGAACGTAGGCCTGACGCGCCAGGTTCTGGGCCGGGGCATCCCTGCCCTGCTGCTGGTAAACCCAGGCAAGGTTATTCAGCGCAACCGGATCGTGCGGCTTTTGCTTCAGCACCAGTTCCAGATATTTCGCCGCATCATCAAGTTTGCCGGTTGCGATGCTGATCTCGGCGACCTGCTCCGTCGCGACCATGTCGTTAGTGTGCTTATCGAGCCAGTTCAGCAGCAGCGCGTTCGCGTCGTCCGCCCGCGCCGACCGCAGCAGTGCGCCGGCCAGCCGCGTGACCAGCAGGCTGGACGGCGCCGCGTTGTTGGCCTCGGTGTAGGCCGCGACAGCATCGGCCGGGCGGTTGGCCGCCAGGTAGATGTCGCCTTTCAATGCCTTGATGCCCGGGAAGTCGCGGTCCTGGGACTGCAGGCGGTCTGCCGTCGCCAACGCCGCATCCACGCCCGTCGACTTCAGGTCGACCATGACAAAATCCTGATAGAGCTGGTAGTTCCGCGGGTTGGCGGCGATCCCGGCGGTGATCACGTTACGCGCGCTTTCGAAATCGCCAGCCTCGATCAGCAGCGCCACCAGCTGCCGCCGCGCGCCGACGACGTTGCTGTCCTGCTTGAGGATTTCCGTATAGACCCCGCGCGCGTCCTTCTTCTGCCCGAGCGCCAGATACCCGGCCGCCGTCAGGCTGAGTATATCGGTCGAGCTCGCATTTGGTCCTTTCTCCGACGCGGCAAGGTCAAGTGCCTTCTGCGGCGTGCCCGCCCGGATATACAGATCACCCAGGGTGACCGTCACACGCGTCTGGTTCGGTTCGGCGCGATGCGCCCGGTCCAGCAGATCGATCCCGTCGTTCAGCCGGTTGGACTGAACGTAATCCGAAACCATCATCGACAGGGCCGGTTCGGTCGTCGGTTGCCTGGCCAGGATCTCGGTCAGGATCTTCTCCGCCGCCGGTTTGTCACCCAGCATGATATCGACCCGGGCGAGGTTGATCTTGGCCGGGGTAAAGTCCGGGTATTTCTGCACCAGATCGGCGAAGGTGGCTTTCGCCCCGGCGAAGTCGATCTGCGCGAGCTTGATACAATCCCTCCAGATTGCCGACGATCTCGGTCTGGCCCTGGGCGGCCCGGATCCTGGCCATCGCTTCGCCGGCCTTCTGCGTGTCACCGGTTGCCAGGGCGGCGAAGAACAACGCCTCCCCTACCGCGGGCAGCTTGGGGGCGAGTTCCAGCGTATGCTCCAGGTCGCCCATGGCGGTATCGACGTCGCCCATGCCCATGCGCGACGGACGCCAGCCTGGTCTGCACGCCGACATCGTTGGGCGCCAGCGTTTCGGCTTTCTGGAACGACTGCACCGCCTCCGTCCCGCGTCCGGTCGCTGCGTAGGCGCGGCCCAGCAGATCGTAGGTCTCGGCATCGCCCTTGCCGGATTCGGCGACTTTGGCGAGTGTTTCCACCACTTGGTTCGGCCTGTGCTTGGCGAACTGGATCCGCGCCAGCACCTTGTAGGCCGCCAGATCGTTCGGCGCGCGACCGAGATATTTCCGCGCCGCTTCCTCGGCCTGTTCAAGCTGACCCAATTGCTCCTTCACGATGGCCTGCAGATAGAACGCGCGTTGGATGCGGCCGATATAGCCGGCGATCCGCTCCAGATCCGCATCAGCCGCCTTGTAGTTGCGCGACTGCGCCTCCATCACCGCCTGCAGGTAGATCGCCTGGACGTTGCCGGGCGTGCCTTTCAGCACCACGTCGATATCGGCTTTGGCCGCGTCGTTCTTGCCCGCGGACAGTTCGAGGCTGGCGCGATCCAATCGGGCCTGCATGACGCTGGGCTGGTCGGTGACCAGTTCGTCCAACACGGCAATGGCGCCGGGGACATCGTTTTTCAGCCGCAGCAACTGCGCCTTGGCGAGCAGCGCGTCGGACGATTTTGGCTGGGCGACGATTGCCCGGTCGATCTTCGCCTGGGCGCCGGGCAGGTCAGCGCGCGCCACCGCCAGCCTGGCGTCGGCCAGCAGCGGCTCCACGGCGTTCGGCGCGACCTGCTCAGCCTCCGCGAAGGATTTCTGTGCGTCCTCCGGGCGTTTCAGCCCGACCTGTGCATAGCCGCGGGCGACCAGGATCGACGCATCGAGCAGCGGATCCTTGCCTTCCGGCCTGAGCTTGTCCAACAGGTCGTCGAACTTGTTTTGCGCCAGCAGCGCCTGTGACAACAGCGGCACAGTCTGATGCGGATCAAAGCCGCGGTCCCGAGCCGCGATCGCTTCGCGCTCCGACGCGACGGGATCGCCCAGTTCGAAGGTGACGCGGCCAAGCCAGTAGTGCGCCTCGGCATTTTGGGGATCGTTGCGGACCGCGTTGCGCAGGTCGATCTGAGCCGATTTGAGGTCGCCCTTCTTCAGCGACGCCTTGGCCGCTGATAGGTAGTCGGCATGCGCGGCGATCGGGAATGCGCCGACCCACACACCCATCATGATCCAGCCGAGAGACCTGTATCGCATCAGTTTTACCCTCAATCGTTCAGAATCGTTGTTGCGGCGACATCGGCGGCGACATCGGCCGCCTTGGCTGTCTCGGTCGCGATGCCATGTGCATCCATCAGGCCGTACAAAGTCGGGCGGCTCACACCCAACAGCCTTGCTGCCACTGCCAGGGTGTTGTTGCTGCGCACCAGCGCTTCCCGCAGCACATCCCGTTCCGCTCGCAAACGGGCCGAACGCAGATCCAGATCAGGCAGGTCGCCGGCCGGCGGCGACAGTTCCAAGTCGGCGGCATCGATCAGCCGATGGTCGGCCATCACCACGGCGCGCTTCAGGCGATTTTCCAGCTCCCGCACATTGCCCGGCCAATCGTGCAGGTTCAGGGCGTGAGTGGCGTGCTCGGTGAAGCCGCGGATGCCCCGGCCGAATTCCTGATTGAACCGGTGCAGAAAGAAATTCGCCAACAATGCGATGTCAGCTGCCACGCTCACGCAACGGTGGAATGCGAATGGTGAAGGCGTTCATGCGGTAGAACAGGTCGCCACGGAAAACACCCTGGCTGATCTTGTCGTCCAGATTGGCGTTGGTCGCCGAGACGATACGCACGTCAACCTGGATTTTCTGCCGCCCGCCGATGCGCTCGACGATCTGGTCCTGCAGGAAGCGCAGCAACTTGACCTGCAACGGATGCGGCAGATCACCCACCTCATCGAGGAACAGCGTGCCTTTATGAGCGTTCTCGATCTTGCCGATGGTCTGCTTGACCGCGCCGGTGAAGGCCCCGCGCTCATGCCCGAACAATTCACTTTCCAGCAGATTTTCCGGAATGGCGCCGCAGTTGATGGCGACGAACGGATGCTTGGCGCGCGGGCCGAGGTCGTGCACCGCCTTCGCCATCGCTTCCTTGCCGGTGCCGCTTTCGCCCAGCAGCAACACCGGTACATTGGTGGTGGCGATCTTTTCGATATCCCGGCACACCTTCAGCATGCCGGCGTCACCGGTGATGATCCGCTCGATGGAGGAGCGTGTGGGCGTCACGCTCAGGCGCCGGTTCTCTTCCTCCAGCCGGTGCAGGTTCAGACCGCGTTCGATGATCGTACGCAACACCTCGATCTCGACTGGCTTCTCGCAGAAATCATAGGCGCCGACCGGCGACGGCACGCAGCGCATTCTTCCGCTCGCCGTTCCCGGTGACGACGATGATCTTGGTTCGCGGCGCGATGCGCAGCACCTCCGACAGTGTGGCGAACCCTTCGCTGACGCCATCCGGGTCCGGTGGCAGCCCAAGATCCATGATGGCGACCGGCGGGCTTTCGCGTTTCACCAGCGCCACCGCCTGCGCCCGAGCGTGCGCGATCAGAACGTCACAAGCAGGAAACGCCCAGCGATATTGAGAGCAGAGGCCCTCGTCATCCTCGACGATCAGCAGTTTCGGTTTGGCCATTCGCGGTTCCGATCACGCTTCCGCGGAAACTGGTTCGGCGACGTTGAGCCGGACGGATGGAAGGATAATGCGCATGGTGGTGCCCGCCCGCGGCCGACTGATCACCAAAAGGTCGCCGCCCGCGTCACGCAACAGTTCCCTCGCCTGATAGGCGCCGATCCCGTGGCCGTCCTCCTTGGTGCTCCGCAACGGACGGAACAATTCGTCGCGGACGAACTCCGGCGCCATGCCTTGCCCATGATCGACGATGTCAATGACAACCCCGGACGCCTCGATCCGCAGTTCGACCTCGACCGCTTCGCCCAGTCCGGCTGCTTCGGCAGCATTATTGAGTAGATGAGTGACAACCGCATCAAACGCATCCGGATCAATCGCGGCGCCTGCGCCTTCGCTGTGGTCACGAAAGCCGATCTTCCGATTTTTCATTATCTGACAAGTATCGATCAGATCCTTCAGGCGCTCGGTCGGGGTGATCAGCGCATGGTCGCGTTCCTGCCGTTCCGCCTGCAGGCGTGAAAGCAGGCGGGTGATCTTTCCGACCGATGCACGCACAGTCGCCAGCATGTCGCGTTGAAACTCCGGGTTGTCCGCGTAGACCTCCGCGTTGGTCAAGAGCATGGAAAGCTGCCCGGACACGTTCTTGATGTCATGGATGACAAAGGCGAAACGTTGGCTGTATTCCCGAAGCTGCTGGGTCTGGGTCAAGACCTGGAGGGCCCGCTGTTCCGCCACACGGCTCGCGATTTCGCGACCAACCACTCGTAGCAGGTCGTACGCTTCCCGGTCCAGTTTGAAGTGCGCACGCGGCCGCGTCAGGACAACGAAGCCGATCAGCGCCCCGAAATGACTGAGCGGCAGCGCCAGCCATGCACGTGGCAGCTCCGGGAGCCACAGATCCGAATCCGCGTGGTCCTCCAGCCGAACGATCCAGTCCCCATCCCTGAATAGTGCGACCAAAGGATGGCCGGGCGGCAGCGGCGTCGTTACTGCGGGCATGTTCCAGGAGCCCGCCCACTGGAAGGCGACGTCGCGCGGCGGCCGCACGAACAGCGCGCCGGCGGGGCTGTCCACCACCTCGGCCGCGGCGCGGATCGCCCGCTTATGCAGCGCGGTAAAGGCGTCCGGCGCGGTCAGCGCGTCAATGCAGCGCATCCATTCGCGACGGTAATCGTAACGGTGGCTGAAGAAATTCTCGACTACCATCGATTTGATTCGAGACCGGGCCGATCCGGAGGTCAAGATCACGGCGACGGCCAGGATGGCGGCGAACATCATCGAGGTCTCGGCGACCCGGCCCCATTCAGATCCGCCGCGTCGGAACACCTCGCCGATCAGCGCGATCGCCAACAGGAATATCCCGCTGCGCGATCAAGGTGAAGCTGTGGAAGACCACGTCGCGGGAGACATGGATGTCGATCGCCCAACGGCGGTTGCGCACGGCGGCCACGGCGATCAGGGGCGCTGCAACGATGATGGCCGGCGCGCGGGCCTCCAGCAGCGCAAAGGAGATGCGGTGAAACAGGACACCGTCGGCGTAGAGCAGCAGGTCGTACAGGAACACACCGCCAAGCGCCACGCATAGCAGGTTGATGTGCCAACGCGATTCCGCCGGCGTGTTGAAATAGAGGTTCTCCAGCAGCAGCACGTTGCAGATGGCAAAGCCCAGCCTGGTCGCAGTGCCGATGGATTGCAGGCCGGCAGTGGCGGGGCCAGCCAGCCATTCCAACAGCGGCGCACCGCCGATAACCAGCAGTGCCAACAGCCCCATCGTTTTGAAGGCGCTCGAAATTTGTTCGTTCGAGCCAACGGAGCGCCGGTACAAATGCAGAATGAAACCATACCAGGCGGCCGAGCGTCCGATCTCCAGCCAGGCGGCGATACGGATGACGGGTGCTTGCCAGGCCAGCGCGAAGATTGCCGCCCAGCCCGCGGTGACGGCACAGGCGAGGGCCAGCCAGGCGCCGGTGCGGCTGAGCGGCGGGCGGGCCAGGATCAGCGCGGCGAGCAGCGCATAGACAATAGCGCAGGCGCCATGCAGCACAACGATCGCGGGAATGTTCGGAGAAATGATCATGCGGTCCAAGTCAGCCCGGCCGTTGCATCGTCAGTCGCTCTTGGTTTCGGACAGATTGGGTAACACAAGGCGTGTGCCCGTCGACCCAGCCAAGGAACGACGCCCACGTGGCGCCAGATTATCAGTGGGGACAGCGCCACGACCTGCATATTTTGCTGCGGGCCGGTCGGTCCAGACAATTCAACCAGGTTGGTTCGTTTTCGCAAACGGCCGTCACCGGCGTCAGCGTGCGCCCTCACGAAACAAGACCACGCGAATGGTCGACATCAGGATGATCACGTCCAGCATGATCGAGCGGTTCTTCACGTAGTACAAATCATAGGCCAGCTTCTCGCGAGCATCCTCGACCGAGGCGCCATATGGGAAATTCACCTGTGCCCAGCCGGTAAGACCGGGCTTCACATAGGCTCGCTGGTGATACATCGGGATCGCATGCGCCAATTGTTCGACGAAATGTGGTCGTTCCGGACGCGGACCAACAAGGCTCATTTCACCACGCAGCACATTGACAAGTTGCGGCAGCTCATCGATACGCGCCGCCCTGATAAAGCGACCGACCCGGGTCACCCGTGGGTCCTGCTTTTGTGCCCAGCGAGGATTGCCGCCCGCTTCGGCGTCCTGAGCCATGCTGCGAAACTTCAGCAGGGTGAATACTTCACCGAACCGGCCCACCCGTTGCTGACGATAAAGCACCGGACCTGAACTCTCGATTTTGACCGCCAGCGCGGTCACGGCCATCAAGGGCAGAGTCAGAATCAGCATCAAACTGCCGATGAGAATGTCGCAGAAGCGCTTCAGCATAGCCGTGAGCGGGCCGGCGATATAACCCTGGCCGAGCACCAGGTCATTGGTTTCCAACGCATCGAGATCGATCCGGCCAAGATAGGCCTCATGGAACGCGGCGCCGCTGTAGATCCGCATGCCGCGAAGCTTGCAGTCCATCAGCGGTTCCAGATCCGAACCCTCAGGCCAGGACGTGATGACGATGCCCCAGATACGCTCGGCGCGAAGCGACTGCCACGACACTGCCTGGTTCGGCCGAACGACGGGATCGAACATGCGCCCGCGGCGAGATCTCAGCCGTGCGCTGAATGCACCGAGCTGCCTGGGTTCACCGAGCAGAAAAACGCGACGGCTGAGTGCTTTCCTTCGCACCACGAGACCATAGCCCAGGCGGATCAGGGCGGTTGTGGCGAGCCACCCGGCAAGCACCATCGGCGCGAATGGGGCCCGGCTGTCATTGAGGTGGTGACCCGGCCAGGCATGAAGGTAGAGCAGCGCGGAAAGTGTAATGATCGCGCTGACGCTGGTGACCGTCAGCAGTCCCTTCCGGCTCAGGCAGGTTTCCAGGCGGTAAAGGCCGATGGTCAGGGCGACACCGGCCGTCATCGACGTCAGGACCGCCGCCAGGGCAACCCCGCCGCGGGGCAGCATGTCGAACACCGCAGGCGGCGATACAGCGGCGGGCGCGGCCTGGATGACGGTGTAGATCACCGCGAACGACAGCACGAATTCGATCAGGCCCAGCACCGCCATTTCGCGCGGCGGGTAATGCGTCATTGCACGCTGCATGACGGCTTTCCTTTCAATCCGCCGCTGTGCGCATTAAAGGAGCGGGGCGTTCGGTGGTAGCGAAGGGATCGGCCGGCCAGGCAGAAAGATTACTACATGTCAGCATCGTTTGGTGCCAGCCCCTGAAGCGATAACGATCAGGAACGTTGCAGATCAATGTATGGTTCGTCAATGGACTTTTTGATTAATCATATTTTTCGAAAATATGCCCAGTACAGCGACAAAACCAGTAACATTTAGACAAGGTCTATGTTAATAGATTTCAGCCATCAACCCTGGGTGGGATTTACATAGTTCAGCTGAAAAACACCGCCCCCGGAAAGTTACCAATCGCACTTCGTATCGCTCAGTTGCATCTGCGCGTTGAACTGTCCTGGTCAGAGTGCTATAGCGCGCCTCGCGGATCTAAAAAACTCGTCCGTCGCAGGCCGTTGCGTTTATCTCATGAAACGTCATATCAACCGCAAACGTGGACCACCCGATGTCCTCAGTGCCGCGGAAGCCGAGACGCTCATCAGTGGAGCATTCAGTCAACATGGCTAAGACCGGTCGCAATTGTTCTGCGACAACCTCGATAAGCAATTCCTGTATGAAAACTCTGTTGGCAAGGGGGCGACACAGGATTGATGCGACGACAACCCTCAATGCGACCGCCAACACTTGTACAGCCGCTGTCGCGACCCGCGGGAATATTCGGGCCCATACTTGAGGGGTGCCGATGACCGCATTTCCGTCGCGCCCGACGCGCCAGCCGCCACCGGCGCTGCCTGGAGGTTGATGTGATCAACGATCGGCTTGTATCCTTACGCCAAAACATTTCTTGGGCAGCCCGCCGATGTGGTGCCGCGCGTGGTACGCCGAACCTGATGTCGACGCTGGGATTGGGCGTTGTGCTGACATTGGCCGGTTGCGACTCTGGGCTGTTCAAATCGCAGGCGCCCCCGCCGGTGGTCGAAAAGAGCGCGTCCAAGGCGGCCGACGACTACATCATCGGATCCGGCGACCAACTCAGCATCTTCGTTTATCGCAATCCCGACCTTAGTGAAGGCGGGGTGGCGGTGCGCCCTGACGGCGGATCTCGACGCCGTTGATCGAGGATATCGTGGCCGCCGGCAAGACGCCCACGCAACTGGCGCGGGAGATCGAGGAGCGGCTGAAGAAGTTTATCCAGGAACCGAACGTCACCGTGATCGTCCGCAGCTTCATCGGGCCGCCCGACCGGCAGGTGCGGGTGATCGGCGAAGCCACCGATCCGACTCGCGATCCCCTACCGCGACCACATGACCTTGCTGGATGTCATGATCGCCACCAAGGGGCTGACGAAATACGCTGCCGGCAACCGCGCGGTCATCGTCCGGATCGATCCCGACGGCAAGCAGCAGTCGATCAAGGTCCGGCTGAACGACCTGATCAAGGATGGCGACATCAGCCAGAATATCGAAATGAGCCCGGGCGACACGTTGATCATCCCGCAGTCCTGGTTCTGAGGAACAGTCAGCCATGGATTCTGTTCGCGACTCTTGCTCGCCCAGTACCTGCGCGCGGCCTGGCGCCGCCGCTGGATGGGGGTGATCGTCGCCTGGCTGGTGTGCGGCGTCGGTTGGGTCGCCGTCTACACAATCGCCAACCAGTTCGAATCAAGTGCCCGCCTGTTCGTCGATGCGGACGCTGTCCTGACCCCTCTGTTGCGTGGTCTGGCTGCTGATTCGGCGCCGACAACGCAGCTTGAAATCCTGCAGCGCACGCTGCTCAGCCGGCCCGAACCTGGAAAAGCTGATTTCCAAGACCGACCTCGACCTGACCCTGAACGGCCCGTCCGACCGGGAGCGGCTGCTGGGCCGCCTCGGCGACCGAAATCAAGGTCAATCCGCAGACCAAGAACCTGTTCACCATCACCTATCGCGACAAGAAGCCCGAAGCTCGCCCACGACGTGGTGCAGACCCTGCTGACCATTTTCGTCGAAAGCGCCACCGGCGGCTCGCGCACCGACATGGAAAACGCCCGCCGCTTCCTGGAGCGGCAGATCCAGTCCTACGAACAGCAGCTTCGCGCCGCGGAAAAGCGGCGGGCCGACTTCCGCGCCCGCTACATCGAAATCCTGCCGGCCGACAACAACCCCAATGTTCCGGCGCTGGAGGCTGCACGCACCCAGGCCCAGCAGCTGGAGGGCAAGCTGCAGGACGCGCTTATCTCTCGCGATGCGCTGAAGCAGGAGGTCGAGAACACGCCGCCGATGCTGGTCGTCGAATGCGGCGGCCCGACTGGTCGGTCCGGCTGGGTCGGCCGACCGCGAAGTCCCGGTTGCAGGAAGCCGAGGATCAGCTGCGGCTGATGTTGCTGAAGGATACCGACCAGCATCCGGACGTGATCGCGCAGCGCAAGCTGATCGAGTCGCTGAAGTAACGCGCCGAAGGACGTTCCCACGGCGGCCGAAACGACTGCCAAAGACGCCGCCAGTCGCGATGCCGCCGGCCAACACGCCTCAAGCGCTCGGTGCCCAATCCGGTCTATGACCAACTGAAAGTCAAGCTGATCGAAGCCGACACCAGCGATCATCTCGTTGCAGCGACAGCGCGACGACGCGGTGCGATACCGCGACCGGCTGGAAAAGGTGCAACGGGAGCAACCCGGCCTGATCGCCGAATACCAGAACATGGATCGCGACTACTCGGTGCTGCGGCGAAACTACGAGGAACTGTTGGGCCGCCTGCAATCCGCGAACATCGCCCAGGCGGCGGATACCCAGGCGGACAAGGTCAAGCTGCAGATCATCGACCCGCCGGAAATCCCCCGCCTGCCGGTGGCGCCCAACCGGATGCTGCTGGTCACCGGCGTTCTGCTGGGCGGCCTGGCGACCGGCGTCGGTTTGACCATCCTGTTCGGCCAGCTCGACCGGTCGTTCTCCACCGTCGATGAACTGCGCAGCCTGGGCCTGCCGGTGCTTGGCGGCATCTCGGTGCTGGGTCTGGTGCCGCTGCGACAGCGTCTGATGACGGTCGTTGCGGTTCGGTGCCGCGGTCGCCGTGCTCGTGTGTATCTACGGAGGGCTTGTGGTCCACATCCTGCGGTCGGCGGCGCTGATCTAGTGCAGAACCTTACCCGCACACCGGCATTCGCCGCGACGCCCCGGCACACGGGATCGAAATCGCCAATCGGCGACTGAATCTCGCTTTCGCGCACGCCAACCTGGCGCCTCCGCGAACCAACGCGGTTCCCCGCTTGCACGACGTCTTTGCCAGGGAAGCCAACCGGTCATGCTGATTCCAAAGGCATCCCACCTGGTCGAACGGGTTGCCGAACGGCTGCTGCGCTCGGGCGCCCTGGAGGACTCGGCCGCGCAGTTGCTGGCTCAGCCGGCTGACGGCGCGGCGGCACACACCGCTGACCACGCCGCGCCGCCGGCGGTGTCGGCTCCACAGCGCCCCTGGCGCAGCGCTCGTCGCTGTTCGCCTCGCCGTTATCCCCACGGCTGTCGTCGCTGCCGCCGGGCTCGCCGGTATCCGCCTCGAACGCCGCCGCGGGCATTGCCCATGACGAAGCGGGATCGTCCGTGGCCGATGTTGCGCCGCCACGACATGATGCCGGGCCGCTGCCTGGCGCCCCACCCCTGCCCCCGCCGCTTGGCCACACGCGCGTCCTGGCACAGCCCGCAGGTCAAGCCCAAGCGCCGGACTCGTCCAGCGGCTTCTGCCAGGCAACCCCGCCGCTGGCTACGCCCGCTCTTGCCGCGCGTGGCTTGGCGGCCGATCCGCCGGCCGGGCTGCTGCAAGGACCGGCATCGATCGATGCGATTTCGCTCGAGCGCGCCGGAATGGTCGATTGGTCGCGCACCCGCACCCGCATCTCGGAGGAATTCCGCCTGGTCCAGCGCCAGATCATCCGCTCCGCCTTCGGTCCCGGCGCGGAACCGGGATTCTCCAACCTGCTGCTGGTCACCAGTGCCCGGCCAGGTGAAGGCAAAAGCTTCATGTCGACCAACCTGGCCGGCAGCATCGCGCGCCAGGGCGACCACCACGTGCTGCTGGTCGATGCCGATTCCAAGCGCGACTCGATTTGCTACAGCCTGGGTCTGGCGCAGGCGCGCGGGTTGCTCGACCTGGCGGCCAACCCCAAGCTCGACCCGTCGCCGCTGATCGTGAAAACGCCGATCGAGCGGCTGTCCATCCTGCCGGTGGGCCGGGAGCGCGAGCGCAGCGCGGAGCTGTTCTCGACCAAGGAGATGACCCGGCTGATCCAAAGCCTGGGCCGGCGCTATGCCGACCGGCTGCTGATCCTTGATGCGCCGCCGTGCCTGTCGACGTCCGACCCGGCGGTGCTGGCGCAGGTGGTCGGGCAGATCCTGTTCGTGGTCGAGGCGGACCGCACCCAGCGTGACGAGATCGAGGCGTCGCTGGACCTGATCCAGGCGTGCCCGACGATCACGCTGGTGCTGAACAAGCAGCAGATCTCCTCCCGCTATACGTTCGGCGCCTACTCGTCCTACTACTCGTCCTGAGCCGGCAGCCCGCGAAATCGGGATGTTCATACGCTCGATGAACGCGAACGAGATCAGTCGCGCGTGCCGGCATGGCAGGGGACGCGTGGCGCGGCGCCATCACTCGGACAGCCAGCGGCACCGCAATGCCGGGCCGAGCCGCGTGCTGTGCGTTGCCGGTTTGGCCGCGGTGCTGATGCTGGCGCGATCCGGCGGCCTGGCCGCGTTTCCGCTGCTCGACGTCACCGACAGGTCAGGTGCCGCTGGGTACCGAACTCGCCACGCCGGATGCGCAGGATCTGCGGCATCAGCTGCAACTGGTCAACGGGCTGACAGCGCCGCTGGGCGGCGGCTGGACCATCATGCCGCGCATCGGTCTGCAGGAGGAACTGACCGATAACGTTCTGCAGGCACACAGTCCGCGACGGTTCGACCTGGTGACGCTGCTGTCGCCCGGCATCAGGATTGCCGGTGATCTGCCGCGCGTGCGCCTGACGTTCGACTTCGCGCCGACGCTGTCGCTGTATGCCCGCTCGGGCAACCAGAACGCGCTGACCGAGCAGATGACCGGGCTTGGCAATGTGACGCTCGTGCCGGACTTCGCATTATGTCGATATCCGCGCGCGTCTCCGGCGTGAACAGCCTTTACGGTGGTCTGGGCGGCCATCGGGCACGGTCGGTGCGTCCAGCAACCGCCGCTACGGCGCAGGCCGGCATCCCCGCCGTGGCCGGCTCCGGTCAGGGCCTCACCAAGAACAATGAAGTGCAAACCACCAGCTTCGGCGTTTCACCGTACCTGGTGCAGCGCTTCGGCGATTGGGGAACCGGCCGGCTTGGGGCCTCGGTGGACGTGGCGCGAATCCGACGCGCTGTCCGGTTTCGCGGCGGCGCCGTTCCCCACCGGCGGGGTCAACGCCCAGACACTGCTCACCAACGAACAGACCGCTCATTTCGTCACCGGCGATATTCTGCAGTTTGTCCAGGACTTGTTCGACATCGATCTCGCGCAGACACAGACCACCACCGGCGCCGGCGTCATCAACCCGCAAACCGGAACGCTCCGCCCAGGCCACGCGGCATTCGTCGTCCACGCGGGCGATCATCACCGATCAGATCACCTACCAGGTCAACCGCAACCTCGCGGTATTCGCCTCCGGCGGCCACGAGGACATCCACTATTCCAGCCCCAATGGCACGTTCCAGCGGCATCCCGATCGGCGCCCCCTCGATCCATGACCTGACCTGGAGTTTCGGCACCACGCTGACGCCCGATCCCGACAGTGCGCTGACGCTCAGTTATGGGCACCAGAACGGCATCAATTCGTTCAGCGCCAACGGCCATTATCAGCCCTGACCGCGCGCACCATCCTCACCGTCAGTTACGGCAGCACGCTCGGAACCCAGCTCGAGAACGTGCAGAACCAGCTCAATCTGGCGACGGCGGGTGGCAACTGGCACGCTGGTGAACGGGCAGACTGGCGGCCCGTTGTTCGGCTGCCACCAATGCTTTGGGCGTGCAGGAAGGCGTGTTCCGGACCAATACGCTGAGCGTCGGGACGCAGACCCTGCTGGATCGCGACATCGTTTCGCTGAACTTGCTGATGGCCAAACAAACCAGTACCGGGGCCAGTTCGGCCACCGCCAGCAGCAAGAGCGCCAGCATGCACCTGGCTGCACCGAGTTGCAGTCCGAACATGACGATCAGCGCTGCATTTTCCTACGCCATACAGGATCAAACCGCCGGGTCCGGCATTCGGCAATTTCGGCACCAGCACGTCCTTCGTCGCCAGTCTGGCATGGCAATGTCAGATTTCTGATACGCTCAACGCCAGCTTGCGGTATTCATTCTTCGAACGGCAGTCGGCCGATACCGCCTTCAGTTTCTACCAGAACCTGCTGATCCTCGGCATCTCGAAGACCTTCTGATCGCATATCGTGTTCGACAAATTCTACAACCTGTCCGGCCTGCCCTTTCTGCTGACGCCCGACAGCCGGTTCTTCTTCGGCTCGAGCGGGCACAGCCGGGCGATCGCGCATCTGGTCTACGGGCTGTCGCAGCAGGAAGGTTTCATCGTCATCACCGGCGAGGTCGGGGCCGGCAAGACGACGCTGGTCGAGCAGCTTTGGTCGCAACTTGACCGCAACACCTATGTCATGGCGCGCGTCGTGACGACGCAGGTGTCGGGCGACGACCTGCTGCGGCTGGCGATGGCGAATTTCGGCCTGGGCGACACGCCGGGCACCGACAAATCGACGTTGCTGCGGCGGTTCGAGCATATGGTGCGCGACCAGCGCAAACAGGGCCGGCGCTGCCTGCTGGTGGTCGATGAGGTGCAGAACCTGTCGCTCGCGGCGATGGAGGAACTGCGCATGCTGTCCAACATCACCGTGGACGGCAAGGCCTCGGTGCAGACCATCCTGCTGGGACAGCCGCAGTTCCGCCCGATCCTGGCCAGCCAGGACTGGGAGCAGCTTCGCCAGCGCGTGCTCGCGTCCTATCACCTGGGCCCGCTGACCGAGGCCGAAACCCGCGGCTATATCGAGCATCGGCTGCGCACGGTCGACTGGCGGGACGACCCGGTGTGGGAGGACGCGGCGTTCAGCGCCGTGCATCGGCATACCGGCGGCATTCCGCGGCGGATCAACACGCTCTGTTCCCGCGTGCTGCTGTTCGGCGCGCTGGAGGAGACCCACACCATCACCGGCGGGATGGTCGATGACACCGCCGAGGAACTGAACCGCGACCTGGGCGCCGGGCTCGGAGCCGGCCGCCAAGCCGCCGTCACGCGCGGCTGCCGACGACCGGGACGATCTGCTGCGGCGGATCGAGACGCTGGAGCGGCACGCGTTCCGCCAGGAGCAGGTGTTCAAGCGGGTGATGGACCTGCTGGAAGCCAACGCTGGCGGGACGACGGTGACACATGACGTCGATATCGCAACGCCATGACCGTCGATGTCGAGGACTACTTCCAGGTCCAGGCGTTCGCCCATTGTATCGACCGCGACGGACTGGGATGCGTTTCCGTCGCGGGTTGATCTGAATACCAACCGCATCCTCGATCAGTTCGCCAGCGGCCGGGGTGAAGGCGACATTCTTTACCCTGGGCTGGGTGGCGCGAGCGCTTTCCGGCCCTGATCCGCCGCATCGTCGCGGACGGGCACGAGCTGGCCAGCCACGGCTGGGACCACACCCGGGTCGACTCGCCAGGACCCCGAGACGTTTCGCGCCGACATGCGGCGCACGCGAGGCATTGCTGGAGGATACCGGCGGCGTGCCGGTGAGCGGGCTATCGCGCGGCGACGTTCTCGATCGGCGCGCGGAACATGTGGGCGTTTCCGATCCTGCGGCAGGAAGGCTATCGCTACAGTTCCAGCATCAACCCGATCCGGCATGACCTGTATGGCATGCCGGACGCGCCGCGCGTGCCGTTCCGGCCCGATCCGGACGGCGTCATGGAGATTCCGATGACGACGGTGCGCCTGATGGGCCGCAACTGGCCGTGCTCCGGCGGCGGCTATTTTCGCCTGCTGCCGACGGCGCTGTACCGCGCCGGGTTGGGACGGGTGAACCGGCACGACCGGCAGCCGGGCATCTTCTATTTCCATCCGTGGGAGATCGATCCGGACCAGCCGCGCATCGCCAACGCCGGCTGGAAGTCGCGGCTGCGGCACTACACCAACCTGTCGCGCATGGCAGGCGACCGTGGACGGACTGCTGCGGGATTTCGCCTGGGACCGGATGGACCGCGTCTACGCGCCGGTCCTGTCGCCGGCAAAGCCGTCGGCGGCCTGAGCTGCATGCCGGTCGTCATTCGCCCCCTGGATGCTGCCAGCGAAGCCGGCGTGGGACCGGTTCGTGGAGGCGATGCCAGCCGGCACGTTCTTCCATCGCGCCGGCTGGGCGAAGGTGATCGAGACGGCGTTCGGCCATCGACCACCCATTACAGTTTCGCCGAACGGGACGGCGCGATCACCGGCGTGCTGCCGCTGGGGCGGGTCAAGACCCTGCTGTTCGGCGACACGCTGATCTCCAACCCGTTCTGCGTCTATGGCGGCCCGCTGGCGGCGGATGCCGAAAGCGAGGCGGCGCTGATCGGCCATGCCGAGAGCCCTGCTGCGCACGAACCGGTGCGCAGCGCGCTGGAATTCCGGCCATCGGGCGCCGGCAGACGACGCAGCGCCGGGTTGGATCGAGCGGCCGGATCTTTATGTGACGTTCCGAAAACCGATCGAGGCTGACCACGAGCGCAACATGAAGGCGATCCCGCGCAAGCAGCGGGCGATGGTGCGCAAGGGCATCCAGAACGGTCTGACCTCGGTCGCCAACCGTGACGCCGAGGGCTGCATCGGGATCTACGCCGAGAGCGTGCGCAACCTGGGCACGCCGGTGTTCTCGCGCCGCTATTTCCAGATCCTGATGGATGTGTTCTGGGACGATGCGCCGATATCGTCACGATCCTGGACCAGGACAAAGCCGATCGCCTCGGTGATGAATTTCTATTTTCGCGACGAGGTACTGCCCGTACTACGGCGGCGGCACGGTGCTGGCGCGTGGCCGGGCCGGCAACGATTTCCTGTACTGGGAGACGATGCGGCGCGCGGCGGATCGCGGCTGCCGGCTGTTCGATTTCGGGCGCAGCAAGATCGGCACCGGCTCGTTCTGCGTTCAAGCACAACTGGGGATTTCGAGCCGGACGAAGCTGCACTACCGGTTCCATCTGAAGCCGGGGGCGAGCGATCCCGGACCATAATCCGCTGAACCCGAAATACCGGATGTTCATCGCCGCCTGGAAGCGTCTGCCGTTGCCGGTCGCGAACACGCTCGGGCCGTTCATCGTGCGCGGCGTAGGCTAAAATGCAACGGCCCCTGAACGGCCGGCGCTCGGATCCCCGGGTAGCGGTGCTCCTGAACGAACGTCGGCGCCAGCCGCCCTGCCCCGGGTCCACCAGGGGTGACCGGAGATATGACACGACCGATGCGCCACCGAGAATCGTTGTACCGGGGCGCCTCGGACCCGATCAGGGAGGCCTCTGCCGCGAGGCTGCAGTATCCTCGCGCCTCCGTGCCGTTGCGCCAGTGCGACAGGACAAACCATCGCAACCTGTCCCCAGCGGCGCCGCGGCAGATGCAGCGAGAGCGACCCCGCTATGGGCAAGATGAAACCCGACCTCCTGTTTCTGGCCCAGCGGCTCCCCTATCCGCCGACCAAGGGCGAAAAAATCCGCGCCTTTCACGAACTGAAATATCTGTCACAGTGGTACGAGATCCACCTTGGCTGCCTGATCGACGATCCGGACGATCTTCAGTACATCGAAACAATCCGCCCCTTGTGCCGCGATCTCCACGCTGCCCAGATCAACCGCCGCGTCAGACGTGTGACCTGCCTGCAGGGTCTTCTGAGCAACGAGGCCCTCAGCGTCACGTATTTCCGCCACCGCAGTCTGGCAAAGTGGGTGTCCAACGTCCTGGCGACGATCCGCCCCGCGGTGACATTCGTGTCTTCGTCCAATATGGCGCCCTACATCCTCGGCCTGCCGGCGGCCCACAGGCGGGTGGTCGATCTGGTGGACGTTGACTCCGAGAAATGGCATGCGTTCGCGCAAACAACGAAAGGACCCATGCGGTTCATCTATCAGCGCGAGTGGCGGCAGATCGCCGGCCTGGAACAGCGGATCGTCCGCGAATGCGACCTCGCCGCCTTTGTCTCTAACGCCGAAGCCGCCCTGTTCACCCGGCAAAATCCGGACTGTGCCCCGCGTATCCGCGGCGTCAGCAACGGTGTTGATCACCGCTATTTCGACCCGGTCACGCACTACGCGCCGGTCTATGACATCGCCCGGCCGAACTTTGTCTTCACCGGCACGATGGACTACCCGCCCAATGCCGACGCGGTCATATGGTTCGCCACCGGCATCCTTCCGCTGATCCGGCGCACCCTGCCGGCAGCCCAGTTTCATGTCGTCGGCAGCAACCCCAGCCCCGAGGTTCTGAAACTGGCCCGGCTGCACGGGGTCTTCGTCACCGGACGGGTGCCGGATGTGCGGCCCTATCTCGCCCACGCCACTGCCGGCGTCGCTCCCATGCGCATCGCTCGTGGCATCCAGAACAAGGTGCTGGAGGCGATGGCGATGGCGAGGCCCGTTGTGCTGACCTCCGGCGCGCTGGAAGGGATCGAGGCGTGTCCCGACACCGAGGTGATCCTGGCGGACACGCCCGAAGATTTCGCCGCCGCCTGCTGCTGGATGGCCGCAAGCACCGATGGCAATAGGGTCGGCGCCGCCGCACGGGCCCGTATCGTTCGTGACTACAACTGGGACACAACCTTGCGACGGTTCGACGACATCCTGCGGCCGGCGGGCGCACCGCGTCTGCCTGAAACCGTATGAAGGACCGCCAGATGGTCGGCGTCTCGTTGCCCCGCATCCGAACCGAAAGCCGCCGCTCATGAACACACCCGTTCTGACAGACGCCGCCTTGGCCGATGCGCCCAAACCCATGATCGCACTCACAACCGGTTCGGCCGCCGCCGCCACAACCGGGCCGACGACTGGGACGCAATGGCGACGGTTGGCACTGCCGCTCGGGCTTGGCCTGCTGCTGCTGGCGGTGCTGTTCGCCAGTGAGGTGGTGGCCGCGGTCCAGACCTGGAACACATCCACGGCGTACAACCACTGTTTCTTGATCATTCCCATCACACTGTATCTGTTGTGGGATCGCCGTTACGATCTCGTGGGCATCCAGGCGCGCCCGGATCCGGCCGTCCTCCTGCTGGGGTTGCCGCTCGCCGCGATCTGGCTGCTGGCCGAACGACTGGGCGTCATGGAAGGGCGGCAACTCACCGCGGTCAGCTTCATCGAGCTGCTGTTTCTCGCAATCCTCGGCAAGCGGCTGTGGTGGGCGATGGCCGGTCCCCTGCTGTATCTCTATTTCCTTGTGCCGTTCGGGGAATTTCTGACCCCCAGGCTGCAGGACATCACCACCTGGTTCATCCGCCAGGGCGTCGACATCCTGGGCATCCCGGCCTACATCGATGGCTACATCATTGAGATCCCGCAGGGCACGTTCTTCGTCGCCGAGGCCTGTGCCGGTCTCCGCTTCCTGATCGCTTCGATCGCTTTTGGCTGCCTCTATGCACTCATGATGTATCGTGGCCCGGTGCGCCGCGGCGTGTTCATTCTGGCTTCGATCATTGTGCCGGTCATTGCCAACGGCTTTCGCGCACTTGGCATCGTTTGTCTGGGATACTTGCTGGACAGCACCCAGGCCGCTGCGGCGGACCATGTCATCTACGGCTGGGTCTTCTTCTCGATCGTTATTCTACTGCTGATCGCGCTCGGCTTGCCGTTCCGCCAGGATGAGATCCCCACCCGTGTCGCCGCCGCCCCGGATTTGCGGCTGCGGCCGCCATTCGCACTGTCCGGGGCGCTGATCATCGCGGCCGGGGTCGTAATCGTAGCAGCCATCACGCCGGCGGTCGCAACGGCGCTGACGATGGCGACCGGACAACCGCCACAGGTTCCGGCCGTGATCGATCTGGGACCGGGCTGCGTGCTGCAGGCATCCTCACCGCCACCGTCCGCCTCGTCACGCCTCCAGGCACAGCGCGCGGTCTGCGGCGGCGTAGCGATGGACATGACCTGGGCAGCATTCTCGCCACGCATCACCGCCGCGCTGCTGATGGCGCAGCGCCGGCGCATGGTCCTGCGGGCGGCAACCGAAGGCCTGTCGGAAGACTGGTTCGAAACCCCTGATGGCAGTCCCAGCGCGTGGCGAATCATGCGCTCCAACGATCCCGCGTTTGTCATCGCGGTGTCGGTGTGGGTGGACGGCAAACCCACCCGGCCGGGCCTGGCGATGCGGGCAAGGATGGCAATGAACAGCCTGTTCGGGTCGGCCTACACGCCGATGGTCGTCACCATCAGCCCGGCGGTGAACTGGGATGACATCAATGGAGCAGAGCGCAAGGCCGCGGACGCGAGCCTGGCAACCTTCCTGCTGTCGCATCCGGATCTGGACCGGACAGTCGGAACGCTGTCCGCCAGGTAATACCGGCGGCCCGAACGGATCCGGTCGCCGCAAATTCCGCGTCGATCGACACTCGTTCTCTTGACCGTTCGTGCACCAAAAACTAATTTCTTGGCACTCGAACGCAGGGAGTGCCAAACCGCTGTTCCAAGGCGTTCGGCACGGCGGACGGCAACGTTCGGTCCCGTGCCGCGTGGCTGCGCTCTCTGGTTCGGCAACCAGGAGGGGTGAGTTTCATGGCATTGTTTCCAGACCCGTTCAACACACTGCTCGGGCTGCAAGAAGCGCTGGACGCATTCCGGGCGAGCAGTTGGCTGCAATCAAGCCCGAGCGGCGGCGGTAGCTATCCGCCGTTGAATATCTTTCGCAAAGGTGACGACCTCGTGCTGATTGCCGAGGTGCCCGGCATCGGCAAGTCCGACCTCGACGTGCAGGTGAAGGGCGGCACGATCCGTCTGTCCGGCACGAAGACGGTGAAACACGGCGAAAACGCCAGCCTGCATCGCCGGGAAAGGCTGGCCGGCCGCTTCGATCGTTCGGTGACCTTTCCGGTTCAAATCGACCCCGATGGGGTGAAAGCAGAGTGCCACGATGGCATTCTGGCGGTGTTCCTGCCACGGGCGGAGCGCGACAAGCCGCGTTCGATCAAGATCGGCTGACACCATCAGGCAATTCGGAGGACAACATGTCAGGTAACCAGGAACTGGCCGTCCGCGAAAAGCAGGAACTGGCCAACAAAGAAGAAAAAACGGTCCCGGGCCGTTACTTCGTGCCGGCGGCAGACATCTTCGAAACGAGCGACGCGCTGACGGTGGTCATGGAGATGCCGGGCGTGAGAAAAGAAGAACGTCACTATCGCGCTGGAGAACGATGTGCTGCGGGTGGACGCGCAGATCGACTTCTCACAGTATCAAGGGCATGGAGCCGGTCTATACTGAGTATAACGTCGGACACTACACGCGCGGATTTACCCTCTCGAGCAAGATCGACCGCGACAAAATCAGCGCCCAACTCGACGATGGCGTGCTGACGTTGACGCTGCCGAAGGTGAACGAAGCGATGCCGCGGCGGATCGCCGTCGGCTGACGTCCACACCGGCCCTCGCGTCGTGGCGGGATCGTGCCCCGAGGTCTGGGCCGGTATTCAATTGTTGTCCTGGCGGGGGGAACGTAGCCGTGAGGCTGGAACGATTCGGAGAGCGAGACCACAGCATCGCCGACATCGCGGTGCTGCTGGCGGTGGTATGCGTGGCGCTCGTGACGTGGTCCAATTTCGCTGGCGTCCCGGGCGCGCCGCTTTGGCGGTCATACGCCAGCGTTGGGTTGACGGTGCTTCTGGCGCTTGCCGCGCAGACCCGCCATCTGCGGTGGGCCGCATCGATCAGGTTCCTGCTGGGCGGATGGATGATCGTCGCACCGTATCTGCTGGGATTTGCCCATATCGCTCCAGGGTCTTGGGCCTACCTGGCAATCGGCACATTCCTGACAACGGCATCATTTCCCGTCATCGTCACGCCCAAAACCGGTGGTGCTAGAGTGCGATCGTCTGAGGTCGACTTCAACCTCGGGCGTGAATCGCCCTCTCAGACACAAGAGCTGGAGCGCGATGGGCTCAACCTGAACCTAGCAGGCTCGAAATTGGCCATTTGATCAGCCACTTGGTGTCGCCGAGGGATTGAACGAAAATATTTTCGGTCCCTCGGATCAAGAGAAACATCGGACAGATTAGCCGGATTGCCGCGCCGAAACCCGTGCAAGCGCGTCGGCATCGATGACCGGCAGCTCAGATTACGGTGTGGGCAACCCGCGACGACAAGCAGCCGGCCACGCATGCCATCACGCGCCTGCCCGATTGGCGGCCAAAATTTACTTTCCGTTTACCGCTTTGGTGTACCGAAGCAGCCAGCCTGGATCAATTTGCCCTAGGACCAAGCGGTAACCGTCAAACATGCAGATCCTGGCGTTCAAGACGATTGTAGTCACCGATGAAAGCAACATCGCGAGGTCCACGCCCGTCGCAGTGGTGACACGGCTGGTCAGACGCATGATCGAACGCGACGGCAGTACGCCGGCGATCCTGAACCGGCTGCCGGCCACCATCACCCGGCGTACCGTCCTGCCACTCAAGCCGTTCACCGCCGCCCGCCCGGAACGCCGAACCGACCCTGTCCCAGGGGCATGCCGGCGCGGATCCTGCGGAGCCAGTCGGCAGCAGCGGCGGCACGACGGCCCCGAAGCCGCTCCAAATTCCGACGCAACCTCCGACGTTGCCGCGCCACCTTCCAGGCGCGGCAACGCCCAACGCACCATACGACGCATCCACGCGAGCAGGGAGACGACGGTCAATGTCAACTGACGTCACGGATCCGCGCCGCTGTGCGATCATCGGAAGGTCTCGATGCTAGTGTACCAGAAAATCCTCGCGGCCTGCCTCGGTTTCGTGGCGATCATCGCAGTGCTCGGGGGACTGGCGCAGTGGCAGGCCACCGAGATGGGCCGTCTGGTGATGGGGATTTATGACCACGCCTTCATAGGCATGTCGTATGTCGACCAGACGGAGCAGCAGTTTCTGCGTCTGGCCGGAGCCAACCGCAACCTCGGCATCACCGCCTCCAGCCCGGTCAATCGCTCCGATCTACTGGCCGTGCTGGTGCGGCTTGACGTCGCATTGGAACGCGCCAGCTCGGATCATACGCGGGCAGCCGGTCTGGAAGTGCGGGCGATGTTGGCCGAGTTGCCCGATGTCCCCGAAGCCGAGCTTGAGGAGCGCATGGTGCGGGTTGACCGCGCGATCACCAGGCTGGTCAAGAATTATGCGGCCGAGGGGTTGGAGGCACGCGACGCCGCCGAGGAACTGGCCGTACGCAGCGGCCGCCTTGTGCTGCTCGAGGTCGCACTCGCCGTCTGCATCGCGCTCGCGATTGGCCTGCTGCTTGGCCGCAATCTGTCGCCTCCATTGGCGGACCTCGTCCGTACCATCGGCTTCCTGACAAAGGGCGATTTGGAGCACGAGCTCGCGCCACGCCTGGTCCGCCGCCGAGACGAGATTGGCGCGGTCGCGCGGGCCACCACGGTGTTCCGCAAGGCAATGCAGCAAAACGTGGCCGCCAGCGAAGAGCGCATGAGGCTGCTTGCGGAAGGCGAGGCGGAGCGACTTCAGGCCATGCGGAGCGAGGCGACAGCGGCGGCAAAATCCGCTTTCCTCGCAACGATGAGCCACGAGATCCGGACACCCATGAATGGCGTCGCCACGATCGCCGATCTGCTCGCCGACACACAACTCAGCCCCGACCAGTTGAAAATGGTCAACATTATTCGCCAGAGCGCCAAATGGCTGATCCGCGTCATTAACGATATTCTTGATTTCTCAAAGCTTGAGGCCAACGAACTTCAGATCGAACGGGTGCCGTTTCTGTTCGATGAAGTGATTGACGGGGTCTACCAACTGCTGGTCGCCAAGGCGCGGGAAAAAGGGATCGCGCTGCTTGTCGAGGGCAAGGATCTGCCGGGGATCTGCCGTATTGGTGATCCGCTTCGCCTCCGTCAGATACTGCTCAACCTGCTGGGCAACGCCATTAAGTTCACCGCCGAAGGCAGCGTCACCCTGGCGGTGCAGGTAGACCCGAACAGGGTCACCTTCAGCGTCATCGATACCGGTATCGGGATCCCGGCTGACCAGATCGGCAATCTCTTTCAGCCCTATCATCAGACCAGATCGGATATCGCGCGGTCATACGGCGGCACCGGCCTGGGTCTTTCGATCACCAAGGATCTGGTCAGGCTGATGGGCGGCCGCCTGGAAGTCGAGAGCGAAGCTGGGCGCGGCAGCCGCTTCACGGTCATCCTCGATCTGCCGAGCGACCTTGGCAGTCTGTGCAAGGCATCGAGCCAGACCGCCGCATCGACCATTCATTGGCAGAAACCCGACCTGGAGGTTGCGGCCGCGCAAGCCGCCGTCATTCTGTGCGCGGAAGACAATGCGATCAATCGTGACGTGCTGTCCCGGGTACTCGACCGCTTCGGCTTCCACTATGAAATGGTGGAAGACGGCAAAGCGGCCCTGGAGATGCTTGACCGACGCCGCCATGGGCTGGTTCTGACCGATGCGCAGATGCCCGTCATTGACGGATGGCAGTTGACCCAGGCCATCAGACGGGACGAGGCCGCGCAAGGGTTGTCCCGATTGCCGATCGTGATGGTGACCGCCAATGCGCTCGCCGAAAGCGACAGCCGAGCCTTCGATATCGGTATCGACGCCGTGCTCACCAAACCGCTGCGCCTGGATGAGCTGGAAGCGACGCTACTGCGCACCCTTCCGACCGCGTCGGCACTGCGCATCTCAGCCGGTGAGCGTTCATCGGTGGCGGAACCCGCGGCGACAGGTGCCGAGATCAACCTTGACGTGCTGATTGGGCTCGTGGGCGATGAACCGGATGACCTGCGCGCCATGCTCGCTGATTTTCAGACCAGCGTCGTCGCCCAACACACGCAGATCCGCGCGGCCTTGGTATCGAACGACCACGCGCTCCTGGCTCGGCACGCCCATTCCGTGAAGGGTGCGGCCCGTTATGCCGGTGCCACCAAACTGGCACAGGTTTGCGACACACTCGAGCAGCGCGCCAAAGCGGGAGCCGATCTTGCGTCACTCGGGGAGGATCTCACGATCCTTGATGCCGCGGTTGCACGGCTTCCAGCCGAGATCGCGGCTGCATTGACCGGGCGGTTCGCGGTCCTGTCCCCGGCGCACTGAGCCTGTTCGACCGCGCCGAGGCGGACGCGCCGCCGCAGGTGGATTTCGCCGGCACGCGTGTTGAGCAACGAAATCGCCGTGCCCCTTGTTCCTTTGGCCCGCAGATTGCATTTTGATGCCCTGCCGCGCGCTCCACAAAATCCGAGTGCCAAATCACAAGGCAGCAGGTGATCAATGTCGGCTCTCAACGACCGTGTCCTGAGCAACCAGGAACTTCGCGCCTTGCAAGCCCGCTCTGACCTCCGTGGAGGGGTGCGTCTGGCGATCCACCTCGTGCTGCTGCTGGCAGCGGGCTGGCTGGTCGCGATGTCGTCCGGATGGACGGTTCTGCCAGCCGTCTTCCTGCTGGGTTTGGTGCAGGTTGCGTTGTTCGCCCCGGCACATGAGACAATGCATCAGACGGCATTCGCGTCTCGCCGGGCCAACGCGGTCGTGGGTTGGCTGACGTCGTGTCCGTCGCTGCTGAACTGGCATTTTTATACGGCCTATCACCTGGCCCATCACCGCAACACACAAGTGCCCGGCCTGGACCCGGAACTCGGGGTTACGCCGCCCAGGTCGGTTTCTGCCTACATCCTGCGCGTGCTGGGCGTGCCGTTCTGGACGCTGCGGCTTCAGGTGGTGGCGGATTGCCTGCGCGGGGATCTAAGCGCGTATCCCTATGTCTCGACCGCCGCGGCACCAAAGATCATCCTGAGCGTCCGGGCGATGACGCTGCTGATGGCAGGCGGGGCGCTTGCGTCGGCCGCGGTGTTCGGCTGGACCACACCGTTCCTGTACTGGATAGGCCCGCAATTGCTCGGGCAGCCGCCGCTTCGGGCCTATCTGCTGGCCGAACACACCGGCTGCACCGAAGACCGGAATGGGTTGACCAACACCCGCACCACGCTGACCAGCGCACCGGTTCGGCTGCTGATGTGGGACATGCCGTATCATGCCGAACACCACCTGT
Organism: uncultured Alphaproteobacteria bacterium; assembly: GCA_963790515.1. Lineage (GTDB taxonomy): Bacteria > Pseudomonadota > Alphaproteobacteria > Acetobacterales > Acetobacteraceae > Rhodopila. The sequence goes on along the minus strand of CAWBPF010000009.1, from coordinate 66,882 downwards.
TTCCTTCGATCCCATTCCACCGGCTGGCCGACGCACACGCCCTGATCCGCGAGAAGCTCGGGTTCGTGCAGCCGGGTTATGTGCGCTGGAACTGGGGTTTCGTCCGGTCGCTCGCCGGGCGCTCGTGAACGGCAACGGATCGTGCCGGGCTGAAATTTCCTGATTTCACCCGACCACTCTATCAACGCCGTTCCTAAATCGGGTTATGTCGGGTAAGCGGCCATAATCCGCCGGACCGCCGCGTTCTGGCCCCCGTAAGCCGCCAACCTGCAGAAAAGATCCGAAACCATGAGCGAAACAGCAACACTCACCCGGACCTCAACCCAGCAAACCGAGCATTTCGACGTCCTGATCGTGGGGGCGGGGATTTCCGGGGTCGGCGCGGCCTATCATCTGACCAAGCAGTGTCCCGGCAAGAGCTTCGTGGTCCTGGAAACCCAGGAAAGCTACGGCGGGACCTGGCTGACACACCGCTATCCGGGCATCCGGTCGGACAGCGACCTGCACACCTTCGGCTATCGCTTCAAGCCTTGGACCAGCGCGCCGATCGCCACCGCCGCCGAAATTCTCGCCTACATGGGCGAAGTGATCCAGGAAAACGACCTGGGCCCGCACATCCGCTATCAGCACAAAATCGCCTCCGCCAGTTGGTCCAGCAAGCAGAACCTGTGGACGATCGAAGCCACCCGGACCGACACCGGTGAGCCGGTCCATATCACCGCGAACTTCCTGTGGATGTGCCAGGGTTACTACCGGCATTCCGTCGGCTACACGCCCGAGTGGGACGGCATGGCGACGTTCAAAGGCCAGATCATCCACCCGCAGACATGGCCGGAAAATCTGGACTACAAAGGCAAGAATGTCGTCGTGATCGGCTCAGGCGCCACCGCGGCAACGCTGGTGCCGGCAATCGCCGCCGACTGCGGCCACGTCACCATGCTGCAACGCTCACCCACCTATTTCCTGACCGGCCGAAACGCCAACGCTCTGGCCGAGGAATTGCGCGCGCTGCAAATCGACGAGACCTGGATCCATGAGATCGTCCGCCGGAAGATCCTGCACGATCAGGCGGTCTTCACCCGCCGTGCGTTCGAGGAACCGGAAGCGGTAAAACAGGATCTGCTGGGCGCGGTTCGTGCCCAGCTGGGGCCGGATTACGATATCGCCACCCATTTCACCCCCACCTACCGCCCCTGGCGGCAACGGATCGCGTTTGTCCCCGATGCCGACCTGTTCAAGGCGATCAGCTCCGGCAAGGCATCGGTTGTCACCGACGAAATCGAGCGCTTCACCGAAACCGGCCTTCAGTTGAAATCCGGTCAGGCCCTGGACGCCGACATCATCATCACGGCAACGGGTTTCCATCTCAACGTTCTCGGCGACATCGAATTCGCCATCGACGACAAGCCGCTGGTGTTTTCCGACACGGTCACCTACCGGGGCATGATGTTCACCGGCGTGCCGAACATGGCCTGGGTCTTCGGCTATTTCCGTGCCAGCTGGACATTGCGGGCGGACCTCGTCGCCGACTTCGTCTGCCGCCTGCTCAATCACATGGACGAAAAAGGTGCCCACCGGGTCGAGCCCGCGCTCGGGCCCGAGGACAAGGACATGCCCCTGCTGCCGTGGATCGATCCGGAGAACTTCAATCCGGGCTACATCATGCGAGGCATGCACCTTCTGCCGAAGCGCGGCGACAAGCCGAAGTGGCAGCACACCCAGGACTACTGGACGGAAAAGGACGAGTGGCCCGCCATCGACCTCGACGACGGCACCTTCATCTACAGATAAGGCGACATTCGAAGCCAGTTCCGCCGGAGCTGGCTGCTTCCTGCCCATCCTGCAAGAACCCATCGCTGGCCTTGTCCGCGCGGCCGCCGTATACCCTCCGCCCCATCGCCACCTCCGGGCCAGTCGTCGTTCATGATCTCGCAGTTCCGCCGCTACACCGATTCCTGGATCGCCCGGGTGTTCTTCATCATCATGGCGGTCTCCTTCGTCGGCTGGGGGATCAGCGGCGACATTTTCCGCCTGATGGGGCCGCCAAGTTGGGTCGCCAAGGTCGGCGGCCAGACGATCGAGATCCCGGCCTTTCAATCGGAATTCCAGCGCGCCATGGCGCAGCAAACCCGCAACCTGCCGCAGGGACAGGAAGCAACCGCCGATCTGCGCCGCCAGGTCGGCCAGCAGACGCTCGAACGCATGATCGCCCAGGCGGCGGTCGGCCTGGAGTTGAAGGATCTGCGCGTGGTCACGCCGGACGAGGCACTGGCGTCGGTGGTGCGATCGATGCCGGCCTTCCGGGGTTCGGATGGCAAGTTCAGCCGGCCGATGTTCGCCACCGTGCTACGCAACAATGGCTACACCGAGGCCCGTTTCATGGCGCAACTTCGCGCCGACATCGCTCAGCGGCAATTGCTCTCCGCCGCTCAGCGGTTCGGTAGTCGCAACGGATACCGAGGTGAAGCCGCTCTACGAAGCCGAATTCGAAAAGCGCGCCGCCGACATGGCGCTGTTCCCCCTGTCCGCCGCGCCCGAACCAGCCGCCCCTGATGAGGCGGTGCTGACACCGCTGGTACGACAACCACCCGGACAGCTACGCAACCCCGGAGTTCCGGCGGATCAAGGCGATCGAGCTGTCGCCGCAGTCGCTGGCGATCCCAGATCACGGTAACCGACGAAGAACTTCACACCGCCTACGACGAGCACAAATCCGACTACCATAACCCCGAAAAGCGCTCGGCCGAGGTGATCTCCGCGCCGGACGAGGCAAAGGCGCGGGCCCTGGCGGACAAATGGCGCGGCGGGGCAGACTGGGCGGCAATGCAGGCGGCGGCCCAGGCCGAGGGCGCATCGGCGATCACCCAGGACGACGCGACAGAGGTGCAGTTTCCCGATCCCGATCTGGCGAAAGCGGTATTCTCGTCCCCGGCGGAAGCGGTTTCCGAGCCGGTGAAGGGGCAACTGGGCTGGTTCGTGGTGAAGGTAACGAAGATCACCGCCGGTTCGGTCACAACGTTCGAGCAGGCGAAGGACAGACTGCGGACCGGCGCGGTGGCCGCAAAGGCGGCGGACCTGATGTACGAGCGGGCCAACAAGCTGGACCAGCTGCTCGGGAATGGCACCAGGCTGGACGACCTGCCCGGCGATCTGGGCGTCGTTGGGCGTGGCAGGGACGATGGACTCCAAGGGCGAAACGCAGGCGAACGAGCCGGCGCCGATCCCCGGCCCGACCGAGCTGAAGGCGGCGATCATCGCGGCGGCGTTCCAGGCCAGGCAGGGCGACCCGCCGCAGCTGACCGAAGTGCAAACCCCGTCAACCGGCGGGTCGGCGTACTACGCGCTGACGGTGGAAAGCATCATTCCGCCCGGCATAAAGCCGTTCGAGGCGGTGAAAGACCAGGTGACCGAAGACTGGAAGCAGGACCAGCGGCGGCGGTTCCAGGATCACGCGGCAACGGCGATGATGACCGCGGTTCAGGACGGAAAATCGTTCTCCGATGCCGCGACCGTCGCCGGCGTTGCGCCGAAACTCAGTCCCGCTCGTCACGCGCAACCAAGGCAGCGCCGAGGTTCCGCAGGAACTGCAACGGGTGCTCTTCGGGTTGAAAAAGGGCGAGGCAACCATGGTGGAAACACCGGAGGCCTTTGTCGTGGCGCAACTCGCCGAGATGGTGAAACCCGATGCCGCGACCGATAAGGCCGGCTATGATCAGGCGCGCGACGCCATCACCAAGTCGATCAGCAACGACATGACGACGGTGTTCGTCGACGCGGTTCGCCGCCGCGCCAAGCCGCAGATCAATCAACAAGCCTTCGATAGCGTCGTTCAACCGCGATAGACACCAGTCCCCCTACACACACAGCCAGTCCCCCTACACACAGAGAGAGACAGATGAACGTGCTGGTCACCCCGGGTTTTGCCGCTTTCCGCCTCGCCTACGAAGCAGGGCGCGGCAGCCTGGTGTGGCGCAAGACCGTGGCCGACCTGGAAACTCCGGTAGCCGCGTTCCTGAAGCTGGCGCACGGCCAGCCCAATTCATTCCTGCTGGAAAGCGTCGAGGGTGGCGCCGCGCGCGGGCGTTATTCGATCATCGGCATGCAGCCGGATCTGATCTGGCGGTGCCAGGACGGGCGCGCGTCGGTCAACCGGCACGCCCTGTCCGCGCCGCATGCGTTCGTCCCGGAGGCAAAATCGCCGCTGGACAGTCTGCGGGCGCTGATCGCGGAAACCCAGCTGGAAGTGCCGGCGCATCTGCCACCGATGGCCGGCGGCCTGGTCGGCTATCTCGGCTACGACATGGTCCGGCAGATGGAGACCCTGCCAGCGAAGAACCGCGACGTCATCGGCGTGCCCGAGGGCATTATGATGCGCCCGACCCTGTTCGCGATTTTCGACAACGTGAACGATGAGCTGACATTGGTGACGCCGGTGTATCCAGCCGGCGACGTATCAGTGGAAACCGCCTGGCAGCGAGCGCTGCAACGTCTTGATGCGGCCGAGGCAGCACTGGAGCGGCCGCTGCCGCATCAGCCCCCGCCGGTGATGCTGCCTGATCCGCCTGCGCCGGGGTCAAATTTTTCCAAAGCCGATTTCATTGCCGGGGTCGCGCGATGCAAGGAGTACATCGCGGCCGGTGACGCGTTCCAGATCGTGCTGTCCCAGCGGTTTTCGGTGCCCTTCGCGCTGCCGCCGTTCTCGTTGTACCGCGCGCTCCGGCGGATCAATCCCGCGCCGTTCCTGTTCTACCTGGACTTCGGTGGGTTCTCCATCGTCGGGTCGTCGCCCGAAGTCCTGGTGCGGCTCCGCGACGGTATCGTCACGGTGCGGCCGTTGGCGGGAACCAGACGACGCGGTGCCACGCACGAGGAAGACCAGGCGCTGGAGGCCGAACTGCTGGCCGACCCGAAGGAGCGCGCCGAACACCTGATGCTGCTCGACCTCGGCCGGAACGACGTCGGCCGGGTATCGGCGATCGGCACGGTAAAGGTGACGGAAAGCTTCATCGTCGAACGCTTCAGCCACGTGATGCATATTTCGTCGAATGTTGAGGGCCGGTTGCGCGACGGGCTCGACGCACTCGACGCGCTGTCCGGCGGCTTCCCGGCAGGTACCCTTTCGGGCGCCCCCAAAGTGCGCGCGATGGAGATCATCGAGGAACTGGAACCCGACCGCCGTAATATCTATGCCGGATGCATCGGCTATTTTGCGGCCAACGGGACGATGGACACCTGCATCGGGCTGCGCACGGCGTTGGTCAAGGACGGGATGATGTATGTCCAGGCTGGCGCAGGGATCGTGGCCAATTCTGTCGCCGAGGCGGAATACGAGGAATGCCGGCAAAAGGCGCGGGCGCTGGTGCGTGCGGCCGAGGAAGCGGTGCGGTTCGCCGCCGGGAAGCCGGGAGGGAACGCCGGCGGATAAGACACGGCGCGCGAACCGGCAGGCTCCACCCGGCAGGCTCCACCCGAACAGCCCACCGGTCCCACGCCGGTTCGCAACGCCACGCCGCCGGAACAGGGTTCGTCGCACGATCCCGCCGAAGACCTAACCAACTTTGCGCGGTTTGCGCACGATGACGACGCTAAGCAGGCTTCAATACCAATGGTTTGCGCCACGCGAAGCGTTGGGCAACCTGCGAAAGCCGGCTTAGGCCACGTACCTCGACGGGCGTGACTCACAATGGAAGTGCCGACTTGCCCGTCGCTCCCAGACGGTATCTTACGGCGAGTGCACAATGAATGCGATCAAGCCCGCCATCGTCACGCCTCGTCAACAGAATGGAAAACCACGGCAGTATGTGCGCGGCGCGTAGTAAGGTGGCGGTGCCGGATAATACACCGGCGGCGGGTAATAGACTGGCGGTGGATAATAGACTGGCGGTGGATAATAGACTGGCGGCGGCCGATAATATCCTGGCGGAACAAAACCAAAGGCCCAACCCCCGCCGGGATAATGGCGATGCGCGTGCCATTCGCCCCGTCCACGTTGCCACTCTCCGCCACGGCCATGCCAGTCAGCGTGTGCCGAGGTAACGTTCGCAAGCAAGCCGACGGCAATGCCGGCTGCCAATAGGGCTCTCATGATGAACACCTCCTGGTCGCTCTGCATGAACGAACTTGGGCTTTCAAAGCTGTCCCGCAATTGGCGTGAAAATAAGGCAACTCTTGCGATTCAACCGCCCGCGGCGGATGATCCGCTCAACAGCCAGCCGGCAAACGTCCATTTGGAAAGGGTGCAGCCATGAACGCGCTCCGCGGCAACAACGGTCCCCGCTATCGCCACATCGCGGACAACTCCCGCCCGTACGAGACTATCACGATCGACAAACTCACCCCGATCATCGGGGCCGAGGTTGCGGGCGTTGACCTTTCAGCGCCGCTGCCGAACCATCAGATGGACGAAATTCACCGCGCCCTCGCCGAAAACTGCGTAATCTTCTTCCGCGACCAGCACCTGACGCAGGAACAGCACCTGGCGTTCGGGCGCAATTTCGGCAGCCTGCACATTCATCCCGCCGCACCACATGCCCCCGGTCATCCGGAATTGATGATCATCCGCGCCGACAAGGACAGCCCGCGGGCAAACGGCGAAGGCTGGCACAGCGACGTGTCATGCGACCCGGAGCCGCCGATGGGCAGCATCCTCTACATCCAGCAGTGCCCGCCCCGCGGCGGAGACACTTTGTTCGCCAGCATGTACGCCGCCTACGAGGCGCTGTCCGACCGGATGAAGACCTACCTCAGTGGCATGGTCGCGGTGCACGACGGCGAGGAATCCTATCGCGGCACCTATGCAAACCTCGGCGTCGCCGACAAACCCGTCTACCCCCGAGCCGAACATCCGGTCATCCGCACCCACCCGGTAACCGGTCGCAAAGCCCTCTACGTCAACCGCGGCTTCACCAAGCGCCTGCTCGGTGTGCCGCGCGACGAGAGCACCGCGATGCTGTCCTACTTGTACGACCACGCAGAAAATCCCCTGTTCCAGTGTCGGTTCCGGTGGCGGGAGAACTCCGTTGCGTTCTGGGACAACCGCTGTGTGCAGCACCGGGCCATGTGGGACTACTGGCCACACACCCGCTCCGGTTTCCGCGTGACGGTGGCAGGCGACAGGCCGGTTTGACAGCCGGCGACAACGCCGCCCACCCCAGGCCCGAACGGCCATGACGGCAACCCGTCAACGACGCCGGCCAGAACTGGCAAAGGTCGCCCCGCCGGCGGCCTCTGCCGCCATCACCGCCGACGCCGCGCGCGTAGCCTTCATCGTGTGGCTTGAACAGGAACGCCACGCTGCCACCAACACGGTCGAAGCCTACAGTCACGCGCTCGCAGGCTTCCTCGGCTTCCTGACCAACCATCTCGGCGGAGAACCCGACCTCGCCGCGCTGGCGGCGTTGCGGGCGGCTGACATCAGGGCCTGGCTGGCAGCACTGGCCAACGACAAACTGGTGGCGTCATCCAGGGCGCAGCATCTGTCGGCGCTGCGCGGTTTCTTCCGTTTCCTGAGCCGCCGGCATGGTTTCGACATCACCGCCGTCCGCCTCGTCTCGACCGCCAGGGCTCGCCCTGCCCTGCCCCGGGCATTGACCATCGACCAGGCGCGGGACGTCACCGACCACGTCGGCGATGCCGCCGATGACCCGGCGATCCAGGCCCGCGACATCGCATTCTTTTCACTGCTCTACGGCAGCGGTCTACGCATAGCCGAAGCGCTGGGATTGCATGTGCGTGACGCCATCGCACTGCGGACGAACCTGTCGCTGACCGTCATCGGCAAAGGTTCGAAATCCCGGGTCGTGCCGGTCCTGCCAATGGTGCGCGCCGCGATCGAGGACTACCTGACCCTGCATCCATCCCCACAGCCGGACAGTGCGTTGTTCCTGGGCGCTCGCGGCAAGCGGCTCGACCCGGCCGTGGCGCAGAAGGTGTTGCGGACGTATCGCCGCCTCGCGGGCTTGCCGGAACATGCCACGCCGCATGCGTTGCGGCATTCCTTCGCCACCCACCTGTTGGCGAGCGGCAGCGACCTGCGCTCGATCCAGGATCTGCTCGGGCATGCCAGCCTGTCCACGACACAACGCTACACTGCCGTCGACGATGCGGCATTGCTGGCGGTCTGGCGGAAGACCCATCCCCGCGGGTAGCGACGCACGGCGCACAACCCGCGACGTTCTGAACCTCCCTGATGCCATCAACAAAAAAACGGCACCCGAAGGCGCCGTTTAAGTTTGGGGGGGAAACGTCACGCGGATGAGGCCTAGCCGTCATCCGCCTCCACGACATTGGGTGTCGTAGTGCGGAGTCAAGCTTCACGGTTCCGCGTGTTTCGCTTGTTTTCACTGGATCGCGGCCTGAGCGGCGAAGCGAAGCCGCTGACCGGGACTGGCGAGATGCCGATATTCCGTCCTATACCCCGGACTTACGCCACTTTTCGCACCTCCCAGGAGATCAGCCGCATGGATTATGTCGAGTCAGCCGGTATCCGCATCGCCAAGCCGCTTTACGAATTTGTCAACAGCGAAGCTTTGCCGGGAACCTCGATCACACCAGACAGCTTCTGGAGCGGCTTTGGAAAACTGCTCGCGGACCTCGGCCCGCGCTGCAAATCGCTGCTCGAAAAGCGCGATCACATCCAGCAACAGGTCGATGCGTGGCATCTGGCCCACAAGGGCAAGCCGGCCGACATGGAAGGCTACCTGAGCTTCCTGCGCGGCATCGGCTACCTGGTCGACGAGCCCGCATCCGTCGCCGTCAGCACGTCCAAGGTGGATCCCGAGATCGCCACCCTCGCCGGCCCACAACTCGTCGTCCCGGTCACCAACGCGCGATATGCCCTGAACGCCGCGAATGCGCGATGGGGCAGCCTGTACGACGCCCTGTATGGCACCGACGCGATCCCCGAGGATGACGGAGCGACTCGCGGACGTGGATACAACAAGGTCCGCGGCGACAAGGTGGTCGCCAAGGCGCGGGAAATCCTCGACGGCGCCGCACCGCTCGCCTCTGGCAGCCACGCCAGCGCCGCCGGGTACACCGTCAAGGACGGCGCGCTTTCCGTGCGCCTGAAAGACGGCGGAACAACAGCCTTGAAAGATCCCACCCAATTCGCCGGCTATCGCGGTGAGCCGGACGCGCCGTCCATCGTGCTGCTGAAGCACCACGGGCTGCATCTTGAAATCGTGATCGACCGCGCGCATCCCGATTGGCAAGGACGATCCGGCCGGCGTCGCCGACGTGGTCATGGAAGCCGCGCTCACCACGATCCAGGATTGCGAGGACTCCATCGCCGCTGTCGATGCCGAGGACAAGGTTCTCGCCTATCGCAACTGGCTCGGCCTGATGAACGGCTCGCTGCAGGACACCTTCGAGAAAGGCGGCCAGATGATGACCCGCAAGCTGAACCCGGACCGTCAGTACACCAAACCGGCTGGCGGGACGCTGTGGCTGTCCGGGCGCAGCCTGATGCTGATCCGCAACGTCGGCCATCACATGTACACCGATGCCGTGCTCGACGCAGTCCGGCGCGGAAATCCCGGAAGGGTTCCTCGACGCCGCTGTCACCTCGCTGATCGCGCTGCATGACCTGAACAGCAAGGGACCGATCAAGAACAGCCGCGCCGGATCGGTCTACATCGTGAAGCCGAAGATGCACGGGCCGGAGGAAGTCGCCCTGACCGCACGACCTGTTCGCGCGGGTCGAAAGCATCCTCGGGCTGGCAGCCAACACGCTGAAGATGGGCATCATGGATGAGGAACGGCGCACCTCCGCCAATCTCAAGGCCTGCATCGCGGCGGCGACGCAGCGTGTGGTGTTCATCAACACCGGCTTCCTGGACCGCACCGGCGACGAGATCCATACCTCGATCGAGGCCGGCCCGATGATCCGCAAGAACGAGATGCGCGGCACCGCCTGGATCAAGGCCTACGAGGACCAGAACGTCGATATCGGCCTGGAATGCGGCCTGCGCGGCAAGGCGCAGATCGGCAAGGGCATGTGGGCGGCGCCCGACCGGATGGCGGACATGCTGGCGCAGAAGATCGGCCACCCGATGGCCGGCGCCAACACCGCCTGGGTTCCCTCCCCCACCGCCGCCACGCTGCACGCCCTGCACTACCATCAGGTCGATGTCGGCGCGCGCCAGACCGAACTGGCCTCCCGTCCCCGCGCGGCCGTTGCAGGACCTGCTGACCATCCCGGTCGCCGAGGGCCAGAACTGGTCCCCCGAAGATCTGCAGCAGGAACTCGACAACAACTGCCAGGGCATCCTCGGCTACGTGGTGCGCTGGATCGACCAGGGCATTGGCTGTTCCAAGGTGCCGGACATCCATGACGTCGGCCTGATGGAAGACCGTGCGACACTGCGGATCTCATCCCAGCACATCGCCAATTGGCTGCACCATGGCGTGGTGACCCAGGCGCAGGTGCAGGAGACCCTGAAACGCATGGCGATGGTGGTGGACCGGCAGAACGCCGACGATCCGCTGTACCAGCCAATGGCGCCCAGCTTCGACGGCGTCGCCTTCAATGCAGCCTCCGACCTGATCTTCGACGGCCGGACGCAGCCCAACGGCTACACCGAATTCATCCTCCACCGCCGCCGGCGGGAAGCAAAAGCCGCCGCCTGACAGGCCTTGCCAACCCGTGCCGGCCCACGACTTGGCCAGCACGGTCGCCCCCGATCCACAATCGAACTCCAAACCCGATCGGTAGGTGACGACCCTGGCGCGCAGCTTGGCGGCAATGGCTCCGCGGCGCTTGTGGACCAGGACGAAGCCGCGATGCCGCCGGCTGTTGCCAACCCAGCTGTGATCAAACGCCACCATGTGGCATATTGTTGGCATGTCGGACTCTCCCCATCGGTTTTTTCTTGAGGCCATCGACCCGGACTATGGGTGTACCGTCCTTGAGGCGATGTTCGAGGTAACGGACATCGCAGATTTGCGTGCATTCTTGGGGCCCTGTGCGGATAACGATCCAGAATTTCGAGGCTACTACCCGCTGGAGACTGCCGATCTTGCCAATATCGGCGGACGTTTCGGCGTATCGTTCGACCCGGGGGGGCCGGGAGGTTCATCTGTGTCGCTGGCATTCCTTGCGGGCGGTGCCCTATCTGGTTCACACGAACTTCGAGTTGTTTCTGCTCCTCGAAGGGACAAAGCAGTTCGCGCGAGAACTGGAGATATATCCGCCGAACAATCATTTTCAGGAAGACCTGTTCGACCGCTACGTCGCCAGGGCCTCATTCATAAGGAAGTCTTCATCAAGCCGTTTCCGACACCCTGGAAACTGAAAGACGGGCGGGTTTTGGAAGGGGAGCGTGAGGTCTGCTACACACGCAAAGGCCAGGAATGGCGCATTCCCGCGTGGCGACTGGTGAGGTCTGCGTATGAAAAATCTCGCTGGAACGACGACTTCGAACGACTTCAGGGCATGCTGTTCGGTTACGAGGAATGGCAGATGGATTGGTGGATTGCCCATATTCGCGAACGCCGAGCCGTCGTTGCTCCTGACACCGTCTCCGACGGATCCTGACGGGTCCAAAGACATCGTTATGTAATTAGACTTACATGACTGCCGTGCTTGCTTTACTACAGTTGCCTCATAGTGTCGTTTTGCAGCTTCCTTGGCTCAACGGATCACCCGCTACGCCTAGCAGAGTTCGAAACTATGCCCTTTATCGAGCACAAGCTTTCCCATGTGAAGGTCGGAGATATCATTCATGGACACTACGAAGCCATTGGGGGACGCCATTGACACCGCGATCTGCCTAGGCGCATCACCGATGGACAAAGCAATATTAGCCGACACAGTGCGACCTCGTAACTAGCTGTCGGTCAGGCACCGCAGTTGGTGGATTATCGGGTGCTGTCCTGATTCGATAGCGCGGCGCACATACAGCTTGCGCGTTGGCATTGGCTGCACAATGCCGATCAAATGCCGCTGCTTATACTCGATACAAATTGCTTTATAACCTCAATACAGTGATCGTAACCACCATTGTAGCCTGTTCTGGCGATATTGCTGAAGGATCTCCGTAGTTCGTCATCGCTCCGCTGAATGCGGCGCAAAATCACCCCTAGCTTGTCTCGATACGTTTTGTCGTCCAGGAACTGGGCTTCACCTTGTTCGATAAGGAATGCCAAGTCGAAAATGTCGCGAGCCGTGAAGTCCGAGGCTCGATAGAAGACTTTCTTGGCCAGGATTTCAGCTGGTGTTTCCACCATAGCCGTGTACTGGCCTATGCGACGCGATATGGCACCCGGCTATGTGAGACGCGGTGCCACAATGAAATCAATCTCGCCTGCAGCGACAATAATTTTGATCGTGTTTGAAGCTTCAATGTATTTGTCGGCGATGGCCTCCGCCGTCGCGTTTAAACGCGGTGTTAAAAACAGCAGGTAATGTGGGTCGGAGACAAAAATATCTATATCCTTGCTGTCTCGATGCCCAAACATGTCATCCAACATGGTTCCCCCGCCGATCGTCCAGCGGATTTTGCCGCAGGTCCGTTCGGCTTCGTCGATGATATCCATCGCCTTCTCAAATAAGTTTAACCAATCAGCCACTGGCAAAGCCGGTCCTCCGCTCCAAGGCTCTTGGCCAAGGTTTGAAGGTTCTCCCGTATCGCTGGCCAGGAAGTATCAGGCAATTCATCAGCAGCCCGAGCCAGCATTTCAACCGGCAATTCAACCCGCGCGCGTTCAACGTGTGGCGCACTCGAATCCGGCACGACGCCAGTCAGGAATACTGCGCGCATTTGCGCACCAGTTGCTGACGTCCGGTATGGGACACTGCTGGAGATCGCCAAGGCATCAAACCAGTCCATTGCGCAATGTTACCGGATGCCACATCCACGGTCAACCGCGCCCAGCTTCGACGGTGTCGTCCGCAACCCCGCCTCCAACGTGATCTTCGACGGCCGGACGCAGCCAAACGGCAACTCCGAAGTTTTTCTTCGACAGCCGCGGGCGGTGGACAAAAGCCGCCACCTAGCACGCCATTTCAATCCGCACCCTGATGGCAGCCCAAACCCGATCCCTGCATCACTCCGCGCTCTGGCCGATAGAAAACCCCTGCACCAGCCAGAACGCCTTCCGCCCCTGCGGCAAAACCCGCTACACCCGCGACCATGTCCCCACGCATGACAGCGATTTGCGCATCCCTGGTCCTGGCGGGCACCGCCGCCACCGGCGTCTGGTGGCTGGCCACCCCATCCGGCCCCGAGCCGGAGGTGTCAGCCGAACTCCCGATACCGCCTTTCCCGCCCCGCATCGCCGAGGGCACCACCTACGAAACTTGCCTCGCGACCCTGGCGAACGATCCCGCCAGCGCCGCCGCGATGGCCGAGACATGGGCCGCCGCCAACGGCGGCGACGGAGCGGCCCACTGCCGAGGCCTCGCGCTGATTGCGATCGGCAAGCCGGCGGATGGCGCGGACCTGCTCGAACAGCTCGCCCGCACCAGCGCCGCGCCGCCGCTGGCAAAAGCCTCCGTCCTCGGTCAGGCAGCGCAGGCTCGGTTGATGGTGGCGCAGGCGGACAAGGCGGCAGCCGACGCCACCCAGGCCCTGAAACTCTCCCCCGCCGACGCCGACCTGTTGATCATGCGCGCCACCGCCGAAAGCACGCTGGGGCGCCTCAACGACGCCGTCGACGACGCAACCGAAGCCCTCCGGCTCGATTCGCGACGGTCCGACGCACTGGTCCTGCGGGCGGTAACCCACCGCAAGCTCAACCAGATCGCTCCGGCGCAGGCCGACATATCCCAAGCCCTGGCGCTGGACCCGGATAACCAGGACGCCCTGCTGGAACGGGGTATCCTGCGCCAAAGAACCGGCGACCGAGCCGGCGCCCGCGCCGACTGGGAGCAGGCGCGCGGCATCGACCCCGACAGCACCACCGCCGACCTCGCCGAACAGAATCTGTCGCTGCTGGACGCCGGGCCGCCCCGTCCGTAGCAGGCATCGTCCGCCGCCACCGGCGCCGGCAAGGTCTGCGCCCGCGGTGCCGCCCGCGTTGCCAGCGGCGCCATTCCGCGCTCAGATATCCGGAACAACGACGTCCGGGATCGAAGAAAGTATGTCTGTATGATCGATAAGTTCGTGCCGGACGTGACCGCCGCGCTCGCCGGCATCGCAAACGGCTCCGTCATCCTGCTGGCAGGCTTCGCCAACGGCATGCCGGAGACCCTGATGCAAGGCCTGATGACGCAGGGTGCGCGCGACCTAACGCTGGTGGTGAACGCCGGAGGCCGCGACACCGGACCCATCGCCGACCTTCTGGCATCCGGCCGGATCCGCAAACTGATCTGCAGCTTCGTCCGCGCCGACAGCGTCGCCGGCCGCCAGTTCGCCGCCGGCAAGCTTGATCTGGAGGTTGTGCCCCAGGGCACCCTGGCGGAACGCATCCGCGCCGCCGGCGCCGGCGTGCAGGCATTCTACACCCCCACCGGCGCCGACACGCTGCTCGCCGAAGGCCGCGAGACACGGGTGATCAACGGCCGCAACTGCCTGCTGGAATATCCGCTCTACGGCGACGTCGCGCTGATCGACGCGTGGGAGGCCGATCGCTGGGGCAACCTGACGCATCGCGAGAGTGCCCGCAACTACAATCCGGTGATGGCGATGGCCGCCAAGCTCACCATCGTCCAGACCCGTCACGTCGTGCCGCTGGGCGATATTCCGCCAGCCAACGTCCACACCCCCGGCGTCTTCGTTCACCGCATCGTCCATATCGCCCGCATCGGAGAGCCAGGCATGACATTCCGTCCACTGGACCGCGCCGGCATCGCTGCCCGCATCGCCCAGGACATACCGGAAGGCTGGTTCGTCAACCTCGGGATCGGCATCCCCACCGGCGTGTCCGACCACGTGCCGCTCGACCGCGAGGTCATTTTCCATTCGGAAAACGGGGTGATCGGCGCCGGTCCCGCCCCTGCCCCGGACAAGATCAACGCGTTTCTGGTCAATGCCGGCACCCAGCACATCACGCTGCGCACCGGCGGATCCTTCGTGCACCACGCCGACAGTTTCGCCATCGCCCGCGGCGGCCATCTCGACCTCTGCGTTCTGGGCGCGTTCGAGGTCGCGGAGAACGGCGACATCGCCAACTGGGCCCGCTCCCCAGACGAACCGGTGAAACAGGTCGGCGGCGCCATGGACCTGGCGATCGGCGCCAAACGCCTCTGGGTGGCGATGGAGCACATCACCAAAGGCCACGGCGGCTCGCGGATCCGGCGGCACTGCTCCTATCCGCTTACCGCCAAGGGCGTGGTGAGGCGGGTCTATACCGACCTCGCGGTGCTGGACGTAACGCCCAGCGGCTTCGTCGTGCTGGACATGGTGCCCGGCATGACCACGCCACGAATTGCAGGCACGTACGTGAAGCGGAGTTGCACTGGTCATGATCACCGGCATCGAGATCAAGCAGCGCGCGCCCTTCGTCGGCGGCGCGGCGTTCGGCGACCCGGCGCCTATGAGCGGATCGAGGGCATCGCCACCGGCGCGCTCGACCCCGCGCATCCCGCGCAACCAGGGGCATCGCGCTGCTGGACCAGGCGCCGCGCAACGCGACTGGGCTGGTCGAATACCGCTCCGGTTTCGTGCTGCTGCGGCCCGCCGATGCCACGCAAGGGCAACGGCCGCCTGCTGTACGAGGTGAACAACCGCGGCCGCATCATGCTGTTCGCCAATCTCTGCGCCGGTGCCGCTGGCAACCAGCCGCAGACCGCCGAAGACCTGGGCAACGCCCTGCCGCTGCGGCTTGGTTTCTCCCTGTTGTGGACTGGATGGGACCCGGCGCCCCGAAGGCGACAGGATTGTCGCTGGAAGTCCCGGTCATCGACGGCATGACCAAGGCCGATCCGCGAGGAGTTCGTCTCCGGCACCCGGCTTGGCGCGCACGAAGCGTTCAAACTGACGTATGAAGCGACGGGTCCGGCGGCCGTCGACAGTACGGCGCACCCAGACCGGCCCGCGCACTCCGGTGCCATCCAGAATGCCGGACAGCCGAACGGTCCAACCGCTCACGGCAATTCAAACCGGGTCGATCTACGAAGTGCGGTACGAGGCGACCAGGCCGCGGGTCATGGGGATCGGCTTCGCGGCGACACGCGATATCGTCAGCCACCTGCGCCACGACGGCGCCAGTCTGCTCGGGCGACCCATCGAGCACACGCTGGCGTTCGGCATTTCGCAGGCCGGTCGTTACTTGCGGGATCACATCGCCCAGGGCTTCAACGCCGACGAGAACGGCCATCGCGTGTTCGACGGCGTGTTCACCCATGTCGCCGGCATCGGCCGCGTGTTCCACAACACGCCGTTCGCCCAACCGTTCCGCACCCGGACCTGGCATGAGGATCACGACTTCCCCGAAGTGGAATTTCCTCACTCCGCCGCCGCATGGATGATCCGGTCACCGGCCGCGGCGGCGCGCTGCTGCGGGGCGACCCGACCGATCCCAAGTTGATCGAGACCAACACCTCCACTGAATACTGGCAGAAAGGCGCGTCGCTGCTGCACACCGATCCGCTGGGCACGCAGGATGTCGCGCTTGCCCGCCAACGTGCGCGGCTTACCTGCTGGCCGGCACGCAGCATGGCGGCAAGGCCGGCATGCCGCGCGACGCCGGCCCCTGCATCAATCCGCGCAACTGGCACGACCCGATGCCGGCGATCCGCGCGCTGCTGGTGGCGCTGGATGAGTGGGTGGTCGTCCGGCCGGACGCCGCCGGACAGCCGGGTGCCGCGCGATCGCCGACGGGACGCTGGTGCGGGCCGAAACCGTGGCACTGCCGCCAATTCCGGCCCTGGTGCCCCCGCATGCCGCGAACGACGCCGCTCCGCTGGCCGATTGGACCGATCCGCAGCCCCGGCGACACAGTCCTATGTAGCATTGGTGCCCCAGGTCGACGCGGACGGCAACGAGATCGCCGGCATACGCCTGCCGGATATCGCCGTGCCACGCGGCACATTCACCGGGTGGAACCGCTACAAAGCCCCCTACCCTGACGGCGAGTTGGCTGACCGCGATGGCGCCTTCCTGGCATTCCCCGCAACCGACGCGGAACGCGGCAACGATCCGCGCGCCTCGCTGGCAGCACGGTATCCCGGCAACCGCTATGCCGAAGCGGTACGCGTGGTGACCCAGGTACTGCTCAACGATCGGCTGCTGCTGGCGGAGGATGCCAAGCGCTTTTTGCAACAAGCTTAAAACCGACTGCCCGAAGGGAAGACCGATATACGCGCGGCGTTGGCGGGGCAGCCGCGGGCAAATCAATAAGATACGAGCGGCTGTTGACGCATGGTGGGTCAACAGCCTGTGGTATGAGTCCCGACCCTGCCTTGGCCCCGCAATGTCGCCGACAGCCCCTTTGATCCCAGTTCCAGGGCCCGACGGCCCCTGGCACAGCCGAGCGACAGAGCCCCTCCCCAAGGGAAACTTCCGCTGGGCATCAATATCCTGTCCGCGTCGCCCCGACCGTGTAGTGCTTGCGCGGAAACTCCTCCGTGTATGACCGCAGTCCCTTGCCCATTCGGGTCCCCATGTCGCGATATGGCTTGGCGCGCAGGCGGGCGACATCAAGGTCTATCCCGATTCCGGGCGCCGTCGGCAGATCCACGAAGCTGTCCTGCACCGTCAGCGGCGTGACCGCGATCTCGTCACAAGCGGGCTTCAGATTAACAAAGCACTCGGCGATCCAGAAGTTCGGGATCATCGCCGACAACTGCACAGTCGCGGCTAACCCAACCAACGTCGAATTGTAGTTGTGCGGAGCGATTGCAACCGCATGCGGTTGTGCCATGGCCGCAATGTCAAGCATCGCCGAGATGCCGCCGCAGTTGCAGATATCCGGATTGATAATATCGGCCGCGCGAGCCGCGAGGGCCTGGGCAAACCCCTCTTTTGAATAGATCGCTTCACCAGTGACGATCGGCATCGGCAGTGCTCGGCGGACCTCGGCGACCAGTTCGATGTTGTCGCACAGGCAGGGTTCCTCGTACCAGCCGATATCGTATTCGGCAATGCGGCGGCCGATGCGTATGGCATGCATCGGCGCGAGGCGGCGGTGCACCTCGACCAGCAAGGTGAAGTCCGGACCAAGCGCCTCGCGCATCTGGCGAACGTAGTTGACAACGTGGTCTTCATCCTCGCGGTGGATGAAGTTACGCCAAGGGCCGGGGAACGGGTCCCATTTCAACGCCGTGTAACCCATCGCCTTCACCGCCAGGGCACGCTCGAGGTTCTTCTCGATGCTATCGGTGCCACTCGACCAACCGTTCGCATACACCTTGACCCGCTCGCGGGACGCGCCCCCCAGGATGTTGTACAATGGCTGCCCGGCATGCTTGGCGACAATGTCCCACATCGCGATCTCGATCGCGCTCCAGGCCGACATCAGATCCAGCGAGGTCCGCCGCATCGCAAAATCCTCGAACACCACCTGCGCGGTGTGGCGGATGCTGAAGGCGTCCCGGCCGATCATGTATTTGGCGAGGTCGCGAAGCAGGTGCTCGATCACAGGCTCCTTGCCCGGGGTGACGTAAGCTTCACCCCAGCCATGCAGGCCGCTTTCGGTTTCGACACGGCAGAACAACAGGTTCTTGGCCGTGCCTGGATCGAACAGGAACGTCTCAATGCGGGCGATTCTCATGGACAGGTTTCCCTCGGGCCTTTTCACCCGAAATCTATGCCCGTGCCCGGATCCCGGCAAATCCGGTCACCGCTTTGTCTGGAAAGAACCAGCCCGGTTCAGTGCCGAAGCACAATCCGTTTAACCGTCTGCAGCACAAAGCCGCGGCCGTTGATAGTCTCCTGGACCAGAAGCGAAGCGTGCGAATCGCCATCCAGATCGCAGACCGACGCCGCGGTTGTTCGGTTATTGATGATACCCACACCCTTGCCTTCGACGACGATCACCGAAAAGTGCCAGCGAGCACGGCAATGGCGGCTTCTGACGACTGTCATCTCGAAAAATTTCACTTTCTGCGACTTAATATTATGCACGCATCATCACAGTCTTATTGAAGAGAAACTGCCCGCATTTCCAGCTGAACTTGGCTCAGGTCAATCAATTCACTTCCATATTATGAACAGGAAAATAAAATGTCATTCGCTCGGATTGCTGCGTCTGACCCGTCCCGAGGATTGCCTTGCTGCGCCAGGACAAACAGACCCGAACGGCGTTGCTGATCGCGCGTGATCCGTGCCCGCAGGACCGTGCCCGATATCGCAGCAGGCCACCATGCCCGTTCCAACAGCCGCAACGCCAATGGCCGCGGCGCCCGCCGCCGATGCAACCCCCCGTGGCAGTGCAACAAGCGGCGCGAATGTCCACCGTTGCCCCAAATGGCGGCTGGCAATCGCGAACCCTGGCCCGAACGGTGCATCAGTCCGGTCAAGGATTCCACCGACCAGGCTTTTCACCCCCTCTCCCGCGGTGCGTAACGTTGGACCTGGGATCAGCCAAACGTCGTGAACAAGAAGTCTCGCTGTCCCGCTAGACCAACCTGGATTTCCCTCAATCCCTGCCTGCCGGAAACCACTGACCCTCGCCTAGCCGGGGCTGGCGTCGGGCAGCGGGAGGCGGTTATGGTCGCCGGCCGGTGCAGAGCCACCCGGATGGCGGTCCGGGCCGCCGGCCACAGCGCGGGAAGCTGACCTTTTCACAACGGGGGCTCGAACGGATCATCACCACAGGCCGGACCGTCGAGCCCCGACTGACCAGGCCTTTGCGCTCGGCCCCCCACCCATTGCGCTTTTCCGTGATCAGCGTTTCGTCGTGCTCGACAAGCCGCCCGGGTTGCCGGTCCATCCCGGGCCGTCCGGGGGCCGCAGTGTCGAGGATTTCTTCCCCGCATTGTCGCGCCGGAAGGATGGCCCATGGCTGGTGCATCGGCTCGACGCTGATACGTCCGGCTGTCTCGTCATAGCATTGCGCCGTGCCGCTTTGCTGGCCGCGCAGGCGCTGTTCGCCTCGGGCACGGTGCGCAAAACCTATTGGGCGGTGGTGTGCGGCGACGTGCCGGGTGAGCGGGGCACGGTCACCGCGGGCCTGCGCCGACAGACCGGCCCACAGGGCTGGCGTATCGTAGTCGATCGCCTAGGCGGGCAACAGGCGGTGACGGATTGGAAAGTCCTGGGTCGGGCCGACGGCATGACCTGGCTTGAACTGCGGCCTCGGACCGGACGGACGCACCAGATCCGCGTCCATTGCACCACACTCGGCACGCCGATCCTGGGCGACGAGCGCTACGGAACATCCAATGGCGGCCTGCATCTGCTGGCGCGGGCGATCCATCTGCCGCTTGATCCGCCGGTCGATGCGACGGCGCCCCCGCCGGCCCATATGCTTGCGGCACTGGAGCGTTGCGGGTTCCGCCTGTAGGGTTTCCTGCAGAGGGGGAAGAAACCAATGGCAAATGTCATCGAGGCCGATTTTGTCGTGATCGGCGCCGGCTCGGCCGGGTGCGTCATGGCCGCCCGACTGTCCGAAGACGCAGCAACAAAGGTGGTGCTGCTGGAGGCCGGCGGGGCCGACACCAATCACTGGATCCATATCCCTCTAGGCTTCGGCAAGACCTTCGCCGATGCGTCAGTGAACTGGTGTTACGAAACCGAGGCCGACCCCGGGGCCGCGGGGCGCAAGATCTTCTGGCCGCGGGGAAAAGTGCTGGGCGGATCAAGCTCTATCAACGGCATGGTCTACATCCGAGGACAGAAAGAGGATTTCGATCACTGGCGGCAGTTGGGCAATACCGGGTGGTCTTTCGACGACTGCCTGCCCTACTTCAAACGGGCGGAGCATCAGACCCGGGGCCGCGATGATTATCACGGGACGGACGGGCCGCTGTGCGTTTCCGATGTCGCGCAGACCGACCTGATCTGCCAGGCGTTTATCGACAGTGCCGTGGCATGCGGCATTCCCCGTAACGACGATTTCAACGGGGCGGTACAGGACGGCGTTGGGTATCACCAGACCACGACCCGGAATGGGCGGCGGTGTTCGACAGCGGTCGGATATCTGCGGCCGGCGATGAAGCGGCGTAATCTGCAGGTCGTAACCCATGCGCTGTCGGAGCGGATTTTGTTTGATGGGCGGCGTGCGATAGGGGTCGAGTTTTCGCGCGATGGCGTTTTGACGACCGTCCGCGCCGCGCGTGAGGTGATTTTGTGCGGCGGGGCGATCAACTCGCCGCAGTTGCTGATGCTGTCCGGGGTGGGGCCCGCCGAACATCTGTCCGGCCTGGGACTTCCGGTGGTGAATGCGCTGGCGGGCGTGGGGCAAAGCCTGCAAGATCATTACTCCGCCGCGATCAAGCTGCGGTCTCGGTTTCCTGTTACCGTCAATGATGTGGTCAACAGCAACCTTGGTAAGGTCAAGGCGGGGGTGCAGTATCTGCTGTTCCGGACCGGGGCGTTGACCAGCGGAGTTTCCCCGGCGGCAATGTTTGTGCGCACCAGGCCGGAGCTGGCGTCGCCGGATGTGAAGTGCTCGATTTCGCCGTTCAGCGCGGACCGGCCGCAGGATGGGCTGCATAAATGGTCGGGGTTCACCATGATCGCCTATCAGCTTCGGCCGGACAGCCGGGGAGAGATCCGGTTGAAGACCGCGCGGGCCAATGACGCGCCGGCGATGGTGCCGAATTATCTGTCGGCGGAGCTGGATCAGCGCACGCTGGTCGCCGGGCTACGGTGGTGCCGGCGGGTGCTGGCGCAGCCGGCGATGCAGCACTTCATCGAGGCGGAATATCTGCCCGGGGCGGAGATCCAGACCGACGACGAACTGCTGGATTATGCGCGGCGGATGGGCGGCACGGTGTTTCACCCGACCAGCACGTGCAAGATGGGCGTGGACCCGATGGCGGTGGTCGATCCGCAGTTGCGGGTGCACGGGTTGGGCGGGCTGCGCGTTGTGGATGCATCGATCATGCCGACGGTGGCGTCGGGGAACACGAACGCGCCCACAATCATGATCGCGGAGAAAGCCGCGGATCTGGTGCGGGAAAAGATCGCGCTGGCCGCCTGACCGCGGGTTCGGACGGGGGATGGCGGCGGGTGACCCGTGGGCCGGTTTGGCCGAAGGCGTCAATCATGGCGCTGCTCCA
This sequence comes from uncultured Alphaproteobacteria bacterium, assembly GCA_963790515.1. Taxonomy (GTDB): domain Bacteria; phylum Pseudomonadota; class Alphaproteobacteria; order Acetobacterales; family Acetobacteraceae; genus Rhodopila. The sequence continues at coordinate 44,774 of CAWBPF010000009.1, read as the reverse complement.
GGCCACTATGTTCACGTCCTCGGGCAAGGCCTGAAGACCGAGCGTGGGGCGGACAACTGCGCGGCGGGCGAGGTAGGTTTCGATTTGAGTGCAGGCGTATTCCAGAGCTTCCTGAACCTCGGCTTCCGGGAGGTCGGTGATGGGTTCAGGAATGGGCTCCACCGGCGGCGGCAGGTGCACGGCCTGCCGCTTGGCAAGGACGTCTTCGATCTGCTGAATGAAGTGTTTCAGGCTGTTTGCAAAACTGCGATAGCAGAGACGCATGGAGAGGGACATCTCGGCGGCCTTGGCTCCGGCGAGGACATCGAGGGTGGTAAGGCTGAAAGTAACGATCTGGGTGGCGTTGATCATCTCCGCCCGGGTGCGGGCGCCATAGGCCGTCAGCGTTTCGATGATTTCCGCGCGATCAGCCGCCCCAGGAACAGGGTGGGACGGGCTTGCGTGAACATGGACGGCGTTTGCGGAATAAGGCGAGAACAAAGTGCGCTGAGTTGGCTAAGCGCACAGGCTAGCTCGACATCAGCCGTTTTGGGTAAAACACTGCTTGGGCAACGGACCAACGCTAACCACCATATCCATGTTATGGTTCTGGTTTCGTAATGGACGCGAGCGCGCTCAGTTCCACCATCAAGGCATCAGCGACTGCTGCATGACCCGCATTGTTCGGATGCACGCCATCAGACGTGAATTCAGGCAGATAGGTTCCGTCCAGTTGACCCAAATCATCCATGCTGCCAAGAATCGCCGCCGAATCAACAACAACGACACCTGACTGTCGCATCGACAGGATGTTCTCCCGAAGTTCGAGCCATGGCGCGATTTGAATTTCGGTCATTGATGCAGCATCGCGGGGAAACGGAGTCAGGACAATGGGCACGGCACCGCTCACCATGCAGGCCTCGATAGCCTGAACTAATCTGGCCATGAACACATTGGTTGCAATCTTATCAGCGTTTACAGACCCTCGATCATTGAAGGTCCACCCGGGAAGAACGACAAAGCCTGGTCGAACAGCCGGTAGTAGAGCGAGCATCGCCGAAAAAAAGTTACTCAGACGTTGTCCCGCCTGCCGCGGTCGAAACATAACCGAACGGAATCTCACCGATATACTTGGAGCCAAGTGTCACAGTCGACCGTAGCAGATAGTTCAGGAATTGTGTTGTCGTACTTGTCCCCTGATGATGACTATCGCCTGTCGCCATGCCCACAAGACCGCGATGCTTTGTAAGAAACTGCACACAGGCGACCGTAGCACGTGCAATACCGAAATTTGCTGCAGAACTATTCTCTACGACTGACTCTGGCGACGAAACAAAATCTCCAGGAATCCAACCCGCACCATAGTCAAAGCCGCAGTGCACCGCAGGCGCATTAAAATAGCCTTCGAACCCACCGTTCGGCTGGCTGATCGTAACACCGCCAGGAAGCAAAACCCGCACCATCAATACGCGAGGGGCACCTACCCTGTCCGTCCGGTGAAGGCTCGCTACGGGGACCCAATCTGTCCAGGTCCAACGAGGTATGATACTGCCACCCTGCGCGTGGGGCACCGCCCCTGCGACGATGATTTCCGTGGGAGATGCGACGTTGCTCACTACCGCATCCAAATCTGCTCCGCCGTTTGCAAACGTGAATGCGATCCATGAGGACCCGCCTGTCGGATTGGCAAAATCATTCGGCGTCGACGACGGCGCAGCCACAGCCCTTATAATTGTATAGGAAGTCGCATTCATATTCACGAACCCTAATCTGACGGCATAGAAATCATCGGGGCATGTGAAAAAATGAAAGGATGTCGCAGGGGCATCTATGGAATATTCAACAAACCATCCGGATGGCGCCCATGAAATCCTAGATGTTCGGCGCACTGCCCCCGGCAAAGGCACGCATGTCGCGCTAGCGCACACACACTTTTTCCATTATCGGAATGAGCTGTGAAGCGCGGGAAACCTCGCCATTGGCGCTCCCGGGCAGCCAGATGCCTTTCCCGATCGGAAAAGAGACATTTTGAGCATAACGCCGGAGCGCACGTTATTTCCAAGAGATACCATGTATTGTGTGGAGGCCATATTTATATGCTCATTTCTACACAATTTGCAGTGTAGCCTCAATGGTTATTGCAGGAGTTCGGCGATGCAAAGTGAAATGCCATCTTCTTCGCTGACTGCCCGGAGTATATCCATATGCCGGTGAAGATCGAAAAACGACAACCTTGATATGAGCTCTAAATTGTTGAATCTAGGCTCATGCCTCGCCCTGTTAGACCGCCATACCAGCGTTTGCGGGTTGCCGCCCGTAGCAAGTGTACAATAGTTCAAACCAGGCCAAAAGTCATGAATATAAAACACCGCCTTAAATACATCGCCATGCCAATCGCCACCAACCCCGCCGAATTTTTCACGAAATTCAAACGTATCCCGAGGCTCCGGAAGTGCTGAGTAGACATCGCTCGGGCGAGTATCATCTATTATAATGATGGAATTACGATGGGTATGAAGGATTGCATTTGAGAAATCCCTTACGACCTGTTCAAATGTATGCAGGCCATCTATAAAGATTGCGTCAAAGACCGCTCCGATTGGCAAAGATGCAAAGTATTTGTCGCTTGTCTCGCTAAACAACTTTGTATTCGAATTTCTAAGGGTGTCCGGGTCGAATTGAAAATTCGGGTCCACACCTGTCCGTTCGGGGACTTCAATTAGACGAAACGTGTCACCTTCGCTGACCCCTATCTCAAGATATGTTCGTATAGTCAGGCGCTTGACCAAGTCGTTTATCCGACGCGAAGAGTGGGTCAATTCAGACATCCTATTCTGATGTAGCAGTTTGGAGGGAACGGCCATATTAAGGGGCCATCAGCAAACTTGGCCCGGTGCGAAAGACTATGTTGAAGGCGCCATGATCAAGCCCACTTCTCGGGCTGCATCTTCCTGTGCAAGACGCCATATCTTCCGGTTGGCTAACGGCGGTGCGTGCCGAATACGAGGTTAAGAGCCGTCATGACAGCTTCCTCTTGAACTTCGAAACAGAAATCAGCGTCGGTCGCACCGAACACATATCCGGTCGGATGTTGCAACACACTCCCCATGCCCGATTGGATAAAGCCCGGATGGCCTCCCGTTCCCCGAAGAGCACATATGATCGTGTCTGGCCGGGAAAAGATACTGCCATGCAACGCAGATCCATACTCACCAATAACTTCTCTTGCGCCCGCGAACAGACGCACCTGCTCTATCAGACTGAGCTTTTCAGGGTAGACAAGTGAGAATCCCGCCTGTAGCGCTAGAGCCTCAACTCGTGCCCGGTTTTTCAATGCGCGCCCTCCGCTTGTCTGGGCACGCGATAGAAAAATGCGGGGGCCGTGCTCTGATCCATCAAGGTCGTGTCGAAATTCGATCAGTCCTCGGAGAAATCCAGCCACATCCTTGAACAAAGGTGACATTTGGCACCCATTGTGAAGGATGGTTGGAAGTAGAAACTCGTCAGCCGTAACAACTTCGACCTCGGCATCGTAGAGCACTACTTGGTGTGCTCCAATTCCAAAAAGCTCCAACCAATCAAAAACGTAGGCGGGGGTACTATTTGGAAGCAGATAACGCAAGGCAAAAAGATCATACCCTGCAAAATTCAGCAGACTTAGCTTCGGCAAATATTCGACCAGCCAGTGGCCGTAAACACCACTCCCCGGTCCCGCAAGAATGACATGGCTGCCGCCAAGGTGTCGTCGATTGTTAGCGCTACGCCGGGGCAAAATTCTGGCAACCTCTGCCTTGATATGCGCTTCATGAATATTCAGTTCAGGACATCGATAAAATAGGTCCTCGTGGCTAAGCAGAAAGACGCCGCTGAGATCAAACCCATGAAGTGCGAACACGCCGACACTGCCAATTCCTCGGTGACCGTAATAGTTAGCGGCAAGAGACGCGGGAAACGTCCCGAACGTAAAGCGAGGCGGAAAAGGCAATTGAGTGTGCGGGCTCGCTAACTGCCCAAATTCGACCCCGTTGATGGAACCGGCGGCGAAGTCACCAATTGCGGTTATGTTCAGCGACGGCACTCAATAATCTCCTGGTTGCGGTCCAATGATCGCATGAAAGGCGATTACGGATCGGCCTCACAGAAACCATTTGTAGCCAAATTCGGCTTTCGGTGCGATCGGATTCGCTATGGTTTGCTTATCGACGCTCAACGAGACGTCAAAATACCCAGTGCCCCGCAGGCGTTTACCGCAATGACCAGTTAAATGCGAACAGACCGACCAGCTCGGCCCGACCTACCGATTGGAGGGCTCGGAAACTGGTTTGTTCCCGAACCCTTTGAAGCCACCCCACCAAAGGCCCAGCACCCAAGGCTTGACCTCACCCCATCTCACTTGATCGCCGCCATCGCGTCGATCAGGTTGTCCTGGCGCGTCGGCACCATCAAATGAACATCCAGCGTCGCAACCATGGAAGCGCTGGCGCCCACGAAAAAGATACCGGCAGCCCACCACAATGGCGGAAAATCCGCGGAGCACCGCGCTGATGCATCCTCCCGGCCCAACCGCCACGACCACGGCCGCCTTCGACATGTATCCGAAACCAGCGTGAACCGGTTGGCGGAAAACCCTGGTGCGCGGCCATCGTAAGTCGGATCAGCAGCAACGCGACCCAGATTTCATCGACCATCGGCGCCATGAACCCCGTCAGCGTCCACCACGCGCATGCCGGCGCCGTCAGTTTTCACGCCGCGCATACACCGAGACCACCTTTGATAGGTCTGGCCGGCGAGGCAACTACCAAGGATGGATCCCACATCGGTCATCAAGCAGATCACCACCAGCGGCGGGCCCAGCGCCAGCAGGCTCGCATGGAACTTGCTGAGCAGAAAACTGGCATCCGGTTGTTGGAGGACCACCAGACCGGAGTGGTGAGCACACCGCCGGCGACATAGGTCCGCGTCCCCGGATAGCGCAACAGCGCCGGCCAGGACATCGATCGCCCGGGAATCTCCGGATCGCTTCGCATATAGGCCAGTTCCGCCAGCGAAACCTTAGGGTGCGCATCCGACGGGGTGTACATCACCAGCCAGAACACCACCCAGGCAAACCCGACCAGCCCGGTCTCTTAGAAAGCCGCCACCCCCAGGCCGCGGTCACCAACGCCCCGAAGAACGGCGCCAGCAACCCGCCCACATTGCTGCCGAAGCTGAGTATGCCAGTCACGAATGCTCGGTCCCGCACCCGGAACCACTTCGGGATGCCCTCCTCCCCCAGCCGAGCACGATGCGGCCGAAGGCGAATCCGGCAACCGAGGTGACCAGACCGTGCGCGGTGGAAGCGGCGCACCAGCCCATGGCGGCGACGACAAAGTCGATCCGGGCGCCCACTTTGTCAGTGAACGCCCCCATGCCGGCAAGCCGTGCTCACCGTCGTTGAAATGCAGATTGCCCTGGCCCGTCGGCTTCAACGCACGCAGCAGGTTGCGGTCCAGGGAGCTGATCGTTGTGATATCGAACAGTAACCCAACAATCATCTACCGGTAGTGGCCGACCGCGTCCGCGTTCCATTGCAGCAGTTTATCCACGCGTGGGTGCTTTGCCGGTCATTGTTCGTGGACCCAAGTCCTGCGTGCCCCGACGGTGGCGTGCCAAATCGGCACCGACCAGGATTCCGCTGCCTGCGACCCTATCAAAGCCACAGACCAGCCCAGCACCAGACCTGAACGCTCGGATCCGCCATTTCAAGCCGATCGTTCAGACAATGTCCCAGCACCGGCAGATGGCATGGCGATACACCGCCAAACACACGACGTTGATGGATCCTCGACAAACCGCAACCAACACCATCCCCGGCGGCGGCCTTCCCCGCTTCGCGCGCCGACAACGCGGGTTTACGCCCGTCGCACCATTGCACCCAGTTTCCACATACCATGAAATGCTCTAATCGTGCCTCCGGTCGCGCGATTGCCGGAACTTGAACATCGCGGCGACGTTTGCTAGGCGCCTACCGGACCCCCTGTTCGGGGGGCCGTACCCCATCGGCTCCGAGTGTCGTGCCCGTACGTTGACTTTTCCGCTGCTTCGAATGGCAGCCGACCGCGAGGCACGGTTGCACACGTTCTTTGCAAGGAAACCCGCCATGCCGGACAGCACGACCGCCTCACAAGGACACACGGACAGCAATACACTCCCGGCCCCACGGGATCCCCATTTGCGCGATATGGCCGATTGCATCCGCGTGCTCGCGATGGATGCCGTTCAGCAGGCCAAAAGCGGCCATCCCGGCATGCCGATGGGCATGGCCGACATCGCCACCGTCCTGTTCTCCGAATTCCTGCGCTTCGATGCGGCAGATCCGCACTGGCTCGATCGCGACCGCTTCCTGATCTCGAACGGCCACGGTTCGATGCTGCTGTATGCGCTGCTCTACCTGACCGGCTACAAGGACATGCCGATCGAGCAGATCAAGCGTTTCCGCCAGATCAACAGCAAGACCCCCGGCCATCCGGAATACCGCCACGCCGACGGTATCGAGACCACGACCGGCCCGTTGGGTCAGGGGCTGGCCAATTCCGTCGGCATGGCGCTGGCCGAGCGGATCATGAACGCCAGCTTCGGCGACGCGCTGGTGGATCATTACACCTATGTTTTCATGGGCGACGGCTGCCTGATGGAGGGCATCAGCCACGAGGCGATCTCCCTCGCCGGGCACCTCAAGCTCGGTAAGCTGATCACCTTCTTCGACAACAATTCGATTTCGATCGACGGCGCCACCAGCCTGTCGGTGTCGGATGACCAGACCGCCCGTTTCCATGCGTCGCACTGGCACGTGCAGGAGATCGACGGGCACGATACCGACGCCATCCGCGACGCCATCACGGCAGGCGCAGGCGGTCACCGACAAGCCGTCGATGATTTCCTGCCGCACCGTCATCGGCTTCGGCCTGCCCACCAAGGCGGGAACCCAGAAGGCGCACAGCGACGCCCCCGGCGAGGAAGAAATCGCCGGCGCCCGCAAGCTGCTGAACTGGACCGCGCCGCCGTTCGACATCCCTGAACCGCTGCTGGATGCCTGGCGCACCATCGGCGCCAAGGGCCGCCCGGCCCGCATGGCCTGGGCCGATCGCGTCAAGGCGGCGCCGGACGGGCTGCGCCAGGACTTCGAGCGCCGCACCAAGGGCGAGCTGCCGGAAGGCTGGCGCAACGCCATTGCCGCCGCGAAGCAGGAATTCCAGAAATCCGGCAAGGAAATGGCGACCCGGGCCGCCAGCGGCGCCGTGCTCAATCACCTGTTCGACGCCATCCCGGAACTGCTGGGCGGCTCCGCCGACCTGACGCCGTCGAACAACACCAAGGCGAAGAACCAGGTCGAAATCCGCCCGGGCGAATACCACGGCTCCTACGTCCACTACGGCGTGCGCGAGCACGGCATGGCCGCCGCGATGAACGGCATCGCCCTGCACGGCGGCCTGATCCCCTACGGCGGCACGTTCCTGACCTTCTCCGACTACTGCCGCCCGGCCATCCGCCTGGCCGCGATGATGGAGATCCGCACCATCTTCGTCATGACCCACGATTTCGATCGGCTTGGGGGAAGACGGCCCGACCCACCAGCCGATCGAACACCTCGCGGCCCTGCGCGCCATCCCCCATCTGGCCGTCTACCGCCCCGGCGACCCGGTCGAGACCGCGGAGTGCTGGGAATGCATTCTCGACGCCCCTCGCCGCGCGGCGCTGATCGCTCTGTCCCGCCAGCCAATGCCGTTGCTGCGGCATGACACCGGCACCGAAAATCTTTCGGCCAAAGGCGGCTACGTGCTGCTCGAAGCCGAAGGCGGCCCGCGTAAACTGACCATCATGGCCACCGGCTCCGAACTCCACCTCGCTGTCGAGGCCCGCGACGCCATGCAGAAGGACGGCGTCCCGACGGCCGTCGTCTCCATGCCCTGCCGCCTGTTGTTCGAGCAGCAGGATGTCGCCTACCAGCGCAAGGTGCTGGGTGACGGCACCGCTCGCGTCGCGGTGGAAGCCGCGGTCGAAATCTCCTGGGACCGCTACCTGGGCTTCGATGGCCGCTTCGTCGGCATGCACGAGTTCGGTGCATCCGGCAAAATCGGCGATGTCTACAAGAAGTTCGACATCACCACGGCAGCGGTCATTCGCGCGGCAAAAGAAGCCGTCGCCCAGATGCCCGGCTAGGGCACCCAGCCAGGCCCCGTTGCCAACGATCCGCCACTGGTCCGATCCCGACGCCTTGTCGTCAAGCGCCGGGATCGACGACTAGGCCAACGGCTGGCAACATCTTCGTGACTTAGGCAGTCAGGCCGATAAACTCGCTGGTGCAACAATGATCTGGAGCGCGCTCACTGTTTACAGTCAGCGCGAATGCGCTTTAGTGGATATCTGACAGTACCGTCTGCCAGATATTCACCGGCGCGGTAGTGTCGGCCCAAGGGGTTGTCTCTGGGCCGCGCCCAATCGAAAAGCGGGTCCGCCCGCCGCGAGGAGCACTATGTCAACGACCACAGTGGCGGATCGCCAGACCGCCGCCGCTATTCTCGCACGCCTCGACCGGCTGCCTGCCACGCGCCACATCTGGATCATGGTGACCCTGCTGTCGCTGGGTGGCATGTTCGAATTCTACGACCTGTTCATGACCGGCTATGTCATCCCTGGCCTGGTCAAGGCCGGGATGCTGACCGGGGTTTCCATCGGCATGTTCTCGGGCCCGGCGCTGTTCGTCGCCTCGACCTTCTTCGGCCTGTTCATCGGCACCTTCGTGTTCGGTTTCGTAGCGGACAAGTACGGCCGGCGCGCGATATTCACCTTCTCCATGCTCGCCTACTGCGCTGCCACGCTGGTCATGGCGTTCCAGACCACCGGCTTCGGCGTGTGCCTCTGGCGCATGATCGCCGGCATCGGCATCGGCGTCGAACTCGTCACCATCGACACCTACGTCGCAGAACTCGTGCCCAAGCACATGCGCGGCCGAGCCTTCGCGTTCAATCAGTGCGTGCAGTTCGCCGTGGTACCGGTGGTCGCGTTGCTGTCCTACCTGCTGGTTCCGCTCACGCCACTCGGCTGGGACGGCTGGCGCTGGGTGGTTGCAATCGGCGCCCTCGGCGCGCTGGCGGTCTGGTTCCTCCGCCGCGCCATTCCGGAAAGCCCGCGCTGGCTGCTCACCCACGGCCGGCTGGTCGAGGCCGAAGCCGTCACCGCTCAGATCGAGGCCCGCGTGCTGGCCGACCGCGCCGGCGAACCGCTGCCGCCGCCCGCCCCGCATGAGGTGGAAGACCTGTCCGCCCGCGGCACATTTTCCGAAATCTGGCAGCCGCCGTATCGCAGCCGGACCATCATGCTGATGGTGTTCCAGTTCTTCCAGACGTTTGGTTTTTATGGCTTTGCCGCGTGGGTGCCGACGCTGATCGCCAAGCAGGTGGGCATCAATCTGGCGGGCAGCCTCCAATACGCCTTCATCGTCGCCTGCGCCAACCCGTTCGGCCCGCTGCTGGCCATGAGCTTCGCCGATAAGTTTGAACGTAAATGGCAGCTCGTGGGGGCGGCGATCTGCATTGCGGTGTTCGGCGTGCTGTTCTCCCAGCAATCCACCATGCCGCTATTGATCCTGTTCGGCGTGCTGATCACGCTGTCGAACAACGTGCTGTCCTATTCGTTCCACAGCTACCAGTCGGAGCTGTTTCCAACCCGCGTCCGCGCCCGGGCAGTCGGGTTCACTTACGCGTTCAGCCGGATCAGCACAGTGTTCGCCAGCTTCATCATCGGCTTCTTCTTCGCAACCTTCAACGGCACCACGGGCGTGTTCGGGCTAATTGCGTTCGCGATGCTGATGGTCGTTCTGTCCATCGGGATTTTCGGGCCGAGGACCCGTAACCTGGAGCTGGAGCACATATCGCACTGAGCCAGGGCCCCGCTATGCCAGGTCAGGTATTCGTCAACCTCGTTGACGGGGCCCCTGACCGGCCGGAACGGCAAAATCACCCGGCAAGAGTGGCGGTCCCCCGGCTCGTTATGATGGTGAACTTCCGCTTCGAGAGATCAGCCCCTATCGCCGAGAGGCCAGACAGGCTCGGTGGGGGAAAAAGCAGCATCCGCCGTCGATGGTGGCGTGCCTTCGACGGCGATCGCCAACCTACATTTGTATTCCGTCGTCGGGCGGACCTCCAGACAAGCAGAGACGGCCACTACACTTTGCTACAGAACGGCCACCGCCGAGCCAGGAGGCCAATATAACACGGCGGCCAAGCCCGGAGCCGATGGATTGACCGATCAACCAAGCGCCACGCCGACGCGCCTCACTCGGCCTGCTCCACGCTATCCGCTGCTGTACCAGCTCAATACCCGCGTCCACTTGACCAACCTGTCTGCGTCTCTGGGCCGACCGGCGACGCTGGACGACATCGCCGACGGCGAACTGGACCGCCTGGCTGGATTGGGTTTCGACTGGGTCTGGCTTCTCAGTGTCTGGCAAACCGGCTCAGCCGGACAAATCGTGTCGCGTTCGAACAGGGCGTGGCGTCAGGAGTTCGCCGAAACATTGCCGGATCTGCGCGAAGCGGACATCGCCGGTTCCGGCTTTGCAATCACCGCCTACCTCGTATCTGACAGCCTGGGCGGAGAGGACGCGCTGGCGCGATTGCGCGACCGGATGCGACTACGCGGGCTACGGCTGATGCTTGATTTCGTCCCCAACCACACAGCCATCGATCATCCCTGGGTACGCGATCATCCGGACTACTTCGTTCAGGGAACGGAAGACGACATCGCCCGGACACCATCGAACTATTTCCGCATCAAACGACAGGAAGGCGATCGACTGTTCGCCCATGGGCGGGATCCATATTTCGCCGGCTGGCCCGACACCATCCAACTCAACTACGCCAGTCCCGCGACACAGGAGGCCATGATCAACGCGCTGCGAACGGTCGCCAGGCACTGCGACGGGGTACGCTGCGATATGGCCATGCTTCTGCTGCCCGACGTGTTTCAACAAACCTGGGGCTTGTCGATGGAACCGTTCTGGGCCCGGGCGATCGAATCCATACGCCGCCAGAAGCCCGAGTTCTGCTTCATGGCGGAGGTCTACTGGGACCGCGAATGGACCCTGCTGCAGCAAGGCTTCGACTACGCATACGACAAACGCCTCTATGACCGCCTTCGCGCCGGTCAGGCTCGGCCAGTGCACGATTGCATCTGCAGGCCGGGCTCGACTACCAGAGCAAACTCGCCCGTTTCCTCGAGAACCACGACGAGCCGCGGGCTGCCGCGTCGTTTATGCCAGGCATGCACGAGGCAGCCGCTGTCATCACCTATCTTTCACCGGGTCTGCGGTTCTTCCACCAGGGCCAGTTCGAGGGACAAACCCGGCGCATCTCGCCACACCTGATCCGCGCACCGGTGGAACCGCGCAATGACGAGCTGGCACGGTTCTATCGGGACTTGCTCGCGGCCCTTCGCAGTCCGGCGATCGTGAATGGAGACTGGCGCCTTCTGGAATGCTTACCGGCTTGGACGGGCAACTGGACGTGGGATTGCTGCATCGCATGGTGCTGGTGCGGACCCAATGGCGAGCAGACGCTGGCCATCGTCAATTACGCCGGAAACCAAAGCCAATGCTATGTTCGTCTGCCTTGGTCGGATCTCGACGGTGGCGTCGTTCATCTCAAGGACCTGCTGAGTTCCGCCGCCTATGATCGAGACGGAAGCAATCTGATCTCCACCGGTCTTTTTCTCGACCTGCCACCTTGGGGCCGGCACGCATTTGCCGTATCCAGGCCTTCGTAGCGGCCAAAGCCGTCGTATCGACCATCTGGCCCAACGCGAGGGTGAACCGCCGAGTTCTTGGCGATTTTATTCGCTGATGATTACTAAAACAAAATCATACCACGCAAAGCGCCGGCGCCCTTCAACCGATGCTACAATCAACCCTCGGGGACCTCTTATCCTGGCCAATGGTTCGCACCAAGGGTGGCATGGTGGGCGAAACCTTTGTGCCGCAAAACCCTGCCGAACCAGATACCAACAGGTCACCAACCGTCCCAGCAGTTGGAAACAATTAACGATCCTAGCTGGATAACTGGCGCGCCCGGAAAGACTTGAACTTCCAACCCCCAGATTTCGTAGTCTGGTGCTCTATCCAATTGAGCTACGGGCGCAGTCAGGCGGCGGGATGTAGCCGAACAAACCTGAGGTTACAACCCCTAAGCCGCGATCATATGCAATGCAGTCATGCCCTCCATTCCCCACGGTTTCCAGGCTGTCCGACGGGTGCGCCAAGCCGCATCCCATCCCCCGATTTGTCGTCGATCACGTCTGGCTTTTTCCCAACCACCCAGCGGCAACATCAGCGTGACCGGAACGATCAGGCCAATGCCGCTCGCATGAACAACACGACGGAGCGCGCCTAAGCCGCGAGTTTATCCAGCTCCCGCAGGATCGACTCGCCCATCACGCCGGTGCCGACCCGCGCAGTGCCCGGCGCCATGATGTCGGCGGTGCGCAGGCCGTTCTTCAGCACGTTGACGCAGGCCTCCTCGATCAGCGCCGCGTCCTCGTCCATGCCGAAGGAATAGCGCAGCAGCATGGCGAAGCTCAGGATCTGCGCCAGCGGGTTGGCGATGCCCTTGCCGGCGATGTCGGGCGCGCTGCCGTGGATCGGCTCATACAGCGCGTGCCGCTTGCCGGACGGCTGCACCGCCCCCAGCGTGGCCGACGGCAGCATGCCCAGGCTGCCGGTCAGCATCGAGGCCAGATCCGACAGCAGGTCGCCGAACAGGTTGGAGGTGACGATCACGTCGAACTGCCGCGGGTTGCGCACCAACTGCATGGCGCAGTTGTCGGCATACATGTGCGTCAGCTCGACGTCGGGGAACTCCCGCTCGCGCAGCGCCGTGACGGTCTGGCGCCAGAACAGGCCGGACTGCATGACGTTGGCCTTCTCCACGCTGCACACCCGGTTCTGCCGCTTGCGCGCCAGCTCGAACGCCACGCGGGCGACCCGCTCGATCTCGTTGGTGGTGTAGGTTTCGGTGTCGAAGCCGCGCTTCTGGCCGTCCGGCAGCGTCTCCACGCCGCGCGGTTCGCCGAAATAGATGCCGCCGGTGCTCTCGCGCACGATCATGATGTCCAGGCCGCGGACCACGTCCGGCTTCAGGGTCGAGGCATCGACCAGCGGGTCGAACACGATCGCCGGGCGCAGATTGGCGAACAGGTCCAGTTCCTTGCGCAGGCGCAGGATGGCGATCTCCGGCCGCAGGTGGAAGCCCAGCTTGTCCCATTTCGGGCCGCCGACGGAGCCGAACAGGATGGCGTCGGCGTCCTTCGCCTTCTGCATCGTCTCGTCGGTGATCGGCGTGCCGTAGGCGTCGATCGCCGAGCCGCCGACATGGTCGTCGGAGACGTCGAACGTGACCATGCGGCGGCGGTCCATCCAGTCGATGACGCGGCGGACCTCGCGCATCACCTCGGGGCCGATGCCGTCGCCGGGCAGGATCAGCAGTTTCTTGTTGGCGGGCATCGGTGTGTCCTTTGGTGCTCGGATAGAAGCAGTAAGGCAACGGCCAATGGAACCTGAGCCCGGCCACGGGCGGGATCAAAGGGTCCGCCGGACCCTTTGCCGGTCCAGGGCAGAGCCCTGGCCTGGGTCCTCCGCCTCAAGCGGCGGTCGAAGGCAGCCAGGGCTGACTGGCCCGGCGGGCCGCCTCGAAGCCATCGATCTTGCTGCCGTGCTGCAGGGTCTGGCCGATGTCGTCCAGCCGTTCAGCAGCGAATGTTTGCGGAACGGGTCGATCTCGAAGCCGATTTCCTCGCCGTTCGGGCGGATCACCACCTGGCGGGCAAGGTCGATGGTGACGCGGGCATTGCCGCCCAGCTTGGTGTCGTCGATCAACTGGTCGCAGACCGCGCGCGGCAGGCGGATCGGCAGGATGCCGTTCTTGAAGCTGTTGTTGTAGAAGATGTCGGCGAAATCCGGCGCGATGATGCAGCGGATGCCGAAATCCAGCAGCGCCCAGGGGGCGTGCTCGCGCGAGGAGCCGCAGCCGAAATTCTCGTGCGCGATGATGATCTGGGCTTTGCGGATACGGCTCCTGGTTCAGCACGAAGTCCGGCTTTTCCTTGCCGTCCTTGTCGAAGCGCAGCGGGTCGAACAGATGCACGCCAAGACCGGAGCGCTTGATGGTCTTGAGGAAGCGCGCCGGGATGATCTTGTCGGTGTCGATGTTCTGCATCGGCATCGGCGCCGCGACGCCGGTCAGCGTGGTGAAGGGTTCCATGACTGTGTTCCCTGCCCTCGGTAACGGGTGGTTAAGCTTCTGGCGGAATGGTGCGGGATAAGGCCGGCATCGGCAACAAGTGCGTCAGCAAGTCGATAAAGCGGCCGGTTCAAACCAACACGCAGCGCTTCTTCAACACCGCGCACTGAACCGGTCATTGTCGAACAAGCCCCGGGTAAGCCGGCTGCCTCCGAACCGGCCGGATGGGACGCGCCAGCTCGGCTTGACCGCGGATGCCGTGCGGCGGGCACGTCGGCATCGTACGGTCGCAGCGATGGCCTGACGCAATGATCGCTTCGCCCACACCCCTCGCCGACGCCTCCCGCCCAGCCGCGGTCTGACCAGCCCCCATCGCTCAGACCAGTTGCCGCACGTCGGTCAGCCGCCCGGTCACCGCCGCCGCTGCCGCCATTGCCGGCGACAACAGATGGGTGCGGCCGTTCGGACCCTGACGGCCCTCGAAATTGCGGTTCGACGTGCTGGCGCAACGCTGGCCCGGCGTCAGCTTGTCCGGGTTCATGCCAAGGCACATCGAGCAGCACGGATCCCGCCACTCGAACCCGGCCTCCAGCAGCATCCGGTCCAGCCCCTCCTGCTCGGCCTGCCGCTTGACCAGCCCGGAGCCGGGCACCACCAGCGCCTGCACCCCATCGGCAACCTTACGGCCCTTCGCGATGGCGGCGGCGGCGCGGATGTCCTCGATCCGGCCGTTGGTGCAGGAGCCGATGAACACCACGTCGATCGGCAGGTCCTGCATCGCCTGGCCCGGCGTCAGCGCCATGTATTCCAGCATCCGGTTCAACTGCGCGCGCTTGCCCTCATCGGGCTCGTCCGCCGGGTTCGGCACGACGCCGGTGACCGGCACCACCGGCACCGGGCGTGGTGCCCCAGGTCACCATCGGCGCGATCTCGGCCGTGGTCAGGCGCACGACGGTGTCGAAATGCGCGCCCGGATCGGTCGGCAGCGTCTTCCAGTAGGCCACCGCCTGCTCGAACGCCTCGCCCTTCGGCGCGAACTCCCGGCCCCTGCATGTAGTCGAACGTGGTCTGGTCCGGCGCGATCAGCCCGGCGCGCGCACCCGCCTCGATCGACATGTTGCTGACCGTGCAGCGCCCCGCCATGTCCAGCGCGCGGATCGTATCGCCGGTGTATTCGATGACGTGCCCGTTGCCGCCGGCGGTGGTGATCTTGCCGATGATCGCCAGCACGATGTCCTTGGCCGAACAGCCGAAGCCCAGCGTGCCGGACACGTCGATCTGCATGTTCTTCGCCGGGTTCTGCAGCAGCGTCTGGGTGGCCATCACATGCTCCACCTCCGACGTGCCGATGCCGAACGCCAGCGCGCCCAGCGCGCCATGCGTCGAGGTGTGGCTGTCGCCGCACACGATGGTCGTGCCCGGCAGCGACAGGCCCAGTTCCGGCCCGATGATGTGCACGATGCCCTGCCGCACATCCAGGATCGGGATGTACGGCACGCCGAACTCGATGACGTTCTTCTCCAGCGTCTGGACCTGGATGCGGCTGTCCTCTTCCTTGATGTCGGCCGGCGTGCGCGAGCCGACGGTCGGAATGTTGTGGTCGGCGACGGCGATCGTCAGGTCCGGACGGCGCAGCTTGCGGCCGGCCAGGCGCAGACCCTCGAACGCCTGCGGGCTGGTGACCTCGTGCAGAAGGTGCCGGTCGATATAAAGGATGCAGGTGCCGTCGGGGAGTTTCTCGACGACGTGGCTGTCCCAGATCTTGTCGAAAAGGGTGCGTGGCCTGCTGGCGGACATGTTTGCTCCCGATCGTACTGCGGTCGAAGCCGCTGATTTGGACGAACACTTGCTCTTGTGCAAGCCGCGCCGCAGCGACGGCAGCCCGGCGCCAACCGTCTGGCTGGCAAATTTTCGCGTGGAAACAGTGATCTGAGGCGTTCTGAAGCCTAATGATCAGTCTGCAACGCTACGATCCGCCCTGGCGTCCCAGCCATGCCAGCGCGCCATTCGCCGCCGCGACCCCGGTGCTGAAGCAGGCCTGCAGCAGGTAGCCGCCGGTCGGCGCCTCCCAGTCCAGCATCTCCCCCGCGGCAAACACCCCCGGCCGGTCGCGCAGCATCAGCCCGGCATCCAGCGCATCGAACCGCACCCCGCCGGCGGAGGAAATCGCCCGCCCGATCGGCGCGGTCGCCACCAGGCGCACCGGCAGCGCCTTGATCAGTGCGGGCAAGGCCTCGGGGTCGGCGCCAGCGTGCAGCGCCTCCTGCACCAGGCCGATGGCTTCCGGCGCAAGACCCGCCTGCTTGCGCAGCGTGTTGGCCAGCGACTGGCTCCCGCGCGGCCCGCCAAGCCGCTCGGACAGTTCCGCCTGGGTCAGGTCAGGGCGCAGGTCGATGCTGATGGTGGCGGGTCCGGTGGCCTCGATCGCCTCCCGCAACCGCGCCGACAGGGCATAGATGGCGCCCCCCTCCAGGCCCGTCTCGGTAACCACCGCCTCGCCACGGACGGTGTCGGAACCAAAGCTATGGCCAGCCGCTTCAACGGCCGGCCGGCGAAGCGCGTGCGGAAATGCGGCGACCAGTCGACCACGAAGCCACAATTGGCAGGCCGGAAGGCGGTCAGCGAATCGTGCAAATAAGGCGTCCAGCCGGCATCGGAGCCAAGCCGCGGCCACGACGCGCCGCCCAGCGCCAGAATCGTCACCGCCGGACGTTCGTGCACCGCCATGTCCGGCGTATTGAACCAGACACCGCCGTTCGCGTCCCAGCCAGCCCAGCGATGCCGCAGCCGAAACCGCACGCCCAGGCTCGTCAACCGCCGCAACCACGCGCGCAGCAATGGCGAGGCCTTCATCGCCCGCGGGAATACCCGGCCGCTGGAACCAACGAAGGTGGGTTGCCCAAGGCCGTTGCACCACGCGATCAGCGCCTCCGGCGGAAAGCCGGCAATGATCGGCGCCAGCCAGCAACGGGCCGCGCCGTAGTGCGACAGCAGCACCGGCAGCGGTTCAGTGTGGGTAAGGTTCAGGCCGCCTCGCCCGGCCATCAGCAGCTTCCGGCCAACCGATGGCATCTGGTCGTACACCGTCACCGCGACCCCTGCCCGGGCCAGGGTTTCGGCTGCGATAAGTCCGGCGGGGCCACAACCAATGACCGAAGCAGTTTGCGTCAATATGGAGCCTCAGGCTGGCGGTAGGTCGAACACCATGCAGGTTGTGCTGGCGGTCGCGCACAGGCGCCCTTGTGCGTCAGTGACTTTCGCCTCCGCCACAGCCGAACGGCGGCCCACATGGACAACCTTGCCTTCAGCCGAAAGCTCGCCCGATTCGTTTGTCACCGCACGCACATAGTTCACCTTGATCTCAAGGCTGGTATACGCCCGGCCCTTTGGCAAGGTCGAGTGAACCGCGCAGCCCATGACGGAATCCAGCAATGTGGCCAAAATGCCACCATGCATCGTGCCGATCGGGTTGTAGTGATACTCAGCCGGGGTCAGGCACATGACGATCCGGCCGTCATCAACCTCGGTCAGCGCTAGCCCGACAAGCGCCGAGATGGGCGCGGACGGCACGGTTCCGTCGCGCAGGCCACGCATCAGCGCAAGCCCAGACATCGTCCGGGCGGCATCCGCGGTCAGCTTCGGGTCGGTCCAGGAAAACGTGCGTTCGCGGATCACGCGACGGCTTCGTGCAGCATGGTGGTCACGACCTGGTAACCGGGACCGTCCACCCGGCGGCCGGTCGCGGGATCCACCAGCACCGGGTCCACGGCCTGGCCCGTCTCGCTGTTGACGATCTGAACCCGGCGGTCATCAGGCGGGAAGTGCCGGTTGCCGAAGGCCAGCATCGCCAGCATCACCGGACGGAAATCCCTGCCACGCTGCGTCAGCACATATTCGTCGCGCGGCGGGCGTTCGTTGTAGCGCTCGCGCTGCAGCAGCCCGGCCTCGACCAGCGCGGTCAGCCGCCGGGTCAGCATGTTGGGCGCGATGCCCAGGCTTTCGCTGAATTCATCGAAACGGGTCAGGCCGCGAAAGGCATCACGCAGGATCAGGATGCTCCACCATTCGCCGACATGCTCCAGCCCCCGGGCGATGGGACATTGCATGTCGCTGAAACTCTTGCGCTGCATTTTACAAGCTCTCGCTTAGAAACTACGATGTTGATAGTTGGTCGGCAACGGAAGGAACGTCAATGGCTAAACCCTTGAGACCCATACCTTCGGCTTCGGTCGCGGTGGTCGGCGCCGGGGACTATATCGGCAGCGCCATCGCTCGCCGGTTCGCGCGCGAGGGCTACCACGTGTTCGCCGGACGGCGGAATGGCGAGAAACTGGCGCCGTTGGTCGCCGCAGATCAAGGCCGCCGGCGGCACATGCACCGGCCTGTCGCTGGATGCGCGCCAGGAAGACGCGGTAGCCGACTTCATGCGCCAGGCCGACGCGGCCGCGCCGCTGGAAGTCGCGGTGTTCAACGTCGGCGCCAACGTCAACTTTCCGCTGCTCGAAACCACCGAACGGGTGTTTCGGAAAGTCTGGGAGCTGGCATGCTATGCCGGCTTCCTCACCGGGCGGGAAGCCGCGCGGTGCATGCTGCCGCGCGGGCGAGGCTCGATCTTCTTCACCGGCGCGACGGCCAGCATGCGCGGGGGCAGCGGCTATACCGCGTTCGCCAGCGCCAAGTTCGGCCTGCGCGCGGTCGCCCAGAGCATGGCGCGGGAACTTGGGCCGCAGAACATCCACGTCGCCCATCTGGTGATCGACGCCGGCGTGGATACCGAATGGGTGCGTCAGCGGATCGCCGCCCGCGGCGGTTCGCCGGAAGACCGGGTGCTGATGGATCCGGCTTCGATCGCCGAAACCTACTGGCAGTTGCACCAGCAGCCGCGCGACGCCTGGACCCATGAACTCGATCTTCGTCCCGCTTCTGAAACCTGGTGAGGAGAGCACCGTGCAAGTGGAATTCCATTTCGATTTCGGCAGCCCGAACGCCTATCTGGCGCACCGGGTCATTCCGGCCATCGAGGCACGGACCGGCGCGCATTTCCGCTACGTTCCGGTCCTGCTGGGCGGGGTGTTCAAGGCGACCGGCAACCGCTCGCCGGCCGAAGCGTTTGCCGGCATCCGCAACAAACCCGAGTACGAACGGCTGGAAACCGAGCGGTTCCTCCGGCGGCATCGGATCGAGGGCTACGTCCGCAACCCGTTCTTTCCGGTGAACACCCTGCAGATGATGCGCGGCGCCGCGGCGGCCGAGATCGACGGCGGCTTGGACCGGTACGTGAATGCGATGTTCCACCACATGTGGGAAGCCCCGAAGAAAATGGACGAGGCGGATGTGCTGCGCGACGCACTGACCGCGTCCGGCTTCGATGCAGCGGCGGTGCTGGCTCGGATGCAGGATCCGGCGGTCAAGACCAGACTGATCGCGAACACGGAAATGTC
Organism: uncultured Alphaproteobacteria bacterium; assembly: GCA_963790515.1. Classification (GTDB taxonomy): domain Bacteria; phylum Pseudomonadota; class Alphaproteobacteria; order Acetobacterales; family Acetobacteraceae; genus Rhodopila. The sequence goes on along the minus strand of CAWBPF010000009.1, from coordinate 25,084 downwards.
CGTCTCGCGCGGCGCTTTCGGCTCCCCTACCTTCTTCGTCGGCGACGCAATGTTTTTCGGCAAGGACCGGCTGCGCGACGTCGAAGAGGCGGTGATCGGGTAAGCGCGCCGCAGCTGGTCCGAGCCTCTCCGGCGAGTCATGGAAGCGCCTCGTCAGACCCAACGCGTGCGGCTGGCCCGCAGGCGTCCGATATGCACGATGCACCGCCCGGCGGCCTGACGCCGCGTCGAGATCGACCCGTCCCCGCTGTCGCATACTAGCCGAACGGACAAAACCCGGCTTATACCCGCGCCTTTCGATAGGAGTGCAAACGATGTCAGCGACGCTGCCGGCCCGGGTGAAACCCTCCAGCGTGGCGACCGTCCTGCGCGTCACCAGCGGCAACTTCCTGGAAATGTTCGACTTCTTCCTGTTCGGTTTCTACGCCACCTACATCTCCAAGGCGTTTTTCCCGTCCGGCAGCGAGTTCGCCAGCCTGATGCTGACCTTCATGACCTTCGGCGCCGGCTTCCTGATGCGCCCGCTCGGGGCCGTCATCCTGGGCGCCTATGTCGACCAGATCGGCCGCCGCAAAGGCCTGATCCTGACGCTGACGATCATGGCGAGCGGCACCATCCTGATCGCATTCGTGCCTGGCTACGCAACGATCGGCATGCTGGCCCCTGCCCTGGTGCTGGTCGGCCGGCTGTTGCAGGGTTTCTCGGCCGGCGTCGAGCTCGGCGGCGTGTCGGTCTACCTGTCGGAGATGGCGACACCCGGCAACAAGGGCTTCTATGTCGCCTGGCAATCGGCCAGCCAGCAGGTGGCGATCATGGTCGCCGCGATCCTCGGCTATCTGCTCAGCACCTGGCTCACCGCACCGCAGATCGGCGCCTGGGGCTGGCGCATCCCCTTCGTCATCGGCTGCATGATCGTGCCGTTCCTGTTCTACATCCGCCGCTCGCTGGAAGAAACGCAGGAATTCCTCGCCCGCAAGCACCGGCCCTCGACGTCGGAGATCTTCACCTCGATCGGCACCAACTGGACCATCGTGCTGCTGGGCATGATGCTGGTGGTGATGACGACGGTGTCGTTCTACGCGATCACCGTCTACACGCCGACCTTCGGCAAAACCGTGCTGAAGCTGACCACCACCGACAGCCTGATCGTGACATTCTGCGTCGGTTTGTCGAATTTCATCTGGCTGCCGGTGATGGGCGCGCTGTCGGACCGGGTCGGACGCAAGCCGCTTCTGCTGCTGTTCTCCGGCCTGACGCTGCTGACCGCCTATCCGGCGCTGGCCTGGCTGGTCGCGGCGCCAAGTTTCCCCAACATGCTGATGGTGCTGCTGTGGCTGTCCTTCCTCTACGGCAGCTACAACGGCGCGATGGTGGTGGCACTGACCGAAATCGTGCCGGTCGCCGTGCGCACCGCGGGCTTCTCCCTGGCCTACGCGCTGGCAACCGCGCTGTTCGGCGGGTTCACGCCGCTGGTGTCTACCTGGTTGATCGAGGCGACCGGCAACAAGGCGGCTCCCGGCCTGTGGATGGCCTTCGCCGGCGCCTGCGGGCTGCTCGCGACAATCGTGGTTTACCGTACCAGCGCCGTGCAGTTGCGGGCGGAGCGTGAGGGGCAGATCGCGTAGACCGAACCGCCCAGCCTTGACTACACGGCACCGGAGTCCAACTTTCCAGTAATATAATGAAATGGAAACGTGGATGACGCACCGCGGTCTTTGGCTGGCAGCACTTCTCGTGACATTGAGCGGTTGTGACGTGACACCCGCCGGGCAGGATTACGGCTATGCCCAGCCCGGGTATGGACAGCCCGGCTATCCGCCCAACGCCTATCCGCCGGGCACCTATCCACCCGACGCCTATCCACAACCCGGCTACCCAGCCGGCGGATATGCCCCTTCCCCATATGATCCCAACGCAGCGCCCTATCCCGGATACGGCTATGGCGGCGGCCCGCCAATGATCATCGAAGGCGGCGCCCCGGTGCCGCTGGTGCTGCTGGGCGGCGAGTGGGGCTACTACGATTCCGGACGACGTTGGCACCGGGCACCTGACCGGGACCAGCACGACTGGGACCGCCGGCGCGGCGGCGACGCCGGGTTCTTTCCAGGCGGACAGCCGCATGACGACCGCCGAGGCCAGCCATGGCCGGGGGGACGCCCGCCGCCTTCCGGTCAACCGAATTACGGACAGAATCCCGGTCGCCCGCCCGAACAGCCGCGCCCGGCGGCACCTGGCGGGTTCTTCCCAGGCCAGCACGCGGCCGTCCCAGCACCGGCCCCAGCCCCAGCCCCGGCCCCCGCACCGGCGCCTCCTCCAGCGGCACGTGGCGGGTTCTTCCCTGCCGCGCAACCCGCCGCTCCGCCCCCCGCGCACACCGAGCACCATGCCTGCCCGCCAGGTCAAAGATGCTGATCGGCATCGGCCGCGGTTGGATCAACGTCAGCCCGACTGAAACGGCCTGGCCGGCATAGCTGCTCGTACCAACACCGACGCCGGCGTCTTGCAGGCGTCGGCCAAACCACCCCCAGCCGACAGCCTGCGCTTAGGCAGCCTGTGTCCCTCGCCAACGGCCGCAAGAGCCCCCGAACGATCGCGGTTCGGCATCACCGGCTGGACAGGATGCAGACCTCGATCAGGGCTCCGGCGGCCGCCAGCCCGTTCCGGCAAGGACGCAGCGATCAGTCGACCGCTCCGGCGATCACCCCAGGCCCTCAAGGCCGCCAGGAAGTTGACCCGAACAGTTCGCATCGTCACCATCACCAACAACAAAATCCAACAGGGCAGGATCCAGGATGCAAACACTGACACGGCGGTCGCATCTGGCCGGGCTCGTCGCAGCCTCCCTGGCGCCTACCGTCGCGCAGGCCGACACGCCCGTCCCACCCGAGGGCATCGGCAAAGGGATCAGGCATCTTTCCTATTCCGATCAGGGCGGGCGGCCTGACGGCGTGCAGGTGATGGTCAACCGCCAGCACGTCTATGTCGGGCACATGTTTAGCAACGGGATCACCGTGCTGGACGCAGCCGACCCGCGGGCGCTGAAGCCGGTGGGATTCTGGACCGCCGGAGACTACACCCGCACCCACCACATCCAGGTTTCCGGTGACCTGCTGCTGGCCGCCAACGGCGCCAACATCGTCGCGATGCAGTCCTATGACAGCATGCGCGGTTATTTCGAAAACACGCTCGCGGACAGCATCACCAACCGCAAGAAATTCCGCTCCGGCCTGTCGATCCACGATATCACCAGGCCCGCGGAACTGCGCGAAATCGCGTTTCTGGAGATGCCCGGCCTTGGGATCAACCGCCTCTGGTGGGTGGGCGGCCGTTACGCCTATGTATCAGCGCATTTCGACGGCTTCACCGACCATATCCTGTGCATCGTCGATCTGCAGGACATCACCAAGCCACAGATCGTTTCGAAATGGTGGCTCCCCGGCATGAACCGGGCGGCCGGCGAAACCTTGACCTCGCCTAAAGGCAAACGCTGGGCCTTGCACCACATGATTACCGCCGGCGACTTAGGCTACGCCGCCTGGCGCGATGGCGGCTTCACCATCCACGACATCAGCGACAGGGCGGCGCCGAAGTTGCTGTCACACATCAACTGGTCACCGCCCTTCCCCGGCGGCACCCACACCCCGCTGCCGCTGCCCGGACGAGGGCTTGCCGTGGTCGCCGACGAATCCAACGCCGACAACTGCGCCAAAGGTATCTTCCACACCTTCGTTCTGGATGTCCGAGCGTCAGAAAATCCCGTCCCGATCTCGACCTTGCCGACCCCAACGGATCGCGACTACTGCCATCTCGGCAATTTCGGCCCGCACAACCTGCACGAGAACCGGCCGGGATCTTTCCAGTCGGAGGACATGATCTTCGCCACCTACCACAATGCCGGACTGCGCGTGTTCGACATCAGGGACGCGTTCTCACCCCGCGAAATCGCCTACTGGGTGCCACCGGTCCCAAACAAGCTGATCGATCCACGACCCAACATCGCCCTGGCGGCGCAAAGCTGCGACGCCTACGTGGCGCCGGATGGGATCATCTACCTCAGCGACTGGAATGCCGGACTGCATGTCCTTGAGTATAAGGGGTAGGGACACAAGACTTGACTGCCGGTCTTTTACCCCGAAGTCACGACTTGATAGAAACGAGCCGACCCGTTCGCCGCCTGATACCGGCGACCCGAAGGGTTCACGCGCATGCGCGGTGGGTTAGCAGGGCGGCTGCGGGCAAAATCAAACGCCCCCTGATCCTGCCGTCAACGCATCAGGACGTTGCGCGAAATTCCCATCCATCCATACTCCGACGCGACTTGACTTCACGGTGCCACGAAAAGTTATCGTCCCAACCGGGAAACAGGAGCCACGGCCATGCTTTCAAGGGAAGAAAACCAACTTCTGACACGCGTCGGACCAGGAACGCCGATGGGCAACACCCTGCGCCGATACTGGGTCCCCGCCCTACTTGCCAGCGAAATTCCCACCCCCGACGCCGCCCCCGCTCGGGTTCGCCTGCTGGGCGAGGACCTCGTGGCCTTTCGCGACAGCCACGGCCGCATCGGCTTGCTCGACGAATTGTGCCCGCACCGCCTCGCCTCCCTCTATTTCGGCCGCAATGAGGAATGCGGTCTCCGCTGCGTCTATCACGGCTGGAAGTTCGACGTCGAAGGCGCCTGCGTCGACATGATGAACGAACCCGAGGAGAACGACTTCAAGCACAAGATCCGCACCACCGCCTATCCCACCACGGAACTCGGTGGCCTGGTCTGGGCCTATCTCGGTCCGCCCGAGAAAATGCCGCCTGCCCCGAAATTCGCCTGGACCCAGGCGCCACAATCCCAACGCCACGTCACCAAGGTGATCCAGGAAAGCAACTGGCTGCAGGGTCTGGAAGGCGGCATTGATACCTCCCACGCGCCAATCATGCATCGTGCCTTGACCGAAACGACAACCCGCGGCGGCTTCAAGCCGTCCAACCCCTTCGTCCGTGGCAAGGCGCCCAAGCTTGTCGTCGATCTCACCGATTACGGCTACCAGTATGCCGGTCTGCGTCCCCTGGACGACACCGACATGCATGTCCGCGCCTACCACTTCATCCTGCCGTTCCATCAGATCCGGCCGTCGAAGTCGGAAACCGGCGCACCCATGGATGCCGGTCATATCTGGGTGCCGATGGATGACGAGAACACCATGGTGTTTAACTGGATCTTCTCCAAGAACGGCACGCCGCTGGGCGAAGAAGACCGGCTCGAACGCAGCCTCGGCAACGGCCCGTTGCACGTCGACCAAAAGACCTTCCGCTCCTTCGCCAACAAGTCCAACGACTATCTGCTGGACCGCGACGTACAGCGCGCCGAAACCTTCACCGGGATCGAGGGCATCAACGCCCAGGACCGTGCCATCCAGGAAAGCATGGGGCGGATCGTCGACCGGTCGCGCGAACACCTCGGCCCAGCCGATAAAGCCATTATCCAGGCCCGCAAAAAGCTGCGCGATGCCGTCCGCGCCGTCGACGCCGGCCACACCCCCGAAGGGCTCGGTACGACCTACTACGACCTGCGCGCCGGCGAGGGCATCCTGCCGCGCGACGCCGACTGGCGCCGGGAACTGATCGCTGGCATTCGACCCGAGGCAATCCTGCAAACCGTCTGATACCCGACGGCCCGAAGGACTGACCGGTATGTGAGTCCCAGTAGGCGAGCCCCAGTCGGCGAGCCCCAGTCGGCGTGCATACCGGTCGGCGGGGCGGACGCACGCAAACTCAGTAAGACACCATCCGCCGTTGGCCCCTGAACGACAAGTCAACGGCGGCGGCACACGTTCGTCGCACGACCGCCCGTCAACAGCAGACCTGCGGCGACAGCCGCTTCTAACGGACCCTGTTGTACTCGTAGTCTTCCCGCTCGCCCCCACCCAGCCGCAACCCCTCCGGCAGCGGCGCGCGTGTGGTGTTCACCTTGGCATGCACATCAAGCGCCGCCTGATCCTTCCAAAGCTCCAGCAACGTCAGCTTGTCCGGATTGAGCGCACTCTGGAAAATCTCGAACTGCTCGCAACCGGGTTCCTGCATAACCTCCGCGCAGCGCTGCCGAAACACCTGCGCAAGTTCCGCGCCCTTGCCTGGCGCGGCAGTGAACGTGACAACCAGTCGAACCGACATGGCGCTTTTCCTCCCTTATCAGGCCCTGACTTAGCGACGCCGCACCGCGGTGTGTCAAGCACAAGCCCAGGCCGGTAACCGCGCATCATGTCATATCAATATAGTAACAATACCTTCGCGCCTACTCAAGCAGCAGCGGCAGATGCCGCGTCAATAACCCGGTCTGATCCCGCAACTCATGGACAATAGTGAAATGATTTGCCGCCGGCACCGGGATCAATACCCCCGGCAAGTGCGCGTCCGACCGCAACCCATGCAGATGCCTGCTGTCCGCCACCAGCGGCGGCAGTTCCGCCGTCCCATAGGCGATCGCCAGCGGCTTCTTCACCTGCGGTCGCCGCATCGGCGACAACGTCACAATCTCCTTGTCGGTCAACCGCAATTTCTCATTCAGGTAGGTGTCCCGCAACGGTCCCAGCTCAAAGATCCCCGATATCGCCAGCCCCGCCTTCACCAGTGGATGCCCGAGGCACATCGCGGTCAGATGTCCACCCGCCGACCAGCCGGACAGCACGATCGGCCCGTTGATCCCGTGCGCCGGCCCGTGCAGCCCCAGCCAGTCCAGCGCGGCGATGATCTCCGCCACGATCTCCGTCAGTGAGGCATCCGGCGCCAGCGTGTAGCCCGGCAACGCCGCCGCCCAGCCTTGCGCGAACGGCCCCGCGATCAGGTTCGCGAACTGGTCCTTGCTGTTGCGCTGCCAGTAGCCGCCGTGGATGAACACGATGCACGGCGCATCCGGATCAGGCTGCGGAAACAGATCCCAGGTGTTCCGTTCGCGCATTCCGTAACGAAGGTCCAGATGCAACGGATGCGTGGTGCGAAACACCGACGACGCAACCTCCCGAGCCGCATTCAGCACCGGGCTGTCCCCGACAGCCGCCGGGTTGTTGTAAGCCGCGTCCCGCTCGGCCTGACTAAGAAATCCCCATTTCGCCAGGAAACTCATGCGGTTGCTCGCTGATACCAGTCCATGATCTGGCGACCCTGCCAGAACAGAGTGCCGGGGCGGCTGGCCATGTGCGCCAAAGCCCGCTCGAACCAGCCGATCCGGTGCGGCACCCCGCTGATATAGGGGTGCACGGCCAGGCCCATGACCTTCGCGCCTTCATCCTCGGCCTCCTGATACAGCCGTTCGAACTGCGCGATGGTACGGTCATACAGTTCCTCAGCACGATGATGCTGGATCATCATGATCGGGATGTCGTTCAGCTCGACGCTGTACGGCATGGTCAGCAACGGCCCATGCGCGGTGCGAATCGTCGCCGGCAAATCGTCCACCACCCAGTCGGCGCAATACTTGATCCCCGCCTCGGCCAGCAGGTCCGGCGTGTCCAGCGTTTCGGTCAGCCCGGGCGCGAGCCAGCCCACCGGTTCATGTCCCCCGGCGCCCCGCAATGTCGCGATCGCGTCGCGGATCATCGCCCGCTGATCCTCCACCAAGTGTGTCGCCATCTGATGGTAACCGTGCACCATGAATTCCCACCCGGCCTCGCGGCACGCCTCAGTCACCCGCGGATAGGCCGCCGGCACAGCCCCGTTGATCGCCAGCGTGGGCGCGATGCCGTGCAGATCCAGCGCCGCCTTCAATCGCCAGAAGCCGACCCGCATGCCGTACTCATGCCACGCCCAGTTGGGCACGTCGGGGATCACCGACGCACCCTGCGGCGGGCTCAACACCTGACGCGGCATGGTGCGGTCGATGTCCCAACGTTCGATGTTGACCACCAGGAAAACGGCGACACGCCCGCCCGCCGGCAGCGTCAGCTTCGCACGGTCAATGGAGGCCTGGTACTCCAGGCGCTGGCATGGCTTTTCTGGCTTGGTCATCGGTCAATGATGACCGGTGTATCCGACAGGTTCAACCCAGGGGTAACCGGCCCCCCAGAAACCGACCCGCCAACCCCGGACCCATGGCTCCAACCCCATCTCCATGCTAACAACCACACGCAGCAACCGAACGCCCCAAACCCCGCTACACCACGGGCAAAACCAATGGACGCCACCCGCCTTTATCGTTCCATGGCCTTCAACAATGCCTGGGCGAACCATCGCCTGCTCGGCGCCTGTGCCCGACTTCCGCAAGCGGAGTTCATCGCGCACCGAACCGGCTTCTTCCCAAGCCTGCGCGCGACACTCAATCACATCCTGGTAATCGACCTGTTCTACGTGGACGCGATGGAAGGCGGCACACTCGGGCCGGCGGCCTGGGCAGACCCCGAACCCTGCCAGACCGCACCGCTTCTCATGCAGGCGCAGGCCGACGTGGACCGGCGCCTGATCGCCATCGCGGATGATCTTAACACCAAGTCCCGGGATCGCATTGTCGAGGTCCATCGCGGCGCCACCATTCAGCACGAACAGATCAGCCGGTTACTCCTGCATCTGTTCCAGCATCAGATCCACCATCGCGGCCAGGCGCACGCCATGCTGAGCGCGACGTCGGTGCCTCCGCCCCAGCTCGACGAATTCTTCGCCGTCGGAGAGGCACCGCTGCGTGCCAGGGAGTTCCAGGAACTCGGATGGACCGAAGAAACGATCTGGGGAACCGCCGACCGAACTGCAGTCCCGTAAATCCAGCCGATCCGACAGGAACCGATCGACCAACGCCGCCGCCAATGCCCCGCTCCCAACAACGCCCCACCCCCAACAAAGCCCGCAACCCAACGCCCCAACACCACCAAAGAAATTATTCTTGATTTAAAAGGAATATTAACCTATAAGAGCCGCAGCCATATCCTCATGAAGGCCAACCCGATGCCCACCATCGCCCAAGCCATACTGGACACCGTCATCGGCCGCCTCGTCCTTCTTCTCCTCGCCGGCGCCGGCGGCGACATGATCGCCGCGCGCCACGCCGCCCGGCAAATGCTCGCCGCCCACAACCCCGAAACGCCGGATGAACTGACCCTCGCCGCCGAGATCATCAGCCTCCAGCTCCACACGCTGGAAGCCCTCGGCTACGCCGCCGACCCCGACCTGTCGCTGAACAAGATCCTCCGCCTGCGCGGCAGCGCCGTCAGCCTCAGTCGGGAATCCCACAAAGCCCGGCGCAAACTCGACCAGTTGCAACGCGCCCGCCGCGTCGGCGCCCCAACCCAATCGACCGAAGCCCACTCGACCGAAGGCCAACCGACCGAAGCCCAATCGATCGAAGCTCAATCGATCGAAGCACTACCCGCCCCAACCCATCCGGCCACCACGCTATCCGAAGCCCCAACCCCAAAACCCACCCCATCCCAGTCCCGAACCGAAAACGCGCTCGGGCTTCTCGAAATGGCACGGCAGGCCATGCAAACCGCCGACAAGAACAAATGGTCGCAGTCCTATCAGAAGCGCCAGACCGCCAGCCGCATCACTGAAAACCTCAAAAGGCGGCAAGCCGAACACGCCAACCTGCCGGCCCGTGTCGATACAGCCGCCACCCCGCCCACGGCATCTCCGATCGCGTAGGGCAACATCACCCTGCCTCGAACCGTCCGGATGATAAAATTGCTCGCTTAAACAAAGCGATAGAGCACGCTGCCTATTTCCGTCAGCCTAAAACCGCTCCGCAAAAACCGGCCGGGCCACCGCCGCGTCTGGTCCGGCCAAACGGCCACCTCCCACCAGTCACAGTATATCGCCGTTCCCCCGCCGGCCGATCCGCGACCCCCTACTTCTTTTTCGGCAGATCGATTCCGGCCAACGCCTCCCAGACCCTGATCACGAACGAATCGTCCTTCAGCCCCTGCCCGTTCGCCGCCGCTGCCAGAAACAACTGATGCGCCGCTGCCGCCATCGGCAACGGGAACGTCAGCGCCCGCGCCTGATCCAGCACGATGCCCAGATCCTTGACGAAAATGTTGACCGCCGACGACGGCGTATCATCCCCCGCCAGGATATGCGGCACCCGGTTCTGCCACATCCAGGAGCTGCCTGCGGATTCCGAGATCACCTTGTACAACGTCTCCGGATCCGCCCCCGCCCGGATCCCCAACGCCAAAGCCTCGGCCGCAGTGGCGATATGCACCCCGGCCAGCAACTGGTTGACCATCTTGACCGTGCTGCCAACGCCAATCTCGTCCCCCAGCCGCCAGACCTTGGTGGAGATCGCCTCCAGCACGGGTGCGGCCTTGGCGAACGCCGCCTCCGACCCCGATCCCATCACCGTCATCGTGCCGGCCCGCGCGCCGACCGAACCGCCGGACACCGGGCTGTCGATCATCGTGAAGCCGGCCTCCTCGATTTTGCTGCCCAACGCCTTGGCCGCTTCGGGTGCGACCGTCGCGCAGCACAAGACCACCGCGCCCTTCTCCATCCGCGCCAGGCACCCCTTCTCACCAAACAGCACCTGCTCGGTTTGCGCGGCGTTGATGACAAAGACCACAACCGCCTCCAGGTCCGTCGGCAAGGCGTCGGGCGAGACCACCACCTTCCCGCCCTCGGCCGCGAACGCCGCTCGGGTTTCCTCGCGCAGCTCGCAGCCCGTCACGTCATGACCCTTCTGCAGGAGATTGACCGCCGCCCCCATGCCCATGTTACCGAGCCCGATGACGCCAACTTTCATGGTTGTTCCCTTCTGCAGATGGACAGCGGCCGTTCAGACAATCCAGTCGCTCAGATAAACCGGGCGGTCGGATTGAACCCGAGGAAATACTGGCCGCAGATCTCGATATGCCCGGTTCGGCCCTGAACCTGCTGCGCCGAGGCATGGATGTCGCGCATCTTCCGCTCGAACGGATTGCTGGTGAAGATCGCGGTCGCACCCGCCTCATGGTAGGCGAATTCGGCGACTTCCTTGGCGCGGCGGATGGCCGTCGTCGTCGCCAGCCGCATCAGCACCTTGTTTTCCATATCCAGCGCGCCGGTGCGCCGGATGCAGTCCTCGCCGTCGCGGATCGTCTCCAGCACAAACGCGCGGGCGGAGCGAAGCTTGGCCTCGTTCTCGGCGACCAGGTGATGCATCACCGGACTGTCGCGCAGGGTACGGGCCGTGTGCGATGGCTTCTTCGACTGCGCCAGAGCCTTCAACTCCTCCAGCATGCCGCGCGCGATCCCCATCGACACGCCGGCGAAGCCGCAGGAATAGGCGCTGGTGGTGGTGAAGCGAAAGAACGGCTCGTCGATGCGCCGCTCCTCGTCGATGTCGCGCCGCACGGTGTAGGCATCCGGCACGAAAACGTCGGTCAGCGTATAGCTGTCGCTGCCGGTCCCGCGCAGCCCGACCACGTCCCAGTTAGCTCACCAGTGAAGCTGGTCCTGGCGGAGCAGCATGGTGCGCTCGATCAGATTGCCGCTGGCGTCCTTCAACATGGACCCGTCCGGCAGCTCGACATGGCAATGGGCGCCCATCCAGGTCGCGTGATGGCCACCGCTGCCAAAGCCCCATTTGCCGGTGACCCGGTAGCCGCCCGGCACCACCTTGGCCCGCCCCTCAAGCTGAAAGCCCCAGGCCAGCACGCCGCGCCGGTCGTCACCCCAGATCTCGCGCGCAATGTGCGGCTCCACATAGGCCGCCGCCATCGCGCAACCGCTGGCCTGCCCGACGCACCACGCAGTCGAAGCATCCACCGCGGCGAGCGTTTCCATGACATTCACGAAGGTCTCGAGCCCGACGCCATAGCCATTCAACTGCCGCGGCAACAGGGTGCGATACAGCCCCCGGGCGTGCAGCGCGTCCACCACGGGCGGCGTCAACTGACCCAGGGCCTCGATCTTCGGCGCCTCCGCCTGCAGCAGCGGCGCCATCTCGCGGGCTTGCGCGATCGGGTCGGGCGGCAGGTCGAAGTGGGCCTCGGTTGTCGCCAGTTCCAGCGCAGCGCTCATGATTGGTATCCCTCGGTGCAGATCGGCACGTTCAATCAATACCAGGAGGCTCTAGCCGGGCCAGGGTGCATGTCAATGGTCGGGGCTCCGCGGCCCTGCGATCGCCGCGTCCGTGCGGGGAAGCACTGGCCAAGCCGATGACATCCAAAATCGTACACTCAACGGCACGAGCACTAACGGATCCGGCCTTATCGACCGACGCGGAAACGCTCCACCGCGGCCACCAGCGCCCGCCGGATGCCAGGCTCCAGCGCCGAATGTCCGGCGTCGGGAACGATGGTGATCCGCGCGTTGCGCCACGCCGCCGCGAGGTCGAACGCCGTCACCGCCGGACAGATCATGTCATAGCGGCCTTGCACGATCTCCGCCGGGATATGGCTGATCCGGTCCATATGCCCCAGCAGCCCGGCCGGCGGCAGGAACAGGCCATGCGCGAAGTAGAACGCCTCGATCCGCGCAAGCCCCAGCGCCGTGCGGTCCTGGGAGAAACCGGTGACGGTCTCGGGACTGGGCAGCAACGTGCTGCACGTCCCCTCGTAGACCGACCACGCCCGCGCGGCCGGCACATGGACCGACGGGTCGGGATCGGTCAGCCGCCGCAGATACGACCTCAGCAGCTCCGGCGCGTTCCGGCTCCGGCAGGAAGCCGGCGAACGCCGCGTGCGCCTCGGGGAACACCGCCTGCATCCCGTGCAGGAACCACTCGACCTCCTGCGGTCGTCCCAGGAACACCCCGCGCAGCACCGCGCCGGCGACACGCTGCGGGTGCGCCTGGGCATACGCCAGTGCCAGGGTCGAGCCCCATGACCCGCCGAACAGCAGGAACCGCTCGATCGCCAGATGGCGGCGCAGGATTTCGATATCGGCGACCAGATCCGGGGTGGTGTTGTTGTCCAGCCCACCGAGCGGACGCGACCGCCCCGCTCCGCGCTGGTCGAAGATCACGATCCGCCAGTAATTCGGGTCGAAGAACCGGCGATGCACCGCGCCGGCACCGGCGCCCGGACCGCCGTGCAGGAACAGCACCGGCCGCCCGTTCGGGTTACCGGCTTGCTCCCAGTACATCACATGCCCACCGGACAACGGCAAATAGCCGGTCTCATACGGGCCAATCTCAGGAAAAAGGTCACCACGAGGCATTATACCCTCATGCTATAGGCACCCGCGCCGGCAGGAAACAGGATTTCGCCCACCCGCGCCCGATGATCCGCTGTTTGCACAAATGCCTCGTGCTGCCCAATACTCGCCGGCAAACAAACAGGGGGAGGCAAAGCGCATGTCGCCGAACACCAGGGAACCGTCCGCCGCCCGGCACCGGGACGCCGTGCCAATGGCCGAGGGCGCCACGCCGATGACCGGGGCGGAATACCTTGCCTCCCTGGACGATGGCCGCGAGGTCTACATCTACGGCGAGCGCGTCGCCAAGGTCACCGAGCACCCGGCCTTCCGCAACACCGCGCGCATGATCGCCCGGCTCTATGATGCCATGCACGACCCGCGTCCGCGGGCCGAAGATCATGGTGCCCACCGACACCGGCAACGGCGGCCTGACCCACGCCTTCTTCAAGGCCCCGAAAACCGCCGAGGACCTGATCGCCGGCCGTGACGCCATCGCCGAGTGGGCCCGCGTCACCTATGGCTGGGTCGGCCGCTCCCCCGACTACAAGGCGGCGTTTCTGGCGACCCTCGGCGCCAATGCCGACTTCTACGCCCCGTACCAGGAGAACGCCCGCCGCTGGTACAAATTCAGCCAGGAGCGGGTGCCGTTCATCAACCACGCCATCATCCACCCGCCGGTCGACCGCGACCGGCCGCCCGATCAGGTCAGTGATGTCTGCTGCCACGTCGTGCGCGAAACCGACGCCGGCATCGTCGTCTCCGGCGCCAAGGTCGTCGCCACCGGTTCGGTGCTGACCAACTACACCTTCGTCGCCCACCACGGCCTGATCCCGCTGCAGGACAAAGCCTATGCCGCGGTCTTCATGGTCCCGACCAACGCGCCCGGCATCAAGTTCATCTGCCGCACGTCGTACGAGATGGCGGCGACGGCCATGGGCAGCCCGTTCGACTACCCGCTGTCCAGCCGGCTGGACGAGAACGACGCCATCTTCATCATGGATGAGGTGCTGGTCCCCTGGGAGAACGTTTTCGTTTACGGCGACGTCGAGAAAGCCAACAACTTCTTTCCCCGCACCGGCTTCCTGCCGCGGTTCGGCGTGCATGGCTGCACCCGGCTGGCGGTGAAGCTGGACTTCATCTGCGGCCTGCTGCTGAAGGCGGTCGAGGCGTCCGGCACCAAGGATTATCGCGGCGTCCAGGCCAACGTCGGCGAGGTGATCGCGTGGCGCAACCTGTTCTGGGGCCTGTCCGACGCCATGGTGCGCGATCCGAAGCCCTGGGTCGGCGACTACGTGCAGCCCAACATGGACCCGTGTCAACGCCTACATGATCATCGCCACGATGGCCTACTACGAAGATCAAGTATATCATCGAGCAGACCGTCGCCTCCGGCCTGATCTACCTCAACAGCCACGCCCGCGACTTCCAGAGCCCGGAAATCCGGCCGTATCTCGACAAATACCTGCGCGGGTCCAACGGCTATACCGCCGAGGAACGCGTCAAGCTGATGAAGCTGCTGTGGGACAGCATCGCGTCGGAGTTCGGCGGCCGGCACGAGCTGTATGAGATCAACTATGCCGGCTCGACCGAGGAAATCCGCCGCTACGCCCTGTTCGGCGCGCAGGCGTCGGGCAACGCCGACGCGTTCAAGGGTTTCGCCGAACAATGCATGGCGGAATACGACCTGAACGGCTGGACGGTGCCGGATCTGACCGATCCGGGCGAACTGAGCTACCATCTGATGCGGCGGTCGTGAGGCCGCTTAGCCCGTTCTGATCGGAACGGTTTCAACGAAGTGAAGGACGACCGCGCTGCCACCGATTATGACGAGACAATCGTGCCATCGCCAAGGATGCTCGCGAAACCTTGCATGCGGCTTCTCATTTCTGACAGTCCGCGGTCCGCGATATGGGTTTCGGCCACCTGCGCAATGACCGATCCCCGACAAAGCCGGGTATCAGCCATCTCCGGTGGGCTTTGGTCCAAGTCGTTTTGCCGATCGGATAAACCCGCTCATGGCGGAGCAGAAACGCACTGAGTTGCTGGCGTGCGGCCCGCACCGCCCGCACCGCCCGCACCGCCGCCAGACGGGCGCGGATCAGGCCGCGCATGGCCTCATGCGCGGCATCTGGAACCCAGACGTCGGTCAGCAGGCCGCCGCGGTGGAGCGTCGCCAGAGCGGCGGCGTCGCGTTCGTCATTCTTCCGCCGCTCGCCGCTTTTGCGCGGGATCATTGACGGTGCGACGACGACGCAGTCTTCACCCGACGCGGTCAGCGTGCGGTGGACACCATAGCCGCAGGGACCGGCTTCGTAGCAGAACCTCAGGGGTCCGCTGGTGGTCCCCGTCGACGCGGGGCTGACCCGGCGCAGCCGCGTCACCAGCGCCGCGCTGGTGTTGGGGATTGTGCCGTGGACGGTCGCCCTACCAGCTTCGCCCGCGGTGGTGATCGCGATCACGATGGTATCTTTGTGCACATCCAAGCCGATAAATCGCGTCGGCTGCTCCATGACCGGTCTCCTGTGCCTGAGGCTCCACGCCGGCCCTTCCGGCGCGACCCGCGATCATTGCACATGACGAGACGGGTCACTCCTCAGGGCGGCCACGGAGCCATCCGGTGAAGCGGGTTCAGACCGATGCTACAAACACCGACAGACTGGTTCCAAGGGCTGTGCCCTTGGCAGGTCCAGGGCAGAGCCATGGCCTTACGCCCCCTCCCGGTTTCTCCGGGCCGGAAACGGACATGAGGTCTCTAACGCAGTCCAGGAACCGTTCCACAAAGCCCTGCTCGCCGGGAAGACCAAGCATGCGGCCTGGCGATCGAAACCAAGCTTCTATGCCGTTTCGACTGAAGATCGAACCATCAACCCCGATCTCGAGCGCTTCATGGCCAAACGTATGGGCGCCAGGACCATCGAAGTAAAAGCAAGCCATCTGGCGCTCATCTCGCATCCGCAGGAAATCACCGATCTGATTGTGGCGGCCGCCCGCCATCATTGAGCGTCCGCTCGCTCCCCCGCAAACGGCCTGGAGGTTCGACAAAACGGCGCCCGAGGCAGACCCTCGAACTAAGAGCGAGTGTCACGTTTACGCACCACATCACAGTATAGATCTCCATGGAGTGCCGACCCCTGAAAGCCAGAAGATTACTGCCAATGACAGCATACCCGTATCCAGTCGTGTCAATCTCGCTCCGCCGTCCGCGCGACCCGCACAATCAAGCCGCGCAGCCACTGATGCGCGGGCACACTGTCGAGCCGTCGATGCCACAACATGGCCGTAACTTGCCGCGGCGAGGCAAAAGGCAACGCCAGCACCTGCAAGGGACCCGAACCCGCCAAGATCCGGGCGGTGCGTTCCGACAGGATCGCGATCATCTCGGACTGCGCCAACGTTGCCGCCGCCGCCAGCAGCGGCGCACGCAGCGCCACCCGCCGGGACAGTTTGTGCCGGGCCAGCGCCGCATCAACGAAATCAGTCTCCTCGCCGGTGGACGAAAAAACCAGGTGCGGGTAGGCGCCCAGTGCGCTCTCCGAAATCGTGCCATCCACCGCCGCCGGATGGCCACGCCGCGCAACCGCCGCGAAGCCGTTGTCAAACAAGCGCAAATCCGCGAACCGCTCGGCCGGCGCAGCAAGACTGCCAAGCGCCAGATCCAGCTCGCCACGATCCAGACGCTCAGGAACATTCAGCGTGCCGCTGGGACGCAAGTCGAGGCTGACGTACGGCGCTTGCTCCGCTACGGCGGCGGCGAGCGGAGCGCCCAGGACGACCACGGCGCGATTGTCCAGGCCGACCGTGAAGCCGCGCTCAGCGGTCTGCGGATCGAACGCAGCGGCACCGTCAAGCGCCGTCTGCAGACCCTCCAGCGCCCCGCGCACCGGCCCCACAAGCCGCTCGGCATACGGCGTCGGCGCCATGCCCTCCGGGGTGCGTACAAACAACTCGTCGCGCAAGGCAGTGCGCAATCTGCCAAGCGCATGGCTGATCGCGGGCTGCGTCATATTGAGTTTGGCGGCCGCCCGGGTGGCATTGCGCTCCTGCGCAACAGCATCGAACACAACAAGCAGGTTAAGGTCGAGCATCCGCCAGTTCATTCGGTCCTCCGCAGCCATGCTGCCAGACCATGAACGGCCACGCCAACTGCGGCCGGTCCCGCGAAATTCGCCCGTGCCAGGAGCCAATCACGTGGGTCAACCGGTTCTCACGCAACGCACGATCAGTCCATGCCCACCAAGGCCGACCACCGTTAAGCCACGGACCCGCTGCTCAACCAGCAAAACCCGCGGTCTTGGCGAGCGACGCTGCTCGGGCGTCGTTCATCCTTCCAGGTCAGGCCAGCGGCACAGTCTCCGGAGCTTCTGACCGGTTCAAGCCGTGGTCGGGCACGTCCAGGTCGTCCTGAACCGGCAAGCCTGGCACGACGGCCGTGATCCGGACCGGCACGGACTTGGCCGCCGGTGTATTGCTCTTTTTGTCCCGATGCGCGAGCGCCAGCAGACCATTGGTTTCGGGATAGGTACGCACTGCAACAACCTGCGGGAACATCGAACGCGACGACCCGGAAACCACTCACGCTACGCGCGATCCCGTCGTCGGTTACCGCGGTAAACTGCACCTGCGCCCCTTCGTGGAGCCCGAGCCGGTCAATATCGTTCTGATTCATGAAGACGACCATTCGCTCGTTATGAATTCCGCGATAGCGGTCGCTGTTTGAGTAAACAGTCGTATTGAACTGATCGTGGCTGCGCAATGTCATAAGCTGCAGATGTTCCCGCTCGGGCGCATCATCATTTTGATCGATCAGCCCTGCCTCGAACAGGAAATTGGCTCGGCCCGTCGGCGTTGCCCAGCGACGCTCCCGCGCGGCATTGGGCAGCCGAAAGCCGCCAGGCTGCTCGATCCGCTTGTTGTAGTCGCCGAAAAGCTCAGGAAAGACGGCTTCTATCTTGTCGCGTATCAGCGAATAATCGCCTGTCAGCATGTCCCAGTCTACGCTTCCGCGGCCTGGAACAATCTGCTTCGCAATGCCCGCAACGATCGCAATCTCGGACCGTAACAACTCACTGCCGGGCGTAAGCAGTCCTGCGGAACCGTGCACCATGGAAAAACTGTCTTCGACCGTAATCGTCTGCTTGCCCGTCGCCTGCATATCCAGCTCGGTACGACCCAGGCATGGCAGAATGTACGATTTGATTCCCCGGCGTCATATGGCTCTGGTTAGGCTTGGTGGCCACATAGACCGTCAGTCCCACCTGCCCGACGACCGAACGGATACGGTCGGTGTCCGGGATGGCACGAAAGAAATTGCCGCCCAGCGCCAGGAAGGCATCCACCTCCCCGCGCAACATAGCTTCACAGGCCTCCGCCACGTCGTGCCCCGGTTGCCGCGGCGCCTCAAACCCGAACACCTCATCCATCCGTTGCAGGAACGGTTCTTTCGGTTTCTGATAGATGCCGACTGTGCGATCACCCTGGACGTTGGAATGTCCCCGAATGGGACACGCACCGGCGCCGCGGCGCCCGATATTGCCCCTCAACAGCAGCAGATTGACGATCTGCTGTGCCGCCTCGCCGCCACGGCGATGCTGGGTGATGCCCATGCCCCAGCAGGCGATAACCCGCTCCGCCCGCATATAAACGTCCGCTGCGGCCTCGATTTCTGCGCGCCCCAGGCCGCTGTAGCGTTCAATACGCTCCCAACTCAGGCGTCGGACATAATCAGCGAATTCGTCGAATCCATGCGTGTGCTGCTCAATGAACGGGACATCCAGAACCCGGTCCAGGGCCTTCGCCAGGGCGTCGTCATCCGCCGCAATCACAGCCTTGCACATGCCTTGCAGGGCCGCGATATCGCCGCCGGTGCGAACCTGATGGAACTGTGAACTTATCGGCTGCCCGCCGCCGGTCAGCATTTCCACCGCGCTCTGAGGATTCGCGAACGCAACCAACGCCCGCTCCTTGAGCGGGTTGAACGAAACGATCGGAATGCCTCGCTTCGCCATATCATGCAGATATCCCATCATCCGCGGCGCATTCGTGCCGGGGTTATGGCCGAATATGAAGATGGCGTCGCAGGCCTCGAGATCGTCCAGGTCCGTCGTGCCCTTGCCGACCCCAAGGCTCTCCGGAAGTGCTACGGTCGTGGTCTCGTGGCACATGTTCGAACAGTCGGGAAAGTTATTGGTGCCGAACAACCGACCGGTGAGCTGCCAAAGAAACGCCGCTTCATTCGAAGCATGGCCCGAGGTATAGAATTCAACTCGGTTCGGCTCAAGCCCGCGAACGGTCGTGCCGATTTCGCTCAAGGCGTGATCCCAGGAAACGGCCTCATACTTGTCAGTATCTTTGTTGTACCGCAGAGGGGCCGTCAGCCGCCCGGTATTCTCAAGATCATGATCAGTCCAGCCACGCAGCTCGCTGACCGTATGCTGTTCAAAGAACGCGCGGGTCGCCCGTTTGCGTGTGGCTTCCCATGCCACCGCTTTGGCGCCGTTCTCGCAATACTCGAACGCATGCGGCTTTGTTGGATCAGGCCACGCACAGGACGGGCAATCAAAGCCGCCAGGCTTGTTCATCGACAGCAGAAGGCGGTTTCCCCGCAGCAAGACGTCCTGACGCTTCAGGTGGGTCTCAACCGCATTGAGCGCACCCCATCCTCCCGCCGGGGCACGCGTGGACCGCGACGCCTTATCCGCTGCCATAGTGTAACCTTTCCAACCATTTGTGCCGCAAGCCGATCGCCTTGCGCCATGTGTGGGACGTCCCCGGCCGTTTCTCGAGGTCCTCCGCCGTCAACTCCTCGTCAGGTCCGGACAACCGTCGCTTGCTCGCGCGAAGCCCGGAGGTGCCTCGGCGCATCGCACCCGCGGGGTCGACAAATCTCTTTGCCCGGATCAACCCCATCCAACCGCGCACAGAAATTTCCAAGCTCCAACCACCCTCGCCACAACTTTCTTCGACGCTGCCTCCGGTGAGCCGGCCACCAAGCGGCCGGTTCGTTGCATTGAGCGGTCCAACTCGCCGCTAACTGCCCCGACCCAAAGCAGCCTTGATCTCGTCCAGTTGCTCGATGGCCGCCCGATAACCCGCCGCGACCGCCCGCTCATGGGAGTTCCATTCGAACAATCCCATGGTGCCCACCTCCGGCTTGAGCACCACATCACCGTCGCGCGGCATCCGGTTGGCAGCTCCGTCGCTGCCAATGGTACCCACCCGCCACAGCAGATCAAGCAGACTGGGCATACCGGATTTACCGTCCCATCGGGCCTGCTCCTCAAGCGACGAACCAACGTCGACGGCCACCACCGACGCCACGCCGAAATCCCGGACCGCGTCGGTCGGCATGTTGTTAAGCACCCCGCCATCAACATAGACCGCGTTCTGCTCGATGATCGGGGGACAGATCCCGGGCACCGCCGATGTGGCCCTCAGCCACGTCGCAAGCCGCCCCGTCCGGTGGACGGTCGAAATCCCCTTGGTCAGGTTCGTCGACACGCAAAACAGGGGTATCGGCGAATCCTCGACCGCAATATCGCCAAAGTAATGGCCCAACGTTCTGGCAAACGCCCGCTCTGAATACAGCGCTGTTCGCGGCACTGCGAAATCTGAAAACCGGCGCCGATTGAACCCAGCGGCGAGGGACCGAACGGTCGCAGCGAGATCCCACTCCAGCGCGAACACCGCCGCCACAATGCCACCAACGCTGGTTCCGCCAACGGCATCGATCTGAATGTCATGCTGCCGCAAGGCATCGATAACGCCTACATGTGCCAGAGCCTTGGCGCCCCCGCCCGATAGCACCAGCCCCAACCCGCGCCCGACGATCAAGCGGCTCGCACGTTCGATATCCCGGGACGAACGAATGTGATGATGCCCCGCTGGGTTCACCGCCTTCAGCCACGCCGTCGTCCGCGTCGGCAGAATAGTTCCTTCCCAGAGCAGGACCAAAGACAGCGGCCTGTCATGCGGAACGTCTATACGCCCGGGCCCCAGGGCGTCGCACTCCGCCGGCTCCGTGTCGCCCCGTGCCACGAGCACGATACGGTCGCATTGCCGCAGACAAAACCGCGTCCACGCCGTCGCGGCACTTTCGGCTTGAAACAGCACGAAATCCGAACTTCTCTCGATTCCGGCAAACCAGGTCGACGACCGCCCGGAGGTCTGCTCCGCCGATACCACATTGACAGTCCCAAAAACCCTCAGGCTTTCGGCGACCGTCGCCACAATCGGCCTCATGTCGATCGTGCTGTCGACCGGAACAAGACAGAGCGAACGAACCTTGAATGGCGAGGAAGACGCCGGCTGGGCGTATTGCAGCCGCCGCATCGCGCCCGAACAGATTGCCAGCATCACACCCGGGCAGCGCGCTGCCACCGTATGGAGATCCTGTCTCGATACACGCAAAACCTCGCTGTCCCGCAGCGCCTTGATCGAAACCGTTCGCACTTCGCCGGTGATGAACCCCACGTCTCCGATCACCGCGCCGGCACCGAACCGCTCAAGCAGAACATCCTCCCCATTCGACCCCGTCCGACAGGACGCGAACAGACCAGTGATCACGATATAGATCGCCTCCGGCTTCTCACCCTCCAGGATCAGCGCCCCGCCTTCGGGCAACGACATCACCGAGCAGATCCCGCTCAGCGCATCGATGGATTTGGCATCAGCGAGGGGGAATGCCCGGCGCAGATCATGCGCCCGGTCCGCCAGTGCATGGTCCCCGTCCCCCGCCTCTTCGCCCGCACTGAAAGGTCGACGGAATGACCAGCCGTCCGACGGTCGCTTGAGCGGCTTCAAACTATTCAGAAGTCGAGCGATCCTGTCAGACATCGAGAATCCTGGTTGATTTTGTCTCGGCAATCCGCCGATCCATCCCAGTCATGGTGTCAACATGGAGTATGGCAATCCCAAGGCTTCCCGAGGCGCCAATACTTCGTTACCGATGAACCCTTCCCGGCCAAAGCCCGGTCAACAAAGCGTGCCAGCCCAGACGCCCGCGCGCCTAACCAAGCAGCCCGCACGTTCGGCCCCGCTTTAACCGCCTGGCGGAGCGCCGAGCGCGCGAAGATAACCATCGGGTAAATGGTCACGAATTGGCTGCGGCAGCGCTTCAATAATGTCCGCGACAAGCGGATAGGCCGCTGGAAAAGCCGGCCGCGCGGGCACTTGTTGCGGCCCGGTCTCGAGCCCACGCACCAGCTCGTCAACAAGCCCGAGGTCGGATTTTGGATCCTGGCGGATCGGCAGCCCGCCGAACACCCCACCCGACGGACAAGTGAGTGCCATGCCGACATGACGGAAACCAAACGGGGGGCTTGATGGCGGCACCTTGGGAACAATATCGTTACCATAGACAAGCCGGAATGTACGCTGTCCCAGAACGCCGTTGACTCCCCCGGCGTCATAGGCTTCGGCATAATCCGCATTACCGGGCCGAGGCATGCCAATCGTATAGACGCCAAGCAAACGCTCGCTCGGAAGTACGCCACGCTCGATAAGGCATTTCGCAGCCGCCACACAAATCGCGCCGCCCAGGCTGTGGCCAGCCAGAAAGACCCCGCCGGTCATGCCGACAATCCTGGCTTCCACTGCCGTTTGGACCGCCTCGAACCCGTGCAGGAACCCGTCGGTGATACCGTCCGCAGTCTCATGGATACTGAAATCCGTAATCCAGTTCAGCAAATTGGTCGGTTCGGTGCCGGCGAACGCAATGACCAGGTCGTCACCCGCCATCGCCGCAAATCCCTTGGTGCTGGCCAGTGGCAGATGGCTCGGGAACCGGCCGTTGAACCGCCTGCCTTGGTTCCAGCCCCACCTGGCAAGAACGCGCCCCAACTTGTCCTCGTCGCTCACCTCATACGCAAGCTGAGCCGCCCACGCCATCGTATTGGCAGTCGCCAGGTCGAAAGCCCCGCTGCGAAGCGGCGTCGGGACTGCGGCCGGATAGGCATCCTCCCGCATCGCCGTAAGCCATCCCATGATGACCTCCCTCTCCGGTAGCCGCCTTGCCGGCGCCGGCAAAACGGAATTACTGAGCCCCTAACCGCTCGCACAGCCGTTATATCCAAAAAACGGCCGCCGAAGCCCGACTCCTGCTAAACCCCGTGACCACCAAAACCGGCAATCCATAAACCCGCCATAAGCGAGTTTCGCTCCCCCACCTGACTCCGGCGGCTTCACCGTGTAAACCAGCCTCGCACCATACCGAAACCGATGGCCAAACCAAAACCGAAGGGAGGAACGACCGTGTCCACAATCTCACCCGACCGCATCGGCATCGACGCCGGGCGCAAGCTCCCTCTCGAGGACGCGGTCGACTGGGCGGCCCAGCATGACATCGGCATCCTCGACATCCAGCTCGACACCGGCGCCAATATCCTGACCAGCTTCGACCAGCCACGCGCCCACGCCATCCGCCGCTCCTGCGACCACCACGACATTCGCCTCGGCCTGCACACCCTCTCCGCCGTCAACGTCGCCGAATACGCCCCCTACGTGGCCCCCGCCGTCGACGCCTACCTCCAGGCCTATATCGACGCCGCCGTTCTGCTCGGTGCCGAGTGGATCGTCGTTCACGCCGGCTTTCATTTCTCTTCCGACATCCCCCAGCGCATGCAGGCCGCGCTCGACCGCCTGCGCCGCGCCGCCGACCACGCCGAACGGAAATCCGTGCTGCTGTTGCTGGAGAACCTGAACAAGGAGCCCGCCAACGCCGAAGTCCACTATCTCGCTCACACGATCGAGGAATGGCAGTGGTTCTACAACCAGATCGACTCCCCTGCCCTGCAGCTCTCGTTCACCGCCAACCACGCCCATCTCGTGCCCGAAGGCGTCGAGGGCTTCCTCGCCGCGATGCCCCTGCCCCGCGTCCGTGAAGTCCGCCTCGCCGACTGCTTCAGAAACGGCCATGAAGAACATCTCAATCCCGGCCAGGGCGACTTCGACTTCCCTGCATTGTTCTACGGCACTGGAGAGCAAAGGCTACACTGGCCATTACATGAATGCCTTCGGGTCCTTGGATGACATGCTGCAGGCCCGCACTTGGTTTGCCGGAATCGCCGACGGACTGACACACTCCCCCGCGTCCAAGAACAAGGGGAAACAAAATGCCTCGCACTGCCAGATGCCTGCTCGCCGCGATCGTCACCGCGGCCATACCGCTCACCGCGATGGCCGACGTGGTGCTGTCGTCCAACGACGGCCACACCGTCATGGATGCGCAGAAAAACCTCGTCGCGCCAAATCCGGTCGGCGCCGACACGATCACCGTCATCGACGTCAAATCCTATCCGCCCAACATCAAGGCAACGTTCGAGGCGCCCGGCAGCGTCGTCGGGCCGCCCGGTGCGATCTGGATCAGCCAGGACGAAAGCTGGGGCATCGTCACCGTCGGCCACCAAGGCCGACCCGGCGGCAACAACCGGCGGATCTCGCCCGACGACCGCGTCGCGGTGTTCGACCTGACTCGCAACCCGCCGAAGGATCGTGCAGTCCCTGACCGCCGGCCTCGGCGCCACCCAGGTCCGGGTCTCCCCCAACGGCACCCTGGCGCTGATCGCCAACCGCACCGAGGGCACAATCTCGGTCTTCAGCGTCAAGGACAAGCGCCTGAGCCCGGTCGGCAAGGTCGACACCGGCAACCCCAAATCCCTGCCCAGTGCCGTGGTGTTCGTCGATGACAAAACCGCCCTGCTCACCCGCGGCGGCGACAATATGGTGAACGTGCTGCACATCGACGGCAGCAACGTCACCATCGACCCGCGCCCGATCACCACCGGCGTCGGACCGTATACGATGGACATCAACGCCGCGCACACCCTCGCCGCCGTCTCGAACATGGGCCGCGGTGACGGCGACGAGGACTCCGTCAGCCTGATCGACCTGACCTCCAAACCCTACCGCACCGTCGGCACTTTCGGCGTCCCCAGTGGCCCCGAACCGCTGAAATTCTCCCCCGACGGCCGTTATCTGGCCGTGGGCGCACAGAACG